>NZ_RZMX01000001.1 GCF_003992665.1 Pelagibacterium montanilacus
AGAGGCCGTTTCGAAAGGGGTTGAGCGGTCGAGGTTGGCATGATTCCAAGCGGTTTGCTGACCTGCATGGAGAATGTCATGTGGACCCCGACCACCCGTGAACAGCATAACCGTCGTGCCACGCGATACCAGACCGATCTGACGGACGTGGAGTGGCGCCTGATCCAGCCGCACCTGCCTGCGGCCTGTAGAACGGGGCGGCCCCGGGCCTGGCCGATGCGCGAGATCATCAACGCAATTTTCTACGTCCTGCGCGGCGGCATCACTTGGCGTCTCCTACCCTCGGACTTTCCGCCTTGGCCGACCGTCTATCGGTGGTTCGCCGCATTGCGCGACGGCTCGGTCTTTGAGAAGATCAACCATGCCCTGGTCATGATGGACCGTGAGCGCGCCGGCCGCGAGGCCAGTCCGTCCGCAGCCATAATCGACAGCCAATCCGTCAAAACCACCGAAGCCGGCGGCCCGCGTGGCTACGATGCAGGAAAGAAGATCAAAGGGCGCAAGCGCCATGCACTGGTCGATACCGATGGGCGGCCGCTACTGGTCGAGCCGCATCCGGCCGACATCCAGGACAGAGACAGCGGCGGACCACTGCTACAGATCTCGCGCCCTCTGCTCCCCTTCATCAAACATGTATGGGCCGATGGCGGCTACAATCATGAGCGCGTGACCACCGCCACCAACATCATCGTCGAAATCGTCAAGAAGCCCCCGGATCAGGTCGGCTTTGCCGTCTTGCCACGCAGATGGGTGGTCGAGCGCTTCTTTGCGTGGATCTGCCGCAACCGGCGCCTGGCAAAGGACTTCGAGGCCACCATCAATTCAGCAGCCACCTTCCTTTACGCCGCCTCGGTCATGCTCCTCGTGAGGCGACTGGCCCGCCAGTCATGAGTTTCGAAACCGACTCTAAGCGAACAAGTGCTCGCAGCAAAAGGCACGGGAACCACTTTTAGCGCGATTTCAAAGGGAATCCTGAATAGCCACGAAATTCCCGTCGCCCCCCTCAACGAACAGCTCCGCATCGTTGAGAAGATCGAGACGCTGTTCGCCCGGCTGGACAAGGGCGAAGAGGCGCTGCGCGACGTGCAGAAACTGCTCGCACGCTATCGCCAATCCGTCCTGAAGGCCGCCGTCACCGGCCAGCTCACCGTCGACTGGCGCGCCGAGAACGCCCACCGCCTGGAACCAGGCCAAGACCTGCTCGCCCGCATCCTGCAAACCCGCCGCGAAACCTGGGACGGCCGGGGCAAATACAAGGAACCCACCGGCCCCGACACGACCGACCTGCCAGAACTGCCGAAGGGGTGGGTTTGGACATCGCTTGGCGCTCTCATATCGAAAGGCCCCCAAAACGGACTGTATTTGCCGCAGTCAATATACGGCACAGGAACTCCGATACTTAGGATTGACGACTATCAGGTTGATTGGCTTCGACCCGTGCAGGAACTTCGACTCGTCGCCGCCGAGGCAGAAGACTGCGATAAATATTGCTTGCGCCATGGTGATTTTGTGGTGAACCGCGTGAACAGCGTGTCCCACCTGGGAAAGACGACTCTTTTGCCGTTCGAATACGAGGGGGCGATATTCGAGTCGAATATGATGAGGTTTTCGGTGAGCGACCAGATCAGCAGAGAATATCTGAATCTCTATTTGACCAGTGATTTGGGTCGAAAGAGATTGATAAAGAACTGCAAGCACGCTGTGAACCAGGCCAGCATCAACCAAGGTGATGTGGAAGCGACACCTGTTCCGCTGCCACCACGGCTCGAACAGGAAGAGATTGCCCAAAGAGTCGCCGAGGAATCGTCGCGCGAGATCGCAGGCTTGAAAACTTGCCAAACCGAACTCGCCCGCTCCGCCGCCCTGCGCCAGTCCATCCTGAAGGACGCCTTCGCAGGCCGTCTCGTCCCCCAGGACCCCACTGACGAGCCCGCCGCCGCTCTGCTCGCGCGGATCAAGGAAACCCGCGCCGCCGCGCCGGGAGGAACAAGACGAAGGATCCGCGCATGACGAACGAACAGCTTGTCTCCAAGGTCTGGAACTATGCCCATGTCCTGCGAGACCAGGGCGTGTCCTATGGCGACTACATCGAGCAGATCACCTACCTTCTGTTCCTGAAGATGGACCAAGAGCGCGAAGACCTGCTGGGCGAGACGTCGGCCATCCCCCCGCAATGGAGCTGGGCGCAGACCGCAAACAAGGACGGCGACGCGCTGGAGCTGCAGTATCGCCATACGCTCGAGGCGCTGGGCCGCGAAGACGGGCTGATCGGCACAATCTTCCGTAAGGCCCAGAACAAGCTGTCCGACCCGGCAAAGCTGAAGCGCATCGTCAGCCTGATCGACAAGGAAGGACCTTGGATCGGCCTGCAGGTCGACGTGAAGGGTGAGATCTACGAAGGGCTTCTGGAGCGCAACGCCTCCGAGGTGAAGTCTGGCGCTGGGCAGTATTTTACCCCGCGCCCGGTCATCGAGGCCATCGTCAAATGCGTCGACCCCAAGATCGGCGAGACAGTCTGCGACCCGGCATGCGGCACGGGGGGGTTCCTGCTGGCGGCCTATGACCACATGAAGACCCAGACCCAGGACCGCGAGAAGCTGCGCTCCCTGCGCCATACCTCATTCACCGGCGTCGACATCGTGGACGAAGTGGTCCGCCTTTGCGCGATGAACCTCTATCTTCACGGCATCGGCAACGGGGGAAGCCCCGTGGTGCAGGGGGACGCGCTGGCGAACGACGGCGGGGACCGCTTCAAGATCGTGCTCACGAACCCGCCCTTCGGCAAGAAGTCGAGTTACAAGGTTGTCGGCGAGGACGGCACGGTCACGACCGAGCGCGAGAACTACGAGCGCGAGGACTTCAAATTCACCACCTCGAACAAGCAGTTCAACTTCCTCCAGCACATAATGACGATCCTGGAGGCGAACGGCCGCGCGGGCGTGGTGCTGCCCGACAACGTGTTGTTCGAGGCCGGGCGGGCCGGTGAGGGCATCCGCAAGCGGCTCCTGGAGGGATTCAACTTCCACACCCTGCTGCGCCTGCCGACCGGCATCTGGTATAGCCCCGGCGTGAAGGCGAACGTGCTGTTCTTCGACAAGCGTCCCGCCTCGCGCGAGGTCCAGACGAAGGCACTCTGGGTTTATGACTATCGGACGAATGTCCACAAGACGCTGAAGACAAAGCGGCTCACGAGTGCCGACTTCGACGACTTCGTCCACTGTTACCATGAACGCAAGGAAACCGAACGCTTCCGGCGCTTCAGCTACGAGGAACTCGCCCAGCGGGATAAGCTGAACCTCGACATCTTCTGGCTGAAGGACGACAGCCTCGAAGACATCGACAGCCTGCCCGAGCCTGACGTGCTGGCCGCGGAGATCCTCGAGAACCTAGAGGCCGCGCTCGAGCAGTTCCGGGGCGTCGCTGCTGACCTCGGCGAGCAGGTTGACGACGATGACCTCGTTCGCGGATAGGGGCAAGCGGCCGAGTCCCGTTTCCTGATTAACGCCGTCTACTCGGCGTGAGTGCTCGTTTACATGGCTACTTGCGCCGATACCAAGCAAGAGCGAGAGACGATTCGACAATTCGTATGGCGCGCTAACAAAAAAAAAGCCGCATCCCTGCAGCAGCTCAGTCGGACAATTGCTATAAATGCAGTGTCGCCTCCCGATACGGTTTTTGCCCGATGTTCATGTTCGCAGCTCAGAAAATTGAATACGCTCTGCCTCGCTCCAGTAGGATCTCGACAGCTGGTGGTCATCGTCTTGCACCAGAGCTCGTTGAGCTGTTGCAGGCCCTTGCAAGAGATGCAGCACGACGTGAAGTGCGAGCGACTCGTGGACGCCATGCGTAAGGTTGCTGTTTACGCACGGTATTCGAGCGACCTGCAACGTGAGCGTTCGATCACAGACCAGTTCGCTCACTGCAATGAGTATGCTCGTCGCCAGGGATACGTGGTGGTCGCGAACTACTCGGACAGTGCTAAGTCCGGCGCGTCCCTCCATGGCCGAGATGGCCTGGCAGCGTTGATGGTCGACGCAGCCACCGGAAAGTTCGACTGTATCGTCGTGGAGGCACTGGATCGCCTTTCCCGAGATCTTGGAGACTTGGCCAACCTGAACAAGCAGTTGGAATTTCTTGGAGTGACGGTCGAGGCGACAGGCCACGGCGTCGCAAGTGAAGTCGATATCGCGCTCCGTGGCCTCATCAGTTCCATGTTCCTAAAGGATCTGGCCCACAAGGTCAGGAGAGGTCTGGCTGGCGTCGTAGCCGACGGTCGTCACGCCGGAGGGCTTGCATATGGTTACAATGCGCTGCCAGGCAGCCCTGGCGAACTTACCATCAATGAAGAGGAAGCAGAGATTGTCCGGCGCATCTACCAGGAGTATGTGAGCGGCTCTCCGCCAAGAGAGATTGTGCACGGCCTGAACCACGATGGTGTGAACCCACCGAGGACGGCTAAACACTGGAACGCCTCTACGCTGAACGGCAGCGCCGCTCGCGGATACGGCATACTACGAAATCCGATCTATGCTGGCGAAATCGTCTGGAACCGCGTCCGGATGGTGAAAGACCCCAGCACCGGGAAACGTGTCTCGCGAACCAACCCAACCGAAGAGTGGAAGCGGGTCGAGGTTCCTGCCCTCCGTATCGTAGATGAAGCGCTATTCGATGCAGCGAAAGCACGCAATGAGCGCAAGAGCTTGCGACACAGTTCGCACCACCGCCGCCCCAAGCACATGCTTTCGGGGCTGCTGAAGTGCGCCCACTGCGGCGGCGGCATGTCCGTGAAGGACAACGATCACAGCCGGGTTCGCATTCACTGCAGCACGGCCAAGGAAAGCGGCGCATGCGCGTCCCGCTCCGCAGTCTACCTCGACGAGATTGAACATCGAGTGATCGATGGTCTCGTCCGCGAGCTCAGAGGCCAAGAGGCCTTGAGAGTGTTTGTGGCAGCATACAACGCTGAGGTGCTAAAACTCCGGAGTGAGCTTGGCAACGACAGCGCACCGCTCCAAAAGCGCATGGCGACTATCGAGACCCAACTCAAGCGCGCTGTCGACCTCGTCGTCCAGGGTGTGGTCGAGGAACAGGACGTCGTGCGGACATTGGCCGATCTAAAGCAGGAGCGAGCGGCTATCGAGCGGCAACTTGCGGCTTGGCAGGGACCTGACACGATCCAGCTCAGCAAGTCAGCGGCCGACGTCTACGCCGAGACGATGGCTGATCTGGGTAATCGGATTGCGACAGCGCATGCTACGCGCCCGCCCGAAGCATTGGGAGCTCTCCGCGCCCTGATCGACAAGGTCGTCATTGTCCCGGTTCACAGGGCGAAGCCGAAGATCAAACTCTACGGGAAACTGGCGGAACTCTTGCACCAACCGAGCACTGTCGGGGGGATTAGTGGTAGCGGAGGAGGGACTTGAACCCCCGACACACGGATTATGATTCCGTTGCTCTAACCAACTGAGCTACTCCGCCCCTGGCGAGCCAGCTTCACAAAGGAGCCGGCCGGGCGCGTCGCCGAGCGGCGACTTGGCGCTTATTAGGGAGCGCGCCGACCCGTGTCAAGCGGCTGTGCGCGTTCCCCATGGTCCATGGCCATGGACCATGCCGCTGCCAGATCGGCCACCAGCCCGGCACGCGCCGCTTCGGCCGCCGCGGGGTCGGGCAGGCGCAGGATATAGGAGGGGTGCACCGCCACCATCAGCGGCGTCCCGTCAGGCAGGGCCAGCGGCTTGCCGCGCACCTTCGAGATCGTCACCGTGCGCCCCAGCAGGGCCTGCGCCGCGCTGGCGCCCAGGGCCAGCACCACGCGCGGGCGCACCAGCGCCATCTCCTTTTCCAGCCAGAACCGGCACGCGGCGATCTCACCGCCATCGGGCTTCTGATGCAACCGCCGCTTGCCGCGCGGCACGAATTTGAAGTGCTTGACCGCATTGGTCACATAGGCCTTGGCCCGCTCGAACCCTGCCTCCTCCATCGCCGCGTCGAGCACCCGCCCCGCCGGCCCGACAAAGGGCCGCCCGGCCAGATCCTCGCTGTCGCCCGGCTGCTCGCCGATCACCATAATCGGCGCATCCGCGCTCCCCTCCCCGAACACCGTCCGGGTGGCGTTCTCGAACAGCGGGCAGCGCTGGCACGCCTGTGCCGCTGCCCTCGCATCCTCAAGTGTTGCGAAATCCTCACCCGCCGGCACGGAGGGTTCTCCCTCCGCCTTGCGCGCGACCATTCTCGCGTGACGCCTTGGAGGTTCGGTGCCCTTGCGCGCGATCATCTCTGCCTCCCGCGACTGCGCCTGTCGGATCAGTTCGGGAACGAGATCGGCTTCGGGGAGGTTGCGCCAGAATTTCCTGGGCATCTCGGCGGTCATCGCCTTCACCTTGAGCCGTGCGGGATTGAAAATGGAGCGGAAATAGGTCCGCCACACGTCTTCCATGGCGTCGGTTTCGGGCACGTCGCTGCGCCTGGCCCCGGGCCCGAACCCCAGCGCCGTGCCGTCCCAGAACACCGATCGATAAGGCGTGAGGATCGCCCAGCCCATGCCCGCGAACCGCTCGGCGAAAAACGGCGCGGTGCGCTCGAGCACATAGTGGTCGGGCTCGTACCAGGCGGCGAACTGCGCGCCGGTCTCATCGAGCGCCCGGAACCGCACGAAGGCCTTCATCTTGTGGCTGTCGCGCCGCACCGCCTTGATCAAGCCATCGAGCGCCCGCACATCGGCGTCCGAAGCCACCTCGAGCAGCGTGCGATCGGCCTGCAGCCGGAAGGCGATGCGATAAAGAAGGCCGAAGCGCCCCGGATCGCTGTGGCAGATCGCCGTCTCCGCAAGCTCCAAGAAGCGCCGCGGCACGCGCACCGGCGCCGTCCCCGCCGCCCCGCCACCCTCGGGCGCCAGCGCGTCGAAAAGCCCCCCTTCCCGCCCGATCATGCGCCAGTCGACCGCATCGGGCGGCACACGCGCGGCCAGCAGCCGCCTTGCCGGTTCGCGCCACTGATCGAGATCATTGGGCGCGGTGAGCGTGACCGCATGCATCAGAACAGGCTCAGTTGCTGCGGGGCGGGCTTGAGCTTTTCGGCCAGCGTCCCCGAATCGGTCAACGCGCCCGGGCTCCAGTCCGCCGCCTCGATGAACGGGCGCACCTTGGCAAGGCTCGCGCACAGCCGCCGCACATCCTCGAGCCGCAGCCGGTGATGGCGCCGCGTCGCCACGATCCGGTCCACCGCCCGCGCGCCCAGCCCCGGCACGCGCAACAGCATCTCGCGGTCGGCGCGGTTGACGTCGACGGGAAACAGGTGCCGGGCCGTCAGCGCCCAGGCCAGCTTGGGGTCGATCGAAAGGTCGAGCAGCCCGTCGCTGCCGCCCGCCACGATCTCCTCGACTTCGAACCCGTAGAACCGCAGCAGCCAGTCCGCCTGATAAAGCCGGTGCTCGCGCATCAAAGGCGGGCGGACCGCCGGCAGATTGGCGCTGGCGTCGGGAATGGGCGAGAACGCCGAGTAATAGACGCGCTTGAGCCCGTACCCGGCGTAAAGCGAAGCCGAACGGGTCAGGATCGTCGCGTCGCTGGACGGATCGGCCCCCACGATCATCTGGGTGGATTGCCCGCCCGGCGCGAAGCGCTCGGGCCTGGCCTTGGCCCTGGGGTCGGCCCGCCCGGCCTGCCAGCGTCGGGCGACCCCTGCCATCGCCGTGCGGATTTCCTCGGGCCGTTTTTCCGGCGCAAAGCGGGAGAGCCCCTGGTCGGTGGGCATCTCGATATTGGTGGACAGCCGATCCGCGTGTCGCCCCGCTTCCTCGACCAGGGCGGGATCGGCATTGGGGATGATCTTGAGGTGGATATAGCCGGCGAACCCGTGCTCGAGCCGCAACGACCGCGCCACCCGCACCATCTCCTCCATGGTGTGGTCGGGCGAGCGGATAATGCCTGAGGAGAGAAACAGCCCCTCGATATAATTGCGCTTGTAAAAGTCGAGCGTGAGCCCGACCACGTCCTCGGCCGAGAACCGGGCCCGCGCGACGTTCGATGAGGACCGGTTCACGCAATAGACGCAGTCATAAATGCAGAAATTGGTCAAAAGGATCTTGAGCAGCGAAATGCAGCGCCCGTCCGGCGCGTAGGAATGGCAAATCCCGCTCCCCGGCGCGGTCGAGCCGATGCCCTGTGTGCCTTTGGCCGAACGCTTCTCGGTGCCGCTCGATGCGCATGAGGCATCGTATTTTGCGGCATCGGACAGGATCGCGAGTTTGCGGGAGAGGGAAAGCTGGACCATGATGTTCATGCTATGTTCCCATCCGCCATCGCGCAAGCCCCGGGGCGCGCGCGCCGCTCACGAACGCGCGAGCGTTCGGCCAGGGTGAATGATGCGTTCGGATTGGAGCCATTTCCGCGCGCGCCCTTCCCCATTATGTTGAATCCACCGAACACGAACTTTCTGGAGACGCTGGAATGGCACTGGATCTCACCGGCCTGCACCACCTGACCGCGATCACCGCCAATGCGCGCGAGAACCTGCGGTTCTACACCAAGGTTCTGGGCCTGCGGCTGGTCAAGCGCACGGTCAACCAGGACGACACCACCGCCTATCACCTGTTTTATGGCGACGGCAAAGCCTCTCCGGGGTCCGACATCACCTTTTTTGACTGGCCCACCGCGCCCGAGCGGCGCGGCACCCATTCAGTGGTCCGCACCGCCTTTCGCGTCGAGGGCGAATCCGCACTCGCCTGGTGGAAGGAGCATCTCGAAGCCAACGGCGTGGCGACCAGCGCCATTGCCGAGCGCGCCGGCCATATGAGCCTTGATTTCGAGGATCCCGAAGGCCAGCGCCTGCGGCTGGTCAACGACACCCGCGCCGGCGGCGCCCGTCCCTGGGCCAAGAGCCCGGTGCCCGCCGAGCGCCAGATCAAGGGCCTGGGCCCGATAACCATGAGCGTGCCCGACCTGCGCCGCACCGAGCCGGTGCTGACCACGGTGATGAACATGCGCAAGGTGCGCACCCATGCGCCCACAGACGGCCAGGGCGAAATCCATGTCTTTGCCATGGGTCCGGGCGGCGCGTCGGCCGAACTGCACGTGGCTCTCGAGCCCAACCTCTCCCCGGCCCGCCCCGGTGCCGGCGGGGTCCACCACATCGCCTTCCGCACCCCGGACAAGGACCAGTTCGACAAATGGGTCGAGCGCGCCGCGCGGGCCGGCATCCCCAGCTCGGGCGAAGTCGAGCGTTATTATTTCACCTCGCTCTACTTCCGCGAGCCCAATGGCATCCTTTTCGAGATCGCCACCGACGGCCCCGGCTTTGACGTGGACGAGCCCATGGAAACGCTTGGTGAGGGTCTTGCCCTGCCGCCCTTCCTCGAGCCGAAACGCGCCGCCATCGAAGCGGGCCTCAAGCCGATCGACTAGAGCATATCGTGTTCTGATCGGATCAGAACGGAACCTCTGATTCTTCGGTGCTAGCGATATCGGCCCTGACCACCGCGCCCAGCTCCTCGAATCGGCTCTGACACGACGCGCTCATGGCCGGCTCGAAGCCTTCGGCTTCGAGCAAGGCCAGACGCGCTTGCGGCGTATCCTCGATCAGCGCATCGAACGGGGCCACCGCGCGGTCATACACCGCGCGGGCCGCCTCATGGTTCAGCCCATCAGCGTGCTCTTCCAGATAATCGAGGATCGCATCGAAATCCTCGAGCGTGTCGGCCATGGGGCTCTGGTCCGTGATCATCTCCGCGGCCATGCTGCGCGCGGTGTCCTGGTCCTCGGTGCTGGCAGCCATCCGATCGTCGACGCGCATCATCAGCACCGCATAGATCCCCGACTGCCGGCCATAGCAGCCATAGGCCTCTGCCAGCGCCTCCTGGCTCACCGCTTGCAGGTCCTGCGCTTCCGCCGACCCCGCGCCTGCCAAAAGGCCCAGCGTCAATGCACCCGCCAGAAATCTCCAACCCTGCACTGCGGCAATCGGCTTCATCTGCCATCCCCTCCATGGGCCCCGGGCGGCTTGGAATGGAGCCGCAAAGGATTTATGCAGGCTTGCGCGCACCTTTTCCAGCATCAAGCGGATCGATTTCAGCCATGGCTCAGGACAACAGAGACAAGCGGGAAGATCGCACGCAAAGGATCATCCTCGTGGTGCTGGTGATCTTCGCCCTCATCCTGATCGGCGCCACCATCACCTCGACGCTCACCGAATGGCACATCCAGGAAACCGATCCGCTCACCGAGAGCCAGACCGGGGCCGAGACCGCACCCTGATCCTCGGCAACAGGCCGGTCAGGTCACCATCGCCGCCGGCACCGCCTCGGCGATGAACCCGCCGCCCAGCACCTGGGCCCCCGGCGTGTCGTCGGCATAAAAGACGCAGGCCTGCCCGGGCGCGATCCCGCTCTCGCCCGCGACCAGCGTCACATAGACCTCGCCGTCGCGCACCTGGATCACCGATTCCTGGGGCGCCCGCGTCGAGCGCACCTTGGCCTCGATGGCCAGCCCATTGCCCGCCGCCATCTCCTCGATCGGGCGTCCGCCCAGCCAGTTGAGATCGCGCAGCCGCACCGTATAGGTCGTCAGCGCGCTGCGCGGGCCCACCACCACCTGCTGGGTGCGCGCATCGAGCCGCACCACATAGAGCGGCTCGCCCGACGCGATGCCCAAACCCCGGCGCTGGCCCACGGTATAATGGATGATGCCCTTGTGCCGGCCCAGAACCTTGCCGTCGCGATCCACGATGTCGCCGGGGATTTCGGCCTCGGGCATCAGCTTGCGGATAACGTCAGAATAAGAGCCCTTGGGCACAAAGCAGATATCCTGGCTGTCGCTCTTGTCCGCGATCGAGAGCCCCATCTCGCGCGCCAGCGCCCGGGTTTCCTCCTTGGTCTTCTCGCCCAGCGGGAAGCGCAGGAAATCGAGCTGCTCGGGCGTGGTGGCGAACAGGAAATAGGTCTGGTCCTTGTCCCCGTCGAGCGGCCGGTAGAGCGCCCGGCGCCCCTCGAGCGCGCCTGAGCGCACGTAATGGCCGGTCGCAAGACAGTCCGCGCCAAGGTCGCGCGCCACAGTCATCAGATCCTCGAACTTGACCGTCTGGTTGCACGACACGCACGGGATCGGGGTCTCGCCATTGGCATAGCTGCGGGCGAAGGGATCGATCACGGCTTCCTTGAAGCGCTTTTCATAGTCGAGGACATAGTGCGGAATCCCCAGCGCCGCCGACACCCGGCGCGCATCGTGGATATCCTGTCCCGCGCAGCACGATCCCTTGCGGAACGTGGCTTCGCCATGATCGTAAAGCTGCAGGGTGATGCCGATGACATCATAGCCCTCGCGGGCCAGCAATCCGGCCACCACCGAGGAGTCAACGCCCCCCGACATGGCCACGACAACGCGCGTATCGGCCGGCGCGCGGTCCAATCCAAGTGAATTTGTCATCTTTCTCTCATCCGGTTGGGGTCAAGGGCCAGCGGATGGCGCGCGTTTTACGCCTCGGCACGGTTCAGTGCAAGGTGCTCGGTGCAGGCCGCTCGCCGCGCCCCCACCCCTCCCATGGGGCAGATTTTGCCGCGCACCCGGCAGATCCGCCCCGGCTCGGCGATGCCGCAGCCGCCACGCCGGGCGCACAAAGCCCGATAAGCGGGGCTCCTGGCCATTGCTCTGAGCTTGGCACCGCTCTTGCATTGGGCTCAACGGATACAACCGCGACAGGCACACGACACCGTGACCATCTCGATCGTTTCAGCCATGCCCAAGCCCCCCGGCGCCCAATCGGCCGCCCAGCAGGGCGCCTCCGCCGCGTCTTCGGGCTCGGGCGGCTTTGGCGCGCTCGTCGACCTCGTGGCCTCGACCGGCTCGAAGGCCGGCCCCATGGTCAGGCTCGAGGCCATGGCAGCGCTCTTTACGGCCCCCGCCGGCACGGGAACCACGGGCGCGGCCAGCACAGAAAACGCGGGCGCCGATGCCCTCGCCGCCGCCCTCAAGGCCCTGCTCGACGGATTTTCCGAGCTCGATGACCCCGCCAATCCGGACGCGCCTCTCTCGCCGGATACCGCCGCGCCGCTCGCCGGGCTCATCGCTGAGCTTGAAAACCTGCTGGGCACCGGGGAATCGACCGCGCCGGACACTGACCTTCTCGCCGCCCTCCAGGAGCTCGGCGCCGCGCTCGATCTCGACCTCGACCCCGAGGCCGGCCCCGCCCAGATCCTCGAGGCGATCTCCCGCCAGATCACGGGCATGGCCGAAGCCCTGCGCGAAGGCGCTCCCGAGCTCGCGACCCGGCTGGCCGGCCTTTCGCGCGGCCTCGATGCCCTTTCCGCCGCGCTCCAGGCCGCCGCCGCGGACGCAGCGCCGGACGCCGACACCCGCAAGCTCGTCTTTGCGAGCCAGACCCGCGCCAACCCGATCGAGGCCATCGAGGCCGCCGCCCCCGGTCAGCGCACCGACGCGGCACAGGCGCCCCCCCAGGCCTCCCCCGATCGTCCGGCCCGCGACCTGCCCGCGCTCGAGCCTGTCGCCCAGCGCCCGCAATCGGGTCCCCAGAGCGCACCCCAGCCACCGGCTGCACCCACCGGGCCCGCCAATGGCACCGCCGCCGCAGCAGCAGCCGCAGTTGCATCCACCGCCCCTGCGGCCGGGGAAATGCCCGACGGGCTGACCCTCACGCCGGGGCTTCAGCCCCAGCCCACCCCGCCCGCCGGGCTCGATCCGGCCCGCCCCGTCCCGGCGGCCTATATGCGTCCCGAACCGCAGATCAACCTGCCCCATGTCGCTGTCGAGATCTCCCGCCACGCCCAGAACGGGCTGACCCGGTTCGAGATCCGGCTCAATCCGTCCGAGCTCGGGCGCATCGACGTCCGGCTCGAAATGGACCAGTCGGGCAATGTCGTCGCCCGGCTCGCCGTGGAGCGCTCGGAAACCCTCGACCTGCTCCAGCGCGACCAGCGCATGCTGGAAAAGGCCCTCGCCGATGCGGGGCTCGATGGCAGCAAGACCGATCTCGAATTCTCCCTTGGCGGGGACGGCAATCCCGCCCAGCGCGACAAGAACGCTCCCGACCCCGGCGCCCCGAGCCCGGTGATCGCGGGAGCACAGACCGAAACCGGGCAGATCCCTGCCCTCGCCTATCGGGGCTATGCGCGCCTCGATGCCGTGAACCTTTGGGTGTAGATGATGATTGACGGCGTAAGCGGAGCCTCCGCATCGGGCATGTCGGGCAACCGGCAGACCATTGCGGAAAACTTCGATACCTTCCTGCAGTTGCTGACCGCCCAGCTCAAGAACCAGAACCCTCTCGAGCCGCTCGATTCCAACGAGTTCACCGCCCAGCTCGTCCAGTTCACCTCCGTGGAGCAGGCGCTCAAGACCAATGAGTTCCTCGAAGCCATGATGCTTTCGGGCCAGAACGCCAACAACGCCCAGGCCGTCTCCTATATCGGCAAGACCGTCACCGCGTCCGGTGCCACTACCGATCTCACCGAAGAGGGCGCCGCCTGGCTCTATCGGATCGACGAGCCGGCGCCCAACACCACCATCACCGTGCGCGATCAGGCGGGCAACACGGTCTTTACCGAAAAGGTCTCGCTCGAGGCGGGAACCGGGCGCTATGGCTGGAACGGCCAGTCCTCGTCCGGAGAGACCATGCCGTTGGGCCGGTATACGGTCACCATCGACGCCCGCAATTCCTCGGGAGCGCTGGTGCCGGCCACCACCCAGATGATGGGCATCGTGGAAGCTGTGGACGTCTCGGGCGCCGAACCCTACCTGACCGTCAGCGGCCTGCGCCTGCCGCTTTCTGCGGTGACAACGGTCCAGTCCACCCCGGTCTCCGGCGGGTCCTGAACCCGCCGCCTGTGGCTTTTTCTGGGCACCGCAATCGTCCTTGAGTCAAACGCCGTCCTATTGGGACGGCTTTTTGGCATTCTGCTCAATATCTTAACGTCCTGTAAGTTTCCCCTTAGCCAATTTTTAAGCCAGTGGCGTTAGTCTTGGGGACGATATGGTCAGGTTGAGTAGAGAGTAAAATGACCGTACAAATGCGTCCGCGCGTGAAGTATGTGATCGGTCCCGATGGCAGTCCGCTGACCATCGCGGACTTGCCACCCAGCAACACAAAACGCTGGGTTATCCGCCGCAAGGCGGAAGTCGTCGCTGCGGTGCGCGGCGGTCTGTTGAGCCTCGAGGAGGCCTGTGAACGCTATACGCTGAGCGTTGACGAGTTCCTCAACTGGCAGGCTGCCATCGACAAGCACGGTCTTGCCGGTCTGCGCACCACCTGGATACAGCACTATCGCGAAGGCTGAACGATCGCCGGGCTTCTCCCGCGGAATAAAATGACCCGAAACCCGCTGCCCGCAAGGGCGGCGGGTTTTGTTTTGCGCCGGCCATGACGGATCACCCGGCAATTTCTGCCTGATTTCCCCACTCGTTACCGGTTGGTTAAGACCTTGTTTACCATACGCTAGGCATATTTTGCCCATTCGGGGTGCTTCGGGGGCGAAGCGGTCCGGGAGAGTAGGCAAAAGGGGCTCGCGTGACTCAACTGGGGGAACTTGTGCAACGGCTCGGTGTGGGCCGGATCGCCGCAATGGCCGTTGTTGCGGCCATGCTTTTGGGCTTTTTCGCGTTCATCATCGTGCGCTCGACCACGCCGCAACTGGCCCCGCTCTATACCGGGCTCGAATTCGATGATTCCGCCGCCATCATCTCCGAACTCAACGCCATGGGCATGGTCCACGAGCTTCGCGGCGAAGGCGACACCATCCTCGTGCCGCGCGACCAGATCACCACCACGCGCATGGCGCTCGCCGAAAACGGCCTGCCCCGCCGCGGCCAGCTCGGCTACGAACTCTTTGACGACCAGAGCACCCTGGGCGCCACCAGCTTTGTCCAGAACATCAACCACGTCCGCGCGCTCGAGGGCGAGCTGGCCCGCACCATCGGGTCCCTCGCCCGCGTGCGCTCGGCCCGCGTCCATCTCGTTCTGCCCGAGCGCGAACTGTTCCGCCGCGAAACCCGCGAGCCCTCCGCCTCGATCGTCCTGTCGGTGCGCGGTCAGCTTTCGGGCGGGGAAATCCGCGCCGTCCAGCACCTCGTCGCCTCGGCCATCGAAGGGCTGACCCCGGGCGCCGTCTCGGTGGTCGATGATTCGGGCACGCTTCTGGCCTCGGGCGCCAATGGCGAGGACACCATCGCCAGCGCCCAGATGGCCGAGGAGCGCGCCGTGGCCATCGAGAACCGGCTGCGCGCCCGCATCGAGGAGCTTCTGGCCAATGTGGTGGGTTCGGGCCGGGCTCGCGTTCAGGTCTCCGCCGACCTTGCCCTTGACCGCTCGACCCGCACTTCGGAAATCTTCGATCCCGAAAGCCAGGTGGTCCGCTCCTCCCAGCTTCGCGAATCCGGGGATGAATCGAACGGCTCGGCCATGATGGGTCAGGTCACCGTCGCCAACGAGCTGCCCGGCACCGGGGAGAACGCGGCAGACGGCAACGGCACCAGCCAGCTGTCCAATACCCTTGAGGAAACCTACAACTACGAGATCTCGCGCACCACCGAGACCACGACCCGGGACGCGGGCGGGGTCGAGCGGCTCTCGGTCGCCGTGGTGGTGGACGGGGTCTACACCTATGATGACGCCGGCAATCCGATCTACGAGCCGCGCACGCCCGAGCAGATCGAACAGATCGCCGCGCTGGTGCGCTCGGCCATGGGCTACGATCAGACCCGCGGCGACCAGATCGAAGTGGTCAACATGCAGTTCGCCCAGCGCCCGGACCTGCAGATGGGGACCACCGAACCCGGGCTCTTCGACTTCACCCGCTATGACCTGATGCGCCTGATCGAGCTTGCCGTGACGCTTCTGATCGGCCTGGCTCTGGTCGTCTTCGTCATGCGCCCCCTGATCTCCCGGGTCCTCGCGCCAGAATCCCGGCCCCTGGCCCTGCCCTCCAACGGAGCGCTGCCCGCCACCACCGGCTCCGACACGGGCGATGACACCGATCCCTCCACCCGCGAGGACCAGTCCGCGGCCCTCCTCGAGCAGGCCCGCTCCATGGGCGAAACCCAGGTCAAGACCATCCGCATGGTGGGCGAGCTCGTCGGAGAGCAGCCCAAGCAGGCGAGCCTGATCGTGCGTGACTGGCTGGGCGAGGCCGCATGAGCGCGCTCGACTCCCCACGGACCAGCCTGCCGGACACGCTCCGCAAGGGCCTGGTCGTCGGCAACGAGGCCGATCACCGCGAGATGACCGGCGCCGAAAAGGCCGCCGCGCTGCTGCTCGCCCTGGGGCCGGACCACGGCAAGCCCATCTGGGAGGATCTCGACGAGGTCGAGATCCGCGTGCTCTCGCGCGCCATGGTGCGGCTGGGGCCCATCACCCCCACCATGCTCGACCAGCTCCTCACCGAGTTCGTCACCACCATCTCGAGCTCGGGCACCATGTCGGGCAACACCGACACCACCGAGCGGCTGCTGCTCTCGTTCCTGCCCCAGGACCGGGTCGACCAGATCATGGAGGAAATCCGCGGGCCGGCCGGGCGCAATATCTGGGAAAAGCTCTCCAACGTTCAGGAAGACATTCTCGCCACCTATCTCAAGAACGAATATCCCCAGACCATCGCCGTGGTCCTCACCAAGATTTCCGCCGATCACGCCAGCCGGGTGCTTTCGGTGCTGCCCGAGGAACTCGCCCTCGACGTCGTCCAGCGCATGCTCTCGATCGACCCGGTGCAAAAGGACATCCTCGACAAGATCGAGGCCACCCTGCGCACCGAATTCATGTCCACGCTCAGCCACACCCGCCGGCGCGACAGCCACGAGCAGATGGCCGACATCTTCAACGCCTTCGACCGCCAGACCGAGGCCCGGTTCATGACCGCGCTTGAGGACATCAGCCGCGACAGCGCCGAGCGCATCAAGAACCTGATGTTCACCTTCGACGATCTCACCCGCCTGCCCTCGGCCTCGGTCCAGACCCTGCTCCAGCACATCGAGAAAAAGGACCTCGCCCTGGCTCTCAAGGGCTCGTCCGACAGCGCCAAGGAGTTCTTCTTTGCCAACATGTCCAACCGCGCCGCCAACATGATGCGCGACGACATGGAGGCCATGGGCGCGGTCCGGCTCAAGGACGTCGATGACGCCCAGGGCCGGCTGGTCAACATGGCCAAGGATCTCGCCGCGCGCGGGGAGATCGTCATCAACAAGGGCAAGGAGAGCGAGGAGATGGTCCTGTGAGCTCAGCCGCCCCCGCCCGCTTCATGTTCGACCTCGACCTCGGTCGCGCCCCGCGCAATTCCCGCGCCGTGGACAGCGACGAGGTCGACGCCATGCTCGCCCGCGCCCGCCAGGAGGGCTTTGAGGACGGGCTCGCCCAGGGCCGCGCCACCAGCGAAGCCGAGGCCGGCGAAAAACTCGCCAAAGCCGCCGAAAAGCTGGCCGGAGACGCCGCCGCCGCCGCCCGGGCGCTCGACGCGCGCCAGGCCCGGGACCGCGAGGACGCGGTCCGGCTCGCCGCCGCGATCGCCCGCAAGCTCGCCGCCCACCTCATTGCCCGCCAGCCCGCGCGCGAGCTCGCCGCCCTGCTCGAGGAATGCATGGGCGCGCTCGGCCACGCCCCCCATCTGGTGGTGCGCTGCCACCCCGATTTGTGCGACGCGGTGCGCGACATCGCCCAGGCGCGCATGGACCTCGCCGGCTTTTCGGGCCGGCTGGTGGTCATGGGCGATCCCGACATCTCGCTGGGCGATGGCCGGCTCGAATGGGTCGATGGCGGGCTGGTGCGCGACATCAACGCCATCTCCCGGGACGTCGACGCCCGCATCGCGGCCTATCTGGCCGCCTCCTCCCCCACACCGGCAACAGGAGACTGATCCTTGGCACAGGACGACAAGACCGCGCCCGGCTCCACTGGCGGCATCGCGTTCGAGGAGATGGCCGAACCCCACTCCGGAGACGACCGCATCGCCCCGGGAGAAAAAACCGCGGCCGACCTCGAGGCCGTCTTCGACGTGCCCGTGCGCCTCTCGGTGGTGCTCGGACGCACCCGCATGCCCGTCGCGTCGCTGCTCAAGCTCGACGTCGGCGCAGTGGTGGAACTCGACCGTCAGGTCGGGGAAGCCATCGACATCTACGTCAACGACCGCCTGGTCGCCCGCGGGGAAATCGTCCTCGTGGAAGGTCGTCTGGGCGTCACCATGACCGAAATCATCAAGGCCGCCTGAGCCTGGGAGAATACTATCATGCGCTTGCTGATCGTCGGATCGCTGGACGGACAACTGAGCCAGGCCACAAGGATGGCCATGGATGGCGGCGCGCGCGTCGCACACGCCTCCACCCTCGAGATCGCGCTGGCCACCCTGCGCTCGGGCAAGGGCGCCGACCTTCTTCTGGTCGACGTCATGCTCGATATCCCCGCGCTCATCGCCGGGCTGGAAGCCGAACGCATCCACGTGCCGCTGGTCGCCTGCGGCACCGAGACCAATGCCGCCGCCGCGGTCAACGCCATCCGCGCCGGGGCCAAGGAATCTATTCCTTTACCCCCCGATGCGGCTTTGATCGCCGCCGTCATTTCGGCCGTGGCCCGCGAAAGCACCGATCTGCTATACCGTGACCCCGCCATGGCCCGGGTGGTCAAGCTCGCCAACCAGATCGCCGGCTCGGACGCTTCGGTGCTGATCACCGGGGAGAGCGGAACCGGCAAGGAGGTCATGGCCAAATACCTCCATGCCCGCTCCAAACGCGCCTCGCGCCCTTTCATCTCGATCAACTGCGCCGCCATCCCCGAACACCTGCTGGAAAGCGAACTGTTCGGGCACGAAAAGGGCGCCTTCACCGGCGCCGTCGCCCGGCGCATCGGCAAGTTCGAGGAAGCGGACGGGGGCACCCTGCTGCTCGACGAAATCTCGGAAATGGACGTCCGGCTGCAGGCCAAGCTGCTGCGCGCCCTCCAGGAGCGCCTGATCGACCGCGTCGGCGGCAACCGCCCGGTCAAGGTCGACATCCGCGTGCTCGCCACCTCCAACCGCGACCTCGCCGTCGAAGCGCGCGAGGGACGGTTCCGCGAGGATCTGCTGTTCCGGCTCAACGTGGTCAACCTCAAGCTCCCGCCCCTGCGCGAGCGCCCCGGCGACATCATCGCGCTCGCCGATCACTTCGTGGCCCGCTATTCGGCGGCCAACGGGCTGACCCAGCGCGTGCTCAGCCAGCCGGCCCGCGACGAGCTTCTCCGCGCGCCCTGGCAGGGCAATGTGCGTGAGCTGGAAAACACCCTCCACCGCGCGGTCCTGCTTTCGGAAGGCGAAGTGATCGAGCCCGAGGCCATCCGCATGCCCGATGGCAGCGGGCTGTGCGAGGTCGCCGGCGCCTATGACGTCGCCGCCCAGGCCGCCCGCGACGCCGAGGCGGCCAGCCGGGCCTTTGTCGGGCGCACCGTGGCCGATGTCGAGCGCGACCTGATCCTCGACACCCTCGACCATTGCCTGGGCAACCGCACCCACGCCGCCAACATCCTCGGGATCTCGATCCGCACCCTGCGCAACAAGCTCAACCAGTATTCCGACGAGGGCCTTGCGGTCCCCGGTCCCGGAGAACACCGCGGCGCTCCCTCCCAGATGCCGCCAAGACGCTATAGCGCCGCATGACCGTCGCGGCGCCCCTCGCCCCGCCCCCTCCGCCGCCCTCGGGCGCGGGTCGGGGCGTGGCGGGCGCCCAGTCGGCGGCTCCCCGCCCTTCTGCCACCGCACGCGAGACCATGACACAGACCACTCCCAACGCTGCGGGCCCCATCGGGGGACTTGGCAGGATCAGCGAGATCATCGAGGCCATCCGCCAGTCCAATGCCGGGCTCGCGATCGGCGTCGTGGTGATCCTCGCGGTCCTCATCCTGCCCATGCCGCCGATGCTTCTCGACATCATGCTGGCCTGCTCGATCGTGTTTTCGGTCATGATCCTGATGACCGCGCTCTTTATCCAGACCCCCCTGGAATTCTCGGCCTTCCCCACCGTGCTGCTGGTTTCGGCCATGCTGCGCCTGGCGCTCAACCTCGCGACCACGCGGCTGATCCTCGCGGAAGGTCACACCGGAACCGCGGCGGCCGGCAACGTCATCGAGGCCTTCGGCAATTTCATCACCCGGGGCAATTTCGTCATCGGGATCATCGTCTTTGCGATCCTTCTGATCGTCAATTTCATCGTCATCACCAAGGGTTCGGGCCGCATCGCGGAGGTCGCGGCGCGCTTCAACCTCGATGCCATGCCCGGCAAGCAGATGGCCATCGACGCCGATCTGTCCGCAGGGCTGATCGACGAGAACGACGCCCGCGCCCGGCGCCAGAAGCTCGAGGACGAAAGCTCGTTCTTCGGCGCCATGGACGGCGCGTCCAAATTCGTGCGCGGCGATGCCATCGCCGGGCTTTTGATCACCTTCATCAACATCATCGCCGGCATCATCATCGGCACAGCGCAGATGGGGCTCTCGCTCGAGGAGGCCAGCGCCAACTATACGCTCCTGACCATCGGGGACGGCCTCGTCAGCCAGATCCCGGCCCTCATCGTCTCGACCGCCGCGGGCATTCTGGTCTCAAAGGCCGGCGTCTCGGGCTCGGCCAACAAGGCGCTCTCCACCCAGTTCACCGGATATCCCGTGGCGCTGGGCATGAGCTCGGGGGTCATGTTCCTGATGGCGCTGGTGCCGGGCATGCCGCTCGTGCCCTTCGTGGTCCTGGGCTCGGCCGTGGGCTACCTCGCCTATTCCACCGCAAGGACCAAGAAGCGCGAGGCCGCCCAGGCCGTCCAGCGCGAGACCGCCGAGCGCAAGGACGTCGAGCGCGCGCCCGCCGAGGCGCCGATCACCGACAGCCTCAAGATCGACGAGCTCAAGCTCGAACTCGGCTACGGGCTCCTCAGCCTCGTCAAGGAAGACGACACGGGCACCGACCGGCTCACCGAGCAGATCAAGGCATTGCGGCGTCAGCTCGCCACCGAGCTCGGCTTCATCATGCCCTCGGTGCGCATCCTCGACAACATGCAGCTCGAGCCCAATGCCTATACGGTCAAGATCAAGGAAGTGGAGGCCGGCTCGGGCATCGTGCACGCCAACCAGCTCATGGTCATGGACCCCATGGGCAACAGGATCTCCCTGCCCGGCCACCACACGGTCGAGCCCACCTTCGGGCTCCCCGCCACCTGGATCGACCCGGCCCTGCGCGACGAAGCGGAAATCCAGGGCCTGACGATCGTGGACCCTTCCACGGTGATCTCGACCCATCTGACGGAAGTCCTCAAGGCCAACACCGCCGACCTTCTGAGCTACGCCAACGTGCAATCCCTGCTCTCGGGTCTGGACAAGGACCAGCAAAAGCTCGTCGAGGACATCGTCCCGTCCCAGATCTCGGTCTCGGGCATCCAGCGCGTGCTTCAGGGCCTGCTCGCCGAGCGCGTCTCGATCCGCGACCTGCCAACGATCCTCGAGGGCATCGCCGAGATCGCCGGAGGCGCCCGCAGCACCGGCCAGATCATCGAGCATGTGCGCATGCGGCTGGCCCGCCAGATCTGCGCGGCCAATCTCGCCCCCGACCACACCCTGCCGCTCCTCACCCTCTCGCCCCAATGGGAGCGCGACTTCGCCGAGGCCATGATGGGCGACGGCGAAGAACGCCATCTGGCCATGGCGCCCTCACGACTTCAGCAGTTCATCGTGGGGGTTCAGTCCGGGTTCGAATCGGCGGCCCAGGGCGGGGATATCCCCGTCCTGATCACTTCGCCCCAGATCCGCCCGCACGTCCGCTCGATCATCGAGCGCTTCCGCCCCCAGACCGTGGTCATGAGCCAGAACGAGGTTCACCCCCGCAGCAAATTGCGCACCGTGGGCAGCATCTAGAGCATATCCAGGAAAATGCCCGTCCCAGACCCAAATCTGGGATGGAAGCACTGTTCCGGTTCACAAACGCGACAAACAAAGGATGAGAGCACCCGGTTCCGATTCACTCGGAACCGGGTGCTCCCAGACTTGCCTTGCCCGCCTACCCGCAGCTTGCGCGAACCAGCGCGTCGTTCGTGTCGGTCTCGAGGTTGAGCCGGTCGGCCCGATAATCCTGCGTGACCGCGCTGCCGGTCTCGTAGATGCGCGTCGATTGGGACGCGGGGATGGTCGCGGTGCCCACGGCCACCGAGCCGTCCGGCTGCGGGCTGACGATCGCGCCCACGCTCACCTCTGCGGCCAGCGCCTCGCAGCGCGCCTCGTCCCCGCTGCCCTCGGGCGGCGGCACGGTCGCCGAGCAGGCCCCCAGCGCCAGCCCCAGGGACAAGAGAGCAGCGAGCCCGGATACCCGGCGGGCCGAATTGGATTTGGTGCTCAAGGCAGTATCCTTCCAAATGGTCAGAGGGCCGCAAGACCCGTGTGGGAAACCGAACGCGGTCCGGCTCCAGCGGTTCCCTGCCAAACCGGCGGAACACAGGCTTTGGGAGTATATGCGGGCCTCAGCGCGCCTGCATGCTGCGCAGCGCGCTCATGCGTTCGGAAACGCTCGAGCCCATCTCGGCGGGGGCCCGCGATGTCTCTGTCTCGAAATCGTCATCCGCAAAGCGGCGGACTTTGTCGAGCAGGCTTTCTGAGATATCGACCACTTTTTCCTCGGCGTCGGCCGCATAAACCAGATCCGAGACGTCGGAAGCCAGCGCCTCGAGCCGGGCCCGCAGCCCCTGCTGATCGAAGCGCTCGGTGCCCCAGTCGCGCCGCGCCGCCTCCTCGATCGCCTCGGCATTGGCCTTGACCAGCAGCGTCTGGTCCTCGATCGAAAGGTCCTCGGCCAGCATGCGCAATTCGTGCTGCGCCATCTCGGTCTGCCCTTCGGCGTCGTCCTCGTGCCCGTGGGCCTCCGAGAGCAGGGCGCCAAGCCGGCTTTCGGCGTTCGATATCCGCGCCTCGGCCCGGCGCAGCGCGATCCGCGCCTCGCTCTTGGCGTCGTTGCGCGCGTCCAGCGTATCGCGCAGCAGCGCGATGGCCTCGTCCTTGGCCGAGAGCTTCTTTTTCTTTTCGAACCGGTTGAGCAAGAGGCGCGCCTGCTCCTCGAGGAACCCGTTGCGCTGGCGCTCGAAGCTCAGCGCAGCCAGCAGATCCTCTACATCCGCGCGATAGTCGCCCGAAAGCTGGTCGGCGCTGATCGTGTCGCGGGCATCGGGCTCTTCCCGGCGCGGCAGATAGGCCCCGGCGTCTTCCCCGCGCACCATGGCCGCGAGCGCCGCACCGTCCTTTTCGAGGTCCCGGATGCGGGCGACCAGTTCGCTCTCGCGCTCCTTGAGGGCAGTGATGGCGGCGAACTGCTCGTCGCGTTCGGCCTCGAGCGCGGCGAGATCGGCCTTGGCCGCGTCGCTTTCCACGATCCGCGCCATCAGCTTTTCGCGCAGGCTGTCCGCGCGCATCTCGAGCCGACGCACCGTGATCGCGAACTCGGCGCGCAGCTTGTCCTTGTCCGCCCGAAATTCATTGAGGGTCACCGGCGTCACCGCCGCGATGCGGCGCTTGGTCAACCGCACGGCCCGGTTCCAGATCGCCGAACCCAGCGCCACGGCCAGGAGCCCGGCGGCCAGAAAGCCGAGCGCAAATATCATGACGTGTTCGACGGTCATTCGATTCTCCCTGCGGGAGCCCCCCGGCACCGCAACCCTGCCATGAGAGGCACGCGGGCGCCACTTTCACTACGCCTTAACCTTACCGGAGTCTATCGGGGCGGTCATTTCACGCTTCCGGCATGGCATTGGTGCAACAAAAAGGCGGGCACCGGGCCCGCCATCCTGCCACATATGTGAAATGTTTCGCCCTAGAACGGGTTCCATGTCGGCTGGCGGGTGAAGTTGAGATACCCCACCGAAACCCCGGCCCGGATCCCGATGCCAGCGCTGATCGGCACGATATAGACGTCGCCCTGGCGCAGCGCGGTCATGCCCATGCCGCCCACCGCATAGATCGAGCCGTCCACGCCCGGATAGCGGGTAAAGACGGATTCAACGCTCGGCAGATTGTAGACCAGCATCATCACGCGGCTGCCATCGGCCCCGAAATTGAGCCCCAGGCTCGGGCCCTGCCAGAACACCGAATGGCTGCCCGCATTGCGCGTGTGCATGGTGCCCTCGCCGTAGCGGGCGCCGACAAACAGCGCGCCGGACCCTTCCTGGCCCAGGATATAGGCATTGGGCTGGCCGTATTCGGCGATTGCGCGCTCGATCAGCGAGGCGAGCCCCTGGGCCACCGAGCCGAAGAACTGGTGGCCGGTGTTGAGCAATTCGTCCGAGCTGTAGGTGTCGGACAGCGATCCCTGTTGCTGTGCGTGCGCCACGCCGGGCGAGACGATCAGCGCGAGAGCCAGGATCAGCCCCCTTAGTGTGCGGTTGAACATGCGTTGGTGCTCCCAGTTCGCGTATCGGGGGCCGCCCCCGATGTGGGAGACAGGTTAACCAAGCCCTCATCAGAACCCGGCTAGACTGCCCCCGATCCGCTCCCCAGACCTATGGCGGCCCATCACGGCAATCATGCGGCAAATGTGTAAACAAATCTTAACCCTTACAAAAAGTTACGCAGTTTTTTTTGTGCTGGGTCTCGGGCTGCTTTTCGCCGCCCAGGCCGGGGCTCAGGGCCGCGCGGTTTCCATCGATCCGCTCACCGGCGTCGCCATCTCGGGCTATGATCCGGTCTCCTATTTCGTCGAAGAGGCCCCAAGTCCGGGCCGTGCCGATTTCACCGCCCGCTGGAGCGGGGTCACATGGTATTTCGCGTCCGCCGCCAACCGCGATGTCTTTGAGGCTGATCCGGAAACCTACGCGCCGCTCTTTGGCGGCCATTGCGCCATGTCCATGGCCCGGGGCTATCGCTCGGAGGGCAACCCGCGGATCTACCGGATCGTGGGCAACCGGCTGGTGCTTTTTCATTCGGCGGGCAACCGATCGGCCTTCGATCTATCGGTCCGCCACACCATCGAGCAGGCCATGGGGGTGTGGGAGGACCTGCCCGACCGCATCGCCCCGCAATTCGAGGTGCCTTTCACTCCTGTCGGGCAATGATCGCCCGACCCTTTTGGCCGCCCCCGGCAATCGGTGATTGTCGCGACGGTGGTCGTCGTTAAAGTAGCCGCCAGGTGATTCTGGCTTAATCGGAAAAGGACGTCCCATGACCAGCATTATTGAACTGGGCGCAGCAGACCTTGCAGCCCTGCTGTGTTCGCGGGTCTGCCACGACCTGATCAACCCCGTGGGCGCCATCGGCAACGGGCTCGAGGTGCTTGCCGATCCCAGCCAGAAGGAGATGGCCGATTTCGCGCGCGAACTGATCGAGAATTCCGCAAAGCAGGCCCGCGCCAAGCTCGAATTCGCGCGGCTGGCCTTCGGTGCCTCCTCGACCGCGGGCACCGAGATCGACACGCGCGAGGCCGAGCGCGTCTCAAGCCTGCTGATGGAGTGCGAGAAGGCCGATCTCGACTGGAAGGTCGCGCCGATGCTCCTGCCCAAGAACAAGGCCAAGCTGATGCTCAACATGCTGCTGATCACGGTCGGTGGCGTGCCGCGCGGGGGCACGGTGAGCGTCGAGGTCACCGGAGAGGCCGGCCACGAGGCCATCACGCTGACCGCCACCGGCCCCAAGACCCTCATCCCAAACGCGGTGCCGGGCCTTCTCGCCGGCACGCCCGAGGAAGGAAACGTGGACGCCCGCGGCATCCAGCCCTTCTACACCGGCGTTCTTGCCCGGCTTTCGAACATGGGTATCAACATCGCGCTCGAGGACGACAAGCTGCGCTTTACGGCCGACCCCCTGCCCACCACGGTGGATTGAAGGGTCGGCTCCGGCGCCGGGCACTAGGTTTTCGCTAACGATTGTGGGCTAGGCTGCGCACGAATGCCGCCCGGGCGCGGCAAATGGGGGGCCGCACATGAAATCGTGCCTTATCGTCGATGATTCCAGCGTCGTGCGCAAAGTGGCGCGCCGCATCCTCGAGACCATGGACTTCATCGTCGATGAAGCCGAGGACGGCGAGGAAGCGCTCGACAAGTGCAAGCGGGAAATGCCCGACGTCATTTTCCTCGACTGGCAGATGCCGATCATGAACGGCATCGAATTCCTCAAGGCCCTGCGCAGCTATTCGGGCGGCGACGCCCCGGCGGTGATCTTTTGCACCACCGAGCGCGATATCGGCCAGATGGCGCTGGCCCGCAAGGTCGGCGCCACCGACCACATGCTCAAGCCGTTCGACCAGGCCATGTTCGAGGAAAAATTCCAAGCCTACGTCTAGGAGCGTTTCCAGGAAAAGTGTTTCCACTTTTCCGGTTCGGAAACGCGACCACAGCCGACACGCGAGCGTTCCCAGGAAAAGCGAACGCGCATCCCGGTGAAAACCGGGGTCCGGCAGCATGGCCGCATACACCGACACGCCGGACATACAGCCCATGGACGGCCCGCCTCCGCGCCCTCCACTCGGCCATGCTCAAAGCAAAAGCCCCGCATCATCTGCGGGGCCTTTATCCATGTCGGCAGGTTCAAGCGTCGCGCCGTGCGCCCTCAGGCGCTCTCGGCCAACTCGCTCTCGTCGGGCTCGCGCAGCACATAGCCGCGGCCCCACACGGTCTCGATATAGTTCTTGCCGGCGGTCGCCACCGAAAGCTTCTTGCGCAGCTTGCAGATGAACACGTCGATGATCTTGAGTTCGGGCTCGTCCATCCCGCCATAGAGATGGTTGAGGAACATTTCCTTGGTGAGCGTCGTCCCCTTCCGCAGGGATAGCAACTCGAGCATCTGGTATTCCTTGCCCGTCAGGTGCACCCGCTGGCCGCCCACTTCCACCGTCTTGGTGTCGAGGTTGACCGTGAGGTCCCCCGTGGTGATAACCGATTGTGCATGGCCCTTGGACCGGCGCACGATCGCGTGGATCCGCGCCACCAGCTCGTCCTTGTGGAACGGCTTGGTCATGTAGTCGTCGGCCCCGAAGCCCAGGCCCCGGACCTTGTCCTCGATCCCGGCGAGCCCCGAAAGGATCAGGATCGGTGTCTGTACCTTTGCGACCCGCAGCGTGCGCAGGACCTCGTACCCGCTCATGTCGGGCAGATTGAGGTCCAGCAGGATGATGTCGTAATCATAGAGCTTGCCCAGATCGACACCTTCCTCGCCGAGGTCGGTAGTGTACACGTTGAAACTTTCCGATTTGAGCATCAACTCGATGCTCTGTGCGGTCGCACCATCGTCCTCTATCAAGAGCACACGCATACCAATCCCCTTAACCTTAGGTCCCTGCTGGAACCGGGCGAAACGGCTTTTCACCCGCCCGTCGATCACACCCTCCTGGGTGCGACTCGAACCTACCGCCTATTAGTTAACAAAGTTTAATTCTGATCGGCAATATGCGAGAAGAATTAAGATTGATAAGGTCTAAATCATTGATTTTAAAGTAAAAACTAGTCGAATTTTTCTTAATCCACAACCTTAAGATTTCCCTTCAAGGGACTCTCCGGACTCGGTGAATTGGGGGAGGGTGAGCATGAGGGCGCCGCTGGGGGCGCGCGCGGAAAAAATTGCTCAACACGCGTTGATATCGCCATGCGGTTAAGGATCGGTTACCAATGCGTCCTCTGCTGGCACGAATCACGACGCGAGGAATTGGGCCACGGTGCGCGCGCTGATCTCCGACATAGAGGCCATCGACGAGATCGAGGTCTTCGGTCGCGTCAAATCCGTTCAGGGTCTTCTGATCGAAATCGTCGGTCCGGTCCGCGAATTGCGTGTCGGGGGGCGCGTCTTCATCGAGACCCGCGCCGAACGACCGCTCGCCTGCGAGATCATCGGCTTTCGCGACGGGCTGGCCCTGTGCCTGCCCTTCGGCCCGGTCGACGGCGTGCGGCTGGGCTGCAAGGCGGTCTTTGCCGGCCATGATGGCGCGGTTTATCCCGAGCCCGGCTGGCTGGGCCGGGTGCTCAACGCCCAGGCCGAACCCATCGATGCAAAAGGCCCGCTCGGGCGCGGCGCGGACGCCTGCCCCCTGCGCGCCCTGCCCCTTCCCGCCCATGAACGCGCCCGTGTGGGCGAACCCATCGATCTGGGCGTGCGCGCCCTCAACACCTTCACCACGTGCTGCGAGGGCCAGCGCATGGGCATCTTCGCGGGCTCGGGCGTGGGCAAATCGGTGCTGTTGGGCATGCTCGCCCGCAACACGGACGTGGACGTCGCCATCATCGGGCTGATCGGGGAGCGCGGGCGCGAGGTCCAGGAGTTCATTTCCGAATCCCTGGGCGAGGAGGGCATGGCCAAGGCCATCGTGATCGTCGCCACCTCCGACGAGCCGGCGCTGATGCGCCGTCAGGCCGCCTACCTCACCCTCACCCTGGCCGAATATTTCCGCGATCGCGGCCAGCGCGTTCTGTGCATGATGGACAGCCTTACCCGTTTTGCCATGGCCCAGCGCGAGATCGGCCTGGCCATCGGCGAGCCCCCCACCGCCAAGGGCTATCCGCCCACCGTCTATTCCGAGCTGCCGCGCCTGCTCGAACGCGCCGGCCCCGGGCGCAAGGGTTCGGGTTCCGTTACCGGACTATTTACCGTTTTGGTGGAAGGTGACGATCACAATGAGCCGATCGCAGATGCCGTGCGCGGTATTCTCGACGGCCACATCGTGATGGAACGGGCCATTGCCGAACGCGGACGCTATCCCGCGATCAACGTGCTCCGGTCCATCTCGCGGACCATGCCCGGCTGCGTACCAGATGAGGTGCGGCCGGTTCTGGGCAGGGCACGCGAATTCATGTCGGTGTTTGCCGACATGGAGGAACTGATCCGGCTGGGGGCATACCGGAAGGGATCGGATCCGATGGTTGACCGCGCCATCGCGCTCAACCCGTCCCTGGAGGCGTTTTTGAGCCAGGACGCGGGTGAGCGCACCTCGATCGCCGACGGCTATGCGCTGCTCGGCGCCGTCGTGGACAAGGATGGAGCGGGCGGCCACAAGCAGGCGACTTGATGGGTAAGGAGTACAAGTCATGAAGTCGAAGAGCGCCAGCCTGATCCGGCTCAAGAAATTCCAGGTGGACGAGAAGCGCCGCCAGGTCCTCCAGATCGAAACCATGGTCGCCGATTTCGAGCGCATGGCCGCCGAACTCGACCAGCAGATCGAGATCGAGCAGCAAAAGACCGGCATTTCCGATACCGCCCATTTCGCCTATTCCACCTTCGCCAAGGCGGCCATCACCCGGCGCGACAATCTCATCGCCTCGGCCAACGACATGCGCGACAAGCTCGAAGCGGCCCAGGACACCCTCGCCGAGGCCCTCGAGGAGCTCAAGAAGGTCGAATTGCTCGACGCCCGCGAGCACGCACGGGAAAATGCCGAGGATCTCAAGCGCGAATCCGCCGAATATGACGAGATCGCCCGCCTGCGCCACAATCAGCGCTAAGGCTGGCCAGCCGTCCCCCGCAAAGTTATGGTCGCGCCATGAGCAGCGATCTGGCGACCCTCCAAGCAACGATCCGGCGACGAACCACATGGGCGTTCGGCGTAACGCTGCTCTGCTTTGCGCTCGGCTTTGCCGTACTGCCCCAGTTCTTCACCTATCCCCCGCAGCTCTCGGCCCGCCTCGCGCTCGGCGCGCAGGCCGGCGCCTTCGTCCTGGCCTGGGTTCTGGTCGGGGTGATGATGGTCTCGCTGGCCCGGCAACGCGCCCAGACCGATATCGGAGGGGAGGCCTTCGGATCGCCCTCGCGCGAGGTCGCCATCAGGCGCGCCTTCCTCGGCAACACCCTCGAACAGGCCATTCTCACCTGCGGCGCCATGCTCGCCTTTGCCAGCCTCGTGGAAGGCGATGCCCTTGCCCTGGTGCCGGTTACCGTCATGGTCTTCTCCCTCGGCCGCTATCTGTTCTGGCGCGGCTATCCCCATGGGGCGGGTGCCCGCGCCTTTGGGATGGGCCTCACGCTCCTGCCCGGCGCCCTGCTGCTGGTCTTTGCCCTTTTGGCCACCCTCTGGAACGTGGTGATGGGGATGCCCCGATGACGGGCCAGCCAGCGCCAACCGCCGGGAGCCATGATGTTCGTTTCGGTCTTTGACGTCTTCAAGATCAGCGTGGGTCCCTCGTCCTCCCACACCATGGGGCCCATGATCGCGGCGGCGCGGTTTCTCGACACGCTCCCCGCCGTCCCGGACGACGCGCGCCTCACCGCCACCCTCTACGGCTCGCTCGCCCACACCGGCATCGGCCACGGCACCATCGACGCGGTGCTCGCGGGGCTCCTGGGCTTTTCCCCCGCCAGCTACGACCGGCAGGCCGCCCGGGACGCCATCGCCACACTGCGCGAAACCGGCACCCTTACCCTGCCCGCGGGGGAGACCGCCCGGCTCGATCCGGACGCCGATATCGTGCTCGACAAAAAGACCCGCATGGACGCCCACCCCAACGCCATGCGCTTTGCCCTCCTCTCGCCCGAAGGCGACGTGCTCGCCGAGCAGGTCAGCTATTCGGTCGGCGGGGGCTTTGTGCGCAGCGCTGCCGAAATGGACGCCGGCGAAGCCCCCGCCGCGCCCGACCAGCCAGCGATCCCCTACCCCTTTTCCAGCGCCGGGGAGATGCTGTCCATGGGCGAGGCCTCGGGCCTCTCGATCGCGGCGATGAAGCGCGCCAATGAATGCGCCCGGTCGGGCGCCACCGACATCACCGACCGGCTCGAGGGCGTCTGGCAGGTGATGAACGCCTGCATCGACCGTGGGCTAGAGGCCACCGGGGAATTGCCCGGCGGGCTCCGCGTCAAGCGCCGGGCCGGCGCCATCCATCGCTCCTGCGCGGGCCGGGCGGGCCGCAACGATGCCCCGCTCCATTCGGCCATCGACTGGCTCACCGCCTATGCCATGGCGGTCAACGAGGAGAACGCGGCGGGCGGACAGGTGGTCACCGCCCCCACAAACGGCGCGGCCGGGGTCTTCCCCTCGGTCCTGCGTTACTGGCTCGACCACGTCCCGGGCGCGTCCCCCGCGCTCGTCCCCGACATGCTGCTCACCGGCGCGGCCATTGGCGGGCTCATCAAGTTCAACGCCTCGATCTCGGGCGCGGAAGTGGGCTGTCAGGGGGAGGTCGGTTCGGCCTCTGCCATGGCCGCCGCGGCGCTTTGCGCCGCGCTCGGGGGCACCAACGCCCAGATCGAGAACGCGGCGGAAATCGCGCTCGAACACCATCTGGGCATGACGTGCGATCCGGTGCGCGGGCTGGTGCAGGTGCCCTGCATCGAGCGCAACGGGCTCGGCGCGGTCAAGGCCGTCACCGCCGCCACCCTCGCGCTCAATGGCGATGGCAGCCATATCGTCTCGCTCGACGCGTGCATCCGCACCATGCAGGAAACCGGGCGCGACATGGACGTGCGCTACAAGGAAACCTCGCTGGGCGGCCTCAGCGTCGCGGTGCCGGACTGTTGAGGCCCGACATCGAGCGTTTCCAGGACAAGTGGAAACACTTTTCCGGTTCGGAAACGCGACACATCAAAGACTTGAAGCCCATGTTCTGGTTCGATCAGAACGGGGAATCTACTCGGCCACCACCGCGACGTCCCCGATCATCGTGCCGTCGCTGCCCTCGAAAATCCGGAAGCCCGTCGTCCCGTCGACCGCGTAGGTCACGGTCACCAGCCCGTCCTGGGTCTGGACCGAAACCACTTCCGCGCCCTCGGGAATCGACACCGTCTCGAGCGCGTAACGCGTCTCGGCCCCGCTCTCCATTGTGCTCAGCCGATAGACAACCACCCCCGCAATCGCCATAAAGCCGATCAGCATGATGAGCACGGAAAACCCGGCGCGGCGGCGTGCCTTGGCCATGATCTTGAGCGCTTCGGGGCTGTAGGGCTGGTCGCCGTCGGGCTCGGGATGGGAATGGGACATGGCGATGGATCCGATCGATGAGACTGCGCACGCCACCCTCGTCCCCGAGGCCGAGGCCGGAACGCGCCTCGATGCCTTCCTGGCGAACCAGTTTCCACAGTTCTCGCGCAACCGGATCAAGGAGTTGATCCTATCGGGCGCGGTGGATGTGGACGGGGCCGTGCGTGACGTGCCCAGATATCGCGTCAGGGCCGGAGAGTCCATCGTGCTCGCCGCCCCCGAGCCGGTCGAGGCCACGCCCCGGCCCCAGGACATCGCGCTCGACATCCTCCATGAGGACGCGCACCTCATCGTCATCGCCAAACCTGCCGGGCTCGTGGTCCACCCCGCCCCGGGCAATGCCGAGGGCACGCTGGTCAATGCCCTCCTCCACCATTGCGGAGAATCGCTGTCGGGCATCGGCGGGGTCAGGCGCCCCGGGATCGTACACCGGCTCGACAAGGACACCTCCGGGGTCATGGTCGTCGCCAAGACAGAAGCCGCTCACAAGGGGCTCTCGGACCAGTTCGCCGATCACGGCCGCACCGGACCGCTCGAGCGCGCCTATACCGCTTTGGTCTGGGGCGCGCCCGATCCGCTGCGCGGGCGCATCGAGACCACCATTGGCCGCGATCCCCACAACCGGCTCAAGCAGTCCGTGCGCGCCGCCGATGGGCGGGTCGCCATCACCCATTACCGCGTCACCGAGCGCTGGGCGGGGGAGAAATGGGCCGTCTCGTCGGTCGATTGCCGGCTCGAGACCGGACGCACCCACCAGATCCGCGTCCATCTGGGCCATATCGGCCACCCGCTCCTGGGCGACCCGGTCTATGGGTCGGGCTTTGCCACCAAGATCAACACCCTGCCCGAACCGGCCCGCGCGCTGCTCTCGGGACTGGGCCGCCAGGCGCTGCACGCGCGCCTCCTCGGCTTCGCCCATCCCGCCACCGGGGAAACGCTCCGCTTCGAGGCTCCGCTCCCCCCCGAACTCCAAGCGCTTGCAACTGAACTGACGCGATTTGCGTTATAGCGATTAAGGGCGGTTTGACTCTCGTCGCCGGTGATCGGAATTTTCGCCGGCCCGGGGTGCAATCGCCAAAATCCGACCTATATTGATCGCCACTGCCGTCATGCGGGCGATCCTGTCTGCCTGCCGGCACACGCGGGGAACCGGCCCGGGGGCCGGCCGTTGCTCCGCAAAAAGGGGTATTTTTTCATGGCCCAGTCCAATGTTCCCGTGCTCTCGTCAGAGAGCGGGCTCAATCGCTACCTCCAGGAGATCCGCAAGTTTCCGATGCTGGATCCCGACGAGGAATTCATGCTCGCCAAGCGTTACAAGGAACACGAGGATCCCCAGGCCGCCCAGCGCCTGATCACCTCGCACCTGCGGCTGGTGGCCAAGATCGCCATGGGCTATCGCGGCTATGGCCTGCCCATTTCCGAAGTGATTTCCGAAGGCAATGTGGGGCTCATGCAGGCGGTCAAGCGCTTCGAGCCCGACAAGGGCTTTCGGCTGGCCACCTATGCCATGTGGTGGATCCGCGCCTCGATCCAGGAATACGTGCTGCGCTCGTGGTCGCTGGTCAAGATTGGCACCACTGCCGCCCAGAAGCGGCTGTTTTTCAACCTGCGGCGCCTCAAGGGCCAGATCGCGGCGCTCGAGGACGGTTCGCTCCATCCCGACCAGATCAAGCAGATCGCGACCACGCTCAAGGTCACCGAAGACGATGTGGTCTCGATGAACCAGCGGCTGACCGGGGATGCCTCGCTCAACGCGCCCATGCGCGCCGACGAGGGCACCAGCCAGTGGCAGGACTGGCTGATCGACGAGACCCCCGATCAGGAAGAGGTTCTGGGCAAGAGCCAGGAATATGACGAGCGCATGGGCCTGCTCGAGAACGCCATGGACGTGCTCAACGACCGCGAACGCGCCATCTTCCGCGCCCGGCGCCTCAAGGAGAACCCCTCGACGCTGGAGGAGCTGGCCCAGCAATACGAGGTCAGCCGCGAGCGCATCCGCCAGATCGAGGTCCGCGCCTTTGAAAAGGTCCAGGATGCGGTGAAAGAGGCCGCGCGCGAAGCCCATTGATTATTGCCCGCGCCCAAGGCACTTTGCGCGGGCAAATTAAAGGTTTCGAGCTGCAGTCCTGATCCAGGTATAAGTGCAGTCCAGTTTCCTGAACCAGAGGACAAAACCGGACGGCAGACCCGTCCGATTTCCATGATAGAAATCGCAATCGTTGCAGGCCTCGTCCTGCTTAACGGCGTGTTCGCCATGTCCGAACTTGCCGTCGTCTCCGCCCGCCGGGCCCTTCTTCGGTCCATGGCGGAGCGTGGCAATCGCGGCGCCGCCAGCGCCCTCGCCCTCGCCGATGACCCGGGACGCTTCCTGTCCACGGTCCAGATCGGCATCACCCTGATCGGCATCATCGCCGGCGCCTTCTCGGGCGCCACGCTGGGCGGAGCGCTGACCGCGACTCTCGCCGGGCTCGGCCTTTCGCCCGCCTTCGCCTCGGCGCTGGGCTATGGCGGGGTCGTGGCCATCATCACCTATCTCTCGGTGGTGGTGGGCGAGCTCGTGCCCAAGAATTTCGCCCTGCGCCACGCCGAGGCCATCGCCTGCCTCGTCGCCCCGCCCATGACGCTCCTCTCGCGCGTTGCCGGACCCGTGGTCTGGCTGCTCGATTCCTCGACCCGCGCCTTGCTGCGCCTTTTCGGCATGGCCGAGGGCCGCGAGGAGGTCGTGACCGAAGAAGAGATCAAGGCCATGGTTGCCCAGGCGGCGGCCACAGGGGTTATCGAGGGCGACGAAAAGCGCATGATCGCCGGGGTGTTGCGCCTGTCGGATCGCACCGCCCGCGCGGTGATGACCCCGCGGCTGGACATCGACGCCCTGCGCCTCGCCCAGCCCCTCGCCGAGCTCGACGCCGAGATTCGCCGCTCCCGGCACGCGCGTCTGCCCGTCCTCGACACTTCGGACGACGACGTTCTGGGGGTGATCGTGGTGCGCGAATATCTCGCCGACCCCGCGCCCGAAACACCCGATGCGCTCCGGGCGATGATCCGCCCCGTCCCGATGGTCCCCGAGACCCTGGGCGCCCTCGAGGTGCTTGACCGGCTGCGCGAGGCCGACCAGCCCATGGCGCTGGTGCTTGACGAATACGGTCATTTCGAGGGCCTCGTGACCCCGGCGGACCTGCTCGAAGCCATCGCCGGCGTCTTCAAATCCGACCTCGACGGGGAGGCCCAGCTCACCCTCGTCAGACGCGAGGACGGCTCATGGCTCATCGACGGCGCGCTCGACGCCGACGAGATGGCCGAGACCCTCGCGATCACGCTCCCCTCGCGCGCACCGTACCAGACCGTTGCCGGCTTCATGATCCACAAGCTGCGCCGCCTGCCCCGGACCGGGGAATGGGTCGAAGCCTTCGGCTGGCGCTTCGAGGTCGTGGACATGGACGGCCGCCGGATCGACAAGATCCTCGCCAGCCCGGTATCGGCCCAAACCGGTCCCGCCCGGACCACGCCGCCGCGCCCCTGACCCTGCCAGGGCTGTGCCCGGCCCTCTCAAGGGGCCGGGCACAGCCCGATCAGCACCTTCAACAGGCCACGATCCATGATCAGCAGCCAGGGGTCCTGCGCCCCCGGCGCCACCTGGATCGAGACGGTCTCGGCGCTCGCCGCGTTGGACGTGCCCACCCGTTCGCCCTGTTCGAGCACCAGCCCCGCGAGCGGATAAACGAGCCCGCTCGACCCTGCAAATTCGGTCCGCCCCAGCGGGTAGACAGAAACCCTCTGCCCCGCCCCTGGCGTGATCGTGAGGTCCCCCGCCACCCCCAGCGCCAGATCGTGCTCGTCGAGCAGCACGATCCTGCGCCCCGCCGCGTGACGAGAAACCGCGTGCAGCGCGGCGAGCGTGTGGTCGAACCGCCCACCCGTCATCCCGATGGCAAGGGTCACAGGCGCCTGTGTCATCCCCAGTGCCTTCTCGAAATCGGTGCTGTCCTGGTCGGCGATGGCGATGATGCGCGTGGAAGCGGGAAACCGCCCCGCAGAGCCCAGCGAATCCATGTCCCCGATCACCGCATCGGGCACGATGCCATGATCGGCCAGAACGTCCCCGCCGCTGTCGGCCCCTACGAACCCCACGGCCAGCCCCGCCACTTCGGCGAGCAAAGCAGGGTCGACCCGTCCCCCGCCCACGATGACGAGCGGGCCGGAAAACACCAAAGGCCCCTCGCCCGCGGCGACGGCCTCTTGAACGGTTTGATGGCTGGATATAGTGTCGCCTCGTCTCGCTGGGGTGTTCGTGAGAAATCGCGGGCTGAGAAAAACCCATTGAACCTGAACCAGGTCATGCTGGCGGAGGAAGTTCGAGATGGCAAGTCGCTCGCCGTGTCGCACGCCTTGCCATTCCAGTCGCTCTCTTTCCATCCATGACCGCAATCTGGCCGGACCGCCAATCGGGGTGGTCCGTCGTGAAAAGGAGCCGACCCATGGTCAAAACCCTTGCACCATGCCTCGTTGCGGTGGCCCTCGGATCGCTTGGATCCGTCGCCAACGCACAGGATAACCACCTCACCGTCTACACCTACGACGCCTTTGCCGCCGATTGGGGCCCCGGCCCCGCGCTCAAGGCGGGCTTTGAGGCCCGGTGCGACTGCACCATCGATTTCGTCGCCGCCGATTCCTCGATCGGCGCCCTGCGCCGCGCCCAGCTCGAGGGCGAGGACACCGAGGCCGACATCATCCTGGGGCTCGACACCGCCACCATGGGCGAGGGGATCGAAAGCGGGCTTTTCGTCGAGCACGGGCTCGACTACCCCGAACTCGACCTGCCGATGGACTGGGCCGATCCGGTCTTTGCCCCCGTCGATTACGGCTATTTCGCCTTCGTCTATGACACCGAGGCCCTCGACACGCCCCCGGCCAGTTTCCAAGACCTCGTCGCACTGCCCGAGGATTTCCGCATCGTCATCCAGGACCCCCGCGCCTCCACGCCCGGCCTCGGCCTCGTGCTCTGGATCAAGGCGGTCTATGGTGAGGAGGCGGCCGCCTATTGGGAAGAGCTCGCACCCTATATCCTGACCGTCACCGGCGGCTGGTCGGAATCCTACGACCTCTTCCTTGCGGGCGAAGCCGACATGGTCCTCTCCTACACCACCTCCCCGGCCTATCACGTCATCGCCGAGGACGAGACGCGCTACCAGGCCGCGCGGTTCGAGGAAGGCCACTACACCCAGATCGAGGTCGCCGGCATCCTGGGCTCGAGCCCCGATATCGATCTCGCCCGCGCGTTCCTCGACTATCTCATGACCCCCGAGGCTCAGGCCACGCTGCCGGAAACCAACTGGATGTATCCCATCGTCGAACCCGAAGGGGGGCTCAATCCCGGCTTTGACGCCATGATCGACCCCGATCCCGCGCTTCTCCTGGACGCCGACACCGTCGCGGCCAACACCCGCGCCTGGATCGACGAAGCCTTCGCGGCGCTGCGCTAGTGGCGGGCGGGTCGCCATCGCTGCGTGGATGGCGGCCCGTGCGCCGGCTGTCGGGCTATACGATCGCCGGGCTCGTCGCCGCGCTCATCGCGGCTCTGCTCGCGGCCCTCTGGGTCGCGGGCCAGAGCTTTGCCACGCGGTCCGGCGCCGGTCCCGACATCGCGCACCTGTTGCGCATGTCCTCGGCCCAGGCCGGGCTCTCGACCATCCTTTCGCTTTTGACCGGGTTCATCCTTGCCTGGTCGCTCGACCGGCTGCGTTTTCCCGGACGCGCGCTGGTGGTGGGCATGCTCTCCTCGGCACTGGTCCTGCCCTCGCTGGTCGTGGTCGCCGGGCTGATCGCGGTCTGGGGCCGCGCCGGCTGGATCAATGCGCTGCTCGACCATCTGGGAACCTCAATCGGCTCGTCGGTCTTCGGGCTCGAGGGGATCGTTCTCGCCCATGTTATCCTCAACGGTGCCTTCGCCGCCCGCATCATGCTCGACCGGCTCGAAGCCATCCCGCCCGAAAAGCTCAGGCTCGGCCGCGCGCTGGGGCTGGGGCCCGTCCGCCGGCTCGCCATTCTCGACCTGCCCGCTCTTGCCAGCACCATTCCCGGCGTGGGCGCCACCATCTTCCTTCTGTGCTTCACCAGCTTTGCCATCGTGCTCGTCCTGGGCGGCGGCCCGGGCAACCAGACCCTCGAGGTCGCGATCTACGAAGCGGTGCGGCTCGATTTCGATCTTGGCGCCGCCGTGCGCCTGTCGCTGGTCCAGCTCGTGGTCTGCGCGCTGATCATCGTGCCCGCAACCACCCTTGCTCCGGCCGCAACCCTCTTTGGGCGCCGCACGCTCCTGCACTGGCCCGAATCCCGGCCTGTAGCCCGCCTGCAATTGGTGCTTCTGGTCGTGCTCCTCGCCGGTTTTCTCGCCCCGCTGCTCGCGGTTCTGGTGCGCGGGCTCGACAACGCCATTCTCGATCTGTGGGACCTGCCCGGCTTCTGGCGCGCCGGCGCCACCAGCCTCTGGGTCGGGATCGCCAGCGCCGCACTGTGCCTCGCGCTCGCCATCGGGCTGGGCATGGCCCGCGCGCTGGTCTCGCGAACCCGCCCGGCCCATCTGGCGCTCGGCATTCCCGTCTTCACCTATCTCGCCGTACCCGCGGTCGTCCTTTCGCTGGGCTTCTTCCTTCTGGCGCGCCAGACCGGGCTCTCGACCGGCGCCGCGGCACCAGTGGTTCTGGTCATCGCCAATGCGCTGCTCTCGCTGCCCTTCGCCTTTGCCACCCTCGCCCCAGCCCTCGAAGCGATCACGAGCCGCCACGGACGACTGATCCGCGCGCTGGGCCTGTCGGGCCCCAGCCAGTGGCGCATGCTCGAATGGCCGCTGCTCGCGCGCCCCATGGGCTATGCGGCAGCGCTCGCCTTCGTCTTCTCGCTGGGCGATCTGGGGGTCATTTCGCTCTTTGGCACCGAGAGCTTTTCCACCCTGCCCTGGCTGATGTTCCGCGCGCTGGGCGCCTACCGCACCAATGATGCCGAAGCCATCGCCGCCCTGCTGCTGATCCTGAGCGTCACCGCCTTCCTCGTCATCCCGCGCCTGTTTGAAAGGCTGGCTCATGTTCGAGATTGATGCGCTGACCTTCCGCCACCGCGGATCCGAGCAGGCCTATGACTTCTCGCTCTCGGCGGCCCCCGGCGAGATCGTGGGGCTGGTGGGCCCTTCGGGCTCGGGCAAATCCACCCTGCTCGATCTGGTCGCCGGCTTTCTCGATCCGGCAAGCGGGGACATCAGGCTCGATGGCCGCTCGCTGGTGGGCCTGCCGCCCGAAGAGCGCCCGGTCTCGATCCTGTTCCAGGCCGACAATCTCTTTGACCACCTCTCGGCAGCCGCCAATGTCGCGCTGGGGCTTGGCCCCAGGGCGCGGGCCTCGGACGCGGCGGTCGAACAGGCGCTGGCGGAAATGGGCCTGGCCGGCATGGGCGGGCGCAAGGCCTCCGAGCTCTCGGGCGGCCAGCGCCAGCGGGTCGCGCTTGCCCGTACGCTCCTGCGCAACCGCCCCGTGCTCCTGCTCGACGAACCCTTTTCCGGGCTCGACGCCGAAACCATTGCCCCCATCCGCGATCTCATCGGCGCGCTGGTCGCCGCACGCGGCTGGCATGCCCTGCTCGTCTCCCACCAGCCCGATGAAATCACCGCCCTCACCGCCCGCCGCTATCGCCTCGAAGACGGTCGGTTGATCGAGGGTAGCTAGAGTGTTCCCACGAACGCGCGGCCCGACGCTCTCACAGTAGCAGGAACGCCCTAATCGAGCGCCCGGTCCAGATGGGTATACCCGCCATCCACGAACAGCCACTGGCCCGTGGTGTGGCCCGCGCGGTCCGACAGCGCGAACAGCACAGCGTCGGCCAGTTCGCGCGGCTCGGTCATGCGCTGACCAAGCGGAATGCGCCGCGTGATCTCGGCCAGCTTGGCCTCGGGGTTCTCGAAGGTCGAAAGCCATTTCTCATAGAGCGGGGTCATCGCCTCGGCGGGGATCACCGCATTGACGCGGATGCCATCCTTGCGCAGCGAGGTCGCCCATTCCCGGGTCAGCGAAAGCTGGGCGCCCTTGGCGGCGGTGTAGGCGCTGGTGCCGCCCTGTCCGGTCACCGCGGTTTTCGACGAGATGTTGACGATCGCCCCCCTTGTCTTGCGCAGCTCGGGCACGCACAGATGCGCCATGGTGAAATAATGGACGAGGTTGCGCTCGAGCGAGGCGCGGAATGCGTCCGGACTGGCGTCCAGCCCCACCCCGTCATTGAGCCCCGCATTGTTGACCAGCCCGTCGATCCGGCCATAGGCGGCAAGCGCCCCCTCGACCACCGCCGCGCAATTGGCGTCTTCGCTGAGTTCGCCCTGCACGAACAGGTATTGCCCCCCGGCCGCGTCCAGTTGCGCGGTGAACTCCGGGGTCAGCGGGCTGCGCCCCGCGATCACGGGAATGGCGCCTTCCTCGGCCAGCCCGAGCGAAATGGCTGCCCCGATGCCCGAACCGCCGCCCGTCACGATGACGACCTTGCCCTTGAGGTTGAGGTCCATGCCCTTCTCCCGTCAGTGTTCTTGAATGGACGGGCGTCGCCCCGCCCGCGCGCCGATCAACCCTCGGGGCCGATCACGCCCTTGCGGATCGCGAGATTGGCGTAGAACCGCCGCTCATTGGTGGAAAAGATCGCAAACGCCTTCTTGGAGCGCTCGTAGAACGCGAAGCGCTCGAGGCTGGTGATCGTGCCGCCCGCATCGGTGACGATGCCTTGGACCTCGGCCACAGCCTCGGGCATCTCGTCAGGCTTGCCCACCACTTCCATGCGCGCCACCGCGTCATCGACGAACCCGTCGATGGTCATCACCGAGAGCACGGCGCGCACCACGTCGCGCAGCGGCGCATCGAAATGCACCGGCTTGCCATAGGGCGTCTGCTGGGCCGTGGCGAAGGCGGGAAAATTGGCGTCCACGATCACCAGATCGTCGCCATGGCCCATGGCCCTCAACACGTAAAGCGCGTCCGGTCCCAGGATCGGATCAATTCCCTTGAGCATGTGCGTGCGTCCTCCCGTCATGGTTGTGTGCGCCGCTCTCATCCGCCCAGTGCCGGCATTTGGACGTGTGTCCGATGCCGGGATTGAAGGTGTTGGTCGGATCGAGCGATCTGTAGAAGTCCACCAGCTCGGGCTTGGCATAATAGAGATGGCCGACATTGTGCTCGGCAGGATATTCCGCGCCCCGGGCGTCGAGCAATGCCCAAAGTTCGTGTTCGAGCGCTTCGCAGTCCACGCCCTTTTTCACCAGATAATCCTGGTGCATGACGTGGCAGAAAAAGTGCCCGCAATAGATCTTGGCCTCCATCTTGGCCTCGATCTCCGCCGGCAGGGTTTCGAACCATTCCGCCGCATTGCGCGGCAGCGCCACGTCCATGGCCACGATATCCTCGACCGTATCGGGATGCATCGTGCGGTAGCGCACACCCGCGCCCCCCACCGCGAACCGGTGCAGGAACGCCGCCCTGCCTTCCGCCGCGTCGCATTCGAAGAAATCCCCGCTCGCCGTGGGGAACATCGCGCCGAGAAAGTCCCGCGCCTCGGCGATCCCCGCCCCGCCCATCTTGAGCATGAGATGGTGGGCGTAGGTGTCGCGATAGGCGTTCATGCGCTTGGGCAGATGCTCGGGAAAGAGCTTGACCGCAAGCTGCACCAGCCGGTCGCTGATCGCCCCGCCCAGCCCGACCTTCTCGGTCATCCCGTCCACCCAGCTCTTGGCCGCAAAGGCCTTGGGCACGGTGTCGGTGCCGAAATGGTGGATCAGGAGGTAGAGGTCCTTGCCGTATTTGCGCGTGATGTCATAGGCCTCCCGGTGGATATACTCCCCCTGGATCGGCAAATTCTCGAAATTGGCAAGGATGTGCCGGCGGATTTTCGCCAGATCGGCCGGGTCATTGGTCCCGATATAGAAAACCCCGGTGTCCTTGTCCGCCGCGAAGGTGTCGAGCCTGAGCGCAAAGACCGCCAGCTTGCCCGCCGAGCCCGACGCCTCGTAATGCCGGCGCGGATCGGCGTTGAACCGGGCCGGGGTATCGGCCTCGATATCGCGCACATGCCGGTTGTATTCCCGGTCCGAGGCCCACTGGTTCTCCGACGCCATGACGTCCTCGGGACTGTATTCGCCCCGGTCGAGCCGCGACAGGATCGTCTCGGGGTCCTCCCCCAGCTCGATCCCAAGATGATTGACGAGGTTGAGCCGCCCGCTCGCATCGACCTGCGCAAAGAGCGAAAGCTGGGTATAGGCGGGCCCGCGCTGGATCAGCGATCCGCCCGAATTGTTGCACACCCCGCCGGTCACCGACGCCCCGATGCACGAGGACCCGATCACCGAATGGGGCTCGCGCCCCAGCGGGCGGATGGTCTTTTCGAGCCGGTCCAGCGTGGCGCCGGGCAGGCACACCACCTGCTTGCCCCCGTCGAGCAGGTCGATCCGCGTCATGCGCAGGGTCGAGAAGATGACGATGGGCCGGTCGTAGGCGTCCCCGTCAGGCGTCGAGCCGCCGGTGAGCCCGGTATTGGCCGCCTGCACGATGACGATGATATCGGCCTCGACACACGCCTTGAGCGCACGCCACTGCTCGAGCAGCGTGCCCGGTCGCACCACGGCGAGCACATGGCCCTCCCCGAAGCGATACCCCTTGCGATAGCGCCGCGTGGCGCGATCGCCAACCAGAACGTGACGCGGGCCGACAACCCCCCGCAGGGTTTCGATCAATGTGCTCATGGGGCGATGACATAGTGCCCCGCGCGCTGATTGCCAACTGAAATGTTAGTTGGCAATCGCGATCGGGGGCCCACGCCGGGGCCCCCGTCCGGTCGCTCAGGCGACGAATTTCTGACCCTCAAGCGAGGCGTTGAACCCCTCGAGCTGTTCGGACACCGCCGCCCAGTGCGGCAGGGCCTTCATGCGTCCCAGCCATGCCTCGACATTGGGATAGGCCGAAAAATCGAACCGGATCGCATGGCCCAGCGCAACGATCGAGGCGGTGAAATAATCGGCCACCGTGATCTCGCTGCCGGTGAGATAGGTCCGCCCGTCGCCCAGCCATTTGTCGTTGAGCACCTGCATCCAGAAATGGGACTTGTCGCGCCCCCATTCCACCGCCACCCGATGGCCCTCGTCGGTCGGGCGCTTGTGGTGCGGGAAAAGCTGCGGGTAGCAGAGGTTGTAGCCCCAGTCGCGATAAAAGTTCGAGTTCACCCAGTCCATCACCTCGTTGACCTTGGCCTTGGCCACGAGGTCGGTGGGGTATTCGGCCAGCCCGTTCTTTTCGGCCAGATAGCGCAGGATGGTGGCGCTCTCGGTCAGGCGCACATCCCCATCCTCGAGCACCGGCACCAGCCGGCTCTGGTTGATGGCCAAGAACGGCTCCTGATGGTGCTCGCCGGTGAAAAGGTCCACGATCTGCTCGTCGACAGCGAGCCCCTTTTCCGCGATGAACAGGCGAACCGGGCGGCTAGTGATCGAGGCGGGGTGCATGTAGAGTTTCATGTCGGCATTCCTCCTTTGCCTTGGATAGAGTTTAGCTGCGATAGGGGTTCTTGGGGCTGCGGTCGCTCGAGAGCGAGGCAAAGCGCGCCTCGGTCATCTTCTCGATGGCGTCCGCAAGGTGGATTTCCGCGATGTTGTAGTCCCCGCGTTCCACCCGGATCAGATGCGCCTCGTAGAGCACTTCGGCATGGGTGCGTCCCTCTGGGGGATCGAACCGGTAGGACGCCAGCTCGATCAACAGCCCCAGCGGGTCGCGGAAGTAGATCGAATCCATGAAGCCCCGGTCCTTGGGCCCCGAATGCTTGATCCCGCGCTCGTCGAGCCGCTCGACGAGCTGCTTGAACGTCGCCTGGGAGACCGAAAACGCGATATGGTGCACCGCACCCTGATCGGCCGGGGTCTGTGTCGCGTCCGGCGTGCGCTCCTCGTCGGTAAAGATCGTGATCAGCCGTCCGTCACCGGGATCGAAATAAAGGTGGCTCTCGCTCGCCCGATCCAGATTGGGCTGGTCGAAGATGAAGGGCATGCCCAGCGTCCCCTCCCAGAAATCGATCGAGGTCTGCCGGTCGGCTCCCATGATGGTGATGTGATGGACCCCCTGGGTCTGCATCTTGCGCATTGTCAGTCTCCTCCTTGGCTTGATGCGTCGGACCAGTCGACGAGCTTGGACTTGTAGTCGGTACGCGGCAGGCTCCCCCAGGCCACCAGACCGACCCGGGTCGACACGATCAGCGTGTCGCGGATTGCCTTGGTGATCGCCTCGGCAAGGCCCTCGTCGGGCTCGACCCCCTCTGCCAGCTCCACCTGCACGGGAAGCGGCGGGCTCTGCTTGACGCCCTTGGCCGAGGGCCGGATCGAGATCACCCCGGAAACCTCGGGCGCGAACCGGGCCACCACCTCGCGCAGCGCGGTGGGGAACAGATTGACCCCGCGCACGATCAGCATGTCGTCGGTGCGCCCGATGCAGCGGATGCGCGGCCCGGTGCGCCCGCAGGCGCAGGTGCCCGTCTTGACCACCACATGGTCCCGGCTTCGGAACCGCAGCAGCGGGGAAGCCTCGCGCCGCAGATGGGTGTAGACCATCTCGCCCTCGGCCCCGTCCTCCATCGGGATCACCTCCCCCGACACCGGGTCGATCAGCTCGATATGGACATAACCGTCACCGGCGAAATGCATGGCATCCTTGTGTTCGCACTCGCCCCAGAGCGAGATCGAGATGTCCCCGATCCCCATGGCTTCGGTCACCGTCGCGCCCCAGGCGCTTTCGAGCCGCGCGCGCAGGGTGGGTTCGCTCCCCCCCGGCTCACCGGCCACCAGCAGCCGCTTGACGGTCGAACCGGCCAGATCGATGTCCCGCTTTTCCGCCCATTCGGCCAGATGGAGCGCATAGGACGGGGTCAGCGCCATGGCCGTGGGCCCCAGTTTCTGGACCGCCGCCATCAGCCGCTCGGTGTTGCCCGCCCCCACCGGAATCTGGGTCAGCCCGGCCCGCGAGAACGCATCGATCGTCGCCCCGGCAACGAACGGGCCGGCATTGTAGGTCGAGACGATCCGGTCGTCCGCCGTGATCCCCGAGGCCGCATAGGACCGCATCGAGACCGCGATCCAGTCCTCCAGATCGCGCGCCGTCAGCGGAATGTAGAACGGCGACCCCGTGGTCCCCGAGGTCGAATAGATCCGAACCACGTCGTCCATCTTGGCGGCAAGGTGGGTGCCGATCGGATGATCCGCATCGACCGTGGCGCGCAGATCGTTCTTTTCGGTAAAGGGCAGCCTGCCGATATCGGCCAGCCCGCCGACATTTTCAGGGCTGCCGAACCCCGCCTCCGCAAGCCGCTCGCGATAAAACTGCGAGCGCTCGAACAGGTATGCGATCTGGCGGCGGTAAAGCGCATCCGCGTCGGCCGAGCTCATGGCGTTCACTCCTTGTCTCCCGCGTAGGCAATCGCCTCTTCGGCCCGCGCCGCCATCAGGAACCCGATCGGGGTCTCCTGCTCTTCGGCCAGATGGGCGAGAAGGCTCGCGGTGCGCGCCAGAATCGGGATGCCCTTGACGATCTTGGGCGGGAAGTCGAGGTCCAGAAGCGTCGCGGCAATGGCCATCGAAACGTTGAGCGTCAGGGGCTTGCCCCAGACCGCTTCCACCGCCGCCGCGCTTTTCTGCGCGAGCGCAATATGCGCGCCCGCCACCCCGCGCTCATGGGCGAGTTCGAAAATCCGCTCGGCGCGCGGGTCGCGCGGCTTGTGCAGCGGATGGCCGAAGCCGGGCACCTTGTCTCCCCGCGCCCGGATTTCCCCGATCATCTCTTCCAGCCCTTCGTCCGCATCCCCGTCGCCGATCCGCTCCCGGGCCGCAACGAGGAAATCGGCGCAATATTGCGCGGTCCCCAGCACCACGCTGCCGCAGCCCAGAATCCCTGCGGCCACGGCGCCCTGGAGCGCGGAGGGATCGGACGCCAGCGTCATGCGCGCCACCTGGTTGGTCGGCACCAGCCCGTGCTCGGCGATCGCCACCAGCAGCACGTCGAGAAAATAGCGCTGGTCCTCGGTCGGCTCGCGCCCGGTCAGAAGCAGGAAGAAATACGACGTGAAGCTCATCGACCCCATCAGGTCGCCGCAGAGGTCGCGGCCCCTCACGGTCAGCGAATCCGCGTCCGCCGTGCTGATTGCCGTTGTGGCCGCACCGGCCTTGCCGATCATCATGGCTTTACCTCCCTGTTATTATAGGTCAATGTTGTAGGACAATACGAGTGCGGTCAAGCAGGCATGGGGAGGTGAACGCAGTGTCAAATCAGTCCGAACAGATCGAGCGCCCCGCCGTTTCGGCCCGCACGGACGTCCCTGCCGCGGGGCCCGCACACGGCCAGAAGGCCGGTACGCTGGCCGACAGCCTGGCACGCGCCATCGCCGGCGGCCGGTTCGCCCCCGGCCAGCGTCTGGTGGAAGCCGATCTCACCGCGGCCTATGGGGTGGGCCGGGGCCTCTTGCGCGAGGCGTTCCGCAAGCTCGCCGCCGAGGGCCTGATCGAGATCGTGCCCAATCGCGGCGCTCTGGTGCGCCGGTTCTCGCGCATCGAGGCGCTCGAATTGTTCGAAATCCGCACCGAGCTGGAAGCACTCGCCGCCCGCCGCGCCTCCCAGCGCATGGCCCTGCCCGACATCCGCGAGCGGTTCGAGGCCGGGATCGCGCCCATCTGGGAGCCCCATCCCCGCAGCACCGACGCCGGCTACATCGCGGAAAACCACGCCTTCCACGCCGCCATCCTTGCCGCTTCGGGCAATTCCCAGCTCGCCGCCGTCAGCAGCCGCCTCCAGCTCGCCCTCATCCTTTCCCAGATCCGCTTCGCCCTCTCGGCCCGGACGCTCGAGAGCTCGGTGTCCGAACACCGCCTGATCGCCACCGCCATCCTCGACCGCGACCCCGACGCCGCCCAACGCACCCTCCGCCTCCACCTCTACCGCGCCGCCGATATCGTCCGCACCACCCCCCCGGGCGCCTTCGGCCAGGACTGAGGCGACCACAACGCTCTGACCCGCCCTCCCCATCCCGCCTTGAAGAGAAGGGCGCAGGCCGACTCCAAAACCGTCTGCGCTTTGGTCACGGCCGAGGGCGCAGCACACGCCAAGGAAGCCCACTTTCCCCTTGAGGGACTTCAAGGCGCCCGCGCCAGCGACCCATCGCCCCGGTGCCGCGATGGGAGCCGCAGAAGACCATGAGCGCTAGGGACGAATGGTTACGGACGAGGGCGCAGCCTTGGCCAAGCGAGCCCCCCTCTCCCCTTGAGGGAGAGGGGCCGGGGGTGAGGGGTCAGCAGCGCTTCCGCACTCACCAACCTTTTGGCCGGACGCATCCTACCCCTAAGCGCCTTGTTCTTGCGGAGAGGCCGAACAAAACTATGACCGCCATGCGAGCCAAGGCCGGGTGGGGCAATCACGGCAACCCGTATCTGCCGGAGCGCTCCAAACCCCTCATCCGACCTTTCGCTATCGCGAAAGCCCACCTTCTCCCTCAAGGGGAGAAGGGAAAGCCGGCCCAGCCCATTTGGAACGAGCCCCCCTCTTCTATTGAGGGAGACTTCAACGCGGTCGCGCAAGCGACCCATCGCTTCGGTGGAGCGATGGGAGCCGCCGAAGGCCATGAGCGCTAGGCGCGAATGGTCACGGACGAGGGCGCAGCATTAGCCAAGCGAGCCCCCCTCTCCCCTTGAGGGAGAGGGGCCGGGGGTGAGGGATCCTGCAGCCGCGCCCAATGCTGCGCGTCCGAGTTGCGCGCAAACTGACACCCCGCCCGTTGAAGGATCCGAAGAAGACCATGAACGCTAGGCGCGAATGGCCAAGGATGAGGCACATCACCAGCCAAGGGAGCCCCCCTCTCCCCTTGAGGGAGAGGGGCCGGGGGTGAGGGGTCCTGCAGCGGTTCAGCCCCCAGCTCAATCCTCGAACCGAGCCACGATCCGCCGTTCCCCCAGCAAGAACGCATCGGCGATCAGTTGCAGCGGCGCGGCGTCCACATCGCTCTGCCCGTCCGCCAGGAGCCCGGCGGCTTTCTCGTAAATGCCCGGATATTCCGCATCCCCGGCCTCGACCCGGATCTCCCCGTCGACCGCCATCTTGGCGCCGCCAGAAGAGAGCGCGAGCTGCCCCCCATCGGTCCACACGGTGATGTCCCAGCTCTGGGGCCCGGTCTGGAGCCAGTCGAAATCCCCGCTGATCGGAGTGCCGTGCGCGTCGGTGAACTGCACGCGCCCGGCGATCGGGGTCTGGCAGTTCTCAGGAAAATCGAGAACCGCACCGGTGACGTGCACCGGATCGGGCAGGATCGCGGTGAGGATCGAAAGCCCGTTGCTCACGGGATCGAACACCCCGAGCCCCCCCGGCTCCCAGATCCAGGCCTGCCCCGGATGCCAGCGGCGCACATCCTCGCGCCAGGCGATCTCGATGCGCGCGATCCGCTTGCCCGCGAGCCATTGGCGCGCCGGCTCCACCGCCGCCGCATGGCGCGAGTGCCAGGTGGTCATCAGCACCACGCCCTTGTCCGCCGCGAGCCCCTTGAGCGTCTCGACCTCGGCCACCGTCGCCCCCGGGGGCTTTTCCAGAAGCGTGTGCCGGCCCGCAGCGATCGTTGTCGCCGCCATGGCAAAGCGCGGCTGGGGCGGCTGGCAGTGCGAAACCACGTCGATATCGGGCCGGGCCTCGAGCATCGCCTCGAGCGAGGTGAAACAGTCCACCCCCTCGAGCGTGGCGTTCCGGCTCACCACCGCGGCGAGCTCGAAATCGGGGTTTCCGGCGATTGCCGGGATGTGCTGGTCATGGGCGATCTTGCCCAGACCGACGAGTGCGACCTTGTGCGGCGCCATTGAGCGTCTCCCGCCTTGTTTTGTGATCGAGCGTCGAGGCTCTCGGGACGTGGGTAGCCGAAAACCGCCGCTAATGCGATTCCCGCGGGACTTCGTTCCCGCGGCAGCCCACGAGGAAGTCGAAATCCGCGCCGGTGTCCGCACCCTGGACGTGATCGAGATAAAGCCGCGCATAGCCCGATTGCGGCTGGTCGGGCAAAGGCGTCCACTGTGCCAGCCGCTCGGCGATCTCGGCGTCGGGGACATCGAGATGCAGCCGCCGGTTGGGCACGTCCACCTCGATGAAATCGCCCGTTTGCACGATGGCCAGCGGCCCGCCCACTGCCGCTTCCGGAGAGGTGTGCAGGATCACCGTGCCATAGGCGGTGCCGCTCATGCGCGCGTCGGAAATCCGGATCATGTCCTTGATCCCCTTGCGCAGCACCTTGGGCGGCAGGCCCATATTGCCCACCTCGGCCATGCCGGGATATCCGCGCGGCCCGCAATTTTTCATCACCATGATCGAGGTCTCGTCGATCTCGAGCGCCTCGTCGTTGATCCTGGCCTTGTAGTCGTCGATGTCCTCGAAAACCACCGCACGGCCGCGATGGACCATCAGGTGCTCGGACGCCGCCGAGGGCTTGAGCACCGCCCCGTCGGGCGCGAGGTTCCCCTTGAGCACCGCGATCCCGCCCTGTGCGGTCAGCGCCTTGTCCACGGGACGGATCACGTCCTCGTTCCAGTTCTTGGCCTCGGCGACCTCCTCGGCCATCGTGCGGCCCGACACCGTCAGCGCATCGCCATGCAGCTTGCCGCCCTCGAGCAGCGAACGCAGCACCACGGGCAGCCCGCCGGCATAGAAAAACTCTTCCATCAGGTATTTGCCCGAAGGCATCAGGTTGACGATCGTGGGCACGTCCCGGCCCAGCCGGTCCCAGTCCTCGAGCGTGACGTCGAGCCCCACGCGCCCCGCCAGCGCCAGAAGGTGCACCACCGCATTGGTCGAGCCCCCGATCGCGCCATTGGTGCGGATCGCGTTCTCGAACGCGGCCCGGGTCATCACGTCGGACGGCTTGAGGTCGTCCTTGACCATCTCCACGATCCGCCGGCCCGAAAGCTGCGCCATCACGCGCCGGCGCGCATCCACCGCCGGGATTGCCGCATTGCCCGAAAGCGCCATGCCCAGGGCCTCGGCCATCGAGGCCATGGTCGAGGCCGTGCCCATGGTGTTGCAGCTGCCCGACGACCGGCTCATGGCCTGCTCGGCCTCGAGGAATTCGTCCGGCGTCATCTCCCCGGCCTTGATCGCCTCGCTCATCTGCCAGAGCGCGGTGCCCGAGCCCACCCGTTCGCCCCGGAACCAGCCATTGAGCATCGGCCCGCCGGTCACAACGATCGAGGGGATATCGGTGGAGGCCGCGCCCATGAGCAGCGAAGGGGTGGTCTTGTCGCAGCCCACCAGCAGCACCGCCCCGTCGATGGGCTGGCCGCGCATGGCCTCTTCCACTGCCATCGCCGCAAGGTTGCGAAACATCATCGCCGTGGGCCGATAGGTATTTTCCGAGGCCGAGAACACCGGCACTTCCACCGGGAAACCGCCCGCCTCCCAGATCCCCGCCTTCACCTTCTCTGCAATCTCGCGCAGATGCCCGTTGCAGGGGGTGAGATCCGACCATGTGTTGAGGATGCCGATCACCGGCCGCCCGTCGAACAGATCGTGCGGATAGCCCTGGTTCTTGAGCCAGCCCCGGTGATAGATCGCGTCGCGCGAAGTGCCCGAATACCACTCCTGGCTCCGCAGCCTGCGCGGCCATTGGGCCTTGGAAAATGCCATCGTCCGTCCCCTCAGAGCGCCTTGACCATGACCAGCGCGGTCGGATCGGTCGTCCCGTCGACGGAGATGGGATTTTTGAGCGGCAGGCCGAACTGGGCCGCCTCGATCTCGAACATATCCCCGTCCTCGGTCGAGATCCCGTCGGCAAACGAGAGCGTCGCGGTCCCGAACATGTGCACATGCACATCCCCCGGCTTGCGGAAGATGTCGTATTTGAAATGGTGATGCTCGAGATTGGCGATGGTGTGGCTCATATTGTCCTCACCCGAAAGGAACGGCTTTTCCCAGATCACCGCGCCCCCGCGCCGGATGCGCGAGCTGCCCTCGACATGGGCCGGCAGATCGCCCACCAGAATCTCGGGTCCCGCCGAGGCGTACCGCAGCTTGGAGTGCGCGAGGTAGAGATAGTTCTGCCGCTCGGTGACGTGGTCGGAAAACTCGTTGGCCAGCGCGAACCCGATCCGCATCGGGGTACCGTCATCGGCGATGAGATAGATTCCCGCGATCTCGGGCTCCTCGCCCGCGTCGAGCGCAAAGCACGGCGAAGGGATCGGCGCGCCCGGCGCGGCCAGCGCATGGCCATTGCCCTTGTAGAACCATTCGGGCTGCACCCCGCATTTCCCGTCCGCCGATTTGCCCGCGGCCAGTCCCATCTGGAACATCTTCATGGAATCGGTCGCAGCGTCGTCGGCCTCGGCCTGCCTGGCCTTGGCGTGCATGGAATCGCGCGTGGTGGCCGAGCCCAGATGTGTCAGCCCGGTGCCCGTCAGGTGCAGGTGGGCGGGATCCTCGTGATCGACCGGGGCCAGCACCCGTCCCTCGGCGGCGGCCGCTCCAAGGTCCACCGCCTCGCCCTCGCCCCGCCCCTCGATCTCGTCCACAAGCCCGCGTCCGGCCGCAATCGCGGCGCGGGCGAGCTCGATAACGCTGGAGATGCCGGGAACGGTATGGGCCGTCTGCCCCTTGCGGGCAACCACATGGCGCGCGCCCTCAGCGTCGACGATCTGGGAAAGATGGATCACTGCAAAAACTCCTGGGTCAGATGATGTTGCCGGCCACCGGAAAGGGAAGGAAAGCGGTGGCCGGCATCAGGGCGGAATGGCGGGGGGTCCGGGCGCCAGAGCAGAGCTCACCGCCCGGACCGTCCCGTCAACCCGCCTTGTTCTTGTTGTAGACGTCGAAGATCACGGCGGCGAGCAGGACCAGCCCCTTGATCATTTGCTGCCAGTCGATGCCGATGCCCATGATGGACATGCCGTTGTTCATCACGCCCATGATGAACGCACCGACCACCGCGCCCACGACCGTGCCCACGCCGCCGGCCATTGAGGCCCCGCCGATGAACACCGCCGCGATCACGTCCAGCTCGAAGGTCTCGCCGGCCTTGGGCGTCGCCATGTTGAGCCGGGCGGCAAAGACCAGCCCGGCGAGCGCGGCCAGCATGCCCATATTGGCAAAGGTCAGGAACGTCAGCCGCTCGGCATTGATGCCCGAGAGCTTGGCCGCGTTCTTGTTGCCGCCCACCGCGTAGATGCGGCGCCCGATGGTGGTGTGCTTGGCCACGAAACTGTAGGCCACGATCAGGATCGCCATCACGATGAAGACATTGGGCAGCCCGCGCGAGGTCGACATCAGATAGGTGAGATAGACGATCGCGAAGACGACGATCGCGTTGCGGGCCGCAAAGAACGCGAACGGCTCCTCGGGCGCGCCCTGGCGCTGTTCCTTGTGCCGTGCGCTGATCGAGAGCGCGAGGAGAATTGCTGCGGTCCCGATGCCGAGCAGCAGGGACGTCAGGTGCAAGCCCTCGAGACCGAACACGTCGGGAATGAAGCCAGAGGCGATGGATCGGAACGCCTCGGGGAACGGGCCCACCGACTGGCCCTTGAGCAGCACCATCATCAGGCCCTTGAACACCAGCATGCCCGCAAGCGTGACGATAAAGGAGGGAATGCGCCAGTAAGCGATCCAGTAGCCCTGCGCGGCCCCGATGGCTGCGCCCACGGCCAGGCACATGATCGCCGCGATGGGCCAGGGAATGCCCATCTGCACAACCAGAACCGCGGCCAGCGCCCCGATGAACCCCATCACCGAGCCCACCGACAGGTCGATATGGCCGGCCACGATCACCAGCAGCATCCCCACCGCCATGATCACGATATAGGAGTTCTGCAGCACCAGATTGGTGAGGTTGGTGGGACGCAGCAGGATGCCGTCCGTCGATATCTGGAAGAACACCATGATCGCGATCAGTGCGAACAGGATGCCGTATTCGCGCATGTGGTTGCGCAGATAGGCAAGGGTCGCCATCTGCCCGCCTTCGCGCCTGGTCTCTGTAATGTCAGCCATAGTGGTGTCTCGCTGTTTCTCGCTTTCGCGCGTCGGTCTCGGGGTCAGGCGGCGGCCGCCCCGCTGCTGCGCACGATCAGGGACATGATCTTTTCCTGGGAGGCCTCGGAGACCGGCATTTCGCCCACGAACCGGCCCTCGTTCATCACGTGGATACGGTCCGATATCCCCAGCAGTTCGGGCATTTCCGAGGAGATGACCACCACCGCCTTGCCCGCTGCGGCGAGGTCGTTGATGATCGTGTAGATTTCGTATTTGGCGCCTACGTCGATCCCGCGCGTGGGTTCATCCAGGATCAGCACGTCCGGCTCGGCATAAAGCCATTTGCTCAGGACCACCTTCTGCTGGTTGCCGCCCGACAGGTTTCCGGTCTTCTGGTCGATCCCCGAGCTCTTGATCGACATGCGCTCGCGATAGCGCTGGGCCACGTCGCGCTCGGCATGGGCATCGACGACCAGCCCCTTGGACACGCCCCCCAGATTGGCGAGCGGCACGTTGTGGCGAATGTCGTTGATCAGCACCAGCCCGTAGGTCTTGCGGTCCTCGGTGGCGTAGCACAGCCCGTTGGCGATGGCCTTTGGCACGCTCGAAACATCGACAGGCTTGCCGCCCATCAGCACCTCGCCCGAAATGTGCTGGCCATAGGAGCGCCCGAACAGGCTCATGGCGAGCTCGGTCCGCCCCGCGCCCATCAGACCGGCAATGCCGACTACCTCTCCGGCCCGCACCGAAAAGCTCACGTCCTTGACCACCTTGCGCTCGGCATGGATCGGGTGGTGGACGGTCCAGTTGCGCACCTCGAACACGGTCTCGCCCAGCGCCACCTTGCGCTGGGGGAACCGGTCCTTGAGCTCGCGCCCCACCATGTCGCGCACGATGTCGGCTTCCGAGATATCCTGGCTGTGGCAGTCCAGCGTCGAGACCGTCGAGCCGTCGCGCAGCACCGTGATCCGGTCGGCGACGCGCGTGATCTCGTTGAGTTTGTGGGAAATCAGGATCGAGGCCACACCCCTGCCCTTGAGCTCGACCAGAAGATCGAGCAGCGCCTCGGAATCCTTTTCGTTGAGACTGGAGGTCGGCTCGTCCAAGATCAGAAGCTTGACCTCCTTGGACAGCGCCTTGGCGATCTCGACCAGTTGCTGCTTGCCCAGCCCCAGATGGGTGATCTTGGTGCGCGGGTTCTCCTTGAGCGAGACGCGCTTGAGCAGGTCTTCTGTGCGCTTGAACGTCTCGGCCCAGTCCATGATCCCGTTTTTGGCGCGCTCATTGCCCAGAAAGATGTTCTCGGCGATCGAGAGCAGCGGGATCAACGCCAGTTCCTGATGGATGATGACGATGCCGGCACGCTCGGAATCGGCGATCCCGTGGAAATGGCGCTCGGTGCCCTCGAAAAGGATCTCCCCTTCGTACTCGCCATGGGGATAGACCCCGCTGAGCACCTTCATGAGCGTGGACTTGCCCGCCCCGTTCTCGCCCACGAGCGCGTGGATCTCGCCCGCGGTCACGGTCATGTTGACGTTGTCGAGCGCCCGAACGCCCGGAAACGTCTTGGAAATGGACTTCATTTCGAGAAGGGCGGTCATGGCACACCGTCATTTGCGCCCGGAAGGCGTCCGCGGATCCGGCATGAGAACCGCTCGAACCGCTCCAGGTTTTCAAAAGGATCGCGCTTTCGGGACCAAAGGGCAATCACCGTTCGCCCCAAACGCGTGTCAGGCCCTCGGCCGGCACCCGGCCGGCGCGAGAACCAAAGCGACGCGGCGGCCCGAGGCACGCCGCGTCACAGGGGAGGGATCGATCAGTCCACGATCTCTTCGCGGCTGTAATAGCCCGAGCCCACGAGGACCTCTTCCCAGTTCTCCTCGGTCACAAGGACCGGCTCGAGAAGGTAGGAAGGAACGACCTTGATGCCGTTGTCATAGGTCTCGGTGTCGTTGATCTCGGGCTCGCCGCCCTCGAGCAGCGCTTCGACCATCCCGACCGTGACGCGAGCGAGTTCGCGCGTGTCCTTGAAGATTGTGGAATACTGGTCGCCGGCAAGGATCGCCTTGACCGAGGGGACTTCCGCGTCCTGGCCCGAGATGATGGGCATGGGCATGTCGTCGCTGCCATAGCCCACCCCGCTCAACGAGGAGATGATGCCGATCGAAAGCCCGTCATAGGGCGAAAGCACCGCATCGACCGTCTCGTCGGTGTAGTGGGCCGACAAGAGGTTATCCATGCGGGCCTGGGCGACCGAGCCGTCCCAGCGCAGGGTGCCGACCGTGTCCATGCCCATCTGGCCGGACTGGATGACAAGGGTGCCATCGTCGATCAGCGGCTGCAGCACGCTCATGGCGCCGTCATAGAAGAAATAGGCGTTGTTGTCGTCGGGCGAGCCGCCGAACAGCTCGATGTTGAACGGACCTTCGTTGTTCTCGAGGTCCAGCCCGTCGATCAGCGACTGGCCCTGCTGCACGCCGACCTGGAAATTGTCGAACGTTGCGTAGTAGTCCACATGTTCCGAGCCACGGATCAGGCGGTCATAGGCGATGACCGGAATGCCCTCGGCAGCGGCCGATTCCAGCGCATTGGTCAGGGTGGTGCCGTCGATCGAGGCGATCACCAGCGCATCCACGCCGCGAACGATCATGTTCTCGATCTGGGCGAGCTGGTTGGGAATGTCGTCTTCCGCATACTGCAGGTCGGTCGCATAGCCGGCAGCTTCGAACTGCTCGACCATGGACTGGCCGTCGGAAATCCAGCGGGCCGAGGACTGGGTCGGCATGGCGATGCCGACGGTGCCGGCGTCCTGCGCTGCGACCGGCATGGCGGTCAGTGCGGTGGACGCGACCAGGGCGCCAAGGCCCAGGTAGATTGCTTTCATGGTGTGTCTCTCCCTTGAACGGTGTCGCCGAGACCGGCGCCCCACCTGCTGTCCGATTTTCCGGTTCAGCGGCCAGAGACTGGCATATAGTATTATTTATTGTAAAGAGGGCAATTGTGGCAGAATCCCGTTTTTGTCTGCCGATCACCCGGGGCGATCAGAGGCGATCAGAGCCAATCATCGCCAACAAGCGCCTCTTGGCGTCAGATCACGCACAATCAAGCGTGGTGATCGGCCGCCGCATCGCCCTCGCCAAGCGCCTGATGGGCCCGGTCCACGCCGCTTTGAATGGCCTGACGCATCGCCGCGCGGGCCATTTCCGGCTCCCTGTCCACGATCGCGACGCACAGCGAACGGTGCAAGCGCACGGCCCGGTCGAACGCCTCCCCGCCCTCCACCGGCGAGGAGATGGCAAAGGACGCGGTCAGCGCCACTTCCACCACCGCGCTGAGCGAGAGCATGAAGGGATTGCCCGAGGCTTCCGCGATCACCTTGTGGAACTCGAAATCATTGACCGCGAACTGGTTTGCGCTCTGGCCGGGCTCGGCCATCCTGTCCAGCCAGTGGCTCAGCCGCTCGGCCTGCTGGTCGGTGCGCCGGGCCGCCGCCAGCGCCGCCGCTTCGGGCTCGAGCGCCATGCGCACCTCGGCCAGGGCGTCCACGAAGCCGATGTCGAGCCCGGTTTCCAGATGCCAGGCCAGCACATCGCTGTCGAACATGTTCCAGCGCGCCCGGCCCAGAACGCGGGTGCCCACCCGCGCGCGCGCTTCAACCATCCCCTTGGCCGAAAGCGTCTTGAGCGCCTCGCGCAGAACCGTGCGCGAGACCCCGAACTGCTCGGTGAGCTCCGCGTCCCCGGGCAGGATCTGGTCCTGACCGAAACGGCCAGAAACGATCGCCGTGCCCAGCTCATGGATCACCTGCGCGTGGAAATTGTGTGGTTTTCGCTTGGCCGATGGCAGGGTGATGGGGCCCCCGCCCGTATCCCTGCTGCCTCGTGCCTGCATGGTCATCTGTCTGCCCTGTTCCTGGCTCGATTTATCCCGGTTGCGCTCCAGCCGTCTATACTGGGAACCAGGCAACGGGGATTATTCGCCCGCAACGCGGCTGGAGCCCCGCCCCTACGCAGTCGTCCCCATGGTCCGTCTACGAACCCGTTTTAGCGTATAGTATGATTAATTGGCCATCCCATGGCAAAGGCTATTTTTCCAGCCCCATGCTGGCGGCCAGATCGAGCGCCGCGAGACAGACATCCTCGATCCGGCTGGTGGCTGCCCAGTCCCCGGTCGCGCCCAGCCCGCGCGCCCCGTCCCACCAAGGTCCCTGCCGGGCCGCCTTGCCCACCAGCGCCGAGCCCCAGCGATGTGCAACCACCGTCTCGGGCGTCCCGAGCGTCATGGGCAGCGCCCGCGCGAGCGCTTCGGCCAGCACCGGCGCCAGAAGCGCGGCGGGCGTATCGAGATGGCGCCGCGACCAGCCGCTGCGCGTATGGGCCACCAGCGTCGTCACACCTCTGTCCCGCCCCGGCTTGGTGCAATCGGCCGAAATCCATTTGATGGGTCCCGTCAAGGGCTTGGCGGCAATCCAGTCCTCGCTCCAGGGCCCCTCGATCCCCACCATCAGCGCGTGGCAGGGCTTGGCCGCCCGGCGCTGGAAGCGTGGGTGCTCGCCCTCGATTTCCCCGAACAACCGCTCGATCTGGGACGGGACGCTCGCCGCCACCACCCGGTCGAACCGGCCCAGTTCCTCCGCCGTCTCGTCGGCAAGCCGCCAGCCACCGCCATCGGCCCTGATCGGCGCAACGGTGACCCCATCGCGCACGTCCAAGCCCTCCGCGAGAGCCCGCGGCAGCGCGTTCATCGCGGGCACCGCCACCATATGCCGCTCGGCCCAGACCCGCGGCCCAAGCACCCGCCCATCCTCGAGATTGAGCGCCTTTCCGGCCCATTCGGCAACCATCCCCCGGGCGGCGAAAGGCTCGAGAAACCGGGAAAACCGCTCGGTCCTTGCGGTAAAGCACTGGGCCCCGTGGTCGAACCGGAACCGCCCGTCCCGGCGGGTCGACATCCGCCCGCCGGGCCCGCGTCCCTTCTCGAAAACGCTCACCTCGGCCCTGTCCTTGAGCGCATGGGCAAGGGTCAGCCCGCCAATTCCCGCACCGATGATCGCAATCCGCACGCCCCGTCCTCCCGCTTTTTTTGCCCTTCGGTTACGGCAGGAGGACCCGGCCCGATCAGCGCGTAAACGAAAATGCCCCGCCGGCAACCCGGCGGGGCATAAGCTCTTTTGGCTTTGCCGTCAGATCAGAGCGCGAAATTCAGGCGTTTGGCCTGCACCACGCCCTCGAGATCGGAGACCCGCCCGAGCTGCTCGTCGCTCAGAACGCTGTCGATCGAGATCAGCGCGATGGCGTCCTTGCCCTGCTCGAGCCGGCCGAGATTGAAGTTCGCGATGTTGATGCCCAGCTCCCCGAACAGCGTGCCCAGGCGACCGATGAAGCCCGGCTTGTCCTCATTGGTGATGTAGAGCATGTTGGGCGAGAGCTCTGCCTCGAGGTTGATGCCCTTGACCTGGATGATGCGCGGCTTGCCGCCCGAGAACACCGTCCCGGCCACCGAGCGCTCCTGGCGTTCGGTCAGCACCGTGAGCCGGATGTAATTGTCATAGGCGCCCTGCTGGGCCCGGTTGACGGTCTCCATCGCAATACCGCGTTCGCGCGCCAGCACCGGCGCGGACACCATGTTCACGTCCCCCAGCAGCGGCTTGAGCACACCGTTGAGCGCCGCGGCCACCATGGGCTTGGTGTTGAGCTCGGCCACGTCGCCCTCGAACTCGAGCCGGATGCCCTTGATCGCGGTTTCGGTGAGCTGACCGGCGAACGAGCCCAGCATTTCCGCCAGTTTCACGAACGGGGTCAGCCGCGGGGCTTCCTCTGCGGTGATCGAGGGGAAGTTGAGCGCGTTGATGACTTCGCCGGTGTTGAGATAGGCCGAGATCTGCTCGGCCACCTGCAGCGCCACGTTCTCCTGCGCCTCGGTCGTCGAAGCGCCCAGATGGGGGGTGCAGATCACGTTGGGCAACGCAAACAGCGGGTTGTCCTTGGCCGGCTCCTCGAGGAACACGTCGAGCGCGGCACCGGCAACATGGCCCGATTCCAGCCCGTCCTTGAGCGCCGCCTCATCGACCAGCCCGCCACGCGCGCAGTTGATGATCCGCACGCCCTTCTTGGTCTTGGCGATGGCCGCCGCGTCGATGATGTTGCGGGTCGCATCGATCAGCGGGGTGTGCAGGGTGATGAAATCGGCCTTGGCCAGCAGCTCGTCGAGCTCGACCTTCTCCACGCCCAGATCCACGGCCCGCTCGGGGGTGAGGAAGGGATCATAGGCGATGACCTTCATCTTGAGGCCCTGCGCACGGTCGGCAACGATCGAGCCGATATTGCCCGCACCGATCAGGCCCAGCGTCTTGTTGGTGACCTCCACGCCCATGAAGCGGTTCTTTTCCCACTTCGAGGCCCGGGTCGACGCGTCCGCTTCCGGGATCTGCCGGGCCAGCGCCAGCATCATCGAGATCGCGTGCTCGGCGGTGGTGATCGAATTGCCGAAGGGCGTGTTCATCACGATGATGCCCTTGGCCGTCGCCGCCGGGATATCGACATTGTCGACCCCGATCCCGGCGCGCCCGATCACCTTGAGATTGGTCGCCGCGGCGATGACCTTTTCGGTCACCTTGGTCGCCGAGCGGATCGCAAGCCCGTCATACTGCCCGATCACCTCGAGCAGCTTGTCCTTGTCCTTGCCCAGATCGGGCAAGTAGTCGACCTCCACGCCATTGTCCTTGAAGATCTGCACCGCGGTGGGGCTGAGCTTGTCCGATACCAGTACCTTGGCCATATCGCTTGTCCTTGTTCAGCTTGGGGGCACCTGGCCCCCTCGTAAAAATGATCGTGTGGAACCCGGGCGCGCCCGCCCGGTGAAAACTCTCTAGCCGCCCAGCGACATGGGCTTTTGACCCGGCCCCGTAAGCCCGAACCGCCCGCGGACGAATTCGAGCCAGAGCCCGTAGGGCCGCCCCAGCACCAGCATCAGTGCGGCAAAACCCAGCGCTCCTGTCACGATCCCCAACCCGCGTGCTCCGCTCGCAAAGATGATGAGCACGTAGATCGGCACCTGGAAGGCCAGGAGCGCGATGCTGTCCATGGCGAGGGTCGCGCCGGGCGAACGCGGGCTGGTCGCCTTGAGGAACCAGTCCCGCCAATAGCCGTAGGGCCGGGCCGTGAGGACCATGAGGGGGGCGCCGATCGCGCGCGAAACCGAGACCTCCTGCCAGCTCATGCCCGCGATGAAGCGCTCGTTGAGCCCGCTCACGATGGTGAAAAAAATCACCAGCGCCAGCGTGTCGGCAGCAAAGCTGCGCAGGTTCAGGCTCGCCATGACGGCTCCTCCCGCAGGGCCTAAGCGAGCGCCGCCGCCTTTTCCTCGGCAAAAGCCCAGTCCAGCCAGGGCACCAGCGCCTCGATATCGGCCGCTTCCACCGTAGACCCGCACCAGATCCGGAAACCGGTGGGCGCGTCGCGATAGCCGCCGATGTCATAGGCGACCCCTTCGGCATCGAGCCTTGAGACCACGGCCTTGGCCAGCTTGGCCTGAGCCGCATCGTCGAGCGCCACGACTTCGGGATCGACGATCTTGAGGCACACCGAAGTGTTGGACCTCAGCGCCGGATCGGGACACAGGAAATCGATCCAGTCGGTGCGCTCCACCCAGTCCGCGATCGCCTTGGCGTTGGCATCGGCGCGGGCCTGCATGGCGGAAAGCCCGCCGATCGACCTGCCCCATTCCATGGCATCGACCGCGTCCTCGACGCACAGCATCGAAACCGTGTTGATGGTCGCCCCTTCAAAGACGTCGGCCATCAGCTTGCCGCCCTTGGTCAGGCGGAAAATCTTGGGCAGGGGCCGGTTCTCGGGGGTGAAGGTTTCGAGCCGTTCCACCGCGCGCGGCGAGAGGATCAGGATGCCGTGCGCGGCTTCCCCGCCCAGCGCCTTCTGCCAGGAGAAGGTCACCACGTCGAGCTTGGAGAAATCGAGATTCTGGGCAAACGCTGCCGAAGTGGCGTCACAGATGGTGAGCCCTTCCCGGTCGGCCGGGATCCAGTCGCCATCGGGCACGCGCACACCCGAAGTGGTGCCGTTCCAGGTAAAGACCACGTCGCGCGAGAAATCGACCTGCGAGAGATCGGGAAGCTGGCCGTAATCGGCCTTGAGCACCCGGACATCGTCGAGCTTGAGCTGCTTTTGCACGTCGGTGACCCAGCCGGCCCCGAAGCTTTCCCAGGTGAGCATGTCCACGCCCCGGGCGCCCAGCATGCCCCACATGGCCATCTCCACCGCGCCGGTGTCCGAGGCGGGGACGATGCCGACCAGATAGTCGTCCGGGACCTCCAGCAGCTCGCGGGTCAGGTCGATGGCCCGCTTGATGCGCGCCTTTGCCGGCTTGGCCCGGTGCGAGCGCCCCACCAATGCATCGGCGAGCGCTTGCAGCGTCCAGCCGGGACGCTTGGAACAGGGACCGGAAGAAAAATTGGGATTGGCCGGCACAACAGCCGGCTTGGCGGCGTGTGCCGCGGTCATATCAGTCATGGTGCTCCATCCTTGCAGATGGGTCGTCCCTCGTTGGGGAGGGATGGCCCACTGACGGCTCTACAGGAGGACGGAGCGATTGACAAGGGGACCATTGCCCGACGCCGCGGAGCTTGGCCGCCCTTCTATTCGGCGTAGATCATCTTGCGCGTCATGCCCCCGTCGACCGTCAGGATCTGGCCGGTCACAAAGCCCGCATCGGCGAGATAGAGCACAGCATCCGCGATATCCTCGGGTCGCCCGACGCGCCCTGCGGGATGCTGGGAATGGTCGACATCGCGCAACCCGGTCTTGTCGGTGATCCACCCCGGCGCGATCCCGTTGACCCGGATCGCGGGGCCCAGGGAGACTGCCAGTGCATGGGTCAGCGCCACCAGCCCGCCCTTGGCCGCGGCATAGGCCTCACTGTCGGGCTCGGACATGAAAGCCCGGGTTGAGGCCATGTTCACGATCGCACTGCCCTTGCCCATCAGCGGCACGGCCGACCGGCTGACGAGAAATGCACCGGTCAGATGGCTGTCGAGCACCTTGCGCCAGTCCTCGAGCGAAAGATCGACCAGAGGCTTGCCGTGGGCAGCCGCGATCCCGGCATTGTTCACGAGCAGATCGAGCCGATCCCACCCCAGCGTCGCGAACGCCTCGGACACCGACGCCTCGTTGGCGATGTCGCATGAAACAGACCGGGCGACCGCTGGCCCTTCCCTGAGATCGAGACACGCCACTTCCCACCCCTCGGCAGCCAGAGCGATGACGATGGCCGAGCCGATCAGCCCCGCCCCGCCCGTCACGATCGCGCGCCGGGATTCCCGAGCCTGGGTTTCGCTGTGGGTCATGAGAAATCATCCTTGGAAAAGCCGGCAAAGTTCAAAACTTCCATTCCGCGGTCAGGCGATTATAAGCGCGGGACCGACCCTCGGGAAACGCGCATCATGGCTTCACGATCCACACCGGCGTCCACGCCCGTCGCCCAGCCGATCCTGGCGGGACTGCTCGCCTCCACCGTGGGCTTTGCGTCGTCCTTCGCCATCGTGCTCCAGGGACAGGCCGCCGTGGGAGCAACGCCCGCCGAGGCTGCGTCCGGGCTCTTTGCCCTGACCCTGTCCATGGGCCTTCTCGGGATCGTGCTCAGCCTCTGGTCGCGCATGCCCATCGCCATCGCGTGGTCCACCCCCGGAGCCGCGCTCCTGATATCGACCGGCCCGGTCGAAGGCGGGTTTCCGGCCGCCGTGGGCGCCTTCTTTATCGCCGGCGTGCTGGTCGTTGCAGCCGGTGTGTGGAAGCCGTTCGGACGGGCGGTCTCCTCCATTCCGATGCCGCTGGCCAGCGCCATGCTGGCCGGCATCCTCTTCAGCCTCTGCCTCGCACCCGTCGAGGCTGCGAGCCAGATGCCGATGTCCGCCCTGCCCATCATCGCTGTATGGGCCCTTGCCTTGCGGTTCGCCCGCATCTGGGCGGTGCCGCTGGCGGTCCTCGCCGCGGCGATCGTCATCGGGTTCACCACCCCGCTCCCTGAGGGAGCCCTGGCAGGAAGCTGGCCCGCGCCGCAACTGGTTATCCCCGCCTTCAGCCACGATGCTATGATCGGAATTGCGGTGCCCCTGTTCGTCGTTACGATGGCCTCGCAAAATATCCCCGGCCTGACGGTGCTCCGCGCCAATGGCTATGAGGCGCCGGTTCGCCCGATCTTTGTGTCCACGGGCCTCGTCTCGATGGCGATCACGGTGCTCGGGGGCAAGCTGATCAATCTCGCGGCGATCACCGCAGCGCTGTGCGCGGGCCCCGAAGCGGGCGCCGATACCACGAGGCGCTATATCGCCGCGGTGTCCGGCGGGGCCTTCTACGTGGTGCTGGCGCTGGGCGCGGGCCTGGCCGCAGCCTTTGTTGCCGCCTCGCCCCCGCTGCTTATCCAGGCCGTTGCCGGGCTGGCTCTTCTGGGCAGCCTTGCCGGCGCCCTGGTCGGGGCCACTGCGTCCGAGGGCACCCGGCTTCCCGCCATCGTCACCTTCGTCACGGCTGCGTCGGGGGTCACCATAATGGGCATCGGCGCGGCATTTTGGGGACTGATTGCAGGTGGGGTGGTCATGGCGGTGCTGCACAAGCCAGTCAGATGAAAAAGGGCGCCCGGTGGGCGCCCTTTGTAAGCTATCCTAAAGCGAATCCATGCCTGGAGCAGGAGCCGCGGGAGGAGTGCCGCCATCTTCCGGAGGAGGCATGTCGCAAGCAGCGACGGCCATCAACATCGGAAACGCGAGAAGCATGAGCAGTTTACGCATTTGTCAATCCTTTCGTATTTGCAAGTTTGCCCCTGGGCTTGCCCTGCCCTACTGCAGAAGTGCATCCACCTCTGCTTGGATCTGCGCGCCGAACTCGGGGTCCGACTGCGCGGCGGTGAGGATCATGTTGTAGTCATCAACTGAAATACCGTCGGTGGATTCCACCGCTGCGGCCATTTCTTCCTGAGCCTGCACCTGAAGGTTCATCAGTTCCTCGTCGCTCTGTGCGGCTTGGGCTTCCTGTTCGAAGCTCATACCGATCTCGTTGACTTCGACGAACGCCACCGCGAAGGATTCGATCTGCGCGTCCGAGAAATCGGTCGTGGGCGCACTCATCTCGGGCATGGCCTCGGGCATCGCCGGCTCGGTGTTTTCCTGGGCCATCCCGGGAGCAACAGCGCCAAGCATGAGCGCGGCGCCGGCCGCTGTCGAAACCATGAGCTTTGAAATCGTCATAAGGTGTCCTTTTCCATTTCTGGTTCGTACGCCTGCGGTTGAAAAACGCCGAAATAACCGAACGGTTCCGCCAAGCCGCGAACTGCCCAAACCCTTACCCGAGACGATGACGAAAATGTGATCGGGAAAATTCACAGTCGCCGAAGTCGAAATCCAAGCAAAATGTTAGATTTTTTTCGCTCAATTTCCGAGAAGCAATCTCCGCGAAACAAGCATGGCGCGCATCGTCGACAAAGGACTAAGGTCCTACGCGATACTTATCGCAAACTGAACAGACCCTGATCTACTTGAATGAAAACTTCCTCTTGGCGCGAACGTCATGAAATTCTGCCCCGAATTTGCCACAGCCCGGGACCTAGCGCGGGCACGAAAAAGGGCGCCCAAAGGCGCCCTCGCATCGTCCGGTAATGGAAGATGGCGCTCAGTTGAAGCGGTAGCGCAGCGTGCCGCGGATCTCGTGGATCAGGGCGTGATCGATCGTGTAGGGATTGGGCGCTTCGTCGTTCTCGAGCTTGTTGATATAGAGCGCACGGTAGCCAAGATCGGCAACCATCGACCCGAAATCATAGCCCGCGCCGACCATGCCCGCCGCCGCGAACGAGGTGTTGCCCCCCCAATTGGTGGCCGTATCTGCCCCCGGTTCGACATTGGCCATGCGGTTGATGGCAATACCGGCGCCCGCGCCGACATAGCCAAAGGCACCGCCTGCCGCGCTCAGCCCGCCATCGCCAAGGCCGAAATCATAATAGGCGTTGGCCAGCGCGATGGTCGAGCGCAGATGCAATTGATGGCGCCCCGTATTTACCGGCCCACTGCCAGTGATCTCGGTCGACATGCCTTCATTGTGCAGATAATCGACAGTGACGTCAAAACGCGGCCCATGCCCGGTCTCGTAGCCAAGACCCAGACCCGCACTGTAGCCAAGGCCCATGCGATCCACCGAGAATTCCGAGGGATCCTGGCTGGGGTGGTTGACCTTGTGGGCCCACGAGAGGTTGCCGCCGAGGCTGCCCCGAAGATAGAAATTGCCCTTCAGCCCCTCGTCGACTTCAGGCACGTAAGGTACGTAATCCTTGTAGACCGGCTCACCATAGGTCACCGGATCGGCCGCCATGGCTGTGAGCGGTGTCGCGACGGCAAGCCCGACGGCGAATATTGCGAGAAGTTTGCGCATGTCGGTGTCCCTCGATCAGCACGAATGTAAGTTCCGTGCCACAAGGATTAGTGCAAACTTCTTAAGCGCTGTTTAACCGTAGTCTCAATTACTCGGCGTCAGCCTCGATCAGGACACGGCCCCGATGGCCGAAACGATATCGCCCACCACCTTGTTGACCAGCACCGCGTCATCGCCCTCGCCCATGACCCGGATCACCGGCTCGGTGCCGCTCTCACGGATGATCAACCGCCCGCCGCTTCCCAGCCGCGCCTCGGAATCCGCGATAAGCTGCTTGATGGACTTGTCTTCCAGAGGCTTGCCGCGCTGGTAGCGCACGTTCTGGAGCAGTTGGGGCACGGGCTCGAACTTATGACAGATCTCCGAAACCGGCTTGCCCTCTTCCCGGACCACCGAAAGCAATTGCAGCGCGGCAACCAGCCCGTCCCCCGTCGTGGTGAAATCCGACAGGATGATATGGCCCGACTGCTCTCCGCCAACGTTGAAGCCCTTGGCGCGCATGGCTTCGAGCACATACCGGTCCCCGACCTTGGTGCGCTCGAGCGACAGCCCCAGACCGTCCAGATACCGCTGAAGACCGAGATTGGACATCACCGTGGCGACGACACCCTGTCCCTGGAGCTGGCCGCGCCGGTGCCAGGAGGAGGCGATGACCGCCATGAGTTGGTCGCCGTCCACCACCTCGCCCTTCTCGTCGACCACGAGCACGCGGTCCGCATCCCCATCGAGCGCGATGCCGATGTCGGCGCGCATTTCCTTGACCTTGTCGATCAGCGCCGCCGGCGCGGTCGACCCGTAGCCATCGTTGATGTTGAACCCGTCCGGCGCAACCCCGATCGGGATGACCTCGGCCCCCAGCTCCCAGAGCACCTCCGGAGCGGTCTTGTAGGCCGCGCCATTGGCGCAGTCGACCACGACCCTTAGCCCTGTGAAATCGATCTCGCGCGGCAGGGTGCGCTTGGCGTATTCCACATAGCGCGTGCGCGCTTCCTCGATCCGGCGAATGCGCCCCACATTGCGCCCCCGCGCCAGTCGCTCCGAAAGGTCCGCGTCGATCAGCTTTTCGATTTCAAGCTCGAAACTGTCCGAAAGCTTGTAGCCATCGGGCCGGAAGAGCTTGATGCCGTTGTCGTCATAGGGATTGTGGGACGCCGAGATCATCACCCCGATATCGGCCCGCAGCGAGCGGGTCAGCATGGCGACGGCGGGCGTGGGCATCGGCCCCAGCAGCAAGACGTCCATGCCTACGGCGGTAAAACCGGCCGAGAGCGCATATTCGAGCATATAGCCGGACCGGCGCGTATCCTTGCCGATTACCACCCGATGGGTGTAGTCGCCCCTCCGAAACGCAAGCCCGGTCGCCATGCCCACGCGCAAAGCCAGTTCGGGGGTAAGCTTCTCGCCATTGGCGAGGCCCCTGATGCCATCGGTTCCGAAAAATTTGCGCGCCATGATTTCGCCCGTCCTCGCCAGTGCCGCCGGTATTTGTATCGATTGTACCCCTGTTCGTCCCCGATCAGAAGCACGGCCTCACGAAGGGGTAAACAGCGGCCGGACCCTTACCGGTCTTTGTGGCGTTTGAGGGACAGGAACCGGTAGGTATTGACCTTCTCGAAGGCTTCGGGCGAGCGATAGTCTGCCTTGAGGCGCGCCTTGATGTTTTCGCGCTCGGCGCGCGGAACGAACAGACCGTAAGCCCTCGCCATCAGCCAGTAGAGAACCGGCCGCCTGGACGAGAGCAACCCCCTGATCTGCTCGATCGCGGGGGAGGCGAACTCCCGGTAGAAGTTCTGATCGATGGCCATGGACTGCGCCGCCGCGGCGGTCACGTCATGGTCATCCAATATCCCGAAGCCGTGGGCGGCAATCTGTTCGAGAAACTCGGAAAACCGGTGCCCTCCACCGGGCTGGCGATCACCCTTGTACGCATCGGCCCGGAAGCAATCGGCGATCACCACGCGACCACCGGGTGCAAGCAGCGCCTCGAGCTTTTCAAGGCTTGCGTCGAGCTTCACATACTGGAAACTCTCGGAAAACAAACACACATCATAGGGGCCGCTGCCCGTGAAATCCTCAAAGCGCGTCTCGTACACCTGCCCGTTCGCCCCCAGTTTCTCGGCAGCGATCTCCGCCTGGAGCGGGCTGGGCGTGATCATGTCGACCCTATAGCCCTTGGAGACGAGCAGGCTGGCCATTTCGCCGGTGCCTCCTCCGATGTCGAGCACGCGCAACGGCGGGGGCGGGATCAGGGTCAGCAGCTGGTCCACATACCGTTCCTGCGCCATGCGCAAGCGCGGTACGGTCGGGCGTTCGCCCGGCTCCCACAGACCATAATGGAGCCAGGGACTGTCGGCGAAAGTCTTGGCCACATAGACGTAGACGTCCAGCCCCTCCGTCTTTGTATCGATCTTCTTGCCCAACGCCATTCGCTCCCATGGATCAACGTTCTGGGTAATCAAGCCCGGGTGCCATGGCAAGCCCGCCAGTCTCGAACCACAAAACAAGGCCACCCGCGAACGGGCGGCCTTGCTGGATGTTCTCAGGCACAAAAGAGACCATTAGGTGCCGGGCTGGGGCTCCATGCCGCCTGTGTCGCCGGCCCCGTCGTCCCGCTTTTTCTGGCTCTTGGGCTTGCCGGCCTTGGGCACGCCTGTGCCCTTGGGCGTGGAATCGTTGTCGATATCCCTGACCGGGGTCCGGCCTTCCATCAGGCCACGCAGTTCGTCGCCGGTCAGGGTTTCGTACTCGAGCAGCGCCTGGGCGATGGTTTCGAACTGGTCGAGATTGTCCCGGATCAGCCGGCGGGCCTCGGACTCACCGTCTTCGACAAGCTTGCGCACTTCCTCGTCGATCAGTTTGGCCGTCTCGTCGGACATATGCTGGGACTGGGTCACCGAATGGCCCAGGAACACCTCCTGGTCGTTGGACTTGTAGCGCACGCGGCCGAGCCTCTCGCTCATGCCCCATTCCATGACCATGGCACGGGCCAGATTGGTCGCCATCTGAATGTCGCCCGAAGCGCCGGACGTCACCTTTTCGGCTCCGAACTTGTAAATCTCGGCCTCTCGGCCCCCGAACGCCATGGCAAGCTGGGCCACGGCCTTCTCGCGACTGAACGAGTAGGTGTCCTTTTCCGGCAGCGACATCACCATGCCCAGCGCGCGCCCGCGCGGAATGATCGTCGCCTTGTGGATCGGATCGAGCACGTTGTTGAACTTCATGCTGATCAGGGCGTGACCGGCCTCATGGTAAGCCGTGAGCTTCTTTTCGTCGTCGGTCATCGCCATGGTGCGCCGCTCGGCGCCCATCATGATCTTGTCCTTGGCATCCTCGAACTCGGCATGAGTAACGAAGCGCTTGTTGCGCCGCGCCGCCATCAACGCCGCTTCGTTGACGAGATTCATCAAGTCCGCACCTGAGAACCCGGGGGTCCCGCGGGCAAGCACCTTGAGATCGACGTCGGGGGCCAGGGGCACCTTGCGGACATGGACCTTGAGAATGCGCTCGCGGCCCGCCACGTCCGGGTTGGGCACGACGACCTGACGGTCGAAACGGCCAGGACGCAGCAGCGCGGGGTCCAAAACGTCGGGACGGTTGGTCGCGGCGATCAGGATGATGCCCTCATTGGCCTCAAAGCCGTCCATCTCGACGAGCAACTGGTTGAGCGTCTGCTCGCGCTCGTCATTGCCGCCACCCAGGCCGGCGCCGCGCTGACGACCGACCGCATCGATTTCGTCGATGAAGATGATGCAGGGCGCGTTCTTCTTGGCCTGCTCGAACATGTCGCGCACGCGGCTGGCGCCGACACCCACGAACATTTCAACGAAGTCCGAACCCGAAATGGTAAAGAACGGCACATTGGCTTCGCCGGCCACGGAGCGGGCCAGCAGCGTCTTGCCGGTACCCGGGGGGCCGACAAGCAGCACGCCTCGCGGAATGCGACCGCCCAGACGCTGGAACTTGCCCGGGTCTCGCAAGAATTCGACGATTTCCTCGAGGTCCTGCTTGGCTTCCTCTACGCCCGCCACGTCTTCGAAGGTCACGCGACCGGAAGTCTCGGTGAGCATCTTGGCGCGGCTCTTGCCGAACCCCATCGCCCCGCCACGGCCACCGCCCTGCATCTGGCGAATGAAAAAGAACCAGATGGCGATGATGACGATAAAGGGCAGCCAGCTCGAGAGCAGGATCGACCAGAACGGGCTGCCTTCGGGAGCGCGCGCGGATATGGCGACGCCCTGCTCCTCTAGGCGCGGCACGATGTCCGCGCTCGGCGGCAGGGTCACCTCGAACCGCGAGCCGTCGTTGAGCCGACCGTCCACCGTATCGTTGATGATCGTAACTTCGGCCACCCGGCCGTTGTCGACGTCGTTCACAAACTGGCTGTAGGTCCGTTCGGCGACCGCCACCGTTCGCGTTGAGGTCTGGAAGACCTGGAACAACCCCATGAGCATGAAGAGGATGACCAGCCAGATCGCGAAGTTCCGAAAATTACCGTTCATAAATCCTGTCCCGGGAGGGCGCATGCGAGAACGCCCGCATGCTCACTGTTGGTCCCGAATGTAGGGCCGCCATTCGGGCGATACAAGGGCGGCGGCTGGGGCTATACGCCGCTCCGCCGGGATTTTCGGAGACCGGTTAACCGGTTGGTCACGCCCGCGGCGCCACCTGAGCCACATCCGGATCGCCCGGCGCCCCGATCGAAACGCACCTGCCGGCACAATCAAAGACAGCCGGCGCGGCGGCGATGGCCGCCATCGGCATGCTCTCCGCCAGCGGTCCGAGCAGGTCAGCGGCCTGCGGTCGGACGACATCGGTTGCGGGACCGATCGTATAGCCGGCCTGTCGTGCGCAGACGCGAAACCGGTTGTCCCAGACGATTGGCGCGCCCGGCACCAATGCGATGCGTTCGGACGCCATGCGGCCGGATTCGCGAAAGACCAGAAGCGTGGTGTTGCGCACCATGATGCAAGCCCCGGCAAGCGTCATGGCCGTGCCGGTCTGCCGGGCGACCAGCGCTTCGTGCAGATTTTCGAGAGCCGCGAGGGCGCGCACCGGCTTGCCCGTTGCCACTTCGATCGCCATTGACAGAACGCGGATGCCAATTTCTTCCGGCGCGTTGTTGAGGTCCGCAAAGGAGCCAGCCACCACGCCGAGCGGGTTCACCGCGCAATGGGTCAACCAGAACGCCTCCGCATCCTGCCGCGCAAGCGCATCGAGCCGCCCCGCACGGCGGGCGAACACGCCGATACGTGCGGCTGTCAGCCCGATCTCGTCGAAGGTTCCGCACAGCGCCCGCCAGCGAACGCGCTCGAATTCTGGATTTCCGTTGGACGGATCCAGAGCAGGCTCCAGCCCAGCCTCACCAACCACCGCCGCCAGATCGGCAGGGTCGATGTCCAGAAGCGGACGAAAGACGCGGACGCCTTCAACCTGGGAGAAGGGCCGCATGCCAGCCAGACCTGAGATTCCGCTGCCATGGGCGAGGCGCATGAGCACGGTTTCGGCCTGATCAGCGCTGTGATGGCCCGTAGCCAGAACGCCGACGCCATCGCGCGCCATAGCCTCTCCGATCGCGCGATATCGCGCCGCGCGCGCAGCGGCCTGAAGCCCCGCGCCAGTGTGCGGCGCCTCCCAGGCCAATCTGGTAACCTTTAGCCCCAAGCCATGGGCGGCCTGAGCCACCATCGCCGCTTCCTCGGCGGAACCTGAGCGCAGACGGTGATCGAAAACATAGACATTGAGCACCGGTGCGTCTGGAGAAAGGCTGCGCCACCGGCTTGCCAGCACCATCAGGGCCAGGGAATCGGGCCCACCAGAAACGGCGAGACCGAGCCGCGGTTCGAAGCGCACCGGCGCGAACAGGCCGATGGGATCGAGCTGATCTACGGTAGGCAGAGCGCCCGTCAGCACCCTGCCCTTGCCTGCTCGGCCGTCACCCGCTCCCGGAAGGCCTGCGTGGCGTCCGGATAGCGCCTCAGGACTTCGGCATAGGTCCGGCATGCTGTATCGAACTCCCCAGTCCCGTGAAGCGCGATCCCCAGCGTCAAAAGAATATCAGGCGCCCGCATGGAGGTCGGGTAGCGCTCGAAACCGGTCAACAGCAGATCGGCCGCCTCGTCATAGGCGCCGCGCTCGACCAGCGTGTGCCCCAGCCAATAGGTGGCATCGGGCGCCTGGCCGTGATCGGGATGGGCAGCGACGAACTGGCGGAACTGGTCCTCGGCAAAGGCCCACTCCCCGCGCACCACGGCATCGTAAGCCGCCTGGTACTGGGCCGCGGCATCGGCGTCGGGCGCTTCTGCGTCTACGGGGTCGAACGAGAGGTCCAGCGGATCGGAGGGCGCTGTTGTGCCCAACGGCCCTTCGGGTGCGCCCAGCACCACGCCATCCTCGCCAAAGACATCGCTGGCATAGAGCTCGTCCTCCGAGCCGATCTGGGCTTCCCCAATCAAATCCTCGTCACCCGACAGAACATTGGCGCCTTGGATCGAAGCATCCGATTCGGGCTGGGTTTCCGGCGGCAACACTTCGGTCGGCGTCACGCCGCCGGATTGGGTTGCCGCCTCAGTTTCCCCCAGGCCACCATCCTCCAGTTGCTGGAACCGGAACTCGTTGTCTTCCTGGATGCGCTCGAGCAGGGTCTGAAGCTGCGTCATCTGGAACTGGAGGCCCTCGAGCTGGCCGGAAAAGACCCGCACCTGCTCTTCGAGCCGATCGATCCTGACCTGCATGGCAGCCGGGTCATTGACCTGACTGAATGCCGGCGCCCCGCCCGAAAGGAACAGGGTGGCGGCGAATGTCGCGAGCAGTGCGGACTTGCGCAACACCCCCGGCTTTCCCTTTGAGATTGCTGGCACGCTTTGCCTCCTGATTTGGTATCCGCTGGCCGGTCCGGCGCACGGAATCGATACGTCGCATACCGGCAGATATTGGCAAAAAAGAAGCGCCGGAACCATATACGCGGTCCCGGCGCCTTGCCTCCAGATATCAGATGCTTTCGCGCCTCAGTTTGTCAGTACTGTGACCGCGCGACGGTTCTGGGACCAGCATGAGATATCATTGCATACGGCCACCGGCCGTTCCTTGCCATAAGACACCGTGGAAATGCGATCCGAGGGAATGCCGCGGCTGGCGAGGTAGTTGACGACCGCGCTGGCGCGACGGGCGCCAAGGGCGATGTTGTATTCGCGCGTCCCGCGCTCGTCGGCGTGGCCTTCGATCACGATACGGTACTGGGCATAGCGCTGCAGCCACTGGGACTGGGCATCGAGCGTAGCCTGCGCATCGGAGGTGAGAACCGAGGAGTCGGTCTCAAAGAACACACGGTCACCAACCGAGACGAGAAACTCCTGCTGGCTACCCGGAGAGCCACCGCCCTCACCCGGCCCGAGATTGCCGACACCGGTGGTCGGGGTGCGCGCGCACGCAGCCACGGCAACCAGCAAAAACACCATAAGGAAGCCTTTGCCAAGGCGAAGAAGAGGCATGGTCGAACCCATAGCGATTCACAGCTCCAGAACGGAAAAAATGTAGTTACCCGATTTACACCGCGTTATCTTAATGCCCGGTACGGAAGCATGGTTAATTCGCTCTTAATCGGGCACAAATGCGGCATGGGGCCGGATTGAGCAGCGTCCCGTTCAGGGACACCGCCGAGTGTTGCAGCTATGCAATCGAGCCGCCTGGAGTTCCTGTTCTGATTGAATCGGAACAGGAACTCTAGTTTTTGATTTGTCGCGTTTGTGAACCGGAAGAGTGTTTCCATTTTTCCTGGAAACACTCTAGCTCAGCAAGGGTGACCATGCGGGGTCCGAGGCGAACCCTTCGGTGGGCACCTGGCTCTCGTTCCGGCCCCAGATATCCATAGCATAGAGCCTGGGCCCGTCATTGCCGCCCGGATCGCGGAAGAACATGAGCACCCGGCCATTCGGCGCCCAGGTCGGGCCTTCGGCGTGGTAGCTGGTCGCGAGAATGCGTTCCCCCGACCCGTCGGGCTGCATGGTGCCGATCGAGAACTGCCCGCCCGACATACGGGTGAACGCGATCAGGTCGCCCTTGGGTGACCAGACCGGCGTGGAATAGGACCCATCCCCGAAGGAAATCCGCTCTGCTCCGCCCCCATTGGCGGCCATCACGTAAATCTGCGGCCGCCCGCCGCGATCGGATTCGAAAACGATCCGGGACCCGTCCGGCGAATAGGAGGGCGAGGTATCGATTGCCGCTCCCGAGGTGAGTGCGAAAGGCTGAGAGGCACCTAGGTCGAGTGCGTAAAGATTGGTCGCCGCACCCTGGGTAACCGAGAACACCAGACGGCGCCCGTCAGGCGAAAACCGGGGCGCAAAGCTCATCTGGCCGAAACGGCCGAGCGCCTGACTCTGGCCAGAGCCCATGTTGAGCAGGTAGATGCCCGAGCTATTGGGCCCATCAAGGGTCATATAGGCGATAGTCTGTCCATCCGGCGACAGCCGTGGCGTGATCGCCGGCATCCGCCCGTCGGTGAGGTAACTGTTGTTGGCCCCGTCCTGATCCATGACCGCGACACGCTTGATCCGGTTGGCCTTGGGACCGCTTTCGGCGATATAGACCACGCGTGAATCAAAATAGCCGTCTTCACCGGTGAGCCCTGAATAGATTGCGTCCGATGCGATGTGGGCGATGCGGCGCCAGCTGTTGGCGTCGGTGCCATAGGATTTGCCGGTGACCTGTTCCCCGGCCGTCGTATCCCAGAGCCGCAGACTGGACTGGATCTGCCCGCCGGCCCGGTCGGCCTCACCCATCACGACCGCGTCGGCGCCCGTGCCGCGCCAGGACGCGAACTCCGGCGTGGCGTTGGGAGCACCCACTTGCTGAGGATAGCTAGAGGGCTCTACGAGACGGAACAGGCCCGACCGGGTCAGGTTGTTGCGCACGATCTGCGCGACTTCGGCGCCGAATGTGGGATCGCTCGAGGCGAAATCAGGAACGGCAATGGGCAATGGCGTGAAATTGCCCCCTGTCACAGTGATCTGGACAAGCGCCGAGGCCGGGCCGCCCGCGGCCAGCACGGCCGCGCCCGACAGCCCTAGCCGCAACGCAGTCCTGCGATTTATTACGCTCATCTTCTCAAATTCTCCTTGTCCTCGGACCCGTTTCAGGCGCCCACTTTCCGCCAAGTAATTCGGCGGCGGATGAGTTGCACCCCATAGTTGCCAATCGTGACCGAATATCGTTCGCCATCGGCTTTATCTCGATCTATTGCAGACAAGACACAGAACGATGGCCGCATCGACTAGAGATCGCGTGGATCGAAAGTCACGTCGACCTGTTGCCAGCTCTCGAACTTGTCGGCAGGAAGTATGGTGTAGGGTGCGCATTGCTGCACCGCCCGCTGGGCGGCCAGCGCCGTGGTGCGCACCAGATCGTCGGTCATCGCAGAGCGGATTTCGGGCGCGCCCGCGAGCGAACCGTCCCTGTTGAACGTCACCAGCAAACGAACCGTCAGCCCCGGCGTCGTCATGGCCGCGATCGGGGGGCTCCAGCAGCGTCGCATTGCCGCGGCCAGAGCCGCCTGCTCAGACTGGCTCAGCGAAGCGGACTGGCCGGTCGGGCGGCCGAGTGCCTCTTCCCCGCCCTGCCCGGTGGTCGCACCGCGCGACGTTTCCTGGTTGATGATGTCCTCTATCCGATCAGCGCGTTCCTGAGACTCCGCCGTCTGCGTCTCCCGCTGGCGTTGTGCTTCGGCCTGCCGTTCCTCTTCGCGCCGACGCTCTTCGGCTTCGCGCTCCTGCTGCTCGCGCTGCTGGGCTTCGGCCACGCGCTGCTGCTCCTGGCGGCGCGCGAATTCCTCACGCAACCGCTCCACATCGGCCGTCACCGGCGGGGGTGGCACGAAGGTTTCCTGGGGCACTTCGGGCTCGGGTTCGACAGCCAGTTCCGGCTCGAGCTCGGGCTGCACTTCTGGCTCGGGAGCAGGCTCTGGCTCCGGGGCAGGCTCTGGCTCGGGCGCAGGTGCGGGTTCGGGCTGTGGCGGCGACGGGGTGGGCTCCGGCTCGGTTTCGGGCTCTGGCTCTGGCTCTGGCTCGGCTTCGGGCGCAGGTGCGGTCTCGATGCTGGGGGCAGGGGAAGGGGTGTCGGTGACTTCCGGGGTTGACTGATCTTCCTCGGTCGTTCCGGTCCGCTGGGCGGGCTGGACCTCCTGCTCGCTCTCGGCCACGGCCGGCGCGGGGGTGTCGACCACCGTGCTCTCCTCGGTCCCCATCCTGATCTGGGAGATCTCGCTGATGGGCACCAGGTCCACGGCAATCGCATCCGGCATCACGGTCTCGAGATCGCGCGAGCCGGTGAGGTTCACCAGCCCCAAGGCGATAAGGGTCACATGACCGAACACCGATATGCTGGCGCCCAGACGCATGGCGTCATTCTCCGGCCGGCGACGCGCCAGCCTGCTCTGTGATCAGCCCGATCCGGCCGTACCCTGCACCCGAGAGTTCGCCCATGACCTGCATAACCAAGCCGTAATTGGCGGTGGCATCGCCCCGCACATATATGCGCGTTTCAGTGCTCTCGGCTTCCTCGGCGACGCGGGCAACGAGTGCCTCGACACCCACCGCATCCTCGCCGACAAAGATTGCCCCGTCAGGGGTGACCGACACGGTTATCGGCGTGCGCTGCATTTCCATTTCCTGGGCGCGGGTCTGGGGCAGATCGATCGCGACCCCCACCGTCATCATGGGCGCTGCGACCATGAACACAATGAGCAGCACCAGCACCACGTCCACGAAGGGCGTGACGTTGATTTCGCTCATCATGGCGTTCCGGGCGCCGCGGCGCCGGCGCCCGCCGCCTCGCCCGCCCTTGCCTGCCACCGACATGCCCATTACTTGCTCCCCCGCGCTTCGAGCTGCCGGCCGAGAATTGCGGCGAACTCGTCGGCAAAGCCCTCGAGGCGGCCGATGAGCTTGTTGGCATCACCCGAAAGCTTGTTGTAGGCGATGACCGCCGGAATGGCGGCCACAAGGCCGATCGCGGTGGCGAACAGGGCCTCGGCGATCGGACCGGCAACCACGCCAAGGCTCGCGCTCTGGGACGCGGCGATCGAGGAAAAGGCGTTCATGATGCCCCAGACTGTGCCGAACAGGCCGATGAAAGGCGCGGCACTGCCCACTGTGGCAAGGAACGACAGCCGGCGCTCGAGTTCCTCGCTCTCACGGGCGATGGCCACGTCGAGAACCTTGTCCAGCCGCGCCTGCACGCCGATATAGGAGGCGGCGTTCTGCTCATGGCTGCGCTTCCATTCCTTCATCGCCGCGACGAACACCGATGAGAGGCCGGTCGTGGGACGTTGGGAGAGCGTCTGGTAGAGCTCTTCGAGCGACTGGCCCGACCAGAAGGTGCGCTCGAAGGCGTTCATGTCGCGACGGGTCCGCGTGAACATCAGCGATTTGTCGATGATAATCGCCCAGCACCAGATCGACGCCGCGAGCAGGCCGAGCATGACGGCCTTGACCACGATGTCGGCCATCAGGAACAGCCCGAGCGGCGAAAAGTCTGTATGAGCCGCTGCGGTGCCCACTGCGTCCATTGCTTCCATTTTTCCTAGTCCCCGAACTTGCGGAAGGCGTCCGCCCTCGACGCTGCCCGATCCGATGAGAGTCAAATTTGTCAAAAGTAGGAGACGCTCGGTTCACCTTCGCGTTGGCGCACGCGCGCTCCCTCTTGGCCACCCTTTATGGTCAATCAATGGTTAAAAAAGCGCTCAGAGCGCGGAAAAACGCGCGCGAAGGTCTGCAGGCAGGCGCGCAGGACGTCCCAGAAGCGTCAGGATAACCACGGTGACCCTTGCCCGGCAGATCGTGTCCCCGTCCCGGCTGATGGTCTGGGCCAGAACGAGCCTGGCGCCCGAGAGGCGCTCTACCCTGGTTTCGACGTCCAGCTTATCGTCGATCCGGGCTGCTCTGTCATAAGCTATGGTGAGCTCGCGCACCGCAAAGACCAGCCCCTGGCGCGCGAGGGCAGCGTGGTGGATGCCCTGGCTCCGCAACAGTTCAGTGCGCGCTCTCTCGAAGAACTTCAGATAGGCGGCATGATAAACATTGCCCGAAAAGTCCGTGTCTTCGAAATAGACACGCACCATAAAACGCGAGCCGTCGTCCAAAACGGGAATCATTCGGACTCCCCTTCGTCCTCGAAGAGGCGGGCCTGCAATCCCGCAAAGCCCTGGGGAACGGCATACCCCATATGCTGGAAGGAATGGGCGGTCATCATCCTGCCGCGGGGCGTGCGCTGGATGAACCCCTGCTGGATCAGATAGGGCTCGACGATTTCCTCGATTGCATCGCGGGGTTCCGACAGCGCCGCCGCGATGGTCTCGATCCCGACCGGTCCACCGCCGTAAAATTCTGCGATCGTCTTGAGATAGCGGCGATCGAGCTGATCGAGGCCACGTGCGTCCACGTCGAGCCGCAGGAGCGCACGATCGGCCACCAGTTTGTCGATCCGTGCCGCCCCTTCCACGAGCGCGAAATCGGTGACCCGGCGCAACAGGCGCCCCGCGATCCGCGGCGTGCCGCGCGAGCGGCGGGCCACTTCCATGGCCCCGTCCGGGGTCATCTCAGCGCCCATGAGCCGCGCCCCGCGCTCAACGATCTGCACCAATTCATCTGGCGTATAGAAATTGAGACGCACCGGAATGCCGAACCGGTCCCGAAGGGGGGTGGTCAGAAGCCCGGCGCGGGTGGTTGCGCCCACGAGCGTGAACTTGGCCAGATCGATCCGCACAGAGCGGGCGGCTGGGCCCTCCCCGATGATGAGATCAAGCTGGAAATCCTCCATGGCCGGGTAGAGAATTTCCTCGACAGCGGGATTGAGCCTGTGGATCTCGTCGATGAACAGGACGTCGCGATCTTCGAGATTGGTCAGCAGCGCGGCCAGATCTCCCGCCTTGGCGATAACCGGCCCGGATGTGGCGCGAAAGCCGACACCCAGTTCGCGCGCCAGGATTTGGGCCAACGTGGTCTTGCCCAACCCCGGTGGGCCGACGAACAGGACATGATCGAGCGCCGCGTGACGCTGTTTTGCCGCCTGAATGAAAACCTGAAGATTGGCGCGTGCCGCCTCCTGGCCGATGAATTCGTCAAATCCCAGAGGGCGAAGGGAAACATCGACGCCTTCATCGCGGCCGGTTGTGGCATCGGTCAAGTCGCTCATGATGCCTTCGCTAAGCCCCAGGCGCTGCATTTGCAAGCGCGCACCGTCAACTGCTCAACTCCTTGAGCCCAAGGCGGATGAGCTTTTCGGTCGACGTCTCCTGCCCCTCGCGCGCCACCACGCGGGCGACTGCAGAGGACGACTGGGACTGGCCGTATCCGAGATTGACCAGGGCCGAAACCGCATCAGCGAGATTGCTCGCTGCAATACCCTCGCCGAGCGCGTTCTGAAGACCGGCGACACCGGAGTCGATTGCGCCGTGCGCGGGCATCTTTCCCTTGAGTTCGGAGACGATCCGCTGGGCGAGCTTGGGACCGACTCCGGGCGCGCGACCCACCATAGCCTTGTCCTGAAGCGAGATCGCCGAGGAGAGATCGGACGGGGACAGCGTGGATAAAATGCCGAGCGCCACCCTTGCGCCCACGCCCTGCACGCTCAGGAGCAGCCTGAACCAGCCCTTTTCCGAGGCGCCTGAAAATCCATAGAGCCGGATCATGTCCTCGCGCACGATCATTTCGACAAAAACAGAGGCCGGTTCGCCGGTCGCGGGCAGTACCTCAAGCGTACGCGTGGAACAAAACACTTCGTAACAGACCCCGCCCACATCGATGAGCGCGTGATCCTCTCCCACCGTCTCCAGCAGGCCCTTGAGTTTGCCGATCATGCCGAGACAGCCAGTTTGCGATGCTGACGGTGATGGGCGTGGCAGATGGCGATCGCCAGCGCATCGGCGGCATCGCTCGACGTGAACCGCGCCGAGGGCAGCAGCGTGCGCACCATCAACTCGATCTGCTTTTTGTCCGCGTGGCCTGTCCCGACCACAGATTTCTTGACCAGATTGGCCGAGTACTCGCCAACATCGAGCCCCATGGCCGCAGGCGTCATCACGGCGATGCCCCTTGCCTGCCCGAGCAAAAGCGCCGAGCGCGGCCCGGCATTGACGAAGGTTTCTTCCACTGCGGCTTCCTCGGGCCGATACTCGCTCACCAGCGCTTCGAGCCCCTCGTGCAGATGGACCAGCCGGATGGCAAGGGCATCTTCGACCGGCGGGGTCAGAACCCCGCACGCAACGAAGGTGAGCCTGTTGCCCCGACTTTCGATGACTCCCCAGCCGGTCCTCCGGAGCCCGGGATCGATCCCCATGATTCGCACACTATCCACCATGATCCCAACTGTAATGCAGTGATGGGAACCTACCAACAGCAAAGTGAACAAACAGGAAACACAGCGTTGGACGAACCGGCAGGGCAAACCCCTGGGGAAAACTCTCCGGAAAATCTCCGGTTGTCCGGCATTTCCACCCGAGGAGAAACGTGTCGTTCAGGATTGGCCCGCTAAGATCCAGGTTCGCCCAGGCCTCAGGACACTATATGCTCGGCATCCCAGACCTTCCCGTCAAGATCTGGCGGAAGATCGCAGCACGGACCGCTTCGCTCACGATTGCGAGCGTATGCCTGTCGGTCGTCGGGAGCCACGCGATGCTGAACGGGCTGTCTGCCGGCCTGGGCAATGTCGGGCTTATCGCGTCCATCGCCATCCCCATAGGTCTCGCCAGCCCACTGATCTTGATGATGACGATCAAATACTTCGAACTGGAGATCGCCTACGAACGGCTTGCCGCCACCGCTCAGCTCGATTCACTGACCGGCAGCCTCAACCACGGCGCCTTTGCGGAACAGGTCGCCGGTCACCTCGAACAGGCCGGCGCGGAAGCCACAGGCGCCCTGCTCGTCGTGGATGCCGATCACTTCAAGTCGATCAACGACCAGTTCGGCCATGCCAGCGGAGACAAGGCCCTCACGCGGATCGCCGGAGTGATCGCCGGCGCCGTGCGGCCGGGAACCGACCTTGTGGGCCGGCTCGGCGGCGAAGAATTCGGTGTATTTCTGCCCCATACGAGCCCGCAGCAAGCAAGCGCGGTTGCCGAAGCAATCAGACTTTCGGTCGAACAGGTGGCGTTCGAGGTTGACGGGCGCAAATGCCCTCTCTCGATCAGCATCGGCGGCACGACCTATTGGGGTCCGGCCCGGTTCGAGGAGTTGTTCCGGCGCGCCGATGCCAAGCTCTACGAGGCCAAGCATGCGGGCCGCAACTTGGTCGCCATGGAAACCCCGCAGAGAACGGTCCAGCCGCTTCGTCTCATCCGGACGGTGTAAGAAGACGCCAGCCTGCGAGAGCGCGTCCCAGCAAAAAGTGGAAACATCCTTCCGGTTAGCAAATATGGGAAACCAAAGGCACAGAGTTCCCGTTCTCAGCCAGTCAGAACAGGAACTGCTTTAAGCTGAGAGCTTGGCCATGTCCTCGTCGCTCATCTCAAAATTGGCGTAGACGTTCTGGACGTCGTCGTCGTCTTCGAGATTGTCGATGAGCTTCATCAGGCTAGCGCCCTTGTCGGCATCGACGGCGGTTGAAGTCTGGGGCCGGAAGATCGGCTTGACGCTCTCGGCCTCGCCGAGCTTGGCTTCCAGGGCACTGGAGACGTCCCCGATAACCTCGAACGCGCAGTAGATCGTGTGCCCGTCCTCATTGGTCTGCACATCGTCGGCACCGGCCTCGATAGCCGCTTCCATGACGGTATCGGCGTCGCCGACCGAAGAGGGATAAACAATCTCGCCCACCCGGTCGAACATGAACGAGACCGAATTGGTCTCACCGAGCGAGCCGCCGGCCTTGGAAAAGGTCGAGCGCACGCTTGATGCGGTGCGGTTGCGGTTGTCGGTCAGCGCTTCAACGATGACCGCGACCCCGCCGGGGCCGTATCCTTCGTATCGAACTTCTTCGTAATTTTCCGCATCGCCCCCGGCTGCCTTCTTGATGGCCCTTTCGATGTTGTCCTTGGGCATCGACTGGGCCTTGGCGTTGTTGATCGCCAGGCGCAGCCGGGGGTTCATCGCGGGATCGGGCAGTCCGGACTTGGCTGCAACGGTGATCTCGCGCGCCAGCTTGGAAAAGATCTTGGAGCGGACGGCATCCTGCCGTCCCTTGCGATGCATGATGTTCTTGAACTGTGAATGGCCGGCCATGTGTGGACTGGTCCCTGTCAGTCTGGAGGTTTCAAAATTTGACCGGTTTATAGTCAGCGCGGGGATGAAAATAAAGCCGTGTCAGAACGAGGGCAGCGCAGGGGCGAGCATTCCGCCCACCCTAAAGGCCGAAATCCGGGCCGCCAGACCGGTCGCGGGGTCGGTCTCCACCGCAATGCCCGAGAGGGTGCCTTCTCCCTCTGCGGGCGTGAATCGTGCCGAGGGCAGGCCGGTCAGGAAGCGGTTGAGCGGCTCTTCGGGTTCCATGCCGATGACGCTGTTGTAGTCCCCGCACATGCCGGCGTCGCTCATGAGCGCGGTGCCGCCGGACAGGATGCGTTCGTCTGCGGTGGGGATATGGGTGTGGGTGCCCACCACCAGCGTCACCCGGCCGTCGAGAAAATGGCCCATGGCCTGCATCTCGGACGTGGCCTCGGCGTGGAAATCCACAATGATCGCATCGGCTTGCTCGCCCAGCGGGCAGGCCGCGACTGCGGCCTCGACCGCGCGGAAAGGGTCATCCATGGGCGGCATGAAGACCCGGCCGAGCAGATTGATCACCAGAACCTGATGGCCGTTCCGGCCCACAACGAACGCCGAGCCCCGTCCCGGGGCGCCAGGAGCGAAGTTGATCGGCCTCAACAGCGTGTCATGACGCTCTATGGCGGTCATGATCTCGCGTTGATCGAAGGCATGATCGCCCAGCGTCACCACGTCGGCCCCCGCCGCGCGCAGGGCCTCATAATGGGTTTCGGTGATGCCCCGGCCATGGCTGGCATTCTCGCCGTTGATGACGACGAAATCGAATTTGTGCTGGTCGATGAGGCCGGGGAGCCTATCGGCGACGGCGCGACGGCCGGCGCGGCCGACCACATCGCCCAGAAACAGAAACTTCATGCCCCGAACCTGCGCAGGCCGGATTCGCACACAAGGATGTTGAGCGGCAGGTCGTGTTCCTCGCGCGGAATGAACTCGAGTTCCTGGGCAGCGTAGGCATAGCCCACCAGAAGCGGAGATTTCCTCATCGCGGCAAGCGTGCGGTCGTAATAACCCTTGCCATACCCCAATCGCGTGCCCAGCCGGTCAAATCCAAGAAGCGGGATGACGACGACGTCCGGTTCGACGAGGGGGGCGGTCTCTGCGGGTGCGAGCGTTCCAAAGCCCGAAGGATAGAGCGGCTGACCCGGCTCCCAGAGCCGCAATTCCAGCGGGTCGTCTTCCCCCACGACAACCGGAAGGCAGACCGGCTGGCCCGAATCCATCAACCGGGTCAGAAGCGGCTTGCAGTCGATCTCGTCGCGGATCGGCCAATAGGCGGCAACGATGTCATCGGGTTCGAGCGCGACCCCGTCGAAGAAGTGACGGGCCGACTGCTGAGCGGCATCCGCCCGCGCGGAGCGGGCCACCTTGTCCCGCTGGACAAGGGCTTCCTGGCGCAGAAGCGCCTTGCGCTCTGCAAAGTACGGATCGGTATCGATCAAGACTCCCCCGGCATCCTCATGCGCCGAAATTCAAGTGCCGCCCTGGCCGTGGGATGTGTCGATCCCGGGAAACCTACACAAGTAGGTGGGCGCCGTTATGTCCGAACCCACGGGCCCGGTCAGGGACAGCTCCCTTAAGGATCGATAAGGCCCCGGGGATGCAGTATCCTACACGCACCGGGCAGCACCGTTCATATAGGCGCAATGTCGGCCCGGGCAAAGGGGTCTCGACCCGGGCGCAGGGGTTTTTTCCGGGGCCGGCTCACAGCGCTCGCCGGATATCGACCACCCCGCCCCCGATCGATCCCGACACCCGATAGACCGAGGCCAGCCGCTCCGCGGTCAGCACCTCTGCGAGCGGGCCGGCGCCGACAACCCGGCCCTTGTCGAGCAGAATGGCGCTGTCGCAGAACCGGGTGGCCAATGTCAGGTCGTGGAACGAGGCAAGGACCGTCCGACCCCGCGCCCTCACCGCTTCGAGCAGGCGGTACTGATAGTGCAGATCGAGATGGTTGTGGGGTTCGTCCAGAAGATAGATCTCCGGATCGAGCGCGAAAAGCTGGGCGAAAAACAGCCGCTGTTGCTCGCCGCCCGACAAATGCCCGGCATCGTCCCGGGCACGGCCCGAAAGCCCCACGAGCTCGAGCGCCTCGTCGATGCGATTCCGCGCCTCCCGATGATCGAGCCCCAAGGGCAGCAGGCCCAGCCGCACCACTTCGATCAGCGAGAGTCCTGCGAGCATCACCGATTCCTGGACGAGGGCCCCGACGCGCGCCGCATAGGCGCGACGCGGCCAGTCCTCGAGCGTCCGGCCATCAAGCACGATCTTGCCCCGGTCGGCTTTCTCCGCACGGTAGAGAATGCGCATCAGGCTGGACTTGCCCGCTCCGTTTGGACCCAGAAGCGCATGAAAACGGCCACGCTCGAGCGTGAGGATGACGCTGTCGAGAAGCCGCGCCTCGCCTTTGGCCAGCGACACGTCATCCAATGACAGATGGATATCAGAGGCCACGGCGCACCCTCCTGAGGATGTAGATGAAGGGCGGGGCGGCAAACAGCGCCAGAAGTACGCTCAGCGGCACCTCTTCGGGGGCGAGCAACGTGCGGCACAAGAGATCCACGACCACGAGCACGATCATACCTAGAACCACGGCGAGCGGAATCAGCCGCCTGTGGGCCGCGCCCACCATCATCCGCGCCATGTGCGGAACGATCAGCCCCACGAACCCCACGATCCCAGCGCCGGCGACCGACAGACCCGTGAGGAGAGCGGCGAGAGTGAAAAGCCCCACCCGCATGGCCCCCAGCGGCACCCCGAGCGCCACGGCCCGCTCGTCCCCGAGCAGCACCGCATCGAGCCGTGACGAAAGTGCGTGAACACCGATGATGGCAAGGGGAAAGACCAGCGCGAGGGGCACGAGATCGGACCAGCGCGTGCCCGCCGCCGAGCCCATGAGGAACGAAAGCGCCTCGCGCGTGATGTGCGGATCGGCGATGTGAAGGAAAAACGCAGAGACCGAGCTGAAGAACAGCGAGACGGCAACGCCTGCGAGAATGACCACAAGCTTGTCCATGCCGCGTCCTGGCGAGAACGACAGCCCCAAAGTAATAAGAAAGGCCACCATGGCCCCGGCAAAGGCCAGAAGCGGCAGACCGAGGAAGGCCACGACGGTGGGGGGTAGCCAGACGATCGCCGCCGTCGCCCCTGCCGAAGCCCCCGAGGAAAGCCCCAAGAGATAAGGATCGGCCAGAGGATTGCGCAGCAGCGCCTGCATCACGACGCCGGAAAGCGCGAGCGCACCCCCGACCAGCGCCACGAGCAGCACCCGCGGCAGGCGCCACTCCCAGACGATCAGCACCAGATTGCGCTGGGCATCGGGTGCCCGCACGAGCGCCTTGAGACGCTCGCCCCAGGGCAGGTCCGCGGTGCCCCAGAAGGCGCCGGCCAGTACGGCCAGCGCCAAAGCAAGCACCGCGAGGACGAGGATGTGTCGAGAGCCCGGGCGCGTCATGGTCAGTCCGCGAGACCGAGGTCGGCCAGCCCCCGCGACAGGCGCTCCACGCCGTCGACGAAGCGCACGCCCAACACGGTTTCCGAGAACGGCACGACGACATAGCGCTGCTCGCGAACGGCAGTCATCTGGGAGAGCACCGGATCGTTTTCGAGGTAGGCGCGCTTTTCCGCTGCCGTGGACCAGACTGCGTCATTGAGCACGATCACGTCCGGATCGGCCACGACCACCGCCTCCCAGGCGAGATCGGCCCAGCGTCCCTCCACATGGCCGGCGATGTTTTCCACCCCGACACTGTCGAGCAACAGCCCCGGCGCACCGCAGCAGCCGGCTGTGTAGGGCGTGTCATCTCCGGAATCGAAAAGAAAGGCGCTCAGGCCCTCGCCCGGCATATCGGCGCGAGCTGCGTCCAACCGACCATCAAGGTCGGCGATCAGCTCTTCTGCCCGATCCTCGACGCCAAAGAGAGACCCGATGCGTTCGAGGTCCACAAAGATCGTGTCCAGCGGGATCGGCACATCGCCGGGATAGGTGTTCCGGCATTCGGAATCGACCAGATAGGTTCCGACCCCGATCTCGTGCCATTCGGCCTCCGCGCCGAGATTGGTGTCGCGATAGGCGGAATCGAACCCGGCGATCAGAAAATCGGCATTGCTGGCCAAGACAACTTCGCGCGCCGGTACCCGCTCGTAGTGGGTGCCCACCTCGTCATAGGCATCGCTCCATCTGGCCGGAATTTCGTCCTCGATATAGGCGGTGGCGATCAACCGATCCTCCAAGCCCAGGGACAGCATGATCTCGGTCGCCTGCTGGTAGATCGAAATCACCCGCTCGGGCGGGGCGTCATAGGAAAAACTGGTGTCGCAGCTTTCGATCGACACCTGGGCGAGGGCCGGGCCCGTGACGAGAACAAGGGCGGCGGCAAGGAGCGGTTTACGCACAAGCATGATCGGTATCGACCTCATGGATAACAAACTGGGTAAGCGGACGGCGCTCGACGAGCACGGTCTGAACGAAGATGGAGACATCGTCCGGCGTACCGAGGCGATACCATCGGCCTGCGGGATAATGCGCGATGACCGGCCCCTTGTTGCAGGGGAACAGGCACCCGGTCGTCGCGACCAGCGTGCGGCGCATCACGCCGTGGCGGGAGAGTTCGGCATTGAGCACGTCCCGCAGCAGTCCTGCTCTCCTGAAGGTGCAGCGCGGACCGGTGCAGACCAGGAGATGGTCGCAATGGGTGGGCACATCGTCCCAGCCCTTGCCGTCAACCGAGGCGCCTTGGACACCGATCGGCACAGCCTCGTCCGCGCCAGCTACAGCGGACTGGGCGATCGTCGCCAGAACCGATTGATCACCGCTCTGGTCCGTAGCAAGCGCGAGTGAGACGTCCGGCATACCGCACGTCTTGAGCCAGTGGGCTAGAGCGCCAGGCAGCCATGCCATCAGACTGTCCGAGAAGGGCAACCCGACCGGCTGTACGACAATCGTTCGGGCGCCGGCACCAACCAGCTCCGAGAGCGCGTCCATCGCACTCTGGCCGGCCCCCTCCATCTTGACGACGGCGCAAACCATCGGCGTGGCCCGGGTCAGGCCATCGGCAAGCCGGCAATACCGCCGCCGGCTCAGATAGGGCTGAGAAATGAGATATAAAATTGCATCAGGCAATCGCTTTCCCCCTTCGCATACGCGAAGGCGGAATGGATCGCAGGCGCTGACGCGACGCGAAATGGACCATCCGTACCCCCTGCCGGCACACCTCGTCCGGCTTCATGGTTATGTGCTGGTCCGGCAGGTCTCCTGGCTCGCGGCTCGAACACCGTCCTGTCCCCTTCCCGGCCGATGGTGACCAGTGGGTGTGTGACAGGGCGATTCGCCGCTTACAGTTGCGAGGGCAGCCTCGGTTTTGGCCCCTTTTGGGTAATCCGCACCGTGTTCCCTTTTCATCCGCGCTCGATTGGCGGAACCGTCAGCACCCAAAGACATACCCGAGAGCGAACCGCGAGACAACCGGTCAGTGCCCCTGTTTTGTAATGTTATTTAATAACACCATTATCCCGACGATATCGGCCTGTCAACTCGAGGCGGCAGGGGATCGGACGAAGCGCGCCGTGTTGATCCGGGACGCGGCCCGAAGCGTTCTCAAAAGGCCGTACACCGGAGAACACAATGACCGAAACCACACCGGACATCGCGGTCATCTTCGGGGCGACAGGCGGGATTGGAGCGGCTCTCACCCGCCGGATCACGGCGTCTGGGCACTACGGATCAGTCTTGGAGCTCGGACGAACGACAAAGCCCGGCTTCGATCTCACCGACGAGGCGTCCATCGCTGCCGCACTGTCCGCTGTAGCCGAGAAAGGGTCCATTCGGCTCGCCCTCGACGCCACGGGTTATCTTCACGACTCCCGATCCGGCCCGGAAAAGTCACTGCGCGATATCGACCCCGAGGCGATGGCCCGGTCCTTTGCGCTCAACGCGATCGGGCCGGCCCTACTTTTCAAGCACCTCGTTCCCTTGCTGCCGCGCCAGGGGCGAACCGTGCTCGCGACGCTCTCTGCGCGGGTGGGGAGCATTTCCGACAACAGGATGGGCGGCTGGTACGCCTATCGGGCCTCCAAGGCGGCGCTCAACCAGATCACGCGGTCAGCCGCCATCGAGATCGCGCGCAAACGGCCCGAGGCGATCTGCGTCGCCCTGCATCCGGGGACCGTGGATACCGGCCTCTCCCGACCGTTCGCGCGGGACGGGCTCGAGGTTCAGTCCCCCGACGACGCCGCTGAGCGGCTTATGGCCGTCATCGACGGATTGACCCCCGCCGACACCGGCGGCTTTTTCGATCACAAGGGCCTCCCCGTGCCCTGGTAGGGAATGCGCTCAAGCCCGCTGGGCGACAACCGCTCTCTCACGAGCCTGCTCGGAGGCGACGAGTGCGATTCCGACCGAGGTCCACTGCCTGGCGAAGTGGTCGACCAACGCGCATAAAAAGACTGAGAGCCCAATGATCTCAAGGCTTTCCTCGACTACCATGGACATGATGTAACCCAGGCTCTCTTTCCCGCGCGTCTCCTCCATGAGCCCGCCGATCATTTCGACCCCAAGCGCGCCGCCCAGATAGAGCCCGCCGGCGGCCACGAACAGCATCGCCGAACGGCGCGGCAGGCGCAAAAGGAATGGCAGGAAATAGAGCCCCAGAGCAGCCACCCCGATCAGCCCGGGGACCACCCAAGCGTAATGGAACACGCCCGAAAGCCCCAGTCCGTTGCGCACCGGCATCATCAGCGATTCATGGATGGAAACCGATTCATCGATCGCCATGACGACGAACCCGATCCCCAGGATCAGCCAATGGGTGCCATCGCCACCGCGCTCGCGTCGCGATTTCGCGCCGATCACGAGAATGATCGCGGCGCAGGCCAGCATGACGAGGCTGGAGTAATAAGCGGGCAGAGACAGCTCGGCGTCGAGCCAGATATGGCGCAGATCCTTAAGGGCTGTGCCGTTCCCGATGTTCCAGATCACCACCTCCCGGACGATTCCGAGCCCGATGATGATCGCCGACGCCACGCAGACCCAACGGCCGATTGCGGCAAGATCGATCGTTATGGCACCCCCGCCGTGCGAATTGCCGCGCATGTTCACCTCCTGCCGATGTGCGCGCCCGCCTGGGACCGTCAGGTCCGGGCGTATCCGCGCGTGTTCGATCAGGAATTCATAGAAAATTAACGCCTGGGGGGAAACGCAAGCATGTCCGCATGGTAAACGGCGGCTCCGCTCCTGCCCATTCGGCAGCAGGGACAAGCAATGTGCGGCAAGGAGGGAGGGTTCAGTTCGCCGGGCCGTCCCGGCCTGCCCCGTCGATCGCGGTGGCGATGGATTCGATGCGCCGGGCGACGTCACCGAGCTTGCTCGCAAACTGGGATTCCATGCCCTCGGCTTCGGCGGCCACATCCTGGCCGGCCCGGGTGACGCTCTGGAGCTCGTCCTTGAGCTCGCCGAGCTTGCGTTCGGCTTCGGCAAGTTCGTCCACGATGGCGATCCCGGCCATGACCGTGAGCCTGTTGTCCCCGATCTCGCCGAAGGCGCCCTTGAACTCGTCGATGTAGCGGTTGAATCGAGCGGCAAGGCCCGAGAGATGGGTTTCCTGCCCGTCCTCGCATGCCATGCGATATTTGCGGCCGTTAATTTCGACGCTGACTTCAGCCAATGGGCTAGCTCCTGGTTTCGATCGCGGTTTTCACGGTCTCCATGACGTCCACGAGCCGGCGCGAGACGTGTTCGCTGGCCTCGTCGAGCCGATCAGCCCGCGCCATGGCCTTGTCGAGATCGCCTGCGATCCTGTCGCGCTCGGAATTGGCCTTGCGCGCTTCCTCCTCGAGCCGGGCGGTGCTGCGCGTGCGGCTGGCGAGCCGACGCACGCTGGCCTCCAGCCGGTCCATCGCCGCATCAAGGCGGGACACCGCCGCGCCGAAGCTCTCATCTCTGCCCGACGTGCTCACCCCAGACACCCTCGAATCCGTTTTTTCCCTGCCGCCCACAATAACCTCAAACACCTCCAACATGGCAAGCGTGGGGCAGCGACCGATCCGCCGCGCCCCCGGGCACGGCCGAGCCGCCTCGACATTGACTCGAAAGGCGGGTCTGATATGTGTCTGGCTCGCCAACTGAACCGGCGTGTTTCTGCCGCAAATCCTTCAGTCAGACCAACCGGAAACCGGGATCTTTCGATGACAGACAAAGCCAAACACGACGCCATGGCCAACGCGATCCGGGCGCTGTCGATGGATGCAGTGCAGGCCGCCAATTCGGGCCATCCGGGCCTGCCGATGGGCGCAGCCGATATCGCGACGGTCCTGTTTTCGAAAGTGATGAAGTTCGACCCCAAGGACCCGCACTGGCCCGATCGCGACCGTTTCGTGCTCTCGGCGGGACACGGCTCGATGCTGCTCTACTCGTCGCTCTATCTTCTCGGCTACGAGGATATGACGCTCGAGGACATCAAGAATTTCCGCCAGGTTGGCTTTAAGACCGCCGGGCACCCCGAATACGGCCACGCCGACGGGATCGAGACCACGACCGGCCCGCTCGGCCAGGGGCTGGGCAATGCCGTGGGCATGGCGATCGCCGAAGCGCGCCTGGCTGCTGAGTTCGGCTCCGAACTGGTCGATCACCACACCTATGTGATCGCCGGTGACGGGTGCCTGATGGAAGGCATTTCCCAGGAATCGATTTCGCTTGCCGGTCATCTGGCGCTCAACAAGCTGGTCGTGATCTGGGACAACAACGACATCACAATCGATGGCAAGGTTTCGCTCGCCGATTCCACCGACCAGCTCAAGCGCTTCGCCGCCTGCGGCTGGAACACCCTCGAGATCGACGGGCACGACGCCGAAGCGATCGAAAAGGCGCTCGAGAAGGCAAAAGAGTCCGACAAGCCGACCCTGATTTCCGCCAAGACCACCATCGGCTTCGGATCGCCCAACAAGGCCGGCACCAACAAGGTCCACGGCTCCCCGCTGGGCGATGACGAGATCGCCGCCACGCGCGAGAAACTCGGCTGGGCCCATCCTGCCTTCGAGATTCCCGAAGAGATCATGGATGCCTGGCGTCTGGCCGGCAATCGGGGCACCAAGGCCCGGACCGAATGGAGCCGGCGACTGGCCGCGGCGGAAGCCGATATTCGGAGCGAGTTCGAGCGCCGGATGCGCGGCGAGTTGCCGCTGGGCCTGCAGGCCGCTCTCGATGGTTACAAGAAGAAGCTGGCTGAAGAAAAGCCCAAGCTGGCCTCCCGCGCGTCCTCGCAGAACGCGCTTGAGGTCATCAACGGCGCCGTGCCCGAGACCCTCGCCGGCTCGGCCGATCTGACCGGTTCCAACAACACCAAGACGTCCCAGACCAACGCCTTCCAAGCGCCTGACTACAAGGGTCGCTACGTCCATTACGGCATCCGCGAGCACGGCATGGCCGCGGCGATGAACGGCATTGCGCTTCACGGGGGGCTTTACCCCTATGGCGGCACGTTCATGTGCTTTTCCGACTATTGCCGCCCCTCGATCCGGCTTGCCGCGCTGATGGGCATCCGCGTCGGGTTCGTGATGACCCACGATTCCATCGGGCTTGGCGAGGACGGCCCGACACACCAGCCGGTTGAGCACCTGGCCGCGCTGCGCGCCATTCCCAACCTCTTCGTCTTCCGGCCGGCCGATGCCATGGAAGCGGCCGAGTGCTGGGAAATCGCCCTGAGCTCGCCCAAGACACCCTCGCTTCTGGCTCTCTCGCGCCAGGGTCTGCCGGCTGTGCGCGATCAGTTCTCCAAGGAGAACTTGTGCGCCCGTGGCGCCTACACCATCTGGGGTGATGCGGACGCCGAGGCGGTCATCTTCGCGTCTGGATCCGAAGTCCAGATCGCGCTCGATGCGGCCAAGGCCCTGTCGTCCGAAGGCATTTCCGCCCGCTGCGTCTCTGTTCCCTCGTTCGAGCTCTTTGCGGCCCAGAGCGACGATTACAAGCGCTCGGTGTTCGGTTCGGCAAAGGCTCGGGTCGCTGTCGAGGCGGCTGTGCAGATGGGCTGGGACCGGTTCCTGGGCGCCACCGGCCGGTTTGTGGGCATGAACGGGTTCGGCGCATCGGGCAAGATCGAGGATCTCTACCCCCATTTCGGGATTACCGCCGACGCGGTGGTCGAGGCCGCCAAGGCCCAACTCTAGATTTCAACAAGGGGTGCGAGGCGCACCCCTTTTTCGTCCTTTCCGCTTAAAGGAGCACTTTCATGACCGTTCGCGTTGCGATCAATGGGTTTGGCCGCATCGGCCGCAATGTCTTGCGCGCCATCATCGAAAGCGGCCGCACCGATATCGAGGTGGTCGCGATCAACGATCTGGGTCCGGTCGAGACCAATGCGCACATGGTCCGCTACGACAGCGTTCACGGCCGGTTCCCCGGCACGGTGACCGTAGACGGCGATACCATCGACGTGGGCCGCGGACCGATCAAGGTTACGGCCGAGCGCAACCCGGCCGACCTGCCGCACAAGGCCATGGGCGTGGATATCGTCATGGAATGCACGGGCATCTTCACCTCCAAGGAGAAGGCCTCCGCGCACCTGACGGCGGGCGCCCGCAAGGTGATTGTCTCTGCCCCCGCCGAAGGCGCGGACCTGACCGTCGTTTACGGGGTCAACCACGACAAGCTCTCCTCCGAGCACATGGTCATCTCGAACGCCTCGTGCACGACCAACTGCCTGGCGCCAGTCGCCTATGTGCTCAACGAAGCCGTGGGCATCGAAAAGGGCTTCATGACCACGATCCACTCTTATACCGGCGACCAGCCCACGCTGGACACCATGCACAAGGATCTCTACCGCGGTCGTGCAGCTGCGCTCTCGATGATCCCGACGACGACCGGTGCGGCAAAGGCCGTCGGCCTCGTCTTGCCCGAACTCAACGGCAAGCTGGACGGCACCTCGATCCGCGTGCCCACGCCCAATGTCTCGGTGGTCGACTTCAAGTTCATCGCCAAAAAGGCGACCTCGGTCGAAGAGATCAACGCCGCCATCAAGAGCGCTGCGGACGGTCGGCTCAAGGGCATCCTCGGCTACACCGACGAGAAGCTGGTGTCCACGGACTTCAACCATGACCCGCACTCCTCGGTCTTCCACATGGACCAGACCAAGGTCATGGAGGGCACGTTCGTGCGCATCTTGTCCTGGTACGACAACGAATGGGGCTTTTCCAACCGCATGAGCGACACCGCCGTCGCCTTAGGCAAGCTGCTCTGACCGCATTCGAGACCCGGACCTTGCGTTGGAGGCCGCTCACCGGGAGCGGCCTCGAGCACGTGCGGATTTATCATTGGAATAGTGGCGTCAAGATCTTCGGCACGCTGATCGGGGAGACTGACGAGACCCCCTTCGGCCTCTCCTACGAGATCAACCTCGCCCTCGACTGGTCGTTCGAGGCCTTGCTGGTACAAACAGATACCGGCACCATGGAACACCTGAGGCGCGATCCTGACGGCGACTGGCACGGCTGGCGCGATCCCTTGCCCGAACTCGCCGCCTGTACCGATATCGACCTTTCCGGCTCGCCCCTCACCAATACCTTGCCCATACGGCGTGTCACCGATTGGCAGGTGGGCATCCCGCGTCACTTCTCTATGGCCTATGTCGACCTGCCCCGCCTCTCGTTCCGGCCCCACCGCCAGATTTACACCTGGCTCGGCGAGAACCGCTATCGGTACCAGAATGCCGATGAAAGCTTTTCCGCCGACCTGACCGTGGACGACGCGGGGTTTGTGGTCGATTATCCGCCGCTGTTCAAGCGCGCCTGAACCGCGCACGCCCTTTTCCTTGCAAACCAGTTCTGGTACCGCATTGAAGGTTCCGCCATGCCTTGCGCGGGACTGTGATTATCGTCAGGAGACACAGCAATGACGGCCACGTTCAAGACCATTGATGATTACGAGCTGGACGGGAAACGAGTGCTGGTGCGTGTCGACCTCAACCTGCCGGTCAAGGACGGCAAGGTGACCGACGCCACCCGCATCGAGCGCGTGGCCCATACCATCCAGGAGATCGCCAACAAGGGCGGGCTCCCGATCCTTCTCGCCCATTTCGGCCGCCCAAAGGGCAAGGCCGATCCGGACATGAGCCTGTCGGTGGTCGTTGAGGATCTGGCCCGCATCGTGGGCAAGCCGGTCCATTTCGCACCGACCGACTGGACCGATCTCAAGCCAGCCAAGGCAGTGATCGAGAGCGCGGAGCCAGGCTCGGTGGTTCTGCTCGAGAACACGCGCTTTCATCCCGGCGAGGAAACCAACGATCCTGATCTCATCGCGCGCATGGCCGGGCTCGGGGACATCTACGTCAACGACGCCTTCTCGGCCGCCCACCGCGCCCATGCCTCCACCGAAGGCATAGCGCGCGCCCTGCCCTGCTGCGCGGGCCGCGCCATGCAGGCCGAGCTCGAAGCGCTCGAGGCGGGGCTGGGCAACCCCACCAAGCCGGTGATAGCCATTGTGGGCGGGGCAAAGGTCTCCACCAAGATCGACCTTCTGGAAAACCTCGTGACCCGGGTCGAGGCGCTGGTGATCGGCGGCGGCATGGCCAATACATTCATCTACGCGCTGGGCTATGATGTGGGCAAATCACTGTGCGAACGTGATCTCAAGGAGACCGCGCTGCGCATCATGGACAAGGCCGAAGACGCCCGCTGCGCGATCATCCTGCCGATTGACGGCGTCGTGGGCTGGCACTTCGAGGCCAATACGCCCTCGCGGACCTACGGGCTCGACGCCATCGACAAGGACGGTATGGTGCTCGACGCCGGCGCGCAGTCGATCGAAAAGATCAAGACCGCCATCAACGAGGCCCGGACCGTGGTGTGGAACGGGCCTTTGGGGGCCTTCGAGCTTCCGCCTTTCGACACGGCGACGGTTGAAGTTGCCCGGCACGCTGCCGAGCGCACCCGCAAGGGCCAGCTCGTCTCGGTCGCCGGAGGCGGGGACACGGTCGCTGCCCTCGCCCATGCGGGCGTCAAGGACGACTTCACCTACGTCTCCACGGCTGGTGGGGCGTTCCTTGAATGGATGGAAGGCAAGCCCCTTCCGGGCGTACAAGCGCTGATGACCGCGCCCGACTGACAAGGTGCACGATCGGCGAGCGGTTCCATGCCTCCGCCTCATCAATTGGTCGACTACCCGAACGTCTAATCGATCGGGCGTGTCCAATCGGGCATAATCGGGACGATTCCGACCCATGTCCAAAGGACCGATCGTCTCATGCCCAATCTCGCTCAAATCGCGCAGCAGCTCGTAGCGACAGGAAAAGGCATTCTCGCCGCCGATGAGTCGACAGGGACGATCAAGAAGCGGTTCGACACGATCGGGCTCGAGAGCACCGAGACCTCGCGCCGCGATTATCGCGAGATGCTGTTCGGCGCCAAAGAGGCGATGAGCCAATATATTTCGGGGGTGATCCTTTTCGACGAAACCCTGCGGCAGTCGGCATCGGACGGCACCCCGTTCGTCGAAATGCTTCGGGCCAACAACTGCCTGCCGGGCATCAAGGTCGACATGGGCGCCAAGCCCCTGCCGGGCCATGAAGGCGAGACGGTAACCGAAGGGCTCGACGGGTTGCGCGACCGGCTGGCCGAATACCGCGAGCTGGGCGCCACCTTCGCAAAATGGCGCGGTGTGATCGCCATCGGCGAGAAGGGGCCGACCCGAGCCTCGATCCACGCCAACGCACACGCATTGGCGCGTTACGCCGCGCTCTGCCAGGAAGCGGGCATCGTTCCCATCGTCGAGCCCGAAGTGCTCGCGGATGGCAAGCCGGGCAACCACACTATCGAGGTCTGCGAGACCGTGACGGGCGAGACGCTTGCGGACGTCTTTGAGCAGTTGCGCATTGCCGGCGTTGATCTCTCGGGCATCATTCTCAAGCCCAACATGGTCATCCCCGGCATCAACGGCCCGACAGTGAGCGTCGAGGACGTTGCCGAGCGTACCGTCCGCACGCTCAAGGCCACCGTGCCGGCCACCGTTCCGGGCATCGCCTTCCTTTCCGGCGGGCAGACTTGCGAGCAGGCCAGCGCCAACCTGTCGGCCATGCACAAGATCGGCGGTCTGCCCTGGGCCCTGACGTTCTCCTACGGCCGTGCCCTGCAGGCCGAAGCGCTCGCTGCCTGGGGCGGCAAGGCCGAGAACGTCGCCGCCGCTCAGAAGGCCTTCGTGCACCGCGCCCGGATGAATTCGCTCGCCTCACAGGGGCTGTGGGAAGCGGACGTCGACCGCGCAGCCTGATTTTCGGACCGCGGCGCTGGCAGCGCGTTATCTGCCTGCACGTCTTCCCATGAACTTGCGGACGCTGTAACCATGCAGCGTCCCTTTTTTGTCAAACTTCCCAGCCATTGGGGAGCGGTATGACGACCCCGGCGAGTTCATGGACCACCAGATCTTTATCATAGCGCCCCACACCACCGATGGGGCCGGCCTCAAGGCGATGTTCGAAGCCACCGGCGCACCGTCCATGGTGGCTGCCGTGCTGATCGCGCGCGGCCCGCTCGAGGAGCCGGCCTACCGCCAACATGCCGAGACGCTCGTGCCTGCGATCCAGGAGCACGGCGCCGCGGCGCTGCTCGACAATGCGCCTGATCTCGTGCGCGCACTCGGCGCCGACGGTGTGCATGTGACGACGGGGCTCAAGGCACTGACCGCGGCAATTGCCAGCCTCAAGCCTGATTTTGTGGTGGGCACCGGAGACATCGGCTCGCGCCACGAAGCCATGGTCCGGGGCGAGACCGAGGTGGACTATCTGCTCTTTGGGGACCGGGCAGAGGATGACGGCTACGAGATGGCCAGCTGGTGGAGCGAAACCTTCGAGGTCCCCTCGGTCTGGCTGAGCGCCGACCCTGCCGACCCACGCAACGAGACGATCGGCACCGAATTCGTCGGGCGCCATGCGGCGGCGTCGCCCGAGGGGTCGGGCCAATGAGGCCGCACGGCCTGCTTGCAGCCCTGCTCGCGCTCGTCTCCGGGACGGCGGGCATGGCGCAGAACCCGGCCCAGATGGACGAGGCGATGGACATCTCGCGCATGCTGCTCAATCCGCCCGCGGGCGTGGACGCGGCGTTCGGCGCATTCCAGCGCGGCTATTACCTCACGGCCCTCGAGCTGGCCACGCCGCGCGCCCAGGAGGGCGATGCCGCGGCCCAGACCCTGATCGGGGAAATCTACGCCAACGGGCTGGGCGTGGCCCAGGATATCCCCCGCGCCATAAGCTGGTACGCGCAGGCCGACGAGAACGGCGATATCCAGGCCAGCTTTCAGCTCGCCCTGATCTACCAGTTCGGCGAAGGCCAGCTGCGCAACCGCCAGAGGGCGGCTGATCTGTTCAGAAAGGCCGCTGAAGGGGGGCATATGGCCGCCAAATACAATCTGGGCCTGCTCCATGTGGAAGGCGCCTATGCAGAACCCAGCCTGCAACGGGCAGCCCAATTGATCGGGGAAGCTGCCGAGGCGCGGCTGCCCGAGGCCATGTATGACTACGCCATCATGCTTCAGGAGGGAGCAGGCGTTCCCCCGGATACGGCCCAGGCCCTCAACCTTCTCGAGGAAGCGGCCTCGCTGGGACTGGTGGAAGCCCAGGTCGAGTTTGCGACCATGCTCTATATGGGCGTGAGTGGGGAACGCGATCCGGAAGGCGCGGCGCTCTGGTATCGAACCGCCGCAAGTTCGGGCAATCCCGTGGCCCAGGTACGCTACGCGATCATGCTGCTCGCCGGCGAGGGCGTCGAGCGCGATCCGGAGACCGCCGCCATGTACAGGACGCTTGCGCGCAACCAGGGACTCTCGCTGCCCCAGCTCGAAACCCTGATCGCCGAGGCCGAACCCGATATGGTTGCCCGGGGCGAGGAGCGGGCCCGCTTCTGGCCGGGCGAGCCGCCGCAGGCGGCCACCTCGCGGCCGGGGCTGGTCTCTGACAACGACGGCCCGCTCGGCGTGATCGACGGCCTCTTGTAGTCCGGACTTGAACGCCGACGCGTTCTGGGGCACAAGCCAGCCCGGTATTCCCCTTTCATCGGACGCGCGATCGGCAAAGGCGCGTTGCGAACCGACAGACAGAAGCACACCAGATGAAGATCAACGGCAACGAAATCCGGCCCGGCAACGTGATCATGCACAAGGACCAGCTCTGGGTCGCGGTCAAGGTCGACCACGTCAAGCCCGGCAAGGGCGGAGCCTACGCGCAGGTCGAACTCAAGTCCATCCTCGGCAGCACCAAGCTCAATGAGCGCTTCCGCTCGGCCGAGACCGTCGAGCGCGTCAGCCTCGAGCAGCGCGACTTCCAATACCTTTACCAGCAGGGCGAGATGCTGGTGTTCATGAACACCGAAAGCTACGAGCAGATCGAACTGGCCGCCGATTTCGTCGGAGAGCGCTCCGTCTTCCTTCAGGACGGGATGATGGTCACCGTCGAGATGCACAACGACACTCCGCTCGGCGTGCAGCTTCCCTCCCAGGTCACCCTTGAGGTCACCGAGACCGAGCCGGTGGTCAAGGGCCAGACGGCGGCGAACTCGTTCAAGCCTGCCATCCTCGAGAACGGTGCCAAGGTCATGGTTCCACCCTTCGTGGCCGCCGGCCAGAAGATTGTGGTTGCAACCGAAGACGTGACCTACGTCCGCCGCGCCGACTAGTGCGCTCTGGGGCTCACACCCCCTGATTGCGCGCAACCCCCCGATCCCCGGGCCAATCGTCGGCCAGGGTCGACCAAGGAAAGAGTTCTCATGGCCCGTTCGGCGCTCCTCAACGTCATGGTCAATGCCGCTCTGAAAGCCGGACGCGGGCTGATCCGCGACTTCGGTGAAGTCGAAAACCTGCAGGTCTCGCGTAAGGGGCCGGCCGATTTCGTTTCCGTAGCCGACAAGCGCGCCGAAAAAGTCGTCATGGACGAACTGATGCGCGCGCGCCCCACCTATTCACTGCTCATGGAAGAGGGCGGCGAGGTCAAGGGCACCGACGGGATGCACCGCTGGATCGTTGACCCGCTCGACGGGACCACCAATTTCCTGCACGCCATTCCCATATTCGCCGTTGCCATCGCCCTTGAACGACAAGGTGAAATCGTGGCCTCGGTCGTCTTCAACCCGGTGATGGACGAGCTGTTCACCGCCGAAAAGGGCAATGGGGCCTGGCTCAACAACCGCCGGCTGCGCATGGCGTCGCGCCGGCATCTCTCGGAAGCCGTGATCAGCACAGGCATCAAGCTGACGGGGAAATCGTCCGACCCCGACGCGATGCGCCAGCTCGCCTCGATCACCCCGGCCGTGGCCGGCATTAGGCGCTCGGGCTCGGTCGCGATCGACATGGCGTGGCTGGCCGCCGGGCGGTTCGACGGGCTGTTCGAGGACAGGCTCGCCCCCTGGGACGTGGCACCTGGACTGGCGCTGGTGCGCGAGGCCGGCGGCTTTGTCACCGACTATGCCGGACAGACCAATATGATGGACAAGGGCGAACTGGTCGCGGGCAACGAGCACCTCCAGCCCGCGCTGCTCAAGGCCATCCAGTCCGTCAAGTAACGGCAACACAAGCAAAATACCCTCGGTCAGGTCATTGTCAGGTCCATGCAGCCTGATTAAGCTTGCGCGCGAACCGCGGAGCCGAACTGATGAGCCAAGCCTACGACCCCTACAACCTCGCCAGCCCGGCGGTCTATCTGATCAAGATGACCATCTTCCTGGTGCTCGTTGCCATGGTGGCGATCATCCTTGCCCCACAGTTGCTCGATGCGTTCTGGGCCAATCCATTCATTAACGGCCTGATCCTGTTCGTGCTTCTGATCGGCATCGTGCTTTCGTTCAGGCAGGTGGTGCGGCTGTTCCCAGAGGTGAACTGGGTGAACTCGCTCCAGGACGATCCCGGGGTCGCAGCCCGGCGCCAGCCGGTTCTGCTCGCGCCCGTGGCCGCGATCATGCGCGACCGGCTCGGAGAGACGGTCATCACCCCGGCCTCCATGCGCTCGATTCTCGATTCGGTGGGGATCCGTCTGGACGAGGCCAAGGACACGGCGCGCTACCTCACTGGACTGCTGGTCTTTCTGGGCCTCTTGGGCACGTTCTACGGCCTGCTCCAGACCGTGGGCGCCGTCTCGGGCGTCATCCAGGGCCTGGACGTCGCATCGGGCGACACGGCCAATGTCTTTGGCAGCCTGCGGGACGGGCTCGAAGCCCCGCTCGAGGGCATGTCGATCGCTTTCGCCTCCTCGCTGTTCGGTTTGTCGGGATCGCTGGTGCTGGGCTTTCTGGACCTCCAGGCCGGCCAAGCCCAAAATGCATTCTACACCGATCTAGAGGATTGGATGAGCTCGATGACCGAGCTCGACCATCCGATGACCACAATGCAGGCCAATACTTTCGGTGTGTCCGGATCCGAGATGCAGCAGATGTTCGAGCGTCTGGGTGCGACCATGCAAACGCAGAACTCTTCCCAGAACGCCATCCGCGCGATGGCGGAACTGGCCAAAGGCATTGATGGGCTGGTCAAGCACATCCGGGCCGAGCAGGAGGACCTTCGTGCCCATATCGCCGAGCAGTCTGAGGTCAACCAGCGACTGCATCAGTTGATCGATGTGCTTCTGCAGGATGACAATCGCCCCAAGGACGGGCACAACCGCTAAGGGAGACCCATGGCACTCGTCCGCGGCCGCGCTTCGTCGGAACGTCCCAGCTTCTGGCCGGGTTATGTCGATGCCCTGTCCAGCCTCCTGCTGGTCATCATCTTTCTGCTTTCGATATTCATGATCGCCCAGTTCTTCCTCAATCAGGAAATTCTGGGCCGGGACAACGCGCTTCAACGCCTCAACGCCCAGGTCGCCGAGTTGAGCCAATTGCTCCAGCTCGAGCGGGCTGCCGCGTCCGAGCTCGAACTGACAATCGCCTCGCTGGGCAGCGCGCTGGAGACTACCGAGGCTGAGCGCGATTCGCTCGAGGACCAACTGGCCGGAATCGGCTCGGGGCTCGATGATTCCGAAGCCCAGATCGCCGGGCTCGAATCAGAGCTCGCCGATGAGCAGGATCTGTCACGGGAGGCTCAGGCGCAGGTGGCGCTGCTCAACCGGCAATTGGCCGCCCTGCGCCAACAGATCGGCGCACTCGAAGCCGCGCTTGACGCCTCCGAGCTTCGCGACCAGGAAAGCCGCACCCAGATTTCCGACCTCGGACGCCGGCTCAATGTGGCTCTGGCCCAACGCGTTCAGGACCTGTCGCGATATCGCTCGGACTTTTTCGGACGGCTGCGTGAAATCCTCGAGGGCCGCTCGGACGTTCAGGTGGTGGGCGACCGCTTCGTATTCCAGTCCGAGGTTCTTTTTGGCGCAGGCCAGGCGGAAATCTCCACGGAAGGCGAAGATCAGATCGCCCAGCTTGCCCAGGCTATCCTGGAGCTGGAAAGCGAAATCCCAGCCGAGATTCCCTGGGTGCTGCGCATTGACGGCCACACGGACCGCCGCCCCATCTCAACTCCGCAATTCCCATCGAACTGGGAGCTCTCGGCCGCCCGCGCCATCTCGGTGGCCAAGCTTCTCGTGGAACAGGGCGTGCCGCCCAACCGGCTGCTTGCTGCCGGCTTTGGTGAATTCGCCCCGCTCGATCCGGGCGACAATGACGACGCCTATCGCCGCAACCGCCGGATCGAGTTCAAGCTGACAGAAGCCTGAGGCAAGATTGGGATACGGGAGGGCTGCCCGCCGCCCCTCAGACGGCCTCGGCTGCCGCGAGGCGGAACTGCAGGCGGGCCAGTTCGGCATAACGACCGCCCTTGCGCACCAGCTGATCGTGGGTTCCCTGGTCGATCAGGCGCCCCTTCTCGAGAACGAGGATGCGGTCGGCATTGCGGATCGTCGCCAGCCGGTGCGCGATCACCAGCGTTGTCCGGCCCGCCATGAGGCGCTCGAGCGCCTTTTGCACCAGATGCTCGCTCTGAGCGTCGAGCGCGCTGGTGGCTTCGTCGAGGAGCAGAATGGGCGCGTCCTTGAGCAGCGCCCGAGCGATGGCCACACGCTGCTTCTGTCCCCCCGAAAGCATGACACCACGTTCGCCGACCACCGTGTCGAACCCATCAGGCATAGGGGTAACGAATTCTGTGACGAGCGCCGCCTCGGCGGCGGCCCTGATCTCGTCCATGGTCGCCGAAGGGCGCCCGAACCGGATATTGTCCGCGATAGTGCCGGCAAAGATCACCGGCTCCTGGTCCACCGAGGCGATCCTGCGGCGCAGTTGAGCCGGATCGGCATCGCGCACGTCGACGCCATCGACCGTGATCGTACCGGTCCGCACGTCATAGAACCGTTGCACCAGCGCAAAGACCGTCGACTTGCCCGCGCCTGACGCCCCCACGAGCGCAACCGTCTCGCCCGGGGAAACCGCAAAGCTCAGCCCTTCGAGTATCGGCGCGCCGGTGCGCGAAAGATAAGTAAAATCCACGCCCTCGAAGGCGAGGCTCCCCCGCGCCGGCTCGGGAAGTGCGATGGGGTCGGACCTGACAGGAAGTCCGGGTTCGGTGTCGAGCAACTCGATCAGCCGTTCGGTGGCGCCCGCCACCTGCTGAAGCGTACCCATCAGATCGCTCATATTGGTCAGAGCGCTCGTCGCGATCACCGCATAGATCGCGAACTGTGTGAGCTCGCCCACGGTGAAGGTGCCGTTAAAGACCGAGAGACTGCCCCACCACACCAGCGCGACGAGCGCACACATGGCCACGAACATCACGAGCCCGATCAGCAGCGAGCGGGCCAGAAGCCGAGAGAGCTCTGCCTTGTAGCTGGCCTCGGCGAAACGGGAAAACAGCCGGCGCTGCTCGTTTTCCTGAACGAAGGATTTGATGGTCTTGACCGAGGACAAGGCCTCGGTGGCCATGGCCGAGAGGTCGGCCAGCGAATCCTGGGTCAGCCGCGACACCCGCCGCATGCGCCTGCCCATATAGACCAGCGGCAGAACCATCACCGGAATGACAGCGATCACTCCGGCGGCGAGCTGAAAATTGGTCAGAAACATCATCCCCACCGCGCCGACCAGCAGGATCAGCGAGCGCAGGGCGAGCGACGCGGACGAGCCTATGGCCTGGCGGATAGTGGCCACATCGGCATTGAGCCGCGAGGTGAGATCCCCCACCCTGTTGGTGTCAAAAAACGTCGCATCCAGCGTCAGCAGATGGTCAAACACCGAGCCGCGCAGATCCGCGATCACCCGCTCCCCGATGACCGAGATGAAATAAAAGCGCGCCGCAGCCGCAACTGCCATGACCAGCCCGATCAGAACGATCAGCCAGGCATAGCCCGCAACCACCTCGAGATTGGACTGCACGAACCCGTCATCAATGAACCCGCCGGCCAGATAGGGGATCGAGAGCGAGGCCACCGCAGCGACCACCAGGAAGACGATGGTGAGCGTAAGCCGCACGGGATAGCGCAGCAGGAAGGGAACCAGCCGGCGCAATGGCTTGAGTTGAGGGGGACGATCCGCTGACGCGAGCGTGCGGGTCTGCTCTTGTGGGTCTTGTTCGGTATCCGACATGCGCTCGCAGTGCCCGGGGGCGGTTGCTGTTGGGCCTAGATAGGCCCCTCCAGCCCAGCCCGCAACCCGTCAGTTGCCAGAGCTGGGGGTCACGGTGTCACAGACCTTGCCCAGCGCCCTCGTCGAGCCAGGCGATCTCTTGGGGCGTCAGAACGATATCGGTTGCCGACAGCGAGTCCTCGAGTTCGGCAACCGACCGGGGACCGATCAGCGGCAGCACCGAAAACGCCTGGTTGAGGCAATAGGCCAGCGCGATGTGGATCGGGCTTCGGCCCAGCCTGTCCGCCAGGGCCAGGGCGCGCTCGCGCCGGGCGAAATTGGCCTCGGAATACCAGCAGCGCACCAGCTCGGCATCCTCGAGCCGGTCGCGCCCCGCCCGATCCGTGAAAAAGCCGCGCGCCTGGCTGGACCAGGCCAGATTGACGATGCCCGTTTCCGAAAGCCAGCGCCCCCATAGCGGGCTGCGCGCCGACACACATCCCGGCCAGACCGGATCGACCATCTCGGCGAGGGAGAAATTATTCGAAAGGACCCCCGGCAGCCTCTTGCCCGACGCGCGGGCATAGGCGATCGCCTCGTCCATGCGTTCGCGGGTCCAGTTCGAGCCACCGAATGGGCCCCTGATTCGCCCGGCCGATACCTGTGCATCCATGGCATCGACGAACTCGCCGACGGGGACAGCCGGATTGTCGCGATGCATCAGATAAACGTCGACATGGTCGGTCTGAAGCCGCGCGAGGCTTTCATCGAGCTGCGCGGAAATCACTTCGGGATAGGTATAGGGAGAATGAGCACCCTTGCCGATCACCACCACCTCCGACCGCACGCCCCGCTCGGCCATCCATTGGCCCAAAATCGCTTCGGTCCGACCCTCGCCATAGATGTGCGCGGTATCGAGCACGGTTCCGCCCCGCGCGAGGAAGCCATCGAGAATAGGCGCGGCGTCGGCCAGCGATTCGAACGCTTCGAATCCCAGCGCCACGCGCGAGACGGGCTTTTCGATACCTCGAACCGCGGGCGTTCTCACCGGGCCATTGGCGATGTTTGGGTGCGCGCTTTGCTGTGCCATGGTGCATCCTCCGGTTGTCCCGGAAGTCTTGCACCATGACGTACGGCGATCAAACCGCTAGTTTTCAAGCGACCTGGTCGGAACCCGCATCGTAAAGACCAGACCTTGTGGTCTCCACTCGTGCTCGATCTGGGCGGCGAGTTGCGCGGCGGCAGCACGGCGGGACATGGCGGTGCCGAATCCCTGCCGGGTCGGAGCCCCATCTATGACCGGCCCTCCCCGCTCGGACCACACGATCCGCACGTCATCGGTTCCTGACACGCAATCGACCGTGATCCGTCCACCCGGATTGGACAATGCTCCGTATTTGATCGCATTCGTCGCCAGTTCATGGAAGACCAGCGCCAGCGTCGTGGCCGCATTGGGGCCGACACTCGTGTTCCCGCCCCTGACCTCGATCTGGTCCGCCTCGTCCTCGCGATAGGCGGCGAACAAGGTTTCAAACAGCCCCGCAATGGTATGGGACCCCTCCACGCCGCCGCTTGGCACCGTGGCCGGGCGCACGAATTCGTAGGCACGCGAGAGGGCCTCGATCCGCGCCCGCAGAAGGCCCGCGAACGGTGCGGCCTCGGGCATGGTGCGCGAGGACAGAGACACCAGGCTCATGATCAGCGTGAAGATGTTCTTGATCCGATGAGAAAGCTCCCGCGCGACCAGTTCGAGCTGCTCTTCGGCCGATTTCAGGTCGTGGATATCGGTGCAGGTTCCGAACCAGCGCTTGATGCGGCCATAGCCGTCCCTGACCGGCTGGGCGCGTCCGATCACCCAGCGATACTGGCCAGAACGGTGCCGAAGCCGGTACTCGATGTGATAAGGCTCGCCCGTTTCCAGCGAGTGCCGCCAGCGCGCCCAGGCCCGATCCTGATCGTCGGGATGAAACATGCCGCTCCACCCTTCCCCGTCGGTCGATCCTGCGGGAACGCCGGTGAACTCATACCAGCGCGAGTTGTAGTAGTCGTGGAACCCGTCGGGGCGCGTGGACCAGATCATCTGGTCGATCGAATTGACGATGGCCTCGAACTTGGCCTCCGATTCCCGCCATGCCTCCTCGACCTTCTTACGATCGGAGATGTCAAAGACCATGCCGGGAAAGCGCACCGGATGGCCTTTGCCGTCCTGGATGCAGCGCCCGCGCGCAAAGACCCAGCGCATCTTCTTGTCATAGCCGATGCAACGGTATTCCTCGGCGAACTCGGAGTTCTTGGCGATCGCGTCCTCTATCCGCTCGGACACCCGATGACGGTCGTCGGGATGGATGCCATCAAGGAAGGCCGAAATCGGCGGATTTGTATCCGCGAGCGAGGGATCGATTCCAAAGAGCGAGGTAAAAGTGGCATCGGCGTAGACGTGGTCGTTGACCAGATCCCAGTCCCAAATGCCGACCCCGCGCGCCGCTTCCAGCGCCATGCGCAGGCGCTCTTCGCTTTCTTCCAGCAGCGCTTCGGTGCGCCTCTGTTCGGTGACATCCGAGAACGAGACGATAAAGCCATCGCCTGCCGGATGAGCGGCAGCACGGAAGATCGCGTCGAGGTGCTCGTGGGCGTAGGTGAATTCGCTGCTCCAGCGCTCGCGCGTCTCGGTGACCGCACGATAGGCGTCGAAGAGACCAGCCTCACGGTTGCCCGGGAGCTTGTCGAGCAGCTTGGCACCCAAAAACCATGACCGTGGCCGCCCCAGGAGGGTTTCAGCCATCTCATTGGCATGGGTCCAGCGGAAGTCGACGATCCGGCCGCCCTCGTCCCGAACGCTCTCGAAAATCATCACGGCATCAGATGCAGCATCGATCACCGATTGCAGCATGCCTGCTGCATCGTCCGCCGCTCTGCGCGTCCTGACATCGGCCTCATGTCGGGCCCTATCGGTCATGTGTTGTATCCGCCTGATCGCCATGCGGGACTGCTGCGCCTGGTGTTGCAGACGGCAGGCCCTGGAACTCTCGCGCCGTGCCCGCCCCGCACCGCTGCTCAATGTTCAGTTCTAGACATAATCGTTCCCAGTGTCCGTCCACAAGTGAACATTTGAGCTCGAACAGCGTAGAAAGATTGTTTTGGGCCTCTGTCGCGCACCATGAAAGGATCGCCAATGCCAAGCTCGGGAAGCCATGAACCGGGGAACAACCTTCTTGCGGCGTTGCGCCCCAGCGACCGGGCGATCATCGACCCCCTGCTTCAGGACTGGCAGGCCGAGGCCGGCACCATTCTCTACGAGAAGGGAGACTCGGTCAGATACGCATATTTTCCCAGAGGCCACAGCCTCGTCTCCCATTTGGTGGTTCTCGAGGAAGGACGCACCGCAGAGACCGCCATGATCGGCCGCGAAGGCGCGCTGGGCGGCATTGTGAGCCAGGGGCATGTGCCGGCCTTCGCGCGCGCCGATGTCCGCCTCGGAGGCATGTTCTACCGCATAGCTCTGACCGATCTTGAGGAGGCAAAGGCCAGCTCTCTCACCCTGCGCCATCTCTTTGCCCGCTATGCCGACTGCCTGATGGCCCAGATCTTCCAATCGGTTGCCTGCAGCGCCATGCACTCGATCGAACAGCGCACTGCCAAATGGCTGATCGCGGCGACCGGCCGCTCGGGCGAGCAGAGCCTGCCCATCACCCAGGAGGAACTCGCCGCCATGCTCGGGGTTGGGCGCTCCTATATCAGCCGCACCCTGGGCGGGCTCAAGGCCCGCAACATCATCACGCTGGCCCGCGGTCGCCTCACGGTTATCGACCCCAAGGCACTGCATGGCCTCGAGTGCGAGTGCAACGCAACGGTCTGCGGACATTTCGAAGAGGTGCTGGCCGGGGTCTATCCCGAGGCCAATGGACACGGAAAGGCCTGGGGAAAAAGCGCTGCCGTCTGAAGCATCGGCCAAGTGATTCACGGGCCTTGCGTTGGCACGCGCCTTTGGGTACAAGGCTGCAACTTTTGTGCGATACCACAAGTCCGGGCGCTTATGCGCCCGTTTGATTTAGGGCCCCGACCATGAAAAAAGATATCCATCCCGACTACCATTTCATCACCGTAGTGATGACGGACGGCACCGAGTACCAGACGCGTTCCACCTATGGAAGCGATGGGGACACGCTGCAGCTCGACATCGACCCCAAGACCCATCCGGCCTGGACCGGCGGTTCGGGGCGCCTTGTGGACCGCGGCGGCCGCGTTTCGCGCTTCAAGGAAAAGTTCAAGGGCATCCTGGGCTCATAAGCCCCGCTCAAGGGGTGTGCTCGATCGAACCCGGCGTCCGCGCCGGGTTTTTTCTGTTCTGCACAAGAAGAGGTCAGCGGCCGAAAGCGGCTTTGAGGCGATCGAGCTGCGCGTTGACCGCATTTTCCGCCGCGGGCATGGCGGTTGCGCCTTCGCCCTTTTCCGCCGATTCGAAGCGGGTCACCCGCTCGAACAGACTGTCGCCCCGGGCGATATAGGCAAGCATCCTCTCGGGCAGGGCTTCCCAGCCCGGACCGCCGCGCTCGGAGGGGAGCGCGGAGAATTTCACCTTCGCCTTTTCCTCGCGCGCCTGCTCGACGCTGAGCTCCCCGGCGCTGACCGCCCTGTGCAGCAGCAGCCAGGATGCGAGCTGCATCAAACGCGTGGTCAGGCGCATGCTCTCGGTGGCATAGACAAAGGAAGCCTCGCGCGGCAGCGCTTTGGCTTCATCGCGCCCGTCTCCGTCCAGATAGGCGGCAACTTCCTCGATCAACCCCATGCCCTCATGATAGAGCGCATCAAAGCCTCCCGCCGCCATGCGGCGCGCGATCAGAGAAATCGCCTTTCCCGAACTGCGGTCGTGCCCGTCCAAACGGCCAAGTCCCTTCTGGTGTGAAACCTCAGAGAGTCACTCTAGAGCCTAATTGGCAAGAGGTCATTAACGCCGACAGCCCGGCAGGTCCATGCGCGCATCGGTCCCCGGAAAAGAAAAAAGAGCCGTCGCGAAACGGCTCTCGAAAGTTAACAGGGAGGCGTCAAACAGAGGGAAGGAACCGCTCTGAAAAACCCAGTAAAAACTGGATGAGGAAAATCTAACCCGATCAGGTTAATTTTAGCTTAATGCGACGCGCTTTCTTAACCCTGACAACTTGTGAACGTTTGGGTTGGACCCGCGGCGGGGCACCCGAGGGCTTCAAATCTTGAAGACCGATTCCGCCGCTTCACGGCCCGCAGCCTTGCGGACACGCTCGGCTTGCAGCCTTTCGATCTCCCCGCGCAACAGCGCGATGCGCTCGTCGATTTCATCCACCGACATGGTATCGAGCACCATGCCGATCTCATGAAGGGCAGGCTTGCGCCGGACATCGTCTTCCATTGTTCTGGCCTCTGGTTCGCAACGGGCGAACCAGAGTCTGCACCAGCCGCCTGGAGAGGTCCATGAAAATCCCGACGACCATGAGCGCCATCGCCATATCCCGCCCCGGGGGCCCCGAGGTTCTCGAGCCCGCCACTGCCGCCACCCCGACTCCGGCCGCAGGCGAGGTGCTGATCGCGGTCGCCGCCGCTGGGGTGAACGGACCCGACATCTCCCAGCGGGCCGGCGCCTATCCTCCGCCAGCCGATGCCTCACCACTGCCCGGGCTGGAGGTTTCCGGGACTGTCGCCGCGTGCGGAACCGAGGCGTCACGCTTTGCGGTGGGCGATCACGTGGTGGCGCTGTGCAACGGTGGCGGCTACGCCGAGTTTGTCGCCGTGCCCGAGGGGCAGGTCCTGCCCCGCCCCGCCAGATGGTCCTGGTCCCAAAGCGCTACCCTGACCGAGACCTTCATGACCATACAGCAGACCCTGGTGGAGCGGGCCGGTCTGCGCGAGGGGCATTGGGTGCTCGTACATGGTGGCGCCGGAGGCATCGGTGCCGCCGCCATCCAGATGTGCCGCCTTTTTGGCGCCAAGGCCATCGCCACCGCCGGCACTGGGCAAAAGGCGGACTACGCTCGGGAGATGGGCGCGCTCGAGACGATCGTCTATCCCGATGAGGATTTCGTCTCTCGCGTCCGGGAGATCACCGGGGACCGGGGCGTGGACATCGTCCTCGACATCGTGGGCGGGAGCTATGGAAACCGCAATCTCAGGAGCCTCACCCGTGGCGGCCATTTGCTGCAACTGGCCGTGCGCGAGGGGGCGAAATCCGAGATCAATCTGGGGCTCGTTCTGATGCAGCAGTTGACCATTTCCGGCTCGACCCTGCGTCCGCAATCAGCCGCGACCAAGGCGCGGCTTGCCGGCGGGCTGGGAAAGACCGTCTGGCCCGCGATCGAACGGGGCGCGGTCGTGCCGCCACGCATCCGCACCTTCCCGCTCGCCGACGCGAGCGCCGCCCACACCGTCATGGAGAGCGGCGACCACTTCGGCAAGATCGTGCTCGTAACCCCATACGGCATGAGCGATACAGATGATTGACGTTGCATGGGAGGGGCCATCTGCCTATAGTATGCGCAAATTCCCCCTCATACCCGTTCGGCGAGGCGGGCGGTCCGGAAAAACCCGGGCCGCAGCACAGGAGACTCATATCATGGCGACCCAATTGCTCATGCCCAAGGCGACCGCTGTCTGGCTGGTCGAAAACACGGGCCTCACATTCAAGCAGATCGCGGATTTCTGTACGCTGCACCCGCTCGAGGTCCAGGGCATTGCCGATGGGGACGTGGCCGGCGGCATCAAGGGCGTGAGTCCGATCCAGAACGGCCAACTCTCACGCGAGGAGATTTCGCGCGCGGAAGCCGACGAAAACCACCGGCTGCGCATTTCCGAACCCAAGGTCAAGGTCGCGGCCCCCAAGCGCCGCGGCCCGCGCTACACCCCCACCTCGCGCCGCCACGAGCGCCCCAATGCGATCAAATGGCTGGTCCGCAACCACCCCGAACTCAAGGACGCCCAGATCATGCGGCTGGTGGGCACCACCAAGTCCACGATCGAGTCGGTTCGGGACGGCTCGCACTGGAATACGGCGAACCTGCAGGCCATGGACCCGGTGACCCTGGGCCTGTGCAGCCAGGTTGAGCTCGATATGGAAGTGCGTAAGGCCGCGCGCAGCGCCGGCATCACCGAGGATGCCCCCGAAGGGACCCGCCTTCTGAGCGCCGAGGAGGCCTTGCGGCGCGCCCAGACCGACGATGACGGCGACGCTGCTCACGAAGGCGCCGCACCCGATGCAGCCTATGACGCCGATTTCGAGGCGGATTCGGTCTTTGCCAAGCTCAAGTCCATCAAGGGCGAGCCCGAAACCGATACGGACGATACCGACCGGGGCTGAGCCAAGGCGCCCCATGCACCCCAGGGATCGGCACCGCTCCCGTCGATGAGAAAGCTGCATCCGTGCTGACCGATCCCGTCTTTCTCGCCGTCGCGGCCTTGGCCGTCTTCATCGTCGGATTGTCGAAATCGGGCCTGCTGGCCGGCATGGGCGTGGTCGGCGTGCCCTTGCTGACCCTGGTGATTCCAGCGCGTGATGCCGCTGGCATGATGCTGCCGCTTCTGCTCGTGATGGACGCCATGGCGCTCTATGTCTATCGCAAGGAAGCGGACTGGCGGATTCTTACGATCCTGCTGCCCGGCGCGCTGATCGGCACCGCCATCGGCTGGGGGCTGTCGGCGTTCGTCAGCGAAGCAGCGGTGCGGCTGATCATCGGAGTGATCGCCCTGGCCTTCGTGATCGACGCGGTCTTCCCCATCCGCAAGAAGCTCAAGGACCTGCCTCCCTCCCGGCCCTGGGGCACGTTCTGGAGTTCGGTTTCAGGATTCACCAGTTTTATCAGCCACACCGGCTCGCCCCCGATCCAGATCTATCTTCTGCCCATGAAGCTGTCCCCGGTGCGTTATGCGGGGGTCAATGCGGTGTTCTTCGCTTTTGCAAATGCGCTCAAGCTGGGCCCCTATTACACCCTCGGCCAGCTTTCGGTGACCAATGTCACCACCGCGCTGGCACTGATTCCGGTCGCGATAACGGGGATCGTCGTGGGGGTATGGCTGGCCCGCCGCATCGACCAGGGGCTCTTTTACAAGATTGCCTATGTGCTGATCTTCCTGCTGGCCATCAAGCTTCTCTATGATGGGATCACCGGGCTGATCGCCGGCTAACCGGCGCGCGGCATGAAAAAAGGCCCCGGCACGAAGCCGCGGCCTCACAGTCTTATCGGTCAAGAGAGCCGATCTGAACCGTCAGTGATGTGTCGCACTCAGTGGGTGATGGCCCCGGTGTTTGCACGCGACATCTGGTCCTTGAGTTCCAGCTTCTTGCGCTTGAGAGCGGCGATCAGCAGAGCGTCGCGGGCCGGGTGCCGCAACTCCTGCTCAATCTTGCGTTCAAGGTCCTGATGCCGCCGCTCGAGGGAAGTGATGAAAGCCTGTGAGGTCATGTTCACTCCTTTAATCCATAGGACAACAATATCGTCACAAACTTTCCCGTCTTTGTCCAATGGCAAATCTATGGCATCTAGGTCATTTTACGGCCCCGATCATGGAACCCGGCGGTGGCTCGACACGAATCTGAGGGCGGGGCAATGTTGCCACTCGACACCGAACAGCAGGCACGCCTCGGACTTGAACTCGCCACCAAGCGTCAGGAGCATGGCGATCTCGATGCCGCCATCCGCACCCTGTCGGCAACCGGCGTCGCCGACGCCACCCTGATCCAGCGGCTCAAGAAGCGCAAGCTCGCGCTCAAGGACCGCATCACCCAACTCGAGAATATCCTGCTGCCCGACATCATCGCCTGAGACCGTGCCCGTCAGTCGGGCACCACGGCGATATGAAGATGGTCCTGGTGAAGCGCGTCGGTGAACGAGCGCCCCCCGAACCCGTCCAAGGCCCAAGGACTGCCGATCCGCACCACTTCGGGCTGGTCATAGAGCCACTCGACGAACGCTTTGGTACCGGAGCCCTCGTGCCTATCGTCGATCACCAGGCGGTCGCCGAGGCGATAGACATCCACCGCGCGCCCACGCGTGTGGTCGCTCAGCCGGTCCGTGCCGAATACCTCTCGGGGATGGCCCGACATCAGGGTGACGACGCCATAGTCGGTTTCCTCGGCCATGCGCGCCATGATCTTCAGAAGATTGGACGATATCCCGCCCCGGAAAATGTCCCAGCGCGCGGAATCGGGCAGTTCGATCCTTGGATCGTTGAGCACGCTCAGGGCAGCGTGCGAGAGAGCCCCGGGCGGCACGATCCGTTGGCCACCGGCCGATGCCAGCGCCTCGAACTGCCATGCCCCACCCTCCGACCGGGCGAGCCTTATATCGAGCGTACGAATCTCTCCCCGTACGCCCTCGGGAGTGCCGACCAATTGCTCCACGACCACCATAACCGACGAGCGCCCGGGCGTGAGCCCGCCCAGTTGTGGATAGATGATGCGCCCGCGCGACCAGGAGCCCGGAACATGAAGCGTTCCGGCGAGCCCCGACGCTTTCGCGCCGGCGGCCGGCTCAAGTCGTGTGGCTATGTCGGCAACGCCTTCGCCGGCCTCATATGTCGTGAGCGTCAGCGCTATCGTGCTGGCCAGCGCCTTGGCCTGAGCCTCCGGCTCGTTGGACGACAGAGGCTCGGCACCGCCCTGATGGGGCGCCAGCGGAACGATTGCCGGTGGCTCAGCGGTGCTCACCTGCGCGCGCGGACTGGAGTGTTCGGGAAGCAGCCAAAGGGGAAGTAAAAGCACCGCTGCCCAGACGAATAGTGCGGCGATTGCCCCTGCCTTCATGAACCCGCGCCTCCTTGAGCATAAGTCTGTATTCGCGAACAGTTGAACCGTCCTGCCCGGCCCGACGCCCCACACAAAGGCACCCGATCCGTTCGAAGAACGGCGCACCAAGGCCCCCCTCTTCGGTGACGAGAGTGACACGGTCGACGCCCTGCCGGCGGGCCTGAGCCTTGAAACTCTCCACGAGTTCGCGGCCAATACCCTGCCGCCGGGCTGCCGATCCGGTCACGATGTGGCTGAGCACCGATACCGACGGCGCAGCTCCTGACGGCGCCCCGGCCGCGCCCACGGCACCCGATTGGGGAAGAAGGTACCGGCCCAGCGCCCGGCTATATCGCCCGACCCGTGTGCGCAGAAACGACAGAGCGAGCCTTGGACGCAAGCTCATTGACACGCCGCCCCAGAGCGCAAGCCGCCAACCGCAATTGCGGACCACCCACGCGTAATGCCGCGCGTTCGATGTGGTCCCGAACAGAGCCCCCAGCACCTTGCCTTCGGGCGAGCGCGCAACGAGGGCTATCCCGTAAGGGGAAAGCGCGAAGCTCTCCTGATATCGGGCCAGAAACGACTTACCAAGGCGCGGGAACAGGCCAAGTTTCAGGTATTTCTCGTGCAACCGCGCCGTCTCCGGCAAGTCGGCTTTCTGGAGAGGTTCGATGCTGACCATGGTGCGGCCTTCCCGCGTTAACCTTTTGGTGAGGGTTCAATGCGCCAGCGCCGCCTGTGTTCCCGAAGATCGAACCAAGCGCCAATCGCAATTAGTTGACAACATTGATCATGATTTTTAGGCAGGAGCGTCAATCGCTGGAGGCACCATGGCACCCGACACTCCCCCCCGCGGACCCGAACGGATCCGCCACCCCCTCAAGCTGCGCATGGCCAGCGTCCTGACCGTGACCCGGCTCACGCCCGCCATGGTGCGCGTGGTGCTTTATTCTCCCGAGTTTTCCGATTTCGCCAGCCTGGCCCATGACGATCACGTCAAGCTCTTCTTCCCGGCATCGGGCAGCAAGACCTTGCCCGAGCCGCAGGCCGGGCCCGACGGGCTGCGCTTTCCCGCAGGCGAACGCCCCCAAGCCCGCGATTATACGCCCCGCGCCTTCGACACCGGGGCCTGTACGCTGACGATCGATTTCGTGCTCCATGGCGAGGGTCCGGCAGCACGTTGGGCTGCTGCGGCGCAGCCCGGGGATGTGATCGGCGTCGGGGGCCCCCGCGGATCGTTCGTCCTGCGCGGGGCGTTCGACTGGTACCTGCTGATCGGGGATGAAGCCGCCCTGCCCGCCATCGGGCGCAGGCTCGAGGAATTGCCCGCCTCAGCCAAGGTGACGGCCCTCGTCTCGGTCGCCAACGCCGCCGAAACCCAGCGGATTGAGGGGCCACAGGGTTGCGAGATAAAATGGATCCTCCGCGACGGCAACGACCCGTCCGATCCCGCGCCTCTCGTCTCGACGCTCGAAGCAACGCCCCTGCCCTCAGGCGAGGGCTATATCTTTATTGCCGGGGAGGCCTCGGTGAGCAGAGCCCTGCGCGAGCACTTCGTTTCCAGGCTGGGGCACAACCCGGACTGGATCAAGGCAGCGGGATACTGGCAGGCTGGCGAGAGCGATTTCGACGACGGCCACGCCCACTGAGGGCAGAGCTGGAGCGTTTCCAGGAAAAGTGGAAACACTTTTCCGGTTCGGAGCCGCGACACATCAAGAACTTGGCGCTCCTGTTCTGATTCAATCAGATCAGGATGTGCTCTAGAGCTGAACCCGAAAGTGGCTCCAGAGCCAGTCCGTGACCTTTTCCTGCCAGGGGCGGTTCTCCCATTCGCTCAGTGACACTTCGCGGGCGCGCGACACATCCTCGTCGAAAAGCGCGATCTGGCCGGCAGCGAAGCGCGGATCAAAGACGTTGAGATTGGCTTCGTCATTGAGCCGGAAGGACCGCTCGTCGAAATTTGCGGACCCCACGCTGACCCAAGCCTCGTCCACGATGATGACCTTGGCATGGTACATGGTGGGATCGAACTCGAAGAGCCTGACGCCGGCCTCCAGCAGCCGGCCCCAGGAATGACGCGAGGCGCTCTGGACGAGCTCCTTGTTCATGTGCTCCCCGGGCATGAGCACGAAGACCTCCGCACCCCGCTCCCGGGCATCGAGCAACTGGCCGATCGCGATCTCGTCGGGCACGAAGTAGGGCGTGCCGATCCGGATGACGTCCTGAGCTGCACTCAGCGCCGTCATCACCATCAGATGGGTGAGATTGCGCTCCCCGACGCTGGAATTGAGCAGTTGGGCCGGCACGTCCCCGGCTTGCTCGAGCGGGGGAAAAAATTGCTCGCCCTCGAGCAACTCGCCTGAGGTTTCGATCCAGTTGTCCTGAAAGGCGCCCTGGAACTGGGCGACAATGGGGCCGGTGATCCGGTAGTGGGTATCGCGCCACTCGGCGGGCCCACTGGCGTCGCCCCGCCACTCGTCGGCGATCCCCACGCCCCCGGTAAAGGCGACCTCACCATCGACCATGAGAATCTTTCGGTGAGTCCGGTTGTTGATCCTGTCGACCGTGTACCACTGGAGTGGCCGGAACCGTTCGACCTTCACCCCGGCAGAGGTCATCGCATCGACGAGCCCGGGCTCCATGGGGACGCTGCCCTGCCAGTCGAGAAGCACCCGGACCTCAACGCCCTGCTGGGCACGATTGGCCAGGGCCTCGGCAAAACGCTCCGCGATCTCCCCACTCCAATAGACATAGGTCTCGAAGTTGATCGACGCCTGCGCCGATTCGATCTCTTCGAGCATCGCCTCGAAGATCTCGTCGCCATTGACCAGAGTGGTGATGGCGTTTCCGGGCACGATATTGGGCGGGAACAGCCCGTCCATGGCCCGCGCAAACTCGGCCGAGCCGGCCGTCATCCGCGGCGGGACGGGGCCCTTGAGCTCATGGGGCGGCGGAACGAAACTGTTCAGCAATTGGACGACGATCGCGCCGAGCAGAAATGCCGCGAGGCCAACGAAGATGCGTGATGAAAATATGCGCGCCATTGCCCGACCGGTCCGATTGTCGGCGGACCATAGCCCGCTGGTTCCGGCTCTGCCAGCGTTCAGCTTGATGACAGGGGCGAATTCGCGTACAGCCACGGCTTGACGTGCCGGGGCCGCCGGCACATGGACCGGACGTGGAAAGAGGGCTCGCGTGTCGACTTTTCCTCCCATTGCCATCGTCATGGGCAGCCAGTCGGACTGGCCCACCATGCGGTTCGCCGCCGAAACGCTTGAAGCGCTCCGGCTCGATTACGAGGCCCGGATCGTCTCGGCCCATCGTACACCCGAACGGCTCTACGGTTTCGCCACCCGCGCGCGCGACGACGGGTTCAAGGTGGTGATCGCCGGCGCGGGCGGAGCGGCACATCTGCCTGGCATGATCGCCTCGATGACCACCCTGCCGGTGCTCGGCGTTCCCGTCGAATCCCGGGCCCTGCGCGGGGAAGACAGCCTGCTTTCGATCGTGCAGATGCCAGGCGGCATCCCGGTGGGCACGCTCGCAATCGGCAAGGCCGGTGCCATCAACGCCGCGCTCCTGGCCGCCTCCATACTGAGCCTGTCCGACGAGGGGCTCGCCGAGCGGCTCTCGGACTGGCGCAAGGCCCAGACAGCGGCCGTTGCGGAGTTTCCCAAGGACGATGACTGATCACGCACCGCTCCCTGCCGGTTCGACCATCGGCATTCTCGGCGGCGGCCAGCTCGGTCGCATGCTCTCGCTCGCCGCCAGCCGCCTGGGGTTCAAGACCCGCATCTACTGCCCCGACCCGGCCAGCCCTGCCTTCGACGTGACCCCCTCGAGCATCGTTGCTGGCTATGAGGACGAGGCCGCGCTGGAAGGCTTTGCCCGCCTGGTGGACGTGGTGACCTACGAATTCGAGAATGTGCCGCTCTCGACCGCCGAGATGGTCGCTCGGCACGCGCCGCTGCGCCCTGGGGCACGCGCCCTTGAGGTCAGCCAGGACCGGCTGACCGAAAAGGCATTCCTTACCGACGCAGGCATAGCCGTGGCGCCCTATCGCGCGGTCGCCGACCGGGAGGAACTGGAGGACGCGCTCGAGGACATCGGCTATCCCGCCGTTCTCAAGACCACCCGGCTGGGCTATGACGGCAAGGGCCAGCGCACCATCCGGACCCAAGAGGATGCAGCTTCTGCGTTCGAGGCGATCGGCGGCGTCCAGCTCGTGCTCGAAGCCTTCGTGCCCTTCGCGAAGGAAATCTCGGTGATAGCCGCGCGCTCGCTATCGGGAGAGGCGGTCTGCTACGATCCCGCCGAGAACACCCATGAGAATCACATCCTCAAGACTTCGCGCGTGCCCGCCGACATCGACGGCCCGGCGCTCAAGGCTGCAATAAAAGCCGCCGGCACCATCGTGGAGGCGCTCGACTATGTGGGCGTGATGGGCATCGAGTTCTTCGTGCTTGCCGATGGCGGCCTGCTGGTCAACGAGATCGCGCCGCGCGTGCACAATTCAGGCCATTGGACCGAGGCGGTCTGCGTGACCGACCAGTTCGAGAACCACATCCGGGCGATCGCCGGCTGGCCGCTGGGCACCACCCTGCGCATGGCCGATGTGGTGATGGAGAACCTGATCGGCGACGAGATCGAGGACCTGGCCGGCCGGATCAACGGCGGCACCCGCCCCCATTCCTACGGCAAGGCCGAGGCGCGGCCGGGCCGGAAGATGGGGCATCTCAACCACGTCGCCCTGCGCGCGGACGGCAAATAATCACTGCCGCGTGGTGGACAAGACCCGACTCTTCTGGTAGTTACCGCGCCCACGGTGACTGACATGTGTTGGTCGGCGTCGGAGCCTTTATGCCGACGCATGGTTTCAACTGACTTTGATTTTTGAAAGGGCGGTGTTCCGCGTGCAAGTAGTCGTTCGCGATAACAATGTCGATCAGGCGCTCAGGGCGCTGAAGAAGAAGTTGCAGCGCGAAGGCGTGTTTCGCGAGATGAAGCTGCGCAACTATTACGAGAAGCCTTCCGAAAAGAAGGCACGCCAGAAGGCCGAGGCTATTCGCCGGGCCCGCAAGCTGGCTCGTAAGCGCGCGCAGCGCGAAGCAGGTCTCGTCGGCGGCCGTCGCTAACGCGACTGTTCGGCATCGAACGTATTTGCAAGAACGCCGTCCCTCGGGACGGCGTTTTTCATTGTGCTCATGGCACAGCCCCGCAGCGCGACGTCAGGTGCCCTCCAGCGCGGAACCAAAGAATTCCTGCGCCCGCGCCCAGATGCCCGCGGCCCACAAGTCCGCGTGCCCCGCCCCCTCGACGATCCAGAGGTCGTAAGGATTGGGCACTTCGGAAAACAGCCGCTCCCCATTGGCGACGCTGACCACTTTGTCTGCGGTCCCGTGGGCGACAAACACCGGCTCCTCGACGTCGGCGATCCACTCATGGGAGCGGAACTGGTCGAGCATGAGCAGGCTGACCGGCACGAAGGGATAGCGCTCCTGTGCAACGGAGACGGCCGAATAGAACGGCGTCTCGAGCAGCAGCGCCGCGCTCTGGCGCTGGCTGGCCACATGGATGGCCGGCGATGCCCCCAGCGACCGCCCCCAGATGAGAAGCGGCCCGCCCTGCTCGGCCGCCCAGTCATAGGCCGCAAGGGCGTCCTCGAGTATGCTCTGCTCACTGATCTCGCCCGGGGAGAGCGGAAAGCCCCTGTAGTCGACGGCGAGAAAGCCGTACCCCTCCGCCGCGAAGGCTTCGAGCCGAGGATACTCGGCCGTCACGCTGCCCGCATTGCCGCGATAATAAACGATCGTGGCCATGGTGTCCTGCGGCGGCGAATACCACCCGCCCAGCGCGTCGCCTTCTCCTGTCGGGATCGAAACCAGCCGGGCCCTCTCGAGTGCCGTTTCCGAAATCTCGTAGATCCGGCCATCCTGCGCATAGAACAGCGCGCGCTGATTGACATAGAGCAGCCCGACGAGCGCGATATAAGCGATGATGACGACGGCGATGGTGCCGAACAGGATTTTCCGTACCATGAGCTCTCCCTCGAGTGGCCCGAATCGGCGGCGCCGACGCCAACCGGCTCACTATCAGTTGCCAAAATGGCGATAAACCAGATCGCCGGGATCGGGCCTGACCGCGTGGGGATCGAGGCGACCGCCCAGCCTTTCCGCGAGCCGGCAGGAGCGCAGATTGTCCGGGTCGATATAGCTGACCAGCGTGGCAGACCGCGCGGTGTCGCGGGCCCAGCCCAGCATCGCGCTGGCGGCCTCGAACGCGATCCCCCGGCCTTCAGCCGCCGCGTAGACGAACCAGCCCAACTCGTGCTCGGGAAACAGAGGCCCAGCATTGACCGCGACCTGGCCCAGCACCTCGGCGCCGGCCCTGTCCTCGATCATCAGCGCGCCACTGCCGAAGAGATCCCATTGCGCATGATCGGCGCAGAACATGCCCCAGGCGGCAGACCGGGAAAACGGTCCGCCCATATGCCGCGCCCGGTCGGACGCCATCAGCGCACCATAGGCGGGCCAGTCCTCGGCGCGCATCGGGCGGAGCAGCAGACGATCGGTTTCCAGTGTCGGTGGCACGACCATGGCTCAGTCGAGGCTTGCCTCGCCAAGGGCGACTCTGAAGGCGCGCGCGAAGACGTCCGGCGGCTGGGCGCCCGAAAGCGCGAACTGGCCGTTGAAGATGAAGAAGGGCACGCCGGAGATGCCCTGCTGGGCCGAGGCGAGTGCCATGGCCCGCGTGGTGGCGCGTTCGTTCTCATCGGCCAGAAGAGCCTGCACCGCCTCGGACGCAAATCCATGATCCACGGCGATATCGGCCAGAACCTGCCGGTCGGCGATGTTGCGCCCTTCGAGAAAATAGGCCGCTGCCATAGCCTTGGCCAGACCGTACTGGTGCTCTGGCGCTGCCGAGCGGATCAGCGTGTGCGCGTCGATGGTGGGGTAGCTCATGGGCTGCACCGAGAGGTCGAGCGCCACGCCCGCTGAGCGCGCGGCCTCTTCCACGCGGGCCTGCATGGCCGCAATATCCCCGCCATACTTTGCGGCCAGCCGCTCCCGCGTATTCTGGCCCTCGGGCGGCGTCTCGGGATCGAGCAGGAAGGGATGGTGGGTGATCGCCACCTCGACGTCATCGGGCAAGGCCGCAATGGCCTCGTCGAGCCGCGCTGTGCCGATCAGGCACCAGGGGCAGACAACATCGGTGAAAAGATCGAGTTTGAGCATTCGTGCCATACTGCCCTCGGGTGTGGAGATCGCTTCGATGTTCCGGAGAACGAGGCTGCATACCTATCCTGATTTCCCTTGCGACGGAACCGGCGTCGGACCGCGACGGCGAGGTTCGCGGCAGCCACGGCGGCCCAGACGCACAAAAAGAACGCCCCTTTCCGGCCCTGGAGCGGAAAGGGGCGTTCGATTGGATGCAGTGAGGCGCCGCCGCATGTGGGCCCCCGAAAGAGCCCCGCATGCGGCGGGTGTCAGCGCTGCCTAGAACTTGAAGCTCACGCCGGTGCCGATCGACCAGTTGGACACGTCCTGGGTCACTTCATAGGTCGCGTCGGTCTCATCCGACTCGCCCTCAACCGAGATGCTGCCGAAATTGGTCCAGCTGCCTTCAAGAGGCAGGATTGAATTGTCGGTCGCGGCGTACTCAACGCCACCACCGACCGTGTATCCCTGAGGGTCTCGGTGTTGGAGCCTTCCCACTCGTAGTGCTCCGTGACTTCCTGTCCGAAGAGGTCGTCGTAGTCAGGGCCGTCAATACCGTAAGTGATAACGCCGGTTTAAGTCGCAGATGCAGACGTGGTCGCTGTGGCCTCCGACATTGCCGGCCCGCCCATGGCAAAAAGCATGAACCGGTCCGCAGCAAAGCCTAGAGCATATCCTGTTCTGATTGAATCAGAACAGGAGCTCTAAGTCTTTGATTTGTCGCGTTTCCGAACCGGGAAAGTGTCTCCACTTGTCCTGGAAACGCTCTAAGTGGGCGACAGGCGCGAAACAGCTGTTGTACGTGGTGTCGAACGCCAGTTCGCTTTCCTGAGTAACTTGGCCAGACCGAGACTGTGCGCGCCGATTTCAGGGAATGGCTTAGCCTGCTGTGGACCATGCGAGCCAGACCGCCACTCCCACCAGCATGGCCCCGAACACGGCCCCAAGTGCCCGACGGTGACCTGAGCGCGTGACGAAGGGCTCGAGCGCGCCTGCCCCCAGAACGATGAGCGCGTGCACGAGGGTGGCTGCGCCCACATAGACCAGCACCAGAAGGCCAAACGCACCGATCGGCGCTTCGGCCGCGAGGAAACTGGGCAGCACGGCGATATAGAAGACTGCGGCCTTGGGATTGAGCAGATTGGTGACCAGCCCGCGCCGGAAGAACCCCATTGGGGTGCCCGCGAGCTGGCGCGCTCCGATCGGTGCATTGGCATCACGCCAGCTCTCATAGCCGAGCCAGATCAGATAGGCGATGCCCGCCCAGCGGATTCCCTGGTACAGGGCCGGGGTCTGGGCGACGAGCGAAGCCATGCCCACCGCGGCCAGCCCCCCGATCACCGCCAGGCCAAGGGCCACGCCCGCAACCGCGAACAGGCCCGCGACCCTGCCGTGCGAAAGGCCCAGCAGCGCCAGATAAGCCATGTTGGGCCCCGGCGTCAGTTCGACGGCAATCGAGGTGACAAAGAATGCGCCGATGGTGCCCGCGGATGGCCAGTCCAAAGCTCTCCCCCAGTCCCTTCGATGGCGCGGAGCGGTGTGGAGCGCGCCCAACCGGATCGAGCCGGCAGCCCCGGGGCGGGCGCTGCGCTACCGGTCAGTGGTTGAGCGTCTTGACGATGTTCTCGGTCATCTTCTTTGCATCGCCGAAGAGCATCATCGTGTTGTCGCGGAAGAAGAGTTCGTTTTGAACGCCCGCATAGCCGGCTGCCATGCCGCGCTTGATGAACAGCACAGTGCCGGCCTTTTCCACGTCCAGCACCGGCATGCCGTAGATCGGCGAGGTCTTGTCGGTCTTGGCGGCAGGATTGGTGACGTCGTTGGCGCCGATCACGAAGGCCACGTCGGCCTCGCGGAATTCGGAGTTGATGTCTTCGAGCTCGAAAACCTCGTCATAGGGCACATTGGCTTCCGCCAGCAGCACATTCATGTGCCCGGGCATGCGTCCGGCCACCGGGTGGATGGCGTATTTGACGTCGACGCCCGCTTCCTTGAGCGCATCGGCCATTTCCCGCAGCGCGTGCTGCGCCTGGGCGACCGCCATGCCGTAGCCGGGCACGATAATGACCTTGGAGGCGTTGGCCATGATGAACGCGGCATCCTCGGCCGAGCCCTGCTTGACCGGACGTTCCTCGACGCCCTCGGGGCCGGCGGCGGCATCATCGCCACCGAACCCGCCGAGAATCACCGAGATGAAGCTGCGGTTCATCGCACGGCACATGATGTAAGAAAGAATGGCACCCGAAGAGCCCACCAGCGCACCGGTTATGATGAGCGCGGTATTGCCCACGGTAAAGCCGATGCCCGCTGCCGCCCAGCCCGAATAGGAGTTGAGCATGGAGACCACCACGGGCATGTCCGCGCCTCCGATGGGGATGATCATCAGGATGCCCAGCGCCAGCGCGATGATCGTGATGGCCCAGAAGAGCACCGGATCGGCGGTGACCGAGAAGATGCCGACCAGCACCAGCAACAGAACGCCGAGACCCAGATGGATCATGTGCCGCGCTGGCAGAAGGATTGGCTTGCCGCTCATGCGCCCGTCGAGCTTGGCGAACGCGATCACCGAACCGGTGAAGGTGAACGCGCCGACGGCGACGCCGATGCTCATTTCGATGAGCGCCTGCATGTGGATGTGTCCGTCGGTCGCGATCCCGAAGGCATCGGGCGCGTATAGTGCCGCGGCGGCAACGAACACCGCTGCCAGCCCCACCAGCGAGTGGAAAGCCGCAACGAGCTGGGGCATGGCCGTCATCGGCACCCTGCGGGCGATCACCGCGCCGATGCCGCCACCGATGGCGAGCCCGGCAATGATCAGCAACCAGGCCATCGGATCGGACGGCGCCGCGATGGCGAGGGTGGTCAAGATGGCGATCCCCATGCCCGCCATACCGAAATAATTGCCCCGCCGGGCCATTGCCGGGTTGGACAGCCCGCGAAGCGCCAGGATGAACAGCGATCCTGCAATCAGGTAGAGCAGCGCCGCAAGATTTGCCGACATGTATCAATTCCCCCTTGGGCTCAAGCCCTTGCACCCCTTGTCAGGCGCGAGCTTCCCGCGCTCAGATCGGCGGTATCCGTACTCAGTTTCGCCCCGGCTCGGGCCAGGGCTCGTCCAGCCTTGCCAGATATCCGCGCACTTGGTCGCGGAGCTGGCCTTCATCGATATCGTCGGTGTCGCGCAGCGCCGGGTCGGCACAATAGGCGTCCACCGCATAAAAGGTCAGATCGACGGCGTAGGGCATCGGCCCATTCCTGTGCGCCCGGAACATCTCGAGAAACCGGCTCTCGAAGGCCGGACCATTCATCCTGCCTTCGGCAAAATCGGTCATCAGCGCCTTCCAGCCGCCCGCGTCCATCCGGCCCCTCGCCTAGCCCTTCTTCTTGTACATCGCGAGCATTCGCTGGGTGACCAGAAAGCCCCCGAAGATGTTCACGCTGGCCATGATCAGGGCCGCGAACCCGAACCATCGGGCCGGACCGTCGCTGTCGACCAGGTTGACGCCCACCGCCAGCAGAGCGCCGACCACAATCACCGAGGAAATTGCGTTGGTTACAGCCATCAGCGGGGTGTGCAGGGCCGGCGTCACGCTCCAGACCACGTAGTATCCGACAAAGATCGCCAGCACGAAGACCGACACGAAAAAGAAGAAGGGATCGACTACACCGCCCATTATGCGTCTCCATCTTTGCTGGCCGCCTCAGGCGCGGCGGGCGCTTTTGCCGCGGCGGGCGCCGCATCCACCAGGTTGGGATGAACCACCGCGCCGTCGCGCGTCAGAAGCGTCGCGGTGACCAGCTGGTCCTCCCAGTTGACGGCCAGCGCCTTGTTTTCCTTGTCGACCATGGTCTCAAAGAACGCCAGAAGGTTCTTGGCGTAAAGCTGGGACGCGGTCGCAGCGATCTTGCCGGGCAGGTTGAGCGTGCCGATGATCGTCACGTCGTTGTGGACGATCACTTCGCCGGGCGCGGTCAGCTCCACATTGCCGCCGCGCTCTGCGGCCAGATCCACGATCACCGAACCCGGCGCCATGGATTCCACCATCGCCCGCGTCACCAGCTGCGGCGCGGGCCGCCCCGGGATCAGGGCCGTGGTGATCACTATGTCCTGCTTGGCGATATGGCCGGCGACCAGCTCGGCCTGCGAGGCCTTTTCCGCGTCGGTGAGCTCGCGGGCATAGCCGCCGGTGCCCGACGCATCCTTGAGCGCTTCGGTCATGATGAACTTGGCGCCCAGCGATTCCACCTGCTCGCCGGCAACGGCCCGCACGTCGGTGGCCGAAACCGCAGCGCCCAGGCGACGCGCCGTCGCGATGGCCTGCAGCCCCGCCACGCCGGCGCCCATGACGAACACCTTGGCGGCGCGGACCGTGCCCGCCGCAGTCATCATCATGGGCAGCGCGCGCTCATACTGGGCCGCCGCGTCGATGACTGCCTGATAGCCGGCGAGGTTCGCCTGGCTCGAGAGCACGTCCATCACCTGTGCACGCGTGATGCGCGGCATGAATTCCATGGCGAAAGTCGACAGCCCCGCACCGGCGAGGGCGGCAATGTCGTCCTCGTGACCGAAGGGGTCCATCATGCCGATCACCAGGGCCCCGGTTCCGGCGCCGTCGAGGTCCGCGGCCCTGGGCCGGCGCACCGTGAAGATGACCTCGGCGCCTTTGAGCGCTTCGGCCGCTGACCCGGCCATTGTCGCACCGGCTTCGGCATAAGCGGCATCGGAAATGCGCGAATGCTCCCCTGCGCCGGCCTCTACGGAGACTTCGGCGCCCAGCCCGAGAAGCTTGGCAACGGTTTCAGGGGTCGCGGCCACGCGGGGCTCATCCCCGACACGCTCGCGCAAAATGGCAATCTTCATGCGTTACCGCCCTCCCCTGGGCGCGTGAGTAATCGACCGGACGGTCGCTGACCGCGCCTTCTAGACCAGGAGCAGGTAAAGGACGATCAGCAGTATGGCGACGAGGATGGTGCCCCATTTCGACATCGACATGAAAAGCGCGAACGTGCGCTCATGCTCTTCGAAATCCTTTTCCTTCTGCTTTGCGCCAACCGGCTTGTCCGAGAAGGTTACCGTCTGCTGTTCGGCCATTTTCGTCCTCTGTAGATATCCAATGCGTCGTTCGGTCGAGTTCAGGCCAGCCCCGCCTCGACCTGTGACACCTCGAGCTCGTCGATCAGCCTCTCGATCATCGAGAGCCCAAGGGTCCAGAATTCGGGATCCCGGGCATCGAGCCCAAAAGGCGCGAGCAGCTCCGAGTGGTGCCGCGTGCCCCCTGCGGCCAGCATGTCGAAATAGCGGTCGGCGAACCCGTCGCTGGCTTTCTCATACTGTGCGTAGAGCGAGTTCACAAGGCAGTCTCCGAACGCATAGGCATAGACGTAGAACGGCGCGTGGATGAAATGGCCAACATAGGACCACAGCACCTCATATCCATCATTGAGCCGGATTGCGGGACCCAGACTTTCGGATGAGACAGCCATCCAGTGTGCATCGATCTCCTCGGCCAGCAACTCGCCCTGGCGACGCGCGGTATGGATCCGCCGCTCAAAAGCGTAAAACGAGATCTGCCGGACCACGGTGTTGAGCATGTCCTCCACCTTGGATGCCAGAAGCGCGAAGCGCTGGACAGGATCGGTGGTCTTCTCGAGCAGCGCCCGGAACGTCAGCATCTCCCCGAAAACGCTGGCGGTCTCGGCCAGCGTCAGCGGTGTGGGAGCCATCAGCTCGCCCTGCCCGGCGGCCAGCCGCTGGTGCACCCCATGGCCCAGCTCATGGGCGAGGGTCATCACATCGCGCGGCTTGCCCATGTAGTTGAGCATCAGATAGGGGTGCGCGGTCGTGACCGTAGGGTGCGCGAACGCGCCCGGCGCTTTGCCCGGCTTGACTCCGGCATCGATCCAGCCCTTCTCGAAAAACGGCGCTGCGATTTCCGCAAGGCGCGGCGAGAAGCGCCCATAGGCGTCCATCACCGTGCTGCGTGCCGTGTCCCAGTCAAATATCCGATCGTCGCTCCTGGGCAGGGGCGCGTTTCTATCCCAGGCGTCGAGCTTGTCCTTGCCGAACCATTTCGCCTTCATCTGGTAGTAGCGATGGGACAGCCGCGGATAGGCCGCGGTCACCGCCGCTTCGAGCGCTTCGACGACCTCGCGCTCGACCGAGTTGGCCAGGTGCCGGCTGTCGGCGATATCTTCATGGCCCCGCCAGCGGTCCGAGATTTCCTTGTCCTTGGCGAGGACATTGGTGATCTGGGTGAAGAGCCGGCGATTGGCCGACAGCGTGCTCGTGAGTGCGCCGAAGGCCTCCTCGCGCCTGGCTTCGTCCCGATCGCTCAGGCGTGCCAGGGTCTGCTCGAGACCCAGCATTTCGCCATCGACGAAAAATTCGAGCGAGGACATGGTCTCGTCAAACAGCCGGTTCCAGGCCCCGTGACCGGTGACGTGCTTGTCGTGGAACAGCTCCTCTACCCGATCCTCGAGCTGGAAAGGCCGGAACTTGCGCAATTCGGCAAACCACGGCCGATAGCGCGAGAGCGCCTCGTCGGCGTCAAGGGCGGCATCGAGCGCCCCGTCGTCGATCCGGTTGATCTCGAGCGTGAAGAACAGCGTCCGTGTCGAAAGCGTGGTCAGCTTTTCCTGGATGTCACCGAGAAACTTCACCCGCTTGGGATCCTGCGTGTTCTGCGCGTAGACCAGATAAGCGAACGAGCCCAACTGTCCGAACACTTCGTCGAGCCGCTCATAGCGGGTGATCGCTTCCATGAAGCGGCCTTCGCGCGCCAGCGCATCGAGCCGGCCCTTGTAGTCGGCCTCGAACGCCGAGGTCTCCTTTTCGAGGAAATCGAGGTCGGACTTGAGTTCGGGCGCGTCCATTCCTCCATAAAGGTCCGAAAGATCCCATTGGGGCAGATCGCCGAGTTGGCTCGATGCTGGGGCGGCCGGAAACGTGGACATGAGGGCGCGATACTCCGCGAAACAACAGGGTGGCGGGCACACTAGCGACGCGCCCGGCAGGTGCCAAGGGGCACGGGCGCTCCATTCTCGCCCACCGTTCGCCGTCGGCGTTAAAACCCTGTTAAGCGATGCTTTCTAACCTGCCCCAAATCGGCACAGAACCCCTGCGATTCGGGGCATGTCCGAAAGTCGCAAGCGGGGAGCGCGCACCAGAGAATGAACAAGGTCCTGATTGTGGACGACGAGCCCGTCCAGTGCCGGCTCGCCAGTGAAACTGTTGCCCGGGCCGGGTTCGATCCGCTTGTCGCCCATTCGGGACGCGAAGCCCTCGATATCCTCGCAAGGAGCGACGACATCGCCGCCATGATCCTCGACCTCGTGATGCCCGACATGGACGGCATGGCGGTTCTCGAGGCCCTCAAGCGGCGCGATACGGCCCTGCCGGTCATCGTCCAGACCTCCCAGACCTCGCTCGAGACGGTCGTCTCGGCCATGCGCCTGGGCGCGACCGACTTCTTCGTCAAGCCGGTCGCGCCCGAACGCATCACCGTCTCGCTGCGCAACGCGCTCAAGGTCAAGACACTTGAGACCTGTCTGCGGGTTGAACGCAACAAACGTTCTGGCGCATTCGGGTTCGATGACATCATCGCGGCGAGCCCGGCCATGAGCCGGCCCATAAGCCTTGGCCGCAAGGCAGCGGCAAGCACGATCCCCGTTCTGGTCGAGGGGGAAACCGGGGTGGGCAAGGAATTGCTGGCGCGCGCCATCCAGGGGTCGGGCGACCGCGCCGGCAAGCCGTTCGTCACAGTCAATTGCGGCGCCATACCCAAGGACCTCGTGGAGGCCACGCTTTTCGGCCACGTCAAGGGCGCCTTCACGGGCGCCATTGCCGACGCGCCGGGCAAATTCCGCGAAGCCAACACGGGAACGCTCTTTCTCGATGAGGTCGGCGAACTCCCGCCCGAAACCCAGGTCAAGCTCCTGCGCGCGCTCCAGGATGGAGAAATCGAGCCGGTGGGCGCCTCCAGACCCGTGCGGGTCAATGTACGGCTGATCTCGGCAACCAATCGGCGATTGCTGAACCTGGCCCGCGACGGCCATTTCCGCGAAGATCTCTATTACCGGCTCAACGTCTTTCCGATCTATGTACCGCCCCTGCGTGAGCGCCGCGAGGATATCGCAAGGCTCGCCGTCCATTTCCTCACGCGGTTTGCCGCCGAAGAGGGCCGCCATGTCAGCACCATCGACCCTGCGGCGATGAGCCTTCTGGAAAGCTATGACTGGCCGGGCAATGTCCGCCAGCTCGAGAACGCCGTCTTCAGAGCCGTGGTGCTCGCCGAACACGCGGCGCTGACCGTGGCCGACTTCCCCCAGATCGTGCTTGCCGCGGAAGGACACGCCGAGGCCAAAAGCACCACCCACGCCGCCTTCACCATGGCCCGCCCGATCCATATCGATCAGGCGGCCCCACCCTTGAGGCTGGCTGAACCTGTTCCGAGCCCCGTGGCTGACCGGTTTCTCGACGAAAGCGGCGATCTTCTCGCCATCTCCGAAATCGAGCGCGACCTGATTGCCTTCGCAATAGACCACTGCGCCGGACGCATGGCCCAGGTGGCCCGCCAACTGGGCATCGGCCGGTCGACGCTGTATCGCAAGATCAAGGAATACGGCCTGGAGCGGGAGGCCGAAAATGTTGCCTAAAAGCCGCATCTGCCTGCCATCCCGACATCACATTTTCGACACGAGATTGGCCATGCCCAGGACGTTGGGTACATCATGGGGCCAAACAGGGGCGGCTTGCCGTTCCGCTCGAGCAGACAAGAAAAGGGGCTCAACCGTGCTCAGGATTTCGGTATTCGCGCTCTTTGCCGCCATGGCCCTGGCCGCGCCCCAGGCGTCGGCCACCACGCTCGAAACAGTCACCGTGGGTTCCGTCGAGGCCACCCGGATCGTTATCTCGCCGCCGCGAAACGATCTCGCCAAGGCGATCCGCTCCGACCTGCGCGCCGCCGTCGACGCGGCTCCGCAGGGCTCGCGTGCCCAGACCGAGGCCCGTGAGCTCTACTATTTCTACGGCGCGCGGCATTTCGAGCCGCTCTGGCTGACCGAAAGCCAGACGGGAAGCGCCGAGTTTACCGACGCGGCCCACGAGGTCATCGCGCTGTTTGAAAACGCCCACCTCGAAGGGCTGGACCCCGACGACTACCTCACCGATGCGCTCGTTTCCGATTTCAACGGTGAACTGGCGGATTTGACCACGCTGGAAGCCGAGTTCTCGGCTGCCATGGTGCGCTATGCGCAGGACGCCTATTCGGGGCGCCTCGATCCCAGGAGCGTCACGCGCAATTTCGACATCGCCACCAAACGGGTCGATGAAGCCGAACTGCTCGCCAACCTCGCCGGATCGGCAAACCCGGCAGCGGTGCTCGCGAGCTACCACCCGGACCACCGCGAGTTCCAGGCGCTGCGCGCGCTTCTGGCCGAACACTACGCCGGCGAGGCCGAAGAGCCGATCATCGTGCCCGGAGGCACCATGCTCCGGCCCGGTATGAGCGATCCCCGCGTGCCGGTCCTGCGCGAACGCCTCTCGGTGGCCGCGCCTATTGGCGAGGACGCCGCACCCGAGCTTTACGACGAGCCCCTGGCCGACGCGATTCGCGCCTTCCAGGGGTCGATGAACCTCACCGTTGACGGGGTCGTCGGCCCCGCAACGCTCCAGGCCCTTAATGGCCAGCAGGGTGCTTCTGTCGGCCAGATCGTTGCCAACATGGAACGCTGGCGCTGGATGCCCGAGGATCTGGGAGAGTTCCACGTCTTGGTGAACATCCCCGAATACCATCTCGAGGTGAACAAATTCGGCAAGACGATCTGGGACACCAAGGTGATCGTCGGCAATCAGACACGTCAGACACCCGTATTCTCCGACGAGATCCGCCACGTGGTGACCAATCCCTACTGGAACGTGCCCCCCACCATCATGCGCGAAGATGTGATGCCGCGTGTGGTGGCAAACCCGGGCTATCTTGCCAGCCAGAACATGGAAGCGCTCTATGGCGGCCGCGTCATCGACGCCTGGAGCGTGGACTGGTCGCAGGTGAGCCCCGGCCAGGTGCGCGTGCGCCAGAGACCCGGCAGCTCCAACGCCCTGGGCCGGGTCAAGTTCCTGTTCCCCAATACTCACCATGTCTATCTGCACGACACCAACGCACCTGGCCTGTTCTCACGCTCGGCACGCGCGATCTCCTCTGGCTGCGTGCGGGTCGAGGACCCCTTCGGGTTTGCCGAGGCGCTGCTTGAATTTGAATCCAACTTCACCGTCGCCAGCCTCGAGAATTCGCTGGGCTCAAACGAACGCTGGTTCAACATGGACCGCAGGGTCCCGGTTCATCTGGCCTACTTCACGGTCCGCGTGGGCGAGGACGGCAGCGTCCGCTCCTATGGCGACGTCTATGGCCACGAGGCCACAATGATCGACATGCTGGGGCTGTAAGTGATCGCCCGGGGCGTAAACCTTTCGGTAAGATTTCCGCCACGCTCGCGCCGCCTTTCAGCCCTATAGCTCCTCGCGTTGAACGCAGGGGGCTGACGAGGGGTAGCGTTGAGAACCCGTTAGCGTTAACAATCTCGCTAGAGAGTCTGTGCTAGCATCCCGAGAGTTTTAAGCAAAAGCGGGCTGACAGGGCGTGACGAATAGGGCAACTGCGAATTTCATGCGCACCGCACGGGCCGTCACCATCGGCGCCGTTGTGGCCATTTCTGCACTGGTCGGGACCGCCGCTGCCGGCCTGGCCCAGGACCGCTCGCTCCACGTTCACTACACCCACACCAAGGAAACCGAGCACGTCGTGTTCAAGCGCAACGGGCGCTATGTGCAGACGGGGCTCGACCGGCTCAACCACCTGACGCGCGACTGGCGGCGCAACGAACCCACCAAGATGGACCCGGCCCTCTTTGACCTCCTCTGGGAAGTTTATCAGGAGACCGGATCGAACCAGCCGATCCATATCGTCTCGGGTTATCGCGCGCCGGCGACCAATGCCATGCTCGCCTCGAACTCCTCGGGCGTCGCCAACAATTCCCAGCACATGCAGGGTAAGGCGATGGATTTCTTCATCCCCGGCGTGTCCGCCTCCAGGCTGCGCGAAATCGGCTTTAAAAAGCAGATTGGCGGCGTGGGTTTTTATCCCTCCTCGGGCAATCCCTTCGTCCATCTCGACACCGGCTCGGTCCGCGCCTGGCCACGCATGACCACCGCCCAGCTCAAGCAGATATTCCCTGACGGTCGCACCCTGCATCTGCCGTCAAACGGCAACGTGCTGTCCAATGAAGGCCGGCAATATGCCCAGGCTGAATGGAACCGCTGCCGCCGCGTTCCCTGCGGCTCGGGCCCTGCTGCTGGCTCGGGTGACACCCGAATGGCCGATGGTGGCGACCGGCGCACGCTCATGGACCTGTTTACGGGCGGCGGACGGACCGAAACCGCCGCCGCGCCTCAGACCGCGCCGGCTCAGCCCGCTGCCCCGGCGGGCGAAGCTCAGGCGCCCGCCAGCGCTGCTCCTGCCACCCGCACCGTTTCCGTGGCCGCGCTGGACGCCCCTCCTCCCGCCCGGCCCGCCGCGCTTGGCGGCACGCCCCCCGCACCCGCTGACCTTCCATTCCAGCTCATCGAGCGCGAGACTGTTGCATCAGGCGAGCCCGATCTTGAGGCGCCGGTGCCGCCCACCATGCCCGAGCGCGTCGCAAGCCTGCGGGCTCGCGCTGCTCAGCCCGACCCCTCGGCTCCGACCGAAACCACCCTCTCTGATGGAGCCATGGCGATCGCGGCCCTCGATTCTCCGCCGCCGCCGCGGCCCCAGAGCCAGAGCGGCGCCGTTTCGGCCTCGGCCTACGCCGCGGCAGGCGCTTCGCTCGGCCGCCTCCTTGAAGCTCAGCCTCAAGCCCAGGATCCCGTGACCACGGCTTCGCTGCGGCCTTCGGTGACCGAAGCTCCGCCGATTTCATCGTCCGGCAGCGCGACGGGTGCCGTCATCGCCGCCTCGTTCAGCCCGCAAATGGGGCTCGAAAGCTTCGCTCACCTCTTCGAGGGCCCCATCACGCCGGAAGACGTCGCGTCTCCCGAAACGCTTACGGCCGATGTGCTCGATAGCATTTCCACGCGGCAGGGTGAATTATTCGCACCCGACCTCGACCACATCACCGACGTATTTCTCTCCCCCGAGCCAGTCTCCGGAGAGGGCTTTGCCTGGATCAACGACGCCCCCGACAACGGCGATTTCGATCCCGCGGTCCAGCCGGGCACGTTGGGCAATCACCAGTTTTCGCGGACAGCATCGCTTGGCACCGTGGAAACGGCCTTCGGCCGGGGCGATACGATCTGGGTGCGCTTCGGGCAGTGACCCCGGCCCAACAAAGGCCCTCATTGGTTGCAAAACACCAGGCTTGTCCCTACTAACGGACGACCAGCGCCACTCAGGAACAGCCAAGGCAAGGCCCGTGCCGGACACGCCAGACACTCCACTGCTCGATACCATACACTCTCCCGCCGACCTCAAGGGCTTGAGCCGCGACGAGCTCCTCCAGCTCGCCCGTGAGCTGCGTTCGGAGGTGATCGACGCCGTTTCGATTACCGGCGGGCATCTGGGGGCGGGCCTGGGCGTCGTCGAACTGACCGTGGCGCTTCATCACGTCTTTGACACCCCCGATGACCGGATCATCTGGGACGTGGGCCACCAGGCCTATCCCCACAAGGTCCTGACCGGCCGTCGCGACCGGATTCGCACCCTGCGCAGCAAGGACGGGCTTTCGGGCTTCACCAAGCGGGCCGAAAGCGTTTACGATCCGTTCGGCGCCGGCCATTCCTCCACCTCGATCTCCGCCGGGCTCGGCATGGCGGTCGCGTCCGAGCTCAAGGGGGAAAAACGCAACGTCGTTGCCGTGATCGGCGACGGCGCCATCTCTGCCGGCATGGCCTATGAAGCAATGAACAATGCCGGCGCCATGGATGCGCGCCTGATCGTCATCCTTAACGACAACGACATGTCGATCGCGCCGCCGACCGGGGCCATGAGCGCCTATCTGGCGCGGCTGGTCTCAGGCCCGACCTATCGCAGCCTGCGCGATGCGGCAAAGCACGTCTCCCAGATCCTGCCGCCCTTCTTCAAGGACAAGGCCAAAAAGACCGAGGAATACGCGCGCGGATTCTGGACCGGCGGCACGCTGTTCGAGGAGCTGGGCTTTTACTATGTGGGCCCGGTGGACGGGCACAATCTCGACCACCTCCTCCCCATCCTCAGGAACGTACGCGACGCCGAGGACGGGCCGATCCTGATCCATGTCGTCACCCAGAAAGGGAAGGGCTACGCCCCCGCCGAAGAGGCCGCCGACAAATATCACGGCGTCTCCAAATTCAACGTGATCACCGGCGCGCAGGCCAAGGCCAAGTCCAACGCCCCGTCCTATACCTCGGTCTTTGCCCAGTCCCTGATCGACGAGGCAACCGATGACGAGGCCATCGTCGCGGTGACCGCCGCGATGCCCGGGGGCACGGGGCTCGACAAGTTCGCCCAGCATTTCCCCACCCGCACCTTCGACGTGGGCATCGCCGAACAGCACGCCGTGACCTTCTCGGCCGGACTTGCGACCGAAGGCCTGCGCCCGTTCTGCGCCATTTACTCCACCTTTCTCCAGCGTGCCTACGATCAGGTCATCCACGATGTGGCGATCCAGAACCTGCCCGTACGCTTTCCCATAGACCGGGCCGGCTATGTGGGCGCCGACGGGCCCACCCATGCCGGTGCCTTCGACGTGGCGTTCCTCTCGACCCTGCCCAACATGGTGGTGATGGCCGCGGGCGACGAGGCGGAATTGCGTCACATGGTGGCAACCTCGGCGGCCTATGACGAGGGCCCGATCGCGTTCCGCTATCCGCGGGGCGAAGGCATGGGCGTCGATATGCCGGCCCGGGGTAAGATCCTCGAGATCGGGCGCGGCCGCATCATGCGCGAAGGCACGACGATCGCGCTCCTGTCTTTTGGCACGCGCCTTGGGGAATGCCTTGCGGCGGCCGAAACGCTCCAGACCTACGGCTTTTCAACGACTGTGGCCGACGCCCGCTTCGCCAAGCCGCTCGACACCGACCTCATCGAACGTCTAGCGCGCGAGCATTCGGTCATGCTAACGGTGGAAGAAGGAGCGATCGGCGGCTTCGGCTCGCACGTCGCGACCCATCTGGCGGCCAACGGCCTGCTCGATGGCGCGCTGCGGTTCCGCCCCCTGATGATGCCCGACCGCTATGTCGATCAGGCCGGTCAGGGCGACATGTATGGCCAGGCCGGATTGGATAAATCCGCCATCGTAGCCGCAGCACTGCGCGCGATCGGCGACGAAGCCCACGCACTTCAGGTCCTCGCAGCCGCCGGCAGAGAACCCATCTGAGATCAAGACGCCTGTTCTGGTTCAATCAGAACAGGCCATGCTCCAGTCTGCTATTCGCCCGCTTCGGCGTAGTCGTCATTGGCTGGCGCTTCGACCATCCCCAGGGCGTGGAGGTAGAGGTCGAGGATCGCTTCCTGCTCGGCGCGCTCATTGCGGTCCTGCTTCCGGATCCGCACGATCTGGCGCATGACCTTGGTGTCGAAACCCGTGCCCTTGGCTTCGGCATAGACTTCCTTGATGTCGTCGGCGATCGCCTTCTTTTCTTCCTCGAGTCGCTCGATCCGTTCGATGAAGGCGCGCAGCTGATCCCGTGCAATCCCGTGGTCGGCCATAACTCGTCTTTCCTTGCTGGTTCGCCCCCGTTCAACCCCAACCCGAACCGGGCTTCAAGTCCATAGCGCGGTTTCTCACAGGCAAGGCAGACAGCGCGACCAAATTGTGCCAAAAGCGCCGATTAGGAACCGGGGCGGTTGATTTGTCGACTCATCTACTGAAAGGCTCAGCTTCCCATGCGAATCGTCATTGCCGCGTCATCGATCGTGCGCACCACTGTTGCCGCAACGGCATTGGGCATCGTGGCGCAGCTCGGCTGGGCGACGCCGGCCAGTGCCCAGCTTGAGGTCTGCAACCGGACCCCGAACACCGTCTCGATAGCGCTCGGTTACCGCACAGGATCGGGCTGGCAGTCCGAGGGCTGGTGGGTGGCGGGGCCGGAGGCTTGCGCAACGGTCTATCAGGGTGCATTGAATGCACGCTACTATTACCTTTTTGCCGTGGACGACATCGGAGGCGGCGCTTGGGATGGAACGGTGTTCATGTGCACACAGGACACCAGCTTCACCATTTTCGGCGTGGAAGACTGCCTCGCACGCGGATATGAGCGCACGGGGTTTTTCGAGCTCGATACGGGCGACGAGCAAACCTGGACCGTGCAACTGACCGAAGACAACGAAACCAGCCTGGACATGCAATGAAACGATCGCGCAGCGTCAAAATTCTCGCCACCCTGGGTCCCGCCTCGAGCGACAGGGACGTCATCGAGGAGTTGGTCCGGGCCGGGGCGGACGTCTTCCGCGTCAACATGAGCCATGCCAGCCATGACGTGATGCGCGAAACCGTTGCAAAGATCCGCGAGGTGGAAAAGTCGGTCCGCTATCCCATCGGAATCCTCGCCGATCTCCAGGGCCCCAAGCTGCGCGTCGGCAAGTTCGCCGATGGCTCGGTGACGCTGGCGGCGGACGAGACCTTTACCTTCGACACCTCCGATACGCCGGGTGACAAGTCCCGGGTGTACCTGCCCCATCCCGAGATCTTCGCTTCGGTCAAGACCGGCGACCGGTTGTTGCTCGACGACGGCAAGCTCCAGCTCAAGGTGTCGGCCCATTCCGACGAGGCGATCAACTGCACGGTGATCTATGGCGGCAAGCTCTCGGACCGCAAGGGCGTCAGCCTGCCCGATACAATGCTGGCGGTCGGCGCGCTCACCGACAAGGACCGCGAGGACCTCAAGGCGGTGCTCGATGCGGACGTGGACTGGGTAGCCATGTCCTTCGTCCAGCGTCCCGAGGACATCATAGAGGTCCGCAAGCTCGTACAGGGCCGCGCAGGGGTGATGGCGAAAATCGAAAAGCCCCAGGCCATCGATCAGCTCGAGGACATCATCAAGCTCTCTGACGCCATCATGATCGCCCGCGGCGATCTGGGCGTGGAAATGCCGCTCGAGACCGTGCCCGGCCTGCAAAAGCGCATGATCCGCATGTGCCGCCGCCAGGGCAAGCCCGTGGTCGTGGCCACCCAGATGCTCGAATCGATGATCACCGCCCCCGTGCCGACCCGCGCCGAGGTGTCGGACGTCTCGATCGCGGTGTTCGAAGGCGCGGACGCCATCATGCTCTCGGCGGAAAGCGCATCGGGCTCCTACCCGGTCGAATCGGTGGCGACCATGAACAAGATCGCGGTGGCGGTCGAGCAGGACGCCAATTACCAGGGCATCATCCGCGCGCAGGCCACCCAACCCGAGGCGACCGCCGCCGACGCGATCTCCGCGGCGACCCGCCAGGTTGCCGAGACCCTCGATCTTGCGGCCATCGTCACCTACACCTCCTCGGGATCGACCGGCATTCGTGCCTCGCGCGAACGGCCCGCCAAGCCCATCATCGCCCTCTCGCCCAAGCTCTCGACCGTGCGTCGGCTGTCGGTGGTCTGGGGCCTGCACTGTGTGCAGACCGAGGACGCCATCTCGCTCGACGACATGGTCGATCGCGCCTGTGCCATCGCCTATATCGAAGGCCTTGCCCGGCCGGGTGATCGCGTGGCGATCACCGCCGGTGTGCCGCTTGGCACTCCCGGCGCCACCAACATGCTGCGCATCGCTTTCGTCGGACAGGATGGGGCTGGCGGATCCTGATCCGCCCGCTGTCCCAGTGCCGAGACAAACGAAAAGGCCCGGATTACTCCGGGCCTTTTCGTTTGTTCTGTCTTCAAGCCTTCGCCTGGAAGGATCAGCCCTGACGGGCCTTCATCCGGCGATTGGTCTTGTTGATGATGTAGACGCGGCCACGGCGGCGCACCAGCTTGTTGTCCCGGTGCCGCGCCATGAGCGCCTTGAGCGAATTGCGGACTTTCATATCACTTGCCTTCTGACAATAAGATCATGGGCGGGGCTCAAGGCACCGCTGTCGAATTTCGCCCGATACATAGGGGCATCGGCTGGCCCTGTCAACGCGGCCAACGCCGGATTCAGGCGGCTTCCACCAATGCGGCGACGCCCATGCCGCCCGCAGTGCACACCGAGATCAGCGCGCGGCCCCCAGCCCCTTGCGACACCAATTTGGCCGTCATGCCCAGAATGCGCGCACCTGTGGCCGCGAAAGGGTGGCCATAGGCAAGCGATGATCCGTGAATGTTGATCCGGTCCGACCGGATAGGGCCCAGCGGCTCGTCCCGACCCAGCACCTCTCGGTTGTAGTCGATGTCCTCCCAGGCCTTGAGCGTGCACAGCACCTGCGCGGCGAAGGCCTCGTGAAGCTCGAACAAATCGATGTCCTGGAACCCGATTCCGGCCCGCCGGAGCATGTTGGAGACCGCAACGGTCGGAGCCATCAGCAGCCCGTCCCCATGGGCGAAGTCGTTGGCCGACACCGCGCCCATTCTCAGATAGCCCAGAATTGGCAGGCCGCGCTCACGCGCCCAGTCTTCGGACGCCAGCAACACCGCCGCCGCCCCATCCGTGAGCGGGGTGGAATTGGCTGCCGTGAGCGTACCGCGCCCCGAGGACTTGTCGAACGCAGGCTTCATCTCGGCCATCTTCTCGAGCGTGGTGTCGGGCCGGATGTTGTTGTCCTTGAGGATGCCCGCGCAGGGGACCACGAGATCATCGTGAAAGCCCGAATCATAAGCTTCGCTGGCATTCCTGTGGCTCTTGAGCGCAAGCTCGTCCTGCGCCTCGCGCGCAATCGCCCACTCCTTGGCCATCAGCTCGCAATGCTCGCCCATGGAAAGTCCGGTGCGGGGCTCTGCGGTGGAGGGCGCCACCGGGGTCAACTCCCCGAGATTGAAGCCCTTGAACGCCCCGGCCTTCTCGCCGGCGGTCTTGGCGCGCGAAAGGGCCACCATGCGCTTTTGCATCCTGGGGCCATGCACCACCGGGCTGTCCGAGACCGTGTCCGAACCCGCCGCGATCCCGCTGTCGATCTCACCGGTGGCGATCTTGGCGCCGATGGTCAGTGCGGCCTGAAGCGAGGTGCCGCACGCGATCTGGAGCGTGGTGCCCGGCGTCTGAGGGGAAATGCCGGCATCGAGCAGCGCTTCGCGGGCGAGGTTGAAATCGCGCGAATGGGAAATGACCGCGCCGGCCATGACTTCGCCCACGGGCTTGCCCTTGAGCCCATAGGCTTCTGCCAGCCCGCCAAGGGCGGCAGCGAGCATCGAAAGGTTGGTTTCAGATTCATAGCCGGAATAGGCGCGGCAGAACGGGATGCGCCTGGACCCGACGATGGCGACTCTGCGGAGCGTATCGGTCATCTTGGTTATGCCTTTCCGTCGCGGCGCGCCTTGAGGGGACCTCCGAGGAACGGAGCAAATCCGGTCCCCAGGATCATCCCGATATCGGCCATGTCCGGGTTCTCGACCACGCCCTCGGCGACAATCTCTTCTGTGGTATCGACAAGCGGCTGGACCAGGTCACGCCCCAGCCCCGGCAGATTGCCATGGGGGGGCGCCTTCTCCTTTTTGGGCTTGCCGTCTTCCCAGACGTAAAAGCCCTCTCCGCTCTTGCGGCCCAGCTTGCCCTGGGCGACCAGTTTGGCGAACCGGCTGTTGTCGGGCACCTTCTGGCCGAGTTCGCGGGCCACCGAGGCTCCGACATCGAGCCCGACGGTATCCATGAGCTCAATCGGGCCCATGGGCATGCCGAAGGCCACCGCGGCAGCGTCGAGCTGCTCGGGGCTGTCCCCGTCCTCCACCCGCTCGATGGCCGAGATCATGTAGGGCATCAGCGCCCGGTTGACGAGGAAGCCCGGGGCTGACTTGACCACAACCGGGCTCTTGCCGATGGCCAAGACGAACGCGGCGCCGCGCCCGATGGCCTCGTCATCGTTCATCTTTGAACGAATGACCTCGACGAGGGGCAACTGGGCCACCGGGTTGAAAAAGTGCAGCCCGATCAGTCTCGACGGGGTTTCGAGCGTTTCAGCGATCCGCTCGAGCTCGATCGAGGAGGTGTTGGTCGCCATGATCGCTTCGGCACGGAGCTGCTTTTCGGCCGCTGCGAAGATCTCGCGCTTGACCTCTAGCTTTTCCACCACCGCTTCGATCAGGACGTCGCAGCGGGCAATGCCGCGGCCTTCGACATCGGGCATCAGCCGCGCCATGGCGGCGTCCACGGCCTGCTTTGTCTTGAGGCGCTTTTCAAAGAACGTGCGCGCCCGCGCGAGCGCCGGCTTGATCCTCTCGCTGTCCATGTCCTGGAGCGTCACAGCCATGCCCCTGAAAGCGCACCATGCGGCGATATCGCCGCCCATAACGCCGGCACCGACCACATGGACCCGCGCAAAATGGGGCTTGGGCCGGATTCCCTGCTTCTTGAGCCCTTCGGTGAGAAAGAACACCCGGCGCAGATTTCGGGCCGTCGACGAGTTCATCAGTGGCACGAACCCCCCGATCTCGGCGGCCATCATCGCCTTGGGATCGTCCCCGTGCCGCTCGAAAATGTCGATGAGCGCGAAGGGAGCAGGATAGTGGTCCTTGTTGACCTTCTTGGCCGTCTCCTCACGCATCTTGGCAGCCGTGCGGCCGCGCACCGGCCCCATGGCCAGCACGCGCTTGGTCAGCGGAGCCGGCTCGGATTTCGCTTTGGCTAGGATCGCCTTGCGCGCCGCCCAGCGCAGGGTGTCGCGATGACGGACCAGTCTGTCGACGAGATTGAGTTTCTTCGCCGTGCGCGCAGGCACCGCTTTGCCCGTCAGCATAAGCTGCATGGCATCGACCGGGCCGGCCTGACGGATCGAGCGCCCGGTGCCGCCGAAGCCGGGAAACAGCCCGAGCCGGACTTCAGGAAAGCCGAACCGCGTGCCCTCGTCATCGACCGCGACCCGATAGTGGCAGGCGAGCGCAAGCTCAAGTCCACCGCCCATGCAAAAGCCCGAAATGCCCGCCACCACGGGAACCGGAAAATCCTCGATCCGCTGCAGCAGCGCGTGCGTGCGACGCAGCGCTTCGGTCAGGGTCGCCGGCTCGCTCATATCGTCGAACTCGGAGATGTCCGCCCCGGCGACAAACCCCGTGGGCTTGCCCGAAAGAATGCCCACGCCGGCAATGCTGCCGGACTTGGCCTTGGCTTCAAGGTCAGCAACGATGGTTTCGAGTTCGCCGATCACCTCGCGGCTGAGCACATTGACCGAGCTCTTTTCCACCGAAAGGGTCAGCCAGACGATATTCTCGATATCGGTCGAGACCGTCCAGTTGGGTGCGTGTGCAGCGTCTGCCAAGGCCAGCTCCTGATCTGGAAGAACGTTAAGGTTCACTATTGCGCGGCGACGGTTGCCGGCTGGGTCTCGTCATGCTCGGCATGCCGCGCCAGCGCGTCCGCGGGGAAGTCGTCCACGGCGATGACACGGTCCGTGGCCGCGTCGGCCACCCGCATCAACTCGGCCTGATCCGCCGTCAGCACGCCTTTTTCCACCGCATCATCGATCGCGTCGCGATCCAGCCGACGCACGATTTCGCCCTTCTTGATGGCGCGGAAGAATATCGTCTCCACCTCAGCGGCAGCCTCCACTTTCGAAAGCGCATCCTCGAGCATCCCCATGCGATCGGCCGGATCGTGGCTGAGATAGATGCCACGGGTCAACCGGTCACGAAATGCAGAATGCCCCAGCACCGATTTCGCGAGACGGAAATTGTCGCGGTCGCGCGCCGGACGAGCATGGCGCCCGAGCGGGAAAATCAGGACGTTGAGTGCAAAACGCATGAAGGGGTTGGGGAAATTGTCCACCACTTCGCCCAGCCCTTTCTCGATCGCGGCGATCCGATCGCGGGCGATCGCATCGATCACCGGCACGTCTTGGGGCATGCGCCCGTCGTCCTCGAAGCGCTTGAGCGCACACGAGAGGAGATAGAGATCGGAAAAGACGTCGGCCATACGCCCCGAGAGCATCTGCTTGCGCTTGAGCTGCCCGCCAAGCAAGGCGACCGTCCAGTCGCCAGCCAAGGCAAAGCTCTGGGAATAGCGGTGAAGCTGACGGTACCAGCGCTGCATCTCATGGCGGACCGGGGAAGAGGCAAAGCGGCCGAAGGTGAGGTTGTGCAAAAGGCTCGCCACAATGTTGCGGACCATGAAACCGATATGGCCCGAGAACGCGGCATCGAAGGCGACGAGGCCCTTGTGCCTGTCGGGCTCCTGTGCGGCGCTGACTTCCTTGAGGAGATAAGGGTGCGCCCGCAGCGCCCCCTGGGCGAAGGTGATCAGCGTGCGCGTCAAGATATTGGCGCCCTCCACCGTGATCGCAACGGGGACGGCCTGATAGCCGGCAAAGAGATAATTGCTGGGCCCGTCCTGGATAGCCCGCCCGCCATGGATATCCATGGCGTCGTTAACCCGGTCGCGCATCTCCTCGGTGGTGCGGTATTTCAGAGCCGCCGAGATGACGGCGGGCTTTTCCCCGTCGTCGACCAGCGCTGCGGTCATCGCGCGCGATGCTTCGAACTGATAGGCGGATTTCACAAGGCGCGCCATGGCCTCACCAACGCCCTCCATGATGCCGATCGAGATGCCGAACTGGCGCCGGATGCGCGCGTAGGCGGAGGAGGCCCGCAGCGCCGACTTGATCGACACCGTCCCGATGGCCGGCAGCGATATGGCCCGCCCGGTCGCAAGACATTCCATCAGCATGCGCCAGCCCTGCCCGGCATAGTCAGGGCCACCGATCAGGAAGTCGAGCGGCACGAACACGTCCGTGCCCGATGTCGGGCCGTTCATGAACGCAGCGCGAGCGGGCATGTGCCTGCGCCCGATTTCGACACCCGGGTAGTCGGCGGGGATCAGCGCAAGGGTGATGCCAACGTCTTCCCCTTTGCCCAGATGATTGTCCGGATCGTGAAGGTTGAAGGCCAGCCCGATCAGCGTGGCGACCGGGGCAAGCGTGATATAGCGCTTGTCCCAACTCAGCCGCACGCCGAGCACCTGCTTGCCGTCATGCTCGCCATAGCAGACGACGCCGACGTCGCGCATGCCTGCAGCGTCCGATCCCGCATGCGCGCCGGTGAGCCCGAAACAGGGGATTTCTTGGCCCTTGGCCAGGCGATGAAGATATTTGCCCTGTTGTTCGGGCGTCCCATATTTCTCGAGCAGCTCACCCGGCCCGAGGGAATTGGGGACCATCACGGTAATGCCCGCCGCAACCGAGCGCGACGCGATCTTGGAAACGACCTGGCTTTGCGCCTGGGCCGAAAAGCCCAGCCCGCCATGCTCTTTGCCGATCAGCATGCCGAGGAACCCCTTATCCTTGAGGTAGTCCCAGACTTCCGGGGGCATGTCCATGCGGTTGTGGCGCGTATCCCAGTCATCGATCATGGCGCACAACTCTTCGCATGGTCCGTCCAGAAACGCCTGCTCCTCGGCACTCAGAACCGGCTTGCCGATCTTGAGCAACCGGCTCCAGTCCGGCCGCCCCGAAAACAGCTCCGCATCCCAGCCCACCGTGCCTGCGTCGAGCGCTTCCTGCTCGGTGCGAGAAATGCGCGGCAGGATCGACTTGACCATCCGGTATGCCGGTCCGGTCAGCGCCATCCGGCGCACCGCCGGGATCGAGAGCAATGCGAGGACCAACGCCGGCAACAGAGCAACGATCCAGACGAAAGCGTTGCCCGAAAAGGCCAGCCCATCTTCCGAGCGCACGAGGGCCAGAAGTCCCACGACAAGCGCAGCGACCGCCCATTGCCAGAGCGGCGCCTGACGCATGGCCAAGACGCAAAACACAACCAGCGTCAGAAAAATGAGTGCCAGAACCATGAACCGATCTCCTCGCGATGCCTAGCAGCCGCCCTGCCGCCAGCCTGTGTACCCCACAAGGAAACACGTGCGGACGCTTACGTCAACGATATGCCGAATACGTTAGCCAGTCCGCAGGCATCATGAAACCCACCCCCTCATTACGGCGTTACATGCGATCGACAACGTCAGGGCTGACGTTTTGTTGCATGAGGAAGGCCGGCCCATCCACCGCAACGCGAATGGAAATTGATTGACCGTTACGTCAGCCGACGACACTATCGGCCTGCAAATGACAAGCGGCGCCACCGCGGGAGGAAACAATGACGGAGTCCACCGAGACTGAAGGCCCCGGCTCGTCCGACCCGGCCGGCCATGACATCCACCGCCCCTGGCTCACGGCCTACCCCCCGCACATCGACTGGAACGGCCCCACCGATACCACTCCCGTGACCACGCGGGTCCTGAAGTCCTGCGACCGGCACGCCGACGCGATCGCGCTTGATTTCTTCGGCGCCACCACGACTTATGGCGCCTTGGGCGCGCGCATACGCATGCTCGCCGCTGCCTTCCAGTCCGAGCTCGGCATCGAGAAGGGCACCCGTGTTGCGTTTCTGATGCCCAACACACCCGATTTCGTCGCCTGCTACTACGCGGTCCTCATGTGCGGCGGGATCGTGGTCAACTGCAATCCCCTCTATTCACTGCCCGAGCTCGAGCACATCGTCTCAAATTCCGGCGCGGATACGGTCATTACCGTCGATCTGAAAGTGGTCTACGACAAGGCCGATGCCCTCGCCCGCAAGGGGCAGTTCTCTCAGCTAGTGGTGTGCCCGTTCGCCAGGGCCCTGCCCTTCCCGAAGAATTTCCTCTTCGGGCTGGTCAAGCGCGGAGATGTTGCCAAGGTCGAGGAAGGGAGCGCGCGCCTCGTCCGCCTCGACAAGCTCGAAAAGGCGGGCCGCGATTTCCGGCCCGTGGAGATCGACGCCAAGGCCGATATCGCGGTCCAGCAATATACCGGAGGCACGACGGGCCAACCCAAGGGCGCCATGCTGAGCCATGCCAACATCGCGGCCAATGTGGATCAGATCTGCAAATATTGGGACCAGGTGTTCCAGCCCAGTTCCAGCCTAGTGGCGGTCCTGCCCTTCTTTCACATCTTCGCCATGACCGTCTGCATGAACGCGCCGCTGGCGACCGGGGTGCGCATCAACATGCTGCCGCGCTATGAAGAAAAGGATTTCTTCGCCCTGGTCAAACGCGTCAAGCCCGATGTCCTCGTGGCGGTTCCGACCCTTTGCCTTGCGCTCGCCAAATCCGAGCATGCAGCGGGCGGGGCACTGGCCTCGATCAAGGTGACCGTCTCTGGCGGCGCCGCCCTTCCAGAGGCGGTCCGCAAGGCCTATGGGAAGATCAACTCGGGCGCCCTCAAGGAGGGCTACGGGCTGACCGAAGCCTCGCCCGTGGCGATCTGCACTCATATAGACAAACCCGACAAGCAGGGCTCGATCGGCCAGCCGATCCCGGGCACTGACATCGTGCTCGTGGACGTCGATGATCCGGCGCGCAAGGTCGGCCCGGGCGAAAAGGGCGAGATCACCATTCGCGGCCCGCAGGTCATGGTGGGCTATTACGACAATGACGAAGCCAATCGCACCGCCTTTACGCCGGAAGGCTATCTGCGCACCGGAGACGTCGCCCAGATGGACGAGGAGGGTTACATCTTCATTGTCGACCGGACCAAGGACCTCATCATCTGCTCGGGCTTTAACGTCTACCCCCGCGCTATAGAGGACGCGATCTACAACCATGAGGCCGTTGAGGAAACCTCGGTGATCGGGGTGACCGATGAGTACCGCGGCGAGGCGCCTATCGCCTACGTCAAGCTCAAGTCCGGAACCTCCCTCGACGAGAAGACGCTGCTGGCGTTCCTCAAGGATCGGCTCTCCAAGCTCGAAATGCCGCGCGAGATCATCTTCCGCGACGAACTGCCCAAGACCATGATCGGCAAACTCTCGAAAAAGGACCTGCGGGAGGACTATGACCAACGATCCGGATCCAATGACTGAGACCGCCGAACGTCAGGGTGCCGACAGGCACGATCTGTTCTCGATCGCCGATCTTGCACGGGAATTCCAGATCTCCACCCGAACGATCAGATTCTATGAATCGAAAGGCCTCCTGCAGCCCGACCGTGTCGGCGCCACGCGGGTCTTCCGTCGGCGCGACCGGGCCCGGCTGATCCTGATCCTGCGCGGCAAACGGCTCGGCTTTTCCCTGCGCGATATCTCGGAATATCTCTCGCTCTACGACGCCGACCGCAGCAGGACCGCGCAGGTGCAACTGCTGCTCGACAAGGTCGACCAGCGCCTCGACCAACTCGAAAGCCAGAAACAGGATCTCGAAACCACCATCTCCGAGCTCGGAGAAATCCGCGCGCTCGCGGCTCAGCGCCTGCACGCCGAAGCCCCTTGAACGGGGGATACCGGCGGCGCCTGCCGGATCCTAGTCTGCACGCTCGATGTTCCGAGCACAGGCGAGCTGAACCATGAGCGCATCCGCGATCACCTTACTGGCCATTCAGGGGGCGATCTTCCTCTTCTGGATCGTGATCGCTTTCCGTTTCCTGTTCGCGCTCTGGGCCGATGCGCTCGTGACGGCTAGAACCGGCAGCATCTTTCCCGAGCCGAAGGCGATCCTCGCGGCCTTCAGGGATGGCGCGGTCGCCCCGCGCTACAATCGCCTCCGGAACGTTTTCCTTGTGGTGACAGCCGTGCTGCTCGTCCTCGCAGCGCTTTCCCCGCTGGTGCTGTCATGAAAAGACGCAAGCTCCGGCGCAGGCTGACCATGCTCATGGGCATCGCAATCCTCGTGGCCACCGGCGCTCCGGCCGTCACCCGCGACCCTCAAACCTGCCCGCCCGAGCGTGCGATCTACCGGTTCGAGTCCGAGGACGGGCGCTTCGAGTTCAAGATGGTGCCGGCGCGCAATTATGCCTCCATGGCGTCCGATCTCTATCTCCATCTCACCACGCCCCAGCGCGGATACTGGTTCACGTTCTCGGTGTCCAACGGTTATGGCGGCACGAGCCTGATCCCGGTGAGCGACCCGACGGCCCCTTCGGCGCGCCCGGACGGCCCGCGCGAGCTGCTGGCCGAGGAGAGTGCGTTCGATCTCCTTGCCCCATCCCTTCGGTTTTACGCGCTGGATGCCAGCCTTAGCTTCCTTGTTGACCCTCCGGTGTCGGGTGGGCAGGCCCCCGACTACATCATGGCCCCTGAGCTTGGATTGGCGCTGTGGTATGACGCGGCGGCCCTCAGCGGGGATCCCGATGCGAGCCGGGACCCTATGGAGCGCGGCATGTTCAGGCTCGCCGAATGCCTCGTGGCACCGCCCGACCCTGCCTATCCTTGAGCCTGGCCAGCCCGGTTCCCCGGGGGTGACATGGGCCGATCACTGGTCGGATGCGGGCATCTCGACGGGGAATCGAGCCTCGATGCGGGTGCCATCGGTGCCCGTTGCCGAGAATTCTCCCCCCATGTCCGCGACACGCGCGGCGATGTTGTGAAGCCCATGGCCGGGTTCGCCTGCCTTGGGAATTTGGCCATTACCATCATCGGCAATGACCAGCGCGATCCGGCCCGCGTCTTCCTCGATGCCAATGGTGATGCTACGGGCCTCGGCATGCCGGATCGTGTTGCTGGCGGCCTCGCGGACGATCGAGCGCAGCGTGTGAGCCGTCTTGGCGCTCACCGCCCGGGTGGAGCGGCAGCTGGCTTCCCAGTGGAGCACGAGGCCCGCCGCCTCGGCGCGCTCGGACGTCTCATACCGCAGCTCGGCGAGAATTTCCTCGAGCCCGATCCCCGCGCCCTGCGCATTGCTGATGATGTCGCGCAGATCGGTCAGCGTCTGGCCGACGATCACGTCCTTGCGCCCCGAATCCGATAGCTGCAGCGTGCGCTGGAGCTGGGCACCGATATTGTCGTGCAGATCGCGTGCGATCCGCGACCGCTCCTCGCGCACGCCCTGTTCATGGGCCGTACGGCTTTCGATCGCGTGAATCATCAGCTCCACCAGATCCTGCGCCCGATCGACATCGCGCAGCGAGAACAGCCGCCGTCCGCCGCCCGCATAGTTGAGAGATAGTGCCGGCAGGCCCGGCGGGCCGGGCACGATCAGCGCCGTTCCGTCCTCCACAAGCCGCGCGTGTTCCAACCCGTGCCCCACGCGTTCGACCGAGAGCGGCCTGAACGTTTCCTCGAGCAACGCCGCCCACTTCCCAATCTGCACCTCGCCGCGACGGGCCAGCGCGATGTCCACGATATCCCGAAACCGACGCTGGTTGAGCCCGGGACCGCCCGCAAGACGCAGCCCCAGCGCATTGCGCAGCGGCAGATAGGCCATTGCCACGGCGAGAAGCGACAACCCCAGGGCCGGAATGCGTTCGATTGCGACCACGTAAACGAGCACGGCATCAAGGCCCAGAAGCAGCATCGCCCCCAGAAGATACGAACCAAGCCGAAACGACCACAGCCCGAGGTCGAACAGCCGGTATCGCGCGATCCCCAGCGCAAGGCCGACATAGATCAGGAAGATGATCCCGAAGGATTGGCCTTGGGACATCTGCGGCTCGAAGCCCAGGACCGTGGGCAGCGCGATGGCAACGACAAAAACTCCGGTGCCCACCACGATCGAGAGCCCGAACCAGCCAAGCGCCGCGCGGCCGACCGGATCGCGCCGCGACAGGAAGGTCTGGAAACCCGCCAGGCCGACGATGAGGACGAAGTGGACGACCACAAGCCCGTAGACGCCCATAGAAGGGATGGGCAGCAATTGCAGCAGATGGGTGAGCCACACCGCAAAGGTCCCTGCCCAGACGAGCACACATACCCAGCCGGGGACCAGGCGCTGAGGGTAAACGAGAAACAGGCAAACGAGCGCTGCGCCAAAACCGCTCGTTCCGGCATGATTGACGGCCGATAGCACCCTGAACACGTCGCCCTGGAGTGCCAGTTCACGGGTGCTGTACACCGAGGCCGCCAGCGCCGAGGCCATAAGGCCCAACCCGGTCAGGAACAGATAGAGTGCGCTCTGCTCGCGCATGCGCAACGCCCAAACCACCCCGCCGATCAGCAGCCCGCCGGTGCCCACGAGCACCTGGAGCCAGTACTCGAACGGCAGCGAGAACGGATCCCGCGCCGGGCGGGGCGAGAGGTCGACCTCCTGGCGCCCGAAATCGGCGTCCACGATCGTAACCACGACCTGCGGGCTGGCAACAATGGCGCTGAGTGCCGTCTGCCGCTCGCGAAAGTCGTTCACCTGTCCATAATAAGGGAGGGTGTCGGGCTCTTCAATGACATCCACAGCCTCAAGGGCCATCGCGTCGCCATCCGGCGTCGCAACCGAACCCACCTGCGCGCCAGGCCTGAGCAGCGGGTGCCCGCCAGGGTCGGCGACCTCGGTGATGATCACCGTGCCGTCTTGTGCCGGAGCAAGCGAGAGCCCCATCCATGGCTGATTGAGTGCGAGAGACAAGCTTGCGGCAAAGCCCGCAAGGGCGATGGCAAGCACCGCCAGCAGAACCACTGCTGGCGAAACGCGAACCAGGAACCGCCGGTCCGCTGCCGGCCTGACGTCGGTGGTCATCGCGTCCCCTCGCTACCCTCTGAACGGGGGATGCCACAGAATTTGGCAGATGTATACGGTTCTCCAAGCATTTCAGCCATTTCCCAGCAACGGAGACGTCCCGTGAACACATCCAGCTCCAGCCACAACGTGCAACCGAGCGCCCTCGGTGGGCGCTGCAGGAAGGCGTCGTTGGTCGCCATCCTCGCAGCGGCCGCGCTCGCCGCCACCCCCGTTTGGGCCCAGGAGCTGATCGACGGCAATTCGGTTGCCGAGATCGAGGAGCTGCTCAAGGAGCGCGGGGAGGTCACGGCTGTCGAGGAGCCCGGAATGGACGCGCAGTTCCATGTCACGGTCGACAACCTCAATTACCTCGTGTCCTTCATGACGTGCAGCGAGGCCGAAGGCTGTGAGGACGTTTATCTTTACGCCCGCTACGAAATTCCCTCCGATCTCGAGACCATCAACGCCTGGAACTCGGAAGCCCGGTTCACCCGCGCCTATATCGATGCCGAAGAGAACTCCATTCTCGAACTCGATATCAATCTCATCCACGGGGTCACGCCCGACAATTTCATGAACACCATGGATGCCTGGGAGCTCAGCATGGAGCTCTTCGGCGAACATCTCGGAGCGTGGTGATGCGCGGACACAGCCCAAAGGCCATTGCAGCGATCGCAGCAGCGACGGTGCTCGCCACCGCGCTCGCGGGGCCAGCCCAGGCCCAGTTCCCGCGCGAAGGCGTTGCCGGGATCGAAAACGGGGTCAGCACCACCTTTGCCGGTAAGTGGTGGATCGGCTTTCCCGAGGGCGAAGGGATCATCGTCGGCGCCCCCGTCGTGAGCTGCGAGGATCCCGTAGCGCTGGCCGCCCCCAGCGCTGGGGTGCTGGTTTACCATTCGCCCACCGGCGCGCAGGTCAGTTTCGAGGTCTTCGAGTTCTCGGGCCGGACCACCTGGATGCCCGAGAGCGGGGAAAGTATACTCGCGGTCTGGACCGGGCCCGACGAGTTCTTCTCCTATCGCGTGGACGCCATGTCCGGCAGCGCGCTGTGGGATGACCCACGCGTCTACCGGCGCTGCCCGGACGCCGGCTAAGCCCGGCGCCCACTCCGATCATGAATAGGCAGAGCTCGTCGTCCGAAGCCATCGGAGGCGGGCTGTGACCTATGCCGAGACCCGCTTGGAACGATGACTCCAGAGCGTTCCTGAACAGGATTAACGACTTGGAGCTCCTGTTCTGATCCAATCGGACCAGGATACGCTAGGGTTTGGGCGGCGCGCTCTGCTTGATGGTGCTGGCGAGGTATCGCGAGATTTCCGGCCAGAACAGCTCCATCCCAAAGCGGGCGAAGGTCAGGAGCACGAGCACCGCGATGCCGCCGATCGCGAACGCCAGCCAGCCGCCCAGAATGATCACGAACTGCATGGCGATGATCCGCACGTAGAGCCCGATGACGATCGGGCTGGTGGGCTCGTTCTGGACCCGTTCGGAGACGAACCCGATGCCGCGCAGGACGACCAGAAAGAGGATCGGCAGCCCGAAGGCGGACAGCGAAAGATCGACATCGGGCAAAGGATTGAAAGCCGACATGCCGGCTTCGCTCAAAAGGGTGTTGATGAAGATCATGTGGACGGCAAGAAACATCCCCGCGTGGAACACGAGGAACATCGCGATGCTCGGCCCCGCAAGCGTGGTCGACGGGCCCGCGGGCTGATCCTCGGGGCGCGCCACGGCCACCGAGAGGATGGCGAAAAGAGCCACGACCGCCGTTTCGATCCAGTAAAAGACCACCAACTCGTAGGCGCTCCATCCCGCAAGGAGCACCCCGAGTAACGGAAGGGCGTTGTCCGCCGCCACCCGCGCCAGAACCCCGGGGTCCCGGTGCGCAATGATATCCTGCAGGCGGGCCAGTCCATTGCCCCAATCGGTCATGTCTCAGCTCCAAAAGCTATGGCTCAAAGAGCAATGGCGCGCCCGGGCGCCTTTTGCCACCCTCTGTTCAGGGGATCGACACTCGATCAGTCGACCAGAAACCGATTGGTGTAGTAGCTGGAAAAATCGGGCACCGGATCGAGCGGCTGACCCGAGGGGTCGAGGACAAGCCCCGCTTCGTGCATGAACCGGCCCATCTCCTCCATCATGGTCTCGTCCATGCTGCCCACCACGCCCTCGGGCGTCGCGAAATAATGCTCGCCGGCCATTAGTTCCATCGAGGCATGGACCAGCTCTGTGTTCGAGAGCACCATGGGATTGGCGGCAATGAGGATGTTGGCGGCCTCATCAGGGTTCTCTACGGCAAACCGATAGGCTTGTTGCGTGGCCCCAAGGAAGGCGCGTGCGGTCTCGTCGTTGCCCTCCAGCCACGCCTCGCTCGCCGCAAGCAGGGTCGTGTGCTCCTCGGGCACGCCGTAATCGGCATAGTCGAACCCGCGCTGTGCGGGCCCCTCGATCTCGGCCTGAACGCCTTCCCAGGTGTAAACCTCCAGCGTGAAGTCGATCGCCCCGTTGGCTAGCGCCTCATAGGCGGAAGTGCCGAGGGTCACAGTCTCGAACTCTCCCTCGCCGCCACCATTGCGGATGATATTGGTCAGCAGCGCATCCTCCCAGCCGGTGCCGAACCCGCCATAGACGAGACCGTCGAGATCGGCGGGGGTTTCGATATCGTCGCGGTCCGCCAAAAACACCAGCCTGCCCGTCTCCCGCTGGGTGATGGCAAAGACCCCGATAATGTCAGAGCCCCGCGCCCGCTGGCCATAGACCCCGAGCGTGCCCGAAACGCCGAAATCGGCCACCCCGCTCGCAATCAACGCTCCGGCCGAGGTGTCCGAATAGGGCAGGATCTCGACGTCCAGCCCGGCATCCTCATAGTAGCCGAGCGACTGGGCGACATAGAGGCCCACATGGTTTGTGTTGGGCGTCCAGTCGAGTGCCACGGTCACCTCCGTCTGGGCCAACGCCATTGAGGGAGCGAAAAGCAGGCCGGCAAAACCGGTGGAAGCAAACAGGTGTCTCATGAAACTATGTCCTTTGCGTCGGGATTGGTGTTGAGCAACAGGTCGAGAATCTGGGCTTCTATGGCACTGGCAGCGGCGGCGAGGCCTGCGCTGCCGATCCGGGGCCGATCCAGCGCAACGTCGAACTCGCCGATGACCCGGCCCGGACGCGCCGAGAGCACATAGATCCGGTCCGAGAGCAGCACCGCCTCGCGCACATCATGGGTGATCAGGAGGCTCGACCATCGGTTCTGTGTCCAAAGCCCCTCGAGAAACCCCTGCATCTGCATCCGGGTGAGCGCATCGAGCGCGCCGAAAGGCTCGTCGAGCAACAGGATCGGCCGATCCTGCACGATCGTCCTGAGCAGGGCGGCGCGCTGGCGCATGCCGCCCGACAACTGGTCGGGATAGCTGCGCTCGAACCCCTCGAGCCCGAACCGCCCAAGCATCGGGACGACCTTTCGGCGCGCCGTTCTGCGGCTCATCCCCGCGAGTTCGAGCCCCAGCGTGATGTTGTCGATGATCCGGCGCCACGCCATCAGCGCGTCGCGCTGGGGCATATAGGCAAAGGCCGAACGCCGATCGCCGCCACCGGCAAGCGCGATCGTGCCCGATGCCGGGCGATGCTCGCCCAGCAGCAGTTTAAAGAGCGTGGACTTGCCCGAGCCCGAAGGCCCCAGGATCGAGACGAACTCGCCGCGCGCGAGGTGCATGGTGATCTCCTCGATCACCGCAAGATCGCCGAACCCCATGGCCAGACGGTCCAGTTCCAGCAGCACCCCGCTCATGACGTCGGCTCCTTGTGGATATGCCGCCAGGGCATTGCCAGGCGCTCGATCGCCGCGACCAGCGCAAAAAGGCAAAGGGTCAGCACCGCGCTGACCATCACCGCCGAGAGCACGAGGTCGGGCCTGAAGCTGTTCTTGGCATTCAGGATGTAAATGCCCAGCCCGCGCGCCGCGCCTGAATATTCCGCAAAGATCGCGGCGACCACCGCATAGGTGATCGAGATGCGCAGGCCGGCAAAGAAATAGGGCAGTGCCGAAGGAAGCCGGGCGAGCAGGAAGACCCGCAGCCGCCCCGCGCCCATGGAACGCAGCAGCGCCTCGATTTCCCGCTCGGTGGACCCATAGCCCTGCACCAAAGCCACGAGCATGGGAAAGAATGTGACGAGCGCCACGAGGCCGATCTTGGGTCCCAGCCCGAAGCCGAACCAGAGGACGATCAAAGGCGCGATCGCGACCAGCGGCAGGGTCTGGAACACGATGAACACCGGGAAAAGCACTCGCCGCATCATCGGCACGAAATCGATGATCATCGAAAAAGCGAGCGCACAGCAGAGCGAAAGCGCGAACCCCGCGCCGGTCGCCTGAAGCGTCGGGACCGCATTGGCCCAGAGCGCCGCGCGCTGGGCGAACGCCTGCGCCGCGACCGTGGTGGGTGCGGGCAAGACCGTCTGGGAAAGCCCGGAGAACCGGACATAGGCCTCCCAGGCGAGAACGAGCGCGCCGATGGTAAGCAGTGCAGGCAGGCCAAGGGCGAGGGCACGCCCAAGGCGTGACGGCCCAAATGCCGAAGAGCTGAACATGGCTGTGTGATCCGTATCCGGAGATTAGCCCTTGGGGCTGGGGCTGTTGGCCGAAACCGTCAGGTCGAGCGTCAGGTGCCCGCCGTCGGGCGGACCGATCCGCATGAAGGTTTCGCCCAGCGCCGCATAGACCGGCCCGGCATCGCCTGCGAACTTGGTGACGAAGTTCTTCATCTTGACCCGCAGGCCGCTCTGCTCCAGCAGCTCGATACAGCCGGCGACTTCAGCCATATGGGTGTCCGAGCCGAGCACATAAAGCGCCAACTGGCCGGTTACATCCTGGCTGGTCCGGCCCGCGTCGGCAATCCGTTCGAGCGCACCCTCGATCCGCTCGGCAAGCGGGCCCACCGCGCCGATCACCCGGTCCGTATCGCAGATCGACTGGTCCTCGCCACCCGGGCACCCGCGCGACACGGTCGCTGAAAGCACGCAATGGACGCCAGATCGCGCTACCGCCACATGCACGTCCCGCAGCGCGGGAAAGAGCAGTTCAGGTGGACCCACGAGCAGCGTTGAAACGTCATCGGTCTCGATCCTCAGCCGCTCGCGATAGGGATCGAGCGCACCGAGCGCGCCGGTGATGATACCGACGAAATCGTCGGCCATCGGATAGATGGAAAATTGGACGCCTGAATACATGGTCCCTCTCGCTCCGCTGGCATTATCCAGATCAGCTTTAGGGTCCGCTGGCTTTCGCGCCTGCATCTCAGCCCCGACATCTACGGAGCACCCCTGTGGTGGGCCATTGCCTATCAGATTTGATCGCGCCTGCAAACCCGGTTCGGGTCATGAGTCCCGAAATCGCGCCGCCTGGTCACGGGGCGATGCGCTCGAGGCCGTTGGGGACCGGACCGCCCATGGCCCAGTCGATCAGCGCGATGGTGTGAACGATGGGGATATCGGTACCCGAGCCGATCTGGGTCATGCACCCGATATTGCCGGTCGCGATCACATCGGGTTTCGTCCGCTCGATATTGGCAACTTTCCGGTCGCGCAGCCTGCTCGCAAAGCCGGGCTGGAGAATGTTGTAGGTCCCTGCCGACCCGCAGCAGATATGGCCCTCGGGCACGTCGCGCACCGCATATCCCGCACGCTGCAGGAGGCGCTTGGGCTCGTCCCTGATCTGCTGGCCGTGCTGCATCGAACAGGCCGAGTGATAGGCGACCACGAGAGTGTCGCCGCGCCCCTCGGGCAGATCGAGCCCGTCGAGATACTCGGTGATGTCCCGCGCCAGCGCTGACACCCGCGCCGCCTTCTCCCGATAGGCGGGATCCTCGCGCAGCATGAAGCCGTAGTCCTTGATCGTCGTGCCGCAGCCCGATGCCGTGATGATGATCGCCTCGAGCCCATCCTCGATCAGCGGCCACCAGGCATCGATATTGCGCCGCGCGAAGACGAGCGCCTTGTCCTCCTGGCCCATGTGGTGGACCAGCGCCCCACAGCACCCCTCGTCCGGCACTGGCACCACGCCCACCCCCAGCCGCGCGAGCACCCTGCGGGTTGCCGCGTTGATCTCGGGGTCCAGCACCTTCTGGGCGCATCCGCCCAGGATCGCGACACGCCGCGTGCAGGAGCCCTGCTGTGCGGGCTCTGCACCAACCCTCGGCAGTCCGCCCACGGGCACCAGCGAAACCATGGCTTTGAGCCGATCGCCGCCCGGTACCCTGCCGAGCAGCGGCGCCAGCGGCCGCCCCAGCCGCCCCAGCGTCAGCGCAGCGCGGAAGCGACTCGGATAGGGCAGGATCGCAGCCAGCACGCGGCGCAGGAGCCGGTCGTGCCAGGGCCGCCTGTAGGTCTTTTCGATATGGGACCGCGCATGGTCCACCAGATGCATGTAATTGACCCCCGAGGGACAGGTAGTCATGCACGAGAGACACGAGAGGCACCGGTCGATATGGGTCACCACCTCCTTGCTCGCCGGCTTGTCGTTCTCGAGCATGTCCTTGATCAGATAGATCCGCCCGCGAGGGGAATCGCGCTCGTCGCCCTCGAGCAGATAGGTCGGGCAGGTCGCGGTGCAGAACCCGCAATGGACGCAGGAGCGCAGTATCTTTTCCGATTCCCGGGTCTGGCTGTCGGCGAGTTGGGCAGCTGAAAACTGGGTCTGCATGTCAGAGATATCCTGCCAGAACGCCGGGATTGAAGAGCGCTTGAGGGTCGAAGGCCGCCTTGACCCTCTTGCCGAGTTCGGCCACCGCGCGGCCCGGGCCGATCAGCGGCCAGTCCGTGTCCGCCGCGCAGCGCACCACCATCGGGTGGCCCCCGCGCTCGGCGATCCCGGCCATCGCCGCCTCGACTGATGCATCCGCGCCGAGCCCCAGCCAGATCAGCCCTCCGCCCCAATCCGCCATAACCCTCGCCTCGAGACGCTGCGCCAGCTCAAGGATGGACGGAGCCTTGGAAGGTGCTACATGAACGCGCAGGACGGCCGCGCAGTTCGGCGCCGCGAAATCGCGCGCATTGCCGACCCGGCGCCAGTTCTTTGCGCCCTCTTCGTCCCCGACCGGCGCGAAGGCACCATGGTGGGCAAGCAACTCCGAAAGGCGTTCGGAGCGATAGGCACAGCTTTCCGAAAAGCCCTCGATCCGCACCAGCGTCATGGACGGCTCGGCATCTGCAGCCTCGATATAGGCCGCAGCGCTGACTTCGAAGGGCGTGGCCAGAGCATCCGCGAGCGCGGTGAGCGCCCCTTCGGGCGCGAGGCCTCTGGCAGCCAGCGTCACTGCGGACTGGGGCCGCGGCAGCACCTTGAACGTAACCTCGGTCAACACCCCGAGCGTCCCACAGGCCCCGGCATTGAGCTTGACCAGATCGAGCCCCGTCACGTTCTTGGTCACCCGCCCGCCGCTCTTGATGATCTCGCCCCGCCCGTTGACCATCCGGATGCCGATCAGGTGATCGCGGGCCGAGCCCGCCGCCACGCGCCGGGGTCCCGAGATGTTGGCAGCGGCCAAGGCCCCGATCGTCGGCGTGCCCTCGGTTCCCAACAGCCCCCTATGATCCATCGGCTCGAAGGGGAGCATCTGGCCCTTATCGGCAAGGGCGGCCTCCACCTCGGCCAGCGGGGTGCCGGCCCGCGCCGCGATTACCATTTCGGCCGGCTCGTAGAGCGTGATGCCCGACAGCCCGGTGGTGGTGAGCTCCGAGCCTTCTGCCCTCCCCCCGATGGCCCCGCGCGTCGCCCCGCCGCGGATCGCAAAACGCTCGCCCGTCCCTGCCGCGCGGGAAACCAGCTCGGCGAGTTCGTCTTCGCTCGCCGGCACATAGAGGGTGCTCATATCAGCCGCCCTTCGAGCGGGAACACCTTGGCCGGGTTGAGCCGCCAGTCCGGATCGAACGCAGCCCGCACCCTCAATTGCTGGTCGAGATCGGCCTTGGTGAACTGAAAGCCCATCAGATCGCGCTTTTCGATCCCCACCCCGTGTTCCCCGGTCAGGCACCCGCCGACCTCCACGCACAGTTTCAGAATATCATTGCCCGCCGCCTCAGCGCGCGCCTGATCCTCGGGATCGTTGGCATCAAACAGGATCAGGGGATGGAGATTGCCGTCTCCGGCATGAAAGACATTGGCAACGCGCAAACCGTAGCCGGCGACGATTTCGCCGAGCCGCTTGAGCACGAATGGCAATTGCCCGGTGGGGATCGTCCCGTCCATGCAGATATAGTCGGCCACCCGGCCCGTGGCGCCGAACGCCGATTTCCGGCCCTTCCAGATTTGTGCCGTCTCGAGTGCGGATCGGGACTGCTTGATCACCCGCACTCCGTGCGCCTCGGCGATGGCGATGATCCGGGCAAGGCTCGCATCGACCTCTGCGTCCGAGCCCTCGACCTCGATGATCAGCATCGCTTCCACATCGAGCGGATAGCCCGCCTTGGCAAAGGCCTCGCAGATCTCGATCGCGGGCCGGTCCATGAACTCCATGGCCACCGGCACGATACCCGCGGCGATGATCGCGGCGACGCACGCCCCCGCCTCCTCGCTGGAATCGAATCCGAAAAGCACGGGCCGCGCGCCCTCGGCGGTGGGGATGATGCGCAGTGTGGCTTCCGTGACGATCCCGAGCTGGCCTTCCGAACCGATCAGCAGGCCGAGGAGATTGAGCCCGGGGACGTCCATCGCGTCACCGCCGAGATCGATGATCGTCCCGTCATTGAGGACGACCTTGACCCCAAGGACGTTGTTGGATGTCACCCCGTATTTCAGGCAGTGCGCACCGCCCGAATTCATCCCGATATTGCCGCCGATCGTGCAGGCAAGCTGGGAGGAGGGGTCCGGGGCGTAAAAGAAGCCCTCGGGCGCCACCGCCGCGGACACCGCGACATTGGTGATCCCCGTTTCAACAGTGATGGTGCGGCTTTTGCGATCGAAATCGAGCACCCGATTGAGCTTGGAGACCCCGATCACCACCGCATCCTCCTGGGGGATGGCGCCGCCGGCCAGAGATGTGCCCGCCCCGCGCGGCACCACGTTCACCCCTGCCGCGTGGCAGCAGGCCATGACCGCGCTCACTTCCTCGGTGGAGCGCGGGAGCACCACTGCGAGCGGCATGCGCCGGTAGGCGGTCAGCGCGTCAGTCTCAAAGGCCCGCATCTGGTCGGTCGCAACGATCAGGCACTCCTCCGGCACCACCCCCGCCAGCGCGGCGATGATCTCTTCGCGCCGGTCGGTGATGGTCATGTCGGGAATGGGAAACTGGATATGGGTCATGGCCGTCCTTCTCTCTCTCCGACACTGAGCCCCATGCAGCGGCGCGCTCAACCGCTGCAATCAACATTTCCGCATCATGGAAGCCCATGGCACACAGTGAACGCCCCACCCCGACGCCCGGGCTACCCCTCGACCGCCCCAGATAGCGGCGCTCCGGCGTGCGCCAAGCGCCTTGCAAGAACGCCCCATGTGCATTTCAGATATCAAATCGCGCATAGCAGGCATCTGAAAGGGGCATGATAGCAGCTATAGAGTGGAGAACGATAATAAAAAAATTCAGTTCTGGTTCTAAGGAGGAGACCATGACCAGTTTTCTGGGGCGTCTTTTGACGTCCAGCGCGCTCATTGCCGCCGGCACGAGCGTAGCCCACGCGCAGATGTCCGAAGACATGGTGCGCATCGGCGTTCTCACAGACATGAGCGGCATCTATTCGGACCTCGCCGGTGACGGCGCGGTGGAGGCCGTGCGCATGGCCGTGGAAGATTTCGGCGGCGAAGTGAACGGCGCGCCCATCGACGTGGTCGTCTATGACCACCTCAACCAGGCCGACGTGGCCGCGGCCAAGGCACGCGAATGGTTCGATGTCGAGGGGGTCGACATGATCACGGACCTCTCCAATTCGGGCGCGGCCCTGGCCGTGGCGGGCGTTGCCAGGGAGATGGAACGCCACATCATCGTCAACGGATCGTCCAATATCGGCATCACCAACGACGTGTGTTCGCCCTACGCGGTGCACTGGGCCTATGACGCCTATTCGCTCGCCAACGGCACCGGCCGCGCCGTGGTGGAAGCGGGCGGGCTGGAATGGTTCTTCCTCACCGTCGACTTCGCCTTCGGCATCGGGCTCGAAGAACAGGTGACCGGCGTGGTCGAGGACGCAGGCGGAGAGGTTCTGGGGTCGGCCCGGCACCCGCTGGGCACCACCGATTTCTCGTCCTACATGCTTCAGGCCCAGTCTTCGGGTGCCGAGATCGTGGGCATCGCCTCGACGGGCGGGGATGCGATCAACGCCATCAACGCGGCCGCCGAATTCGGGATCACCCAGGACCAGACGCTCGCAGCGCTCCTGCTCTGGCTCAACGACATTCACTCGATCGGTCTCGAAGCCGCCGGCGGGCTGCAGCTCACCAATGGCTGGTACTGGGACATGAACGAGGAGTCGCGCGAATTCGCCAACCGCTACTTCGAGCGCGTAGGGATGATGCCCAACATGAGCCAGGCGGGCAATTACTCGGCCACCATGCACTACCTCAAGGCCATCGAGACGGCGGGAACCGACGACCCCGATGCGGTTTCCCAAGCCATGCGGTCGACGCCGATTTCCGACTTCTTCACCGACGACGGCTACATCCGCGAGGACGGCCGGATGATGCACGACATGTATCTGTGGAAGGTGAAGACCCCTGAGCAGTCCGAATATGATTGGGACTATCTCGAAGCGGTCTCGACCATCCCCGCCGAGGAGGCCTTCCAGCCGCTCGACCAGAGCACCTGCTATCTCGTTACGGGTGAAGAGGGCTGACGCCCCGCTCCTGACCGGAACCGAACTGCCGGGCACCTTATCGGGCCCGGCAGTGCCTTAACGCAGAACGGGTGTTCCCATGAGCGAGCATGTTCTCGAAGTCTCCGGGCTGACCAAGGACTTCCGCGGTTTCGTGGCCGTGGACGATGTCTCGCTTTCGGTCCGCACCGGTGCGATCCACGCCTTGATCGGCCCGAATGGCGCCGGCAAGACCACCTGCTTTAATTTGCTCACCAAATTCCTCACCCCCACGGCGGGCACGATCCGCTATCGCGGCGAGGACATCACCCGCAAGGGTCCCGATGCTATCGCCCGCAAGGGACTGGTGCGCTCGTTCCAGATCTCGGCGGTGTTCAATTCCCTCTCGGTGCGCGACAACGTCATGCGCGCCATCCAGCGCCACAGGGGCGAGTCCTTCGACTTCTGGCGCTCGCGCAAGGTGCTCGGGGCTGGGCGCGAGAAAGCCGAGGGCTTGATCGAAGCCGTCGGCATCACCCGGCTCGCCAACACCCCGGCCGGCGAATTGTCCTATGGCCATCGCCGTGCGCTCGAGATCGCCACGACCCTTGCCCTCGAACCTGACTTCATCCTTCTGGACGAGCCCACCGCGGGCATGGGCATCGAAGACGTCGAGCGCATAACCCGGTTGATCGAGACCGCCGCCAAGGGCCGGACGGTGCTGATGGTCGAGCACAATCTCGATATCGTCTCCCAGATCAGCACCCATGTGACCGTTCTGGCCCGGGGACGCATCCTTGCCGAGGGCGACTACGCGACCATCGCCGCCAATTCCGAAGTGATCGACGCCTATCTTGGAGGCGGCCATGGCTGAGCCTGCATACCAATCCCATGACCAGAGCCATCTTGCCATCCGAGGGCTGAAGGCCTGGTACGGACCCAGCCAGGCGCTCTATGGCATCGACATCGACATCCGCCCGGGCGAACTTGTGACGCTTCTGGGCCGCAACGGCGCGGGCAAATCCACCACCCTGCGCTCGATCATGGGCATGGTCTCGCGCCGCACCGGCTCGGTCATGCTCGCCGGACAAGAGACGATTGGCCTCGCGTCCCATGTGATTGCCCGCAAGGGCATCGCGCTGTGCCCGGAGGATCGCGGCATCTACGCATCCCTCTCCGCTGAGGAAAACCTCATGCTGCCCCCGGTCGTTGACAAGGACGGGCTCAGCGTCGAAGAGGTGCTCGAGATTTTTCCCGGCCTGCGCGGACGGCTCAAGAGCCCAGGCACCAAACTTTCGGGCGGTGAGCAGCAGATGCTGGCCATCGCGCGCATCCTGCGCACCGGTGCGAAACTGCTCCTGCTCGACGAGCCCACCGAAGGACTTGCCCCGGTCATCGTCCAGCAGATCGGGGCAGCGATCGCCCGCCTCAAGGACAAGGGCCTGACCCTCCTTATGGTCGAGCAGAACGTCCGCTTCGCCTCGACCGTCGCCGACCGCCACTACATCATCGATCGCGGCCGGGTCGCCGACGCCATCACCAACGAGACGCTCGTCTCAGATTTCGGCCGCGTAACCCGCCTGCTCGGCGTCTGAGCCGCAACACCCGGTTCAGAGCTTGCCCCTGCGGTGGGTCTGGAACCGGGACGGACGGAAGCCCGTCATCCGCTTGAAGGTGTTGGAGAACGCGAACGGGTTCTGGTAGCCGACTTCGAAGGCCACGTCCTCGACCCGCATTTCCGTTGTCGCCAGCAGGTCTGCCGCATGCTGGATGCGCAGATAGGTCAATTGCTGCATCGGGCTGCGCCCCAGCCGGCTCTGGCACAGCCGCCGCAGATGCTCCCCGCTCATTCCGGCCAGATCCGCCAGCATCTCCAGCGTCCAGCCATGCCCGAGATCGGAGCTGACCCGCGTCCAGAGCGTGCCCAGCCGCTCCTCGCCCTGCAGAGGTTCGACGAACAGCGAGACATAGTGCTCGATCAGGTTGATCCAGAGCGTCGCCGAGCGGATATCGCCGGCGGTCTTCATCTCGTGATGCAGCCCCAGGATCGCATGGGAGAGCGGGCGCGCATCGAAACTGGCCACCAGCGGGGTAAGCCCTCCCGAGGCCGAACGCGGGGACGTCGGCATGTAGCGCACCCAGCAATACTGCCAGCGCTTGCCCAGTACCGCGTGGAAGGCATGGAGCACATGGGCAGGTGCGAGCGTCACCATGCCCTGCCGGTGGGCCCGCCAGCGCCCGTCGAGCAGCATGCGCCCCTCGCCCCCCAGACACGCATGCAGGTAAGCGCCCGAAAGATTGGTCCGCACCACCCGATAGGGTACCGCAGCGTCACCCACACCCACATGCGAAATCTGCCTTTGGGCGAGGGCCGGGCACTCCTCCGCACGCACGATCTGCTGGAAGGTATCGTCCCCGACGATGTGCGTTTCAGATAGTTTCTCGTGCATGATGGCCATAGTCAGGCCAATAGCGCGCCCTGTAAAGTGGGGATCGATAATGCGCCTGGAGGAAACCCCGCTCGCTTGTGCACGCGGGAACGCGGAGGAATCCACATGACAGCCGTGCGCGAAAAGGCACATCCCGATCCGGCCGGATGCCCCGCCAGCCGCGTGGGAGCGCGCTAGCTCGTGGACATTTTCGGTATTCCCCACCAGGCCTTTCTGGGCCAGATCATGCTCGGCGTGGTCAACGGCGCCTTTTATGCCGTGCTCAGCCTCGGGCTCGCGATCATCTTCGGCATCGTCAAGATCGTGAACTTCGCCCATGGCGCCTTCTTCATGGCCGGGGCATTCATCGCCTTTCTTCTGGGCCGGCATCTGGGCATCGGCTACTGGCCGTCGCTCATCATCGTGCCGTTGGTCGTGGCAGGCATCGGCATGGTGGTCGAACGGCTGCTTCTGCGTCGCATCTATGGGCTCGATCCCATCTACGGGCTGCTTTTGACCTTCGGGATGGTGCTCGTGATCGAGGGCGGATTCCGCATCGCGTTCGGCTCCTCGGGCTATCCCTATGCCGCACCCGACCAGTTGCGCGGCGCCACGAATCTTGGCTTTATGGTCATGCCAAACTACCGGCTCGTCGTGATCGTCTCGGCGCTTTTCGTCTGCGCGGTGACATGGTTTGTCATCGAACGCACATCGATAGGCGCCAAGCTGCGCGCGGCCACCGAAAAAGCCGAACTGACTCAGGCGTTCGGGGTCAATGTCCCTCTGCTGCTCACCCTGACCTACGGCGCGGGCGTCGGGCTCGCCGCCTTCGCGGGCGTGCTCGCCGCCCCTATCCAGCACGTCAATCCGTCCATGGGGTCCGAACTGGTCATCATCGTCTTTGCCATCGTGGTGATCGGCGGGCTGGGCTCGATATCGGGAGCCGTGTTCACAGGGCTGATGCTCGGCGTCGTCGAGGGCCTGACCAAGGTGTTCTACGCCGAGGGCTCAACGACCATCGTCTTTCTGGTCATGGCGCTGGTCCTTCTGGTCCGGCCTGCGGGCCTCTTTGGACGCGAGGAGAGCTGAGATGACCATCCCACCCATCCCGCGCGCCGTCCTCATCGCCCTTGGCGCGCTCGCCCTCGCCCTGCTCGTCGCGGTGCCTTTCTTTCCGACCGTCATCTACCCGGTCTTTGTCATGCGCATCATGTGCATGGCGCTCTTTGCCTGCGCCTTCAACATCCTCCTGGGTCAGACCGGCATCCTCTCGTTCGGCCACGCGGCCTTTTTCGGCGGTGCCGCCTACATCACCGGCTATGGGCTCTTGCACCTGGGCTGGGCGCCCGAATTCTCCATACTGCTCGGCGTCGCCTTTGCCACCGCGCTCGGCGCGCTCTTTGGGGCGCTGGCCACGCGGCGCTCTGGAATCTACCTCGCCATGATCACCCTGGCGCTGGCCCAGCTCGTCTATTTCGTTTTCCTGCGCCTCCCCTTCACTCACGCCGAGGACGGGATGCAGGGCGTGCCGCGCGGCACGCTGTTCGGGCTGCTTGACCTGCGCTCCGATCTCAACCTCTATTTCGTCGTGATGGCCATCGTGGCCCTTGGGCTGGCGGCGGTCTACCGGATCGTGAACTCGCCCTTCGGCGAGGTCTTGCGCGCCATCCGCGATCATGAACCGCGTGCCCTCTCGCTGGGCTATCCCGTCGCCCGCTACAAGATCCTTGCCTTCGCCCTTTCGGCGGGGCTTTCCGGGCTCGCCGGATCGCTTAAGGTCATCATCTACCAGGTCGCCGCCTTGCGCGACGTGCACTGGTCCATGTCCGGCGACGTCATCCTGATGACTCTGTTGGGCGGGATGAACTCGGTCTTTGGTCCGGTCATCGGTGCTGGAATCGTCTCCGCGCTCTATTATTATTTCTCCGCCTTTGGCGGCTGGGTCACCGTCATGGTGGGCACCGTCTTCATCGTTTGCGTTCTGGTCTTCCGCCGCGGGGTGGCCGGCCAGATCCGTCACATGCTCGCAGCGGCCCCCAACCGGCCAGCAGCGTCCCCCTCTTCCAGCATCAAGGACAATCAGAATGCCTCGCATTGAACGCGCAAAGATCGTGGAGCGGCTCCAGGAGATGGTGCGCAACCGCACGCCCATCGTGGGCGGAGGCGCAGGCACGGGAATTTCGGCCAAGAGCGAGGAAGCGGGCGGGATCGACCTGATCATCGTCTACAATTCCGGCCGCTACCGCATGGCGGGCCGGGCCTCTTCGGCCGGCCTGCTTGCCTATGGCAATGCAAACGAGATCGTCAAGGAAATGGCGCTCGAGGTGCTGCCCGTGGTCAAGCACACCCCGGTGATCGCCGGGGTGAACGGCACCGACCCGTTCGTGATCATGCCGGTGCTGCTCCGGGAGCTGAAGGATCTGGGCTTTTCGGGCGTCCAGAATTTCCCCACTGTGGGCATCATCGACGGCACCTTCCGGGTAAGCCTCGAGGAAACCGGCATCAATTATGCCTCGGAGATCGACATGATCGGTCAGGCCCACGCGCTCGACATGCTCACCACCCCTTACGTCTTTGACGCCGATCAGGCCATCGAGATGACCAAAGCGGGCGCGGATATGATCGTCCCGCATATGGGCGTTACCACTGGGGGAACCATCGGGGCAACCACAGCAAAGTCGCTCGCGGACTCGGTCCGGCTGATCGACGAATGGGCTGAGGCGGCCCGAAAGGTCCGCAAGGACGTGATCGTCATCGCCCATGGCGGCCCGATCGCTACTCCCGAAGACGTCGCCTATGTTCTTGAGCATTCCGAACACTGCAACGGATTTTACGGCGCCTCGAGCGTCGAGCGCCTGCCGGTCGAGACGGCCATCAAGCACAACATCGAGGCCTTCAAAAACCTGAGGATGAAATAGGCCCGGAACGGGCCAAGGGAAGGAGATCATCATGGCAAGGGTTTACGTCAGCGCGATCATTGATGCGCCGATCGAGGCGGCATGGGCGGTGTTGAGGGATTTCAACGCCCTGCCCCGTTATCACCGCTTCTTTGCAACCAGCGAGATCGAGGACGGGCTGCCCTCGGACCGCATCGGGTGCGTGCGCAATTTCCATAGCCATGACGGCGGGCATATCCGAGAAAAGCTCCTGACTCTCTCGGATCGCGAATACCGGTGCTGCTACGAGATTCTCGAGGCGACGCTGCCGGTGGAGAACTATGTGGCGGAAATGACCCTCAGGCCCGTGACGGAGGGCAACCGGACCTTCGGGGAATGGTGGGCCGAATACGAAGTGAGCGACGAGAACGCCACAGAAGTCCACCGCACGGTGACCGACACCTTCCGGTTCGCTTTCGAGGGCGCAGGGGACGTGGTGCACGGCCGCGCGGTCCAGCGGTGACCACCGCAAAAGTCTACGTTGTCGGCACCTTCGACACCAAGGCCGAGGAACTCCACTACGTCGCCCACCTCATTGCCGCGCAGGGAATCCCGGTCACAACCGTCGATGTGGGCACGAGCGGGCCGGTGTTCGATGTGGACGTCACCGCCCGCGAAGTGGCCGGGCACCATCATAGCGGCGCAGGCGCTGTCACCGTCGCAGGCGACCGCGGGAGGGCAGTCATTGCCATGTCCGAGGCGCTGGTCGCGTTCATGGCCTCGCGCACTGATGTCGCCGGCATCATCGGGCTGGGCGGGTCCGGCGGCACCTCGCTGATCGCGCCGGCGATGCGGGGCCTGCCGCTGGGAGTACCCAAGCTCATGGTCTCGACCGTCGCCTCGGGCGATACGTCAGGATATGTTGGCGTCTCGGATCTCGCCATGATGTTTCCGGTCACCGACATCGCCGGGCTCAACACGGTCTCGCGCCGCATCCTCGCCAATGCTGCCCACGCCATCGCCGGCATGGCCAGCGCGCGCCCTGCAGAGACCGGCCAAGACACCCGCCCCGCCCTCGCGCTTTCGATGTTCGGGGTCACCACCCCTTCGATCCGTAACCTGCGCGATCGGCTCGAGGACGACTATGATTGCATCGTCTTTCACGCCAACGGCGCCGGCGGCCGGGCCCTCGAAGCCATCACCCGGAGCGGCATGGTCCGGGCTGTGCTCGACATCACAACCACCGAAACCGCCGATCATATGATGGGCGGGATATGCTCGGCCGGTCCCGAGCGTCTCGACATGCTCGCGCACACAACGATCCCCTGGATCGGCTCATGCGGGGCGTTGGACATGGTCAATTTCGGCCCCCGCGCGAGCGTGCCCGCGCGCTATGAGGGGCGGCTGTTCCACGTCCACAATGCCAACATCACCCTGATGCGCACCACATGCGCGGAGAACGTCGCCATGGCCCGCTGGCTGGCCGGCAAGCTCAACGCCGCCCGCGGGCCGGTCGACCTCATTCTGCCCCTGGGCGGTGTCTCCGCGCTCGACGCTCCCGGCGAACCATTCTCGGACCCCGCTGCCAACACGGCGCTGTTCGAAACGCTTGAGGCCGAGTTCGTCCAGACCGACAGCCGCCGTCTCCACACGCTGCACGCCCACATCAACGATCCCGCCTTCGCCGACTTCTGCGCGGATCTCGTCCGGACCCGGCTCGGCGGCTAGAGCATATCCTGTTCTGATTGATCCGGAACAGGAGCCCCAAGTCTTTGTCTTGGCGCATGTCCGACCAGGAAAAGTGTTTTCACTTTTCCTGGAAAGACCCAGGCAGGCAGTCTGCTTCATTATTACCCATCACAGGAAGGCCGGACACCGCTTCCGGCCTTCCTCGCGTTCTGCTCACGGGTATCTGGCCACTGCCTCCCCCGTTGCTGATTGGGTCAGAACGGGGCTCCCAGTCCTCGACCTCGTCGCGCTAGAGCATGTCATTTGGCGATTGAATCAGATTTTGGATTCCGTTCAGGGAGTAAATCTGATT
>NZ_RZMX01000002.1 GCF_003992665.1 Pelagibacterium montanilacus
AGAGGCCGTTTCGAAAGGGGTTGAGCGGTCGAGGTTGGCATGATTCCAAGCGGTTTGCTGACCTGCATGGAGAATGTCATGTGGACCCCGACCACCCGTGAACAGCATAACCGTCGTGCCACGCGATACCAGACCGATCTGACGGACGTGGAGTGGCGCCTGATCCAGCCGCACCTGCCTGCGGCCTGTAGAACGGGGCGGCCCCGGGCCTGGCCGATGCGCGAGATCATCAACGCAATTTTCTACGTCCTGCGCGGCGGCATCACTTGGCGTCTCCTACCCTCGGACTTTCCGCCTTGGCCGACCGTCTATCGGTGGTTCGCCGCATTGCGCGACGGCTCGGTCTTTGAGAAGATCAACCATGCCCTGGTCATGATGGACCGTGAGCGCGCCGGCCGCGAGGCCAGTCCGTCCGCAGCCATAATCGACAGCCAATCCGTCAAAACCACCGAAGCCGGCGGCCCGCGTGGCTACGATGCAGGAAAGAAGATCAAAGGGCGCAAGCGCCATGCACTGGTCGATACCGATGGGCGGCCGCTACTGGTCGAGCCGCATCCGGCCGACATCCAGGACAGAGACAGCGGCGGACCACTGCTACAGATCTCGCGCCCTCTGCTCCCCTTCATCAAACATGTATGGGCCGATGGCGGCTACAATCATGAGCGCGTGACCACCGCCACCAACATCATCGTCGAAATCGTCAAGAAGCCCCCGGATCAGGTCGGCTTTGCCGTCTTGCCACGCAGATGGGTGGTCGAGCGCTTCTTTGCGTGGATCTGCCGCAACCGGCGCCTGGCAAAGGACTTCGAGGCCACCATCAATTCAGCAGCCACCTTCCTTTACGCCGCCTCGGTCATGCTCCTCGTGAGGCGACTGGCCCGCCAGTCATGAGTTTCGAAACCGACTCTAACGTTGACAAGTCCTTGGACCTTAAGTCCATTTTTGATGTTTATAAGTGCGAGTAGGTCGTATGGAACACTAACCTCCTCACTGGTTAGAAGAAATGCGAACTGCCCAGGCGGGATTGCTAACGATTGAGTTATATAAAGTCGTCTAATTTCCGGATTGCCGCGCTGTCCAGCTTCGGGGCTAATATACGCCTCGCCCCCAACTTTCAGGGTGTAGGCCGCGCCATCGATTTGGTTCTCGTCGAAGGGCGTGACCAGTCCCGAACCGTTGTTTCTGAGCCAATCACCCGACAGAAACATCTGTTATTGGACTTCTGCGTAGACCGCCCGACGCGCTAGAAAGTTGCGACGTTCTGCGGCCAGGTGGACAATGTCAACGGAGCGGATTGAAGCGAAGGCCACAAGCCAACCCATGATCGCAGAGTTTGCATTGAGAGCGTGATCGCGAAACTCTTCGAGATGGTCAATTTTCTCACACGCGTCTGCGAACCTTCCACTGTAGTCAGTGAATATCGCGAATTCGGTGCTATGGGGCAGCGTTTCTTCAAGTAGCTGATTCAAGGCATTTGCAGCACTGAGGGATACCAAGAAAGCATCTACTAGAGTTTGGCTCTCAGATTTTTTCTCGTAGTTCCCTCTTGCGAAGCGGCCAGCATACTTCGCAAAATGCAAGCCATAATGCTTGATTCTATCAACTCTCGACATCGCTAGTATATCGAAGTGATTGCTAAGGTCATGTTGATATTGAATCTGCTGCTGCTTCTTGAAGTCCATCAGTCCTCCGATGCATCCAAACGTGGATTGGGCAAGCGAACGCGATTCCCAAATTGGCTTTGCTCTAGACTAGCATCGAGCGTGCTGGTTGAGCAGTAGCCACCTTAGATATTCACAGAAGTCAGACATGGTGGGCCAGCCAATATCGCTTATGCAACCTAACCGCCCGGGCCCTCGAGCGACTCCATTTCCATCTGGCGGAGTTTCTTGATCTCGTCGCGGAGTTTGGCGGCTTGCTCGAATTCGAGGTTGGTGGCGGCTTCGCGCATGCGGGCTTCCATGTCCTTGATGACCGTGGCCAGGTTGGCGCCGACGGGGATGGTGTCCTTGCCGTCCTTGCCCGGGCGGATTTTCACCGAGACGTGGTCGCGTTCGTAGACGGAATCCACGATGTCGTTGATGCGCGCCTTCACGCTCTGGGGCGTGATATTGTGTTCCTCGTTATAGGCGAGCTGCTTTTCGCGCCGGCGGTTGGTTTCGGCCAGGGCCCGCTCCATGGAGCCGGTGATGGTATCGGCATAGAGGATGACCCGTCCATCGACATTGCGCGCGGCGCGGCCGATGGTCTGGATGAGCGAGGTTTCGCTGCGCAGGAAACCTTCCTTGTCGGCATCGAGAATGGCGACCAGCCCGCATTCGGGGATATCGAGCCCCTCGCGCAACAGGTTGATGCCCACCAGCACGTCGAAATTGCCCAGGCGCAGATCGCGGATGATCTCGATGCGCTCGATGGTGTCGATGTCCGAATGCATGTAGCGCACGCGAATGCCCTGCTCGTGCAGATATTCGGTGAGATCCTCGGCCATCTTCTTGGTCAAGACGGTCAGGAGCGTGCGATAGCCCGCTGCCGAGACGGTGCGGATCTCGTCGACCACGTCGTCCACCTGGTTGGTGGCGGGGCGGATTTCCACATTGGGATCGATCAGGCCCGTGGGGCGGATGACCTGCTCGGCGAAGACGCCGCCGGTCTGGTCCATCTCCCAGGAGCCGGGCGTGGCCGAGACATAGACCGTCTGGGGCCGCATGGCGTTCCATTCCTCGAAGCGCAGGGGCCGGTTGTCCATGCATGAGGGCAGGCGGAAGCCGTATTCGGCCAGCGTCGCCTTGCGCCGCAGATCGCCGCGATACATGGCGCCGAGCTGGCCGATGGTGACGTGGCTTTCATCGACGAAGACCAGCGCATCGTCGGGCAGGTATTCAAACAGCGTCGGGGGCGGCTCGCCGGGTTTGCGGCCCGAGAAGTAGCGCGAATAGTTCTCGATGCCCGCGCAGGACCCGGTGGCCTCCATCATCTCGAGATCGAACAGGGTGCGCTGTTCGAGCCGCTGGGCCTCGAGGAAACGGCCCATGCCGTTCAATTCCTGAAGGCGCGCATTGAGCTCGGCCTTGATCTCCTTGATCGCGGCGTTGAGCGTGGTGCGGGTGGTGACGTGGTGGGAATTGGCAAAGACGCGCACCGCGGTGAGATCGGCCGCGCGCTTGCCGGTCAGGGGATCGAACTCGGCGATGGATTCGATCTCGTCGCCAAAGAGCGTGATGCGCCAGGCGGCATCCTCATAGTGGGCGGGGAAGATCTCGATGGTGTCGCCGCGCACCCGGAAGGTGCCGCGCACGAAGCCGATATCGCCGCGCTTGTATTGCAGGGCGACGAGTTCTTTCAGCAGCTCGCGCTGGTCGATGCGCTGGCCCTTTTCGAGCCAGATGGTCATCGCCGTGTAGTCCTCCACCGAGCCGATGCCGTAAATGCACGAGACCGAGGCGATGATGATGACGTCGTCGCGCTCGAGGATCGCACGGGTGGCCGAGTGGCGCATCCGGTCGATCTGCTCGTTGATGGTGGATTCCTTCTCGATATAGGTGTCGGTGCGCGGGACGTAGGCTTCGGGCTGGTAGTAGTCGTAGTAGGAGACGAAGTATTCCACCGCGTTGTCGGGGAAGAAGTTCCTGAACTCGCCATAGAGCTGGGCGGCCAGCGTCTTGTTGGGGGCGAGGATCAGCGCGGGGCGGTTGGTGGCGGCGATGACCTGGGCGGCGGTGAAGGTCTTGCCCGAGCCGGTGACGCCGAGCAGCACCTGATCGGTCTCGCCATTGGTGATGCCCTCGACCAGCTCGGCGATGGCCGTGGGCTGGTCGCCGGCGGGGGTGTAATCGGTCGCCAGCCGGAAGGGAATGCCGCCGCGGTCCTTGGTGGTGCGGGCGGGACGGTGGGGCCGCCAGGCCTGGGTGCCCTCGACCTCCTTGCGGCCCTCGGCGATGATCTTTTCCAGCGCGGCTACGGTGGCTGAAACGCCGGCGGAGGAATTGGAGACGTTGGTGGGGGCGTGAAAGCCCGCCTGGGGCGCCTCGGCAAAGCCATCGAGATTGGTGGGGCGGTCGACGGCATTGGCCTTTGACTTGGGCGCGCGGGCGGTCATGCCCGTCGCTTCGCTCCGGGCATTCCCTTTTGGGCCCTCGCGCCGGGCGGGCTGGCCCGTCGCTTCGCCGCTGGCGTTGATGGGCTTCTTCTCACCGGAGGATTTGCGGGCGTTGGCCTTGGCGTTGTCCTTGCCCTTGCCGGCGAGGCGCGGGGGTTGCGCTTCGGCTTCGGCCTGTGCGGCGGCTTCGCGGTCGAGCCGGCGCTTGTTGCGCAGGCGCTCCTGGGGCAGGGGCTTGGCGATCTGGGCGTCTTCGGCCTTCTCGATCTCGCGGATGAAATCGTCGATCGAGAAGTCCGGGTTTCCGGATTTGCCTGCAGGGGATTTCTTGTCTCTGGCCATGCCGCACCATATCGGGCTCGAGGGGGTGAGGTTCAATACCACGCCGGGAACGAAGTGGGAACGGGCGGCGGGCGGAGTGTTGATCCAGGCCCGAACGCGAAACCGCCCCGCCGGGGGACGCGGCGAGGCGGTTGTGGTGCAGGGCCACGCATGCCGGGAGGAGGGAAAGCATGCGGCGCCCGGAAAATCTGCCCTATTGTGTCAGGGGGGAGGAGCGGGCAGAGTTGGGTAGCTGTTATGCAAAGGCGCCGGTGAACGCCATCACGACTGTCATCATCGAAATCATCACTGCACCGGTTGCGCCTGCGATGGTCATCTGAACAATTTTCTGGGTCATTTTTTCGCCCTCTGTTTGCCTGCCTGTGACCCGTAAACGCACCTTCGCCGCGAAAAGTTTCAAAAAGACTTGACACGGATTTGTGAGGGGGTCGCCCGGGTTTGTATGGAACCGAGACTGCGCCCCCGTGGCTGAACGGTGACTGAATGGGGCTTTCAGGTGGCACGAGGCGTGTCGCGGGTCAGGCGCGACAGACCCAGCCCCGGAACCCCAGCGCGGCGTAAAAGAGCGCGGCGCCGGAGAACCCGGCGGCGGAGAGGTCCGCCTCGTCCTCGTGCGGGGAGAGGATGGTCAGCCGCTCGGCCATGGTGGCGATGGAGGGGGCCATGGCGGCGGGCTCGGTGCCGGCGAAGGCGAGGTTGCGGGCCAGCCAGAGGCGGCGGCCAGCGTCCGGGTCGTCGGCGGCCGGGGGCATGCTCATATGGGCGAGGACCAGCGGCGCGCCGGGCGCGAGCCGGGCCCTGAGCGCTGAGAGGGTGGGGATGCGCTCGGTGCGGGGCACGAAATGGAGGGTGAGCAGGCACACCGCCCCATCGAAGGGGCCGGCGGGCGCGTCCCCGGCATAGCCCTCATGAAGCGCGATGCGATCCCTGTGCGCCGAGGTGGTGCGGGCGGCGGCGGCCAGCATGTCGGCGGAGGGATCGACCCCATCGAAACGCCAGCCGGGCCGGGCGGCGGCGAGGGCGGCGAGCTCGAGCCCGCCCCCGGCGCCCAGCACCAGCACACGGCCCGTCTCGGGCACGGCCTCGGCCAGAAGCAGGCCAACCATGCGGTGCAGAGCGTCGAGCCCGGGCACGGTGCGCCGCGCGGAGGAGGCATAGGCCCCGGCATGGCTGGCGCCAAACGCGGAGGCGGCGGGGGGCGTGGACATCGGGCGGGCTCCGCTTATGTAACTTTATGGGTCACATAAGGGAGGTGGGGTGGGGGTGCAAGGGAGGGGGGGCTAGCCAGTCAAGCTGCGATACACAAAGGCATTCTGACGGCGACCGCTCACCACGCCATTAAATTTCTGGTTGCTCCCACGTCGACCCAAGCCTCGTGAAATGGCAGTACCAAACCGTTTGAGTTAAACATCTGCGATGAATTGCATGTGCAGTTCCCAATTAAAAGGTATCCAGCAGCTTGGGCATTTCTTGGGGCGCCGCGGTGCCACGCAATATGACGGAGAGGCCACGATGTTGCACAAGTGGTCGCACCAGCGACACGATGGCGATAGCATCGGCAAACTCGCACGAGAGCAACCGTCAACGCTATGAGGGCGTTCAGCCCGCGTGCTTTAGCCTCGTCTCTAAATCGGAGTTCGCCTTATAGGCGTTCTTGCGGTCGGCGATCACCAATACCGCTACACGATGGTTCGACATCGGGTAATACACGATACGCATTGCGCCCACGCGGATGCGGTAAAAGCCAGGATGCCCCTGGATTTTTTCCACCCCGCGAGGGCGCATGTCGAATTGAAGTTTGTCGATCGCCTTCACGGCTGACCTAAGTGAATTTTGATCGAGCTTGCGAAGCTCTCGTTCAGCAGCGGGGCCGATAACAACTTCTATTTTTTCCATATTCCCCCCAAGGGAGAGCTAGTCCAGATCTAGCTCTTTCTTCAAATCTGTCCATGATCTTCCTCCCTCAGATAGAAATTCTTTTAGTGCTTCGCGGGCGCGCTCTGCGTCCGCTCTAGACTCGTTATCCGTGAGTGCAACCAGCATATCTAGCGATACAACTGCCACCGATCTCGAGCTTTTCCTGATGATAACAGGCCCTCCATAGAAAGCTTCATTGAAAAGATCGGCAAAATTGCTTCGGGCTTCGGATGCTGTGTAGGTCTTTGGCGCTCCTGCTGTCATGTTCTGTTCTGCCAATTTGGTCATTGCGTACACCTCTTACCATTCGTACGTTTCGTTGTCAATGTACGATTTAAAGGTGAACAAGGGGTTGCCGGGTCAGGCGCTCTCCGAATTTGTAGAAGCGTTGTTGAGCCTCGTGCCACGTAACATGGCCGCTCCCCTATTGCCCGTTGCTCGGCGAAACGCGTTGTCGTCGACGACAAGCAGGGCAGGCCATAGATTAGCTTTCAAAAAGGGATCGGTTGGGAACATCGGTTGGATATGCACTGGTCGCCCGGGAACGGATCCTTCGTGCATTTGCCTCTGTCTGATTCCTCGTTGGCCAAGACGATAGCTGCTATGCGGCTTAGGACGCATTTAGCAGTTGTGAAGCTCCTCTACCTTCTCAACTGTGTCGCGCTTGCGGGCACGGCTCACGTAGAGCTGGTCTTCGCTTTGTTTCTCAAGGCTTGAAGTTTCAATGCGACCAAAAACTCTTGAAGTATCACCCCGCGATTTCCCGGGTGAGAGCCGGCGCTCTGCTCCAAGGTTGCCGCACAGGTGCGCTGCGCCAGCGTCCATGGACCCCGGCTTTCGCCGGGGGAGCGATGGGGGTGGGGCGGTGGTTTGGGGCCGTGCGGCGGGTGAATGGGCAGTTGGGTCCGATGGGCCGGGTGCTTTGGGGGTATGGCGTTCTGGGCCGGATCGCTGGAATGCGGTTGCCGACGCTTCGCTTCGGTCTCCGAATGGTGACCCGCGCCCTACCGCCCGAATCTGCGGGCGCCGATGACGCAGGTTATGACGGCCAGGGTGACGACCAGCATGAGGGGGGTGACGGTTTCGCCCAGGAGGAAGGCGGCGAGGGCGAGGCCGAAGAAGGGCTGGAGGAGCTGGAGCTGGCCGACGGCGGCTATGCCGCCCAGCGAGAGGCCGCGATACCAGAAGACAAAGCCGATCAGCATGCTGAAGAGGCAGACATAGGCCAGCGCGAGCCATGAGGGCAGGGTGATCGCTTCGAAGCCGCCGGGGTTGAGCAGGACGGTGAGCGGGAGCGAGACGGGCAGCGAGAGCACCAGTGCCCAGGAGATGACCTGCCAGCCCCCCAGCGTGCGCGACAGGCGCGCGCCTTCGGCGTAACCCAGTCCGCAGATGATGATGGCGCCCAGCATGAGCGCGTTGCCGATGGGCGCGGCGGTGACGCCATAGGACGCCGCAAAGCCCGCGACCAGCGCGCTGCCGATGACCGAAAACGCCCAGAAGGCCGGCTTGGGCCGCTCCCCGCCGCGCCAGACGCCGAACAGCGCGGTCGAGAGCGGCAACAGCCCGATAAAGACGATGGACTGGGCCGAGGTGATGTGCACCAGCGCCAGCGCGGTGAGGAGCGGAAACCCCACCACCACGCCTGTGGCGACGATGGCGAGGGGGAAGAGATCCTCACGCCGGGGGCGGGGCGCCTTCATGATCGCGAGCAGGCCGATGGCCAGAACGCCGGGAATGGCCGCGCGGATGGCGGTGAGAAACAGCGGATCGAAGGCCAGAACGGCCACGCGGGTCGCCGGAAGCGAGCCGCTGAAGATGATGATGCCGATCAGTCCGCTGATCCAGCCGCTTGTCGCGCGATCCATGAAAGCCCCTCCGTTCGGGCCCTTATCGGTTGTCCGGTGCGCCGGCGCCAGTTACGGTTCGGTACGGAATCGACAAACTGTACTGGTCAAGGACACAGAACGGATGGCCCAGACCCGCACCGAAATGGTGATGGACACCATCACCGGGCGCATCGCGGCGCGCAGCCTTTCCGCCGGAGCGCGGCTGCCCTCGGTGCGCGCGATGGCGCGCAGCCAGCAGGTGTCGGTCTCGACGGTCGTCGAGGCCTATAACCGGCTGGCGGCGGAAGGGGCGATCAGGGCGCGGCCGGGCTCGGGGTTCTACGTGGCCGACCAGCTCGCCCCCATGGCGCTGGCGGCGATGGGGCCGCGGCTGGAGATGGAGATCGATCCGTTCTGGGTGTCGCGCCAGTCGCTGGTGGCCCAGGATGCGCGCCCCAAGCCGGGCTGCGGCTGGCTGCCCCCGTCCTGGCTGCCCGAGGCCAGCCTGCGCCGGGCCCTGCGCAAGCTGGCGCGGGCGGAAGCGAGCGTTTTTTCTGAATATGGCACGCCGCTGGGGCTTGCGGGGCTGCGCCAGCTCATCGCGCGCCGGCTGGCCGAGCGGGGTGTGCCCGCCGCGCCCGACCGGATCGTTCTGACCGAGAGCGGGACCCAGGCGATCGATCTGGTGTGCCGGCTGCTGCTCGAGCCGGGGGACACGGTGCTGGTGGACGATCCGTGTTACTTCAACTTCCAGGCGCTGTTGCGCGCGCACCGGGTGCGGATCGTGGGCGTGCCGCACAGGCCCGACGGGCCGGACCTTGCGGCCTTCGAGGCGGTGCTGGGGGCCGAGCGGCCGCGGCTCTACATCACCAATTGCGCGATCCACAATCCCACGGGAGCGACGCTCTCGCCCGCGGTGGCCCATCGGGTGCTCAAGCTGGCCGATGCCCATGGCATGACGATCGTTGAGGACGACATCTTCGCCGATTTCGAGACCACGCCGGCGCCAAGGCTGGCGGGGCTGGACGGGCTCGAGCGGGTGGTGCAGATCGGCAGTTTTTCCAAGACGCTTTCGGCGGCGGCGCGCTGCGGGTTCATCGCGGCGCGGGCCGACTGGATCGAGGGGCTGGTGGACCTCAAGATCGCCACGGCGTTCGGGGGCGGGCGGCTCAATGAAGAGCTGGTGCTGGCGGCGCTGAGCGACGGGGCGTTCCGCACCGCGACCGAAGCGATGCGGGCACGGCTTGCAACCGCCCGGGACCGGGCGATTGCGCGGCTCGAGGCCATGGGGCTGGTGCCCTGGCATCACCCGGCGGCGGGGATGTTCGTGTGGTGCCGCATGCCCGAGGGGATCGAGTCGGGTGCATTGGCGCGCCGGGCGCTGGACCGCGATATCGTCCTGGCGCCGGGCAATGTGTTCAGCGTCTCGCGCGCGGCGGGACGCTTCATGCGCTTCAACGTCTCCCAGATGGAGGACGAGGCGGTGCTCGGGGCGCTCGAAGGGCTGCTGGCCGAGGGCTGAGCGGGCGCTACCACATGGTGGTCGAGCGCCCCAGAAGTCCGCCGCCGGACGGGGCGGGGGTCGACATCTGCGGCTGTGCGGCCGGCATGGTCTGGCCGGTCTGGCCCAGCGCGGGATCGACGCCGTCAGAGAGGGTCGCGGGCTGGTTGAGATCGGCCATCACCACGATGCGCGAGCCCCAGCGGACGTTGTCGTGAAGGTGGATCACGTCCTGGTGGAGAAGGCGCACGCAGCCCGAGGACACGGCCTTGCCGATGGTCCAGGCCTCGCCGGTGCCGTGGACGCGGTAGATGGTGTCGCGGTTGCCCTCATGGATATAGAGCGCGCGGGCGCCCAGCGGATTGTCGAGCCCGGGAGGCTGGCCATTGCGCCACTGCTCGAGCTCGGGCTGGCGGTCGACCATCTCGGACGGCGGGGTCCAGACGGGCCATTCGCGGCCATAGGCGATGTGCCCGCGCCCCGACCATTCAAAGCCCGCGCGCCCGATGCCGGCGCCATAGCGCATGGCCCGTCCGCCCTCGCGCACGTGGTAGAGATAGCGCGCACCGGTATCCACGATAACCGTGCCCACGGGCTCGGTGGTCGCGTAGTCCACTTCCTGGCGGAAATAGCGCGGCTCGACATAGCGCAGATCGACCGCCGGGACCGGGAACTGTTCGTTGGGCATGGCCGCGTACATGCGCAGCACGTGGTCCGGGATCGGCGGGGGCGCGGGCTGTGCGGGCACGCTGGGCTGGCGGACCGTGGTGGAGCAGCCGGCGGCGGCAAGGGTGAGGAAGCTGGCCATGCCGGCCAGAACGCGCCGCCGGGAGGGCGCGGGGGCAAAAGTGGTCATGATCGGGTCTCGCAAAATACTCTGGGGCCGGGCGCGGTGCGCGCAGGCGGGGAAACGGGGCTCGGGGCGTCGAAGGGTCAGGCGGCCGGGCGGGGCGGCGGCGGATCGATGCCGGGCTGGAGCGCCAGCGAAAGGCATGGCACGGGCACCGCGATCCGGGGCGCCGGGGCGGGCTCGCCCGCAAAGGCGGGGGCTGCGGTGGGCAGGTCACGATCCTGCGGGCAGGAGGGCAGGGCGCCCTTGGCGTGGCGGCCGGCCCTCGGGCAGGGCAGGAAATTGGGGGCCGTGGTGGCCGAGACGATGGTCTGGACGGGTGCGGGGGCGCAGATTTCGAGCGAATCGGGCGCACGGGGCGCGGGCGCGGCCGCCAGGGTGAGGCTGGCCGCGAGAAACACCGTTGTGAAGGCGAGGAGCGCCAATGTCAGCAATCGCACCATGGGGAGAAGCGATACGCAGGGCGGCGTGCAAAGTCACCCCAAGCGCGTTCACGGAGCAGTGAGGCGCGGGCGGCTGCGGCCCGGGTGTGGTCGCGCGGCAACACCGGCCTCAGGCGGCCAGTGCTCCGGTGACCATGAGCACCATGGTAAACAGGCCGCACATGCCCGCGCCGGCGAGCGCGGCGATGGTCATGGAGACGGCCTTCTGCGTGACGAGCTTGTCGGACATGGGACTGAACCTCCTATGGGACCGGTCCGTCCAGACGGCCCGGTTCACTCAAATGATCCCCCGGGCCCGACTATGAGCGCTTAACCGGAGCTTGCGGAGAAATCTGCAATTGAGCGTAAATTTTCGGTTTATCTCCACAGGGGGCGGGCCGGGCGATGACCGCGCGGGCGGGGTCTGGTAAGCGAGCACATGGTCGCGGAACGCGTGCCGGGAGTGTGATGGCATGGACAACTACGATGTGGTGATCGTGGGCGCGGGCGCCGCGGGAATGATGTGCGCGGCGGTCGCCGCGAAGCGGGGCCGCTCGGTGCTCGTGGTCGAGCACACCGACGCGCCGGGCGCAAAGATCCGGATATCGGGCGGCGGGCGGTGCAATTTCACCAATACAGGCACGGTGCCGGGGGCGTTCCTGTCGGGCAATCCGCGGTTCGCGATCTCGGCGCTCAAGCGCTACCGGCCGGCCGATTTCATCGCGCTGGTCGAGCGATATGGCATTGCCTATCACGACAAGGGGCTGGGGCAGCTCTTCTGCGACGGCTCGGCGCGCCAGATCATTGACATGCTGGTGGGCGAGATGGAGGCCGCGGGCGCGCGGATGGCGCTATCGACCAGCGTGGGGGCGGTCGAGAAGTCCGATGAAGGGTTCAGGCTGGCGCTCTCGAGCGGGCCGGTCACCGCGCGGCGGCTGGTGGTGGCGAGCGGGGGCAAGTCGATCCCCAAGATGGGGGCGACGGGCTGGGGGCTGGATTTCGCGCGCCAGTTCGGGCTGGCGGTCACCGAGACACGGCCCGCGCTGGTGCCGCTGACCTTTGAGCCGGGACTTCTGGGCCGCACCAAGCCGCTTTCGGGGATATCGGTCGCCGGGCGGGTCGGGCACGGCAAGACGCGGTTCGACGAGGCGGTGCTGTTCACCCATCGAGGGCTTTCGGGCCCGGCGATCCTGCAGATTTCCTCGTACTGGCGCGAAGGGGAGGCGATCACGGTCGATCTGGCGCCCGGGGTCGATGCGTTCGGGGCCTTGCGGAGCGCGCGCGCAAGCAATGGAAAGCAGGCGGTGCAGACGGTGCTGGGCGAGATCCTGCCGCGCAGGCTGGCGCAATCGATCGCCGAATGGTCGGGGCTCGACGGGCCGATCGGGGGGCAGTCGGACAAGGCGCTGCGCGCGATCGGGGGCGCGGTCAATGGCTGGACGCTCAAGCCGGTGGGCTCGGAAGGGTACCGGACAGCCGAAGTGATGCTGGGCGGGGTGGATACCGCGGGGCTCGAATCCAGGACCATGGAGGCCAGGGCGGTGCCCGGCCTTCATTTCGTTGGCGAGGCGGTGGACGTGACCGGCTGGCTGGGGGGGTACAATTTCCAGTGGGCCTGGTCGTCAGGCTTTGTGGCCGGAGAGGCCGTGTGAGAAGGGCAGGCGGGACCCGGGAGCATCTGACGCGCTCTTGGCCTGTGGCCGTGCCTGCCCTCCAAAATGGTCAGGCGCCGCCGAGGACTTCGACTTTGACGCTGGCGGTGCCGGCATTGATCATGCCGATCTGATTGGCGGCCTCGCGCGAGAGATCGATGATGCGTCCGCCCGCATAGGGCCCGCGATCGTTGATCCTGACGACGACCGAGCGGCCGTTGTTCTGGTTGGTGACCACGACCTGGGTCCCGAAGGGGAGGGTCTTATGGGCTGCGGTCATCGCATGCATGTTGTAGGTTTCGCCATTGGCCGTGGTGCGGCCATGGAACTTTCCACCATACCAGGAAGCGACGCCGGAAAGGGTCTGGACGACAGCTGTTTCCTGCGCGGCGGTGGTGGAGATAGCAAGTGGGGTTGACCCTGTGAGTATAACGACGGCCAGTGCCGCGCTCTTGATAAACTTCATGCCTTTTTCGGCCCTACTTCTGTTTTGACGCAGGGGCCGTTCTACAAGAAGTTGGGGCGAGACTTTGAGCCGAATCGGGCAGGAACTGGGCAAGTGCTCTTTTAGGGCTCTTCAGCCGGAACCATTGTATTATTGCAACACATTTGCGTGAGCACCGGGCCCGCGCGAGAAGGAGAGACGCCATGGTGGCTTCGGCCCTGTTCGAGGAGATCGACTACCGTCCGACATCGATCGGGGCCGTCAGCCTGCGCAGACGGCGCGATCTGCGCACGGGCGAAGATGTCTTTGAAATCAAGCTGGGCGAGGAGTTCCTGATGTCCAGCCAGTTCATCGTCTCGGAGGTCGAACTGGCCCGGCTGGCGCTGGCCGAGCTGGCCAATGATGGCCTTGAAGTCGTGGTCGGCGGACTGGGGCTGGGGCACACCGCGCGCACAGTGCTCGATGCGGCGGGGGTGTCAGATCTGATCGTGGTCGACGCGCTCCAGCCGGTGATCGACTGGCACGAGGCTGGACTGGTGCCGCTGGGCGAGGGGCTGACCGCGGACCCGCGCTGCCGGTTCGTGCTGGGCGATTTCTTTGCCATGGCGGCGGGAGAAGAGGGGTTCGATCCGGACAGTCCGGGCCGGCGGTTCGATGCGGTGATCGTGGATATCGATCATTCGCCCGAGGCGCTGCTCAATCAGGCCAGCGCGGGGTTTTACGGTCCCGACGGGCTGGCACAGATCGGCAAGCATCTTAAGCCGGGCGGGGTCTTTGCGCTCTGGTCCAACGACCGGCCAGATCAGGGGTTCGCCGAAAGGCTTCTCGACGTGTTCGGTGCCGCCCGCGCCCATGAGGTGCGGTTCTTCAATCCGCTTCAGGACAATGAGGCGATCCAGACGGTCTATGTGGCCAGACACGAAAAGACCGGCCGCTGAGCGCGGCCGGTCCCTGATGTGCTCGTTTGCAGCGCTGTTAGAGTTCCTGTTCTGATCAAATCAGGAACTCTAAGTCTTTAATTTGTCGCGTTTCCGAACCGGAAAAGTGTTTCCACTTGTCCTGGAAACGCTCTAGCGCGAGATGCGGAACGAGGAGATGTCGTCGCGCAGGAACCCGACATTGCGGGTGTCACGGTCGATGACCGCGCACCGGCCCGAAAGGTTGCGGTTCGAGCAGACGGTGGCTTCGGCGCGGCCTTCTACACGGACCGAGCGGATGCGGTTGTCCCAGCGCCGGTCGAGCGAGCGGACCGATTCGCCACGGGTCGCGCACAGGCTGCGGCCACGATAGTTGTAATCCTCGTAAAAGCAGACGCGGTCACGGCTGGGACGGACACCTGGCCGGCTGTCGGGACGATTGCCGGTGCCTATGGAGAACGAGAAATTGTCGGTGCCGATGGAGATGCCGACATTGGGGCGGGTCGCGCCCTGCGAGGGGCGGGACGGTGCGCCCGAGACGCGCTGGAGGTAGCGTGCGGACGCCCAGCCCTCGAGCCGGCGATCCTGAATGCGGCACCAGGTGTTGGCGGCGTTACACTCGATGACGTTGACGACCTGATTGGTCTGCAGGGCGCCAATGACGTTGAAATTGGTGCCGGGGCCGGACCGGACGTTGAGGGCGGTGGTCGCCGCGGCGTCATAAGCCGATGCGATGGACGCGCCGGCGAAAAGGCCGGTCACAGCCAGAAGTGTAGCTGCTGCAAATCTACGGATGTTCATCTTGCTCTCCCTTGCGAGGCATCATCGGCTTTTTGCGATAAGTCCGCATATGCCGATCGGTTCCCTTGGGCGCCCTCCCGGGTCGGGGAGCGCCATACTCAATGCCAGGACGCTACAAGGGGGCGCTTGAACCCAACATGAACGCTCCGGTCAGGGGGAAGGCTTCTCGATCTGTCGCTTGTTGCCGTCCTCGCCGAGCGCGACATAGATGAAATGGCCCTCGGTGACCTTGATCCGCTCGGGGTTGGCGCGCGACTTGGCCCAGGATTCCATGCCGACCTTGATCGAGGTGGTGCCCACCCGGTCGATCCAGGTGTAGATGCACAGCACGTCGCCCACATGGATGGGCGCGATAAAGCTCATGGCCTCGACAGCGACGGTGGCGACCCTGCCCCCGACATATTCGACCGCCGCGATGGCGCCGGCGATGTCCATCTGGCTCATCACCCAGCCCCCGAAGATGTCTCCGGCCGCATTGGTGTCCGCGGGCATGGCCATGGTGCGGATCGTGAGGGCTCCCTTGGGGTCGGGCTGGGTCGGGATGGCTGGGTTGGTCGTGGCGCTCATTGGCGGGTTCCTTTTCCGGGCCAGCGTCCCACCTTTTCTTCCCAGTGGGCGCGGCAAAGGGAAATGTATTTGTCGTTGCCCCCGATGTCGACCTGCCGGCCTTCGACGAGTGGAGTGCCGTCCGGGCCCTGGCGCACCACCATGGTGGCCTTGGCACCGCACGCGCAGATGGTGCGGATTTCGCGCAGGGAATCGGCGATGGCCAGCAATTCGGCCGAACCGGGGAAGAGCTTGCCCTGGAAATCGGTGCGCAAGCCGTAGCACATCACCGGGATTTTCAGCCGGTCGGCGACCCGCGCGAGCTGCCAGACCTGATCGGGTGTGAGGAACTGCGCCTCATCGATGAAGATGCAGTGCAGATGGCCCTCGGCATGGGCGTCCAGAATCGTGCCGTAAAGGTCGTCGCCTTCGCGAAAGAGCAGCGCCTGTTCGCAGACCCCGATGCGCGAGGCGATGACGCCCGTGCCGGCGCGATCGTCCAGCGCTGCGGTGAGCAGCAGGGTGCGCATGCCGCGCTCGCGATAATTGTGCGAGGCCTGCAACAGGATGGTCGACTTGCCGGCGTTCATCGCCGCATAGGAGAAGTAGAGCTTGGCCATGCGGAGCGCCCCGGGTGCTGATCGGTGGTCCGGTATCCATACCCCAACCGGCCGGCAATGGGCGGCGGGGGGTGGCGCGTTCCACAGGAAAGGGGCGCGACAAGAAAAGACGGCCGCCACGAAGGCGACCGTAAGGGGGCCGAAGGGGCTTCGGCGAGCCGGCGCGGGTGCCGGCCATTTGCGGGCGCAGGCGGCGGGGTGATGCCGCGTGCAGGATATCCATAGCGTCTTGCCATGACACCGCCGTGACATCGCCATGACCTCATGGTGAGCTCAGGTTCATCAGCGGTTCAGCCCGATTGCGGCATCAAAGGCAATCCTGCACTCACGGAGGTCGAGACCATGGCAGTATCGAAAATCGCGGCGGGCGCTGCCGCCCTTGTTCTGGGGCTGACCGGGGTGGGCGCCGTGCAGGCCCAGACGCTGGACCCAAGGGGGGTGTGGGAGCCTGCCAACAAGGAATCGCGCTACCAGTTCGAGTTCTGCGGCGAGGACGGGCAGTCGCTGTGCGCGCGGCTGATCTGGATCCAGGAGGACAAGAAGGACGCCCGCAACGTCAAATATCTCGACACCTACATGTTCAGCGATGCGCGCCAGACGCGCGCCGGGTTCTGGCGCGGGACCGTGACGCTGGAAGGGTTCAGGATTTCCGGCACGGTCGAGCAGACGAGCCCGGACCGGATGGATCTTCAGGCCTGCGCGCTCCTCGTGATCTGCGAGGACATCAGGCTCAGCCGCGTCAGCGAGTAGGGGCTGGCGGTCCGGGGTCAGACGCCTGCGGAGATATAGTCCCGGAGCGCCCCGGCCTCTTCTTCCGCCACGGCGATCTTGCGCTTGACCACGTCTCCGATCGAGACGATGCCGACCAGCTCGCCCCCGTCCATGACCGGCAGATGGCGGAAGCGGCCGCGGGTCATGATGCCCATGGCGGCGTCGATGGTGTCGGTGAGCGCGCAGGACTGGACGTTGCGGGTCATGATGGTGCTGACGGGGCGGTCCATGAGGTCCGCGGCGCTGCGGGCGAGCTGGCGCACGACATCGCGTTCCGAGACGATGCCTTTGGGCTTTCCCGCGTCGTCGCACACGATGACCGCGCCGATATTGTGCTCGGCGAGGGTTGCGACGAGATCGGCAACGCTTGCATCGATCCCGATGGTCACGACGTCACGCCCCTTGTCGGCGATGATGGCTTCGATGAACATTGTGATTCCTCCCAGACCACGCGGTGGAGAAAGCTTGACTCGCGTCAGGATAATGCGCAAGCGCCAGTTTGGTCGCGCTTCGACCCCCGATCCCGCCGCCCGAAAGGAATGACGATGGACATGCAGTCCGACGCGCTGGCCCGCGTACAGCCCTCCGCCACCATGGCCATCACCCAGCTTGCCCAGGAGCTCAAGGCGCGCGGCGAGGACGTGATCGCGCTCTCGGCCGGCGAGCCCGATTTCGATACGCCCGAGCATGTGCGGGCCGCAGGGATCGCGGCGATCAATGAAGGGCGGACGCGCTACACCTATGTGGACGGGATCACCGAGCTCAAGCGCGCGGTGGCCGAGAAATTCCGCCGCGACAACGGGCTGGATGTGGGGCCCGAGGACTGCATGATCTCGGCGGGCGGCAAGCAGGTGATCTTCAACGCGCTGCTCGCTACGCTCAACGCCGGCGACGAGGTGGTGATCCCCGCGCCCTATTGGGTGAGCTATCCCGAGATCGTGCGGCTGGCCGGCGCCGAGCCGGTGATCGCGCCCTCGAGCCAGGCGGAGGGCTTCAAGCTGACCCCGGCGGCGCTCGAGGCGGCGATCAGCCCGGCGACCAAATGGCTGATCCTTAACACGCCGTCCAACCCCTCGGGTGCCGCCTACAGCGCCGGGGAGCTGCGGGCGCTGGCCGATGTGCTGCGGGCCCACCCCCAGGTGCATGTTCTGACCGACGACATCTACGAGACGCTGGTCTATGACGGGCGGCAGTTCGCGACCATCGCGCAGGTGGCGCCGGACCTTGCGGGCCGGACGATCACCATGAACGGGGTCTCGAAATCGCATGCGATGACCGGATGGCGGATCGGATATTGCACGGGGCCGCGGCCGATCCTCAAGGCGATGACCAAGCTGCAGGGGCAATCGACCACCAACCCGTCCTCGATCTCGCAATGGGCGGCGCTGGCGGCGCTCGAGGGGCCGCAGGATTTCCTCGACGACTGGCGGGCGGCGTTCCAGGCGCGGCGCGACCTGGTGGTGGCCGGGCTCAACGCCTGCGACGTGCTCGAGTGCCTCGTGCCCGAGGGCGCGTTCTATGTGTTTCCCTCCTGCGCGCGGGCGCTGGGGATGACGAGCGCGGGCGGGCGCAAGATCGCGACCGACGAGGATTTCGTGATGGCACTGCTTGCCGAGCACGGGGTGGCGCTGGTCCATGGCAGCGCCTTCGGGCTGGCCGGGCATGTTCGGCTGTCCTATGCGGCCTCTGAGGCGGAGCTGCGCGAAGCGGTGACCCGGATCCAGGCGTTCTGCGCGGGGCTCGGCTGAGGCTGTCGCGCAAAAAAAGAGGCTCCGTCCGAGGACGGAGCCTTGATAAAAGGGCAAGCCCTAATCTCACAGTTTACGACCGAGCCGAGGGAGGAGGAGACGGCGCCGATCGCTTGAGCAGAGGACGTGGGAGGAGGATACATCGTCCGCTCGGTGTCAGGAGCGAGGGGCCTTAGGGAGGAGGAGAAAGGCGCGTCGCTCTGTTGACGCCCCGAATATGCTCCTCGGGCCCGCGTCGAACAATGCGCAATTGCGCATACCTGCCATGCATTAGGCACTGCCTTGTTCTGCACATTGTTTGGGCATGTGTGCCGCGAACGCGGCAGGGCGATGGCGAGCAGGGTGGCAGTGCGTGGGAGTGGGGGGAGCCGGGAAAGCAAAAGGCTCCACCCGGGAGGATGAGGGTGGAGCCTTTGAACTTTCGGCCGATAATCGAGGGAGGAGGAGGTTCGATTAACGGCCTTCAGGAGTGGATCCGGCGGGAGGAGGAGGTACCTTCGCCACTCTATGTGTCACAGGCAGGGGGCTTAGGGAGGAGGAGAAAGCGCGCTGCCCGTCTGACGCCCCCTATATGCCCGCCTAATCACGACCGAACAAGTCGTCATCAGGCATGGCAGGTATGCATTTTCTGCAGACGTCTAGACATATGAACGTCGCGAGGTGCCGGCGGCTTTTTCCGATTCGCGCGGGATGGGTTGGGGGGAGGGGAGGCCCGCCTGCGACAGGGCAAAAAAATGGCCCCGCTCGAGGGGAGAGCGGGGCCGGAGTCAAGAGGCAGAGCCTCTTGAAGGAGGGAACATCAAGCGCGCCCAAAGGGAGGAGGAGGAAAGACGCGCAATGTCTGCCGGGTAAGTAGTCTTTAGAGTTCTGCGCCACAAGTGCATGACTGACATGTCAGGGTTGCAAAAAACGCATGGCTCTGAAAGCCCCGGATTTGCTGGGATTTTCTGTTGAGCGGGTCTTATGCCGATATAGGCATGAGCCGGATTGTGCCGCTCTCGAATCTGCAAAGCACATCTCTTGCCGGGATTTCGGCACCTTCGCGCATCGGAAAAGCGCTCCCCGATCACCGTAACCTCAGCGAAGATCCGGGCTCACCTGTCCTGCTCACTCCTGTCTGCCTGCCCACTGCGTATGATCATTGACCTGATCCACCAGCCACTCGCGAACAGCCTTTGCAGGCGGTCGGATCGGCGCACGGTTCCCCATGGACAGATGAAACGCGTTTCGACCTGGCAGCTTCAGGTCGAACGGACGAACAAGTCGCCCGTCTTTAAGCATCTCGGCTGCGGTGACGTCGTCACCGACAGCGACCCCGAGCCCGCGAACGGCTGCATCGAGACACAGATAGGTCCGGTGAAAGATCAGGTGACCCGCTGCCGAGGACATCGTCAGCCCGAGGCGCTGGAGTATCTCGTTCCAGGCTCCCATCCCCCGGTCATGGATCAATTTCTGGTTGACCAGCCCGGTACGGTGAATCTCGGCGGCAATGTCCGGTGTGCAGACAGGAAACGTTGAAAAGCTCAACAACAGTTCCCTTGAGTAGCCCGGCACGTCGAGGGGCCCCCAGGTGATAGCGAGATCCGTGTGTGGCGCGATCGTTCGTGGCGGCTCTGGATAAGAGCGCAGTTCAATATCGACTTCCAGAGCATCCAGTGCCGACCGGTTCATTCGTGGCATCAGCCAAAGCAAAGCCAGATCGGAATCCACTTCGAGTACCACTTTACCCTTGGCGTCCTGGAGAGCCTTGGCGCCGGTTTCGAGCGAAATCAGCACGAGTGCCTCGGCGACGATCCCGGCATAGCGCACGCCAGCAGGTGTCAACGCCACCTGCCTGTGGCGGCGTTCGAACAGTTGTATTCCAAGGTCGTCTTCCAGAGTCTTCACGTAGCGACTGACCGAGCCATGGGTGACGCCGAGTTCCTCGGCGGCACGGGTGAAGCTTTGATGGCGGGCCGCTGCGTCAAAAGCACGGACAGCGTTCAGGTTAGGGAGAAGCCGGGACATGGTCTTACGTTAATTTATATCACGCTACACGGCAAGTAAGTTGTCTTGAGTGATTCTGAATGAGGCAATATTTTGCGATGGTGCTCGGTGGCCCAGGCAAAGTTCAGTCCGGTGAGGATCAAGGCTCCATCCGTGTCCCCTGTTTCAGCCAGACCATGGAGATCAAGGTGTCGCATTACACGATATGGACGCGTTCCACGCCCGAACTTGAGAAACTGGCGCTGAAGGCAAACCGCGAACGCTCGAAAGCGCTCAAGCGTTGGGTGCTGCGGCTTGCGCACCTGTTCCGGGTGAAAAAGCACACCGACCATCCCGCACGCGACGCGATCGTATGTCACAGGCTGATCACCGGGCAAACAGATGATTGAACGGCGGCGAAGTGGCCGGCGGCGTGACCCGTTCGAAGCCGTGCGGAGAGCGCTCACTTGCGGCTGGCGAGGCCGCCGGGCTCCGGCTTTTACCGTGACAGCAGTGAGGGAGTCTCCGTAACGGCTCAATAGGACCAGTCGCGGGCCTTTTCGACGAGGAAATCGCGGAAGACGCCGACGCGTTTGGAGCTTTTGAGCGCGGGGGGATAGACGAAATAGGTCTCGAAGGCCGGCAGGTCGATGTCGTCGAGCACGCGTTGCAGGCTGGGCTCTTCCTCGGTGATGTAATCGGGCAGCATGGCGATGCCGATGCCCTGGCGGCAGGCCTGCATCATGCCGTAGATCGCGTTGACCTTGAGGTTGGTGCGGCGCGGATTGCCATCGGGCCGTCCGATGCGCTCGAGAAAGTTCACATCGCCCAGATAGGAGGGCGAGGGCTCCCCGAAGGTGATGATGTTGTGGCTGTCGAGATCCTCGATGGTCTCGGGCCGGCCCTTCTCGGCGAGATAGGATTCCGAGGCGTAGATGTGGAAGTGCACGGTGAAGAGCTTGCGCTGGATCATCTCGGACTGGTTGGGCCGGTGCAGCCGGATGGCCACGTCCGCCTCGCGCATGGCGAGGTCGAGTTCGGCGTCGTTGAGTTTGATCTCGAGCTGGATGGTCGGATAGAGCTCGACGAATTCGTGAATGCGCTTGGTAAGCCAGGTCGAACCGAACCCGACCGTGGTGGTGACCAGAAGCGGGCCGGTGGGCACGTCCTGGCTTTCGGTCATCTGGGCCTGGACCGATTGCAACTCCCAGGCCATGCGGTGCGCCGTGCGAAAGAGCTGCTCGCCCACTTCCGTGAGCACCAGACCGCGCGCATGGCGGATGAAAAGCTTGAGCGAAAGATCTTCCTCGAGCGCGGAAATCTGGCGCGAGACCGCCGACTGGGACATGCCGAGCTTTTCGGCCGAATGGGTGAAACTTCCCGATTCCGCGGCGACATGGAAAATGCGCAGCTTATCCCAATCGAGCATCCCCGGCTTCCTTCTGCTCGAGAGTCGCCTGCCGACTCAAGGTTTTCGTCCGTTCCGGCCCGGCCCTGAGAGCGCGGGCGCCTATTCGGCTGCCTCGGCAAGCTCGTGCTCGGCGAGGTAGCGTTCCGCTTCGAGCGCGGCCATGCAGCCCATGCCCGCAGCGGTCACGGCCTGGCGGTAGACATCGTCGGTGACATCGCCTGCGGCGAAGACGCCCGGGATGTTGGTGGCCGTGCTGTCGGGCGCGGTGACGATATAGCCGCCATGCTTCATCTCGAGCTTACCCTTGAACACCTCGGTGGCCGGAGCGTGGCCGATGGCAACGAAAATGCCGTCGACCTCGATCTCGGTGGTCTGGCCGCTGGCCATGTCGCGCAGGACCGCGCCGCGCACCGAAGGGGGCATGTTATCGCCCTTGACCTCGTCGAGCGCGGTGTTCCAGCGGACCTCGATCTTGGGGTGCTTGAACAGGCGCTGCTGGAGGATCTTTTCCGCGCGGAACTCGTCGCGCCGGTGCACGACGATGACCTTTGAGGCGAAGTTGGTGAGAAACAGCGCTTCCTCGACGGCGGTGTTGCCGCCGCCCACGACCAGAACGGTCTTGTCGCGATAGAAAAACCCGTCGCAGGTCGCGCAGGCCGAGACCCCGAAGCCCATGAACTTTTCTTCCGACGGCAGGCCGAGCCATTTGGCCTGGGCGCCGGTGGCGATGATGACGCTGTCGGCGGTGTAGACGGTCCCGCTGTCCCCGGTCAGCCTGAAGGGCCGGACGTCGAGATCGACATCCACGATGACGTCGTTCTCCATCCGGGTGCCCATGTGCTCGGCCTGTGTGCGCATCTGCTCGACCAGCCAGGGGCCCTGGATGGGATCGGCAAAGCCGGGATAGTTCTCGACATCGGTGGTGATGGTGAGCTGGCCGCCGGGCTGCATCCCGGAAACCATCACGGGTTCAAGCATGGCACGGGCGGCGTAGATGGCGGCGGTGTAGCCAGCCGGTCCCGACCCTACGATGATGACTTTGGCGTGCATTGTGCCCCAGGCGCGTTGTCTTCAGGTGTTCTCAAATATGGCACGCATGGGCCCGGTTACAAGAAAAGTTCGGCCCGGGCGGGCGAAAGCTGTGGGCACGTGCCGAAAATGTCGCGCCGGCCCCCGCTCCGTGAAGCAAAAAAGGGCAGGCTGCGCAAAACGCGGGTCCTGCCCTTTGGGAATCGATGGGGGCCGGCGAGGCGGGCCGGTCAGACGAAGGCGATCTTTGTAATCTCGTAGCCACGGGCCCCGCCGGGGGCGGTGACCTCAATGGAATCGCCGACTTCCTTGCCGATCATCGCGCGAGCGATGGGCGATGAGATCGAGATGCGGCCGGCGCGGGCGTCCGCTTCGGCATCGCCCACGATCTGGTAGGTCTTTTCCTCCTCGGTGTCCTCGTCGATCAGGGTGACGGTGGCACCGAACTTGACCGTGTTGCCCGAGAGCTTGGAGACATCGATGATCTCTGCCTTGGCCAGCATGGATTCGATCTCCATGACCCGGCCTTCGTTGTGGCTCTGCTGTTCCTTGGCGGCGTGATACTCGGCGTTCTCGGAAAGGTCGCCGTGGGCGCGCGCCTCGGCAATCGCCTCGATGATCGCGGGACGCTCCTCGGCTGTCCTGCGCCTGAGCTCTTCGACAAGGGCAGCGTGGCCCGCTACCGTCATCGGGACTCTATCCATGGTGCAATCCCATTCCTTGTTCGTTGTACACCCGACAATCCGTTCTGGTTGCGCGACCGATGTCAGCGCGTCGGGTTCTGCATCTTTTCGGGGAAACTCGTTGCAAGCTTGCCCTTGGTCGCTCGATTGGTCAAGTCCCGCCTATCGGGTTTCCGCCGCAGCCTGCATGGGCTCATATGGGGCAGGCGCTGCCGGTTGCAAGGGACCGGGGCCGCGCGAGGGGCGGAGCCGGGCTGCAAACGAAAAGGACGCAGACCGCGACTGCGCCCTGCGTCCCGTCATTGGTTCCGCCCGTCCCGGCCGGCCCGGGACGCCTGGCGAGGCCTTGAAGGATTACTGGCTGGCGGCCAGATTGCCCGCAGCCGATTTGCCGGTGCGCTTGTCCTTGACGATCTCGTAGGAGATCTTCTGGCCTTCATCGAGACCGGTCATGCCGGAGGTCTGAACGGCCGAGATGTGGACGAAGACGTCGGCCCCGCCCTCGTCGGGCTGGATGAAGCCGTAGCCCTTCTGGGTGTTGAACCATTTGACAGTGCCGGTAGCCATTGGCGTGTCCTTTCGCGTCGTGCTGGCGTAATTCGGGACGCCTGCGCATACGCCCACTCGTCCCCATGTATATCGAATATCGGTTCTAGACGTCAGCGGGGCGCGAAAAGTCGCACGGCTAGTCAGTCGGCCGCAATATCGATGGCCCGATCCTAAAAGAACGTCGCACATTATTCAAGAGAGACTGCGGAGCGGGGTGGGCCAAAAAAGTGTACCGGCCGGTTCGGCAGTAGAACGCCGACAAGGACATGGCGCCGCCATGTAACATGTCAGTAACGCTGCCGTGTCTTGCATCGGCAGGGCACCGCGAAGCGGGGTGCGCGCGGCCGGCATGCGCCCGGTGCGCTTGGCGTTCGGGCCCGTGCGCAGTATGGAACCGGAGCCGGCGCGCCGAGCCCGGCCGCGGTTGCAACCACGAGAGGGGACCGACTTGCCGATCCTTCACGATTTCCGCTCCGACACCGTTACCCGGCCCAGCGCGGAGATGCGCGCGGCCATGGCCCAGGCGCCGGTGGGTGACGACGTCTATGGCGACGACCCGACCGTCGCGGCGCTCGAGGCGGAGGTGGCGCGGCGCACGGGCAAAGATGAGGGCGCGTTCTTTCCCACCGGCACGCAGTCCAACCTCGCCGCGCTGATGGTCCATTGCGCGCGGGGCGACGAGTATATCGCGGGCCAGCAGGCCCATTGCTACCGCTTCGAGGCCGGTGGCGCGGCGGTGCTGGGGTCGATCCAGCCCCAGCCGATCGAGAACCTGCCCGACGGGACGATGGCGCTCGAGAAGATCGAAAAGGCCATCAAGCTGGACGACATGCATTTCGCGCGCACCCGGCTGCTCGCGCTCGAGAACACGATCGGGGGGCGGGTGTTGCCGCAAGCGTTCGTGGCCGATGCCCTGGGGCTGGCGCGCCGGGCGGGGCTCGCGACCCATCTCGACGGGGCGCGGATCTTCAATGCGGCGGTGGCGAGCGGGATCGCGCCGGCGGACCTTGCCGAGGGGTTCGACACGGTCTCGGTGTGTCTCTCGAAAGGGCTGGGCGCGCCGGTGGGGACGGTGCTGGCGGGCTCGGACGCGTCGATCGGCAAGGCGAAGCGCATCCGCAAGATGCTGGGCGGGGGGATGCGGCAGTCGGGGATCGTCGCGGCGGGGGCGCTCCATGCGCTCGCGCACAATGTCGAGCGACTGGCCGAGGATCATTGGCTGGCGGCGACGCTCGCGGAAGGTCTTGCGCGCCATGAGGGGCTCTTGGTCGAGGCGCCGCAGACCAATATCGTTTTCATGGACTGCCCGGGCATCGACGGGACGGCGCTGGCGGCATTTCTCGCCGAGCGCGGGGTGATCGTTTCGGGGCGCTACGGGCAGTTGCGCTGGGTCACCCATCTCGATGTGGGCGAGGACGCGGTGGAGGCGGCGCTGGCGGGCGTGGCCGCGTTTCTGGAGCGTGTGGGTTAGCGCGTCTCGCGGGCCCAGGCGGTGACCAGCGGGCCGTCCGGTCCCTTGACCGGATCGCTTTCGGGGAGAGGAACGTCGGTGATCGCCGGGAGGGCCTTTTCGCGGTCACCGGGCTTGCCCCAGAGCAGGTCCGGGCTCTGGCCGGGCGGATAGGCGCCGACCACGAGGAAGTCGTCGCTGGCGCGGTTGCACTTGTGGGCGACCCCGGCGGGGATCACGACCACATCTCCCGCCGATATTTCGAGAGTCAGCCCGTTGTCCGGCCCGCCGAGGGTGACTTCGGCCGTGCCGGACGCCACGCCCAGCGCCTCGTGGGCGTTGGAGTGATAGTGGTGGTCGGGATAGATGCCATAGCGCCAGGCAGGCGGCCAGGAGTTGGCCGCAAACAGGGCCTCGATCGCTTCGGGGCTGACGTCGGAGGGCGCGAGCGCCCTCCGATAAGCCATGAGCGGGAGGGCCGAATTGGGGAAAGTCCCGTCATCGGCAAAGACATGTGCACTCACGCTGTCGTCGGTAAGGGGCACGCGCTTATTCGGTGACGTCCACGGCGGGCACGTCGACCGACACGGTGCCGCCTTCGCCGCCCGAATTCATGTTCACGAAATAGACGATGCCCACGATGACGAGGATGGCGAGCACGATGCCGACGATGAGGCCAGCGCCGCCGCCGCCTCCGCCGCCACCATTGACCACTACTGTTTCGCGTTCCCGCTGCGGCTCGACCATCGGAATTATCCTTCGTGGGGTTGATCTGGACGGATAACTCCGAAGGCGGGCTGCCGGTTCCGGGGCCGGTGAGCCGGCCCCGGACAACAGGGGTCAGCGCAGGTCGAAGGTCGCGGGGTTCGGCCCGGTGCGGCCTTCGGGGTCGTCCATGGCGTCGAGCGCGGCGATCTGGTCGGCGCTGAGCTCGAAATCGAAGACCTCGAAGTTCTCGCGGATGCGCGAAGGGGTCACCGATTTGGGGAACAGGATATTGCCGTGCTGGAGGTGCCAGCGGATCACCACCTGAGCCGCCGTCTTGCCATGGGCGGACGCGATCGCGGTGATCGAGGGGTCCTCGAGCATGTTGCCGCGGCCCAGCGGGCTCCAGCCTTCGACGGCGATGCCTTTTTCGGCGCAGAAAGCGCGCAACTCGCGCTGCTGGAAGCGGGGATGGACCTCGATCTGGTTGACCGATGGGACAACGCCGGTTTCCCCGATGATCTTGTCGAGATGCTCGGGCAGGAAGTTCGAGACGCCGATCGAGCGGATGCGGCCGTCCTCCTTGAGCTTGACCATGGCCTTCCAGGTGTCGAGGTAGTCGTCGAACATGGGCTGGGGCCAGTGGATGAGGTAGAGGTCGAGCACGTCCAGCCCGAGCCGCTCCATGCTGCCGTCGAACGCCGCAAGGGTCGAATCATAGCCCTGGTCGGTGTTCCAGAGCTTGGTGGTGACGAAGATGTCGTCGCGCGCGAGGCCCGAGGAGCGTAGCGCTTCGCCGACGCCCGATTCATTGCGGTAGGCCTTGGCGGTGTCGATGTGGCGATAGCCGGCCTCCAGCGCGACGCGCACCTTTTCGGCAACCTCCTCGTCGGGGATCTGCCAGACGCCGAAGCCGAGCTGGGGAATGGTTACGCCGTCGTTGAGCGTGATGAGCGGTGTGGACGCCATGGGGACTCCTTGGGGTTGCACTGATCTGGTGAGTGAATGGGTCGTGAAGACAATGGAGAAGTGTGGACCCGGACCGCGGGAGCGGCCCCCGTCGAGCCCAGACAATAGGGTTCGCACAGGGCAGAATCCAGAGCCGGGCGGCAGGTTCCGGGCAGCGCGGTCCCAGAGAGGAAAAGAATCTCTGCGGTTATGCTGGAAATCGGCAAAGGGTTGGTCTAGAGAGACCGCCTAGCCAAGAGAGTCCGAGCCCGTTCCTCGCGCGTCAGTCCGCCTGACGCGCGCATGCCGCACGAGAAGACACACCATGCCCAAACGCACAGACATCAAATCCATCCTCATCATCGGGGCGGGGCCGATCATCATCGGCCAGGCCTGCGAGTTCGACTATTCGGGGACACAGGCCTGCAAGGCCCTGCGCGAAGAGGGCTACCGCATCATTCTGGTCAACTCCAATCCCGCGACCATCATGACCGATCCGGACGTGGCGGACGCGACCTACATGGAGCCGATCACCCCCGAAGTGGTGGCCAAGATCATCGAAAAGGAACGGCCCGACGCGCTGCTGCCCACCATGGGCGGACAGACCGCCCTCAACTGTGCGCTTTCGCTCAACAAGATGGGCGTGCTCGACAAGTTCGGCGTGGAAATGATCGGCGCCAATGCCGAGGCCATCGACAAGGCCGAGGACCGGGAGCTGTTCCGCACGGCGATGGACAAGATCGGGCTCGAAAGCCCGCGCTCGCGTCTGGCCCATTCGCTGCCCGAGGCGCTCAAGGCGCTCGAGGAGATCGGGCTGCCCTGCATCATCCGGCCGTCCTTCACGCTCGGGGGCACGGGCGGGGGCATCGCGTACAATCGCGAGGAATATCTCGACATCATCGAATCCGGACTCGACGCGTCGCCCACCAATGAGGTGCTGGTCGAAGAGAGCGTCCTGGGCTGGAAAGAGTACGAGATGGAGGTCGTCCGGGACCGGAACGACAACTGCATCATCATCTGCTCGATCGAGAATATCGATCCGATGGGCGTGCACACCGGCGATTCGATCACCGTGGCGCCGGCGCTGACGCTGACCGACAAGGAATACCAGATCATGCGCGACGCCTCGATCGCGGTCCTGCGCGAGATCGGGGTGGAGACGGGCGGCTCGAACGTGCAGTTCGCGGTTAATCCCAAGGACGGGCGGCTGGTCGTGATCGAGATGAACCCGCGCGTGTCGCGGTCCTCGGCGCTGGCGTCCAAGGCCACGGGCTTTCCCATCGCCAAGGTCGCGGCGCGGCTGGCGGTGGGCTACACGCTCGATGAGCTGGAAAACGACATCACCGGTGGCGCGACCCCGGCGAGCTTCGAGCCCTCGATCGACTATGTGGTCACCAAGATCCCGCGCTTTGCGTTCGAGAAATTCCCCGGGGCGGACAACCGGCTGACGACCTCGATGAAGTCGGTGGGCGAGGCCATGGCGATCGGCCGGAGCTTCCCCGAATCGCTCCAGAAGGCCCTGCGCTCGCTCGAGACCGGGCTGACCGGATTGAACGAGATCGGCATCTCCGGGCTGGGCGAGGGCGACGACAAGAACGCGGTGCGCGCCGCGCTGGGCACGCCGACCCCCGACCGGCTGCTGCTGGTCGCCGAGGCCATGCGGCTGGGCTATGACCACCAGATGATCCACGAGGCCTGCCGGATCGACCCCTGGTTCCTCGAGCAGATCCAGGCAATCATCGACACCGAGGCCAAGGTGCGCGAATACGGCCTGCCCCAGACCGAAAACCAGATGCGCAAGCTCAAGGCCATGGGCTTTTCTGACGCGCGGCTCGCAGAGCTTGCCGGCAAGACCGCCAAGGACGTCCTGAACCTGCGCCACGGGCTGGGCGTGCGCCCGGTCTACAAGCGGATCGACACCTGCGCGGCCGAGTTCGCCTCGCCCACGGCCTACATGTATTCGACCTACGAGACCCCGTTCGCCGGTGTGCCGGCCGACGAGGCCAATCCCTCGGACCGCAAGAAGGTGGTGATCCTGGGCGGTGGGCCCAACCGGATCGGCCAGGGCATCGAGTTCGACTATTGCTGCTGCCACGCGGCCTTCGCGCTGGCCGATGCGGGCTATGAGACCATCATGGTCAATTGCAATCCCGAAACCGTCTCGACCGACTACGACACCTCGGACCGGCTCTATTTCGAGCCGCTCACCGAAGAGGACGTGATCGAGATCCTGACCACCGAAAAGCAGAACGGAACGCTGCACGGGGTGATCGTGCAGTTCGGCGGGCAGACCCCGCTCAAGCTCGCGAGCGCGGTGGAGCGGGCCGGCGTCCCGATCCTGGGCACCCAGCCCGACAAGATCGACCTGGCCGAAGACCGCGACCAGTTCATGAAGCTTTTGAACAAGCTCGACCTCACCCAGCCGCGCAACGGCATCGCCTACAGCCTCGAGCAGGCGCGGATCGTGGCGGAAGGGCTGGGCTTTCCGCTGGTCATCCGGCCTTCGAACGTGCTGGGCGGAAGGGCGATGGTGATCTGCCATTCGGCCGAGGATTTCGAGCGCTACGTGCAGTCGACCCTCACCGAGCTGGTGCCGCCCGAAATCCGGCATCGCTATCCCAACGACAAGACCGGGCAGATCAACTCGGTGCTCGCCGCCAATGCGCTGCTGTTCGACAGCTATCTGCAGGGCGCGGTCGAGATCGACGTGGATTGTCTTTCGGACGGCACGGACGTGTTCGTGGCCGGGATCATGGAACATATCGAGGAAGCGGGCATCCATTCGGGCGACAGCGCCTGCTCGCTCCCGCCCCATTCGCTCGAGCCCGCGATCATCGAGGAGCTCAAGCGCCAGGCGACGGCGCTGGCCAAGGCGCTCAGCGTGGGCGGACTGATGAACGTGCAGTTCGCGCTCAAGGACGGCACGCTCTACGTGCTCGAGGTCAATCCGCGCGCGTCCCGGACCGTGCCGTTCGTGGCCAAGGTGATCGGCTATCCGATCGCCAAGATCGCGGCGCGCATCATGGCGGGCGAGAAGCTCGAAAGCTTTGCGCTCGAGGATCGCAAGATCGAGCACATCGCGATCAAGGAAGCGGTATTCCCCTTCGCGCGGTTCCCCGGTGTGGACACGGTGCTGGGCCCGGAGATGAAATCGACCGGCGAGGTGATCGGGCTCGATACCGATTTCGCCATCGCGTTCGCCAAGAGCCAGCTCGGCGGTGGCACCAAGGTGCCCAAGGAGGGCACGGTGTTCATCTCGGTGCGCGACGAGGACAAGGCGGGCATCGTCGAGCCGGTGCGCCTGCTGGCTGCCGCCGGGTTCAAGGTGATCGCGACGGGCGGTACCCAGCGGTTCCTTTCGGAACAGGGCATCGACTGCCACAAGATCAACAAGGTGCTCGAGGGCCGGCCCCACATCGTCGATGCGATCAAGAATGGCGAGGTGCAACTGGTCATCAACACCACCGACGGGGTCAAGGCGGTTTCCGACAGCCGCGACATCCGGCGGGCGGCGCTGATCTCGAAAGTGCCCTATTACACCACCATCCCCGGCGCGACCGCGGCGGTGGCCGGCATCATCGCCTATCGCGAGGGCAATATGCGCGTGCGGGCACTGCAGGACTATTTTGCGGCCTGACGCCAACCGCGATCGGGCTGAAGTTCGAGGAGGCCGGGCCGGCAGGTCCGGCCTTTTTGCCATTCTGCTGGCTTATGACCTCCGTCCTGGTTCTGGTGTAGCTACGTTGCGTTGACTTCCATGAGCGGCCCGCTCTAATATCCCGGCATGTTCATGACCCGCACTCGATAAGTCAGCGGTCGCTCGGAGCGGCCTTGCCATCCCCCAGAGATGGATCGACGCGCATGCAGATGCGCGATGCTGACACCTATCGAGAGACAGATTTCATGACTGGTCATGACCTCGCGCCGAGCCCGGCGCAGATCCAATCCTTTATCACCGACGGCTTCGTTCGGATCGACGATGCGTTTCCGCGCGCGCTGGCCGATGCCGGCCGTGCGATCCTCTGGGCCGAGACCGGATGCGATCGGCACAACCGGGACACCTGGACACGCCCCGTCATCCGGCTTGGCGGATATTCTGATGCGCCGTTCAGGGAAGCATCCAACACTGCGCGCCTGCACGCGGCCTATGATGGTCTCGTTGGGCCGGGCCGCTGGGTACCGCCACAGGGGCTGGGTACATTTCCCGTGCGGTTTCCGTCCGACGAGCCGCCTGGCGACGATGGCTGGCACATCGATGTGAGCTTCGCGCTCGAACGGGACGATCCGGCGGACTTCCTGAGCTATCGGGCCAATCTTGTGTCACGCGGGCGGGCGCTGCTTATGCTGTTCCTGTTTTCAGACGTGGGCGAGGCGGACGCGCCGACGCGGATTCGCAAGGGTTCGCATCGAGATATTGCGCGGCGGCTGGCGGGCGCCGGCGCCGATGGGATGACGCTGGGAGAACTTGCCGCCAACGGCTTTGCCGAGTCGGCTCGGCGCGACGAGGTGCTGGCCACCGGGCCGGCGGGCACGGTCTATCTGTGCCACCCCTTCCTTGTCCATGCGGCGCAGCCCCATCGCGGCACCGAGCCGCGCTTCATGGCGCAGCCGCCGCTTTATCCGCGCGGGGCGTTCAGTCTGGAGGGCGCGCGTGAAGGGCTGGCGCCGGTCGAGCGCGCCATTGTGGAGGCGCTGGACGCCGACCGGGCGTGAGCGAAGGGGCGGCGGCTACTCGGTGGTCGCCGCTTCGCCCTTGTGGATGCGGACGTTGTCCATGAAGCGCTTGAAGAGGTAGTGCGCGTCGTGGGGCCCGGGGGAGGCTTCCGGGTGGTACTGGACCGAAAATACCGGCTTGCCCTCGAGCGCGATGCCCGCGTTCGAGCCGTCGAACAGCGAGACATGGGTCTCGGTGACGCCGGCGGGCAGGCTGTCGCGGTCGACGGCAAAGCCATGGTTCATCGAGGTGATCTCGACCTTGCCGGTGGTCAGGTCCTTGACCGGGTGGTTCGCGCCGTGGTGGCCCTGATGCATCTTGGCGGTCCTGCCGCCCAGCGCCAGGCCGAGAAGCTGATGGCCAAGGCAGATGCCGAAGACCGGCTTGCCCGCATCGATGACGCCCCTGATGGTGGGCACGGCGTATTCACCGGTCGCGGCCGGATCGCCCGGGCCGTTCGAGAGGAACACGCCATCGGGATTTTGCGCGAGCACGTCCTCGGCGGTGGCGGTGGCCGGCAGCACGGTGACCCGGGCGCCTTCCTGGGCGATCGAGCGCAGAATGTTGCGCTTGGAGCCGTAATCGATGGCCACGACGTGGTATTTCGGCTCGGCAAGGGTGCCGTAGCCAGTGCCCCAGGTCCAGCGGGTCTGGTCCCAGCCATAGGACTGGGTGGTGGCCATGTCCTTTGCGAGGTCGAGGCCCTCGAGGCCCGGGAAGGCATCGAGAGCCGCCTTCAATGCCGCTTCGTCGAACCTGCCGTCGGGCGCGTGGGCGATCACGGCGTCGGCCATGCCCTTGTCGCGGATGAGCGCGGTGAGCGCGCGGGTGTCGATGCCCGATATCCCGATGATCGCGCGCTTCTTGAGCCAGGCGTCGAGGTGCTGGGCCGAGCGGTAGTTGGACGGCGAGGTGATGTCGGCGCGCAGGACCGCGCCGCGGATCCCGGAATCGGCGGCCATGTTGACGGTCTCGATGTCCTCGTCATTGGTGCCCACATTGCCGATATGGGGGAAGGTGAAGGTAATGATCTGGCCAGCATAGGAGGGATCGGTGAGGATCTCCTGGTAGCCGGTCATGGCGGTGTTAAAGCACACCTCACCGGCCGCAAGGCCCGTGGCGCCGATGCCCTGTCCCTCAAGGCGCGTTCCATCACGCAGGATGAGGACTGCCGTTGTGGGGGTATCCTGCCAACCGGACATGGGAAGTCTCCTTGGGATGTGGCGCGCGCGGAACCGGACGGGTAAGTGTTCCCGTATGAGACCAGTTCCGTTTCCTAGATGAAGTCCCGCGGAAACTAAGGGAAGCGGGGGCCAAGGTCAACACACGCCGCCTAGAAGTTAATCGTTTGTATTCAATGGCTTGGCTGAGGCGAGGTCGATTGTCGCGCCCGATTGGCTTTCGCGGCTGACTTGGGTATATGCTCGCCCCGCACTCATTGCTCGAAAGGACAGGCCATGCGCGAGCAGATCAATGCCGACCTCAAGACCGCGATCAAGGCGCGCGACGCGCGCCGGACCGCGACCCTGAGACTGGTCAACGCTGCAATCAAGGATCGCGAGATCGCCGCGCGGGGCGAGGGCCGGGACGGCATTTCCGACGAGGAGGTGCTGGCGCTGCTCCAGAAGATGGTCAAGCAGCGCGAGGAATCGGCCCAGCTATACGCCAATGCGGGCCGGACGGACCTCGAGACCCAGGAGCGCGAGGAAATCGTCATCATCAAGGACTATCTGCCCAAGCCGCTCTCGGCCGAGGACGTCGATGCCGCGATCGCCGAGGCGATCAAGGAGACGGGCGCAGAAGGGCTGCGGGACATGGGCAAGGTGGTCGGCGTGCTCAAGGCGAAATATCCCGGGCGGATCGATTTTGGCCAGGCCTCAAAGCAGGTGAAAGCGGCGCTCGGCGGTTAGGGGCATGGAGCAGCCGGGCTGTGGATAACCTGGGAAAAGTCTGCCGTACGTGACATTTGAAGGGGCTGCACCTACCTAAGGCTCATGCGCTTTTCCGACACCTTCCTCGACGAGATTCGCAACCGCCTGTCGATCACGCAGGTGGTGGGCGAGCATGTGGTCTGGGACAAGCGCAAGAGCCAGCCGGGCCGGGGCGACATGTGGGCCTGCTGTCCGTTCCACGGCGAAAAGAGCCCGAGCTTTCATGCCGACGACCGGCGCGGGCGTTATCACTGCTTCGGGTGCGGAGCGAGCGGGGATCATTTCCGGTTCCTGACCGAAAAGACCGGCATGAGCTTTCCCGAGGCTGTCGAGATGCTGGCCGGCCGCGCCGGGGTGCCGATGCCTGCGCGCGACGAGAAGGCCGAACGCCGGGCCGAAGCGCGGCGCACGCTCCATGAAGTGATGGACATGGCGGCGGGCTATTTCCAGGAGGCGCTGGCCCACAATGCGGGCGCGCGGGCCCGGGGGTATCTGCTCGAGCGCGGGGTCGCCGGCGCCATGCAGCAACGGTTCCGGATCGGGTACGCACCCGACAGCCGCAACGGGCTCAAGGAATACCTCGCGGCCAACGGGGTGACGCTGGGCGAGATGATCGAGACGGGGCTGGTGGTCCATGGCGAGGAGATCGCCGTGCCCTACGACCGGTTCCGCAACCGACTGATGTTCCCGATCACCGATTTCCGGGGCCGGGTCATCGCCTTTGGCGGTCGGGCGCTGTCGGCGGACATGGCGGCCAAGTACCTCAACTCGCCTGAGACCGAGCTCTTCCACAAGCGCCAGACGCTCTACAATGGCCAGACCGCGCGCCAGGCGGGCTATGACGGCAAGCCGATCGTGGTGGTCGAGGGCTATATGGACGTGATCGCGGCGGTCTCGGCGGGGTTCGAGGGCGCGGTGGCGCCGCTGGGTACGGCGCTGACCGAAGAGCATCTGGCGCTGCTCTGGCGGATGACCGACATCCCGGTGCTGTGTTTTGACGGGGACACGGCGGGGCTGCGCGCCGCCGAGCGCACCGTCGACATCGTTCTGCCCCAGCTCAAGCCGGGCAAGAGCGTGGCGATCGCGACGCTGCCCGACGGACTGGACCCCGACGACATCATCAAGCAGCGCGGGCGCGATGCCTTTGCCGCGCTGATCGCCAATGCGCGCCCGCTGGCCGAGGCGGTGTGGTCGATCGAGACGCTCTCGGGCATTCCCGAGGCGCCCGAGCAGCGCGCGGCGCTCGAAGCGCGGCTGCGCGAGCGCGCGGGGCGGATCGGTGACGTCTCGGTGCGGCGCCATTACAGCCAGGCGTTCGACGAAAAGATCGCCCAGCTCTTCATTTCCCCGCGCCGGTACGGCGGCAAGGGGGGGCGTGAGGGCGGGGGGCGCAACGAGCGCGGGCGGGGCGGCGCCGGGGGTGGGCGCAGCCCGCGCATGATGGTGTCCGATACGCTGCGCAATTCGCGGTTGCTCAAGGGCGGGCCGGCTCCGGACGTGATCCCGCGCGAGGCGGTGATCGTGATGAGCCTTGTGAACCACCCCGAACTGGTTCAGGCCCGGCTCGAGGCACTGGCCGAGATCGAATTCCAGTCGCTGCCCGCCCGCCAGGTGATGGCGGTGCTGCTCGATCTGGTGACCGTCCATCCCGATCTGGGGCCAAACGGGGTGGGCGAGGCGCTGGTGGCGCGCGGGTTCGGCCCCATGCTCGAGCGGATGCGCTCGGTGCTTTCGCGTCAGGGGGTCTGGCAGACCGAGGCGGAAAGCGCCCAAATCGACGCCGAGACGGGCCTAAAGCATGCGCTGGCCTTGCATTACAAATCCGTTCGACTAAATAGAGAACTCAAAGCAGCCGAACTGGCGCTCGGCGAAGACCTGAGCGAACACTCGTTCGAACGGCTGCGGGACATCCAGAATCAGATTTCCAGCGTCGATGGTACCGAGGCGTTGATTGAGGGATTTGGTTCGCTATCCGGGCGTGGAACGCGAAGCCTTTGAAAAGAGGGCGATTCGTGTTTGCGCGTTTTTGCGCATGGCAATGCGGGTCATGCCTCCGGGTGGCGTGAGCTAGGCAGGTGGAGCGGAGCAGCGATTGCGAGCATATGCTTTGTTAACCCTCTTGCTGTCCCTTACGGCGCAGAGTCGTCGATACCATCTCGGGGTGACACCGACGCCGTCAGGCGGCGCGGCTCAGGAGAGCATATATGGCCACTAAGGCAGCGAACCAAAGCAAGACCGAAGCGGAAACAAAGCCGGAAGCCGGCGGTGAAGGGCCAGACGGGCCTCTTCTCGACCTCTCCGATGCCGCGGTCAAGAAGCTTATCAAGACCGCCAAGAAGCGCGGCTACGTCACCTATGAAGAGATCAATGCCGTCCTGCCCTCAGAGGAAGTGACCTCCGAGCAGATCGAGGACATCATGTCCATGTTCTCGGACATGGGCATCAATGTGATCGACGAGGACGAGGTCGAGGAGGCAGAAGCCGACACGGGCGCCGATGACGAGGGCGGCGAAGTCGCCACCACCTCGACCGGCACCGCGGTTGCCAGCACATCGAACGCCAAGTCGGGCTCGGACCGGACGGACGATCCGGTGCGCATGTACCTGCGCGAGATGGGCTCGGTCGAGCTTTTGAGCCGCGAGGGCGAGATCGCCATCGCCAAGCGGATCGAGGCGGGACGCGAGACCATGATCGCGGGCCTGTGCGAAAGCCCGCTGACCTTCCAGGCCATCATCATCTGGCGCGACCAGCTCGCCGAGGGCGAGATTCTGCTGCGCGACATCATCGATCTGGAAGCCACCTATGCGGGCCCCGAGGCCAAGATGGCCCCCGGCGGTGGCGAGGAAGACGACGATGAGGGCGAGGGCGCCGAGACCGGCCAGGCCAATGGCGCGTCCCGTCCGGCAGAGCGCGCCGGCGCGTCCGATGCGCGGACCGAGGGCAAGTCCGAGGAGGGTGAAACCTCGTCGGAGGCGCCCACCGACGATGATGACGAGGAAGACGAGTACGAGAACAATCTCTCGCTTTCGGCGATGGAGGCGGAACTCAAGCCCCAGGTGGTGGAGACCTTCGATCGCATCGCCGAGACCTATGGCAAGATGCGCAAGGTCCAGGACCAGCATGTCGAGGACCAGCTCGCAGCCAAGGAACTGAAAAGCTCCGAGGTCAAGAAGCTCGACGAATGGCGCGACGAAGTAATCGTCGCGGTCAAGTCGCTCTCGCTCAACCAGAGCCGTATCGAAAGCCTGGTCGAGCAGCTCTACGACATCAACAAGCGGCTCGTGCGCAATGAGGGCCGCCTGATGCGGCTGGCCGAGAGCTACAAGATCAAGCGCGACGACTTCCTCAATGCCTATTACGGATCCGAGCTGGACCCCGACTGGGCCGACAAGGTAGGCGAGCGGCCCCAGAAGGGCTGGGGCGATTTCGTCGGGCGCGAGCGCGCGACGATCGACGAGTTGCGCAGCGAAATCCAGACGCTGGCCACCGAGACCGGTCTCGACATCGCCGAATACCGGCGGATCGTTCACAAGGTGCAGAAGGGCGAGCGTGAGGCGGCCATCGCCAAGAAGGAAATGGTGGAGGCCAATCTGCGGCTGGTGATCTCGATCGCCAAGAAATACACCAATCGCGGCCTGCAGTTCCTGGACCTGATCCAGGAGGGCAATATCGGGCTGATGAAGGCGGTGGACAAGTTCGAGTATCGCCGCGGCTACAAGTTCTCGACCTATGCCACATGGTGGATCCGGCAGGCGATCACCCGCTCGATCGCCGATCAGGCGCGCACCATCCGCATTCCGGTGCACATGATCGAGACGATCAACAAGATCGTGCGCACGAGCCGCCAGATGCTCCACGAGATCGGTCGCGAGCCGACCCCAGAGGAGCTCTCTGAAAAGCTGCAGATGCCGCTCGACAAGGTCCGCAAGGTCCTCAAGATCGCCAAGGAGCCGATCAGCCTCGAGACCCCGATCGGGGACGAGGAAGATTCCAACCTCGGGGATTTCATCCCGGATTCCAATGCGATCCAGCCGATCGATGCGGCCATCCAGTCGAACCTGCGCGAGACCACGACCCGCGTGCTCGCCTCGCTCACTCCGCGCGAGGAGCGCGTGCTGCGCATGCGGTTCGGGATCGGGATGAACACCGACCACACGCTCGAGGAAGTGGGCCAGCAGTTCTCGGTGACGCGCGAACGTATCCGCCAGATCGAGGCCAAGGCGCTCAGAAAGCTCAAGCACCCGAGCCGCAGCCGCAAGCTGCGCAGTTTTCTGGACAATTAGGCGGCACGTTCGCTACTCTTGGTGGGATAAAAGCGCGTGGCCTGGAGCTTGTGTTCTGAAGACATCGGAACACAAGCTCCAGGTTTTTAATTTCCCGCGCATGAAGGCCGGAAAAGTGTTTCCGATTTCTGGCGAAGCGCTTTAGGGAGCGCCCCATACATTCTGGCGACGGAGCAGGACCATGTCGTTTCTCAAATCAATCTTCGGGCTGGGCAAGGACGACAAGCCCACGGCCCCGACCGTCGATGCTCAGGAAGAGTACGAGGGCTTCACGATCAAGGTGGCGCTGATGCAGGCCGGGGGCGAGCACCAGATCGCGGGCAGCATCGAAAAGGAAATCGACGGCGAACTCAGGATCGAGAAATTCATCCGCGCCGACAAATTCGCCAGCCGGGACGACGCGATCGCCGCAACGCTGGCCAAGGGACGCCAGATCATCAAGGAACAGAAGCGGACGCTGTTCACCTGACGGCAGGGCTTGTGGGGGCGCGCCCGCGTTCAGGATGCGGGCTGGAACGGCTCGCTGACCGTCAAGGGGTTTGACGGCTCGCCGGTTCCCAAGGTGAGCGCGAACCAGCCGAAGGCGGCGACGGCGGCAACGGCGAGGATCTTGAGGGCCCGATTGATCAGCCGCGCGCGGCTGATGTGATGGGCGTGATCGGGATCGAGATAGGTCATTTCCATTGTCCTCCCGAGCCGCACGTGGTCAGCGCGCCCGGCCCGATTGTGTATCGGCTCGCGTTTCCGGAGTGCAGAGCGCCGATCCTTCCCGCCCCGGAGCACTCAAGATCGGATCGTCTTGAACAATGGTCAAGGCCGGGACTGGTTCCCGGCCTCTTGCTGTGTTGGCGCCCCGCGGGCCCTCGAGGGCCAGGAGCGCGCGCCGGGGCCTAAAGCATATCCTGTTCTGATCGGCTCAGAACAGGAGCTCCAGGTTTTTGATTCGGCGCGGTTCCGAACTGGAAAAGTGTTTCCACTTTTCCTGGAAACGCTCTATTTCCCGGCGGTCTCGTGGATCGAGGTGACGAGGTCGGCGGGCAGGGACAGTCTGTGGGAAAGCGCTGCGAGGTAGGCGCGCTCGCCTGGAGAGGCGCCCTCGATGGCGACGAGGGAGGCCGCATAGATTTCGGCGGCGTGCTCGGGGGTGTCCGCCGCGCGCACCACGGCTTCCATGTCGAGGGGCGAGGACAATTCGTCAAAGACGAAGGCCTTGTCCTGGGGGGAGAGGTCCATGCCCTCGAGCCGGGCGAAAATCTTTTCCTTCTCATCGGCGTCGATGCGCCCATCGGCCTTGGCGGCGGCGATCATGGCGCGCACCAGCGCCTTGCCGAGGGATTCCTGCTCGCTCTCGTTTTCGGGCGCGGGCATGAAGGGGCCCGGGGGCGGGGTTTCCACATTGGCCGACTGGTCGGGCGTGCGGCTTTTCTGCCAGGCGTTATAGGCGATACCGCCGATAGCCGCGAGCGCGCCGTACTTTGCGATCTTTTTCATGCCGCCGCCGCCGAGCAGCATGCCGGCGGCGAGCCCGGCCGCGCCGGCTCCCGCGGTGCGCTGGGCGTTGGGGTCGGTCTTGAGCGCGGTCACGATCTTGTCGATATCGAACATCAGGCAATGGTCTCCGTTGTGTGCCGCACTCGAAATGGTGCGCGTGAGGCTGTTTGACAACTCGAGGGCGGCGATTTGTAGGCGCGCGAGATGCAAACGAAAGGGGCCGGATGCTTGCGCACCCGGCCCCGGACAATGATCGCTCGATCGGTCGCTTAGTTGGCAGTGGCAACCGGGGTGACGAGCGGAGTGATCCGGCGGATCGTCACGCGACGGTTCACCCGCTCGGCGATCGAGGTGTTCACCTTGAGATAGCGCTCGCCATAGCCCTGGGTCGCGAGGTTCTCTGCGGGGATGCCGTAGACCCGGGTGAGGGCATAAGCCACCGATTCCGCACGCTCGTTGGAGAGATTGAGGTTGTAGAACTCATCGCCCACGGCGTCAGTGTGTCCTTCGATCAGGAAGGTCTCGGCGGGGTTCTGCTGGAGCAGGTCGAGCATGGCATTGGCCACTTCCGAGAGCGCGTTGACCTGGTCGGGCGCAATGTTGGCGCTCGCCGTTGCAAAGGTCAGATCGCCGATCTCGAGCCTGCGAACCATGTCACGGACACGGCTGGACCGCTTGACCTCCTCGACGGTGTAGTAGCGCTGGATGCGCTCCACCGGCGGCTGGTCGAGGAACTGGGCAACCTGGCCTTCATCCGCTGCGCTGGCATCGAGCACGTATTCGCGTGCAGGGATGTTCAGACGCAGGGGCGGAAGCTGGCGGCCCGGGTCGATCCACCGACCCTGATCGTCATAGCGGCGATAGTCGTCATCGACATAGACCAGCAGGAATTCGCGTCCATCGGGCTCGATGCGCGAGCGGCGGACGATTTCGCCGTACCGGTCACGAACGGTCACGATCTGGCTGCCATCGGCGCGGAACACCGTCTCACGTGTCCGGCCGCCGGGAAGATCCTCGACCCAGTAGTCGCTGTCGTCCTCATAGACGATGCGCTCGGAATCCTGGGACTGGATGAAGTAGTTGGCCCCGATGGCAAGGACGGCTGCGGCACCGATCGTGGTTATGATCTGTGCGTTCGAGAGCTGCTCGCTTTCCACGGGTCCGACCAGCACCGATCCGTCTTCGCGACGGCGGGGCTCACGGCGGCGGCCTTCCTCGGCGCGAGCGGACTGGATCTGCTCGGGCGCGACTTCAGGCTGGGCTTCGGCGTCGCTCTGGGGTGCGGCTTCGGGCTCACGTTCGGACGCGGCCATGGCCTCGTCCTCTTCAGCCTGCATGGTGGTGCGTTCGTCCTCGGGGATATCGTACTCTTCTTCCTCGGACACGGACCCCGAACGGGTGTCCTTGTCGCTGTCGAGCAGGGGAGCGAGTTCCTCGCGGTCGACCATCACGCCTTCGGGCAGAAGTTCGCCCAAGATGTCTTCGGCCAGCATGGTTTCCTCGGACCCGTCGACCATTTCACCATCGGCGGACTCGCCACCGGCCTGATCGGGGGTCTGGTCTTCGCTAGCTTCTGCCGCGTCGGCTTCGTCCGTGCCTTCGACAGCGCCTTCCTGCTCGGGATCGAACAGTTCAATATCGAGCCCGAAAGCTGCGCCGCAGGCCACGATGTCTTCCTGACCAAGGATCGAACAGATTTCGGCGACCTCGGCTTCGGCCGCGCCGATTTCGGCTATGGCATCCGAGATATTGCCGCCGGCATCGCGGGTTTCGCGGTACTGGGCGATGGCCGCGGTGTAGCGGTCATAGGCGAGTTGAAGGTTCTGGGCCACCTCTTGGCCGGACGGGGCGGGCTCTGCCTGCTGGTCAGCTTCAGGCTGGGTCTCGACGTCTGCTTCGCCTTCGGCTTCGACGGCCATCTCGGCTTCGGGCTGGGGCTCGACATCCATTTCGGGCTCTGGCTCGGGTGCCTGCTCGGGCTGGGCCTGCACTTCAGCCTCAGGCGCCTGCTCGGGCTGGTCTGCCGGCTGCTCGGGTTCGGCCTGGGGGGCCGGCTCGGGCGCAGGCTCTTCGACCGGAGCGGGGGCCTGTTCGGGCTCCGGCTCAGGAGCGGGCTCGGGTTCAGGCTGCGGTTCGGGCGCGGGCTCCGGCTCCGGCTCCGGCTCAGGCGCCGGTTCGGGTTCGGCCTGCATCTCGGGCTCGGGCTGGACCTCTTCGGGTGCGGGCTGGGCCGCTGCGCCGCCTTCGGCAAAGAAGGCGATGCAGGCTTCCACGTCCGGCTGGCCGATGGCCGCGCACAGCCCTTCGAGCTCGGCGCGGGTTTCAGCGAGACGGGCCTGGGCGGCCGCGGGATCCTCACCGGCCGCTTCGGCGGCCTGGACCCCGGACTGGGCCTCGCGATAGGTCTGGATTGCGCCTGCGAGCGCGGGAGGCGCCGCCTGGGCAAGGCGGATGGGCGCGTCCTGGCCTGTTGCGGCCAGGAGCGGCGCGCCGGGCGCCGAAAGTACGATTGCGGCGGTACTCGCCAACAACATCTGCTTCAGTTTCATGGGAAAATCTCCTCTGCCCCCCGGCAGTATCGGGGTCGTCCGCATTCCGGATCGAACCCCATGACCTAAACCGATCAAGATGACTGCACGCTGAACGGGCCGGCGTTGGACCGGCCCGTCAAGCGATGCTGTTTATTCTGCCGGTGCGACGGGCGCCACGACTTCGGCTTCCGCCGGAGCGGGCTCGGCTTCGACCGGAGCGGGCTCGACGGGCGCCGCCTCGGCAGGAGCAGCTTCGGCCGGAGCAGGCTCTGCTGCAGGGGCCGGCTCCGGGGCAGGGGCGGGTTCGGCGGCCGGTTCCATGACCACGGTTTCCGCCTCAGTCGGGGTGGGATCGCCGCCGCTGAAAAAGATGAACGCGCCAATCAGGGCGGCGAGCGTCACTGCGCCCGCGAGCCACCAGCCGGCGGCGCCGCCGGATCCGTTGGAAATATTGTAGATGCGTTCGCGCTCGATGGGCTCGCTCCGAACGTCTTGGGGCTCACGCCGGATGTCTTCGCGGTCGATTTCGGCCATCATGGGTCTCCTTTGATGTACCTGAGCCGCTCAGAGCGTAAAGGGCAAGAGCATCCGGCGCGGCATGACTTTGTACCGCGATGGGCCGATTTTTTATATTGGCCTTACGCGATGTGCCGATCAAACGCGCCTGGTGGCGAAGGGTTCCCACCTGGACACGCGCGCGGCGAACATGGGAGTGCTGAGCCGAGGACGCCAGCGTCAGGAGCACATGCGATGAGGCAGACATCGGACCGGGTTACCCTTTCCACCCGCGGGCAGGGTCTCTACGAGATCACCAAATCGGTCGTGGGCTTCGTTGAAGCCGCGGGGATCGAGGAGGGCTTGCTGACGGTCTTTTGCCGGCACACGTCGTGTTCGCTGCTGGTCCAGGAGAATGCCGACCCCGATGTGCGCACCGACCTGGACGGCTTTTTTGCCCGGCTGGTGCCCGAGGGCATGGGTTGGCTGAGCCATACCATCGAGGGGCCCGACGACATGCCGGCCCATATCCGGGCGGCGCTGACCCAGACCTCGCTGTCGATCCCGATCCTCGATGGGCGGGCCGTGCTGGGGACCTGGCAGGGGATCTATGTCTTCGAGCACCGGCGCATCGCCCATCGGCGCACCATTGCGCTGCACGCGATCGGGGAGGATTAGGGGGCCACGGGACGGCAGTTGAACTGGACATTGGTGATCAGGTGCTCAATAGTCCTGTGATCCTCACCGATCCGGATCCCTGTCTTGCCAGAAACCCTCCTCGCTTACCTGCCCTTTGCCGCAGGGCTCGCCGCGACCGGCGCCATCACCGGCGTGATGGCCGGTCTTCTGGGCATCGGGGGCGGGATCGTGATGGTCCCGGCCATGGTGCTGGCCTATGGGATCATGGGGTTCGATCCGGCGGTCACCATGCACGTGGCGCTGGCCACATCGCTGGCGGTGATCATCCCCACGGGCGCGCGCAGCGCGATGGCCCATGACAGCCGAGGGGCGGTGGATCGGGACATTTTGCGGCGCTGGGCGCTCTGGATCGTGATCTTCGCGCTTGTCGGGGGGCTGACCGCGCGACTCTACCCCGCCGAGGTGCTCAAGGCGATCTTCGGGGTGGCGGTGCTGTTCATCGCGCTCAATCTGGCGCTGCCCATCCAGCGCATGCTGATGGAAAAGGTCGCCGGCGTGCCGATGGTCAATCGAATCTCGGCCTCGATCATTGGTTATATCTCGGCGCTTATGGGCGTGGGCGGCGGTGCATTCTCTGTGCCCACGCTGGTGGCCTTCGGGCTGCCCATGCACACCGCGGTGGGCACGGGATCGGCGCTGGGGGTGCTGCTGGCCATCCCCGCGGCGCTCGGCTATGCGATTTCGGGCTGGGGCGTTGCGGGCGTGCCTCCGCTCAGCGTGGGCTATGTGAACCTGCCCTCGCTGGTCGTGCTGGGTGCCGTCTCGGTGCTGACCGCCCCGATCGGGGTGGCGATCGCGCACCGGCTGGACGGGCGTGTGCTGCGGCTGGGCTTTGCCGCCTTCCAGGTGGTGGTGGGCCTGCGCATGCTCAGCGAGGCGGTGTTCGGATGAGGCCGAACGCAAGGCCCCCCGGACCCCCCGATGGGGGGCTCCCCGGGGCGCCCGAATCGTGCCCGTCAGACCTCGATTTCCCAGGTGATCGTGGCGGTGATCGAATAGCTCATCTCGCCGGCCTCGACGGGCACCGCCATGTCGGAGGCGACTTCGGCGCGGGCCATGGCCATCATGGGCTGGGGCGGCTGGCTTTCGGGGCTTTCCGAAATGGCGACGATGTCGCCCAGTGCGATGCCGGCGGCCTCGGCATAGGTCTCGGCCTTGGCCTGCGCCTCGGCGACCGCGCGGCGGCGGGCCTGATCGAGCAGGGCCGCGGTGTCCTCGACCTCAAAGGCGATGCCGCGGATGGCGTTGGCGCCCGAACTGACGGCCCGGTCGAGGATCACGCCCAGATCGTCGAGCTCGCGCACGATGATGGTGACCGCGTTGGTGACTTCGTAGCCCGTGATGCGCGGGGGCGGGGTGTAGCCACTCTCGTCGCGCTGGTCGGAATAGACATATTGCGGGCTGACGCTGAATTCGGTGGTCTGGATGTCGCGGTCCTCGAGCCCGGCTTCGCGCAGGAGCGCGGTCAGCTCGCTCATCGCCTCGGTGTTGGCATCGAGCGCCTCGCGGGCGGTCTCGGCCTGGGTGGTGACGCCGGTGGTGATCGAGGCCATGTCCGGCGCGGCGCGGACGATCCCGGTGCCCGAGAGCGCCATGGTGCGATCATCGGCGAGGGCCGGGGTGGCAAGGGCGGCAAGGCCGAGCGGAACAAGAAGGGCAAGCGTGCGCATGATGGGTGAAATCTCCTTTGCGCTTGAGGGAGTTGAAGAACACTCACCTTCCAATGCGCCCGATTTACGGCAGATGAACACCCCGCCCAAGACGCGTTCATCTGCGCGGCGGACGGCGCAAAAACCCATGGACCTCGAAGGCCGAACCGGCTAGGAAACCCCCGGCTGGGCCTGTAGCTCAATTGGTTAGAGCCGACCGCTCATAACGGTCTGGTTGGGGGTTCAAGTCCCTCCGGGCCCACCAGTCTTTCCGGGGGCGTCGCTCCGGCAACCCTCTGCCATACGTTCTCCCGAACTCTTGTGCTCTGATGGCCTATGCGCCTCCGGCTTTTCGGGGGGCGGGTTTTCTGTCATTGGTTTGGCACGGAACGGGGCAAAGGCGGGGGAGGCGATCCGGGGATGGTGGCAAAGGCGGAAGCGGCGCGGCGGCGGGAGGGCACGCGGAGCCGGCTCGACGATGCGGCGCGCGCCGGCTGGCTCTATTATGTGGCGGGCAACACCCAGGACGAGATCGCGTCCAAGCTGGGGGTGTCGCGCCAGAGCGCGCAGCGCCTCGTCTCGCTCGCGGTCTCGGAAAAACTGGTCAAGGTGCGGCTCGACCACCCGATCGCCCATTGCATGGATCTGGCCGCGCGGCTGCGCGAGACCTTCGCGCTCGAGCGGGTGGAAGTGGTGCCGACCGATCCGGGCCATCCCGACCCCGCGCTCGGGATCGCCGAGGCGACGGCGGTGGAGATCGAGACGGTGCTTTCGGCTACAGAGCCGGTGACCATGGGGATCGGCACCGGGCGCACGCTCAAGGCGGCGGTCGACCTGATGTCGCCCATGGACTGCCCGCATCATTCGGCGGTCTCGCTTGCGGGAAATATCGCGCCGGACGGGTCGGCGGCGTTCTACAATGTCATCTTCTCGATCGCGGACAAGGCCAAGACCCGCAGCTTTCCCATGCCCCTGCCGGTGATCGCCGCCTCGGCCGGCGAGCGGGCGCTGCTCCATGAGCAGGCCTCTATCCGAAAGACCATGGCGCTTGTCGCCTCGGCCTCGATCTCGTTCGTGGGCATCGGCGATCTGGGCCCCAGCGCGCCGCTCAAGGAGGACGGGTTCGTCACCGCCGAAGAGCTCGTGGCCCTGCAGGGCGCGGGGGCGGTGGGCGAAATGCTCGGCTGGACCTATGACGCCCGGGGCCGGTTCATCGAGGGGCTGACCAATGACCGGGTGGCCTCCTCGCCGCTGCCGAGCCGCGAGCATGGGCTGGTGATCGCGGTGGCGCGCGGGGCCAACAAGCTGGCCGCGATTCGCCCCGCGGTGACCCACCGGCTGGTCAACGGGCTGATCACCGACGAAGCCACGGCGGCCGCGCTGCTGGGCTGAGCCATTTTCCATCACTCAGTGATGCGCCTGTCCTCGACGCCCGAACGCGCCTGGGGCTGGGCCTTCGCGCGTGAGGGACCGCAACTTGAGCGGTGGCCTGCTCACGCCTCTTGACAAGCCGCGTGCGATAGTGAGTAATTGCCCATGCAAATAGCAAATGCTCAATCGAGCCTATGGGAGGACAATCGATGAGACTTCGCGCACTCGTTATCGGGTCGTGCTCGGTGCTGGCCCTCGCCGGAGCGGCGCAGGCCCAGACGCTGACCATTGCCACGGTCAACAATGGCGACATGATCCGCATGCAGGGTCTCTCGCACCACTTCACCGAAGAAACCGGAATCGAACTCGACTGGGTCACCCTCGAGGAGAATGTGCTGCGTCAGCGCGTGACCACCGACATCGCCACCCAGGGCGGTCAGTACGACGTCATGACCATCGGCACCTACGAGGTTCCGATCTGGGGCGGGCAGGACTGGCTCGTGGGCCTCGACGGGCTGACCTCGGACGCCGAGTACGACGCCGATGACCTGATCCCGGCCGTCCGCGACGCGCTTTCGGTCGACGGCACGCTCCATGCCGCGCCGTTCTACGCGGAAAGCGCCATGATCATGTACCGCACCGACCTCTTTGAAGAGGCCGGGCTCGAGATGCCCGATCAGCCCACCTGGGAGTTCATCGGGGACGCAGCGCGCCAGATCACCGATCGGGACGCGGAAGTCTACGGCATCTGCCTTCGCGGGCTGGCCGGCTGGGGCGAGAACATGGCGTTCATGACCGCGCTGGCCAATTCCTACGGCGCGAGCTGGTTCGACATGGACTGGGAGCCCCAGTTCGACAGCCCCGAATGGGCCGAAGCGCTCCAGTTCTACGTCGACCTGATGACCGAAGCGGGCCCTCCGGGCGCATCCTCGAACGGGTTCAACGAGAATCTGGCGCTGTTCCAGCAGGGCCGCTGCGGCATGTGGATCGACGCCACGGTGGCTGCGTCCTTCGTGACCAACCCCGAGGATTCGGAAGTCGCCGAGGACGTCGACTTTGCCCTCTTCCCGACCCACAACGATCTGGGCAATAACGGGAACTGGCTGTGGGCCTGGTCGCTGGCCATTCCCGCCGGCACCCAGCAGGCAGACGCTGCCGAGCAGTTCATCTCCTGGGCGACGTCCAAGGACTATCTCGAGCTCGTGGCGAGCGAAGAGGGCTGGGCGAACGTTCCTCCGGGAACCCGCACCTCGCTCTATGAGAACCCCGAATATCGCGAAGCGGCGGCGTTTGCCGACATGACGCTCGATGCGATCAACTCGGCCGACACGATCAACCAGTCGGTCCAGGACACGCCATATACCGGTGGCCAGTTCGTCGCCATCCCTGAATTCCAGGGGATCGGGACGGCGGTCGGCCAGATCGTGTCCTCCGCCCTTGCCGGCCAGACCACGGTCGAGCAGGCCCTCCAGCAGGCCCAGCAGGTGACCCGCATGGAGATGGAACGTTCGGGCTACTATAACTAGGCTCCTCCTGCCGGGGGATGGTGCGTGCGCCATTCCCCGGGCTCCCTTCGGACGGCGGGCCAGATAGAGGGCCCGCCCTCCACTTGCTCTCCCGCAAGGGGCAGCGACGGCGAGAATGCGCCGCGCACAGGGCTTTTCCGGCCGCACGGCCGGGGCCCGTTCAACGATCACTGTCAATACGCCAGCGCCGACCGGGATATAAGGGCATGCAGCCCGGGCCGGGGACGGCGCTAGAGGGAGGAGAGGATCATGGCGACACGCCAGACACAGGTGGCGGCGCGGCTGATGATGTCCCCGGCAGTTCTGCTGCTGCTGGCCTGGATGATCGTGCCGCTGTCGATGACGCTGTGGTTCTCGTTCCAGCGCTACAATCTCCTGATGCCCGGGATGGAATATTTCACCGGGCTGGACAACTACCGCTATTTCTTCGCCAACCCCAGCTTCTGGGCCGCGCTGACCAACACGCTGGTGCTGGTGGGGGGCGTGCTCGCGATCACGCTGATCGGCGGGACGCTGATGGCCCTGCTGCTCGACCAGCCCATGTTCGGGCAGGGGATCGTCCGGCTGCTGGTGATTTCGCCGTTCTTTGTGATGCCCACGGTCTCGGCGCTGGTGTGGCAGAACATGATGATGAACCCTGTCTACGGGCTCTTTTCCTATATCGCCCGGGTGTTCGGGGTCCAGCCGATCGACTGGTTCTCCCAGGTGCCGCTGTTCTCGATCATCATGATCGTCGCCTGGCAATGGCTGCCCTTTGCGACCCTGATCCTTCTGACCGCGCTGCAGTCGCTCGACGAGGAGCAGCGCGAGGCCGCGGGCATGGACGGAGCCGGGCCAATACCTCTGTTTTTCTACATCATCCTGCCGCATCTGGCGCGTGCGCTGACGGTGGTGATGCTGATCCAGACGATTTTCCTGTTGTCGATCTTTGCGGAAATCTTCGTGACCACGGGCGGCGGGCCGGGCACGGCCACCACCAACCTCACCTTCCTGATCTACATCCAGAGCCTGTTGCAGTTCGATGTGGGGCTGGCTTCGGCCGGCGGGATCGTGGCGGTCATCCTCGCCAATATCGTCGCGATCTTCCTTTTGAGGATCGTGGGCAAGAACCTGGACGCCTGAGGGGAGAGAGAACCATGGCACGCGCAGTCTCCACCCGTCGCAAGCTCGGCTTTACGGCAATCGCCTGGCTGATCGCGCTCACGCTCTTCTTTCCCATCCTATGGACGGTGCTGACGAGCTTCAAGACCGAGGGCACGGCGATCGCCATGCCGCCGAAATTCCTGTTCTTTGACTGGACGCTGGAGAACTATTTCACCGTTCAGGAGCGGTCGGACTATTTCCGGCACTTCACCAATTCGGTGATCAGCGCGGTGGGCTCGACCATACTGGGGCTGATCATCGCGATCCCGGCGGCCTGGGCCATGGCGTTCTCGCCCACCAAGCGCACCAAGGACGTGCTGTTGTGGATGCTCTCGACTAAGATGCTGCCGGCCGTGGGCGTGCTCGTTCCGATCTACCTGATCTTTCGCGACCTCAGGCTGCTCGACACCCATCACGGGTTGATCGTGGTGCTGATGCTGATCAACCTGCCGATCATCGTGTGGATGCTCTACACCTATTTCCGCGAGATCCCGGTGGACATTCTCGAGGCGGCGCGGATGGACGGGGCAAGCCTTAAGAACGAGATCATCTACGTGCTCACGCCCATGGCGATCCCTGGCATCGCCTCGACCATGCTGCTCAACATCATCCTTGCCTGGAACGAGGCGTTCTGGACGCTGAACCTTACCACGACGCGGGCCGCGCCACTGACCGCGTTCATTGCGTCCTACTCGTCTCCCGAGGGCCTGTTCTGGGCCAAGCTCTCGGCCGCCTCCACTCTCGCCATCGCCCCGATCCTGATCATGGGCTGGTTCAGCCAGCGACAGCTCGTGCGCGGGCTGACCTTCGGCGCCGTCAAATAGGGAGCCATAGAGCTATGGGTTCGATCACGCTTGAACACGTCAACAAGAGCTTCGGCGGCGTCACGGTCATTCCGGACATTTCGCTCGAGGTCAATGACGGGGAATTCGTCGTCTTCGTGGGGCCATCGGGGTGCGGGAAATCGACCCTCCTGCGCCTGATCGCCGGGCTCGAGGATCTCTCGGACGGCACCATCCGCATCGACGGGGCGGATGTCTCCAAGACATTGCCCGCCCAGCGCAAGCTCTCGATGGTGTTCCAGTCCTATGCGCTTTATCCGCATATGAGCGTGCGCGGGAACATCGCGTTTCCGCTCAAGATGGAAAAGGCGCCCAAGGAGCGGATGGACGCGGCGGTCAACGACGCGGCGCGGGTGCTCAACCTCACCGACTATCTCGACCGCAAGCCGCGCCAGCTTTCGGGCGGGCAGCGCCAGCGCGTCGCCATCGGCCGGGCGATCGTGCGTCAGCCCAAGGCGTTCCTGTTCGACGAGCCGCTCTCGAACCTGGATGCCGCGCTCCGGGTGAACATGCGGCTCGAGATTTCCGAACTGCACAAGAAGCTCAAGACCACGATGGTCTATGTAACTCACGATCAGGTGGAAGCCATGACCATGGCCGACCGCATCGTGGTGCTCAATGCGGGCCGGATCGAGCAATACGGCACACCCATCGAGCTCTACCAGAAACCGGCCAACCTCTTTGTCGCCGGGTTCATCGGCTCGCCCAAGATGAACTTCATCGAAGGCAAGGAGGCCGATACATTCGGCGCCGCGACGATCGGGATCCGGCCCGAGCATTTCACCATATCGGACGCAGGGCGCTGGACCGGGACCGTGGGGGTCGCCGAGCATCTGGGATCGGACACCTTCCTTTACGTGGATGTGGACGGCATCGGGCAGGTGACCGTGCGGGCCTCGGGCGAATTGCCCTTCGCTCACGGCCAGACCATCAGCCTCGATCCCATCGAAAGCCGGATATACAGGTTCGACGCGCAGGGACAGGCGATGTGAGGGGCGCCCCGCCCCCGCCGTCCCGCCAGCACCGTTCAGGACACGCCATGAGTATCAAACTGTCCGCATCCACGCTCAACGACCTGCCGCACGCCGTCGGTCGCCCGGGCTATGACCGCTCGAGCCTGACGCCGGGGATCGTGCATTTCGGGGTGGGCAATTTCCATCGCGCCCACCAGGCGGTCTATCTCGACACCCTGTTTGGAACCGGGCGCGACCACGACTGGGCGATCATCGGGGCAGGGGTGCGGCCCGCCGACGCCCAGACCCGGAAGGTGCTGGCCGAACAGGATTATCTCTCGACCGTGGTCGAGCAGGAAGCGGATCGCTCGACTGCGCGGGTGACCGGGCCGATGATCGACTACATCGCGCCCGGCGACACCGAAACGCTCGTCGCGACGCTCGCCGATCCGGCGATCCGGATCGTTTCGCTGACCATCACCGAGGGCGGTTATTTCCTCGACGCCAAGGGGCGGTTCGACGCCAGCCACCCCGAGATCGTGGCCGATGCCACCGATTTCGCCACGCCCCGCACTGTGTTCGGGCTGATCCTCAAGGGTCTGATCGCGCGGCGGGACAAGGGGCTTGCGCCCTTCACCGTGATGAGTTGCGACAACCTGCCGGGCAATGGCCATGTGACCGAGAACGCCATTGCCGGGCTGGCCGGGCTGATCGACCCCGCGCTCGCTGCCTGGGTGCGGGAAGCGGTTGCTTTCCCCAACGGCATGGTGGACCGGATCACCCCGGCGACATCGGACCGCGAGCGGGGGATGCTGGAGGCCGATTTCGGGGTGAAGGACGGCTGGCCGGTGTTCTGCGAGGGGTTCACCCAATGGGTGCTCGAGGACCATTTCCCGCTCGGGCGCCCCGCGCTCGAGGATGTGGGGGTGACCTTCGTCTCTGACGTGGCGCCGTTCGAACTGATGAAGCTGCGGATCCTCAATGGGGGACACGCGGCCATCGCCTATCCGGGCGGGCTGCTCGATTTCCGTTTCGTGCACGAGGCGATGGAGGATCAGCAGATCGCGGCGTTCCTCGCCAAGCTCACCCATGACGAGATCATTCCCGTGGTTCCGCCAGTGCCCGATACGGACCTGACCGCCTATGCGGCGACCGTGGCGCAGCGCTTCGCCAACCCCAAGATCGGCGATACGATCCAGCGGCTGTGCCTTGATGGCTCGAACCGGCAGCCCAAATTCATCCTGCCCACCGCGATCGAACGGCTGGCGCAGGGCAGGGCGGTGACCGGGCTGGCGCTGGTGAGCGCGCTGTGGTGCCGGTACTGCTATGGCGAGACCGAGAGCGGTGCGCCGATCCCGCCCAACGATCCCAACTGGGAGCGCATTCAGGCGGCGGCCCGCCGGGCGCGCACCGAGCCACAGGCCTTTCTCGAGATGGACGACATCTTCGGGGCGGCGGCCGATGACGCGGCCTATCGCATTGCCTTTGTCACCGCGCTCGAGGGGCTGTGGCGCGAGGGGGTGCGCACGACGCTGGCGCGGTATCTCACCGACATGCCGCTCGGCGGTCATGGGTGATTTCCATCGGTGTCGCAACCGCTTAGAGCGGCTCGGGCGCGGATAAAGGCCGGCGGCGAGAACGCCTTAAGTCGTTGATTCATCGCGCTTCCGAACCGGAAAAGCGGTTTCACTTTCGCCCGAAGCGCTCTAAGCTCGCTGTGTGGAGATCACGACGCGGGTGAGGAGCGGCATGGGTCTGGTGGCGGTGGACGTGGGGACCACCAGCGCCCGCGCGGGCGTCTTTTCCCTTACGGGCGATCTGCTGGGCCGGGGCGAGCGCCCCGTGGCCGTGCTGCGCGCGGGCCCCGACCGGGGCGAGCACAGCGCCGACGACATCTGGGCCGCGGTGTGCGCGGCGGTGCGCGAGGCGCTGGCCGCATCCGGGCTCGCGCCCGACGCCATTTCGGGGATCGGGTTCGACGCGACCTGTTCGCTTGTGCTGCGCGATGGCGAGGGCCAGGCGCTGGCGCTCTCGCAAGAGGACGGGCTGGTCTTCGACACCATTGCCTGGTTCGATCACCGGGCGCGCGAGGAAACCCTGCTTGCCAACCGGGTCGGGCACGAAACGCTGGCCGATGCCGGCGGGCCGCTGCACCCGGAAATGGAGCTGCCCAAGCTGATCTGGCTCAAGCGCAACCGGCCCGAGCTCTGGGCGCGCGCCGGGGCGATCCTTGACCTTGCCGATTTCCTGACCTTCCGGGCCACGGGATCGCTGGCGCGCAGCCAATCCACGCTGGCGGGCAAGTGGTCATTGCCTGCTCATCGGGATGAGGGCTGGCCCGAGGGGCTGCTGGCCGATCTGGGACTGGGCGATCTGGCCGAGCGGGCCGGGCTTTCGGGCCGGCCAGTGCCGGTGGGCGCCGCGGTGGGGGTGCTGACCGGGGAGGCGGCCGAGGCGCTGGGGCTTTGTCCCGGCTGCCCGGTCGCGGCGGGGATGGTCGATGCCCATGCGGGGGCGCTGGCGCTGCTTGGGCCGCTGGCGGACGAGCCCGAGGCGCTGGCACGCCATGCCGGGCTGATCACGGGCACATCGAGCGCGGTGATGGTGATGGGGGGCGAACCCGTGCCGGTCGCCGGCGTGTGGGGGCCCTATTTCGGCACGGTTCTGACCGGCTTCTGGATGAGCGAGGGCGGGCAGTCGGCCTCGGGCGCGCTGCTCGACCACATCGTTGCCAACCACCCCGAAGGCCGGCAGAGCGGGCGGGATATCCATCAGCGGATCGCCGCGCGTATCGTGCAGATGCAGGCCAATGCCGTGGGTGACATTGCGCCCGGGCTCCATCTTCTGCCCGATGTGATGGGGTCGCGCTCGCCGAGCCCGGATCCGAACGCGCGCGGGGTGGTCGTGGGGCTGGCGCTCGACACCGGCTTTGACGGGCTGTGCCGGATCTACTGGCGGACGGCGGTGGCGCTTGCGCTCGGCGTGCGCCAGATTCTGGAGACCTTCAACCGCGCGGGCTACCGGATCGACACGCTTCATGTGAGCGGGGGACATGCGCGCAGCCAATTGCTGATCCAGCTCTATGCGGACGCCACCGGCTGCGTGATCGAGCAGGCCGGCGCGCCCGACGCGATGCTGATCGGCGGGGCGATGGCTGCGGGCTGCGCGGCCGGAGTGCATGGGTCGCTCGCGGATGCGGCGCGAGCCATGCAGGCGCACATCACGGTGCACCGGCCCGACCCGGTTGCGCAAAGGCGCCTGGAGTCCGATTATGCCATCTTCACGCGGATGCAGGCGCACCGGGCGGAGATCGCCCGGATGGCGCGGCAACAGGAGGTCTAGATGGCCGATTTTGCACTCATGCTGGAAAGGCCCTAGCCATGGCCCGTGCGATCGGGATCGGGGGCGTGTTCTTTCGGTCGGAACAGACCGAGGCGATGGCGCAATGGTATCAGGAGCATCTCGGGGTCGAGGGCTTCTGGTTTCAGCAGGCCGGGCCGACCGTGTTCGCGCCCTTTGCGCGGGACAGCGATTATTTCGGCGCCGAGCACAGCTATATGCTCAATTTCCGGGTGGACGATCTCGATGCCCTTATCAGCCAGCTCGAGGGCGCAGGGATCCCGGTCGAGACGCGGCCGGACTGGGATACGCCCGAGACAGGTCGGTTCGCGCGCATCCATGATCCCGAGGGCCGGCCGATCGAACTCTGGGAGCCGCCGGCGGGTGCCCCCGGGGCGCAATAGGGCTTGCCCGGCCCGAGCTTGCGTGGCCCTATCGCCCAGACGAGAGATCAGGACATAGCGATGGTTGAACTGGCTGTTGAGGCACGGGGGCTAGAAAAGCGCTTCGGGGCCACTCATGCGGTGCGGGGCGTGGACCTGTCAGTGCGAACCGGCTCGGTCTATGGGGTGCTGGGCCCCAACGGGGCGGGCAAGACCACCACGCTGCGCATGTTGGCCACCCTGTTGCGCCCCGATGCGGGCGAGGCCCGGGTGATGGGCCACGACATTGCCAAAGACCCCGAAGCGGTGCGCGCCGCGATCAGCCTCACGGGCCAGTTCGCCTCGGTGGACGAGGATCTGACGGGGCGCGAGAACCTGGTGCTGCTCGGCCGGCTGCTCGGGCTGGGATGGGGCGGCGCGCGGGAGCGGGCCGACGAGCTGCTGGCTGCGTTCGATCTCAGCGAGGCCGCGGTCAAGCAGGTCAAAACCTATTCGGGCGGCATGCGGCGGCGGATCGACATCGCCGCGTCGATCGTTGTGACGCCCGAACTGTTGTTTCTCGACGAGCCCACCACCGGGCTCGACCCGCGCTCGCGCAACCAGGTCTGGGACATCGTGCGGGCGCTGGTGCGCGACGGCGCGACCGTGCTTTTGACCACGCAGTATCTCGAGGAAGCCGACCAGCTCGCCGAGCGGATCGCCGTGATCGACCGAGGGCAGGTGATCGCCGAGGGCACGTCGGCCACGCTCAAGGCCTCGATCGGGGTGCGGGTTCTGCATCTTGCGTTTGAAGCACCCGAAATCGCGGGCCGGGCCGCGGTTCTTCTTGCCGACAAATTCGGGCTCGAGGCCTTGCCCGATGCCGACCCCGCCGCGCTGAGCGTACAGGCGGGAGACAGCGCTGTGGCCGCATCGGCGATTTCGGCGCTGGACGCAGAGGGCATGGCTGTGATGAGCTTTGCGTTCGGCCAGCCGAGCCTTGATGAAGTGTTCCTGGCGCTGACGGGCCGGCCCCCTGCCGACGCCAAAGATGAGGATACGCCATGAACCGGCACGATCCCGACACCATGCTGGCGCGCGCCATCGCCCGACGCGCGCGGCCGCCGCGGCCCTCCGCCGCCTCGAACGTTCTGACCTTCGGGTGGCGGGCGGTGCTCAAGATCCGGCATGTGCCCGAGCAACTGTTCGACGTTGTGGGCACGCCGATCATGTTCACCTTCATGTTCACGTTCCTTTTCGGCGGGGCGCTGGCGGGCTCGCCCGATGCCTATCTGCAGTTCCTGCTTCCGGGCATTCTGGCCCAGACGGTGATCTTCACCTCGGTCTATACGGGCGTGTCGCTGAACACCGACATCTCCAAGGGCATGTTCGACCGGTTCCGCTCGCTGCCGATCTGGCGGCCGGCGCCGCTGGCCGGGGCGATGCTGGGGGACGTGTTGCGCTACTGCCTGGCGTCGCTGGTCACGATCCTTGTGGGCCTTGCGATCGGCTATCGCCCGGATGGCGGTGTGGTGGGCGTGGTGCTGGGGGTGGGGCTGCTGGTCGTCTTTGCCTTCGGGCTCGGCTGGATCTTCACGCTGATGGGGCTGGTGATGCGCACCCCGGCGACGGTGATGACCGTTTCGATGCTGATCCTCTTCCCGCTGACCTTCGCCTCGAACGTCTTTGTGGATCCCGCGACCATGCCGGGCTGGCTCGAAACCGCGGTCTGGTTCAACCCGGTGACCCATGTTGTGACTGCCGTGCGCGGGCTGATGGGTGGCGTGGTGGATGGTCCGGCCATCTTCGTGTCGCTGGCGTTCACCGTTGCGATGACGGCGGTGTTTGGCCCGATTGCGGCCATCGCTTACGCCAGGCGGTAGCCTGCGCGGACTGGCCGAAGGCGGCAAGAGGAGAGAGGCGACACCTCCGGCACCACCGCAACCGACGCAGAACGGGTCGTGGGCGAGGGAGGTGGCGATCCGGCCGGGGCCGGGGCGCCGGAGCAAACGTCGAGATGGCGCAAACAGGGTGTTGCGAACCGAAGAGTGTTGAAGTAGGGTCCGCCCCGTTCCGAGACGAACCACGCCATGTGCGTCGCCACGGGCACCCGTAGCTCAGCTGGATAGAGCGCTGCCCTCCGAAGGCAGAGGTCACACGTTCGAATCGTGTCGGGTGCGCCAATTTTTTCAAACACTTAGCTGATCTAAGGCCGGTTGCGGTGAGCGGCTAGCAATCACCTAGCAATCACAAAAAACGTCGCTCTGCCGAAATTTTTGCTTGATTTTCCGGGAACGGCCGGGATAAATGGGCCCAAGTTCTGGTTGAGCTTATCGCTGGGAGCTGAAAGGTTTCTGGCGCCGGCGTACACGAACAAGATCGACTCCTCGTCGAAAGACAGGAGCAGTTTGGGCGATAGCCCAATGCCTTGACGCCCCAGTACCCTTCAGCCGGGGGTATGCGTCCGGGATGACCGTTCGAAAGCACACTCGTTAATTGCGGGGGTGTGATCGATATCGGCATCCCTTTATCCGACCTCGATTACGTCCTCGTCTTGAAAGGCAGGGACTCGATGGTTCGGAAGATCAAAAAAATCTCCTCTAGATATAAGCAGCCGGTTAGGCGGATAAGTAATTCCGCACACGCGGTAGAGCGTGGTCGCGATCCGCTTCTCGTCGGACGTGAGCGTTGTGAGCGCGATCCCCTTGCGCGTGAGGATATTCAGAAGCAGCCGCCAGGCGAAAGCCTACTTGTTGTTCCTGGGTTATCCCGCAAAGTCGCGGGACATCACGCTCTGGACGGCAACCCTTTGACTGCGCGCTATGTGTCTCGTGTTCGGCCTCAGCCGGATGACATACCCCCCGCTAAACTCAGTCCAGCGCCACCCAAGTCTGTATCCTCTAATGCAGAGGAGCAGAGCGCTGATGGTCCTCAGGTGAGGGCTTCGGGTTGGACGCGTCGTGAGTATCGGCCCGATGATCTTCTGAATGCGGTCGAGGCAGCGGCGTATCTCGGGATTTCGGTCAAGACCCTGGCAAACCACCGCTCTGTTGGACCCATTCCCGGCAAGCCCGTTCTGCATTTTATCAAGGCCCACGGGCGCATTCTCTACGCTTTCCGCGACATCGTCGCGTTTCTCGAGGCCGGCCGCCGCGCAAGCACCAGCGAGCCGGGGGCGGAGCAGTGACTTACCGCCTGTCACCTTCAGAGCTTGACCAGCTCTCACGCAGTTCCAGGAGCGTGTTTGGCGCGCTTTCTGCCGCTCTAGGTGCATCCGAGGCCAGTGACCGCATGCAATTGGACCTGGGCGATGTCTACGAACGGCGTTCAGCCGCCTGTCCGTACGAGCAAGAGCGTCTTCGCCGGATCCTTAACGCCCTGCTTCCCGTGCGGGACGACTGGCTGATGCTGAGCGTGGGAACTCTCCGGCGCTACGCCGAGGGTCAGTTATCGAGCGTTTGTCCCCGATCTGTACTCCGGAAGTGGCGTAGCGGGTGCGAAAGACTTGTCGAAGGGGGTTACGATCCGGTTGGTTTTGCCTTGCTGGAAGTTCACCTGGTGAGACCGCTCGAGGGTCCACCAGTCTGGGAGCCGCACTTCCATGCTCTCCTTGCAGCTGCGCCGCAGGAGGCCGTTCGCGCCGCATTCGCCGTACGCCCTCGCGCCGATTCAGCGCTGAGAAATCGTCCCGTTCACGTCCAACCTCTTACCCCATCGGACGTCAGAACTCGGCTTAGGTATATGCTGAAATTCCAGCCGCGCGAAACGCGAGCGCTGGAGAACAGCCCACGCGGTGTCTGGGCGAGCCGTCTCTTATGGGGAGCTAGGCGTGAGGAGTGGTTGGCCTGGATGTCTCTCTGGGGGATTGGTGACCTGCTCAGCGTCCGGGGCTTGGACACGCAGTGCGTGCGCCGTGCCCAGTGCTGCGAAATGGCACCCTCCATCCGTACAGGTGCCTCTGGATACCCTCTGATCCCCCCATAGAGCTGGTTTTCGGCGCTATTGGGCGAAGTGCGGCGCAGCTGCAGTCTCTCCCTTCGATCGTATGAAACGAATTTTGGCACGCCGCTTAACGCTGAGCAGTGAGCGGTTGCGTGCGCTCACTTGAAACCCAAAGGGAAAAATCATGGATATGAAGAAGAACGGCATCGCTCGCCCCTCTCAAGGCCGCAAGACCAAGAGTGGCCCCATATTGCGCAATGTCTATGTGCATCAGCCGCCAAACAAGGGAATGGCGGGTCCGGACACGCCGACCGTCCTCTATAGGCGCGACATTATCACCGATGATTCAGCCCACCATAAGGTCGAACTTGAATTCGTCGACTTCGAGGGAAGAATCAGAAGCCTGCTCAGGCCCAGAGCAGAGCTGCGCGAAGCAAAAAAGGTGCTCTCCGCCTTGCTTGATTCCGGGGTGCGGGATGATGCCCAGCTCACTGAGCAGAATTTGAAGCAAGTGCTCAGCGCTCCGCCTCAAGACGCCAAGGCGATGCACCTGACCCGGACCCTAGGTTGGCACGAGAGCGGTGATTATGTTTTCAAGACAAACACATTCTCCTCAGAACCAACGCCAAGGGTCCTACACGAGGATGCAGTTTTAGGAGCGTCAGTGAAAAACTGGGCGAATAAGCTCAGTGTCTGGCAGAGACGCATTGGAACGCTCTGTCGAAACTCCAATTTCGCGGTCTTTGCAGTTGGGGTGGGCCTGGCAGGGCCGTTCTTAAGGTTTGGACAAGAGGGGGTCGGCATTGCATTTAACCTATCGGGCTTCTCCGGGCGCGGCAAAACGGCGGCATTATGCTTGGCGCAATCCGTGTCTGAACGCGCAACCTATCTGGATTTGCCGACGCTCAACGTCACCCCGACCTTCTTCGAGGAAAAGGGTGCCGAGTGTCGAGACGGTTGCGTGGTGTTCGATGAGTTCGGCTCGCTCCAGGGAGGAACTTCTGAGTGCAGAGAAGTCATCCGGGCCATGGCGTTTAAGGTGCGGGACGGTCGCGGCAGAGGTCGTAGCAAGAGCGGGGCCGTCGCGGTGGGCCAGTCTGAGCTGAGGTTTCGCGTTTCCGTGATGACGACGTCCGAAAAACCGTTGGTCGTTCTAAGCAACGGCACAAGGGTGGCGGGCGAGGAAGTCCGGTACATCGATGTCTCAGTTCCTAGAGCCGATACCGGGATCCTCGATTCAATTGTCAATGATCGATACTACGATAAAGCCAAGCGCAGCGGTATGCTCGGCCGGTGTGCGAAGCGCCTTTCCCAGGATTACGGACAGCCGATCCGCTACCTTGTTTGGCACATTATCCGTGATCAATCCGCCGAGAGGCAGTTTACGAACTCCCTTGAGCGGTTTCAGGCAATTATCAGTGCCAAGTATCCTGATCTGCAGTCGCGGTACGTGAATGCTTTCGGGACGGTGTATGCGACTCTTTGCTTTGCATCTGCAAAAGGCGTCGTTCCATTCGATCAAGACCGGGTGCAGGAGGCAATGCTGGCGATCTTCGAGCGCTCGGAACTGGTCATGCGGCTTCATCGCGGTGCGGCCGATGACGAGGTTAAGGACACGATCATCAAACTACAGGCGGACCTGCGCGACAAATCCAAGGCTCCGCTCATCAAAAAAGGCGAGCACAAGGGTGCGGCTGTCGTCGACCGCTGGGCAATCCGGCGGGAAGTCTCCGGGATCATGCAGGCCGTTCTCGATCCCGATGCGTTGTGCAACCGCTTCGGCGCCAACAAGGTGGAACGCCTGGAGCGCTACCTGCTGCAATGGGAAGTGCAAATGCCCGATACCAGCGGCAAGCCGCGCCAGCAGGTGGAGGGGACAGGCATGAAAAAGGTGAAGCGCCCCCGCTTCATTGTTCTGGACCTCGACGCATTCGCTGCGCTCTCGCTCGGGAAGGATTGAGCAGAGGCCCGGTCCGTCCTGGGGCCGTTGGTAGGGCTCACTTGACGGTCCTTTAGGGCCCTCTGTCACGATGGGGTCGCGCCTGCCCATTTTTGGGCGCGGCCCCTATTCTATTCCCGGTGCAGGCGCTCAACCCATGGAGCCCTGCAATGTCTGAAGTTCACACCCTTGACCAGACCAAACGCCAAGTGCGCGATCTTAACGACGCCCTGAGAACCAGTTTCTTCGGTGGGCGATGGATACTCACCACCGGCGTTCTCGCACTGGGCGCGCCGATCGCCACCAAGGCCGTCCGATCCATACAGGCCTTCGACGGTTTCACCCCCGACAATGATCCCTATGGAGAGCACGATTTCGGGTCGATCGTGGTCGAAGGGCATACCCTGTTCTGGAAGATCGATTACCTCGACAAGCAGCTCGAGTACGGCTCTCCCGACCCCACCAATCCAGAGGTGACCGAACGGGTTCTGACCCTGATGCTCGCGTCGGAATATTGAGGGATGCGATGGGGGTGTTCGGGGAGGGTTTCGGCTAAAACATTGACATAATTGTCTTTTTGGGCTATGCTGGCGCTGCACGGTGCTGTGCATGGCGGTTCGTGCCGCTATCGCCGTCACCGATGTGAACCCTGATCCGAGCCCCCCATGTGGGGGCTCTTTTGTTAGAAAAGGACACGACAATGGCCGTACCTGCTCAGAAACTCCCCGGTGAGGTCACCGACCTCCCCGCCATCGTGCTGATCGGACAATCGGACAACGAAAAGCCTCGCGGCTCCTGGTTCGCCAAGACCGATCGCGCCTCGGCCAGGAAGGCTGC
>NZ_RZMX01000003.1 GCF_003992665.1 Pelagibacterium montanilacus
AGAGTCGGTTTCGAAACTCATGACTGGCGGGCCAGTCGCCTCACGAGGAGCATGACCGAGGCGGCGTAAAGGAAGGTGGCTGCTGAATTGATGGTGGCCTCGAAGTCCTTTGCCAGGCGCCGGTTGCGGCAGATCCACGCAAAGAAGCGCTCGACCACCCATCTGCGTGGCAAGACGGCAAAGCCGACCTGATCCGGGGGCTTCTTGACGATTTCGACGATGATGTTGGTGGCGGTGGTCACGCGCTCATGATTGTAGCCGCCATCGGCCCATACATGTTTGATGAAGGGGAGCAGAGGGCGCGAGATCTGTAGCAGTGGTCCGCCGCTGTCTCTGTCCTGGATGTCGGCCGGATGCGGCTCGACCAGTAGCGGCCGCCCATCGGTATCGACCAGTGCATGGCGCTTGCGCCCTTTGATCTTCTTTCCTGCATCGTAGCCACGCGGGCCGCCGGCTTCGGTGGTTTTGACGGATTGGCTGTCGATTATGGCTGCGGACGGACTGGCCTCGCGGCCGGCGCGCTCACGGTCCATCATGACCAGGGCATGGTTGATCTTCTCAAAGACCGAGCCGTCGCGCAATGCGGCGAACCACCGATAGACGGTCGGCCAAGGCGGAAAGTCCGAGGGTAGGAGACGCCAAGTGATGCCGCCGCGCAGGACGTAGAAAATTGCGTTGATGATCTCGCGCATCGGCCAGGCCCGGGGCCGCCCCGTTCTACAGGCCGCAGGCAGGTGCGGCTGGATCAGGCGCCACTCCACGTCCGTCAGATCGGTCTGGTATCGCGTGGCACGACGGTTATGCTGTTCACGGGTGGTCGGGGTCCACATGACATTCTCCATGCAGGTCAGCAAACCGCTTGGAATCATGCCAACCTCGACCGCTCAACCCCTTTCGAAACGGCCTCTTATTGCGGAATCGAATGTCAGTCCAATACTGATCAAATGATATAATCTCGTCAATTTTCATCCAGTATATCAAGCGTCCTTGAAGTCCCGCGCCTGAGGATCCAGTGCCAAGCACCAGATCGCCAACGGAGCCGATCTTCCGAATTCGCGGCTTGCAGTTCGCAAGTGAGCATACGCCCCAATAAGGATTGGGGGCGAAGCCGTAATCATGCTCTACGACGTAACTAAATGTTCGCGACATTTCAGCACTTATTGCGCGGAATAAGCTCTTTCGGTCGAGGGATGCCGACTGGATCAAGCCATAGCGCTGCGCCACCAAGTATATCGCCGAGTTCGTCAGCTTCGGGTGGGGCTGCGGCGGCCCCATAACTGCCAAGTGTCGGCGGCAACGTGGCGTCGACCGACAGCCAAAGGATCACTATCCGGATTCCGATCGCTACGCATCGAGCCACCAGGTCCTCTATGTCAACCAGATCCTCCGTCGCGGCAGGTAGCCCTACAATCGCAACGTCATCTGTTGGATTGATGTCCTTGATCTCGAACGGTAACAAGACGGCGGTGAAGCCGCATCGTTCTAACCCATATATGATGCGGTCTATATCTCTGACGCTCAAACTGTTATTTAGCACATATCCCTTGGTCATCATACTCCCCAAAGCCCTGCGAAGAAGGAAGCTATTGCAGACAATATAATTGACACTAGGGTCGCGCTGACAGTCAATACCATTCTATGAAACCGCTCTAAGGTTTCTATTCTGGCCAATAGGGAATTTACTGAGGCGCTCTCACGCGGAATGTTCGAGGCCATCTCGCTCGAGATATTATAGTGGCCTGGTTTTTTCCGCGCATCGTGTCTGCTGGGGGATTCCAGTCTCGCGAACCATATCAAGAATGCATCATCAGATTCCCGGATTACGATAGTTTTTGGACCAGCATTAAATACGGCGAATATTAGTTTTCCAGTATAGCCTGGGTCAACATGAAAGCCGCTAAGAGGCCGTTTCGAAAGGGGTTGAGCGGTCGAGGTTGGCATGATTCCAAGCGGTTTGCTGACCTGCATGGAGAATGTCATGTGGACCCCGACCACCCGTGAACAGCATAACCGTCGTGCCACGCGATACCAGACCGATCTGACGGACGTGGAGTGGCGCCTGATCCAGCCGCACCTGCCTGCGGCCTGTAGAACGGGGCGGCCCCGGGCCTGGCCGATGCGCGAGATCATCAACGCAATTTTCTACGTCCTGCGCGGCGGCATCACTTGGCGTCTCCTACCCTCGGACTTTCCGCCTTGGCCGACCGTCTATCGGTGGTTCGCCGCATTGCGCGACGGCTCGGTCTTTGAGAAGATCAACCATGCCCTGGTCATGATGGACCGTGAGCGCGCCGGCCGCGAGGCCAGTCCGTCCGCAGCCATAATCGACAGCCAATCCGTCAAAACCACCGAAGCCGGCGGCCCGCGTGGCTACGATGCAGGAAAGAAGATCAAAGGGCGCAAGCGCCATGCACTGGTCGATACCGATGGGCGGCCGCTACTGGTCGAGCCGCATCCGGCCGACATCCAGGACAGAGACAGCGGCGGACCACTGCTACAGATCTCGCGCCCTCTGCTCCCCTTCATCAAACATGTATGGGCCGATGGCGGCTACAATCATGAGCGCGTGACCACCGCCACCAACATCATCGTCGAAATCGTCAAGAAGCCCCCGGATCAGGTCGGCTTTGCCGTCTTGCCACGCAGATGGGTGGTCGAGCGCTTCTTTGCGTGGATCTGCCGCAACCGGCGCCTGGCAAAGGACTTCGAGGCCACCATCAATTCAGCAGCCACCTTCCTTTACGCCGCCTCGGTCATGCTCCTCGTGAGGCGACTGGCCCGCCAGTCATGAGTTTCGAAACCGACTCT
>NZ_RZMX01000004.1 GCF_003992665.1 Pelagibacterium montanilacus
CGCGTTCCGTTGGGCAGGATCTTGTATCGGCAGGCCCATCCGTCGAGGATGACGAACACGGGCCCCGGTCTGTCGCCCTCGCGTATCAAGTCAGTCTTGAGCGGAACCTTGGTCGGTCGCGACGTCGCTTCTGCAAGCGCAGCTACCTCGGCTGGTGAGAGGGTGCAAAAGCCTTGCAGCTTATCGATGAAGCGGTTTTTCATGGTTTCACCATTTCACGACCTGGCTTGCTTTGATATTGTCTGAAGTTATTATTCATTGTTGATCCAGGTGATGGTTCTGCCGACGTAATTGGCCTACAAGACATCATCGTCGGCCCGGTATCAGGCTCCGGCGGCTGAGGGACATTGTGCTCTCGCCTGCGCAGGAGAGAACGATGAACCACGATATTTCCAACAAACACGACATGCCACACGCGCGGGAAGCTGATGCGCACGGTCAGGCAGCCATGCTTCTGGTGGAATGTCTGCTTCACCGCCTGATCGAAAAGCAAGTTCTCAGCGTAGAGGAAGCGATCGACATTGTTGATGTGGCCACAGAAGTGAAAATTGAGACTGGCACTGAGCGTGGCGAAATGCCCGCAACGCTGCAGGCTTCCATTCATCTGCTGCAAGACATCAGCGCGAGCCTTCGGTTTGACGTGGCCGGCGAGGTGAAGGAGGGCACTCCGATATGACCGATCAGATCGCTGTGCTTGTGGTTGAGGACGAGGC
>NZ_RZMX01000005.1 GCF_003992665.1 Pelagibacterium montanilacus
TAGCATTACAGTTGCATTTTCGATTTGAGTTGTGCGCGTTGAGCGGCGGCCTGATGTGCTCGTCGCCAGAGCGACCATGCGATAATGGATGATGGATCAATGTGCGCGCGAGCAAGGCGGGTAGCGATGCGCCGGATTTCCTGAATCGACCATCGGATCAACTGTCGATCTTGCGCCTTGCGGGCCGCATCGTTTTTGGGGGCGGCACGGCGTTGGCGCGATGGCGGATAACCGCCACCATCGCGAAGGCGAGCATGACGAGCGATACATGGCGATGCCAGCCATGCCAGGATCGGGTCTCATTGTGGTCGAGGCCAAACTCGTTCTTGGCGGTTTCGAAACTGTCTTCTATCGCCCAACGGTGCCCCTCCACGGTGACCAATTTCTCCAGGGTCGTCCCAGCCGGACACCAGGTGGAGAAAAAAGCGAGGTCACCATCGGCGATGTTGCGGCGGATCATCAGCCCGCGGGTCCAGGTGCCGGCAAAGTCCGCGTCGAAATCATCGGCGTCAAGATCGGCGAGTTCGAGATAGGCCCAATCATGCAGTCTCGCGCCTTTGCTTCCCTCGCCTGCCGACAGCCGTCTCCAGGCCTCCTCCGGCAAGGCTTCGGCGATATCCTTTGCCGTTCCAGCCACGGCCAGCGACTTGTCCCATGAGCGGAAGGAATGGGTGGCGTTCACGCCCAGCACATAGCCCTTGCCTGCTCGTTTGAGGGCCATTTCGATGTCACCCACGCCATAGACGCTGTCGGCCGCCACCCAGGAGAACGGCACATTGCCAGCGATGGCGTGCTCGATCATGGTGAGCGCCAAGGCGGGTTTGGTGGCAAAGCGGACGTGTTCGGGCACATGCGCTGCCGCCAGACGATCCCGGTCATCCGTCCAGACTTTCGGCAGATAGAGCGCCCGGTCGATGAAGGCATGGCCGTGCCGGGAGACGTAAGAGGCGAACACGCCGATCTGGCAATTGGTGATCTTGCCTGCCGAACCTGTATATTGCCGACCGACCCCGCAGGACGCTTTGCCCTGCTTGAGAAAGCCGGTCTCATCAAGCACGAGGACGGCATCAGGATCCGCAAGCGTTTCGAGCGTGTAATCGCGTACGATGTCACGCAACCGATCCGCATCCCAGCGCCCCCGGCCCAGAATTGCCTGTTGCCGCCATGGACCAGGATCGCCTACCGCTTCCGCGCGCATCCAGCCCGTCTTGCGTCTTTCGTCCCCCAGCAGGCCATCCAAAAACTGCCCCGCTGAAGCTGCCACACGCTCCTGGGTGAACAACGGGCGCAGCCGTGCCTTCACTTCCCGTAACGAAGACGCCCAAAGTTCAAGCGTTGTCTCGACCGATGCACCTGTCATCCATGACCTCCGAATCATGGAAACTCATGGATTCAGATGTCAACCGAAAATGCAACTGTAATGCTAAAGCGGTATTGATCGTCGTTGGCGGACCGTATTCGGCTCGGCAATCTTGGCTACCGCAGCCTGTCTTACACACGTGGAGGATGCGGCTGATCACACGCCGATCATCAGTCCTACATGCACCCGGCTGGTTTTCTGGGAGATGCGGCTCGATCTCCGCCCAAGCCTTGCCACTCAACTAGAAGAGCCTTCTCATCCTTGCCTCCCTCACAAAACCGGCGGCGCGGAATCTGATTTGCTACCCACCTTCAACAACCTGATAGGCTTTTGACCGTAGGGAAGGCCAGCCGAATGCCCATCTACAGTCAATAACCATCTTTTCGTCACGAATCTGCTTTTTGGGGGAACTGGATGGGGGCCAGTGGCTCTGGAACTGGCGTAGGCAGCAACTTGTCCTGACCGGACATGAAATCGCCCTGTACCTGTTCGGTCAGGCGCTGCGCATCGCGGCGGCGGATATCGCCTAGCGCTTCGGTCACGGCGGCCTCGTCCCAGCCAAGGCGGCGTAGCCCTTCGGCCCCCATTTGCAAGGCCGATTCGACGGTCTCACGGATCTCATAGTCCACGCCCACGCGGATTAACTCTATCGAATGTCCCCGGTCATAGCTTCGCGCCAGCACTGCTGCATTCGGAAATTCGTGCTGGATCAGTTCGACGATCGTGCTGACTGCTCGACGATCATCGACGCAGATCAGGACCACCTGCGCTTGCGCCGCGCCCGAAGCGTGCAGGATGTCGAGCCGCGTTCCATCGCCGTAATAGACCTTGAACCCGAAGCGCGCTGCCTCCCGGATTCGGTCGGGGTTGTTTTCGATGACCGAGACCTGCTCGCACCGCGCCAGCAACATCTGCAGGGCGATCTGACCAAAGCGTCCGAAGCCGATCACCAGGACCTGCCCACGCAGCCCGTTCGCTGCCTCCACCCCATCCAGCGCGGCACCCGGGGCGCGCAGCAGCCGGTCGGCGGCGACCAGGATCAGCGGCGTGATCGCCATGGACAGGATCACGACAGTCGAAAAAATCGCATTTTCCCGCGCATCGATCACCTCTCCCGCCAGCGCCGCAGTGTAGAGCACAAAGGCGAACTCACCGCCCTGGGCAAACATGGCGGTTCGGCGCAAGGCGGGCAAAGTGGCTCCGCCGAAAGCCCGCGCCGTGGCAAAGATGGCCACCGCCTTGACCAGCACATAGACCACCAGCATGGCCAGCAGCAGCGGCCATTCCGTGGCCACGACAGCCAGGTTCAGCGACATGCCGACCGCCAGAAAGAACAACCCCATCAGAAGGCCCTTGAACGGCTCGATGTCGCTTTCGATCTGATGGCGATAGCTGGAGCCAGAGAGCAGAACCCCGGCCACAAACGCGCCCATCGCCATCGAAAGGCCCACAACCTCCATCAGAAGGGCGGCCCCCAACACGACAAGGAGCGCTCCGGCGCTCAACACCTCGCGGGCCCGGGCGCGCGCCAGCAGGGCAAAAAACGGATCGAGCAGCCAACGCCCGGCCACAAGCAGCGCCACCAGTCCCGACAGGGCAAGTGCCAACGGCCCAAACCCGGCCTCGCCCTGCCCGACAGGCGACAGAAAGGCGACAATCGCCAGCAACGGCACGATCAACAAATCCTCAAAGAGCAGGATCGAGACAGATTTCTGCCCCTCAGTGCTGGCGATCTCGCCGCGCTCCTGCAAGGTGGACATGATCACGGCCGTGGAAGACAGCACGAACCCCGCACCGGCGATGAACGCGGTGACCGGTGGCAGCGCGAAGACCAGCGCACCCGCCAACGTCAGCAAGGCAATCGCGAGGCTCACCTGAGCCAGCCCCAGCCCGAAGATCTGTCCACGCAGCGCCCAGAGCTTTTGCGGGCGCAGTTCCAGCCCGATGATGAACAGGAACATCACCACGCCCAGTTCCGCAAAATGCAGGATAGTATCCGGGTCGGTGAACAGCCCCAGCACCGAAGGCCCGACCAGTGCCCCGGCAGCGAAATAACCAAGCACCGACCCCAGCCCCAGACGCCGAAACAGCGGCACGGCAATCACCGCGGCTCCCATCAGCACGACCGCCGGGCCGATGACAGGCCCCAACCCTTCTGCGGCCATCGGCCCGCTCCTTTCAAAGTGCAACGCCCGCGCGCGGTCGCGCCAGGCTTCGTTTCCACTGTGGTGCCAGCCGCCGGATCACTCCGGCAGCGGGAGATGGTTCATTCGGACCGGCGGCTTTCGCCGATCACAACGCCCTGCGGCTCAAGGCGCGGCACTACCCTCAGCGTCCCGCCATCGATCTCCAACTGGCCGTTCAGCAGGAGATATCGTTGATCGGGAGTCAAGTCTTTGGCTGGCGCAACACGTCCTGCCAATCGGAACGGCGATCGAACTGTGCCTTTGGGAACGGACAGAGCAGGATGATGGCCACCCTGTGCCGCCGCGCATATCGGCAGATATCCTTGCCGATACGAATGCCTGGTATCGACGCATTCAGACTCCCCGAGCGGCTAGGCGCCACCGGTGCGGTCGAGCTGCAGATTGGCGACGCTGCTCCCCGACGGCTAGTCTTGGCGCGCATCAAGCTGTGTCGCGGAACGAGGAACGCTTAAGCTCTCTCGTGGGCCGGTCATTCGCCTCTCCCGAACGTCATCTGTCGGTCAGGGCTCCCCCCTCCGCGATTGAAGGGGAGCGGCCCCAGGGTGTCCGGATTTCGTGCAAAATAGTCGATCAGAGTTTCGGTGAGGACCCGGATTTTCCGCGCGGGATGCAGACCCGGCGGTCGGACGACATAAATGCCCGCCGAAGGCGGGGGGTAGTCCGTCATGATCGGGACGAGAACACCAGACGCCACATAGTCATGCAGGATGCAATCGGGGAGCCGGGCGATGCCGAGCCCTGCCGCCGCGGCGGCAGCGAGCGCCGCACCGCTGTCGGCCTTGAATCGGCCCTGCGGTTGAACCGTGACGATCTTGTCGCCGTCCAGAAATTGCCAGGCCTCTGTTCCCTGCATGAGCGCCTCATGGGCGACGACCTCATCGGGCGTCTGGGGCGCCCCGTGCGCCTTGATGTATCCGGGGCTCGCGACGAGCGACCCATGGATCGGGCCGATGCGATTCGCGATCAGGTTGGAATCCGGAAGGGTGCCGACCCGGATCGCGCAGTCGAACCCTTCCGCAATGAGATCGACGAAACGGTCGCTGTAGGAGGTATGGATATGGAGCAGCGGGTGGCGATGCGCCATCTCCGCGAGCGCGGGGGCAAAGCGCGTCGGGCCGGAGGTGAGCGGCACCGCGATCCTCAAACGGCCACGCAACCCGCCGGCCGGGACGATCGCTTCCCTCGCCGTGTCGATCTCGGCACTGGCCCGGGCCGCATGATCTCTGAATGTCGTGCCTGCCTCCGTAAGCGCGGCTCCGCGGGTCGTCCGTGCGAGGAGCTGGGTACCGAGTTCGGCTTCGATCCGAAAGAGCCGCCGACTTACGATTGACTTGGAGATGCCGAGCCGGCGCGCGGCGGCCGAAACGCCCCCGGCATCGGCCACGGCGACGAAGGTCTGCAGATCCTCGATGTTCATTCCGGCGTTCCTCGTCTGGCGACACAGCTCGCGCGAGTATGGCACTAGTGAAGTGTTCGTGGGAACGGCAGGTTGTGTGCATATTCGATGGCAAATTCGCCGAAGGATGCGAGAATGGAACTCCCGGCCTATCTGACCTTTCTCTTCGTCAGCGCGACCCAGGCCGCGACGCCCGGCCCTTCATCGTGAACAAGGCCATTGCCTATGGATGGCGCCGCGCGCTGGCCGCTTTGAGCGGCGATCTGGTGCGATCGCGTTGCTGGCTACCCTTTCCATCATTAGGTCGGGCGCTGTGCTCATGGCCTATCCGGTTGCGCTAGTCGCCCTGGGCCTTGCGGGTGCAGCACATATCCTAGGGTTGGCGTCGGTCCGCCCCGATCGCCGCACTGGCGCGATGTAGAGAACCTCTACCCACAACGTTCCGGAAGGAGAATCCATCATGGGCTTTGTCACGACCGACGACGGCGTACAGATTTTCTATAAGGACTGGGGCCCGCGGGGCGCCCAGCCCATCGTTTTCCACCATGGCTGGCCGCTTAGCTCCGACGACTGGGATGCGCAGATGCTCTTCTTTTTGTCGAAGGGCTATCGCGTCGTCGCGCATGATCGGCGCGGTCATGGACGGTCGGAGCAGGTGGCAGAGGGCCACGACATCGACCACTACGCGGCGGACGCCTTCGCCGTCGCCGAGGCGCTGGATCTGAGCAACGCGGTTCACATCGGCCATTCCACCGGTGGCGGCGAAGTGGCGCGCTACGTGGCGCGGCACGGCGAACCCGCGGGCCGGGTGGCCGTCCTTGTCGCCGCCATCCCGCCTCTGATGCTGCAGACCGAAGCCAATCCCGAGGGCACGCCAATGGAGGTCTTCGACGGTTTCCGGTCGGCCCTTGCCAGCAATCGCGCGCAGTTCTTCCGCGATGTCCCGGCCGGGCCGTTCTACGGATTCAACCGCGACGGCGCGACGGTCCATGTGGGTGTCATCCAGAACTGGTCGCGGCAGGGCATGATGGGAAGCGCAAAGGCTCACTACGACGGCATCAAGGCCTTCTCGGAAACCGATCAGACCGAGGACCTCAAGGCGATCACCGTGCCAACGCTGGTCCTGCATGGGGAGGACGACCAGGTCGTTCCGATCGCCGCCTCGGCGCTGAAGGCGATAGAACTGCTCCAGGACGGCATGCTGAAAACCTATCCCGGGTTCTCGCACGGGATGCTGACGGTGAACGCCGACGTCCTGAACGCCGACCTGCTGGAGTTTGTGACCAATTGAGAGGCTTTCAGGCTGCGGCAGCAGCCTAAACATCATGCTGGGCACGTCGTGATCCATCCCCACCTGCAAAGGAGAACCTGAGAACCATTGCCGCTGCAGCGTTCGCAGTTAGTATTTCCTCCAGCGCCTGTGCTGCTTGCGTCCGCAACATCGCGGCCGATCACGGCCCGCTGATCGATCGTGGCGTCAGTGAGGTTCATGCGGAACGAAAAGGTGCCTGAAGGCGCCAACGTGACGTCGGGGACAATGGGAAGCGGACGACAGTGCCGCCCCCTCTCGGGCCGCCTGGTCGCCGTCCTTGCCATATACCGAAGGGAGACATCATGGCCCATCGCATCCTCGTCCTTTATGGTTCCTACCGCACGGACCGGCTGGGCATCCGCCTTGCCCGGTATGTTGTCCGGGAGCTGAACGGCCTCGGTGCCGATGCAGAGCTGATCGACGCCAAGGCAGTCGATCTGCCCATGCTCGACCGCATGTACAAGGAGTACCCCGTCGGCGACGCACCGCCCGCGATGGAAGAGCTTGCGGAAAGCATTCGGAGCGCCGATGCCTTCGTCTTCGTCACCGGTGAATACAATTGGGGCATCCAGCCGGGACTGAAGAACCTGACCGACCATTTCCTTGAGGAATGGTTCTGGCGGCCCGCGGCAATCGCGAGCTATTCCGCAGGTCGCTCCTCCGGGGTTCGGGCGGCCCTCGCCTGGCATGGAACGATTTCCGAAATGGGGATGGTGCCGATTTCCAGCTCGCTCGCAGTGGGCAGCATCGGCAAGGCCCTGGATGCAGACGCGCACCCCGTAGGCGAATTTGGAGACGCCCTCGCCCGGGCCTTCCCACGCTTCGCCGCAGATCTCTCCTGGTGGGCCGAAGCGGCCCGGGTGCAGCGACAAAATACTGGCACGCCCTATTGATGCAGGTCAAAGCCCGGAACAGGATTGCCACGTGAGACGCAACCGACCCTGCCGCAAGTCTTCGGCCGCCGCTCCCGACCAGACAGCACAAGCTGGCAATCGCTGGGGCCCGCCGGCAGGCGACTTCCCAACCCACGAGAAAGGGGGACACCATGGACACTATCGTCTGGCAACGTATCGAGGCGGCGATCGTGTTCGTCACCGCGATCGCCCTGTTTGCTTATCTGGATCACAGCCTCGCTTGGTGGTTGGCCGTGATACTTTTTCTGCTGCCCGATGTCAGTTTCGCGGGCTATGCGCTTGGCCCGAAGGCCGGCGCCGTCGTTTACAACGTCGTCCACGTCTACGCCCTGGGGATGGTCCTGCTCGCCGTCGGCCTCGTTATCGGCTCGGGCACTGTCGCGGCCCTCGGCGCACTCTGGATGGGCCATGCCGGTTTCGACCGGATGCTGGGCTTTGGACTGAAGTCTCCCGAAGGATTCAAGATCACGCATCTGGGGCGCATCGGCTGACCGCTTGCCGGTTTCAGGTGCCGCTCCCATTGGAGCGGAGCGCCGTGCGCGTCCATACCAATCCGGCGAGCGTGGCAACGAGCCCGCCGAGCATCGCCCCCCGAAGCGTTTCATATTGAACAACACAGCTTCCTTAGAATCGAAGCTACTGACCCGAAGGGCTCCCCTCTACGTTGCGGAGGCATCACCGATGGAGAAGCTATGACTCATATTCTTGCGATAAACAGCAGCGTTCCCGGCAAAGCGTCCATATCGCATGCGCTTGTCGACGATGCCGTGCAGCATTCGTCGAGGGCGTTGCTAGGCGCGGTAGTGAACGTCTGGATCAAACTCCATGGAGAATCTGAGTCATGTTTGAACGATCAATAACCCGCGTCTCCACGATTCCGGCACTCGGACCTGGCTTCGCCGGCAACAATCACAAGGCCGCGCTGGTGGTGGAGCCTGATAACCTGCCCGCGACGGACCCTTTCTTCCTGATGGCTGACGACAACATCACCCAGGCAGGGCCCCTTGGAGATGCGCACCCTCATGCCGGGCTGGAGACCGTCACCTTCATGCTCAATGGTACACTGGAGGATATCAACGGCCGGCTGGACGAGGGCGATGTCGAGTGGATGACCGCTGGCAGCGGCATCGTCCATGGGGAAGACACAAAGACCTCCACCGGCATGCGCCTGTTCCAGCTCTGGCTGGTCCTTCCGGAAGCGCAGCGCAACATGGCTCCGCGCGTGCAGGTCCTCCGTAGCGCTGAGATGCCGGTACACGCTGAGCCTGGCGTTGTCGCAAAGGTTTACAGCGGGCGGTTGGAGCGTGCAGCGGCGCCGACACTGAACGAAGTTCCGGTCACGCTGGCCGACATCCGAGTGACGCCGGGAGCGGTCTTCACGCCGCAATTGCCTGCCCCCTACAATGTTTTCCTGGTGGTCATTGACGGAGACATCGAGGTTGGCAGCACTGCCGAAAGGCTGGGAGCGAACATGGTCGGCTGGTCGGAACCCTCCGCTGATGGCGCGAGCCTGCTTGCGATGCGGGCAGGCCGGCACGGAGCACGGCTGCTACTCTATGCAGGACAGCCGCAGAACATGCAGGTGGTTGCGAAAGGGCCCTTCATCGCCGGGTCGCAGGAGGAACTCGCAGGCTATTACGCTGCCTATCGACAGGGTAAATTCCCACACGCGGGCACATTGCGTCCTGTCGTTCACGCATAGCGTTCGGCCCAGTCGGTGTACACACCCAGAACCTTTTCCGGACTCGGCCGCCAGATTCCGATCTCGTCGTCACGATCCGTCCAAAGCCACGCGCAACGCTGAGCGAATTGAACGGCCCGCTGCGGCCGTTCAGGTTGGTTTGTCAGAAGCCCCATACCGGCCGTTCGAAGGGTATCCGGGTTTTTGCCTCGAACAGGTCCGGTCGCGTGCCAAATGCGACAACCTTCTGATTGGCTAGCGTTCCCTTGTACCCCGTCAGCACCAATGGCACAGATTTGAGCTTGTGATGTAAGGAGAGTTTTGGTCTCGTCGGAGTGACGAAGGAACGACGATGAGATCAAAATTCTCGAAAGCCAAAAAGCCTGCCGAGCAGGTGGTCAAGGACATCCGCCGCGCAACCCGGCGGCATTTTTCAGCAGAAGACAAGATCCGGATCGTGCTCGATGGCTTGCGTGGCGAGGACAGCATTGCCGAGCTGTGCCGCAAGGAAGGTATCGCCCAGAGCCTTTATTACACCTGGTCCAAGGAATTCATGGAAGCGGGAAAGCGTCGCCTTGCAGGTGATACCGCCCGCGCCGCCACCAGTGACGAGGTCAAGGATCTACGCCGTGAGGCCGGAGCGCTCAAGGAATGTGTTGCCGATCTGACGCTTGAAAACCGTCTGCTTAAAAAAAGCATGATCGGGGATGGGGACGACGACGCATGAGGTATCCAGCATCCGAAAAGCTCGAGATCATCAGGCTGGTCGAGCAATCCCATCTGCCAGCAACACGCACGCTCGATAAACTGGGAATTCCACGCCGGACCTTTTATCGCTGGTATGACCGCTACCTCGGTGGCGGCCCGGAGGCGCTGGAGGACAGGCCCTCGGCGCCCAGTCGGGTGTGGAACCGGATCCCGATCGATATCCATGATCAGATCATTGAGATGGCGCTTGAGCAGTCTGAACTCTCGCCTCGGGAACTGGCGGTGCGGTTTACCGACGAGAAGCGGTACTTCGTCTCTGAAGCCAGTGTTTACCGGCTTTTGAAGGCCCACGACCTGATCACCAGCCCAGCCTATGTGGTAATCAAGGCCGCCGATGCGTTCCATACCAAAACCTCCCGGCCCAACCAGATGTGGCAGACCGATTTTACCTATTTCAAGCTCATCGGCTGGGGCTGGATGTATCTCTCGACCGTGCTCGACGATTATTCCCGCTATATCATCGCCTGGAAGCTGTGCTCAACGATGCGGGCCCTGGACGTTACCGACACGCTGGACATGGCTCTGGCAGCCTCAGGGTGCGACCAGGTCAATGTCCACCACAAGCCTCGGCTGCTCAGCGATAATGGCCCGAGTTACATCGCGGGGGAGCTGGCCGACTACATCCAGGCCCAGAACATGAGCCACATCCGTGGAGCCCCCTGCCATCCCCAGACCCAGGGCAAGATCGAGCGCTGGCACCAGACACTCAAGAACCGCGTGCTACTGGAAAACTACTTCCTGCCTGGTGATCTCGAGGCCCAGATTGAGGCCTTCATCGAGCACTACAACCACCAGCGTTACCACGAAAGCCTCGATAACGTGACCCCGGCCGACGCCTACTTCGACAGGGCACAAACCATCATCAAACAGCGAGAAAGGATCAAACGACAGACCATCGAGCATCGGCGCTTGCAACACCGCAATCTCGCCGCTTAAAATCAACCCAGAGACGAGGCCAACGCTCCTCTATTCGACGCACCAAATTGCGCCAAATCATCTGACGACGGACA
>NZ_RZMX01000006.1 GCF_003992665.1 Pelagibacterium montanilacus
TAGCATTACAGTTGCATTTTCGGTTGACATCTGAATCCATGAGTTTCCATGATTCGGAGGTCATGGATGACAGGTGCATCGGTCGAGACAACGCTTGAACTTTGGGCGTCTTCGTTACGGGAAGTGAAGGCACGGCTGCGCCCGTTGTTCACCCAGGAGCGTGTGGCAGCTTCAGCGGGGCAGTTTTTGGATGGCCTGCTGGGGGACGAAAGACGCAAGACGGGCTGGATGCGCGCGGAAGCGGTAGGCGATCCTGGTCCATGGCGGCAACAGGCAATTCTGGGCCGGGGGCGCTGGGATGCGGATCGGTTGCGTGACATCGTACGCGATTACACGCTCGAAACGCTTGCGGATCCTGATGCCGTCCTCGTGCTTGATGAGACCGGCTTTCTCAAGCAGGGCAAAGCGTCCTGCGGGGTCGGTCGGCAATATACAGGTTCGGCAGGCAAGATCACCAATTGCCAGATCGGCGTGTTCGCCTCTTACGTCTCCCGGCACGGCCATGCCTTCATCGACCGGGCGCTCTATCTGCCGAAAGTCTGGACGGATGACCGGGATCGTCTGGCGGCAGCGCATGTGCCCGAACACGTCCGCTTTGCCACCAAACCCGCCTTGGCGCTCACCATGATCGAGCACGCCATCGCTGGCAATGTGCCGTTCTCCTGGGTGGCGGCCGACAGCGTCTATGGCGTGGGTGACATCGAAATGGCCCTCAAACGAGCAGGCAAGGGCTATGTGCTGGGCGTGAACGCCACCCATTCCTTCCGCTCATGGGACAAGTCGCTGGCCGTGGCTGGAACGGCAAAGGATATCGCCGAAGCCTTGCCGGAGGAGGCCTGGAGACGGCTGTCGGCAGGCGAGGGAAGCAAAGGCGCGAGACTGCATGATTGGGCCTATCTCGAACTCGCCGATCTTGACGCCGATGATTTCGACGCGGACTTTGCCGGCACCTGGACCCGCGGGCTGATGATCCGCCGCAACATCGCCGATGGTGACCTCGCTTTTTTCTCCACCTGGTGTCCGGCTGGGACGACCCTGGAGAAATTGGTCACCGTGGAGGGGCACCGTTGGGCGATAGAAGACAGTTTCGAAACCGCCAAGAACGAGTTTGGCCTCGACCACAATGAGACCCGATCCTGGCATGGCTGGCATCGCCATGTATCGCTCGTCATGCTCGCCTTCGCGATGGTGGCGGTTATCCGCCATCGCGCCAACGCCGTGCCGCCCCCAAAAACGATGCGGCCCGCAAGGCGCAAGATCGACAGTTGATCCGATGGTCGATTCAGGAAATCCGGCGCATCGCTACCCGCCTTGCTCGCGCGCACATTGATCCATCATCCATTATCGCATGGTCGCTCTGGCGACGAGCACATCAGGCCGCCGCTCAACGCGCACAACTCAAATCGAAAATGCAACTGTAATGCTAGAACGGGACGGTCCCACAATGGAGAAAGGCGCGTGAAATGACATTGAGAATGGCAGGATTGACCGTATCCGGTCTGGCGTTGGCCGCGGCCATATCTCCGGCGCTTGCGCAGGAAAGCATCAGTCTTGGCAACGGCGGATACCTCAATGTGCTCGATTACGTGATCGAAACCGATGGTGAGGGGGTCCGCACGCTGTTCGTCAAGGGAGAGCCCGATTTCGTTCCCGAACCCTTCGGTCCCGTGCCGTCTGACGAGTACGCCCGCACTTATGAGCCGCTGTGCCAGACGCTGATCGACAACAGCTGGGATTCCCTCGAGAGCGAGGAGATCGATTTCGTCGTCGTGCGCGCCGACTTCGAGCCGACAGTCAACGAGAGCGAGTTCATCGTGACGCGCTTTCATGAAGCTCTGTTCGAGGTGACCGAGGAACCAGGGTGCCGGCCCATTCCGCTTGGAGTGGGACGCTATAACGGCGCGCCGGATCTGCCGAGCGGCGTGAACGCCACGGCTCGGTACATCGAAACAGGCCCGGTGCCCCGCCGGCTGACCATGACCTATACGCTGGACACGCCCATCGCAGAGATCGAGCGCGACATACTTGAGAACGCGGCCATCGAACTGTGCATCCTCCATGCCGATCTGGTCCTCGAAAGCCAATCTCAGTATTACGAGCAGATCGAGACCGAAACGGTCGCCATCACCTTTGCTGAAGGCCCCACCGAGCGCGGTATCGAGCGCACCGAAACCTTCCTTTTCGGGGTGCGTGATTATGCCTGCGAATCGGGGCTGAGCCCCATGATCAGCGACGCGATTCGCGGCAGAACCGCCGATGAAAACTCGGCTGAGCAGTAGGGCGCTGCCGCACGGAGCGCCGGCCGAGCGCGAACGGGAAGGATCAGTGCGCGGAAACGCTTCTTCTGCGACGGATTTCGCGGCGGCGGAGCACTTCATATACAACAGCGCCAAGGATCGTTACCGCGATCATGATCAGCGCCAGCGCGTTCACCGCGGGAGTCAGTCCGGTGCGGACCTTGGTGGCGATGTAGACCGTCAGGGGCGTGTCGAATCCGCGGACGAACAGCGTGGTGTTGTAGTTCTCGATTGACTGCAGGACGGCGAGAAAGCCTGCCGCAATCAGGGTCGGGGCGAGGAAGGGCAGCAGAACCCTGCGAAACACCATGACCCGTGAAGCCCCCAGGCTCAGGGCGGCTTCTTCCTGGGTTCGGTCGAAGCGCTGCAGGCGCGCCACCACCATCAGCATGACGTAGCATGCGATGTAGCTCGATTGGGCGACGACGATGAGGAAGAGACCTCCGCCCACCCCGACCTGACGCCACAGAATGAGGGTCGCAATGCCGATCACGACGCCCGGGGTGAGAAGCGGGGACACCATCACCGCATAGGCCACGCCCCGAGCTCGGGCGTGCAGGCTGGTGAGCACGAGCGCCGCGGCCGTGCCGACAGGCACGACGACGAGCACGACGCAGACCGCAATCAGGATCGACGTCCACAGCGCCTGCCACATGGCCGTATCGCGAGACAGCTCTTGGAACCAGGTCAGCGTGGTGCCTTGCCATGGCACGACCGTCGGGAACCGGCTTTCGTTGAACGCAGCCGCGCCCATGATGGCCAGCGGCGCAAACAGGTAGAGGAAGAAGGCTACGAAATAGAGGGCATATAGGCCCTTGCGGACGGCCGCGCTCGTGATCATCGCGCCACATCCGCCAGGCTGACCCGCGCGACGCGCAGGGAGACGAGCACCACGGCGAGGCACAGCACCAGCAGCACCAGCGCATAGGCCGCCCCCCGGTTCCAGTCTCCGCCTTCGAAGAACCAGTTGTAGATGATCTGGGTGAACCACCGGCTCCCCGGCGCGCCCAGAAGGGCCGGTGCCACATAGGTGCCCGCCGCGAGCATGAAGGTAAACACGCACCCCGTGGCGATGCCGGCCTTGGCATGGGGTATGACGATCCGGGCGTGGATTCTGACTGTAGAGGCACCCAGATCGCGCGCCGCCTCTATCTGCGCACGCTCGAGACTTTCGATGGCGTTGTAGACCGGAAACAGCATGAACAGAATGAAGGCGTAGACCATGCCGGCCAGAACGCCGCCATCGCCATACCAGCGCATGGGCGCCTCTATAAGCCCGGTGGCGAGCAGCAATTCGTTCAACGGGCCGCGGAAAGCCAGGATGATGTACCAGGCAAGGGTCCTCAGCACCTCGTTGATCCAGAAAGGGATCGTCAGTGCAAGAAGCACAAGTGCAGTCTGGCCCCGGGTCGCGGTCTGGGCCAGCCAGAAGGCGAGGGGATAGCACACGACGAGGGTGACTGCGGCGACCAGCGTGCTGGCCCACACGGTCTTGAAGAAGATGGCGAGATGAACGTCCTCGCCAAAGAAGTAGAGAATGTTCGACAGCGTGTAGCCGTCCGCCGCAGTGCCGATCTCGGAGGGCGTCAGGTTGGGGCGCAGGGCGTAGTCGATCATCATCAGATTGGGGGCCAGCACCATGCCGGCGAGCCACATCAGAACCAGCGCCACAAATCCCGTGGACAGTGCCGGGCCGAACCGGTCGTAGAGCTCACCCATCCGCCAGCACCATTCCGTGTTCGGCCGGGAACCGGAAGATCGCCTTGCTCCCCACTTCGGGCATTGCGGACAGCCCCGTGCTGGCAACAGCCGCCACAAGGGTCTCGCCGGTGTTCGTCGCCCCGTGGACAAGTGCGAACGCGCCTTCGAAGTCCAGGCGGGCGATCGTCACTTCGGTCTGGTTGGTATGTGGCGAGGCGGGCTCCTGGTCGCCGGCGCGGGAAATTGCCATCGCTTCGGGGCGCACATAGATGTGCGCGGACTGCCCGGGCGAAAGCGGCTGCCGGGCACGGCCCTTCATTGGTCCGATCGCGGTTTCAACCCCGACATGCATGCCATCGGACTGCGTGATCTTGCCGGCCAGCGCATTGGTTTCGCCCACGAACCGGGCAACGAACGGAGTTTCTGGGTCGTCGTAAAGCTCGCGGGGCCGGCCCACTTGCTGGAGGATGCCAGCGCTCATGACGGCCACGCGATCGGACATCGCGAGGGCCTCGGACTGGTCGTGCGTGATGTAGATGAACGTAACTCCTGTGCGCTTTTGCAGGCTGCGCAACTCGGCCCGCATGTGCTGGCGCAGCTTGAGATCGAGCGCCGACAGCGGTTCGTCGAGAAGCAGGACTTGCGGCTCGACCGCAAGGGCGCGGGCGATCGCAACGCGTTGGCGCTGACCACCCGAGAGCTCGCCGGGCATCCGGTCACCGAACCCGGGCAGGGCAATGGTCTCGAGGAGCGCTTCGGCCCTCCTGCGCCGATCGGGCCTGGACATGCCTCGGGCCTCGAGCCCGAAGGCGATGTTCTCCCAGACCGGCATGAGCGGGAACAGTGCCAAGGACTGGAAGATCATGGCCGTGGGGCGCTGGTCGGGACCAAGCCCCTTCATGTCCTGTCCGCCGATCCGGACCGATCCGGCCGTCGGCTGGAGAAAACCCGCGATCATGCGCAAGATCGTGGTCTTGCCGCATCCCGATGGCCCGAGGATCGAGAAGAACTCGCCGCTCTCGACGGTGAAGCTGACATCGCTGACCGCGCGCGTGTCCCCAAAGGACATACCCACATCGGCAAGTTCGACGGAATGGCTCATGGCATGGATCTCGGGAATGGCGCGCAAGGAATTGGAGAGCCCGCCTGGCGGGCTCCCCATGAGATCGATCAGGCCGACAGGAAGCGGTCCTGATACTCGTTTCGGCGCGTGACGAACCAGTTTTCCTGGATCGGCCACCACCAGAGGGTGTCCAGCGCGTCGGCCGGGTAGGCGTTGGCAAAGAACGCCTTGGCTTCGTCCGAGATCAGATCGGCAGCACCGACCGCCGTGGAGTTGATCGAGGTCGCGTTGGTGTACATGGCACCCGCTTCCGGCGTCAGCATCCAGTTGATGAAGGCATAGGCCTGATCCAGGTTCTCGGCGCCGGAGGGAATGCACACGCCTTCCATCCACGCCAGCGCGCCTTCGCGCGGAGCGATGAAGCCGATGTTGAGGCCTTCGCGCGCCAGCGCGGCGGCCGAGGAATCCCAGGTCTGGCCAACGGCGCAGCCATTGACGCGGAATGCGCCCTGAGCTTCGTTTTCATTGCTCCAGAACTGGGCGATGTTACCCTTGCGGGCGATCGCTTCTTCCAGGATCACGTCATAGACGGCGATCATGTTCTCTTCGGAGGCGAAGGCATCCCGCATCGGCATGGGCAGGCGGCCTTCGGCCTCCAGCCAGAGGCCAAGGCCCACGAGACCCGAATGGCCGCGAACGGTGGCAAGGCCTTCCATCTCGGGCTTCCAGATGTCGCCATAGGAGGCCGAGCCGTATTCAAGCGGAGCCTGGTCGCGGTCAAAGGTCAGCCCTTCGGTGCCCCAGTCGGTCGGCACCTGATAGCGGTTGCCTTCGATCACGGCACCGAGCTGTTCAGAGCTCGTCCATGCGCTCGGCAGAACGCGATCCACTTCGATGCGGTTGACGTCCAGCGGCTGGACCAGCTCGAACTCCACGTAGTTCGGGACGCGGTCGACGGTCGGCCAGATGATGTCGAAGCCCGAACCGTTGTTGGCGCGGAGCTGGTTGAGCAGCTCGTCATTGGTGCCGTATGGCGTGAACTTGGCGTCGATGCCGGTCTCTTCGCGAAAGGCGGTCAGCATCTCGTCATTGATGTAACCGGCCCAGGCGAAGATGTTGAGCGCACCCGAGGTGCCCTGCGCGAAACCGGTGCGTGACACGAAGGGAGCGGCGAGCGACAGCCCGGCCACGGAAGCCGCGCCGGTCAGGAGCCTGCGGCGTGTGATGATGGACATGAAATAACACTCCAGATTGAGCAAAGAGATTCAAAATGCACCTTGCGATAGGTGCGTTTGATTGCAGCCCGATGACAGTTTTCATCTACGAGCCGTAGCAAAAGTGTCATGAAAACGTCGTACGGCTGACGGCGACATTTCGACCCTTGGGTGCGCCATGCTGGACCTCAACGACCTCCGCCTGTTCGTGCACATCGTGGACCACCGGGGGATCCTGAAAGCCGGGCGGGCGCTGGGGCTACCCAAGTCGACCATGAGCCGCCGGCTTGCCGCCCTCGAAGAGCATCTCAAGGCCCGGCTGGTGATCCGGAGCGGAGAGGAATTTCAGCTCACTGCCGCCGGTCAGCAGGTCTATGCCGCTGGCCGGAACGTTGTGGATATGGCCCGTCAGGCCGAAGAGCAGCTATCCTCGGCGTCGGCGACCATTGGCGGGCCGGTAACGGTGAGCACTTCGCGGCTCTTTACGCCGTGCCTATCGCCCTACCTGCGCGAGATACGCAGCCGGCATCCGGCGGTGACCCTCACGCTTGAAATCACCGATCGGCTGCCCGAGCATACGGGCGATGGCACCGATCTGCACCTGTGCGCCCACTTCGGCCCGCTGCGCGACAGCACGCTGATCCAGCGACGCATCTGCCGGAACCCGACGATCATGGTTGCGGCTCCCACCATCGCTGCGGGCGTCGCGCCCCGGCCGGTCGCGCTGGGTGAAACTCCGCTTTTCGTGTGGGGGCGGGACCCTGAGGCCATCCTCGAGAATTTCTCGGACACCGAGGGCGCATCGGTGCGTCTCTCCAGCGTCGCTGCCGTCGCCACGGCTGACACACCGACGCTTGTTGAGGCGGCTGTCGCTGGAAAGGGCGTTGCCATTCTGCCCGAATATGCGGCTCGGCCCTATCTGGCATCCGGCGTGCTGGTTCCTGTTCTGGAGAACTGGCGTGGGCCCGCGGTCATGGTCACGCTGTTGAGTCCCCCGCGACGACTGATGAATCCGACCCTGCGGCTCGCAGCGGACACCCTCGGGGGAGTGGTCAAATCGGCTGTACTGGGGCGAGGCAAGGGTGTTCCCGAGGTGGGATGGGCGGTTCCATTTTCGCACCCCCCCGATTTCACCGAACTGTCATCGGACGTGCCTAGCCAGGTGGGGCGCGCCGCAGCCATCAGGCGACGGATGAGCGCTAGAGATGCCCCGAAACCTGTTCGAGACGAGATGACAATGAACACCTTCCAGAAAGCCCTCGGCATTGCAGCAGTGAGCGCTGTCTCGCTGTCCATGCCCGCCGCTGCACAGGATGCGGATGGTCCGCTTGTGCTCTACACAAACGACTTCGAAGGCGTGATCACCAACCGCTTCGAGGCCGACACCGGCCGCGAGATCGATGTGGTTCAGATGTCGGGCGGAGAAATCCTCGCCCGCATCGCGGCGGAAGCCTCTAACCCCCAATGGGACGTGCTGGTCTTTAACGGCTCGTACAGCTTCCACTCGCTGGATCTGCAGGGCCAACTGCTCCAAGACGTCGAGCCCGCAAATATCGGCAACCTCAACGCCATCGGCCGGCAGTACCTGCCCGAAAACCGCTCCTGGTTCCCGATCGGCATGGCCGCCTCTTGCGTCATGCTCTATCGCACCGATCTGGTCGATAACCCGCCCGCCAGCTTCGACGACCTTGCCGATCCGCGCTTCAACGGCATGTTCGGCATGGCCGACCCCGCCGTCGCTGCTCCTGCGTATCCCTGTGTTGCCGAGTTCTTCGAATCCCGCGGCATGGAAGAGGCCGAGGCGCTCTTTACCTCCTATTTCGACAACGGCATGCGCGTGTTTCGCACCAATGGCCCCACCGGCCAGGCTCTGATCGCCGGCGATATCGCACTGGCGCTCATCACCTCGCAGGTCGCCTATTCCCAGATTGCGGCCGGTGACGCACCGCTTGAAGTCGTCTGGCCCGAGGATGGCGCCCCCGGCGTCGTACGCGGCGTGGGTATCCAGGCCCAGACCGGTCGCCCCGAAGCGGCCAAGGCCTTTGTTGAGTGGCTCCTTGAAGCCGACACCCAGTCCTACCTCGCCGCGTCCGTCCCCAGCGACGGAATGTTTGAGCCGACCGTAGAAGGTGCGGTGCGCCGCGCGGACGGCCCGCCCGAAGGCATGACCTACCGCGTGGCGTCCGATGCCTTTGCTGTCGAGAACGAAGCGCAGATCAAGACGTGGTTCGCCGACCGCGCTCTGAACTGATCGGTCCGAATGCAGGTGTGCGGGTCGGCAGCGCCGGCCCGCACACGTCAGATCTGATTTCTCGTGCTTTTCAGACCGGAGAAGCGGTGTCGCTTTTCCTGCAAGCGCCCCCGGAGGGCAGGGCCAATGGCTGACATCGTGCATCCCGTATCCGCCGCCCGTACCGGTCTCGGTCAGCGCCGTGCGCTGCTCAAGGCCGAAGATTGGCTTGGCCTCATAGTCGTCGCAGCGCTCGTCATCCTCGTGCTTGCACCCATGGCCACGGTGATCGTTCAGGCTTTCGTGCCGGGCCTTTTCTCGGGCCAGGCAAACCAGATCGGCTTTTCCGGGCTCGGCGAAGTCTTCTCGCGCCCGCTCTGGCAGCGCTCTCTCTCCAATTCGCTCTTCCTCGCCACAAGCGCCGCAGTGATCGGGGGCGCAATGGGCACCGGGCTTGCGATCGTCCGAGCCAATTCGCGCATGGTGCTGGGCCCGGCGCTTGATGTCGCCGCCTGGGCCATCATCGTGTTGCCCTCCTTCATCATCGCCCAGGGGTGGATCCTGTTCGCCTCCCGCGGGGGGATCGCCAACAATTGGCTGGGCCTTTCGTTCGTTCCCGACCTGGTCTTCAATCCCTGGGGTCTCGCCGTGGTGATGAGCCTCAAGGCTTTCCCCTTTGCCTACCTGACCGTGACCGCGGCGCTCCAGTGGCGCATGGACGATTTCGTGCATGCGGCGCGTCTTTGCGGCGCGTCTCGCCTGCGGGTATTCACGACCATTCAGGTGCCCATGGTTCTGCCCGCCGTCCTCTCGGGCACGGCGCTGATCTTCATCGACGTGCTGGGCGATTTCGGGCTGCCGGCCGCGCTGGCGACCACCTACAGGTTTCCCACGCTGACCTATGCGATTTATGTAGCCATCAACCAGTCCCCGATCCGGTTTGATTTGGCCGGCGTTCTGGCCTTCTACGTCACCGCCATCATGCTCCTTGCCGTCATGTCCTATTTCTGGGTGCTGCGGAACCGGCGCTACGATTTCCTCGGCGGCAAGGCCCGGTTGCAAGGAGGAGGGGGATCCCGCTTGGCGCTCTGGCCCAATGTCATTGCCCTTCTGGCGCTGGTGATCACCATCGTCGTGCCGATCGGATCGAGCGCGCTCGTGTCGATCACGACTCGGATCGCCGACGGCCTGGCACCGGCCAATCTCACGCTCGAGCACTATGCCTTTGTGCTGGACACGGGCGGTGCCTTCCTTAGTGCGCTCAGGACATCGATGGGCATCGCGATCATGGCGGCCATCGGAAGCGGCATCATCGCAGCTGCTGCGGCATATGTGGTGACCTTCTCGGACTTCCGGCTCAACCGCCTGATCGACCTCACCTGCACGCTCAGTCTTGCCGTTCCCGGCGTGGTGCTGGGCATTGGGTATATTTTCGTGTGGAATTCGCCCTTCCTCGACAGTCTCGGCCTCTCGCTTTACGGCAAGCCCGCAATCCTCATTCTCGCCGGCATTGCCGGTGCGGTGCCCATCGCGGTCCGCGTGCTGTTGGGCGCCATGGCGCAGGTGCCGGCGTCCATGCTCTCGGCTGCGGCGCTCCAGGGCGCAGCGCTGCCGCGCCGTCTGATGACCATCGCGATCCCTCTCGTGGCCGCGGCACTGGTCTCGGCAACGCTGACCGCGTTCGGCTCGGCCGTCTTCGATCTGGCGATCAACTCGATCCTGCGGCCGCCGCGCCTCGACGTCTTGCCGGTCTATGTAAACCGGGCCTTCGAGCAGGGCCAGTTCGGGGCGGCCACGGCTGCAACGCTGCTAGCCGGTACCCTCACCATCCTTATCATCATGCTGGCGCGCCTCGCTGCCGGCCTCGCCATCAGCCGGCTGTGGTCCGTCCAGCCGCGCCGCGCAAAGGGAGCACGCCATGCTCAGGATTGAGTCCCTCACCCGCCGGTTCGGCGACCAGACCATTCTCAAAGCCCTCTCGCTCGACGTGCCCGAAGGAGACGTCGCCTGCCTCGTAGGGCCCTCCGGCTGTGGCAAGTCCACCCTGCTGCGTCTCGTTGCCGGACTGGACCGGCCCGATGGCGGGCAAATCCGGCTGGGCGAAACCACCCTTTCCGCACCCGGTTGGGCGCTCGAGCCGCACAAGCGCAGGCTCAATATGGTGTTTCAGGACTACGCGCTGTGGCCGCACATGCGCGTGAGCCAGATCGTAGGCTATGGGCTGCGTCACATGACCCGTGCCGATCGCGATGCGCGGGTGGCCCATCTGCTCAAACTCGTGCAGATTCCCCATCTCGCCGATCGGCTCCCTTCCCAGATTTCGGGCGGCCAGCAACAGCGCGTCGCCATCGCCCGCGCGCTCGCGACCGATCCCGATATTTTGCTCCTGGACGAACCGCTCTCCAACTTGGACGTTCAGCTGCGTCTCGAGATGCGCAAGGAATTCAGCGAGCTGTTCAAGGCGGTGGGCAAAACCGTACTCTATGTCACGCACGATCCTCTGGAGGCCTGCGCCTTTGCGGATACGCTGGTTGTGATGCGCGAGGGTGAAATCGAGCAGATGGGCAGTCCGGAAAGCCTGTTCGCAGAGCCGAGATCGGCCTGGATCGCGACATTGGCGGGCTATGAGACGCGCATGGAAGGCGAACTGACCGAGATTAGCGGGCGCGATCGTGTCGGCGTCAGGATTGGCGACCAGTTGATGGAGTTGCCCCGGCGCCATATCGGGTTGGGGCGCACGGGCCGGGCGGTGGTCATGGTGCCGTCGGCGGCGATTTCGCTGGCGGACGATGCCGGACGGGGGCGTCCTGGAACGCTCAAGGGGCAGATCACCCATTGCCTGTTCGAGGGGCGTGGCTGGCGTGTGGTCATTGATATCGAGGGCCAGCCCCTGTCGCTCAATTCCACTCGGAGGTTTGCCCCCGGTGGCTGGACGACCGTTCATGTCGATGCCAGCGCGGCGGCTGTCTTCCCGCAATGACCACAGCGATGTCGTCCCTGGCCGGGACGCAGCCCGGCTATGTCCCGTTTCGCGTCACTCAGTCCGCAGAGCCACTGGGCCATGTGTCCGATGATGTGGCCGACCTTCTGGTCAGGGCCGGATCGGTGAGCAGGTCCGGATCGGCGATTGTGCTTGAACCGCACGACAACCTCACGCTCACCCTGGATCACGTCCGGCAGGTGCTGTTTCAAGAAGCGGCTATAGGACCGCCCAGAGGGGAAGCGATGCCCGTGACCTTGGGGCCCGGCGGAAAGGAAGTGGCCCGAATCGACCGTAGCGCCCTTCGTGTTCTGGGGCTCTGGGCTACCAAGGTGCACATCAACGGTCTGATCCGGGATGCGGCGGGCGAGGGCGCCGTGTGGCTTTCACGTCGCGCAGCGAGCGCGGCAGCAGCCCCCGGGTCGTTCGACACGATGGTTGCCGGTGGCCTTGCCTGCGGGCAGACCCCGCTCGAGACAGCCCGAAAAGAGGCATGGGAAGAAGCCGGCCTGATGCCCGAGGCGCTCGACGCCCTGCGCATGGTAACCCGTATGCCGGTGGTTTACGCCAGCGATCAGGGGCTGCATCAGGAACTGCTGGTAATCTACGATCTGGACCTGCCACCCGGGTTCACTCCCCGATGCATCGACGGGGAGATCGACGAGACCGTGTGTATCCCACTTTCAAGGCTCGGACAGGCGCTCGATGGCGGCATGGCCTTCAAGACCAGTTCGGCGCTGGTCTGCCGGGAGCTGCTGGCGCGGTACGTATCTGAATTCTGATCGAAATAGAGTGCCCCCCACGCTCCTTTCCAGTCGCGTGGGGGGCGGACGCCCGGGAGGAGCGGGCTTTTCCGGATCTAGCCGAAATACCTCACGCGGATCGCGTCGATGGCCACGGCGATGAAGATCATGAACCCGCCGATCATGCCCACATAGAAGGACGGAACGTTGACGATGGCCAGGCCAACCTGGATGACGGTGAGCAGCAACACTCCGCCCAGCACACCGATCACATTTCCACGGCCGCCAAAGACGCTGATGCCGCCAATGATGGGCGCGGCAATCGCATAGAGCAGATAGCTCGAGCCCTGCGATGATGTGATCGCCATCTGCCATGAGGCCAGAAGAAAGCCACCCAGCCCGGCAAGGCAGCCGGCAATGGTGAAGGCGGCGATCTTGACCCGGTCGACGCGAATGCCTGCGGAATTGGCCGCGGTCGCATTGCCGCCCACCGCGTAGATGCTCCGCCCCAGAACCGTGCGCCGGAGCATGATGCCCACGACCACGATAGCGGCGATGAACACCACCGGCATGATCGGCCACCCGCCGACAGTCGCCTGCCCGATCCAGACATATCCGTCCGAAAGATTGGTGATCGTGCGGCCCTGGGTGATCGCGAGCAGCGCGCCTTCGAGGATGATCATCATCGCCAGTGTCTGGATGAGCGACACCATGCGCAGCTTGGTGATGCACAGCCCGTTGAAAAAGCCGATCAGAGTGCCGACCCCGACGCCCACCAGCATGGCGAGGAACCAGGGCAGTCCGAGTTCGGAATAGGCGAGCGCGCCGATGGCCGAGGAAAACCCGAGATTGGCCGGTATCGAGAGGTCGATTTCTGCCACCATCAGGGGCAGGGCGACCGCAAGGCCCAGCATGCCGAGCACGGTCGCCTGGACCATTACGTTCTGCAGGTTGAAGACCGTGAAAAAGAACTGGTTGAACAGGCCGAACAGCACGACCAGCGCCACCAGCCAGATCCAGACCACGTTGTGCAGCACCCAGGCAAGCACGTTGCGACCGGTTGTCGATTTGCCGGAACCGGGTGGCGATCCCGAGAGGGTTGCAGATGAATTGCTCATAGTCTTCTCCATGTCGCCCGTCGTCTCGCCCTAGGCCGTCTGGCGCTGGCGCAGGCGCTGATTGGTTATGTCCGCTCCGGTGATCTCTTCGACGACATCTCCGCCCGCAAAGACGCAGACCCGGTCGACCGAGCGGCAGATCTCGTCGATGTCGGTGGATACGATGACCACGGCGACGCCACGCGAGGCGAGGTCGTCGATGATCCGCAAGACGTCCTGCTTGACGCCCACGTCGATGCCGCGCGTCGGCTCATCGAGGATCAGTAGGCGCGGTTCAGTGGCCATGACGCGCCCGAGACACACCTTCTGCTGGTTGCCGCCGCTCAGCGTGTCCACCTGCACGTCGCCGCCGGGCGCCTTGATGCCCATCAGCTCGAAATAGCGCGCGCTGATGGATCTGATCTCACCGAAATCGATGAAGTTCAATTTAGAGAGGCGACTTAGAGAGGATAGCGAAAGATTCTGGTCGATCGACATCTGACCCACCAATCCGTCGCGACGCCTGTCGTCCGAGAGAAATGCGATCCCCCGATCGAACGCTTCAGTCGGATGGCCGGGCAAGCGCGTGCCCTGCGTTCCGCCAAGGCTGATCGAGCCTGATGAGGAGGGGATGAGTCCGAACAGCGCGCGGGCCAGTTCCTTGGCCCCGGACCCCGGCAGGCCTGTGAACCCCACGATCTCGCCGGGATGCAGATCGAGCGCCTCGAGGCGCACGCCCTGTGCAGCTACGTCCCGGATCTCGATCCGCGCGGACTCGACTCCGAAATCCTGGCGCTTCCGCTGGAAAAGATCGAGTCCACGTCCCAGAACGAGTTCCGAAAGGGCTTCGGAGGTCATTGTGGACATGTCCTTGGTCCCACCGGCCAGCCTGCTGTCACGCAGTACTGAAACCGCGTCGCAGATCTCTAGAATTTCGTCATTGTAGTGCGAGATGAAGATGAAAGTGACGCCCTCGGCCTTGAGCCGCCGCATGAACCCGAAAAGTTCGGTCCGGTCGTCGGCATCGAGCGACGTGGTTGGCTCGTCGAGGATAATGACGTTGCCGCCCGAAAACATGGCGCGCAGGATATTGAGCTTGCGGCGCGCGACGGCGTCGAGCTTGTCGGCGCGCATCCTGGGGTCGATGCCGGTGCCCTCGAGCATGCGGGCTGCGTCGGCGCGCAACGTTCGCCAGTTCACAAAGCCCTTGCTGGACGGCCAGATCCCGAGCATCAAATTCTCGGCCGCGTCCAGATGATCGACGATCATCGGCTCCTGGGTGACGAGAAACACCCCGGCGTGCTCCATGCTCTTGACGTCGGCGTGCTCGATGGGCTTGCCGTTGAGATAGATGGTGCCGCTGGTGGGCTTGCGCTGGCCCGAGATCAGGCCGACCAGCGTGCTCTTGCCGGCCCCGTTCTCGCCCAGCAGGCCGTGGATGGTCCCGCGCTGGATGTCGAGCGTGACGTTCTGGAGTGCGATGACGGCGCCGTATGTGCGGCCCAGGTCCTCGACCCGGAGCACCACATCGCCCTTCTCGCTTTGCGATGATTGAAGGCTCATGATTGGCCCGTCCTGCAAATGATCGGTGTGCCGGCGCCCCATCAAGGCCGCCGGCACTCGGATGATCGGCGCATCAGACGGTAGACCCGCCTGATGCCTGAACGCAATTGGGTTCCCTTAGGTGTAGGCGATGCCCCACTCGCCCTCGGCGATGGCACCCCAGTGGCGCGGATCGTCCACATTGCTGCCGTCGATCACGAAGGCCGGGATGATGAGCGTCGGGCCGGTCGCACCGTCGACGATCTCGCCTTCTTCCCAGAAGTACTTCTCGTTGCGATAGGTGCCGAGCGGCACGGCTTCGCCCTGCATGGAGTGCTTCTGGAGCATCTCGACCGCGATCTCGCCATAGGCGATCGGGTCCTGGGAGACGCAGGCGTCCATGTAGCCGTCGCGGATCCACTCGAGCGCCACCGGCTCGCCGTCGATGTTCACGAAGATGACGTGGCCTTCCTCGCCCACAGGCTTCCAGCGGTCGCGCTGGCGCAGGGCCGTTGCAATGCCGCGGGAAGGGGAGTCGCTGGGGGCGTGCACGGCGTCCAGATCGGGGTATTCCGACAGGGTGGACAGCGTGACCGAGAGCATCTGCTCGAGTTCGCCCTCGGTGGGGCGGGCGAGGTAGTTGATCTCGGGGTACTGCGCGAAGACCGAGTCCATGCCTTCCTTGCGCAGGCGCCAAGCCACGCTCTCGAGCGCGCCATAGCAGTTGAGAACGGTGCCGCGCGGGCTGCCGTACTTCTCGACGAGACGCTTGACGATTTCTTCGGCAGCCATGACGCCACCTTCGAAGTTGTCGAAGCTGATGGTGATCGCCACGTCACCGCCTTCGGACGGCGTATCGATGATAGCGACCGGAATGTTCTGCTGGTTATAGCGACGGATGGCGCTGACAATCGCCTGGCTGTCGATCGGATCGCTGACGATCGCAGACGGCTGGCTGAGCATCAGGCTCTGCCACTGCTCGAGCTGGCGGGTGTTGTCGAAGTTTGCGTTGGTCGCCTGGAATTCCCAGCTATTGGCCTCCACGGCGCGCTTCACGGCCTCTTCTTCAATCACGAAGAAATAATAGTCGAGGCTCTTGTTGGAGAAGGGCACGAAGACGCGATCCTGGCCCATGATGGGGCCCGCCATTGCGGACAAGCCGAGGGCGCTGCCCCCTGCGAGAACGGTGCGCCTGTTCAGTTTGAAGTTTGACACGATTGAATCCTCCCTTGGTCTGGATTGCATGTAGTTTTGCTATTTCTTGAGTTGTGTGTCAACTGACTCGCGCCATCTTCATTGCGAAAATCCGCTCGAATTTGATGATTCTAGGCGTTGGTGTCGCTAGTGTTTCTGCGTCTTTCAAGAAAAATTCGCACAATCGGGCGCTGGCTGGTCGGCGAGGTGCCCCAGCCATGGTAAGCGAGCGGGTATCTAGAGTTTTACTACATTATCGCATCTTAACGTAGGACGAGCCGTCGAAGCACCCGACCACCATGCCGTCTGCCTCCCGCGTGAACAGCCCGTTCTCGACCACGCCGGGAATGCGGTTGAGCTCGATTTCCAGCTTGCCCGGCTCATCGATGGGCGTGCACTTGCAGTCGAGAATGAAGTGGCCGCTGTCTGTGACAACGGGCTGGCCGTCGCGCATGCGCCTCGTGATCTGCGCGCCGGCAATGCCGTGTTCGGTGAGCGCGCGGGCGACCATCCGCTCTGTCTGCTTCCAGGCGAACTGGACGACCTCGACGGGCAGGGGAAATGCGCCCAGCGTATCCACGATCTTGCTCTCGTCGCAGATTGTGATCATCTGGCGCGAGGCATGGGCGACGATCTTTTCCCACAAGAGGCAAGCGCCGCCGCCCTTGATCATGTTGAAGGCGCGGTCGATCTCGTCGGGGCCATCGACCGTCAGGTCGATCTCGCCTAGCTCGTTCGGGTCGGTGATCGCGATGCCCGACTGGCGCGCGACGTCGATGGTGGCGCGCGAAGTGGCCGTGCAGGTCAGCTTCATGCCCTCGGCGACATGCTTGCCCAGCTCACGCACAAAGAAATGGGACGTGGTACCCGAGCCCAGCCCGAGGGTCATGCCGTCGCGCACGAACTCGGCGATCACGCGTCGGCCTGCGGTCTTCTTGGCTTCGTTCTGGATTTCGGTCTTGTCGAGCTGCGATGTCATCGTGTGCAGGTCCGTGTGCTAGATCTTGTCGGTCTGCCAGCTGTCGAGAGCGGGCAATTGGTCTGGAAATTCGCTGCCGCTGATCACGGCAATGGCCGTGACAAGCATGTTGACCACCAGATGGTGGTTCAGCCGCGAGGCGAGGGGGGTCATGAGTTCGGTCCGGTCATAGGGCAGTACCGCCACCAGCGTGTCGGAGACCCGTGCAAGGGGGCTGTCTGCGGCGGTGATCGATACAACCCGCGCGCCGCCGGCCCTGGCAGCGATGGCGATTTCAACCAGTTGCTTGGTGTGACCCGATTGCGAAAAGATCAGCACCACTTCGCCCGGCCGGGCGCTTTCGGCGTGCATCCACTGCTTCTTGCGTCCGATGATGGCCGCGCAGCGCATGCCGAGCCGCTGGAACTTGTGCTCTGCGTCGATCGCGGTGACCTCGGAAATCCCGGTGGCGTAAATGCCGGTCCAGACCGCTTCGTGCAGCCGGTTCGCCGCCTCCTCGATCTGTTCGGGCACGAGGTCCTCCAGGACGCGCTGGATGGCGTTGAGCGAGTTGCGACAGGTCTTGCGCACGATGTTCTCTATGCCGTCATTGGCAACGATCTGCTCGTAGGCGAAGGGCGCGGAGGGCACGAGGCTCTGGGCGAGATGGAGCTTGAAGTCCTGATATCCATCGAACCCGAACCGGCGGCAGAAGCGCACGATCGTGGGATCGCTGGCCGAGCAGTTCTCAGAGAGCTTGGCCATGCTCATATGGATGACCTGGCCGGGGGCTTTGGAGATGTAGTCCGCCACGCGCTGTTCGGCGGCCCCCATGGACTCGCGGTCCTGGAGGATGCGCTGAAGGATGCTCATCGATCGCCCTTTCTGCCGCGCGCGCTCATGCGGGCTGTGCCTTGTGCTTGCCTGCCAGCGTCAGCAGATCGGCAAGCCGGGTCAGGCGCTGGCGATCCTCTACCTCGACGAGCGGGCCGGTGCCCCAGGGCACGACGAAAAACGGAACCTTCGCCCCGACCGCGGTGCGCTTGTCGATTCCGGTGTCCCCGACATAGGCCCAGGCGCTTTCGCCCAGATCCATCTTTTCGGCGACCGCCAGCAGATGGCCTGGGTCGGGCTTGCTGGCCGGCACGGCATCGGCGCCGACATAGGCCTCAAACAGATCGGAGAGCTTGAGGGCCTCGAGGACGCGCCCGGTGAGCGCGTGCGGCTTGTTGGTGCAGATTCCCAGCCGGATGCCGGCGTTGCGAAAGCCCTCGAGGTCCTCGCGCACGTTGGGAAACAGCGTGGATTTTTCTGCCGGGTGTTCCGAGTACTGGGCGATGTATGCGCGCGCGACTTCCGTAATCGTCTCGGGGGAGGCCGGCAGGCCCTGATCTTCCAGAATGTCGCCGATCAGCCGGCGCGAACCGTTGCCGATATAGCGCTCCACATATCTTACGTCCAGTTGCGGCCAGCCGCGCGCAGCAAAGCACACATTGACCGCAGCCGTAATGTCGGGGGCGCTGTCGACGAGCGTGCCGTCGAGATCGAAGATGAGGGCAGCATATGGTGCCATGATGCCGAGCGTTCCTTGTGTTCGCGTTCAGCCGTCCAGTTGGGGGTGTCCCAGCGCGGCAAGGCTGGAAGACAGGGCGGGGTAGAGCGCCCTGTAGATATCATGCGCGCGCCGGTATGGTGCCGCTGTATCGGTGTTCGGTCGCTCCCGCGTCAACTCGCGCAGGACGCCCGCCGCTTCGTTTCCATCCTGCCACACCTGCGCGCCCATGCCCGCAACCAGCGCGGCGCCGAATGCGGCGCCTTCGGCAGCCCCTTCGGTCGTCACCACGTCGCAGCCGAACATGTCGGCCTGGATCTGTCTCCAGAGGGGCGCGCGGACGCCGCCGCCAGAAGCCTTGATGATCTCGCCATTCACGCCCATTTCGCCCATGAGCGCGTACATTTCGTAGAACGCGTGGACGACGCCTTCCATCACTGAGCGGGACATATCCGCCAGCCCATGCCGGGCCGTGAGACCGACAAAGGCGCCTCGCGCCTGCGGATCCGGGTGCGGGCAGCGTTCGCCGTTGAGATAGGGAAGGAACAGAAGGCCCCGCGCGCCGACGGGGGACTTTTCCGCCGCTGCGACGATATCCTCGAAGCCCAGCGCGTCATTGCCGGCCTGTGCCAGAACCTGGCGGAACCAGGACATCGCGCCGCCGGCATTGAGCGAAACGCCCATGGCGTGCCATTTGTCAGGGCAGACATTGCAGAAGAGCTGAATGCGGCCGTCCCCGCATGCGATCGGCTCATCGAGCGCCGCGGCGAGAATGCCGGCCGTTCCGATCGTAGTCTGAAGTTCACCCGGAGAGATGACGCCGGACCCGATGGTCTGGATCACGCTGTCCCCGCCCCCACCGGCAACCGGCGTGCCTTCGGGCAGGCCGAAGAGGCTGGCGCCCGACGCGCTGACGCGGCCGGTGATTTCGTGCGACTCGAAGCAGTCGGGCAGCAGCGCTCTGTCGATGCCGGCCGCCGCGATCAGATCGTCCGCCCATTGCCGCTTGCGGACATCGAAGAGCCCGGTTCCCGACGCGTCCGACACCTCGGTCGCGATGGCGCCGGTCAGCACCAGCCGGAGATAGTCCTTGGGATTGAGCGCGTGGCGCATCCGGCCATAGAGCTCGGACTCGTGGGCCTTCATCCACGCGATCTTGCCGCCCGTGTACCCGACCAGCATACGATTGCCGGTATGGGCGAGCAGAGTGCCGAGCCCGCCGGCGCTTTCGGTGATCGCGTCGCACTCGGCCTGGTTGCGCTGGTCGTTCCAGAGGATCGCCGGGCGCAGAACCTCGAGGTCCGCATCGAGCGGAGTGAGTCCGTGCATCTGCCCCGAGAGCCCGACAGCGAGGATATCGACCTTGCCGGACTTTTCGAGCGCGCCAGCCACCGCCTTGCGCGCGCCCGCCAACCAGAGTGCAGGATCCTGTTCGGTCCATCCGGGACGCGGCTGGGAGAGGGGGTAACTCGCCGTGCTCGAGGCGAGAACGCCGCCTTGCGCGTCGATCAGCAGCGCCTTGCAGCCTGATGTGCCGATATCAATGCCCAGCAACGCCTCGGTCATGTCAGCTTACCCCATGAAACAGGCGGACATGCTTGAAGTTGAAGTATTCGAGCAGGCCCTCGCGCCCATGCTCATACCCCACCCCACTTTGCTTGCGACCGCCATAGGGAGCATTCATGATTCCGGCATCGACATTGTTGATGGCAACGTTCCCATAGTCGAGCTCGGCAGAAATCTTCTGAACCTCAAACAGATCCCGCGTATAGGCATATGACGCCAGACCATAGGGCGTATCATTGGCCAGGGCGATGGCCTCATCGAGCGTATCGAACGGGGCGATGCCGACCAGCGGGCCGAAGGTTTCCTCGATCATGACCTTCATTTCGTGGGTGCAGTCGGCAACAGCGGTCGGACGAAAGAAGTGACCGCGTGCAAAGGCCTCGCCCTCGGGCGCGGCACCGCCGGCCAGCAAGCGCGCACCTTTGTCCAGCGCGTCGGCCAGATGCTCGCGGGTCTTGGTGAGCGGCTCGGCCGAAGCCATGGCACCCACATCTGCGTCCGGCGCCTCGATGCCGTTGCCGACGACGAGGGCATCGGCCGATTTGGCCAGCGCGGCAATGAAGTTCTCGTAGATCGACCGCTCGACATAGATGCGGTTAATCGCGATGCATATCTGGCCCATGTTCCGGAAGCCGCGACGCGTGGCGCCGGCGACGGCCATGTCGAGGTCGGCAGTCGCAGTAACGATCATCGGGCAATTGCCGCCGAGCTCGAGCGAAAGGCGCTTGATGCGCGGACAGGTCTGCTGGATGTGCAGCCCGACGGCGCTCGAGCCCGTGAACGCGATCTTGTCGACGTCGGGGTGCTCAACCAGCGCCTGGCCGACAATCGAGCCCTTGCCGGTGAGGACGCTGACGGCGCCCTCGGGGAAGCCGGCGTCACTCACCTTCCTGGCAATGGCGAGGGCCGTGAATGGCGTGATCTCGGCGGGCTTGATCACGATCGTGCAGCCCGCGGCCAGGGAAGCGCACAGTTTCCAGCCGATCAGCTCAGCCGGGTAGTTCCAGGGTGTGATTGCACCCACAACACCGATGGGTTCGCGCACGACTAGGCTTTGGAAGCCGGGCTTGTCGTTGGGCACGATTTCGCCATGCACCCGCACCGCCTCTTCGGCATAGAAGTGGCAGGCCTCTGCCAGCTTGAGGATTTCGCCGCGCGCTTCGTTGAGCGGCTTGCCCTGCTCGAGGGTCATGATGCGGGCCATGCCGTCGGCGTCCGCGGCGATCAGCTCACCCAGGCGGTGCAACGCCTTGGCCCTTGCGTGCGGGGTGACGCGCGACCACTCCCGGAAAGCCGTCCTGGCTTCGGAAACAGCGCGATCGATGTCCGTTGGCGTTGCCTGGGCGATCTCGCCAATGGCCTCGCCGGTCGCAGGATTTTCAACGGTGATCCGCTCTCCCGCACCGGGTGTCAGTTCTCCGCCGAGAAACAACATTCCGCTCAAGGGTGATATCGCGTCGTCACTCATGCTTTATCCTGTCGTGGACCCGTAGATAAGGTGTGGTCGCATTAATATAGCATAACTACGCCTTTTCAACCCCCCCCGTGATGAGAAGGGGCGCTGTATCATGGTTGATCGAATTGGCGCACTGCGATGTATTATGACGGTTTTGCAGTAGCTTGCGGGGATTACCGGAATCTGCATGGCCGCGGCCGGTGCCGCGCAAATCGCTTGAATGATCCGCGTTCGCTAGTTTAACTAGGTTCGATTAGATTGAGGCGGGCCGCAATCGCGTGCCCATGGGACAAGAGGCTCACTATGACATACCGTTCGAAGCTCGACCTGGACAAGAGGGTCGCTCTGGTAACCGGTGCGGGGCAGGGCATAGGTGCCGCCTGCGCCGAAGCGCTTGCGGAAATGGGCGCGGAGGTGATTTGCACCGATCTGGATGGCGCACGGGCCGAGAGCCAGGCACGGGCGCTGACCGACAAGGGATTCGCGTCGCGCTGGGAACAGCTCGACGTCACCAATTCTACACAGCTCGACGCCCTGGCGACGCGGCTCGGCCCGCTCGACATTCTGGTGTGCAATGCCGGCGTCGTCACCAACGTGCCGGCGGAGGAGATGACCGATGTCCAGTGGCAGAAGGTGATCGATGTAAACCTGACCGGCGTTTTCAAGACCTGCCGCGCTTTCGGGCGACGGATGCTCCGGGCCGGCAAGGGCTCGATCATCACGATCGGCTCGATGTCGGGCCAGATCGTCAACACCCCCCAGCCTCAATGCCACTATAATGCCTCGAAAGCAGGGGTGCATCATCTCACGCGGTCTCTGGCGGTCGAATGGGCGAAAAAAGGCGTGCGGGTAAACTCTGTAGCGCCAACCTATATAGAGACGCCGCTATTGAAAGAGCTCGAAGGACAGGCCGGCCTGATCGATCGCTGGCTCGATCTCACCCCTGCGGGCCGCATGGGCCGCGCTGATGAGATCGCCTCGGTGGTGCAGTTCCTTGCCTCCGACGCATCGAGCCTCATGACCGGCGCCATACTGACCGCCGATGCGGGCTACACCAGCATCTGAGGTGAACGGACAATGGTTCAGGCGCCAGGTTGCGCCGGTACGGGGGAAGGGCTGGACTCAATCACGAAGAGATCGTCGTTTCCGTCCGCCGGATAGCCGTTCGTCAGAATATCGACGATGTCCCCATCACGCTTGCCGAGCAGTGAATAGTGATTGGCACCGATAACGGGAAGAAATTGCCCGTGAGGCGCCGACGCGAACAGGCGCTGGCCAAGGCTCGGCGGAACGACCTGATCATGATCTCCATGAGTGACGATGATATATGCCGCGCGCGAACGCGCGATCCTCTGTTGCGAGACGAATGTGTCGTGCATCAGAAAACCCGGCAGGAAGGGAATGGTAGTGGCGACCACGTCGGGCAATGAGCTGAACGGCGCTTCGAGCACGAGGCCGAGGCTGTCGTGGCGCTCGGAAATGGCCACGGCCACGCCCGAGCCCAGCGAGTAGCCGTGCAGGACCACGGGACTAGCGGGCGCCCGGTCGCGCACGAAACGCAGCGCGGATTCACCGTCCTCGATCAACCCGGTTTCCGAGGGCCGGCCAGTCGAGCCCGGATAGCCTCGATAAGCGAAGGCGAGCACGCCGAACCCTGCCTCGGCCCAAGGAGCTTGTCCGAACCGGGCGGCCATGGGTTCCGGCAGGCTGCCATTGCCGTGGAACGCGATGATCACAGGCGCATTGCCCGTGGGCGGCTTCCAATAGGCCTTGAGCGATTCACCATCGATGGTGACCAGCACAACGCGCTCGAACTCGGGCCCGACCATAGTCTGGAAGGGCGCAGGATTGACGTATCTGCGCGGAAACACGAACTCCCGCTGTACGGAATAAACCCCTCCGACGAGCAGAAGATACGCGCCGGCAGCCCCGGCCAGAATCCTGAACCACGATCTGAAAAAAGCCTGCATCACGGCACTCCACCAAGCACGAAATCGCGGAACCGCTCCCCAATGCAATTGTGTGAGATGATTTGGCCGTGAGCTCAAGCCAATGCTGCGACCATGACAGTAATGTGACTGCGACGTGCCCCTATGGGCGCGGGATGAAAAACCCGGTCCGCTCCTTGTAACGGGCATACTGCGCCGCGAATTCAGAACCCTCGAAGCTGCGCTCTTCCAGCTGTGCTGCCCAGACATAGAGGCACAGAAGGGGGATGAGGCCGACAAGGGCCAGCAGATGCCAGACGGCCAGTGACCATCCGGCCCAGAATATCGCGTAGGACACATAGAACGGGTGACGGACCAGCCGGTATGGTCCCTCGGTGACGAGCGTCTGAGGGTTGGCGTGATCGAAGACGAAACGCAGCCTCGCGCGCTTGGATGTCCCGATCGCCCAAACGAACAGAGCCCCAGCGGCGAGTTGAATCGCCAAGCCGAGGGCCTGGGCAGGCAGGGGCTGGGTGAATGCCCATGTCAGGGAGGCCAGAAGCAGGGTACTGGCGATGACGAACACCGCGATCAGGCGCGCGCCAGCGGGCATGGAGTCGGATTTGAAATGGCCCTGCACAGACCAGACATAGGCCCCGACCGTGACCAATCCCGCAACCGTGACCAGAGCGTCAAACGCTGTTTCCACCATGCCTGGCTGCCCCGCTCGATTCCGCGCCCAAATTGCAGGGATGATCTTAACTACGATTTCACCAGTCAAGGCAACGATAAGTAGAGGGGTGATCGCGCATCATCGTGCCGATCCAAGGAGTTTTCGCTGGTGCGCATCTCGGCCCCGAGCCACAATGTCGAGCAATTGGCGTTCCGCGACAGCGGGCACGGCGCCCCTGTCGTGATGCTGCACGGACTGGGCTTTGATGGCGCGGTGTTCGACCATCAGTTCGAAAGCCCGCTCTCGGACATGTTCAGGCTCATCTCCCCCGATTTGCCGGGCCATGGCGCCAGCGCTGATGCCAAGGACCCCTCGGTCACCTACACGGTATCGGGCTTGGCGGACGTGGTGGTTCAACTTCTCGATGCGCTGGGACTCCACAAGCCGGTCCTGATGGGCTGGTCGCTGGGCGGTCACGTGGCCCTCGATCTCATGGAGCGCTATCCTGATCGGGTTGCCGGGGTTATGGCCGTGGGCACACCACCCTTCGGGCGCGGAATGCTGGCCAGCCTTTTTGGCTTCCGGCTGCGCCGCGAACTGCTGTTGGCCTCCAAACCCGCGTACTCGGCCCAGGATGCCGAGCGCTTCGCCCGCCTCTGCTTTGGCGATCGGGCCGAAGCGCGCCACATCGATGCTCTGCTAAGGGCGAACGGTCCCATGCGGCCCCTGGTCAATCGCAGCCTGATGACCGGGCAGGTCGCCAGTCAGCGCGAGACGGCGGAGCGAAGCCCTGTGCCCCTCGCCATGGTCAACGGCGCGGACGAACCGCTGGTCCGGACCAGCTATGTTGCGGGGCTCGATTATGCCCGGCTCTGGGAAAACCGCTGTCACGAAATCCCCGGGGCAGGGCACGCTCCGTTTTTCAGCCATCCTCATGCGTTCAACGCGATCCTGCACAGGTTCGCCACCGAGATGTCGCTGAGGGTGGAGCGACCATCCGCTGCGCCGTTGGCACAACGGGCCTGATCCTATCCCCGCTTGTGCAGGCGAACCCAGATTCCACCCTCAGGGCGCAGGGTGATGGAGGGAAGGTACCCAACCGGCTTGTCCGTCAGGCGCTCGATATCGAAACGGCGCGCGATCGTGGCCAGCATCAGCATGGCCTCCATCATCGCAAAGCGGTTGCCGATGCAGATGCGTGGGCCACCGCCGAACGGAAAATAGGCAAACCTGGGCAAGGTCCGGCGAAAGTCGCCCACCCAGCGCTCGGGTCGGAACATCAGAGGGTCCTCGAAATAGCGAGGATCGCGCTGAGTGACCCACGGGCTGAGGATCACCGTGGTGCCCTTGGCCACTGCATAATCCCCGAGTGTCACGTCCTCCCGCGCCTCGCGCCCGATCGCCCAGCCGGGAGGGAGCAGTCGCAGGATTTCGATCACCGACCACTCGGTGAGCGAGAGCTTCGCGATGTCCTCATAGGTGAGGGCACGGTCACCGGCGACCTCGTGGGCTTCCTGTGCAATTCGATCCTGGATATCACGGTGTTGTCCCAAAAGGTGGAAACCCCACGCCATTGAGAGGGCAGAGGTCTCGTAGCCAGCGAGAAGCATATTGCAGATCTCGTCGCGCAACTGCCGGTCCGACATGGGGTTGCCGTTCTCGTCGCGTGCCGACATCAGGAGCGACAGGAATCCTGCAGGCTCGCCCCTTCCCGAACGCTGTTCCGCGATGATCCGGTAGATCATCTTTTCCATGTATGCGATGCCACGCCGATAGCGGATATGTCCGGGCAGGGGCACCGCATCGGGAATGACCACGGGGCGCGAGAACCTGGCCGCCACTTCATCGATCACCCAGTATGCGGCCTGCTCCATTTCCTCGAGATACTCGCTGACATCGGCGTTGAGCAGCGTGCGCGCCGCGATCATCAGGCCCAGGGCCATCATTTCGCGGTGCATGTCGATTTCCTGACCGTCTTGCCAGCGACCGATCACCTTCTCGGTGAGTTCGACCATGTGAGGCGCGTAGTCCTGCAGCGGACGGGTGGCAAATGCCGGGGCGGACAGCTTCCGCTGGCGCTGCCATTCGGCGTCTTCGGCAGTGAACAGGCCATTGCCCAGCAGCGCTTCAAGCTGACGCCAGAACACCCTGTTCTTGGTGAAGCGTTCATGTTGCTTGACCAGCACTTGCTCGATCAGATCGGCTTCGTTGACCAGCACCGCGGGGAAGACCCCCAGCTTGAGCCGGGTGACATCGCCATGTTCACGCGCGCTGCGCTCAAGAAAGCCGAGCATGTCCCGGTTCATGTCCAGGAGATGGCCGAGCACCGGAAGCGCCCGGGGGCCAGTCACGGGACGGGGCGATCCTGCAGTGTTTGGCGATGGCGCGAGCGTGGACATCCTGTGACCCCAATCCTGTTTCGCGCCGGCAAGATAGGTGTAAAGGCACAGGCCGTCCACCACCGTGGCTGGGGTAGGGCGAAGCCGTCGGGTCATCGCGATCCAAGAACGGATTTGCGCTATACCGCAGCAAACAAAGACGGGTTTCCTGGAATTAGGACTTGATCGGAACAGCTTTGCGCTGGAAGTATGTTGTCCTCTAGAGAGACGAGAAATGCTCAAACTTTCACAAGGGAGACGAACGTGAATACTCTGGAAAAACGTATCGGCATCAAGACTGCGACTGTGGCTGCTGCTGGCGTCATGCTGGCCTTTTCGGCTGCTCCGTCGATGGCACAGCAACAGTTCGTGACGATTGGCACGGGCGGCGTTACTGGCGTCTACTACCCCGCAGGCGGCGCGATCTGTCTGAATGTGAACCAGGGCCGTGCCGAACACGGCATCCGCTGCTCGGCCGAATCGACCGGCGGATCGGTCTTCAACCTCAACTCGATCCGTGAGGGAGAGCTCAACATCGGTGTGGTTCAGTCCGACGTTCAGTACAACGCGCTCAACGGCATCGATCAGTTTGCCGACGCCGGGGAATACGAAGATCTGCGCGCGTTGTTTTCTCTGCACCCCGAGCCGTTCACCGTCGTGGCACGGGCTGACGCGGGCATCGAGTCCTTCGAGGACCTTGTGGGCAAGCGCGTGAACATCGGCAACCCCGGGTCGGGCCAGCGCAACACCATGGAACTGCTCATGGAAGAGTATGGCTGGACCATGGACGACTTTGCCCTTGCCGCAGAGTTGCCCTCGCGTGAACAGGCTCAGGGCCTTTGCGACAACCAGTTCGACGCCTTCGTCTTCACCGTCGGCCATCCCTCCGGTTCGATCTCCGAGCCGGTCGCGACCTGCGATGCCGTTCTGGTCAACGTGACCGGTGACATCATCGACGATCTGGTGGAAGCCAACCCTTATTACTTCCACGCCACTATTCCGGCCGGCATGTACAACAACGAGGAAGACGTCTCGACCTTCGGTGTCGGGGCAACGGTCGTATCCTCGACCGACACATCGGCAGACATGGTTTACGAGGTCGTCAAAGCGGTCTTCGAGAACTTCGACCAATTCAAGGGTCTGCACCCGGCGTTCGCAGTGCTCGAAGCCGAGACCATGGTGTCTTCGGGCCTGTCTGCTCCGCTCCACGAAGGCGCTGAGCGCTACTTCGAAGAAGCAGGTCTGCTCTAGACGGCAATTGGCGGTGGGCTCGGCGACGTTCGGGCCCACTTTCGTTTCGGGCAGTCGCTTTGGCTGCTTTCGCACATGGGCAGGGCGAGATTGCGCCCTGCCGCCAGAGGGTAGATTGCGAGAGGGGCGAAGATGTCCGAAACGATAGGCACAAAGGCGCAAACTGATGCTCCCGACAGCCGGGATCTCCAGGATATGGTGGCCGCAGCCGATACCGGCGCGCGCAACCCGAAAGGATTTCCGGCAAGCCTGCTGTTCGGCGTAGCGATCGCGTGGTCGTTGTTCCAGCTCTGGATCGCCTCGCCACTGCCCTTCATGCTCGCGCCGACGATCGACCCGATCCTGCGCGGCCTGCTTGGAGTTGTCCTCGGGGACAACAGTGCCAGTATCGTCTTCAACAGCACTCAGGCGCGTTCGATTCATCTCGCCTTCGCGATGTTCCTCGCGCTGACGGCCTATCCCGGCGCTGTCCAGCGCACCGCGAGTTTCCCGGTTTTTGCCGTACTCTATGTGATCGCCGCACTCGGCTTTGCCTATTATGCGTTGACCCTCGCGGGTGCAGGGGACCCGCAATGGCTGGTGTTCACCGTGATGACGGTGCTTGCGCTCATGGCGGGATACTCGGCATGGCGCCCGACGCCGCTCGATCGCGTGCCCAGCATCGATTGGGTGCTGGCGGCGGCCGCGGCATTCTCGTCCGCCTACCTCTATATCTTTTATGCGGAACTGGCGCAGCGTCCGGGCTCGCCTGAACTGTTCGACCTGATCGTGGCCGGTGCTGGGGTCGTGCTGCTGCTGGAGGCCACGCGACGCGCGCTTGGCCCCGCGTTGCTGTTCATCGCCGCGATCTTCCTGGTCTATACCTTCGCCGGGCCGTACATGCCCGACCTTATCGCCCATCGGGGCGCGTCCTTCCAGCGCGCCATGAGTCAGCAATGGCTGACCGCAGAAGGCGTGTTCGGGATCGCGCTCGGCGTATCGACGAGCTTTGTGTTTCTGTTTGTGCTCTTCGGGGCCTTGCTCGACAAGGCAGGGGCCGGCAATTATTTCATCAAGGTCGCATTCGCGCTGCTGGGGCACATGCGGGGCGGGCCTGCAAAGGCCTCGGTCGTGGCGTCGGCGATGACCGGAATCATATCGGGTTCCTCGATCGCCAATGTCGTAACCACCGGCACGTTCACCATCCCGCTGATGAAGCGTGTCGGGTTCAGTGCCGAAAAGGCCGGTGCGGTCGAAGTCGCAGGGTCGACCAATGGCCAGATCACGCCTCCGGTGATGGGGGCGGCGGCGTTCCTGATGGTCGAGTATGTGGGCATTTCCTACGTCGAGGTGATCCAGCACGCCCTGCTGCCGGCGCTGCTCGCATATGCCGGGCTCATCTACCTGGTGCACCTGGAGTCCCTCAAGCTGGGCCTCGAAGGGCTGCCCAAGCGCAAGGTGACTCCCTGGTTCTGGAGCCTCTTCAATTTCGGCATCACGATCGCGAGCATCGTGATCCTCGCCGCCATTGTCTATTACGGCATCGGCTGGACGCGGAACGTGTTCGGCCCTGCGGCCAGCGTGGTGGTTCTCGGTCTGATCCTGGCGACTTATCTGGGGCTGCTCTGGATGTCGGCTCGCGAGGACGAACTACAGATCGATGACCCGAACGATCCTGTTCTCGAATTGCCCGATACAGGTCCCACGGTGCGCAGCGGGCTCTATTTCCTCCTGCCCATAGTCGTCCTGCTCTGGGCCTTGATCGTGGAGCGGCTGTCGCCGGGCCTGTCGGCCTTCTATGCCGTGGCAGTGATGATGTTCATCCTCGTTACCCAGCGCCCGATCCTCGCGCTGATGCGAAAGCGTGGAGAGTTGATCGCGTCAGTAAGGCAAGGCTGTGCGGATCTCGTCGAGGGCTTGGCCGCCGGCGCGCGCAACATGGTGGGAATCGGTGTTGCCACGGCATCGGCAGGCATCATCGTGGGTACAGTGGCGCAGACCGGTATAGGGGCCGTTCTGGTGGAGCTCGTACAGTATATCTCGGGTGGCAACCTGCTGCTCATGCTCTGCCTCACCGCAGTGTTCTGCATCGTTCTCGGCCTCGGCCTGCCCACCACGGCGAACTACATCATCGTCGCCACGCTCATGGCTCCGGTGATCGTGGAACTGGGCACCCAGCAGGGGCTCGTCGTGCCGTTGATCGCAGTGCATCTGTTCGTGTTCTATTTCGGACTGATGGCAGACGCCACGCCGCCCGTGGGGCTTGCCGCTTACGCCGCGGCTGCCGTATCGCGCGGTGACCCGATCAAGACCGGGTTGACCTCGATTACCTACGACATCAGGACGATCATCCTGCCGTTCATCTTCATCTTCAACACCCAGCTGCTGCTGATCGGCATCGATGGACTGTTGACGCTGATCAGCGTTGTCGTAACCGGCTTCATTGGCATGCTGATGTTCGCGGCGGGCTCGCACGGCTATTTCATTACGCGCAGCCGCCTCTGGGAATCGGCCGCACTGCTGCTGGTGTCCTTCACGCTGTTCCGGCCCGATTTCTGGATCGACATGATCGATCCACGCTACGAAACGCATCCGCCCAGCGAGATCATGAAGGTCATCGAGACCAAGCCGGACGGGTCCTTCCTGCGGCTCGAGGTATCTGGCCTGACTATGATGGGCGACGAGGTGACCCGCACGGTCATGCTCAATATGGGCCCCGAGGCCCCGCCGATGGATCGGCTGCGCAGCGCCGGCCTCGAGGTCATGGCCACGGGCGATACCGTGCAGGTGATGAATGTGCAATTTGGCAGCGAAGCCGAACGCATGGGAGTCGAGTTCGGCATGCAGGTGACCGAGGTGCTTACGCCCAATGACGACCGGTTGCCCGACGAGATCGCTTACATCCCTGCCTTGCTGCTGCTTGGCGGAGTCTATGTGTTGCAAAGGCGCCGAAAGGCGTCCGAACCGGACAAGCCCAAGGCGCAGAGGCCGGCAGTCGAAGCCTAGGGAGGCGGCCATGTACAAGAATATCCTGCTTACCATCGACCTCGCGAATCTCGACGGTGAGCGCAGGGCGGTCGATACGGTGGTGGAGTATGCACGAGCGTTTGGGGCGCAGCTTCATATCCTGACGGTGGTCCCTGATTTTGGCATGTCCATCGTCGGCAGCTTCTTTCCGCCCGAGCATGAAAAACGGGCGGTCGAGACGGCGAACGAGCAATTGCACGCCTTCACGCGCACGGCGATCCCGGTCGATATCCGGCACCGGCACATCGTCGATCACGGCGTGATCTACCGTGTGATCCTGCACTATACGCGCGAGACGCAGTGCGATCTGGTGGTCATGTCCTCCGGACGCCCGGATCTTGAGGATTACATCCTTGGGCCCAACGCCGCGCGGGTTATGCGGCATGCGCGCTGCTCTGTGCTGGTGGTGCGCGACGACGGGGAAGCCCATTAGCGCCACATTTGGCCTGGGAGGGCCCCATGAAATCGCGATACGTATTTCCACGTCATACCGGGGCGGACCTTCCCGTCGCGGTTGGCGGGGACGGAATCCATCTGATCGATAGCGAGGGTCGGCGTTATATCGATGCCAGCGGCGGAGCAGCCGTTTCGTGTCTCGGGCACTCGGACGCCGATGTAACCGCAGCCATATGCCGGCAGGCTGAAAAGCTCGCCTTCGCGCATACCGGATTTTTCACCAGCGAGCCCACCGAAGCGTTGGCCGAGAAGCTGGTAAGGTTGGCGCCTGAAGGCATCGAGCGCGCCTATTTCGTGTCCGGTGGGTCAGAAGCAATGGAGGCCGCGCTCAAGCTGGCGCGGCAGTATTATCTCGAGGTGGGCCAGCCCCAGCGGCGACAAATCATCGCCCGCTGGCAGAGCTATCATGGCAATACGCTCGGTGCGCTATCGGCGGGCGGTAATCGCTGGCGGCGTGCGCAGTTCGAGCCGTTCATGGTCGGGGCCATGCATCATGTATCCCCATGCAATGCCTGGCGGTACAAGGCGGAAGGGGAGACCGACGATGCCTATGGTGACAGGCTCGCGGCGGAACTGGACGCAAAGATCGAGGAACTGGGGCCCGAAACCGTTGCCGCCTTTGTGGCCGAACCGATCGTGGGGGCGACGATGGGAGCGGTTCCGCCTGTCGAAGGATATTTCCGCAAGATCAAAGCCGTATGTGAGAAACATGGCGTATTGCTCATCCTCGACGAGGTCATGTGCGGCATGGGCCGGACCGGGACTTTGTTTGCGTGTGAACAGGACGGGATAAGCCCGGACATGATCGCGGTCGCCAAGGGACTGGGCGCCGGCTATCAGCCCATCGGCGCGCTTTTGGTTTCGGCCGGGGTATATGCGGCCATCGAGGCGGGCTCGGGCTTTTTCCAGCATGGGCACACCTATGTCGGCCATCCGATCGGCACGGCCGCAGCGCTTGCTGTGCTCGAGAAGATATCGGGCCCCGAGATGCTGGCGCAGGTCAGGCACAGCGGCAGCCATCTCATGGCCAACCTGTGCGCGCGGTATCGCAACCATCCTCATATCGGGGAGGTCAGGGGCAGAGGGCTCTTCATCGGGCTGGAGGTTGTCGCAGACCGGGCGACCAAGGAGCCGTTCGATCCAGCGCGGCGTTTGGCAGCGCGCATCAAGTCCGAGGCCATGGCCAATGGTCTGATGTGCTACCCAATGAGTGGAACCGTGGATGGCGAACGCGGAGATCATGTTCTGCTCGCGCCGCCTTTCATCGCAACGATCGACGAGCTCGATCTGCTGGCCGATTTGCTGGATAAAAGCATCGCGCGCGTTCTGGCGGCTTGAGGCGGCCAAATTTTGCTCTTGGCCGCCGAGCGGGGAAACCGCGTTTCCCGTCCGGAGAGCCCGCCGGAATATCGGTTCTCCAAGGGGACTGGCGAACTGGCCGCAGTCTGTGGCACTGTGAAGGCTGTCGAGAGAAGCGCGCACGCGCCCAGAGAGAGAGGGGACCTCACACCCATGGGGATCATGAAACCAATAGCCGGCACCCTGGCGGCCGGGACAATCCTTGCCGCATCGCTTGCCGGGGCCGTGCAGGCGCAGGAGACCGACGCGTCGGTGCTGGCCGGAACTTGCGCGAACTGCCACGGCACAGACGGAGTGTCGCCCGGCAGCATTCCGAGCATTGCCGGACAGCCCTATGCCGTCCTGATTGCGCAGCTCCAAGCCTTCAAGGCAGGTGAAGTCCCCGGCGCTACCATCATGACTCGCATCGCGAGCGGCTATACCGACGAAGAACTCGAGGCGATCGCCCGGTACTTCTCGGAAATCGAGCAGTAAGGGGAGGCTGGAATGGTCACGAGACGCACACTCATCAAATCGCTCGGCGCCGTATCGGTTGCCGCACCCATGTTCTCCATGCCCTCGATCGCGCGTGGCCAGTCGGCCGGTCGCGTCGTCGTGGTCGGCGGCGGCTTTGGTGGCGCCACGGCAGCCAAGTATCTCAAGCGGCAAAACCCGGCGCTTGATGTAACGCTGGTGGAGGCATCCGGGCGCTTCTACACCTGTCCGTTCTCGAACCTTTATCTGGGCGGGCTGCGGGACTTCGAATCCATCGGACATTCTTACGACGAACTCACGGACGTCTACGGGGTGAACCTCGTGACGGATTGGGCGGAAGGCGTGGATGGCGATGCGCATACAGTCACATTGGCCTCGGGCGAGGTCCTAGACTACGACAAGCTGTTGCTTTCTCCGGGCGTAGACATGCGCTGGGGTGCGATCGAAGGCTATGACGAGTCCGCAGCGCAGCTTGCTCCGCACGCCTGGAAAGCCGGCGAGCAAACGCAGATCCTAAAAGCGCAACTTGAAAGCATGGATGATGGTGGCCTGTTCATCCTGTCCTCGCCCGAAAACCCGTTCCGGTGCCCTCCGGGGCCTTATGAGCGGGTGTCGATGATTGCCAACTATTTTACCAACAACAAACCCAACTCCAAGATTTTGGTGCTGGATTCCAAGGATGCGTTCTCCAAGCAAGGGCTTTTCGAGGCTGGATGGCGCGAACTCTATGGGGACATGATCGAGTGGGTGTCGCTTTCCAACGACGGTCGCGTTGTTCGCGTCGACGCGGAGAACCTGGAGGTCGAGACCGAATTTGGAGAGGTTCACAAAGCCGACGTCCTCAATATCGTTCCGCCGCAGAAGGCCGGGGCCATCGCTGATGCGGCCGGTGTGACCAATGAGGGCGGGTGGGTTCCGATCGTTCCCGAAACATTCGAGTCCCAGCAGGTTCCCGATATCTATGTTGTCGGCGATGCCACAGTCGCGGCTCCGATGCCCAAGTCGGGGTTCTGCGCCAACTCGCAGGGTAAGGTTGCAGCTGCAGCCATCGTTGCCTCACTGGCCGGACAGGAGCCGCCAGCACCGTCCTGGGTCAACACCTGCTATTCCGTTCTGGCCCCCGATTACGGGATTTCGGTTGCGGGCGTCTATCACGTGGCGGACGGACAGATCGCAGAAGTTGCCGATTCGGGCGGGGTCAGCCCGGCTGATGCAGATTCCGACTTCAGGCGGCGCGAGGCGGAATACGCTGTCGGCTGGTACGATGCGATCGCCCGCGATACCTGGGGGACCGGCGCCTAGAGCATTCCGAGGAAAATACCCGTCCCAAAGTCAATTGGGGATGGGTACACTTCCCGGGTCGGAAACGCGACACGTCGAAGAATCAGAACTCCTGTTCTGGATCAATCAGAACAGGAGCAACCGGCATCTTGAGGAGGGCGGTCGTTGCCACCCGATCAATTGGTACTGTGGGCGGGGCTGGTTATCGGCCTCGCCTTCGGCATATGTGGACAGATTTCCGGGTTCTGCCTGATGAGCGGCCTGCGCGGCTGGTGGGTGACCGGCGACGGGCGCAAGGTTCGCGCCTTCGCGCTGGCGCTGGCCGTTGCGATCGTCGGCAGCCAGATGCTCGAGGCAGCCGGACTGGTCGCGTTCTCAAGCTCGATCTATGTCCAACCCAGCTTTTCACTGGTCCTGACGGTACTGGGCGGCGCGCTGTTCGGGTTTGGCATGGTCATGTCCAATGGCTGCGGCGCCCGGGCGCTCGTGCTTTTGGGAAATGGCAATCTGCGGTCGTTCCTCGTGCTGGTGTGCCTGGGTATCGCCGCCTATATCATGCTCTCGGGCCTGCTTGCACCGGTGCGGCTCGCCCTTGGCCAATGGCTCTCGGTGACGCCGCCGGGCGGCGGCTCGACGATCGGACTGCTTGCCACTGCCGGGCTGGACCCGGTCCTGGGCCGTTGGCTGCTGGTGGGCATCCTTGCCGCGGGGCTGGCCGCGTTCTGTCTCCTCGACCCGCGGTTCAGGACTGATCCCATCGCTGTCGGCAGCGGTATCGTGATCGGTCTGCTTGTGCCGGCAGGCTGGTACGCCACCGGCGTGCTGGGCGCGGACGACTTCGATCCTGCGCCGCTCGTATCGCTGACCTTCGTGGCGCCCATCGGAGACACCCTTCAATATGCGATGCTCTCGACCGGCACGCGGCTGAGCTTCGGCGTCGTGGTGGTCATCGGTATCTTCGTCGGGTCGCTGCTAACGGCCCTTATGACACGGCGCGCGCGCCTAGAAGGCTTCACGCGTGCCCGATCAATGTTGCGTTACATGGGCGGCGGTGCGCTGATGGGAACGGGGGGCGCAATGGCCCTCGGCTGTTCCATCGGTCAGGGCCTGACAGGCCTATCTACCTTGGCTGTTGCGTCTTTTCTGGCCGTGGTGGGCATACTGGGCGGCGCGGCGTTGGCGCTGCGTGGGCCGCTTCGGCTGGCACCGCCCGAGCCTTGAGGGGCGGATGGTGCCCACCTATATTCGGGAAAAGGAGGACGACATGCCCAAAGCCCCAACAGCTTCCGCCGTTACACTGTCCCGACGCACCGTCATCGCGCTGACTGCGAACGCCGCCACGTTGGCCCTGACCCCGCTCGGGGCCCTGGCCCAGGGCGGAGGTGCGTGGTCCCGGGTCGACGAGGCGCTTGCGATTGTCGGGGATGCCGACCCGATTGCTGAGGGCGTGGTATTGGACCTTCCGGCGGTTTCAGAAGACGGCTCGACCGTGCCTCTGGGCGTCAGCGTCGACCGGCCCATGCAGCAAGGCGAGTTTGTTAAGGCGATCCATATCATCGCGCCGGGCAATCCCTATCCGCTGATTGCCACCTTCAATTTCACCGAGCTTTCCGGCCGGCCCGAAGTCGAGACGCGCGTGCGGTTGAACGAAAGCCAGACTGTGATCGCGCTCGTTGAGCTGTCCAGCGGTGCGATGCTCGTGGGCGAGCGGGACGTGCGCGTCACCGTCAGTGGGTGCCTGGCGCGTGCCGACACCTACGATACGGCAAACCTCTTCACCACCCGCGTCCGTGTGCCCGAATCCCTTGCTGCGGGGGAGTCAGGGGAGGTGCTGACCATGATCAACCACCCGCAGGAAAGCGGCCTGCGCGAGAGCATGGATGGTGGTCTGGTGCCCAAGCGTCTGATCGAGCGGATGGACGTGACGCTGGATGGCGAGCCGGTGTTTTCCGCCGACCTTCACCGGTCGGTGTCGTCCAACCCCTATATCAAGTTCTTCATGACGCCCCAGAGCGGGGGCACGCTGGACTTCACATGGACCGAGGATACCGGCGAGACGGCGCACGAGAGCGCTGAACTCGCCGTTTAACGCTCACGGACGACAGCGTTCAGAGCACTACCTGGTGCTCTGCCTGCCCGCGGGTGACATCCTCTGCAGCAAAGGTCATTCCGCTGTAGGGTGCATCGCGCAGGTTCTTCTCGTCGAGACCTTCGCGGGCCGTCGTGCAGAACAGTGTGGTGAGGGACGGGCCGCCGAATGCCGGGCATGAGGCGTGAGGAGCCTCGACGCTGACCGTGCGCATCATCGAGCCGTCGGGGGCGTAGGCAGCGATCCGGCCAGCCCCCCACTGAGCGATCCACATCATGCCTTCGGCATCGATCACCGCGCCGTCCGGATTGAGGTTCTCGCCCGAGAAATCGATGAACAGCTCGGGCTGTCCGGCCAGCCAGCCGGTGTGTGGATCAAGCCCGACCTGGAAGACTTTCTGCTCGGCGGTATCTGAAAAGAAGGCCCGGCGCCCGTCGATCGAAAAGCACATGGAATTGGTGATCGAGACTGAGGGCACGATCTTGCGCACTTCGCCGCGGTAGAACCGATAAATCGCGCCGGCCCCCTTTTCGGCCTTTTTGCCCATCGTGCCGATCCAGAAGCCCCCGAAGGGGTCGGCCCGGCCGTCATTGGAGCGGGTGGAGGCGTTGTCGGCGTCGAGGTCCGCCACGACCGTGGTCTTGCCCGTCTCGATATCGAAGCGCAACAGGGCCGTCTCCGAGGCAACGAGCAATGTGCTCTTGTCTACCCATCCGGCAGCCGAGACCATGTCGTCAAACGTCCAACTATGCTCGCGCTCACCAACCCGCGTGCAAAGCGTGCGCCCGATGATGTCGAACCAGAAGAGCTGCTCGCGTTCGGGGTGCCAGAGCGGCCCTTCACCCAGTGTGCACGGACGATCATCGAAAATGCGGGCGTGCATACGTGCTGCCTTCGGTTCGAGTGCGTGGTAGCCGGAGTTGATCGGCTGGTCCGGTCGATGTCAACCGATGGTGGCGCGCCGCCGGACCTCGCCCTGACCTCGGGCGACGGGGTCGTGGAGGAAATCGCCCTGAAGCTCGGCCTGGAGATCAAGCATGGCCTGCTCGGCATAGGCCATGTGATCGGACATGATCGTGTGCACTGCGTCGGCATCGCCGCGGCGCATCGCGGCGATCAGCTCGCGCTGATAGGCAATGCCGCGCTGCCGGAGCACGGGGCGGGGCTGGCGGTAGATGTCGCGGCATACGGCCTGCTCCTTGAGCAGGCGCTGCAGGAAGCGGCAGGTGAAAGCGAGCAGGGCGTTGTCCGCGTATTCGGCGACCACGCTGTGGAAGTCGAGTTCGGCCATGCGCTGGTCCCAGCGCTCCTGAGCGTCGGCCGGCTCGTGGTCGTAGATGGCGATGATGTCGGCGAGCCGCCGATAGCCGGCTTCTTCGATATTGGCCATGGCGCTGACGGCGGTCAGCGGCTCAAGCACCTTGCGCAGGGCGTAGATGTCGGCAATCGAAATTTCCTTGGCAAAGAGGAAGTTCGACAGAAGGCTCATGGCGCGCTGTTCCGACATGCGCTCGATGAAGGCCCCGCCGCCCGGGCCGGTGCGGGTGCGGATCAGCCCCTGCACCTCAAGCGCCTTGAGCGCTTCGCGGATTGTGCCTTTGCTGGCTGCGAACTGTTCGATCAGCTCGCGCTCCTGGGGTAGCCGGTCGCCGGGCTGCAATCCGTGCTCGACGATGGTCCGCTTGATGGCGTCGACGATTTCGTCAGTCCGTTTCCGGCGCAGCGGCTGGTCGCTTTCCAAGATAATGTGTCCTATTCGGCGGCACGGTTGAGGCGCGGGGCGCTCGCGATGAGCTCCCTTGTATAGTCATGGCCCGGCGCGCGGAAGAGGGCCTGGGCTGTTTCCATCTCCACCATCTCGCCAAGATACATGACGCCGACCCGGTCCGAGACCGATTCGACCACGGCCAGATCATGGCTGATGAAGAGGTAGGACAGGCCGAACTCGTGCTTGAGATCGTCCAGCAGCAGAAGGACCTGAGCCTGTACCGAGACGTCCAGCGCCGAGACCGGCTCGTCGAGTACGAGTATCCTCGCTTCCGCGGCAAGGGCCCTGGCGATGGCGATGCGCTGGGCCTGGCCGCCCGAAAATTCGTGCGGATAGCGCTCAAGCGTATCGGTGGGCATCTGTACCGCGTCGAGCAGTTCACGTTTGCGGGCCGCACGCTTTTCCGAATCGTGGCCGCGCAGCAGCCGGAGCGGGACGTCGAGGATCGAATCGATGGTCTTGCGCGGGTTGAGCGAAGCGACGGGGTCCTGGAAAACGTACTGGATCACGCGCCCGAACACCTGCGAGCCCTGCGCACGCAGCTTTGCGGCATCCTGGCCCTCGATCTCCATGACGCCAGAGGTCGGGGTTTCCAGGCCCACGAGCATGCGCGCGATGGTCGACTTGCCCGAGCCCGATTCCCCGACGATGGCAAGGGTCTCGCCGCGCTGCAGCTCAAAGGACACCCCTTTGACTGCCTGCACGGCATGGGAGGTGCCGCCGAACAGAGAGCGGTTGCCCCCGAACGTCTTGACCAGATCGCGAACGACGATTGCAGGTTCGCTCATGGCTGTTTCTCCGCAAAGAGGGGGCGGAGACCTTCGAGGAAAGCTTTGCCCTGGCCGATCTCGGGGACGCACGCGATCAGCTTCCTGGTGTAGGCGTGCTGGGGATCGGCCAGCACCTCGCCCGTGATCCCGGCCTCGACAATATCGCCGTCCTTCATCACGGCGACGCGGTCGCAGACCTGAGCGACGACACCGAAATCATGGGTGATCAGCAACAGCGCCATGCCGCGTTCGCGCCGCAGGTCCTGGAGAAGATCGAGAATCCTGGCCTGCACGGTGACGTCCAGTGCCGTCGTGGGCTCGTCGGCGATGATGATGTCGGGATCGTTGGCGAGCGCCATGGCTATCCCGATCCGCTGGCGCTGGCCGCCTGACATCTCGTGGGGGAAGGCATCGACCCGTTCCTTTGCGTCCCGGATTCCGACCTTTTCCATCAATTCCAGCGCGCGCGATCTCGCCTCGCTGCGATTGATCCTGCGATGCGCAAGAATGGCTTCGGCGATCTGGTCACCGACCTTAAAGAGGGGGTGCAGCGTGGTCAGCGGATCCTGGAAGACATAAGCGACTTTCGACCCCCGGAGCGCCCTGACACCCGTTTCTGTGCGGGAGAACACGTCCTCGCCTTCGATATAGACCGCGCCGTTGGTGATCATGCCTGGTGGTGACGCGACGAGGCCGAGGAGGGAAAGCGCCGTGACCGATTTGCCCGAGCCCGATTCCCCGATCAGCCCGAGGCATTCGCCCTTTTTGAGCGAAAAGGAAATGTCCTTGACCGCCGGGACCGTTTTGCGGCCTTTCTGGAAACTGGTTTCCAGCCCCTGCACATCGAGGATTGCGTCGGTCTCGATCCGCGGTTCGGGCTTGCTGCGGCGCTCAAGGCGGGTCATCGAGCGCGGTCGTGTCAGATCGCCTGCGCGCAGACGAGGATCGAGAACGTCACGGACCCCGTCGCCCAGAAGGTTGATGCTCATCACGAGGGCAAAGATCATAAGGCCGGGAATGACCGACACATGCGGCGCAGTGAACAGAACCCGGCGCCCTTCACCCAGCATGGAGCCGAGATCTGCCTGGGGCGGCTGGGCGCCGAGGCCCAGGAAAGACAGGCCCGCAGTTTCGAGAATCATCCAGCCTACGGTTGTGGACATGGTGATCACGATGACGGGCAATACCCCGGGAAGCACTTCGGTGAAGAGGATGGAGGCGTGACCTTTGCCCGACAGCCGCGCCGCGTCGACGAATTCGCGCGAGACCAGCCCGACCGTCACCCCGCGCACATTGCGCGCAAAGAACGGGATATTGACGATGGCGATGGCGTAGAGCGCATTGATGAGGCTGGGGCCAAGCACCGCGACGATCGCCAAGGCCAGCAGGATGTAGGGGAAGGCCATGAGCATGTCGATGCCGCGCATCATGACGTTGTCCGTCCGTCCGCCGGCATAGCCTGCGACAAGCCCGATGATCGACCCAAAGAGCGCCGCGATGGCGGTTGCCGCCAGCCCAACCGCGATGGAAATCTGCGAGCCCCAGATCAGCCGGGACAGAACGTCTCTGCCGAGCTGGTCGGTGCCCAGCAGATGCCCCTCGGTCAGGGGCGGTTGCAGCCGGTCTGCGGGGCTGGTGGCATTTGGATCGTCAAGCGGCAGAATGGGTGCGAGAATAGCGAGGAGCGCAATTAGCCCGAGGATGATGAGGCCACCCGTGGCAAGCCGGTTGTTGAGCAGCAGGCTCCAGGAGGAAAGGCGAGAAGAGGTGGCCGGGCTGGTGGTTGCAGCTTGAAGTTGACTCATGACTTCAGCCTCGGGTCGAGAAGGGCCTGGAACACGTCTGCTGCGAGGTTGAAAAGCACGTAGCTCGCGGCGACGAACAGGACGCCTCCTTGGACGAGCAGTATATCGCGCGTGGAAATCGCGTTGACGAGCATCTGGCCGATACCGGGCCACTGGAAGACGGTCTCGATGTAGACCGCGCCACCAAGTACGAAGCCGGCCTGGATGCCGATGACGGGAATGACGCTGACAAAGGCGGCCTTGAAGGCGTGCTTGTAGATGACTGTGCGCTCATCGAGCCCCTTGGCGCGAGCCGTGCGCACGAAATCCTGCCGCAGCACTTCCAGCATGGCAGCGCGGGTCAGGCGCGCGATAACCCCCGTTGCTACGACCGCGAGCGTTGTGGCGGGCAGGATCATGTGGCGCAACAGATCGGGCAGATCGCCCCCACCATAGATCGCGTACATGCCGCTGGCAGGCAGCAGGCGCCACTGCACGGCGAAAACGAGGATCAGCAGCAGCCCCAGCCAGAATGCGGGCATGGAAATTCCGATCAGGACAAAGAAGGTGATGATGCGGTCGGCCCAGCCGAACTGGCGAACTGCCGAGACGATACCGGCCAGAAGGCCCAGAATCGAGCAGATGACCAGCGAGGTTCCGGCGAGAACGAGAGTGGCGCTGTAGCGCTCGAGAATCTCGTCCAGCACAGGACGGTTGAGCCTGAACGAGCGCCCGAAATCACCCTGCAGGACATTGGTGATCCAGGCGAAATATTGCTCGGGGAGGGACCGGTCCAGCCCCAGATCGCGGTTGATGCGCTCCACGTTCTCCGGCGTCGCGTAAGCGCCAAGGATGGCCGTGGCAGGATCGCCGGGTATGAGCGCCATGATGGCGAACACGATGACCGACAGACCGAAAAGCACCGGTACTGCCGAGATGAGCCGCTTTGCGATATAGCCGAGCATCGCATTCTCCTGCGCCGGGCCGTGCGTGATGCGATCGGCAGCGGGAGCCGCCGATCGCAGGGTTGCGTGAGGAAACTTACCGCTTGGTGACGTCGCCAAGCTGCAGCAGGAAGGAAGGCTGGAGCTCGAAGTTCTCAACCGCTGACGATGTCACCGCACCCTGCTGCCAGTTGGCGACAAAGATCCACGGTGCATCCTCAAAGACGATCGCCTGCATCTCCTTGTAGAGTTCGGCGCGTTCGTCCTGATCGGTTGCCGTGCGGGCAGCGTTCAGCAATTCATCCACTTCCTCGTTGGAATAGTAGGACGAATTGAAGCCGCCGGCATCGGGCCATGCCTCGGTCCGCAGGGTCAGAAAGGGCAGGGTGTCCGGATCGTTGGTCATCCATGCCATCTGAGCCATGTCAGCCTGATCTTCGAGGCCGGCGTTCACGAGACCCAGGAAGGTGTTCCACTCATAGGTCTCGATGTTGACCTCAAAGCCTGCAGCCTCGAGATCGGCCTGAATCGCCGTGCCCATGGTGATGGGGTCGAGCATACCCGAGCCACCTTCGGTCACATAGAACGTGACTTCGGCGCCTTCCGCCCCAGCCTCGGCCAGCAATTCGCGGGCCATTTCAGGGTCATAGGGGTAGGGCTCGAGATCCTCGTTATAGGCCCAGTTGAAGGCCGGGGGGATTGGGCTGTCCGAGACCGTGGCCGTGCCCTGGAGGATGTCATCGACCAGCGCTTCCTTGTTGACCGCATAGTTGGCGGCCTGGCGCACGCGCACGTCGGAGAACGGACCTTCGGCTGCATTGAGCATCACGTACCAGACGTGCGGTCCGGCCTGCTCATGCACCGTGAAATTGGCATCGGCCTCGAACGTGCCGACATTGTCGGCAGGCACTTCGACGAGAACGTCGATGCCGCCCGAGAGCATTTCGGCGACCCGGGTGTTGGCATCTGTGATCGGGCGGAAAACGACCGCCTCGAGTTCAGGCGCACCATCCCAGTAGTCGGCGTTACGCTCGACCACTACGCGGGTGTTCGATGCCCATTCCACGAACTGGTAGGGGCCGGTGCCGACCGGGTTGCGGCCGTAATCTTCCCCGAATTCCTCGACAGCAGCCGGCGAGACGATCAGACCGGTGGGGTAGGCAAGGTTGGACAGGAAGGGCGCGAAGGGCTCAGAGTGGACGAACTCGACGGTGAACTCGTCGATGACGTTCACTTCCTCGACCGAGTCGAAATTGAACGAGAGCGGAAAGGGGCCGGTCTCGTAAAAAGGGTGGCTCTCGTCGAGCATGCGGTCGAAGTTGAACTTCACCGCCTCGGCGTTGAACGGCGTGCCGTCATGGAAGGTGACGTCGTCGCGCAGGGTGAAGGTATAGACCAGCCCGTCTTCGGACACTTCCCAGTCGGTCGCAAGTGAAGGCTCGACCTCGAGCGTGCCGTCCGCGTAACGGACAAGTCCGTCATAGACGTTTACCGCGATCCGAAAATCGTTGACCGCTGTGGCGACGTGGGGATCGAGCGATTGCGGCTCGGCAATCTGGCCCACGACCAGAACGTTGGGGGGCGTTTGGGCAGATGCAGGCGAAGCTGCAAGCAATGCCGCGATCGCGACCCCGGCTAGCAAGTTTTTCATGACAACCTCCTTTGACCAGACGTGCCCCGAAACGCTTGCGAGGCATCGGTACTGCGATTAATTTATCAGCATAAATGGACAGCGCAAGGAAGTTATCAGTATAAATGGACAGGCCATACAGAGAGTCGCGCCCATGACGTTTTCCATTGTCGCCCGTGATGCCGCCACAGGATATGTCGGCGTTGCCACTGCGACCGGCGGTCCCGCCGTCGGCTCCCTCGTTCCGCACGCGCGTCCCGGCTTGGGCGCCATTGCCACCCAGGGCCTGACCAATCCCTTCCTCGGCTTTGACGGCCTCGAGGCGCTGGCCGAGGGGCTTTCGGCTGGAGAGGCACTGGAAAGGGTGAAGGCGGCGGATGCCGATATCGCCAAGCGTCAGGTGATCATCGTGGATCGCAACGGGGGCACGCAAGGTTGGTGCGGCTGCGCTCTGGGCGCAGAATCGGGAATGGTGCTGGCCGAGGGTGTCGCGGTTGCCGGCAATCTGCTGGCGGACACCGAAGTGCTCGATGCCATGCTGGCGGCTTACCAGCGGCGTGAGGGCGAGGCACTGGAGGCCCGACTGCTGGCGGCGCTGGGTGCAGGAGAGGCGCGGGGCGGCGACCGCCGCGGCACACGCTCGGCGGCGCTCAAGGTTTATGCGGACCAGCCTTATCCCCGCTATGACGTCCGCGTCGATTCCTCGGACCATCCGATCGCCCAGCTTGCCGAAGTGCTGGGCGAGGTGCGGATCGGCGATTACGCAGAGTTCTTCGCGCAGGTGCCCCGGCGGTAGGTGAACCGCCGGGACGCCTCGATTCGATCTATGAAAGCGCCTTGGTAAGCTCCGGAACCGCCTCGAAGATATCGGCGACCAGCCCATAATCTGCCACACCGAATATGGCCGCATCCGGATCCTTGTCGATGGCGACGATGACCCGGGCGTTCTTCATCCCGGCCAGGTGCTGTATGGCCCCGGAAATGCCGATGGCGATATAAAGATCAGGCTGGACGACCTTGCCGGTCTGGCCCACCTGCCAGTCATTGGGGGCGTAGCCGGCATCCACCGCGGCGCGGCTTGCGCCGATCGCGGCCCCGAGCGTTTCGGCAAGGGGCGTGAGCAGCGCCTCGAAGTTCTCAGCAGAGCCCAGCGCCCGACCGCCCGAGACGACGATCCGCGCCGATGCGAGGTCCGGACCTTTGCCCGCTGCGCGCTCCTTGCCGACGAATCGCGTGCGCGCAGGGGAAGAAGGGGTGAATGCGACCGTTTCGATGGGGGCTGTGGCCTCTCCCGTCGCCGCCATCTCGAATGCCGGCGCGCGGACGGTGAGAACGATCTTCTCGCCCGTCGCCTCGACCTTCTGGATCGCACCGCCTGCGTAGATCGGACGCTCGAAGATCGTATCGGAGACCACCGCGCTGATGTCGGACACCTGCATGACGCCGAGCAGCGCGGCGACGCGGGGCAGGACGTTCTTGCCAAAGCTGGTGGCTGCCGCCGCGATGTGGCGGTAGGGCTCTGCCACCGAGACAATCAGCTCGCCCAGCGGTTCGGCCAGCCCGTGGGCAAGGGCCGCGCCGTTCGCGACCAGAACCTTTTCGACCCCTGAAATGGACGCGGCCTCGGCCGCGACGGCATCGCATCCCTCTCCGGCGACGAGAATGTGAATTGGCGCACCGAGCGCCGAAGCCGCCGAGATGGCGCGCAGCGTGGCAGGATTGAGCCGGGCATTGTCATGCTCTGCAAGGACGAGAGTGCTCATATCACCCGTGCCTCCGTCTTGAGTCGTTCCACCAGGTCTGCCACCGACTCAACGGTGCTGCCCGGCTTGCGCGCTTCGGGTGCCCGGGTCTCGAGAATCTTGAGCAGTGGCGTAAGGTCGATGCCGAGCTCGGAGGCCTCGATCTGCTCGAGCGGCTTTTTCTTCGCCTTCATGACGTTGGGGAGCGAGGCGTAGCGTGGGGTGTTGAGCCGCAGATCCGCAGAGATCACCGCGGGAAGGTCGAGCTCGAGGGTTTCGAGCCCGCCATCCACCTCGCGGGTGACGGTCACGACAGCCTCGCTTACCTCCACCTTTGAGGCGAAGGTCGCCTGCGGCCAGCCGACCAGCGCCGAGAGCATCTGGGCGGTCTGGTTGGAATCGTCGTCGATGGCCTGCTTGCCCATGATGACGAGATCGGGCGCTTCCCGCTCGACGAGGACGGCCAGCAGCCGGGCCACGGCAAGCGGTTCGACCGGCTGGTCGGTAAGAACGAGGATCGCCGTATCCGCACCCATGGCCAGAGCGGAGCGCAGCGTGTCCTGGGCCTGCGCGGGGCCTATCGACACCGCCACGACGTCGCTCGCAACGCCCGCCTCCTTGAGCCGCACCGCCTCTTCGAGCGCAATTTCGTCGAACGGGTTCATGGACATCTTGAGATTGGCGAGGTCGACGCCGGAGCCATCCGGCTTGACCCTTACGGCCACATTGGCGTCCAGGACGCGCTTGACGGGAACGAGAATTTTCAACGGGACCTCCGGACCGGGTGTCGGGCTGGCCAATGGATGGCCATTCGCATCCCCGAATGCAAGGAACGAGATACCAATTTCGCGGCCGGAAGGAGAAATGGTGGAGCTGATCGGGATCGAACCGACGACCTCGTCATTGCGAACGACGCGCTCTCCCAACTGAGCTACAGCCCCATTCGGCTTCGCGTCTTATACCATCCAAAAGCGGGCGAAAAGAGCAAACTCGCACGCGCGCCGATCTGCTGTCAGCCTCGGGCTTCAAGCGGCAGGGCGAGGGCGATCAGGCCCGGGAGCGTGCGGGTTGGATCAAAGCTCAGGTTCTGGCAATTGGATGCGAAGATAGCGGTCCATTGCGCCGCGCCGTTGCGAATGAAGGCGGTGCGCGCCGCCGGGCCGGAGAGCTCGAGCGCGCTGGCCGCGAACTCGGCGCGCTGCACGGCGCTCATGAAATCGGAATCGGCGAAGTATGAGCATTCCTCGACCTCGATCGACTGCCAGGCCAGGAGCGCGGTGTCGATCATGTCGCCTGCGACCTGACGGCCGAAATCAAGGAACGGGACAAGGCCCTCATGCCCGCAGGCAATGGCGGCCGCATCGCCGCGCATGGTGGACATCCGGTCGGCAAGGTCTTGGACGGTGGGGCGAAGGGAATCGGAAAGCTGCTCGATGCGATACTCTATGGCGGTTACCTCGATGGGCTCGAGATAGGTCACACTTGAATCAAAGAGCGCACAGCGCGTGCTGACCTGGCTGGCGACTACAAGGGCATCGAGATCCACCAGTGCCTGCTGGTTTGCATCGGCCTGTGCCGGCGCGGCCTCCTGCTCTTGCGCCCCCGCGTGGAACGGAATCAGAAGCGCAAGGATGAGGGACAGGGCAGCGGCACGCACCTTGGGAGAACTCCCGATCAATTCCGTATATGGCATGAGACAGAAGAACACCTGCATGCGCGGCATTTATATGGCGCCAATGTGGTGGCAGGGAAAGCGCCAATGGCGCCCTCACGGCAATTTCGGAGCGTTTCCGATTCCTTAACCGTGCCGGAAAACAAAGGTTAAAATCCCGTTTAAGTTTGTGTGGTCAATTTGCAACATCGGGTTCGCAACCCTGCAATCGTGGGTCCCGGGGGGTGTTTGGCCTGTTGCGCGGGGCGCGGGCATCGCTAGAGTGGGTCTTGCGAATCCATGCATGGGATCGTTTGTCGGTCGCAACGCGACGGCAACACACGACACCAACAATAATGTGGTCGCGTTTCGACAAACCGCCGGAAAGCCCGGCACACTAATGACTGACTTTGGAGGTCAATTATGAAAATCAAGAGCCTTCTTCTGGGTTCTGCAGCCGCTCTGGCCCTGTCCTCGGGTGCCTACGCCGCTGATCCGGCCATGGCCGAATTCGTTTCTCTCGACGTCTGCGATGCTTACGGCATCTCCGGCCTGACCATTGCTTCGGACGACACCTGCCTGCTGATCACGGGCGAAGTGTCCTACGAGTTCGAGGTCGAAGGCGTTGCTGGCAACGATCTCGACGAAAATGATTATTCGTCGATCATCGATTGGTCGCTGACGTTCGATGCGTCGACCCAGACTGATGCGGGTCGCGCGCAGGCCGTCATCACGCTCTTCAATGACGAAGACGAAGAAGACGTGATGTTCGATGAGGCCTATGTCGCTTTCGGCGACACCACCGTCCTGATGGCCGGTAAGAAGGGCACCATCTTCGAAGTTACCGACAACAGCCACATTGCGCTGGTTGACGAGCGGCTCGATCGGTTCAATGGCTGGTTCGATCAGGCGGAAGAGATTGACGATTATATCTTCCCCGAGCGTGGCGGTCACGTGATCCAGGTGGTTTCCGAGGTTGCTGACGGCTTCAGCGTCAAGGTTGGTCTCGAAGACCTCGACAACGCCGATTCTGGTGGCGGTACCCTGGGTGCTGGGGTCGGCTATGCGGGTGCTGGCGTTGCCGGCAACGTCGGTGTGCTCTTTGGCGATATCTTCGGCGATCAGGACGAATGGTCGGTCTACGGTGACGTGACTGCCGATCTTGGCGTTGCAGAAATCTTTGCATCGTCGGTCTATAGCGACACTGAGTGGGGCTATAGCTCCTGGGCAGCTCTTCTGACCGCTTCGGCAGAGTTCGATCTGTTCTCGGTTCGCGCGGGCGTCGGCTACGAGTCGGAAGAGTATCCGATCCTTGGTAACTATAGCCCAGAAGTGTTCTCGGTCGGTGCAGGCGTTGGCTTTGCTTTGACTGATACTGCTGATCTCGATGTTGAAGTTCGGTACTTTGACGGTGACGTCACCACGCGCCATGGTCGTTCGGCCGACAGCGAACTCGACGCAGAGCTCGGTGTTGCAGTCGCTCTGACTGAAGCTCTGACCGCCAGCGCATTTGTCGGCGGCAACTGGGATGACACGGGCGCAGACGACGTCTACCGCTTCGGCGCAGGCCTTGCCTATGCGCCCGGCGGCAACTTCGAGACCAGCCTCGACGCCGAAGTCAACACTCTTGAAGAGTACTCGCTGACCTTCGCAGCTTCGAAGTCGTTCTAATCGACTCTTCGACGCTTCAAGACAGGGAAGGGGTCGGCCATTGGCCGGCCCCTTTTCTTATGCGCTGGCGCGGGTGTTGGCTGTGGCGGTTGGCGACGTGATCTGCGAAACTGCGCGACACACTTCCCGAGTCGGGTGGGCGCATCGAATGGCGGTCCGGTCCGACTTTGTGCCCGGAGGCTTTCAACCGTTGCGACCGCGCCTGCTCTCTCTTCTGGCTTGCGGCCTGATGGCCGGCACAGCCGTGACCGTTTCTCCCGCCAACGCTCAACACAGCCACCACCTTCAACTTGCGCAGTTCCAGGTGCTCGAGACCGACGAGGCGGCGCCCGATGTGCCGCTTGCGGAACCGGTGGACGATCCCGAGGCCGTCGAGACTGCCCCGGTGACAACGCCGGACCTCGAAGCCCAGCCCGAAGGTGATGCAGAACCTGAGACCGGGATCGACTCGGAACCTGAGGCGGGGTCTTTTATCTGGACGCTCGAGATCGCGCCGGGCGCTATCGTCGCGACGGGATCGGCTCCGGGTTCACAGTTCCGGACATTTCAGTCCTCACGTCTCTCCAATTTCAGCGACGAGACGAGGGAGGCCGGAGAGGCGCCCGAAGGCTTTGTGGGCAATGCCCTGGCGGCCCTCGATATCGCAACGATGATCGAAAGCGGCACCATCCGCTTTGACGAAAATGGCTGGACCCTCGATGCGGTGTTGGCGCAAGGATCCGATCCGGGGCGCGTGGAAACACGGCTGCAGGCGGGCGGGGCGGATCAGACCCTCTGGTCCCTGACCTATAGGGAAGGGGAATCTGTCGGCGACGCATCGGAATCGTTAGATGAAGCGGTGCCGCCAGCCCCCGACACCATAACGGAAATTATCGAGGAGGCGCAGCCGGACGACCTGCCGGTCGAGCCGGAGCCGGTCCAATCCGAAGTCCCGGCCGAGGACGAGGGCATGGATATCCCGTCCGAGGCCCCGGTCGAGGACGAAGAATCCACTGAGCCAACTGAGGACAGTTCTGCCGAGGGTGCGCCGGTCACCGCAGAGCCAGAGGCGATGGAACCGCCTGCCGAGGCTCAGTCGGAGGTTCAGGGCACTGACGCTGCCGATGCGGGCACCGTCGATGAGGCTCCCGCGCCCGACATGCCGATTGTCGAGGACCCGGAAGCGCCGGAGCTCGGGGCGAGTGAACAGACGCAGCCAGAGGAGCCGGATGCTGCCGATGAGGAGGTCGAGAACGAAGACGCCACCGACCCGGCGCCTGTCGATAGCGAGCCCGCCGATCAGGATATCTCCGAGGATGCCGATGCGCCCGAAGACGCTGAACCGGCTGCCGCTACGGTCGACCCCGACTATGCATTTTCCGTCATGCAGCGGGCCGACGGTTCCCTGACCATGAGTGGTTCGGTGCCCAGCGAAGCGGTGCGTCAGCTCCTGGCCGATCTGCCCGGACAGACCGTCGATGCTGACGATCTCGGCGTGGCGCCGGGCGCGCCGGACGACATGTTCACCTCCATACTCGCCGGACTGTCCGCGCTCGAGCTGCTCGATGCCGGGCGTGTGGCATTGTCTTCTGGACAGTGGTCCATTTCGGGCCGTGCGCGCATCGATTCCGTGCGGACAGACGCCCTGGAACGGCTGGACCGGGCAGGGGGCGCCGAGACGTGGCGGGTGACCGTCACCGCACCGCGCGCCGAGGATATCTGCCGCGACGAGGTGCAGGCCTATATGGAGGACCGGTCGATCCTCTTTGCATCGGGCAGCGCCGCGTTGACGCCGGAATCGGCCGAGCTGATGCCCGAACTCGCGAGTATACTCAGTGTTTGCCCAGAGACCGTGGTCTATGTAGAAGGACACACGGATTCCGTCGGTGGGCAGGAGCTGAACCTGCCGTTGTCGGTTTCGCGTGCCGAAGCGGTCGTGGATGCGCTGATCGAGGAGGGCGTCTCCGTGATGCGGCTCTACGCAGTCGGCTATGGCGCCAGCCTGCCTATCGCGAGCAACGATACGGCGGCAGGACGGATGGAAAACAGGCGGATCGTCTTTACCTTCGAGGACCCTGCCGAGCAATGAACGCGGCAGCGTGGGGAGTGAACATGAGCCTTGATGCGGTCTTGTACCTTTTGCAGACCTACTGGATTTTCCTGGTTCTGGCCCTGGTGATCGGGGTCGCCACCGGCTGGTACAGCCATGATGGCGGCGATAGCGCGAAGGGCTGACCGGACATGAACGCGACCCCCCATATTCTCGAAAGCGCATTGCTGCTTCTGGCGGCGTTCCTCATCGGCTGCCTCGTCGGGTATCTCGCGCGCCGCATGTTCGGCAAGGCACCCGCCGAGCGGCCCGCCGCACCAGCGCCGGCAGCAGTTGTGCCGGCCGAGCCCGAAACCGCCAGCGCACCGGCGGCCACCGAGCAGCCGGTCGCCGAGGCTCCGGTCACCGCCGAGGCTGTTGCCACTCCGGCACCGGCCCCCAGGGCGCGAGCCACCAAGCGCGCCAAGGCAGTGCCTGAAACGGCGCCAAAGACCGCTGCACCGAGCGAGATTGCCGAACAGCAGACGGTCGCCGTTCCGGCCAACACGCAGGCAAAGCCCGATAATCTGCGGGCCATCAATGGGTTGGGGCCGAAGATGGAATCAAAACTTCATGCAGCCGGCGTGACGCAGTTGGACGAGATCGCCGGGTGGAGCCGCAAGGCCGCCGATGCGATGGACGCCAAGCTCGGTGCGCAGGGCCGGATCGAGCGCGACGACTGGGTCGGCCAGGCCAAGGCACTGCTCAAGAAGAAGAGCTGATCGCGCTCGTATCCCCGGGCCTGGGCACTTGCCTGCCCGGCGTGCCCAGGGCATCGGCCTGATCGAGAAATTTGGCGAGTGCGACCAGCGTCTCGATGTCCTCGAAAAGTGCGGGGCTGCCCTGTCCAGGGACTTCGTGGCGGGTGGCGTCCGGTCGAAGCCGCATCATCTCCTCGAACGTGGCGCGCCGCACCTGGTCGGTGAACTGGGTGCGCATGAGCATCAGAGGTGCGTGCGAGAGCGCCCTGAACAGGGCCCATTGCGGATCGAGCACATCGTCGAAATCGAAATCGGCAAGCTGGGCGATCAGCCGGGGATCGAAGAGCGTGCGGACGTTTTCGCGGCGGTCGAGCCAATAGACGCGTTCGGCGAGCATCTCAAGATGGGCTTCGGGTTCGCCGGGGTAGTCGGTGGAGAGCACGCGGCGGAACGCCCTGCGCGCGCCGGGCGCGCCGCGGATCTTGCACACATAGTCGTGATTGTTGCGCATGCGCACGAGGCTTTGGGGATCCGACAGAGGCCCTGAATCCACGAGGATCGTTCCCGCGAGCACCGACGGACGTCGTCGCGCCACCAGAAGCGCGACCTGGCCGCCATGGCCCTGGCCCAGCAAATGGGCCCTCGTGATGCCGAGCACAGCAAGCACCGCGAGCACGTCCTCGGCGTCGCGAAGGGAAACGTAGCGCTCGGTCTTGGGCAGCCAGTCGGATCGCCCGCGGCCGGCGAGATCGATCAGCACCACGGCGCGTTCTTTCGCGCCATACCGCCCGACGCCTGAATAAAGGGCCGAGAAATCGAGCATGTTCCGCACATAGCCGGGCAGGCAGACCAGCGGCGGGCCGGCAGTAAGGTCTCCGCTCACATGCACGGCCACCCGCCGGGCCGCCGAGATGCTGGCGATCTTGCGCACGGGGAGGTCCGAGAAGCGCTCGAATTGGTCGATGGGTGTTGCGCGTTTGAACATGATGCTTCATAGCACGACGGCGCCGCCCGGCAACGGGGGCCGCGCGCGGTGCGCGCCCGATTGCGGTGTTGTTGCCCCTCAGGGGCTCCCGCACTATGGTGCCGCGCCAGGCGCGCGCGACCGAACGCGCCAAGCAACAGAGGGTCACCGGGCGCGCCGGATGGCCAGACACGAGGACTACTGGATGTTCAGCGGATCGATCACGGCGTTGCTGACGCCGTTCAGGAATGGTGCGGTTGATGAAGATGCCATGGCACGCTTCGTCAAATGGCAGATCGACGAAGGCAGCCACGGCCTCGTTCCCGTAGGCACCACCGGGGAATCGCCCACAGTCAGCCACGAGGAGCATCGCAGGATCATCGAGATCACGATCGCGGTTGCCGACAAGCGTGTGCCGGTGATCGCGGGGGCGGGGTCCAACTCGACCCGTGAGGCGATCCATCTCGTGGAGTTCGCCGAACAGGCGGGCGCCGATGCCGTGCTGACAATCCTGCCCTATTACAACAAGCCCAATCAGGAGGGTCTTTTCCGTCACTTCGAGGCTGTCGCAAAGGCGACCAGCTTGCCGGTGATCCTCTATTCGGTGCCCACGCGGACCGTCATCGACATCAATGTCGAGACCATCCGGCGGCTGACGGAGGTGTGTCCCAACATCATCGGCATCAAGGATGCCACGGCGGACATGGCCAAGGCCTCCATGGAGCGCGTTGGGCTGGGCGAGGATTTCGTGCTGCTCTCGGGTGAAGACATCACCGCGCTGGGCTTTAACGCCCATGGCGGAAGGGGCTGCATCTCGGTGACGTCCAATGTTGCCCCGGCGCTCTGCGCCGCATTCCAGAACGCCTGTCAGGCAGGGGACTATGCGACCGCGCTGCGTCTGCAGGACCGGCTTGCCCCGCTCCACAAGGCCCTGTTCATCGAGCCCAATCCCGCCGGTATCAAATATGCAGCTTCGCGCCTTGGCCTCTGCGAAAACGAGGTGCGTCTGCCCATAGTGCCCGTGGCCGAGAGCACGAGCGCGGCAATCGACGCAGCCCTGGCTCATGCCGGGTTGATTTAGGGGGCGCCATGGCGGCACGCAACAAGCGCGGAGATTCGGGCCTGATTTCCCACGGGACCGTGGCGGAGAACCGTCGCGCGCGGTTCGACTATGAGGTGCTCGATACGCTCGAGGCAGGGATCATGCTCACCGGCACCGAGGTGAAAGCCTTGCGCAATGGCGAAGCGCAGATCACCGAATCGTACGTTTCACCGGAAGGCGGGGAGTTGTGGCTGATCAACGCCACGATCCCCGAATATATCCAGGCCAACCGCTTCAACCACGACGAAAAGCGCAGGCGCAAGCTGCTGGTATCGCGCAAGGAAATGGTCAGGCTGGCGAAGGGGGTCGAGCGCTCGGGAAACACGATCGTGGCGCTCAAGCTCTATTTCAATGATCGCGGTCTGGCGAAGCTGCTGATCGGTCTGGCCAAGGGCCGCAAGTCGTTCGACAAGCGCAACGTGCTCAAGGACCGGGACTGGGCGAGAGACAAGCAGCGGTTGCTCAAGCAGGGCTGATGCGTGCAGGGCGGCTGACTTAGCCTGCCTTTGCGTATTTGGCGGCAAGCCCCATGGCGCTCTCGAACATATCGGCGGTCAGCCTGCCCGTGTTGGTATTGTACCGCGAGCAGTGATAGCTGTCGACGAGGACCCGGCCTTCGCCCAGCTGGTGCACCGCGGCGTGGCCGAAGGGCATGCGGGATCTGGGGATGCCGAGTGCCGACAGCAGGGAATCGTGGGCGATGCGCCCGAGCGCAAAGAACGCTCGTGCCTGCGGGTTGGCATTGATCGTGTTGGTCAGAAAGCGCCTGCAGGTCTTGATCTCTTCGCCGGTCGGCTTGTTCTGAGGGGGGACGCACCGGACCGAGTTGACGATCAGTGCTCCGGTCAGCCGCAGGCTGTCATCGGGGGCTGCCGCGTATTCGCCCTGAGCCAGTCCGAATTTCTTGAGCGTGTCGTAAAGCAGATCGCCCGCGTAGTCGCCGGTGAAAGGGCGCCCGGTCCGGTTGGCCCCGCGCAGCCCCGGTGCGAGGCCCACGATCAGAAGCGCAGGCGCCTCCGAACCCCAATTGTTCACTGGTCCATTGTGCCAGTCGGGGTGCTCCTTCTGCGCCTTGTGCCGAAAGGCAACGAGCCGCGGACACAGCGGGCAGTCGGAAGGCGGGTTGGTCTGCATCAAAAAGTCACGCTAACAAAAATTCAGGAGGTCGCATCCTCCCTTGCCGCGCTGGACCGGTCAACCTGGGGCCGCCCTACCGTTTCCAGCAAGTCGGCGATCTCCATGAAATAATCGGCCTGCCGACGCAGATCGTCCGAGATCATCGGGGTTGAGGTGGTCAGGGTCGAAGCCACGGTGACCTTCTTGCCTCTGCGCTGAAGCGCGGCGACGAGGGCGGTGAAATCGCCGTCCCCCGAAAACAGGACGAGATGGTCATAATGGGGTGCCATCTCAAAGGCATCGATCGCCAGCTCGATGTCCATATTGCCCTTGATCTTGCGGCGACCATTGGAATCCACGAACTCCTTGGCGGGCTTGGTCACAACCGTGTAGCCATTGTAGTCCAGCCAGTCGATCAACGGGCGGATGGAGGAATATTCCTGATCCTCCACCAGCGCCGTGTAATAATAGGCCCTGAGCAGATACGCTTCGGACTTGAACTGGATCAGCAGCCGTTTGTAGTCGATGTCGACGGCGAGCGCGCGGGAGGTGGCGTAAAGGTTGGCGCCATCTATAAACAGAACGACCTTCTCGCGGGGGTCAAACATTCCAAAAATACTCCAGCCGGAAAACGGGTGTCGGCAATCAAATGCATGACCGCACAACGCTTTCGGGCGCTGCGGGTTCACCAACACATTGCCATTGTTTCCCCCGGACCCCTGCCTGGCAGAGCGCGTCGTGCTTGCTATGGCTGGCGTCCTCGTGTAATACGCCAACAATTCCCCACAAGGCGATGGAGACCGGCAGTGGCACGCGTCACCGTAGAAGATTGCATTGAACAGATCCCCAACCGGTTCGAACTGGTCCTTCTGGCAGCTCACCGCGCGCGGATGATCTCTTCGGGCACCCAGATCACCGTCGATCGTGACAACGACAAGAATCCGGTCGTTGCCCTGCGCGAGATCGGTGACAGGACCATTTCTCCCGAGGACCTCAAGGAGGACCTCATCCACTCGCTGCAGAAATATGTCGAGGTCGACGAGCCCGAGAGCGACATCGTTCCGCGCATCGAGACCGCCTCGGACGAGGAGGGGCCGGTGTTCGACTCGATCAGCGAAGAAGAACTCCTGCGCGGTATTGAATCGCTTTCGCCTCCCGAGCGCCGCGACGATTGATCGCCGGAAGGCTTTCTCGCTATTGTGATTTGGGCGTTCGGCCGCTGGCCGGGCGCCTTTGTGGTTGTGGCGAACGGATTGCGACATGGAGCATCCCCGACGCATGATGCGTCAGTACGAACTCGTCGAACGGGTACTGGCCTATAACCCGGATGCCGACGAGAGCCTTCTGAACAAGGCCTATGTCTATGCCATGCAAAAGCATGGCACCCAGAAGCGCGCCTCAGGCGATCCCTATTTCGCCCACCCGCTCGAAGTTGCCGCCATTCTCACGGACCTCAAGCTCGACGACGCAACCATTGCCGTCGCCCTTCTTCACGACACGATCGAAGATACCGACGCCACGCGCGCCGAGATCGACGAGATGTTCGGCACCGAGATCGGCAGGATCGTCGAGGGTCTCACAAAGATCGAGCGGCTGAACCTCATGAGTCGGGAAGAGGCTCAGGCGGAAAACCTTCGCAAGCTGCTGCTGGCGATCTCCGAGGACGTGCGGGTCCTTCTCGTCAAGCTTGCAGACCGGCTCCACAACATGCGGACCCTGGAGTTCGTGCCGGTGCACAAGCGGGCCCGCATCGCCCAGGAAACCATGGATATCTATGCGCCGCTCGCCGGACGCATGGGCATGCAGGACATGCGCAATGAGCTCGAGGACCTTTCTTTCAAGGTCCTCCATCCAGAGCATTACAGCGCGATCTCCTCGCGGCTTGCGGCGATGGAATCGTCCTCTCGGGACATCACGCGCGAAATCACCGATGAGCTGCAGCAGCACCTCGCAAGCCAGGGGATTTCAGCCGAAGTCAGCTTCCGGGTGAAGTCGGCGTGGTCGATCTTCTCCAAGATCGAGCGTAAGGCCATAGCGCTTGAGCAGCTCTCGGACATGATCGGCTTTCGCGTCGTCGTCGACAACCTTTGGGACTGCTATCGCACACTGGGGGTGATCCACACGAACTGGAAGGTCGTTCCGGGCCGATTCAAGGACTATATCTCGGTCCCCAAGCATAACGATTACCGCTCGATCCACACCACTATCGTGGGACCGGGCCGCCAGCGGGTAGAACTGCAGATTCGCACGCGGGAAATGCACGCGATCGCTGAGGTCGGTATCGCGGCGCATGCGCTCTACAAGGACAACATTTCGGGCGACATGACCAAGCTCGAGGCGGAAAGCCAAGCCTATAACTGGCTCCGCACCACGATCGCGCACCTCACCGAAGGCGACAATCCCGAGGAATTCGTCGAGCATACCAAGCTCGAGCTGTTCCAGGATCAGGTGTTCTGCTTCACCCCCCGCGGGCGCCTGATCGCCCTGCCGCGTGGCGCGACGCCTATCGACTTCGCCTACGCGGTGCACACCGATGTCGGCGACACCTGCGTGGGCTGCAAGATCAATGGCGCGGTGATGCCGCTGATCACCCATCTGCGTTCGGGCGACGAGGTTGAGATCGTCCGCGATGCCAACCATATTCCGCCCCCGAACTGGGAGAACATCGCCGTCACCGGCAAGGCGCGCTCGGCCATCCGCCGCGCCGTCCGCCTGGCGGCGCAGCACCGCGCCATATCGCTTGGCGAGCAGGTGCTCGCCGCAGTCATAGAGCGCGAAGGGCTGGAATTTTCCGAGGAGGACGTGCTGGCGCTGGCCGCCTATTTCGAGATGGGGGACCGTCGCGAACTGATAATCGGGATCGGGGAAGGGCGGGTGAGCGCCGACGATCTCGCCCGCGAGGCAACCGCGCTCAAGGGAAAGCGACGGCGCAAGGGCAACATCACGCTGCCGGTCGGAAATGACGCCGAAGGCTGGTTCGCGCTGCGGCAGGCCGAATGGTTCAAGTTCCGCATGCCCGGGGGGCAGCGCAGCGCCATTCGCCAGTTCGCCGCCCTCGTCGGTTTCGATTTCAACATGCCGGTCACGGTCTCACGTGAGGGCGCGGTGCCGGGCGATCGCCTCGTGGGCATCCTGCACCAGAGCGGCACTATGACGGTCTATCCGATCGACTCCGACGCGCTGGCAGACTATCACGATCAGGACGTGGGCTGGATCGACGTCCGATGGGACCTTGAGGGTAAGCCTGAGCGCTATCACAAGGTCTCGATTGCCCTGCAGTCGGCCAACCGCCCCGGCGCGCTCGCTCAGATTTCCTCCGCGATTGCGGCGTGCGATGCAAACATCTCCAACCTCGTGATGCGCGCCCTGTCGTCTGACTTCCACGAGATGATTTTCGAGCTCGAAGTGCGCGATCTGCCGCAACTGACGGACGTTCTGGCGACGCTTAAGCGGACGCCGGGATTGACGCGCGTGGCGCGAGCCAGCGTGTTGCAGGCCAGCGCCATCGAAGGCATGGAGAAGGTATTCGAACATAACGGAGATTCAACGCCATGACCCAGGACGAAGTGCTCGACGTCTTCCGCCAATCCGATGCTCTGCTGGATGGCCATTTCATCCTGTCGTCCGGCCTGCGATCGCCGGTCTTTCTGCAGAAGGCGCGCGTTTTCATGTACCCCGAGCGGGCCGAAAAGCTCTGCAAGGCGCTCGCGGAGAAGATCCGCGCCGAGGTCGGCGCGGAGATTTCACAGGTAGTGTCGCCCGCCATGGGCGGGGTCATCCCCGGCTATGAGACCGCGCGCCATCTTGGTATCCCAGCGATCTATACCGAGCGGGTTGAAGGTCAGTTCGAGCTGCGGCGCAGCTTTGCGGTGCAGCCGGGCGAGAAGGTGATCGTCGTAGAGGATATCGTTTCCACCGGGCTCTCGATCCGCGAGTGCATCGATTGCGTGGTGCGGCTGGGGGCCGATGTGGTCGCGGCGGCCTGCATCGTCGACCGGTCGGGCGGTGAGGCCGATGTGGGTGTGCCGCTCGTTGCGCTGACCCGCTACAAGGTGCCGGCTTACGCCCCCGATGCGCTGCCACCCGAGTTGGCAGCCATCCCTGCGACCAAGCCGGGCAGCCGGGGCCTGCAATGATCCTGGGCCTGGGCAACGACATCTGCGAAATCGCCCACGTCGAGCGGACGCTCGAGCGGTTCGGAGAGCGCTTCATACAACGGTGCTTTACCGAGATCGAGCGCAGCCGATCCGATCGCAGGCGGAACCGCGCCGCGTCCTACGCCAAACGCTTTGCAGCCAAGGAGGCATGCGCGAAGGCGCTGGGGACAGGCCTTTCAAACGGCGTATTCTGGCGCGACATGGGGGTGGTCAACCTTGCGAGTGGAAAGCCGACCATGGCGCTGACCGGTGGCGCGGCCGAGCGCTTGGCCATGATGGTCCCTGAGGGCCACGAGGCACGGATTCACGTGACCATCACCGATGACAACGGCCTTGCGCAGGCGTTCGTCATCATAGAGGCGCTGCCGGTTGACCGGTCCCAGCCACTCCCTTAACACAATGACGCAATTGACCCGAACATGAGCGAACCGATGTCGGAAACTGACAAAAAGAAGAAGTCCGGCAAGGGGGAGCTTCGGGAAACCGTGGTGATCCTGGTCCAGGCGCTGTTGATCGCACTGGTGTTCAGGACGCTGGCTTTCGAGCCATTCTCGATTCCGACTGCCTCTATGCAGTCCAACCTGTTGATCGGCGACTATATCCTCGCGTCCAAATACAGCTACGGCTATTCGCGCTATTCGCTGCCCTACACCGAGATGCCCTTTCGCGGTCGCTTGCTGGGCAACACGCCCGAGCGCGGCGATATGGCGGTCTTCAGGCCAGTTCCCCAGACCGACAACTACGTCAAGCGCGTCATCGGCCTGCCCGGTGATACGATACAGGTCATCGAGGGCATCCTGCACATCAATGGCGAACCGGTCGAACGCGAGTCCATCGGCCGGATCGAGGACGTGGACAGCAACGGCTTGACCCTGCCAGTGTCCGCCTATCGCGAAACGCTGCCCAACGGGGTGAGCTATACGATCCAGGAAGTGTCCGACAGCGCCCAGTTCGATAACACCGCCGCCTATCAGGTTCCCCCGGGCCACTACTTCATGATGGGTGACAATCGCGACCGCTCGCTCGACAGCAGGTCGCTCAATTCGGTGGGCTACGTGCCGTTCGAGAATTTCGTCGGAAAGGCCCAGTGGCGCTTCTTCTCGATCGAGGGCAACATACCGCCTTGGCAGATATGGCGCTGGCCCGGTAGCGTTCGCTGGGATCGCATGTTTACCTCGGTATACGATTGAGCATGAGAGCCAAGGAAAAGGAACAGATCGAGCAGCGGCTCGCCTACAGCTTCTCAGACCAGACCTTGCTCGAGCGCGCGCTGACTCATTCTAGCGCCGTGGCGCCATCGCGTCGTACTCGCGAATCCTACCAGCGGCTCGAGTTTTTGGGCGACAGGGTGCTGGGGCTCGTGGTTGCCGATCTCCTGTGCAACCGGATGCCCCTGGCCAATGAGGGCGAGCTGTCGCGCACGCTCAATAGCATGGTCCGCAAGGAGAGCTGTGCGCGCGTGGCCCGCAAGCTCGGGCTTGGTGCCTTCCTGCGGTTGGGCGACAGCGAGGCCCGTACAGGGGGCGCGGACAAGGATGCCATTCTGGGCGATGTCTGCGAATCCCTGATAGGTGCGATCTTCGCCGATGGTGGCCTGCAGCCGGCCTATGAGTTCGTGTCCCGCATGTTCGGCGATGATCTCGATCTCGCCCATGCGCAGCGCGCCGATGCAAAGACCACGCTTCAGGAATGGGCTCAGGCCCAGGGGCTCGAACCGCCGACCTATTCTCTGACCGCTCGGTCAGGCCCGGATCACGCTCCGGTTTTCACGATCTCGGTGGAGGTGCGCGGATATCCCACGGAATCCGCGACCGGGGCATCAAAGAAACTGGCGGAGCATCAGGCCGCCGAAAAATTCCTGATGCGGGAGGTCGTATGGACGACGGATCGATGACTGAGGCTTCTGGCGCCGGCCCCACCCGTTGCGGTTTCGTGGCTCTGCTCGGTGCTCCGAACGCGGGGAAGTCGACGCTGCTCAATGCTCTTGTGGGCGCAAAGGTCTCGATCGTCACCCACAAGGCGCAGACGACACGCGCCCAGGTTAGGGGCGTCCTGACCACGGGTCGGGATCAGCTCGTGTTCATCGACACGCCGGGCGTGTTCCAGCCCAAGAGGCGGCTTGACCGCGCCATGGTCAATTCGGCATGGACCGGGGCAGGGGACGCCGACATGGTCGCGCTGATCGTGGACGCCCAGAAGGGGCTGACCCCGGAGATCGAGGTTCTGGTTAACGGGCTCGACGTGATCCGTCAGCCCAAGGTGCTGGTGCTCAACAAGATCGACAGGGTACGCCGGGAAACGCTTCTGGAGCTCTCGAGCAAGCTCAACGAGAAGGTACGGTTCGAGACCACGTTCATGATCTCGGCGCTCAACGGCGACGGCGCGCAGCATGTGGTGAACTGGTGTGCCGCCCAGGCGCCCGAGGGGGAATGGCATTTCCCAGAAGAGCACCTGACGGATCTCACGCTGGCCCTCACGGCTTCCGAGGTGACGCGCGAAAAGCTGTTCATCCGCATTCACGACGAGATCCCCTATCAGGCAACCGTCGAAACCGAGGCGTTCGAGGTCCAGGCCAACGGGTCTTACAAGATCAACCAGGTGATCTATGTAACCCGGGACACGCACAAGAAGATCGTGCTCGGGGCCAAGGGCCAGACGATCAAGACGATCGGCGCCGAGGCGCGGGCCGAGATGATGGAGCTCTTCGAGGTTCCTGTGCACCTGTTCCTGTTCGTCAAGGTGCGCGCCAACTGGGCCGATGATCCCGAGCGCTATCGGGAAATGGGCCTCGACTGGACCAAGTGACATGGAATGGACCGGCGAGGGGCTCATCATCGGGGTCCGCCGGCACGGTGAGTCCAGCCTTATCGTGGAGGCGATGGTCCCCGGACGCGGGCGGTGCCTGGGGCTGGTGCGCGGCGGGCGGACCCGCAAGCAGTCCGCGTTCCTCCAGCCGGGAAATTCCGCACAGCTCGTCTGGCGGGCGCGGCTCGAAGATCATCTGGGTCAGTTCACCGTGGAAGTCACGCGGGCGCGGGCCGCGGAGATCATCGCCGACCGGCCCCGGCTTTATCTCAGTCAGTTGCTCTCGGACCATCTCAGACTGTTGCCGGAACGCGATCCTCACGACGGCTTGCTCGGTCAGGTGATCGACCTCATGGAACGGGAGCGCTCCGAGCCCGATCTCGGCGCTGCGTTGGCACGCTTTGAGCTCTACCTTCTCGAAGAGCTCGGGTTCGGGCTCGATCTTTACTCCTGCGCGGCCACGGGTGTTGACACCGACCTCACACATGTTTCACCCAAGTCCGGGCGCGCGGTTTCGGCCGAGGCGGCTCAACCCTATCTCGACAGACTTCTGCGGCTGCCTGCCTTTCTGATCGACGATGTGGAGCCGGGCGCCGATGATCTGGCTGCCGCATTCGCCTTGACGGGGCATTTCCTCGATAGGCACGTCTGGACGCCCCGTCAGATCGAGCCGCCGCCGACCCGGGACTGGCTGATATCCAGACTGTCGGGCACTCTAGCCCACACATGATTCGCTGAACGCAACCACGAGCACGCACACCATGGCCGACATCATCGATCCCCCTGCGGGAAGTGAGCGTATCGTCGATCTCAAGCAGGCGCTCGAGGAACGATATCTCTCCTACGCGATCTCGACGATTACCCAGCGGGCATTGCCCGACGCGCGCGACGGGCTCAAGCCGGTTCACCGGCGCATCTTGCATGCCATGCGTCTGCTCAAGCTCGACCCGGGACAGGGCTACAAGAAGTCAGCCCGTATCGTGGGCGACGTGATCGGCAAGTTCCACCCCCATGGTGATCAGTCGGTTTACGATGCGCTGGTGCGGCTCGCGCAGGATTTCGCCGTGCGCTATCCGCTCGTTGACGGGCAGGGCAATTTCGGCTCGGTCGATGGCGATGGCGCGGCCGCCATGCGCTACACCGAAAGCCGAATGACGGAAGTTGCTTCACGCCTGCTCGAGGGGATCGGTGAGGACGCGGTCGACTTCCGAAAGACCTATGACGGGGAAGACGAGGAACCGATCGTCCTGCCGGCCAACTTTCCCAATCTGCTGGCAAATGGTTCAAGCGGTATTGCGGTCGGCATGGCCACCTCCATCCCGCCACACAACGTGTCGGAGATCTGCGACGCGGCGCTCCATCTGCTCGAAAACCCGACGGCGGTATCCAGCGACCTGATCCGCTTCATCCCTGGTCCTGACTTCCCGACCGGCGGTGTGCTGGTCAACGACCCGGCGGCCACCGAGCAGGCCTATACGACGGGCCGGGGCGGGTTCCGCGTGCGGGCCCGGTGGGACACCGAGGACAATGGCCGCGGCACCTACCAGATCGTGATCACCGAAATTCCCTATCAGGTCCAGAAGTCGCGCCTGATCGAGAAGATCGCCGAACTGATCTTTGCGCGCAGACTTCCGCTTCTCAAGGACGTGCGAGACGAGAGTGCAGAGGATATCCGGCTGGTTCTCGAGCCCAGGTCCCGGACCGTCGATCCGGTGCTGCTGATGGAGTCCATGTTCAAGCTCACGGATCTCGAAGCGCGGTTTCCGCTGAACCTGAACGTTCTGGACAACGGCTTGATTCCACGCGTGATGAACCTCAGCGAGGTCCTTCGGGCGTGGCTCGAGCATCGGAAGGTGGTGCTGGTCCGGCGCTCGCGGCACCGGCTGGGACAGATCGAGCACCGGCTGGAAGTGCTCGGCGGCTATCTCGTGGCCTATCTCAACCTCGATGAGGTGATCCGGATCATCCGTGAGGAGGACGAGCCGAAGGCCGAACTGATCAGCCGGTTCAACCTGACGGACGTTCAGGCAGAAGCGGTCCTGAACATGAGGCTGCGGTCTTTGCGCAAGCTCGAGGAAATCGAGATCCGCACCGAACACGACAAGCTCAGCGCCGAAAAACAGCAGATCGAGACGCTGCTGGGCTCGGAAAAGCGTCAATGGGGCGAGATCCGGAAACAGGTGGAAGTCCTGCGGGCCTCTTATCCCAAGCTCGCCGCTGACGGCAGCCGCCACCCGGTGGGTGGGCGTCGCACCACCTTCGCCGATGCCCCCGACACCGACATTGCCGATATCGAGACCGCGATGATCGAGCGCGAGCCGATCACGATCATTCTTTCCGAGAAGGGTTGGATTCGTGCGCTCAAGGGCCACAGCAACGACCTGTCGACCCTGGCCTTCAAGGCCGATGATCGGTTCAAGCTGGCTCTCCAGTGCGAAACGACCGACAAGCTGCTCATGCTTTCCACTGACGGACGTGTCTATACACTGGGCGCCGACAAGCTTCCGGGGGGGCGCGGCCATGGCGACCCGGTCCGCATCATGGTCGAGATCGAGGAGGGGCGCGATATCGTGGACCTGTTCATCTATCGGCCAGGCCAGAGGCGGCTTCTGGCGTCCGACGCCGGCAATGGCTTCCTCGTTGCCCAGGACGATCTGGTGGCCAACACCCGAAAGGGCAAGCAGGCCCTCAACGTCTCGGGCAAGGTGGAGGCGCGTATATCGGTGCCGGCAGAGGGCGATATGGTCGCCGTCATCGGTCAGAACCGAAAGCTTTTGGTGTTCCCGATCGACCAGGTCCCGCAGATGACGCGCGGCAAGGGCGTGCGGCTGCAAAAGTACAAGGACGGCGGTATTTCCGATGCCCGGGTGTTCAGTTCCGAGACAGGGCTGACCTGGACCGACAGTTCGGGACGCAACTTCACCAAATCCATGGGTGACCTGACCGAATGGCTCGGTGAACGGGCGCAGGCTGGCCGTCAGCCCCCTCCAGGATTCCCACGCAACAACCGGTTTTCGGGATAGAGCGCTTCCTGCTCCGGTGGCAGAGAAACTGAAACGTTCAGGAAGTTGTGTTGAGGCGTTTTTGCGAGGCCGGCAGCTTTGGCTTGACGGCGCGCGTCAGCTCGCAGGCACCGAGAAGGTGACGACGATGGGCAGGTGATCGCTGGCTGAGGGGGCAGCAGTGTCGATCGAATGAACCGACAGGCCGCCCCGGGTCAGCACGTGGTCGATCGGCAGGATGGGCAGTGCCGGCCGCCAGGCACCGAGATAATGCCAGAGCGCGGGAAAGGTCGGACGGTTGTAGGTGTGCCGCCTGAGGCCCGCGGTATCGACGAAGCCGCGCAGCGCATAAGACCAGGGGGTGGAGTTGAAATCCCCCACCATGATGATCGGGTCCGGCGTGCCCACCAGCGCATCGGCCAGTGCGGCGAACTGGGCCGTCTGGCGCGTGATCGGCGCGGGCCAGTCATTGTGGGTGGTGGCCAGCGAAAAAGCCCGGGAGGCCTCGGGATCGAACCGCACCATGATCCGCGCGGTCCGGTCCGTGCTGACGGCGCTGGCCGAGCAGGCATCCTGGGAGAGCGGCTCGAACGCCAGCTTGGAATAAAGCCCGACAAAGGCGCGCTGGCCCCCGACGCAATACTGGAAGTGGTCGAAGCGCTCGGTCAGCTCTGTGTGGATCGCGCGCCGAACCTGGGGGCTGTATTCCTGCAGAGCGACGATATCCGGATCGATGGTATCCAGTGTATCGAGGATCAGCTCAGGCCTTTCGTTCCGACCGAAGACATTGAAGGTGACCAGCCGGTAGACCGTGGAGTCCGGTGTCTGCTCATCCATGCCTGCGTTCCATCCGCGAACGGCCTCCGGGATGTAGATCATCGAGGAGGCCACCACGCCTGTGGCAGCAATCGTTAGGACGAGCGCGCGCCAGGGCTCGGCGCGGATCATGAGGGCGGACAACACCAGAACCGCGATCAGCCCCGAGAGCAGCAGTGGCTGAAGGTGGTTGAAGAGGTCGAGCACGGGGTGCACGAAGCCCAGCGCAGCGGCGACCGCAAAGCCCGCCAGCAGAGCGCATCCTGCAACCCAAGCTGCGCGTAAAGCAACGATCATGAGAGACATGAACCCGCGCACGACCTAGCTGTCGTTTCCCTGCCGATCGACAGACAGGCGACGCCATCCCTGCGCCCCGCGCTGGACTTCCAATGGCTGGAACGAGGCCTTGTAGGCCATCTTGCGGGAGCTCTCGACCCAATAGCCCAGGTAAAGGCGCCGCCCGGGCATCGCGCGTGCGCGCTCGATGTGGTCGAGGATCATCATGGTGCCGAGGCCACGGGCGGGCATGGACGGGTCAAAGAAGCTGTATACCATGGACAGCCCGTCTCCCATGACGTCGGTAAGCGCGACGGCGACCAGCCGGCCCGAGTCTTCGCCCGACGAAAACCTGTACTCTACGAGGATGGAGTCGACCGGTGTATCCTCGACCATGAACTCATAGTCCAAGTAGCTCATCTGGGACATTCCGCCCCCGTCATGCCGGGCCGCCAGATAGCGCTGGAACAGCTCATACTGTTCGGCGGTAACGATGGGTGTGCAGGACTGCGAGGCAATGTCGCTGTTTTGCCTGAGGTTCCGGCGGTGACGCTTGGCAGGCACGAACTGATCGGTGACCACGCGCACGGACTGGCAGGCATCGCAATCCACGCAGGCAGGGCGATAGATGAGGTTCTGGCTGCGCCTGAAGCCGTGATCGGACAGCAGCCCGTGCAGAGCACCGGCCCGCCGTCCGCTGAGATGGGTGAACAGCTTTCGCTCCTGCCGGTTCTCGAGATAGGGGCAGGGTGTAGGCGCTGTCAGATAGAACTGAGCACTTTCGGGCGTGTGATCCATTGTCGACCTTTTGGGGTCCCTCCGACCGCGACCCTTGCTGCAATCTAGACCTCGACGAAACGACCCGCAACAGCGGCCATAGGCGAGGTCGACATTTGGGGGCGGATCAAGCCTCGATGGTCGGGCCCGTTCCTGCTGCCCACCGCCGCTCCATGGGCGAACGTCGCACCATGAGTACGCCTGCCACGAAATCGTGAAGCAGCTGGCGGCGGCTAGTGAACAAGCCCAGCAGCAGCACGAAAGGAGTGAGCAAAGAACACGAGACCCAAAACAGCACAACGTGGATCATCGCCATCCAGCCATTGAGCGGCGTGTCCCGGGTCGGGGTGAGCACGATATCCATCGCGCGCATGCCGAAGGTTGCGCGAGACGAAGAGCCCAGGGTCAGCGCGTAATAGAGCACCAGCATAAGCGGGCCGACCAGAGGAAAGGTCAGCCACGCAAGGCCCAGGGTGAGGATTCCAAGGATAGCGGCGGCGATGAGTCCGGCAACCGTCAAGGCCCCCACAATCACGCAGTCGATGATGAAAGCAAAGACCCTCCGCGAGAGGATGCTCTCAAAGAGCGCGGGGGAGTCAGCGGGGGTAGGGAGGTTGTCCCGCATCGTGCGCCCAAAAAAATCGCTTGCCATTGTGTGATCCTTGTAACTTTCGGCAACAGATTGGATTTTCATGCCGCCGATGCAAGGCCAACGGGGTTACCGATTGAGCTCGCGGGCCATCTCCAGCGCGAAATAGGTGAGGATGCCCGAGCATCCGGCGCGCTTGAAAGCCATAAGGCTCTCAGCCATCGCCTTTTCCCGGTCGATGGCGCCGGCGGCCCCAGCAAAGCTGATCATCGCATACTCGCCGGAGACCTGGTAAGCAAAGACCGGCACATCGAAGCGGTCCTTGGCCATCCGGCAGATGTCGAGATAAGGCATGCCGGGCTTGACCATGATCCAGTCCGCACCTTCAGCGATGTCCTGCTCGATCTCGCGCACGGCATCTTCGTGGTTGGCCGGATCCATCTGATAGCTCAGCTTGTCGCCGCGCAACCGGGCGCCCGAGCCGACTGCCTCGCGAAACGGCCCGTAGAATGCGGACGCGTACTTGGCGGCGTAGGACATGATGATCGTCTTCTCGAAGCCTTCGTCGTCGAGGACTTCCCGGATGGCGGCAACGCGCCCGTCCATCATGTCCGAGGGCGCGATGATGTCGGCACCCGACTGGGCCTGGACCAGCGCCTGCCGCGTCAGGATATCGACGGTTTCGTCGTTGAGGATTTCCTCGCCGGCCATGACGCCATCATGGCCGTGGGTGGTGTAAGGGTCGAGCGCCACGTCGGCCACGAGCCCGATCTCCGGCACGGCCTCCTTGATAGCCGAGAGCGTCCGGCACACCAGATTGTCGCGATTGGTGGCCTCTGACCCATCTTCGGTGCGTCGGGCCGGATCGGTGTTGGGAAAGAGCGCGAGTGCGGGAATGCCTTCGGCACGGGCCTCGCGCGCCGCGGCGACGGCCAGATCGATCGTGAGCCTGTCCACGCCCGGCATGGAGGCGACCGGCTGTCGCTCATTTGTGCCCTCGATCACAAAGATCGGCCAGATGAAGTCCGAGGGCGACAGCTGGGTTTCACGGACAAGCGCGCGGCTCCAGCCGGCCATGCGCGGACGGCGCAGCCGGCGTCCGGCGAGGAAGCTCATGTCATGCTTTGTGTGTGGTCCGGTCAATATTGGTCTCCGATCAGCTTTGCCATCGTCTCTACCAGCACTGGCCCGATCAAGCCAACGGGTCTTGTCGGCACCGGCCAAATCACTATAGCTCTTGGCGCAAGGGGGATCCGCCATGGATTTGCGCGCAGAACCGGCCGACAAGGGCGCACGGCTGCTGTCGTTAGCGAGCCTGCTTCTGGGCCTGGGGGATGCCATGAGCCTTCTGGGCGTGAGCACGGGCGGTGCCAGCCCGGTGACAGCGCTGGGCGCGTCCGGGTTCGCCATGCTCGCGGTTCTGTGCATTGCAAGACTCTTTGCCGCTGTGGGGCTGTGGATACAGTCGGTCTGGGGCGCGGTGATCTTTGGCGGATCGCTGCTGGCCGAAGTGGTGCTTTTCGTTGCCGCACCGTCACTGGTTGGGACGTCTTTGATCGGATTTATCTTCAAAGTTGCCCTCTTGCTGGCAACCATAGCCCTGCTGCTGTTTGCGCGCAGGGCGTCGGTCAGACGCGCCGGCGATTAACGCCCAATCCCATATCGAAGGGAGAATCGGAGCGTCGGCGAGGCTTGGCGCAAGCCCCGAGCGCGCATGGAAACCCGCGGTCAGCGCCGCGTTCACGGGCTGTAAAGGTTACAGAATTCGTACGCGTAGTAACGTCTCGAAAACCAAAAAAACCCAAGTTTTCCCGTAAGATAAAGTTAAGGCTGTCTCTTAAACCGTTCTTATGTGGGCGTGGCTAGATTGCCCATACAGACACGAAAAATCGTGCGAATTTTTACAGTGAGGCAAAACCGATGGCTAACAACACTTCCGCGGCGAGGGCAGGTTCATCTGAACGGCAAGACAGTTTGAAGCCGTTGTATCTCGAGGCAGTCTCGCGCGTTGAGCGGCTGCACCGGCGGTTGCTCGATCTGATCAAGGACGAGTTCGACCGCATGGGCTGGGACGATATCAATCCGGTGCAGGCACTGCTCATGTTCAATATCGGCGACAGCGAGCTAACGGCAGGCGAACTGCGCACTCGCGGCTACTACCTGGGCTCCAACGTCTCGTACAACCTCAAGAAGCTGGTTGATATGGGCTACATCTTCCAGGAGCGCTCCAAGACCGATCGCCGGTCGGTGCGCATCCGTCTGACGCCCAAGGGTGAGGAAGTCGCGGAAGTGATCGACGAACTTTACGATCGCCACCTCAACTCAATCGAGAAGGTCGGCGGGCTCGGCGAATCAGAGTTCTCGGGGCTCAACACCGCGCTGTCGCGACTGGAGCGGTTCTGGGTCGACCAGATTCTCTACAAGCTCTGATACCCTCGGCTGTTGCACGTACGCCACATCGACTTGGAAACGCCGGGCGCTCGTCCGGCGTTTCTTATTTGCGCCGCAAATAATCTATAGCCGCTGGTGCATCTGGAAAGCAGCCGAGGGTGGAATCGGTCAAACCCTGTTGAAGGGGCGTTGAGACCGGCAAGCCATTGGTGCAAAAGGGACGGCAATAGATATATCTGCCGCCAATCCAGGTTCAGTTCGGTGACAAGAGGAATGTGTTAAACCATGGCCACGACCAACAGGCGTCATGCACTCAAGCTTCTTGCGGCTATGGCGGCGGGCGGAGCAGTCCTGCCTTCGGCGGCGCATGCGTCAATCTTCGGGTCGTTCGCGACCAGCCGTGTGCTGCGCGAGACCGATCGCGAAGCCAATTCCCGAATCGCCATGGAGGCGATTGGTGGCACCGACCCGATCATTTCGATCGATACCGAGTACAATCTCCAGCGCGTTGCTGAATACTATCAGCGGCTCGTCGCCAATGGTGGCTGGCCCGCGCTGGAGACCAACGTCTATGAGCTGCAGCTTGGCTCCAACACTCGGCCTGTGCGCGATCTTCGCACGTTCCTGATGTACACTGGCGACCTTGCGCAGGAGGAGGGCGTGTCCGATCTGTTCGACGCGCCCGTGGACGTGGCGGTCAAGGGGTTCCAGGCCCGCCACGGCTTGCAGATTACAGGGATCGTTGATGAGCCGACCTATTGGGCGATGTCGGTTCCCGCCGCCGAGCGGCTACGGCAACTCGAGCTCAATCTCCAGCGTGTGCGCGGTCTCGAGGGTCATCTAGAGGCCGACCGCTACGTCAACGTTAACATCCCGGCCGCAACCATCGAGGCGGTTGAGGCCGCGCAGGTTACGCGTCGGCATACGGCCGTGGTCGGCCGGATCGACCGTCAGACTCCGATCCTTCAGAGCCGGATTCATGAGATCAACTTCAATCCGTACTGGACCGTGCCCAAGTCGATCATCGAGCGCGATATCATCAAGCTGATGAACGACAATCCTAATTACCTCGCCGAGTACAACATCCGTATTCTCGACGGCAACGGGAACGAGATCCCGCCCGAGCAGATCGACTGGTCGACCAACGAGGCGGTCAATTACACGCTGCGTCAGGATCCCGGCTCCGAGAACTCGATGGGGCACGTCAAGATCAACTTCCACAATCCGCACGCCGTGTATCTGCACGATACCCCGCAGCGCGCGCTGTTCACTGAGTCGGCCCGCTTCCATTCCTCGGGCTGCGTGCGCGTTTCGGACGTGGATGCGTTCGTCGCCTGGATCCTGCGCGAGAACAACTACGACATCATTTCGGTCAACACCGCATTTGCATCAGGGGACCGTCAGGACGTGTCGGTGAGCAATCCGGTACCGATTCTCACGACCTATTTCACCGCCTGGGCGAACCGGAACGGTGTCGTGAGCTTCCGCGACGACGTCTATGATTTCGACGCCGAGGGTCGAGTGGACTTCCCCGAAATAATTTCCTGACTCCTTAGGGAGCCGCCCGCGTGACCACCTCATCGAGCGGCCCCCGAGAAGTTCTCTTCGAATTCAGGCCGATGGGTGCCCAGGTCCGGGTCGCAGCCATCGATTCGGCGTCCGGCGTGGAGGTGGTAATCATTGCCCCGGCGAGTTCGTCCCAGGCTCAGATGAAGACGGTTGCGCTGGCCAAGCTGCGCCGGCGTCTTGGCGCCGCCCCCGGTTCCGGCCAGCGCTAGCCTGGCCCTCAACCGGTGTGTCAGAAGCCCTATGGGAAGCGGCTCGGTGCGGCATCTTTGTTTTGGATTCGCGGGCAGGGCTGTGTTAAGCGAAGCGCGCTTCTTCACACGACAATCCCAACGGTCGAGGTCTGCCGATGAGCGCCACCGAAACAGCGATGTCCTTTCCGGGCTTTTTCACGCGCACGCTTGCCGAGGCTGACCCCGCGGTCGCAGCGGCCGTCGGTGACGAGCTCACGCGTCAGCGGACCGAAGTCGAGCTGATTGCGTCCGAGAACATCGTTTCCCGGGCAGTGCTCGAAGCGCAGGGGTCGGTGCTCACCAACAAATACGCTGAAGGCTATCCCGGCCGCCGCTACTATGGTGGGTGTCAGTTCGTCGACATCGCCGAAGAGCTGGCCATCGATCGCGCCAAGGAGCTTTTCGGGGCCGCGTTTGCCAACGTGCAGCCCAATTCTGGCTCCCAGGCCAACCAGGGCGCGTTCCAGGCGCTGGTCAAGCCGGGCGATACCATTTTGGGCATGAGCCTGGACGCTGGCGGTCACCTGACCCATGGTGCGCGCCCCAACCAGTCCGGCAAGTGGTTCAATGCCGTCCAGTACGGCGTGCGCAAGCAGGACGGTCTGGTCGATATGGATCAAGTCCGCTCGCTCGCCCTCGAGCATCGCCCCGCCATGATCGTAGCAGGCTTTTCGGCCTATTCGCGCGTGCTCGACTGGGCTGCGTTCCGCGAGATCGCCGATGAAGTGGGTGCCTATCTGCTGGTCGACATGGCCCATGTGGCCGGGCTCGTCGCCGCGGGCGTCTATCCCAATCCTGTCCCCCATGCCCATGTCTGCACGACGACAACGCACAAGACTCTGCGCGGGCCGCGCGGCGGAATGATCCTCACCAATGACGCGGACGTGGCCAAGAAAGTGAACTCGGCGATCTTCCCCGGCATCCAGGGCGGGCCGCTGATGCATGTGATCGCAGCCAAGGCGGTTGCGTTCGGCGAGGCGCTGACGCCCGAGTTCAAAGCTTATGCCAATCAGGTTGTCTCCAATGCCCGGACGCTGGCCGATGCCCTTGTCAGAGGCGGGGTGGATATCGTGACCGGTGGCACCGACAACCACTTGATGCTCGCCGATCTCCGGCCCAAGCAAGTGACGGGCAAGGCCGCCGAGGCGGCGCTGGAACGCGCGCACATCACGTGCAACAAGAATGCCGTTCCATTCGATCCGGAAAAGCCTGCGATCACCTCAGGCATTCGTGTCGGGACCCCGGCTGCGACGTCTCGCGGTTTTGCCGACAAGGAATTCCAGCTCGTGGGTGAGCTCATGGTCGAGGTGCTCGACGGGCTGGCCGCGAACGGGGAAGACGGCAACGGATCGGTCGAGGCGGACGTCAAGGGCCGGGTCATGGAATTGACCAGGGCGTTCCCCATCTACAGCTAGCAAGGCAGGGTCATGCGCTGCCCCTATTGCGGAAATGACGAAACCCAGGTCAAGGACTCCCGTCCGACCGAAGATTCGAATGCAATCCGCCGCCGCCGCATCTGCATCGGCTGCGGCGGGCGCTTCACTACGTTCGAGCGGGTGCAGCTGCGCGACCTGACGGTGGTCAAGAAGTCTGGCCGCAAGGTGCCCTTCGACCGCGAGAAGCTCTCGCGCTCGGTGACCACCGCGTTGCGCAAGCGCCAGGTCGATCCAGAGGTTGCCGAGCGCATGATCTCGGGCGTGGTCCGGCAGCTCGAAAGCCTGGGCGATGTGGAAGTCACGTCCGAGCAAATCGGTGAGTATGTTATGGACGGGCTCAAGGAGCTCGATGACGTCGCGTTCGTGCGCTTCGCCTCCGTTTACAAGAATTTCTCGAGTGCAGACGACTTCCAGTCGTTTCTCACCGATCTTGTCGAGGCGGAAACCGCAGCTGAGCGCGATCCCGAAGGCGAGGCGTGACAGCCATCGGCAGGCAGGACCTGCGCTGGTTGGATGCAGCCGCGCGTCTCGCCATGCCCTACAGGGGCACGACGGCAGAAAATCCCACCGTGGGTGCGATTGTCGTGGCGCAGGGCAGGGTGGTGGGCCGGGGCGTCACAGCGCCAGGCGGACGCCCGCATGCCGAAGTCTTGGCGCTTGAATTGGCAGGCGAGGCGGCGCGGGGCGCCACACTTTATGTCACGCTTGAGCCCTGCGCTCACTGGGGGCGGACGCCCCCCTGCGCGGACGCGACGATCGCCGCGGGCGTCGCGCGTGTGGTCTGCGGCGCCAAGGACCCCGACCCCCGGACCGCCGGCACCAGCATCGCAAGAATGCGCGACGCCGGGCTGATCGTGGATGTCGGAGTGGCCCTCCCCAGCGTCGAAACACTTCATGAGGGATTCTTTTCACGTATGCGGCGTGGACGTCCCTTCGTTTCGGTCAAGCTGGCGGTCTCACCTGACGGCTATATCGGCCGGCCCGACGCGCCCAATGTCCCGATCACCGGGGAGGCTGCGCGCGCATGGACGCATATGCAAAGGGCCATGGCCGACGCCGTGGCCGTGGGCGGAATAACGGCGCGCACGGACAATCCCAGGCTCTCTGTGCGACTGGCCGGGCTAAAGGACAGGCAGCCGCTTCGCGTCGTGTTCTCAGGGCGCCATGAGCTGCCTGCCAACCTGAATCTGTTTGCGAAAAATGCTCCGCAAGAGACTGTGGTCATTGCAGACTCTGCGCCCCCCCCTGCGGCTGATGATGGGATTGCGGTGCTTGCCGTGCGCGGCACCGATGGGCGGCCCGGACTGCGCGAGGCGCTCGGCGCCCTGGCCAGAATGGGGGTGTCTTCGGTTCTTGTGGAGGGCGGCGCGGCGCTGGCCGGTGCGCTGCTCGAGGAGGGACTCGTCGACCGCTACCATCTGCTCGAGGGGGCCGTTGCCATCGGCGCAGGCGGTGTACGCGCGACTGTTCACTCGTCATTGCCGGAGCGTTTGCGCGAGCTGGGTCTTTCCGAGGTTGATCGGGTCGAGCTTGGGTGCGATAGACTGCGCACCTTCGAATGGGCTTGAGCCTTCATGTTTACTGGAATCATCACCGATATCGGCATCCTCGATCGGGTCGAGGACGACCCTGAAGGGCGTCGGCTGCGCATCGCGACAGCCTATGACCCCGCGGGCATAGACCTCGGCGCGTCGATCATGTGCGAGGGCATCTGCCTCACCGTGACCCACAAGGGCCGCCAAGGCAACAAACGCTGGTTCGACGTTTACGCGGCGCGGGAAACCCTTGCCGTCACTGCGATCGGGTCCTGGCGCGAGGGCCGGCGGATCAATCTCGAGCGGTCGCTGGCCGTCGGTGCCGAACTCGGTGGCCATATCGTCACCGGGCACATCGATGGGCTCGCCACTATTGTCGAGCGCACGGAGATCGGAGACCAGATCACCTTCGGTCTGGAGGCGCCAACCGAGCTTGCCCGTTTTGTCGCGCGCAAGGGCAGCGTCGCGCTCAACGGCACCTCGCTCACCGTCAATTCCACTGAAGGCTCCCGCTTCAGCGTGCATCTCATTCCCCATACCCTGTCGGCCACCAACTGGACCGACTATCACGTGGGAGACAGCGTCAACCTGGAAGTCGACGTCATGGCGCGCTATGCAGCGCGCCTGCTCGAAAGCCAATCACACGGAAACGATACGATGACCACCGACACTGCCGACGAGCGCACGAGAATACTGATTGTGGAGGCGCGCTTTTATGACGACCTCGCTGACGCCCAGCTTGCCGGCGCCAAGGCCGCGCTCGAAGCGGCAGGCGCGCGGGTAGACGTCGTCACCGTTCCCGGCGCGCTCGAAATCCCTGCAGCGATCGCATTCGCGATCGAGGCCGGTCGTGAAGGCACGCGCACGCGGTACGATGGCTACGTCGCGCTTGGATGCGTCATTCGCGGTGAGACCACCCACTACGAGATCGTGTCAAACGAGTCGGCACGGGCGCTGATGGACCTCGCCGTCAACCAGCGGGTCGCGCTGGGCAATGGCATTCTGACGGTCGAGAACGAAGATCAGGCATGGCGGCGTGCGAGGGCAAGCGAGCTGGACAAGGGCGGGGACGCAGCCCGCGCCGCGCTGGCGATGATCGCGCTCAAGCGCAAGACGGAGGCCGGCAAATGAGCGACGGCGATGATACCGGGGTCAAGCCTGCCAATCAGCGTGGATCGGCGCGGCTCGCAGCCGTTCAGGCGCTCTACCAGATGGATGTCGGCGAAATCTCGCTGGAGGAGACGCTGTCCCAGTTCGAGCGGTTCCGGTTGGGTCAGGAGATCGAGGGCGACGAGTACCTTCCCGCGGATGCGGACTATTTCCGGCACATAGTCCGGGGTGTGGTCTCACACCAGCTCGCGCTGGATCCCATAATCGACAATACGCTACAGCAGGGCTGGCCGATCTCACGAATCGACGCGACCCTACGCGCGCTTCTGCGCGCCGGGGTGTTCGAGCTGACCCGCCGCAAGGACATTCCGTTCAAGGTTGTGATCCGCGAATATGTGGATGTGGCCAAGGCCTTCTACGAGGACGATGCGCCGCGCATGGTCAACGGAGTGCTGGACGCCGTCGCCAAGAAGTACTCGGAAGGGTACGGGGCCTGACAGGCGATCGGGCCGGAGCGCATCCGGCCCGTCATAACTTTCTCGATCAGATAGAATTGAGCAGCGACTGGATAAACGACTGGTCCTGCCCGAAGGACGGCGTGCGGCGCTGTTCGATGGCGAAGACGCGCCCATCCTGCAGCGAATAGACCGCCGTATCCGCAACGCGGTTGTTGGAGTCGAAATACACCGCGAGAACGGTGCGCTCACGCGAGGTCGTGAGGCCGAAAGCCGTCTGCTGCACGCGGGTCTCGACATAATACCAGGCAGTTTCGCTGTCGAAGACGCTGGTCGTCTGCGGCGAGCCGAGCACCACACGAACGAGATCCTGGCTGGAGCCGGGTCGGACTTGCTGGATCGCATCCTGGGGTATGACGTACCCTTGGGTCCGGGTCGAGACGACGCCGGTGCTGGCGCATGCGCTCAAGGCAAGGCCGAGTGCGGCTGCAGTCACTATCGGGGCGAGGCGGGCAAGTGCGGTACGCGCAGTCATCGAATTGACTTTCCTCATGGCTCTCGACTATAGCCTCGCGCAACGCGCCGAGGACGTCGGTGTTGTTTAGCCGTCCGAGGACGGTTCTGGCAAGCGACCAATCCAAATGCAACCGCTTGCACCCGGATTTCCAACAAGGCGTATTTCGAAATGATCCTGCGTTTCTTTCGCTCGACCAAATCCGACGACGCTCTTTACGCCGTTTACAGCGCCATTGTGGCGCAATCCCGGCTTCCTGTGTTCTATGAGGCATGGGGTGTGCCCGACACGGTGACCGGCCGTTTCGACATGATCTCACTGCACACGGCGATGGTCTTTCGAAGGCTGCGCTCGCCGGATACGCGCACGCGTGATTTCGCCCAGGGCCTCTTCGACGTCTTTTTCAAGGATATGGACCGGGCCCTGCGCGAGATGGGGGTAGGGGATCTCTCGGTCGGCAAGAAAATCGAGAAGATGGGCAGTCTTTTCTATGGGACGCTGACCGCCCTTAACGATGCGCTCGATGCGCCCGATCCGATGCCCGGGCTGCGGGCGGTCATCGCACGCAACTTCCACGACGGGGAACAGCGCCCGCATCTGGACGCTTTCGCAACATACATCGTAGCGTGCGACCGCGAACTTGCGACCCAGGATGTCGAGGCCATCAAGGCTGGCACCATAGCTTTCAGAGAGGCCAAATGACTGGCGATGCCGATCACATCGATCTCGATGCGAGCATGCGGTTGGACAAGGTTACACCGACCGGACGCACGGAAACGATAGGCACGGACGAGCAACAGCGCGAGCTGCTGGCCAGGCGCTATGGAGTGACCAAGGTCGGCGCTTTCAGCGCCCGCGTCACGCTGACCCGGTTTCGGGGCGGCTATCGTGCACAGGGCGTTGTCGAGGGCTGGGTTGTGCAGCCCTGCGTGGTGACTGCAGAGCCAGTGACCCAGGATATCTCCGAGCCAATCGACAGGGTGTTTCTTCCTGGGGCTCCTCCCTCCGAGGATGTCTCGAGCGGCGCCGAGGTCTTCGTCAATCTCGAGCGCGATGACCTTCCGGACTATTTCGAGGGCGACGAGATTGATCTGGGCGAACTCGTCATGGAGGTATTCGCGATGGCGGTCGACCTTTACCCCAGGCTGCCCGGCGCCGAGTTGCCCGGTGAGGTCCTAGGCGACGATCCCGCCGAGCTGTCTCCGTTCGCTGTTCTGAAAAACCTGCGTGACGACAAGGGCAATTGAGTTTGCACGGTTGGGTGCATTGAGTATGGTGCGGCAACCGCCGGCAGGGAGACCGCGGGTAACAAAGGCGAGCAATGAGTGGGACTATAACAATCTCCGTGGACGCGATGGGCGGAGACAACGCGCCACATGCGCCGATAGAAGCCGCCCGGCTGCTTCTGCGTGAGCGGCCGGACGTCAGGTTCATCTTCCACGGGCGCAAGGCGGATGTTGCGCCGTTGATCGAGGCGCGCCCGGACCTCGCCGCAGTCAGCACCATCAAGCACGCCGATGTCGTGATCACCATGGACGACAAGCCCAGCCAGGCGCTGCGCAAGGGCCGGGACACGTCCTCGATGTGGTCCGCTATCCAGGCGGTCAAGGATGGCGATGCGCACGTCGCGATATCTGGCGGCAATACCGGCGCGCTGATGGCCATGTCCACGTTCTGCCTCCGGCCCATGGAGGGTATAGCCCGTCCCGCCATCGCGGCGATCTGGCCGACGCTCAAATCGGACATCATCGTTCTGGACGTCGGCGCCACCATCGGTGCGGACGCCGAACTCCTTGTCGACTTCTCGATCCTTGGCGCTGCGCTGGCCAAGGCGCTGTTCGACATGAACAGCCCGACCGTGGGCCTGCTCAATGTCGGTGTCGAGGAGGCCAAGGGCAATGAATCGGTCAAGGACGCCGCCAAGATTCTTTCGGAAACGCGCGGCGCCGGGTTCACCTATCACGGGTTTGTCGAGGGCGACGATCTGGGCAAGGGCACCGTAGATGTCGTTGTGACAGAGGGTTTTACCGGCAATATTGCGCTCAAGACCGCTGAGGGTACGGCGCGGCAGGTCGGAACCTATCTGCGCAACGCGCTCATGGCGGGGTTCCTGTCCCGCGTCGGTGCGCTCCTTGCCCGCGGGGCTCTTTCGGCGCTTCGCAGCAAGATGGACCCTCGAACCGTCAACGGCGGCGTGTTCCTCGGACTTAATGGCGTCGTTATCAAGAGCCATGGTGGCACCGACGAGGTCGGGTACAAGAGTGCTCTGGGGCTCGCGTACGACATGGCGCGCAACGATGTGCTGGGCAAGATCGGCGATGGTATCGCCAAGCTCAAGCCGTTGAAGGGTGCCGAACACCAACACCAAGAGGAGACTCCCTCGGCGTGAGCAGAATTCAGTCCCAGGTCCGCGGAACGGGCGGTTACCTCCCCGAACGCATTCTGACCAATGACGAGCTCTCCAAGTTCGTCGACACATCCGACGAGTGGATTGTCCAGCGCACCGGTATCACCCAGCGCCATATTGCGGCTCAAGGCGAGCTGACTTCGGATCTGGCGCTCAAGGCGTCCCAGAACGCGCTCGAGAACGCAGGGCTTACACCGGAAGATATCGACCTGATCGTCGTCGCGACGACCACGCCTGACCGGACGTTTCCCGCGACCGCTGCAATCCTGCAGAATAAGTTGGGCATGCGCCACGGCGTAGCCTTTGACATCCAGGCGGTCTGCTCGGGATTCGTGTTCGGGGTCGCGACGGCCGATAGCTATATCCGCAGCGGCATGGCGCGGCGTGCACTCGTCGTGGGCGCCGAGACGGCATCGCGCATCCTCGACTGGTCCGATCGCACGACCTGCGTCCTTTTCGGCGATGGCGCCGGCGCAATGATTCTGGAAGCGACCGAAGTCGCCGATGATGCTCCGGAAAAAGGCGTGCTGGCCTGCAGCCTGCGCACCGATGGCGGGCATTGGGACAAGCTCTATGTCGATGGCGGCGTCTCCTCGACGCGCAGCATCGGTCACCTTCGGATGGAGGGCAGGGAAGTTTTCAAGCACGCAGTGGGCATGATTTCGGACGTCGTCGAGGATGTGCTGGAAAAGTCGGGCAAGACGACCGGGGATCTCGACTGGTTCGTGCCTCATCAGGCCAATCGCCGGATCATCGATGGAGCGGGCAGGAAGCTGGGCGTGCCGGAAGCCAAGGTCATCGTGACCGTGGATCGACATGCCAACACGTCGGCAGCCTCTGTGCCGCTTGCCCTCGCGGAAGCATCTGCGGACGGTCGGATCAAATCGGGTCAACTGGTGATGATCGAAGCCATGGGCGGTGGCTTTACGTGGGGCGCGTGCCTGCTGAGGTGGTAGGCGTTGACCCCGCCCCATTGGGGGCGTTAAGTATTTGAAAGTCCGGGGTAGCGCGTGCCCGGAACGTTGAGGGGTATGCAATGGCGGGAAAAACGGTCACCCGTGCGGACCTGGCGGAGACGGTCTATCAGTCCGTCGGCCTGTCACGCACCGAATCGGCCGATCTGGTGGAGCGCGTTCTTCAGATCATGGCCGACTCAATTGCCACCGGAGACAATGTGAAATTGTCATCCTTCGGCTCGTTCCAGGTCCGATCGAAGAATGAGCGGGTCGGGCGAAATCCCAAAACCGGCGAGGAAGTGCCAATCCTGCCGCGTCGGGTGCTTGTGTTTAAGCCATCCAACGTCTTGAAAAGCAAAATCAACAAATCTATGGTTGGGTCTGGAAAATAGACACTTTTTGACCGGAGCCAGCGTTGGACAAATCGCCAGACGCCTTCCGGACGATCTCCGAAGCGGCCGAAGAACTCGATCTTCCTCAGCATGTCTTGCGTTTCTGGGAAACGCGATTCAGCCAGATCAAGCCGCTCAAGCGGGGTGGTGGAAGACGGTACTATCGTCCCGATGACGTCCAGCTTCTCAAGGGCATCCGACACCTGCTCTACGATCAGGGCTTCACGATCAAGGGCGTGCAGCGCATCCTGAAAGAGCAGGGCGCCCGTCACCTCGTTGCGATCGGGGAAACCGGTTCGATACAGCCTATCGCGCCGCAAACTTCCGATGAGGACGTCCACCCGGTTGTTGTCCCGGCAGAAACTCGACACGAGCCTGCGTTTGAACCACCAAATGAGCCCGTACTCGGGCAGGTCGACCGGTATGCGCTGGAGCAGGCCCTGGCCGAGCTCCTGGAGTGCAAGCGGATTCTGGATGCTGCACGTGATGCTTAGTTAACCTGAATTTTTTGATCAAGTAATGTTGACGGCGCCGTGGCGTGCCGACATAAAACATGACCGGTGCGGTCTGGTTATCTGACCGCGCGCGACTTGATCTCATTCAGGATTGGACGTTCCCGTGTCACACCATCACAGCCTTCTTCGTGTCTCCTCTGCGGTCGTCGCTCTTGCGCTGGTGGGCGCTCCGTCAGCTTTTGCTCAGGACATCACGGTCGAGCACGCGCAGGGCGAGACCACGCTGACGGGTACGCCTGCGAAGGTCTTTACCTATGACATGGCCACGCTCGACACTCTTGACGCGCTTGGTATCGAGGTGCAGGGCATCCCTGACGCCAACCTGCCCAACCACCTTCAGGATTACGCTGACACACTCAAGATCGGCTCTCTGTTCGAACCTGACTACGAACTGGTCGCCGCCGAGCAGCCTGATGTGGTGTTCGTCGCCGGTCGATCCTCGAGCGTGTATCCCAACCTGTCCGAGATCGCGCCGACCGTCGATCTCTCGGTGGACTGGACCGATTTCCCCGGCACGATCAAGGAGCGCTCGCGCACCGTGGGCGAGATATTCGGCGAGCAGGAGGCGGTCGACCAGTTGATCGCCGAACTCGATGGTGACATCGCGACGGTGCAGGAGCACGCGCCGACCGTGGGCAATGCGCTTATCGTCATCACTGCAGGGGGCAGGGTAACCGCATTTGGACCGGGCTCGCGCTTTGGCTGGCTGCACGATGACCTCAACATCGTCCCGGCGATAGAGGACGTGGAAGCGGCGACCCATGGCGAGGCCGTATCGTTCGAATTTCTACTGGAAACCGATCCGGACTGGCTGTTGGTGATCGACCGCGATACGTCGGTGGGCGAGGCCTCCCAATCGGCTCAGCAGATCCTAGACAACGAACTGGTCCATGAGATGAGCGCCTGGCAGAACGACCAGGTGGTCTACCTGGATCCGGTGAATTTCTACATCGTCAATGGCGGGCTCAACACGCTGCACACCATGGTGCGCGAAGTGGGCACCGCCATCGGCGCCGACCTCCGATAGCGGGCATCGACGCGCGCTGGATCGCCCTGCGCGCGTCGGCCCCCGAAACGGCCTCACACCGTGCCCGGATTGGCAATCGCAATTTTGTTCACTGGCGCCCTGGCAGGTGTGAGCCTGTTTGTCGGCGTGTCCGACGTCTCTCCTGCCGCGCTCCTTGCCGGGGGCGTGGATGGCCGCGCGGCACAGGTCCTGCTCATCAGCCGCGTGCCCCGCACCCTTGCCATCATCCTCGCCGGCATGGGCATGGCCATTGCCGGCATGATCATGCAGATGCTGGCGCGCAACCGGTTCGTGGAGCCCTCCACGGCAGGGACCGTCGAATCGGCAACACTCGGCATGCTCGTGGTTATGATCTTCGCCCCGGGTCTTCCGGTGATCGGCAAGATGCTTGTGGCTTCGCTATTCGCACTGGCCGGGACTGCGCTGTTTCTGCGGATTCTGCGCACCATTCCGCTGCGTTCGGTGCTGCTCGTGCCGCTGGTGGGCATCATGCTTGGCAGCGTTATCGGGGCCGTCACCACGTTTTTCGCCTATCGGTTCGAGTTGATGCAGTCCCTGGGGGCGTGGACCACCGGCGACTTCTCGGGCGTGCTGCGCGGGCGCTATGAGTTGCTCTGGATTTCAGCCGGCCTGACCGGTGTCGCTTTTGTGGCGGCAGACCGGTTCACGGTGGCGGGCATGGGCGAGGATTTCACCACCAATCTCGGTCTCGACTACAACAAGGTCATGACCCTGGGCCTCGTCATCGTCTCGCTGGTCAGCGCCACGGTGGTGGTCAATGTCGGGATGATTCCGTTTCTCGGTCTGATCGTCCCCAACGTCGTCTCGCTGATGATCGGGGACAACATGCGGCGCTCGGTGCCGTGGATCGCGGTCCTCGGCGCGGGGTTCGTGCTCGCCTGTGACATCATTGGCCGCGTGATCCGCTACCCCTACGAGATCCCGATCGGAACCGTGGTCGGTGTCGTCGGGGGCGTGATGTTCCTTTACCTACTCCTCAGGCGCGAGGCGCGGCATGGCTGATCTCGTCATGTCGGTTCGCCGCCGGTTCACCCCGGGCCTGATGGTCGGCATTCTTTCAGGCATCGCGCTGGTCCTCGCTGTCCTGTTCATGACCGTCGAGGCGCGCGGAAACTGGGGTTTCGTGCTGCCGTTCCGCGGGGTGAAGCTGCTCTCGCTGGTTATCGTGGCCTATGCTGTCGCGCTTTCTACCGTGCTGTTCCAGACCATCACCAACAATCGCATCCTCACGCCTTCGATCATGGGCTTTGACGCGCTCTATGTCCTGATCCAGACAACGGTCGTCTTTTCCTTCGGCGGGCTGGCTGCCGCGACGGTCGATCCCTACCTCAAATTCGCCGTCGAACTCGGCGCCATGATGATCTTTTCGGTTCTGCTGTTCCGGCTGATGTTTTCAGGCGCGCAGCGCAGCCTGCACCTGCTGGTTCTTGTGGGCATAGTCATTGGCACGCTGTTCAGGTCCACCTCGGGCTTCATGCTGCGCATCATTGATCCCAACGAGTTCGCCATGATTCAGGATCAGATGTTTGCGAGCTTCAATTCGGTGCACAGCCAGCTGGCCTTTCTGGCTCTGGGCATCGTCTGCCTCGTCTCGCTCGTCGCCTGGCGGATCGGGCATGTCTTTGACGTGCTCACCCTCGGGCGCGACAACGCGATCAATCTCGGTGTGCCTTACAAGCGCACGGTCATGCTGATTCTGCTGCTCGTCACGATTCTTGTGGCGGTCTCAACCGCTCTGGTGGGGCCAGTGACCTTCTTTGGGCTTCTGGTCGCCAATCTCGCCTACATCCTCGTCGGCACGGCGCGGCATCGCTACGTCATTCCCGCAGCCGCGCTGCTGGCCGTCATCTGCCTCGTGGGGGGGCAGATGGTCCTCGAGCGGGTGTTCAATTTCAATTCGGCGCTATCGATCATCATCGAGTTCGTAGGCGGGCTGATGTTCATAGTGCTGCTGCTGAAGGGTGCCGCCCGATGATCATTGCCGATAAGGTTTCCAAGGCCTATGGCGAGACCTTCGTGGTCGACGCCGTCAGCATCACCATTCCTACCAAGGGCATCACCTCGATCATCGGGCCGAACGGAGCCGGCAAATCGACGTTTCTCTCAATGGTCAGCCGACTGCTGGGCATGGACGCGGGCACCGTCAGCGTGGATGGGCTGGACGTCACCCGCACACCGAGCGATGCGCTGGCCCGCAAGCTGTCCATCCTGCGCCAGGACAATCACATGTCCACGCGCCTGACGGTCCGGGACCTCGTGTCGTTCGGTCGGTATCCGTACTCGAAGGGCCGGCTCACAGTCGAGGACAGGGAGCATATCGAACGCGCACTGGACTACCTGCATCTCCATGAACTGGTCGATCGGTTCCTCGACGAGCTTTCCGGTGGCCAGAGGCAGCGGGCCTTCGTCGCCATGGTGTTGTGCCAGGATACAGACTACGTGCTGCTCGACGAGCCGCTCAACAATCTCGACATGAAGCATGCCATGCGCATGATGAAGCTGCTCAAGGGGGCCGCCCAGGATTTCGGAAAGACGGTGGTCCTGGTGCTGCACGACATCAATTTCGCCTCATGGTATTCCGACTACATCGTCGCCATGCGCGAAGGCAAGGTGATCCGCCAGGGGCCGCCCAGCGAGATTATCGAGCCGGCGGCGCTCAAGGCCATCTACGACATGGACATCAACGTCCACGAAATCGGTGGGCATCGGGTGTCGCTCTTTTACGACTGAGCGGCCCGTCAGCGCCCGAGGCGACGCAGCCCCCAGATTATGGCAAAGACGATGGTCGCTGCCAGAACGATCCAGAACAGGGCGACGAGGGCCGCGGCACCAATCAGCGCACCGAGTGCCTCCCAGAATCCTAAAGTGCCGATCAGGATCGCCAGCAGGACTAGAATGACTATCGGCATCGGACTGTTTCCCCGCGTTAGATGACTTCGGGAAGCTAACCCGCAGGCGTGATTCCCGATAGGGGGCCGTCGCAATGGCATCTAAAGTCTGCGCGACGAAAAAGACGCCATGGCCCGGGAACTTCTGAGGATACCGGACGTTTGAGTCACGGTTTCTCGAGGAAGGGCTTTCATCATGATCAAGCAGATATCTGTAGTCGTCGTTCTCGCCGGTTCGCTGGCATTGGCTGGGTGCACTACCACCGAGCGCGCCATGACCGGCGCCGCGATCGGCGGCGCGGGCGGCGCCGTTGTCGGCAACGCGATTGCCGGACCGGTCGGCGGGGCCGTTGGCGCTGCGGGCGGCGCGGCAACCGGCGTCTTTGTCGCCGACAACATGCGCTAAGGACGCGCGGCCTTGCCGCGGCGCTTCTCTTTATATGTGAACGATGCCGCTCCGGGGAACCGTCCCCGGGGCGGTATTGCGTTTGGATCGAACCTCGTTCCTCGAAAACCGGCGCATCGGAGACTCATAGTTCCTGTTGGTCCAATTAGAAAAGGAAATGCACTAGCCGGGTCTCTATCCTTCACTCGTCGTCTGAATCCTGCTTGTCGGACCACCAATGGGCATAGGGCGTGTTTTCGATCATGTGCCGGTTGTAGTCGGGTGCGCCATCGCTCCACCAGACAGGTCCGCGTTCGCCCAGACCTCGCTTGGCTGCGTCTACCCGGGCGCGGGCGTCAGCCTCGGCGGTCTTATCGCTTGATCGAACGGCCTCTCTGACGTCCCTGCGCGCCCTCATCAGTGACGCGACGAGTCCGGTCTGCTCGCTCTCACTCAGATCGGGGCGGGTCGCTCGCCACAGGCGCCCCTTGACGACGATGTATCGCCTGTCCGGCGTCATTGGCGGCATTCCGACCTTCCTCCGTGGTCCGAGATGAGGCGCCATCCAGCCCGATTGACCGGCTGGACCGTTCGGAATTGCCAATGCGCGATCGGAAACGAAGGTTGCGGAGGCGGAGAGGAGCCCAGGCCTGCCTGGACCTGCAAAGGCAGGTCTAGTGGCGCGCCTCCCCAGGGGGAGCGGCACGATACACGTTGTGAATATTGGGAATGGTCGGAGCGGCCGGATTTGAACCGACGACCCTCTGTCCCCCAGACAGATGCGCTACCAGGCTGCGCTACGCCCCGACGTGCAGTTCACCTATATAATCGCGCTCAATGATGCAAGAGCGCTCTCGGGCCAATTTGCACTTCCATCAGGCTTTTCTTGCGCGTAGTCACGAACGCGGTGCTGCGGGCAGGGGTGAGGCATAGGCATGTTCTGGGACTGGGGGCAAATTCTGGCGCGCTGGGCGGTGATCGATCCGTCCGCCAATCCGACGCTGGTCAACCTCTCGGAAAACCATACCTTCCGCATCGACGCTCCAAATGGCGCACGCTCTATCCTTAGGGTCCACCGGCCCGGCTATCACAGCCTCGCCGGCATCAGGAGCGAATTGGAGTGGATGGAGGCTCTTCGCGCCGACACCGGTCTTTTCACCCCCCGCGCCATCGCCGGCACCAACGGGGACCTGGTTCAATCCGGGCCATTCCAGCGCGCCGACGATCTCCGGTTCATGGTGCTCTTTGCTTTCGAGGATGGTGAGGAGCCAGCAGTCGGCGACGATCTCGAGCCGGTCTTCGCCCAGCTCGGGGGGCTCGCGGCGCGGTGCCATGCCCACGCTCGAAAGTGGACGCCTCCACGCTGGTTCGAGCGCCAGCGCTGGACCGAACGAGCCATACTCGATCCCGAGGCGATCTGGGGTGATTGGCGCGCCGGACCCGGCGTTGCAGGCCCGTTGCGGTCAATTCTCGACGCGCTCGATCAGAGATTGCGGGCCGATCTCGCGGCCTATGGCGCGGAGCCGGATCGGTTCGGACTGATTCATGCTGACATGCGGCTGGCCAACCTGCTGGTTGCGGACGGCGTGACGCGGCTTATCGACTTCGATGATTGCGGCTATTGCTGGTTCGGGTACGACTTTGCCGCCGGCGTATCGTTTTTCGAGGATCACCCGATCGTCGGAGCACTCAAGGCCCGGTGGCTGGAGGGCTATCGTGCGATCGCGGAGTACCCCAGGGCCGACGAGGACATGCTCGACGCCCTCGTACTGTTGCGCCGGATGGCACTGCTGGCCTGGATGGGCACTCATGAAGAAGCGCAGATCGCGCAAGATCTCGCGCCGGTTTACGCGCAGGGGAGCGCAGAACTGGCGGAGCGTTATCTCACAAAAGGTCAGATCACCGCCGATTGAACCTTCAGGGAAGCCCGCCCTCGGCGCCAGCGTCGCGACGGTCATAAGCGGCGACGATGCCCCAGACCAGTCCCGTGACCAGGAACCAGTGCCTCCAGTGGTCGGTGTCGATGATGGCCGAGAGCAGGATCATCGGCACGAATGTTCCGTATACGGGGATGAGCAGCACGCGGCTGGGGGAGGCCCGCAGCAGGGCCTTGGCACCCTTCGCCAGCGTCCAGACGACCAGCACCATATAGACCATCCCGCCGCCCCATCCATAGGCATGGAGGACGTTGACATAGGTATTGTGCGGCTGCTCGGAGATGCGCAGATAGCCGAATTCGAGCGGGCCCAGCCCGAGCGGGTGAGTGAGCGCCAGGTCAAAGGCGTAGCCGATTCGCCCGAATCGCCCGGTCTCTCCGGAGTCATAGCTCTGGGTAAGCGCGAAACGATCCGCAAACAGGGCCGCCACGTCCTCGACACTCAGGAGCGCCACCAGGGCAAGAGACATGGCCATCAGGCCAGCCATGGCGATGAGCAACATCCTGACCTTGTCGCGCCCCGAGGCTTCGAGGAAGAAACACAGCACGAACACCATCGCCGCAGATGCCGCGAAATGGCCCCAGGCCCCACGCGAGAAACTCAGGAATATGCCAGTGAACAGCACCAGGAACAGCACCGCATTGCGAAGCGGTAGCCGCTCACGCCCTAACAGCAGCCGCTGGAGCAGGATCATCGCCGGCAGGACGAGGAAGGGTCCGAAGACGTTGGGATCCTTGAAAAAGGCCTTGGCGCGCCCGAAGCGCAGCAGCAATTCTTCCCCGGGTATGACGCCGAGATAGGCGAGGCTGCCGACCGCCGCACTCACAACCGCGGCGGCAATATAGGCCGATCCGATCAGCCTGACATTGCGCAGTGGGGATTGGGCGACGAAATTGGCGGCGAAATAGCTGGTCAGCAGCAGGAAGACGGTGACCAGCGTGTAGATCAGCGTGGTATCGAGGTCGTTGTAGCGAACCTGGAAAACCGCGATCAGCGCAAAGGGCACGAAGCAAACGAACATCCCGAGCAAGGGCAGGGTGCCGGGATAGACCCGGAACCCAGCAAAGATCGCGAGGCCCAGCACGGCGAGAAACAAGAGCTCGTAGGGCGCGGGTTCGATGAGGACGAAGAAGCCCGAGAATATCCAGAGCCCGATCATCACGCGCAGGAGCGTGGCCGCGCGCGCGGCCATCCACGGGCCGCCCGAGGCCCGCCCGACCGTGGCGCCGCCGGTCGCGGTCAAAAGGCGTTCTCGTTCTTGGTCAGAAGCGAAACCGGTGTCATCGCCAGGATGTAGAGGTCGAGCAGAAGCGTCCAGTTTTCAATGTAGTAGAGGTCGTGGTCGACTCTCTGCATGATCTTTTCGATCGTATCGGTTTCCCCACGCCATCCGTGGATCTGCGCCCATCCCGTGATGCCGGGCTTGACCTTATGGCGCCCGAAATAGCCTTCGACGGCCTCGTGATAGAGCTTGTTGGCGGCCTTGGCCTCGAGCGCATGAGGACGCGGACCCACGATAGAGAGTTCGCCCTTGAGGACGTTCAGGAGTTGGGGAAGCTCGTCGATCGATGTGCGCCGGATGAAGCGCCCGACCGGGGTCACACGGGGGTCTTGGCGCGTGACCAGCCGGCTCGCGGCAGCGTCGGCGGTCTCGACATACATCGAGCGGAATTTGTAGATCTCGATCAGGTTGTTGTTAAAACCATGCCGCTTCTGGCGGAAAAATACCGGCCCCTTGCTGGTGGCCTTGATCGCAATGGCTGTGCCGATCATCACCGGCATCAGCACGATCAGCGCGATGAGCGCGACGATCTTGTCGAACATCCATTTGAAAATGCGGTTCCAGTCCGAGATCGGCCTGTCGGCTATCTCGAACACGGGCAGATTGCCGATATAGGAATAGGTCTTGTCGGTGAAGCGCAGCTTGCTCATATGCGCACTCAGCCGAATGTCGACGGGCAGGATCCAGAGCTGGCGGAGCATGGTGAGCAGCCGCGCTTCGGCCGACAGCGGCATCGAAACGATGATGAGGTCGATGCGTGCGCGGCGTGAGAATCCCACGAGATCGGAGACCTTTCCCAGCTTGGGAATGCCCGCAACCACGGGCGGAGAGCGCTTCTCGTCCCGGTCGTCGAAAAGCCCCAGGAGTTCGATATCTCCGGACGAGCCGCTCTGGAGTGCGCCGATAAGGGTTTCTGCGGCCTCTCCACCGCCGACGACGACGGTTCTGCGGCGCAACCGGCCCTGCCTGCTCCAGCGCAGCACGACGGCCCGCAAGGCGAACCGGAAGGCCACGAGGCCAACTGAGCCGGCAAGAAACCAGGTGGCCAGCCAGACGCGCGACACCAGCTCCCCGGCCTTGAAGGCATAGAGCGCGGCAACCACGAGCAGGATCACCAGCGCCCAACCGAGAAGGACCCGCAGGCTCTGGAGATAGAGGGTGCGATACGCCGCGATGCTGTGGGTCCGGGCGACGTTAAAGGCGATGTTGGCCAGCAGCGTGGTGCCGAGTGCGAGAGGGATGTAGAGTTCGGGTTGATTGAAGTTCAGATAGAGCGCGAAGATCGCCATGCCGATGACGAACAGCACTCCCGCCTCGATCAGCTGGGCGACGCCGGCCACGACCTTGTGAGAATATCCGGACTCGACCGGTTGACTAGCGATTCCCTCGGCTGCGTCCGAGAGCTTGCCGCCTGGCGAGCCGGTTCCCGACATGTGGTCGATCACAGCCTGTTTGGTGTCCACCCGGAACATGCGCATACCTATCCTTTCGCTTGCGGACTGTAGGTGCGCAGGTATGAAAACTCGGTGAAATCCGGTGTTAAATGACCATTCACGCGCTCGCGATGACGCGGGTGTAAACGGCCTCTATCCCGCCTGCCATGCGGTCGAGTGTAAAGGCATTGCGAACGTGATCGAGACGGGCTTCGGTCCGCGCGCGCTGGGCGTGCTGGCGGGCAAGAGCCTCATTGAGCGCGGCGCCCAGGGCGTCACGGTCATCGGGCGGAACGAGTGTGTCGCGCGTGGGGCCGAAGATTTCCGGGATGCCGCCAACATCGGTTGCCACGACAGGCCTGCCCGCCGCTGCGGCTTCCATGACCACGTAAGGCAGCGATTCGGCGCGCGAAGGGACCACCACGCAATGGCCCATGGCAAAGACGGCACGGGCGGGCTGGACGCCCACGAAGCGGACCCGTTCCGCCAGTCCCAGCTCTTCCGTCATGGCTCTGAGCCGGTCCGCATCCGGTCCGTCACCCGCCACGGTCAGCGTAGCGGGGCGGCCATCGGGCCTGACAAGGGGAGCGAGCGCCCCCAGCAGCAGGTCCAGGCCCTTGAGCATGCGCAATTCGCCGATGAAGACGAAGTCGGTCCCATCGGCGTCCAGCGTTACTGGCTCGAACTCTCCTGGCCGCAGGCCGTTGTGGATAACCGTCCCGCGCGTCGATGGATCGGCGACCTTTGCCGCATAGGCCGTCCGGGCGTGATGGCTCTCAAATATCAGGGCATCGGTCCGCCCGAGAAGGGCCTTTTCGAGCTGCAGGAATGTCCAGCCGGAGGCCGTTCGCGGGTCGTAGTGCAGAACGCCGCCATGTGGGGTGTAAACGACCCTGACCTGCTCCTGGGATAATGCGGCCAGCCGCGCCATGAAGCCGCCTTTTGCGCCATGGCCATGCACGATCCCGACGCCCAGCTTCCGGGCGAGCCTGGCGATCCTGATGGGTGTGATGGCATCTGCAAGCCCCAGCACCCTGGGGATGGGAAGGCGATGGATCCCCAGCGTCGCGTGGGCGCCAAGCGCAGTCAGACGCCCCTCTGTGGCGGCGTTGCCCGTGCTTTCATCCACGACCACGCCAACGTCGTGACCGCGCGATGCGAGCGCTTCGGTGAGATCGGCAACGTGTCTAAACAGCCCGCCGACCGGCGCGCGCATGACGTGAAGAATGCGCATGGAGCGGCCTAAAGCCAGCGTTCTGAGATGACGATCGTGTCGCCGGGCTGGATGGGGAAGTCGAGTCCGACATTGCCTCGGACCATCTCTTCGCCCTGCCGGCGATAAACCGTCGCGTTGGTCTGGTTCGCTGTGTCGGAATACCCCCCGGCAGCGCTGACCGCAGCACGGACGGTCATGCCGTAGACATAGGGGAGCTGGCCAGCGCTGGCGATTGCACCCTGAATGAAAAAAGGACGATACTCAGCAACTTCCACCGCGACATTCGGGCTGCGCATCAACCCGTTGGCCAGCGCGGATGTGATCCGGGCGGCCGCGGCTTCCGTCGTGATTCCACGGGCCGAGACGGTTCCGACGAGCGGCATGGCGATGTCGCCGGCATCGTCGATGCGGTAGGTGTTAGTGAGTTCCTCGTCGCCGTAGACCGAGACGCGGACCACATCGCCCGAATCGAGCCTGTAGGGCCCGGCCTGCTCGACGAGATAGGTGGCAGGGCCATTATGTGCGCACGCGGAAGCGAATGCGACGAGGCAGAGCGCGATCGCCATTCTCAAGATGTGCATTTCGGCTACCTGCAGACTTAACCCGACGGCCAAGCTCGCATTTCATGGTTAAGAACTGATTATCACGCCCTCTGGCGGGCTCGCTTAACCGATTGCTTACCATGTGGGGGCCATAAGCAGGAGCCGGTGTCCTACTCTGCGGCAGCAATCCAAGAGGGAACGCGATGTCCGCTTCCGATTTCCGTCAATCACCGGATGCGAGTATCGACCTCGGTGCCGTTGCGCGCGCAATCCTGCGCCGACTGCCCGGCATTATCCTTTTCACACTGGTTCTGTGCGGGCTCACCTATGCGGGCCTCAACTTCCTGCCGCGTCAGTACGAATCCAGCGCCAGCCTGCTTGTCGAGCCGCGACTGAACTCGTTCACGCGCGCAACAACGGATACAACGACAAGCCTTCTGATAGATGATGCCCTGGTGGCCAGCCAAGTGGAGTTGATCAAGGCGCGCGATACGATCACTGATGCGATCGAAATTGGCGGGCTTGCCAATGAGCCGGCTCTGGCACCATCCCGTGGGCCTTTCGGTTTGCTCGGGCGGGGCGATAATCCGAGCGAGAATGCACTTGTCGGAGCAATAAGCGAAGATCTTCGGGTCGTCCAGGAGCGGTCCTCGCGTCTCGTAACGATCACGTTCCGGTCCACTGACCCCGAAATCGCTGCGCGCGTGGCCAATGCCGTGGCGCAGGCCCATATCGGCCGGCGGGCAGGCCAGCAGATCAGCGACACAATCGATGCAACGGCCTGGCTCGAACGCGAGATTTCGGACCTGCGGTCGCGCGTTGCTGAAGCCGAGGGCAGCGTAGCCGAATTCCGCGTGGCCAATGATTTGTTTTTGGGCTCCAACAGCACCAGCCTCGTCGACCAGCAGCTCTCCGAGCTTTCCACTCAGATCACCGCCACTGCAGAGCGGCGCAATGCGGCGCAATCGAGGGCAGAGCTTATCAGGAGTCTCCTTGATTCCGGCCAGTCGGTGTCCGGTGTCAGCGATGTGCAGGGCAATGCGATCGTCCAGCAACTCAGCCAGGACAAGGCGCGCCTGCAGGGCGAGCGCGCCGAGCGGTCCGCCACGCTGTTATCCAATCACCCATCGATCCGGGCGCTCGATGCCCAGATCAACGAGATCGACGCCCAGATCGCCGAAGAGGGGCGCCGGGTGGCCGACGCGCTCGATGTGCAGGCGAGGATCGAAGCCGATCTGCAGGGATCGCTGCAAGCCGATCTCGAGCAACTCAAGTTGACCGCCGGAACGGCCACCCGCGACGGAGTTTCGCTGGCCGAACTCGAGCGCGAGGCGACGGCACAGCGTGAGTTGCTCAACGCCTATCTGATCCGCTTCAGCGAGGCACGTGCCCGCAGCGAAAACGAATCCGTGCTGCCCGACGTGCGGCTGGTCAGCGCCGCCGCCATATCCAGCTCGCCGGTCTTCCCGCGGACGACGCTGACATTGCTTGCGGTATTGCTCGGGGCGGTCACGCTTCAGGTCGGAGCCATCATCTTTGCGGAGCTGCTTTCGGGCCGCGCTCTTGTGGAAAACCGTGGCGGTCCGCGGGGCGGCGGAGTTGGAGGCCCATCAGGCGACCGAGCTGATGCGCCAGAGCCTGAACTGAGGACCGAACCCGGTCCGGCGGCCGACGTAGTGCCCTCGATCTTACCCGGAAAACCGGCCGTGGCCGTGGCGACTCCGGCCCGCCGCGCGTTCGACGACATCGAAGAGATCGCCGCGCGGCTGCAGGCCGATGGCGAGCGGCGCATCGTTATCGCGTCGATGGGCAACGACAAGGATGGGCGTGCCTTTGCAGAGCGCCTGTCGGCCCGTCTGGTTCGGGACGGGCTGAGCGTGGCCGAAGTGGATGCCGCAAGCCGCGTGCAGGGCCTCGAGCTCGGGCTGAGCGATCTGTGCGCCGAGGAAGCCGATTTCGGCGATGTGGTCTATCGCGACAAGGACGACAGGTTCGCCTTCGTGCCCTGGGGGCAGACCGCTGCCCTGCCTCGGCACACCCGTGCCCCGGGAACGCTTGTGGATGCGCTTGCCGATATCTACGAGATGGTCATCGTGGTAACGGGCAAGCTGGGCGTGTCCTCCACCCTGCCGCTGTTTGCGGACGAGCAATCGGGTTGCCTTGTGCTTGTCTCCGGGGCAGAGGATGGCGAAGACATCAGGGTCGAGGTCGAGGCGCTCGGATTTGGCACTGTGCGCACAGCCCGCTGGCGTGAGCGCCAGTCCGACGTTGCCTGATCCGTCCCGTCCCGCCGACCGGAGAATGTCATGTCGCGCTACAGCATCTACCGGATGGCGTTCGAGGCGCTTGCGCGCATCAATGCAGGGCCGGCGATCCGCAAGCTGTCGCGCGCGCGGGGGGTGATCTGGACGCTCCATCGCGTTCTGCCCGAGGCGCCCGAAGCCTTCGCGCCCAACGCCATTCTCCAGGTGACACCCGATTTTCTGGAGGCGGCGATCATAAAGGCCCGTGAAAGCGGGTTCGATATCGTGGACATGGACGAGGCGGCGCGCCGGATTAAGGCGGAACCGCCCGAGCGGCCCTTCGTGGTCCTGACCTTCGATGATGCCTATCGCGACAATCTCGTTCACGCCCTGCCGGTCCTCAGGCGCCAGAATGCGCCCTTTACCCTTTATGTCCCGACCGCGCTCGTGGACGGGGAAGGCGAAGTCTGGTGGCAGGCGCTCGAGGACATGGTCTCTGCCAATAACGTGGTTGTGGCGCCCGGCGCTTCTGGACCGCGGTACATGGACACGGGGACCCTCGAGCAGAAAGAGCGCGTCTACGGGGCGCTTTATGCCGAATGCCGCGCCATGCCCGAACACAAGCGGGTGGGGATGATTGCGGAGATGGCCGCGGATCATGACCTTGATCTGGCGGCCCATTGTCGGTCCCTGATCATGGATTGGGACGAATTGCAGACCTTTGCGCGGGAGCCCCTGTGCACGCTCGGGGCGCACACGGTGCACCACTTCGAGCTCGCCAAGCTCAGCGCCGCCGAGGCGCGGGTGGAGATCGAACAGTCCGCCAACGTGCTGTCGGCGGCCTTCGGTGTGCGGCCCGTGCACCTTTCCTATCCCATAGGTGCCAAGGTTTCGGCGGGGCCGCGCGAATTCGCCATCGCGGGCGATCTGGGGTTCGAAACCGCTGTAACCACGCGTCCCGGTGGCCTATATGCCACCCATCGCCAAACGATGACCGCCTTGCCCCGGATATCGCTCAATGGGCGGTTCCAGGACCCCCGCTATCTCGATGTCTTTTTGACCGGCGCCATCTTCACGCTGCAGGCGGGCAGGGGCTGAGGATCAGTCTGGCCGCGCCATCCAGCGGATGATGGGCATGGCCGGCAGAATCCAGGCGAGTCCCATGAGAACGAAGAAGACGAGATGGACCAATGCATGGGCGCCCACAAGGAGCAGCTCGTAGAGCCACATGCCCAGAACGGTCCAGACGACCAGCGTGACGAGCGTGAGAATGGTTCCCACGGCCTTGCGTTGTCTCTGGGTCAATAGGGGCTCCGGCCTGCGGCGATTGTGAACATTGCATTGGCTCGAGGTTGGCTTTAGCAGTTCCGCCAGTTTAGACAAACCGGGTGTCATCCGTGAGCACGCTTTCCGTCGCAGCCCCTGCAATGGATACCGACCGGCTCAAGCCGGTTCGCATCTGGCTCTATGTGCTGGCGGCGTTCGTTCTGGTCATGGTCTTTGTCGGCGGCGCCACCCGGCTGACGGAATCAGGCCTTTCGATCACGGCCTGGAAACCCATTTCAGGGATTATCCCGCCGCTCTCGGACGCCGACTGGCAGGCCGAGTTCGAGGCCTACCGGCAGATCCCGCAATACCAGCAGGAATTCGCCGGCTGGATGGGTGTCGAGGAGTTCAAGCTCATCTTCTGGTGGGAATGGATCCACCGGTTCCTGGGCCGGATGCTGGGCTTTGCCTTCGCCATTCCCTTCGTGATCTTCCTCGTCCAGAAGCGCATTCCCGGCTCACTTGCCGCGCCGCTCGCCGGCCTGTTTGTGCTGGGTGGGTTCCAGGGACTGCTGGGCTGGTGGATGGTGTCCTCGGGCCTGAGCGAGCTGACCTCGGTTTCCCAGTACAGGCTTGCCGCGCATCTGAGCGCGGCCTGCGTGCTGCTGCTGGCTTTGGTGGGCGTGGCCCGGTCGATCAGCCCGCCGGTGGAGACGCGCATCGCTGTGCCGCGCGGCTGGACCTATGCGGTGTGGGGACTGCTTGCACTCTTGTTCCTGCAGATCGTGTTCGGTGCCTTCGTGGCGGGTCTGGACGCAGGGCATTCGCACAACACCTGGCCGCTCATGAACGGTGCGCTTGTGCCGGCGGGCCTCATGGGGATCGACCCGGCGTGGCGGAGCCTTTTCGAGGACGTGATGACCGTGCAGTTCGTCCACCGGATGATCGCCTATGCGATCGTGCTCTATGTGGGCGTGATGGTCTGGGTCGGCGCCAGGCGCGTGGGACTGGAAGGGGTGCACGGCTGGATGGGGCGGATCGCGTTGATGACGCTGTTGCAGGTCGTTCTGGGGATCGCCACGCTGCTGACGCTGGTGAACATCCCCCTCGCGCTAGCCCACCAGATCCTCGGCTTCATGCTGATCGCCATGGTCATGGGCTATATCATTGACATGCGCAGGGTTTCTGCGCGGTAAAATGATACCGCAATCGCAAGCCTATGAAAACGTTGACGAAAATATTTGCGCTTGACGGTGGTGTCGCGTCTCGCTAATACGCCGCCGACACATCGCTCCACGATTGTGACACGGGCCGCTCCAGCGTGAGCGGTTTGTCATATCTGCCAGGGAAACCGAACCATGAAAACCTACTCTGCCAAGGCTGGCGAGATCGAGAAGAAGTGGGTCGTGATCGACGCCGAAGGTCTGGTCGTCGGCCGCCTCGCCGCTCTTATCGCCACCCGCCTGCGTGGCAAGCACCTGCCGACTTATACGCCGAACCAGGACACCGGGGACAACGTCATCGTCATCAATGCCGACAAGGTGAAGTTCACCGGCAAGAAGCTCGATGACAAGCGTTTCTACTGGCACACCGGCTATCCCGGCGGCATCAAGGACCGCACCATGCGCGAGCTGCTCGAGGGCCGTTTCCCCGAGCGCGTCGTTCAGAACGCCGTGCGGCGCATGCTGCCCAGCGGTCCGCTCGGGCGCACCCAGCTCGGCAATCTGCGCGTTTATGCCGGCGCCGAGCATCCCCATGAGGCCCAGCAGCCCGAGGCGCTCGACGTCGCTGCGCTCAACACCAAGAATGTAAGGGTGTAATCCAATGTCCGAGACCATCAACTCCCTTGAAGACCTCGGCACGGCCACCCAGACCGAGACCTCCGACGCTCCGGTGCGTGTTCAGAAGCTCGACGCTTATGGCCGCGCTTACGCCACCGGCAAGCGCAAGGACGCGGTCGCCCGCGTCTGGATCAAGCCCGGCAGCGGCAAGATCACCGTCAACGGCAAGGAGCACACCGCTTACTTCGCGCGTCCCGTGCTCCAGATGATCCTCCAGCAGCCGATCGTCACTGCCGAGCGCGTCGACCAGTACGACGTCGTCGCGACCGTAGCCGGTGGTGGACTCTCGGGCCAGGCCGGTGCCGTACGTCACGGCATCTCCCAGGCTCTGACCCTTTACGAGCCGGAGTTGCGCGGCGTGCTCAAGCGCGGGGGCTTCCTGACCCGCGACAGCCGCGTGGTGGAACGCAAGAAGTACGGTCGCGCCAAGGCTCGTCGGTCCTTCCAGTTCTCCAAGCGCTGATTACTGCGCCAACCCATCGGCAAAAGGCCCCGCAGCGCGGGGCCTTTTCTTTTTTCAACGCACTGGTCAATCGTCATAGAGCGCCTATATACCCAAGCGCGGACGCTGAACCCGGAGACAACCGGGCGGCGGACGACCTGCCATTCCGGAGGCGAATCCCTTGGATACACATGCTCAGGCCGCCGTGGAGATCTCCGGCCTCTACAAGACCTATGACACCGGCTTCAGCGCCCTCAAGAACATCGACCTGACCATCCATAAGGGCGAAATCTTCGCGCTTCTGGGTCCCAACGGCGCGGGTAAGACCACCCTGATAGGCACCATCTGCGGGCTCGTGCGCCCCACCTCGGGTACCATCAAGGCCGGCGGATATGACGTGGTCCGCGAGTTCCGAAAGTCGCGCGCGATCATCGGGCTGGTGCCCCAGGAGTTGACCACGGACCGGTTCGAATCGGTCTGGGATACGGTCGTCTACACCAGAGGTCTGTTCGGCAAGCCGCGCGATGACGCCCATGTCGAGAAGGTGCTGCGCGATCTCTCCTTGTGGTCCAAGCGCAACGACAAGCTGATCACGCTGTCGGGCGGGATGAAACGCCGTGTCCTGATTGCCAAGGCGCTGAGCCACGAGCCCGATATCCTGTTCCTCGACGAACCCACCGCAGGGGTGGACGTCGAGCTGCGCAAGGACATGTGGGCCGTGGTCCGCGAGTTGCGCGAGAGCGGCGTGACGATCATCCTGACCACCCATTATATCGAAGAAGCCGAGGAGATGGCCGACCGTATCGGCGTGATTTCCAATGGCGAAATCATCCTTGTCGACGGCAAGGACGAGCTGATGCGCAAGCTGGGCCGCAAGGACCTCGTGATCCAGCTCCAGGAGCCGCTGGATGCTGTTCCGGACTCGCTGGAAGAGCTGGGGCTGGGCCTTCGCGATAACGGCAACGAGCTGATCTATTCCTATGACAGCACCGCCGACCGCACGGGCATTGCCGGGCTGATGGCCGCGGTGCATCGCGAGGGAATCCGCATCAAGGACCTGAGCACGCACCAGAGTTCACTTGAAGAGATTTTCATCGGGCTTTTGAAGGACCGCACATGAATATCCATGCGATCAAAGCCATCTATTATTTCGAGATGGCGCGCTGGTGGCGCACCATCTTGCAATCGATCATCTCGCCGGTCGTTTCGACCGCGCTGTATTTCGTGGTCTTTGGTGCTGCCATCGGCCAGCGGATCGAGTCGGTCGAGGGGGTGAGCTACGCGGCCTTCATCGTGCCCGGGCTCATCATGCTGTCGCTGCTCCAGCAATCGCTGTCCAACGCCTCGTTCGGGATCTATTTTCCCAAGTTCGCCGGAACGATCTACGAGATTCTCTCGGCTCCGATATCCCATATCGAAACGGTCATCGCCTTCGTGGGCGCAGCGGCCACCAAATCCATCGTTCTCGCGCTGATCATTCTGGCGACGGCGACGCTGTTTGCCGATATCCGGATCGATCATCCGGTGTGGATGGTTGTGTTCCTGATCCTGACGGCGGTGACGTTCTCGATGATCGGGTTCATCATCGGCATCTGGGCCGAGGGCTTTGAAAAGCTGCAGCTCGTCCCGCTCCTGATCGTGACTCCGCTCGCGTTCCTCGGCGGCACGTTCTACTCGATCTCGATGCTGCCCCCGGTCTGGCAGACAGTGACGCTGTTCAATCCGGTGGTGTATCTCGTCAGCGGGTTCCGCTGGAGCTTTTACGGGGTCTCGGACGTCGATGTGGGGATCAGCCTTGCGATGACGCTGCTGTTCCTGGCGATCGCGCTGGCCGTCGTCGTCTGGATATTCCGCACAGGATACCGGCTGCGCGCCTGATCGGCACGGCGTTCGTGTTCAATGGCATCAGGCCCGGCGGCGCTGCGCCCCGGGCCGGAAATTGGCCATCACGCCCTCGATGAACTTGATCGCGTTAGCCTTGCCGTCCTCGGCCCGCAGGCGTGCGCCGAGGGCCTGGGCGTTTTCCTTGTACTCGGGCGCGGTATCGAGCGCCTTGAGGGCATCGGCGAGGATGTCCGCGGTGAGCTTGCGCCGGCGCACGGGCTTGGGACCACACCCGAGCTCGAAAATGCGACGGCCCCAATAGGGCTGGTCGACGGTCTGGGGCACGACGAAGGTGGGCAGGCCCTGATGCAGACCGGCGGCCGTCGTGCCCGCGCCGCCATGGTGGACCACGGCCTTCACGTGCTTGAACAACTGGTCGTGGGGCGCGCGCTCGATCACATAGACGCTGTCCGGCATGTCCGAGGTGTTGATGCCGCCCCAGCCGCGACCCACGACGACGCGGCCCGAGAACTGGGTCATCGCGCCGCGCAGGATTTCGGTGTTGCGCTCGGCGCCGAACGGCATGGATCCAAAGCCCACATAGATCGGGGTGGGACCGGCCGCGAGGAAGGTCCGGAAGCGCGCGTCAGGCTCCCAGCCGGAATTGTCGTCCAGCATCCAGTAGCCGGTGACGATCGAGGAGCGTGGCCAGTCGCGCGGGCGCGGGGAGACCACCTCCGAATAGGCATTGAGCGTCCAGAGCGAACGCCCGTCATTGTCCTTGAAGAACCCGCCCTTTTTGCGCGGCTCTAGCCCCATCAGCTCCCGCCGCAACTTGTTGCGCGGCAGGTTGTAATAGATCTGCTGGACGGTCATGGCCGAATAGGTCAGCCGGTTGATCGCCTTGCCGAAGGTGGGGGCGTAGTGAACGCACAGCGGGAATTCGCTGGTGGCGTTGAGCGGCTGGAGCGCCACCACGATGACCGGGATATCCAGCGCCTCGGCGATATCGACCGAAAAGCTGGTGTTCATGTGCATCAGGATGCAATCGGCCCCCTGGCACATGTCCCACGCGGCGCGGGCCGCCTGATCCACGATCTTCTGGCCCTGGCGCAACAGCCCGGGCGCGTTGACCAGAAAGCTCTGGTTCATCGCCTTGTCGAACTGGCTCTGGGTGACGAATTCCTGGATCGACCCGCCAAGACTGCGGAACTCGATTCCGTAGCTCTCGACCATGGCCGCGAAATCGTCGGTGGCGCCCAGAACGACGGAATAGCCGCGCGCCTTCATGGCAATTGCAAGGGCCAGATAAGGCTGAACATCACCTTGCGTGCCGAGTGTGGCCATCGCAATGCGTTTCGTCATGGACACCTCACATACGGCCGATGCGGATTGTGCCCGTCATCGGCTCTGGCCTTGCGGCGCCATTTACTTTGCCGTCCGGCGGCAGTAAGAGGGCCTCGCGCCACGACTTCATTTGCATAATCCCGACATGAGAGCAAGTCAGATGCCATCGCCGAAAAGAGCCGCGCTTCTGGGAGCTTCGGGCTACACCGGGGCCGACCTTCTGCGTCTTGGTGTGCGTCATCCCGGCCTCGAGTTCGTTGCCCTGACCGCCAATACCCATGCGGGCAAGCCCATGGCGTCGGTGTTCCCCCATCTGGCCCATGCCGGCCTCCCCGATCTGGTCGCCAATGACGACGTCGATTTCTCTGACGTCGACGTGGTGTTCGCCGGGCTGCCGCACGGGGCGAGCCAGGAGCTTCTCTCGCGCATCGTCGATTCTCATCCCGATCTGGTGGCCATCGACATGGGAGCCGATTTCCGGTTCCGGGATCCTTCCCATTACGGGCCAGTCTATGGTGCCGATCACGTGGCGCCCCATCTTCAGGCTCAGGCGGCGTATGGGCTGACCGAACACAACCGCGATTCGATCCGCTCATCCCGGATCATCGCGTGCCCGGGCTGCTATCCGACCGCGACGCTGCTGGCGCTGCTGCCGCTGGTCAAGAGCGGCGCGATCTCGGATCAGGACATCATCATCGACGCCAAATCCGGTGTTTCCGGGGCAGGGCGGGGGCTCAAGCAGAACACGCTTATGGCCGAGGCCGGTGAAAGCCTGACGCCCTACGGGGTGGGCGTGCATCGCCACGCGCCCGAGATCGAGCAGGAAATCGGGCTGGTCGCGGGCAAGCCCGTGAGCGTCAATTTCACGCCCCATCTTGTGCCCATGGCGCGCGGCGAGCTGATCACGGCTCATGTGCGGCTCGGCAGCGCAGCCAATGCGGCCGAAGTGCGCGAGGCGCTCAAGGCGGCCTATCGCGACGAGCCGTTCGTGCGGATCGGGGAGGCGGGAGAGATCCCCTCGACCGGCCACGTCCGGGGCTCGAACTTCTGCGTCATCAACGTCTTTGACGACCGCATCAAGGGCCGCGTCATCGTGATCGCGACCATCGATAATCTCGTCAAGGGAAGCGCCGGGCAGGCGATCCAGAACTTCAACGTCGTCTTCGGCTTTCCCGAGGCGACCGCTATCGAGGCTCTGCCGCTCTTCCCTTGAGGGAATCGAGCGACAGGGCCGGTAAAGATCACGGTCGCTTCGGCCAGATCCGTGGCGCCGTTCACAGTTTGAACACCATGATCGTTTGATACTGACCGGGTGCGGGTCGCGATCCGTCGCGCCGCACGGCCGGAGCCAACAGGGGTAAGCAGTTTCCCCTACCGAGGATATCATGAGCGAAGAATTTCATCGCATCCGCCGCCTGCCGCCCTACGTTTTCGAGCACATCAACCCCATCAAGGCTAAGGCAAGAGCCGACGGGGTGGATATCATCGATCTGGGCATGGGCAATCCCGACCTGCCCACACCCCAGCACATCGTCGACAAGCTCAAGGAGACGGTGAAGGACCCGCGGACCCACCGCTATTCCACCTCGCGTGGTATTCCGGGCCTGCGCAAGGCTCAGGCGTCCTACTATGGCCGCCGGTTCGGGGTTAAGCTGAACGCCGATACCCAGGTCGTGGCCACGCTGGGGTCCAAGGAAGGCTTTGCCAACATGGCGCAGGCGATCACGGCGCCGGGCGACGTGGTGCTGGTGCCCAATCCGACCTATCCGATCCACTCGTTCGGCTTCATCATGTCAGGCGGCGTGGTGCGCTCGATGCCCGCTGACCCCAACGAGGATTTCCTGCGTTCGCTGGACCGCGCGGTGCGCCACTCGATCCCCAAGCCGATCGCGCTCATCCTCAACTATCCGGCCAACCCGACCGCCTACGTGGCGGATCTCGAGTTCTACCGCGAGGTGGTGGAGTATTGCCGCAGGCACGAGATTTTCATCCTCTCGGACCTCGCCTACTCCGAGATCTATTTCGAGGACGAGCCGCCGCATTCGGTGCTCGAAGTCCCGGGCGCCATCGACATTTCGGTGGAGTTCACCTCCATGTCCAAGACCTTCTCCATGCCCGGCTGGCGCATGGGGTTCGCCGTGGGCAATGAGCGCCTGATCGCGGCGCTGGCGCGGGTGAAATCCTATCTCGACTATGGCGCGTTCACGCCCATCCAGGTGGCCGCCGCCTCCGCGCTCAACGGCGATGATTCCTGCATCGAGGAGGTGCGCAACATCTACCGGCACCGCCGCGACGTGATGGTGGAGAGCTTCGGGCGGGCCGGCTGGCACATTCCGACGCCGGCGGCGACGATGTTTGCCTGGGCACCCATTCCCGACCAGTTCGCGGAACTGGGAAGTTTGGAATTCGCCAAGCTGCTGATCAGGGAAACCGGGGTCGCAGTGGCGCCGGGGGTCGGGTTCGGCGAATATGGCGACCAGTATGTGCGTCTGGCGTTCGTGGAGAACGACCAGAGGATAAGACAGGCGGCGCGGGCCATCAAAAAATTCCTCGGCAGCGGCGCAAGTCACGGAAATATCGTGGCTTTGGGCCAGCGATAGGGCAAATCCTTCTCGCGTGCAGGTCCGCTGATCTGCACGTGATCCGGGCCTGATCGTGTTTGATCGTGCAAGTTGACCATGATCGGCCTTCACGATCGAGGCGCCCGGGGTTGACCGGATAGGTTCTTTCCTATTTAGAGATAGGAAATTGCCATTATTCCGAATTGGTCCCATGAGCGACATCGAGAGCTTCAAGCAATCCGTAGAAACCTTCATCGCCTCGCGCGGCTGGAGCCCGACCCGGTTCGGCCGTGAAATCGCGGGCGACCCGTTGTTCGTCTTCGACCTGCGCGAAGGTCGCGAGCCGCGCAGCGAAACCCGCGAGAAGATCGTCCGCGCCATGCAGGCGCAGCGCGAGAAGCGACCGGTGGTCAACCGCCCGCTGCGCATAGGCATTGCAGGGCTGGGCACGGTCGGCGCGGCGCTGATCCGAATCCTCGAGACCGACGGCAAGGCCATCGCCAGCAAGCTGGGGCGGGAAGTGGTCGTGTCCGCGGTCAGTGCGCGGTCACGCTCGCGGGATCGCGGTGTGGACATTTCCGGTTTCGACTGGTTCGACGATCCCGTGGCGCTCGCCAAGTCCCCGGACGTCGACCTGTTCGTCGAGCTGATCGGCGGGGAAGACGGGCCGGCCTTTGCGGCGGTCTCGGCGGCGCTCGAGCGCGGCTGTCCGGTGGTCACCGCCAACAAGGCGCTGCTGGCCCGGCACGGGGTCAAGCTCGCCCAGATCGCCGAGAAGGGCGACGCGCAATTGAGCTTCGAAGCCGCTGTCGCAGGCGGCATTCCGGTGATCAAGACGCTGCGCGAGGGGCTGGGCTCGGCCTCGATCACGCGCGTCTACGGGATCATGAACGGGACGTGCAACTATATCCTCACCCGCATGGGCAATGAGGGAATATCGTTCGATACCGGCCTGAAGGATGCGCAGGATCTGGGCTATGCCGAGGCGGACCCGAGCTTTGATATCGATGGCTATGACGCCGCGCACAAGCTGGCGATCCTGACCAGCCTGTGCTTTGAGACCGAGATTGCGACCGACCAGGTGTTCGTGGAAGGCATTTCGCGCATCACCCAGGCCGATATCAAGGTTGCCGCGGATCTGGGGTTCAAGATCAAGCTGCTGGGCATCGGCCGGCGCACCCCCGACGGGATCGAGCAGCGGGTGCACCCGACGCTGGTGCGCAAGACCTCGGCGATCGCCGGAGTGGACGGCGTGCTCAATGCCGTGGCGCTGGAAACCAACCACGTCCAGGAGCTGATGCTGGCCGGGCCGGGCGCGGGGGGCGACGCGTCGGCGGCCTCGGTGCTGAGCGACATCCTCGACATCGCGCGCGGCGCGCGGGTGCCCCCGCTCGGCGTGCCCTCGAGCGCGTTGCTGCCCTATACCCGCGCGCCGATGCGCGTCCATGAGGGCGGCTATTATATCCGGCTCAACGCCCGCGACGTGCCCGGAGCCCTTGCGGCGATCGCCACGCGGATGGGGGAATCCAACATCTCGCTGGAAAGCGTCATCCAGCGCCCGGACCTTCGGGCCGTCTCGCCGGAGGCCGAAGCGGAATCGACCCGCACGGTGGTGCTGATCACCCACGACACCATCGAGAGCGCAGTGCGCGAAGCGCTGGCCAAGATCGCCGAGGATGGCTTCATCGTCGACGAGCCGCAACTCATCCGCATCGAGGAGTTTTGATCGGCGCCAGTCCGCGTGCCGGTCTCCCTGTGCTAGGGATGGGGGAACCATAATGGAGGACCTTATGACCAAAGCACCATTTGCAGCATTGTCCACCCGCCGGGGGCGCGCCGGCCTGCAGGCCGCCCTTGTCGCGGTGCTGGCCGCCGGAGCGCTTGCAGTCGGGCCGGCGAGTGCCCAGGAGGACGGCGCCGAGATCACCGATTTCGACTGCTCGGTAGCCTACGCGGTGCTGGGCCTGGGGCGCGAGGACGTCCGCGATGTCACCATGCAGCTTGCCGGCGAGGCGCTGACGCGGGTGTTCGCCGAAGATCCTACCATGGAGCGCGCCGAGCTCGAGGGCGAGGTGCAGGAGGCGATCGACACCCGCATGAACCGTGTGCTCGACGGGGACGAGGATGTGCAGCGCGTGGTCGAGGACGTGCGGGCCTGCAACGCCCGCTACGGCGTCGAGCAGTGGTAGGACGGCGCGTCCCCATCTGACGGACGAGAACTGTGACGGCCTTTCAAACCGACGGTCCAGCGCCTATGTGAAAGCAGGGACGGAGATCGACTGAGGCCCGGAACAGGGGATCCTACAATGGCGAACGACAGCACGGCAAAGCGCGCCGAACTCCACCGCATGGTCTATGCCAAGCATATGTGTCCCTGGGGGCTCAAGACTCTCGATCTGCTCAGGCGCGAGGGCTATGCGGCAGATGACCGGCATCTGTCCTCGCCCGAGGAAACCGAGGCGTTCAAGCAGAAGCACGACGTCAAGACCACGCCGCAGACGTTCATCGGCGGCGAGCGGATCGGCGGCTATGAGGACGTGCGGCGGTATCTGGGCAAGCCGGTGCGCGACAAGAAGGCGGTGACCTATCGGCCCGTCATCGCGCTTTTCGCCATGGCGGCACTGATGGCGCTGGCCGCGAGTTGGGCGGCGTTCGGGACCGTGGTGCGGGTCGAGGCTGCCGAATGGTTCATCGCGATCTCGATGTGTCTTCTGGCGCTGCAAAAGCTCAAGGACGTGGAGAGCTTTGCGACCATGTTCCTCAATTACGACCTGCTGGCCCAGCGCTGGGTGCGCTATGGCTATGTCTACCCCTTCGCCGAAGGGGCAGCGGGCGTTCTGATGATGGCGGGTGCGCTGATGTGGGTGTCGGTGCCCATCGCCCTGTTCATCGGCACGGTGGGCGCGGTCTCGGTGTTCAAGGCCGTCTATATCGACAGGCGGGAGCTCAAATGCGCCTGCGTGGGCGGGGACAGCAACGTGCCTTTGGGGTTCGTCTCGCTGACCGAGAACCTGATGATGGTGGCCATGGCCGTCTGGATGCTGCTCAAGCCGATGGGCGTCGGCCTCTGACCCCCGGTTCAGGGGCTGTTGGAGCCCCGTAAACCGCATGACATTCCGTGGCAAGGGGGCGCCCCATGCCACGGATCTTTCTTTTCATTCCTGCATCGATAGCTGCGCAGGGCGCGCGCCCGGGTCGTGGCGCCCGATGAGCCGGCCTGGGCTCAAGGGCCAGGACGGGTTCTGGCGCTGGCTGAAGGGCAGGGCGAAGCTGGGCGCATCGGCAAACGATGTGCGGCCCAGGGCTGATCTGGCACAGATCAGAAAAGAGGGGGGCGAGACCATGGAGCCGGCGAGATCGCGGGATTACGAGGCCGGACGGCATGCGGCCGAGCCGCCGGTTACCGTCGATCTCGCCTCCGAGATCGTCGCGCACCTGCCCGACGACACGCCGCCCGCGCTTGTGGGGCAGGTGCTGCTCGAAGCGGTGCCCGGGGTGACCCATCTCTGGTACGGGCCGCGCTTTCGCCGGGATTTTCGCGAGACCGGGCGCATGGCGCCCCTGGCAGCACTCGCCGTGCTTATGGTCCGGCACATCGATTCCGAGACGTTCAACCCCTACACGCTCAGGGATCACGGTCAGCTCATTTTTACCCAGGCCAGCCCGGCAATTCTGGGGTGGTTCGCCGGACAGCTCGAGGCGCGGGTCGCCCGCCTGGGGAACTGGATCGACATGACAGGGCCCACCGACCACGTGGCGATGGCGGGTGAGCGCCTTGCGCGCATGGCGCCCGATTGCGCCGGACCGGTGGTGGCGTTAGGGCAAACAATGAGGGAGGCGCACAAGGCGCTGGCAGCCCAACGCGTGGAGGCAGTGATCGCCGAATGCGAGGCGCGGGCGGGATTGGACTGGGACGGCATGGCTGTCGGTGGGCGGCTGGCGGAAGTCTGGCAGCCGGCCTATCCAGAGCTTTGCGCGCAGATCATGGACCTCTTCGCGCGCCACGGGGTCAACGCGGACGGGGCGCCGACGGGCGAGAGGCTCTGGCGGATGGCGCGGATCGATTTCGACGATTATCGTGCCCATCTGGGCTGGCCGCCCCATGCCGGGAAAGTGGCGGACAGGCTGTGCGCCGAGATTGGGGGCGACGACGTCGATATTGTCGATTTCGCTGCCGGGTCCGCTTCATCGATCCTTGAATTCAACTACTATCCCGGGGACGAGGCGTTCAGGCAGTGCCTCGCCGAAGCGTGCGCCCGGGCGCTTGAAATCCATAAGCCGCCGCCGGCCGGACTGGTCCGTCTGGACGATATACTCGCCGGGCGTCAGCCCGATGACGACTGATTGGCGACGCCGAGAGTGAGTTGCGAGCCTTGCCACGCATCGGGCCATGACGTTATGTCGGGAGGCCGGCGGGCAGGGAGCAGCGCCGGGCACAATGGTGCGGCCTGTTCCCGGGGAGCGCGTCGATGTCAGCGACGGCAAGCGAGAAGAAACCATCAGCCGTTGACGGGCGCCTGACGCTCGAGATCGCGCGGATCACCGAGCGCGCGGCGGTTGCGGCCGCCGGATGGCGTGGCAAGGGCGACGAGATGCGGGCCGACCAGGCCGCCGTGCAGGCCATGGAAACTGCGCTCGATGAAATCGACGTCGACGGCAAGGTGGTGATCGGCGAGCCGGCCGGCGCCGAACGGCTGGCTCTGGACCAGAAGGTGGGACGCGGCGCCGGGCCGGTGATCGACGTGGCGGTCGACCCGCTCGAGGGCGTGACCGGGTGTGCCAAGGGCCTGTCCAATTCGCTCTCCGTCCTGGCGTTCGCCGAACCGGGCGGGCTGCTGCACGTGCCAGACGCCTATATGGAAAAGATCGCCGTGGGCCCGGGCTATCCCGAGGGCATCGTCGACCTCGACCAGTCCGCGACCGAGAACGTCACCGCGCTGGCCAGGGCCAAGGGCGTGGCGGTGACCGATATCGTCGTGTGCATGCTCGATCGGCCGCGCCATGGGCCTTTGCTCGCCGAATTGCGCGGGCTGGGCGTCGCGGTCAAGCTGCTGCCCGACGGGGACATCGCCGCGGTGATCCACGCGGCCAACTCCGACGATACGGGCATCGACGTCTACCTCGGCTCGGGCGGGGCGCCCGAAGGCGTGCTGGCGGCGGTCGCGATGCGGTGCATCGGTGGGCAGATGCAGGGCCGTCTGATTCTCGACACCCCCGACAAGCGGGCCAAGGCGCGGGAGTTCGGGCTTTCCGACCCGAACCGGAAATACTGGGCCAATGAAATGGCGCGGGGCGACGTGCTGTTCGCGGCAACGGGGGTGACAGACGGGAGCCTGTTGCGCGGCGTGCGGATGCTCCCGAGCAAGGTGGTGACCTCAAGCGTGGTGATGCGATCCTGGTCGCGCACCACCCGCTGGATTACCGCCGAACACCGCCGGTAGACGCCCGGAATGCCCTGCCGATCGGATGGCGGTCAACGCGCCAAGCCGACGATTTGGCCTGATCTACAGACCAAAAAAGTTCTCCGAATTTTCCTTGAAGCGCTTCAGGCGACGCGGCGAGGATGAGCGATGCGCACCGAGGATCCCTGGACCGTATCCTCTGTGGTCCCGGTGAGCTTGCCCTGGGAGGGCTGCTCCACATCTTCGGGACGGCTGGTCATTGCACCGAGATGGGTCAGCGTCGGGGTGACATAGGTGCGCGGACGTGGTCCTGCGATCTGGAGGAACAGGCTGGCACGGGCACGGGCCGAAGCATATCTCGTCATATCAGGTCTCCGCTCGGACACGGTGTCCAAAGTCTCGAAGTGTGCATCCGGTTCCCATATCAGTGTGTTTTCCGTAAGGCGCGGCTGTGGCTGGAAGCGGGCCATGATCAAAGGCCCATCACTTCGCGGGCGCGCTCTTCGGCGGTGTCGCCAGCAGCGACAATTTCGGCCTCGTCGCGCCCCAGATTGCGCGCAGCACTTTCCGCTGCGGTACGGGCGCTGGCGACGACCTGGATGCGCTGCTCGTCCGAGAGATTGTCCGACGAAAAGCTCGCGACGCCAGAGATGATGGCGTCGATGCGCTCGTCCAGGGTCTCGGAGACCTGCGAGCCCATGGCTGCGAATTCCTCGTTGATCCGCTCCATTGCATTGGTGCCCATGTCCGCGGCCTGGTCGGTGGACTGCTCGGTCTGCTCGAGGATGGAATCGAAGGTTTCTGCAGCCTGCTGCTCAATGCTGTCGATGGTCTGCTGGATATCGGCGTCGGTGCCCAGGTTCTCTGCGGTCTCGGCCTCAGTGTCAGCCGGCTGCTCGACGGGCTCTGCCTGGGTCATGGCTTCCCCTTCGATCGACGCGTCCGGCTCCGTGGTCGCGGGCGGCGGGCTGTTGCCTTCGCAGGCGGCGAGGGCCAGGGCGGAAATGGCAACGAGGGGGAGAAGCAATCTGGTATGCATGTGATGACCTGTAGGCTATCGATTTTGTGCTCAATCGTGTGAATTGCAAAAGAAATCGGGATCAGCGGTGATTGGCTGTGTCGATCCGGCTCAGTAAAGGGCCTATAAGCATCCCCATGAAGCTAGACGTTCAGCCTTTCCTTAACGTTACCAATTCCGTTACCGGCAGGGTATGGCACGACCGCCTCGACCCGGCGAGCGCGCGTATGGCCGGAGCCATCGGGCAGCAGACCGCGCTGTCGGAAATTCTCTCGCGGATCGTTGCGGGCAGAGGCGTAACGGTCGATGGGGCCGAAAGTTTCATCAATCCGACCCTCCGCGACATGATGCCCGACCCCGCCACCCTCGCGGACATGACCCCGCTCGCCCAACGGCTGGCCCAGGCGGTCTCTGTCGGGGAGACGGTGGGGCTATTCGCCGATTACGACGTGGACGGGGCATCCTCCGCGGCGCTGATGATCCGCTATCTGCGGGCCTGCGGGTGCCCGGTGGTCTGGCACATCCCCGACCGCATCTTCGAGGGCTACGGCCCAAACGCCGCCGCGCTCGACGGGCTGATCGCGCAGGGCGCGACGCTGCTGGTGATGCTCGATTGCGGGACGACCAGTGCCGGGCCCATCGCCCACGCCCGGCAGAAGGGCGTGGACGTGCTGGTGCTCGACCACCACCTCGTGGCCGGGGATTTGCCGCCGGCCAATGCGCTGGTCAATCCCAACCGTCCCGACGATATTTCAGGGCTGGGGCATCTGTGTGCGGGCGGCGTGACCTTCATGGCGCTGGTGGCGCTCAACCGCATCCTGCGCGAGTCGGGCAGGGGCGGGCTGCCGGACCTGATGACGCTGCTCGACCTCGTGGCGCTGGCCACGGTGTGCGACGTGGTGCCGCTGACCGGGCTCAACCGGGCCTTCGTGGTGCGCGGCGTCGAGGTCATGCGGGCCGGACGAAACCCGGGCCTGCGGGCCCTGGCCATTGCAGCGCGGCTCTCGGGGCCCGTCGCGCCCTATCACCTGGGTTATCTTCTGGGCCCGCGGATCAATGCCGGCGGGCGGATCGGGGATGCGGGGCTGGGCACGCGCCTGCTCTCGACCGAGGACGAGCACGAGGCCCTGACCATCGCGGCGCAGCTCGACGAGCTCAACCAGGAGCGCCAGCGCATCGAGGCGCGGGCTGTCGAGGAGGCCTGCGCGACCGCCGAAATGGAAATCGGCGACGGCGAGGGCCCGCCCGTGCTGGTCGTGGCTTCGCCCGACTGGCATCAGGGGGTGGTCGGCCTCGTGGCCGCACGGCTCAAGGAGCGGTTCAACCGTCCGTCCTTCGCGATCGCGCTGGGGCGGGATGGCGGTGGCACCGGCTCGGGCCGGTCGATCCCCGGGGTCGACCTGGGCAAGGCGGTGATCGGGGCGGTCTCGGACGGGGTGATCACGAAAGGCGGCGGGCACGCGATGGCCGCGGGTGTGACGCTCACCGGCGGTCAGCTTGGTGGCTTCCGCGCCTATCTTGCGGACGCGCTGTCCGGGGACGTCGGCGTGGCGCGTGAGCAGAGGGCGGTGCGGATCGATGCGGCGCTTACCGCGCGGGCGGCCTCGCCGCAATTCGTCCACGACGTCGAACGCGCCGGGCCCTTCGGGGCGGGCAACCCGACCCCGCTCTTCGCGCTGCCCGCGCACAAGGTGAAATTCGCCGAAGTGGTGGGCGCGGGCGGGCACGTGCGGCTGACGGTCTCGGCTGGCGACGGGGCCAATCTCAAGGCGATCGCGTTCCGCGCTGCAGGCACGCCGCTGGGCGCCGCGCTGCTCAAGGCGCGGGAGGGGGGAACGCTGCATCTGTGCGGCTCGCTGGCGCTGGACCATTGGCAGGGCAGGGAGACCGTCCAGTTGCGCGTTGTCGATGCCGCGGTTCCGTGAAACTATCGGTCGGGCTGATCCGTAAGAACCACACGGGCGTAAGTAGCCGACAGGTATGGTTTTTCGGGAAAGGCCGCGTATGGCGCCGCATTCAATCGCAGTTATCGGTTCGGGTATCTCAGGGCTTGCTGCAGCCTGGCACCTCTCAAAGACCAGCCGGGTCACCCTTATCGAGCGCGAAGAGCGCATAGGCGGGCACACCAACACTGTCGCCATGGATACGTCCCAGGGGCCTGTTCCGGTCGATACCGGTTTCATCGTGTTCAACGAGGCGAACTATCCCAACCTCACGGCGATGTTCGATCACCTGAAGGTGGCGACCGCGCCCTCGCATATGGGCTTTGCCGTTTCGGTCGGTGAAGGCCGGCTGGAATATAACGGCGAAAAGCTGGTCGGCATGTTCGGCCAGAAGCGCAACCTGTTGCGGCCAGAGCATTGGCGGCTTGTCCAGGACATCGTGCGATTCTTCCGCAATGCCGAGCGCGACATCCTCGACATGCCGGCCGACATAACGGTGGCGGGGTTTCTCGAGCGCTGCGGGTACTCCGAAGCGTTTATCGAGGACCACATCCTTCCCGTGTCCGCGGCCATCTGGTCGACCCCGTCGCGGGGCATGCTCGATTTCCCTGCCCATACCTTCGTGCGGTTTTTCTCCAATCATGGTCTGTTGCGGATTCTCGGGCGTCCGTCCTGGCGCACGGTGATGGGCGGAGCGCAGGAATATGTCTCGCGCCTTCTGGCCGACGCCAAGATGGACGTGCGCACCGGGGTCGAGATTACCGCGATCCACCGCAAGCCGTCAGGCGTCGAGATCACCGACAGCACGGGGCAGGTCCAGCGGTTCGACGAAGTGGTGCTGGCGTGCCACGCCGATGAGGCGCGCAGGATGCTGGCCGACGCTTCGCCCGACGAGGCCGATCTTCTGGGCCGTTTCCGGTTTTCCACCAACCATGCGGTGCTGCACTCGGATCCCGCCTTCATGCCGAAGCGGCGGCACCTGTGGTGCGCCTGGAACTATCTGCGCCCCGCCGGCAACGATGACGATGCCTTGAGCGTTTCGTACTGGATGAACCGCCTGCAGCCGCTCGAGACCCGACAGAACGTGTTCGTGACGCTGAACCCCTACAAGGATTTCGCGCCCGGTTCGATCCACTACGAGACCGACTACCGGCACCCGATCTTCGACAGTGCGTCGGTGGACGCGCAGAGCCGGATCGGGCGGATACAGGGCGTGAACCGGACGTGGTTTGCCGGGGCGTGGCTGAGCTACGGCTTCCACGAGGACGGCCTGCAGGCCGGGCTTGAAGTCGCCGAGCGGATCGGTGGGCTGGACCGGCCATGGACGGTCGAACGTGCGCGCGACAGGATCGCGCACAACTGGATCGAAGGAGAATCGGCCAAATGGGCGGCCGAATAGACACCGATGGATCCAGCGAGAGTTCGGCGCTTTACGTGGGCGATGTAGTCCATCATCGCGTCTGGCCGCGCCGTCACAAGCTGCGTTACCGCGTCTTCTCGGCGCTGCTGGACCTCGACCACATCGACGACCTTGATTCAAAACTCAAGCTGTTCTCTGTAAACCGCTGGAATATCTTTTCTCTCAGGTTCAGGGATTTCGGCGCGCGTGACGGCTCCAACCCCAAATGCCACGCGATGGAGCGTGCGCGAGCCGCCGGCGTGGCCGACAGGGTGGAGCGTGTCCGGATGCTGGCTTACCCACGCATTCTTGGCTACGCGTTCAATCCGCTGACGGTCTATTACCTCGAGGATGTCGATAGCCGGACGGTGATGCTGATCTACGAGGTGCGCAACACCTTCGGCGAGCACCATTTCTACGATTACGTCGTGGATGGCGATCCGATCGAGATCGGGCACACCGAGCCCAAGGCGTTCTATGTGTCGCCGTTCAATACGCTGGAAGGCCAGTACCGCTTTTCGGTGCGCCCGCCGGGGGACGCGGTTTTCACAGGAATCACCCTTACGACCGGGAAGGGTGCGATCCTGACCGCATGGTTTGATGGCACGCGCGAGCGGCTGGACGACAAACGACTGGCAAAGCTCGCACTTGCATATCCCCTGATGACAATTAAGATTATTGCCGGAATACATTGGGAAGCGCTCAAGCTCTGGCTCAAGGGCGTTCCTCATACGATCGGCCTGCGCGCGCACCTCAAGGATGGAAAGCGCAAGCCGGACGTATCGACGGCGGGAGAAGAGGCGAGGTCTCTCAATGAGTGAAGCGACAGCTGGCACCGGGCGCGGGCCGGCGGGCCCCATAAAGCGGATAGGCTCGCTGCTGATCGAGAAGATCGGGACGGCTCTGATCGGCGCGCCCAAGCACGGCGCAGTGACCGTGACGCTGCCCAGCGGGCGCGCCCGCACCATCGGCGACCCGCGCACCGGCGAACATGCCTATCTGCGCATGCCAAATTTCTCGGTGATCGGCCAGAGCATGCGGCGCGGCACGGTGGGCTTTGCCGAAGCCTATATGCGCGGGGATATCGAGGTCGAGGACCTGACCAAGCTGTTCAGGTTCTTCCTCCAGAACCAGGATGTGTTCGACAACGCCAATCCCGGCCTGTTCCGGCGCGCGGCCAAGGACCTCGCCTATCATATGGCGCGGCCCAACACCAGGGAAGGCTCCCAGCAGAACATCGCCGAGCACTACGACCTCGGCAATGATTTCTACGAGATGTGGCTCGATGAAACGATGACCTATTCGTCGGCCTATTACGCGGGCAGGGATATGTCGCTCGCCGACGCCCAGCGCGCCAAGTACCGACGTATCATCGAGATGTGCGGGATAGAGGCGGGTGGGCGCGTGCTCGAGATCGGGTGCGGCTGGGGAGGATTTGCCGAGACCGCCATCGGCGAAGCTGGCGCTCATGTGCGGGGCATCACGCTCTCGCGCGAACAGCTCAAATACGCCCGCGACCGGCTGGCCCGGCAGTCCATGGACGGGAGTGGCGCGCTCGTGTTTGAGGATTATCGCGATACCGAAGGGCAATTCGACCACATCGCCTCGATCGAGATGATCGAGGCCGTGGGCGAGGAGCACTGGCCGCAATATTTCCAGACCGTGCACGATCGGCTCAAGCCGGGCGGCACCGCGGCGATCCAGGCGATCACCATCCGGGAGAAGGATTTCGAGGACTACAAATCGGGTCCCGATTTCATCCAGCGCTACATCTTCCCCGGCGGAATGCTGCTGACCAAGCCGGTGATGAAGGACGTGGCGGCAAAGGCGGGGCTCGTGCTCGAGCAGACCGACTGCTTCCGGCACGACTACGCCAAGACCCTGCGCCTGTGGCGCGAGGCGTTCCTGGCGCGCTGGCCCGAGATCGCCAAACTTGGCTATGATGAGCGCTTCAAGCGCAAATGGGTCTATTACCTCGCCTATTGCGAGGCCGGATTCACCGAAGGCATGATCGACGTCGGCATCTACCAGTATCGCCGGCCGGCCTGAGTGGCGATCAGATGGGTTGTGCTTGATGCATTACAGCACAGCCGCCTTGCCCTGTTTCCAGATCAGCTCTGGCGGATCAGCCGGCTCATCAGCGCGAAAAAGAGCGGGTAGGGCAGAAGCCTGATCGTCTTGAGGATCAGGACGAACCGCAGGGGGAAGGCGATCTCGAACTTTTTTGTGTCGAGCAGCCCGTCCGCTATGCGCTTGCCCGCGTCTTCGGCTTCCATAAGGAATGGCATGGGAAAGTCGTTCTTGGCCGTGAGGTCGGTCTTGACGAACCCGGGGCAGACGATCCGGACCGAGATATTCTCGGGCGCGAGCTCGGTGCGCATGGTCTGGGCGAGAGAAATGAGCGCAGCCTTGCCCGAGCTGTAGGCCGCTGCGCGCGGCAGGCCGAAATAGCCGGCCACCGAGGCCACGATGGCGATCTCGCCCGCCCCCTGACGGCGCATCTGGCCGATCACCGGATCGAGCACCCGCATGGCCCCGAGGACATTGGTGTCCATCATCGCGGCGAATTTTTCATACTCGTAGACGCCGGGTTTGGTGACGTCCCAGGCGGCGACGGAAAAGACGACGAGATCGATGCGCCCGAGATCGGACGCGATTCTCACGGTGACCTCACGGCAGGCCTCGGCATCGGTGACGTCGAGGGGGTAGGGATGGGCGCCGTGGCTCGCCTTGAGCGCATCGAGCGGTTCGGTGCGCCTACCCGAGATGGCCACGGTCCAGCCGCGCGCGGACAGCTGCTTTACCAGCTCGGCCCCGATGCCCGAGCCGCCGCCCAGAACCCATGCAATGCCTGCCATATCAGATCCCGACCAGCGGCTGGAGCAGCTTCATGAGCCGTGAGCGGAAATTGAGCTTGGCGTCCACAGCGATCAGACAGATGCAGTCTTCGCCCATCTCGGCGATCGGCTGGTGCTCGACGTCCTGATCGTGGTCCGCGATGTCACCAACGCCGAACCGGCCGAACCGGTCCGAATAGGAGCCGCGCAGGATCAGCGTCAGCTCGTGTCCGCCATGGCCGTGCTCGGGCACCGCGCGACCCGCGCCGACCCTGAGCAACATGAGCCGCGACTGCGCGTGGGGCGAGACGGGCAACTCGCAGGTGGCAACACCGCCGCCGCGACCCTTCCAGGGCAGGGCGTCGAGACCTTCGGGCGCATAGCGGGCGAGTGGTGCAGGCACGTCGGCACCGCGCGGCTGCATGCGGATCGGATCCTCGGCGGGCGCCTCGTCGAGCCGGCCCAGCAGTGCATCGAGCGCATCGTCGGACACAGGCTCTTCCTCGACGCCGGCCAGAAGCGCGCCGCCGATCACGTCGAGCCTGTCGAGCTGAGCGCGGCAGCCCTCGCACATGGCAAGGTGCGTGGAGATGACCAGCGCATAGGGCTCATCAAGCGACCCTGCGCTGAACGCCATGAGCGTGGTGATGTCGGGGTGATGGGAAACGGTCATTGCAGATCCTCCAGAAGAGGGCGCAAGCGGCCATAGGCAAGGCGCAGTCTCGACTTCACGGTGCCGAGCGGGATGTCGAGGCGTTCGGCAATGTCCGAATGCGTCATGTCGCTCAGAAAACTCAAACGTATCACTTCCTGTTGGTCCTTCGGCAAATCCCCCAGCGCCGTCTTGACCCGAGAGATGATCTCCTGCTGTTCAATCCGTTGGAGGCCGTTCGGCGTGTCGTCGGTCGTCTCGATGCCCTCGAGATCCTCGTAGGGCTTGTTCGACAGCCGGCGGAGCTGATCGATGCGCAGATTGCGCGCGATCGTGAATATCCAAGTCACCGCTGCACCGCGATCGGGACTGTAAAGGTGCGCCTTACGCCAGACGGCGAGCAGCGTTTCCTGAACCAGATCCTCGGCCAGCGCGCCGTCGGCTCCGAGTTTGAGCATCATCGACTTGAGCCTTGGCGCAAGCTGCCTGAACAGCTCTGCAAGTGCCTTGCGATCCTTGCTTTCGGCGATTCTCGCCAGAAGATCGGCCGGATCTGCAATCGACTTGGCCTCGGGCACGGGCTTGGATGTGGTGTCGCTCATGTCTACTGCATACACCATAGCCTCCAGTGGGTTTAGTCCCTTTACGAGGCGGGCCGGCCCCCGGATCACAAAAATTCGTGCGTTTCGGGAACCGATCGGGCGTCGCAGCGTTCGGCCTGGTTCGGGAGGCTGAACCCATGATCGAAATCACCCAATTGCCCGACAATGTGATGGTCTTGAGGGTCGTTGGCCAATTGAGCGCTGACGATGTCGATCACGGTGCAAAGGCGCTGAAATCGCGCCTGAGCGGCAACCGGAACGTGGGACTGGTCGCAGACCTCGCCCAGATGGACGGGATGACGCTCGAAGCGTTGCTGACCGATCTGTCCTATCAGAGGAACTTCTTCGGCCACTGGCACCAGTTTCCACGCGTCTCGGTCATAGCGCGAGGCGGGATGCAGCCCCTGGTCGCCAGGGCGGTCGGAGCGGTGCTGCCCCAGATCGAGGTCAGGGCTTTCGAGCCGGCCAATGCCGAGCAGGCGATCGCATTTGCGTCAGGCCGAGAGCGCGTCCAGAATCCGGATCCATGACCTGATGCCCCGGTGGTAGCTGGCCAGATCGTATTTTTCGTTGGGCGAGTGAATGCGATCGCCCGTCTGCGCGAATCCGATCAGAAGCGACTCCATTCCCAGCTTGCGCTTGAAATCCCCCACGATGGGGATCGAGCCGCCCGATCCGGCGATGGCGGCCTCGCGGCCCCATTCATCGGTCAAAGCGCCGAGCGCGCGGGTGAGGAATTCGCTGTCGGAGGGGATCGAAGTCGCCGGGCTGCCGCCGTGCGATTTGAAGGTCACGGTGCAGTCCTCGGGCAGCCGGGCGCGGACATGGGAGCGGAAGGCTTCCCTGACCCTGGCGGGGTCTTGATCGCCCACCAGGCGGAACGATATCTTGGCGCTGGCGCGCGCCGGGATGACGGTCTTGAAGCCCTGGCCGGTATAGCCACCCCACATGCCGTTGATCTCGCAGGTGGGACGCGCGGCGATCTGCTGGAGAACGCTACGGTCCTTCTCGCCCGCAGGGGCGCTAAGGCCGACATCGCCGAGAAATTCGGATTCATCGAAGGGCAGGCGCTGCCATTGGGCGGCGACCGCATCGGGCAGGTCCTCGACGCCGTCATAGAACCCTTCGATGGCCACCGAGCCATCCGGATTGCGCAGGGAAGCGACGATCTCGGAGAGGAGCTGGAGGGGATTGCGCGCCGCTCCGCCATACATGCCCGAATGCAAATCCCGGCTGGCAGCGGTGATCTCGACTTCCTCACCAACCATGCCGCGCAGCATGGTGATGATCGAGGGCGTCTCCCGGTCCCACATGTCGGTGTCGCAGACGAGCGCCACGTCGGCTGTGAGCTCCGACGCGGTTTGGTCGAGGAATGGGCCAAGCGATGCCGATCCGGCTTCCTCCTCGCCCTCGAACAGTATGGTGACGGGGATGGGCAGGGCGCCACGCACCGCCTTGAAGGCGCGGCAGGCCTCGACGAACGTCATCAACTGCCCCTTGTCGTCCGAGGCCCCGCGGGCGCGGATGACCTTCTGGCCGCCCTCCTCGCCGATGGTGGGGGTGAAGGGAGCGGTGTCCCACAGCTCGAGCGGATCGACGGGCTGGACGTCGTAATGGCCGTAAAACAGCACCGAGGGGCCGGTCGCGGACCGATCATGGCCCACGACCATCGGGTGCCCGGTCGTGGGGCGAACAGAGGCGTCGAATCCGAGCTCTGAAAGCTGGCCCGATAGCCAGTCCGCCGCTGCCTGGCAGTGCGCGCCATAGTCGGGATCGGTCGAGATCGAGGGAATGGCGAGAAGCGTGAACAGGCGCTCCAGGCTCCGGTCAATCCCGGAATCGGCATGGGCGAGCACGTCTTCGAGCGAAGCGTCGGGGCGGGGCAGGGTCATGGCTGTCTCTCGGGACGAAAAGGGGTCAGGCGCGCCCGGCGGTCCAGCCGATGATGCCGTCCGTGACCTCTGCGAGTGCAGCATTGAGGGCGGGGATGGCAAGCGCCGGGGTGATCTCGGCAAGCGCGACATTGGCCGAGAAGGTCTCGGTGGCGAGCACGCGGCGGTTCCAGTCGTCCACCAGCCGCACGGTGATCGAGACCGCCGCCGTTGCCGGCGCCGTCGACGCGTCGATCTCGAAGGCGCGGATATCGGTGGTGAGCAGCAGATCGGGCTCGATGCGGTCCGAGACGCGGCCCACATTGGTGATGCCGCGATCCTGGAACGATTGCAGGAGCCTGGTCTGGACCAGCCGGGGCAGAACGTCGGACCACTGGGACTGGCCCAGATAGCTCAGAACCCCGCCGGGCTCGCGCACGACGATGCGCTGGGTGTCATAGGTCTGGATGGCCTCGGGCTCGGTGATGAGCACGGTGCGGCCCAGACGCCGCCCGGAACCGGACGTGGGGGTGGCGGCCAGATCATAGGTGACGGGCGTCATGCCCGGCAGGGCGCAGCCTGCGAGCAGTGCCACGCCAGAGCCGGCCGCGAGCGTGAGCAGGCGGCGGCGCGTCAGGGCTCCGGAGCGTGCAGGCGTCGTCTTGCTCATCGTCTCTGGAAGTCCCTTACTGAATCCCCGCCGAACAGCAGGACCTGGGGGTTGCGCTCGAAATTGGCCAGTATGCGATCGAGGCGCCGGAGCGTGCCCCGTGCCTCGTCCGCCAATGCAGTGTATCCGCCGAGCCCACGGCTCGTAAAGGCATTGATCCCCGTGGTGATTTCGGCGGACCGCTCGTCGAGTTGACCGGCGAGGTTGCGGATCGCCGTGGCGGCGAGGGCGAGTTCCCCGAAGAAGTCGGTTCCCTCATCGGACCCCATCATGGCGTCGAGCCTTGCGGTGATCGTGTCGATGCGATCGGCGGCCCCGAGGAGCGAACCGGTGAGGGTTTCGGTGTTGGTCAGGATGGCCTCGACCGCTGGTGCGTTTTCCCCGAGCGCAGTCGAGAACTGCTCCACATTGTCGAGCGCGCGGGCGATGATCTGGGGGTCGATGGCGTCGGTGGCCTCGTCGATAAGGCGCAGGGTCTGGTTCAGGCCATCGGAAATGTCAGCCAGATTGCTTGCGAGGGTGCGCGCGTCGAGGAACAGGCCTTCGATGTTGTCGGTGTTGTTGGCGAGGGTTTCGGCGAATGCGCCGACATTGTCAAAGGTCTCGCGCAATTGCCGGGGCGGTATGGCTTCCACCACCCGTCGGACGTCGACGGTGAGATTGCGCAATTCTCCGGCAAGCGGCTCGACCTGTTCGCTGACGGCGGACATGGAGGTGAGGAAGTCTTCCAGCCCGTCGGCATTGGACGCCAGCGCTCCGGTGAAGGCCTCGGTGTTGGAGATCGAGGCCGAAAGGCTGGTTTCGTTGGCGTCAAAGAAGGCGTCTATGCGCGAGAAGGTGGAATTGGCCGTCTCCATGGCGGTGCGCGCGTTCGAGACGATGGCCTGGAAATCCTCATCTCCCCCGGCAGTGTCGGCGAGCCGGACCAACGAGGAGGAGAGCGTTTCGAGATTGGCGAGGGTGGAGGCCACGCGATCCTCGTTGGCGCTGAGGAAAGTGTCAATGCGCCCGAAGGTGCTTTCGGCGGTCACTACGATATCGCGGGCGCCCTCGACGATGACCTGGAAGTCCGACGGCTCACCCATGAGAACCGGGACGTCCTCGTCCGCGCCAGTCACAATCCGTCCGGCCTCGAGCGTGCCGCCGAGGAGCTGGACGTTGGCCATGCCGGTGAGGCCCTGGATTTCGAGCAGGGCGCGTGTGTCGTTCATGACCGGCGCATCGTCGAGGACGGAAAGCCGGGCGATGACGCGGGCCGGGTTTTCCGGATCGACCCGCACCGCAGTCACATCACCGACGGGAATGCCGTTGAACAGCACCTGGGTGCCGCGGGAAAGCCCGGCGACCGAGCCGGTGAACATCACGTCGTACTGGGTTCGCGCACCGCCCGAATCCGCGGCGGAGAACCAGTAGATGAAGCCGACAAGGGCCGCGACGACCAGCGTGGCAAATGCCCCGACCACGGCATAGTTCGCTCTAGACTCCATGTTCGCTGCCTTTCAGATGACGTGCGCGCGGGCCGTGGAAATAGTCGATCAGCCAGGGATCGTCCGCGTCAAGCATTTCCCGGAGCGTTCCGGCCTTGAGCAGCCTTCCGCCCCCAAGGGCGGCAATGCGCGTGCACACGGTGGTGAGACTGTCGAGGTCGTGGGTGACCATATAGACGGTAAGCCCGAGCGAGTCCTTGAGGTTCAAGACCAATTGATCGAACCGGGCCGCCCCGATCGGGTCGAGCCCGGCCGTGGGCTCGTCGAGGAACAGGATCTCGGGGTCCAGTGCCAGCGCGCGGGCGAGAGCGGCGCGCTTGATCATGCCGCCGGACAATTCCGACGGGTAGAGACTGGCCGCGGACGCGGGCAGGCCGACCTGTTCGATCTTGATCCGCGCGATCTCCCGGCGCAGCTTGCGTGAAATCCCCAGATGCTCGCGCAGCGGGAACTCGATGTTCTCGGCGACCGTGAGCGAGGAGAAAAGGGCGCCCTGCTGGAACAGCACGCCCCATCGGCGCGACTGCGCAAGCCTCTCCTGACCGGACAGCGACGAGACGTCCCTTCCATTGAACTTCACCGTGCCGCTCTGGTGCGCAAGGAGCCCGATCAGCGCCCGCAGGGTGACCGACTTGCCCGAGCCGGACGGGCCGATGATGCCCATCACCTCGCCGCGGGCGACCTCCAGGTCGAGCCCGTCGATGACGCGCCTGGGCCCGAAGGCGACGACGAGATCGGAAATTTCGATGGCCGGGGTCTCGCTCATGATCAGAACCCGATCGCGGCAAAGAACATGGCAAACAGGCCATCGGCGACGATGACAAGGAAGATGGCGCGGACCACCGATGCCGTGGTGTGCCGGCCCAGCGATTCCGCGCTTCCTTGCACCTTGAAGCCCTCGTTGATCGCCACCAGACCGATGATGAGCGCCATCACGGGCGCCTTGACCAGCCCCACCAGCAGAGTGCGCATGTTGAGCGTGGATTGCAGGCGCTCGAGGAAAATGTCGAACGGGATGTCGCCGTAGACCTGCGCCACGATCGCCGTGCCGACCAGACCGGCCAGTGCCGCGATGAACGAAAGCAGCGGCAGACCGACGACCAGCGCCACCATGCGCGGCAGAACGAGCGCGCGATAGGGATCGACCCCCATCACCGAGAGCGCGTCGATCTCCTCGCGCATGCGCATCGAGCCAATCTCGGCGGTGATGGCCGAGCCCGAGCGGCCGGCGATCATGATCGCGGCAAGGAGCAGCCCGACCTCGCGCAGCATCAGGATGGCGCCCAGATCCACGACGTATATCGCGACGCCGAAATTGCGGAGCTGCAGGATCGACTGCTGGGTGATGATGGCGCCGACAACCAGCGCGATGAGCACCACGATGGGGACGGCGCGCAGGATGATGAGGTCGAACTGATTCACATAAGACGATGCGCGGGAAGGCCCGCGATGGAGCACGGCGGTGACCAGCGAGACGAGAATCTGGCCCAGCACCGCCATCAGGCGGACGATGTCCTCACCCGCGCCGACGATGAGCCGTCCGAGCGTATCGAACGGCCGGACGAACCAGGCCTGGTGCGTCGGCGCCGGCTGGACGGCGGCGGGGGGCTGGGACTTGATCCGCTCGATCAGGGCGAGGTGCCGGGGCTCGGCATTGACCAGTTCGGGACGCGCGGCCTGATCGTCCCGGCCACCAAGCCCGAGGACCAGCCAGGCTCCGATGGTGTCGAGCGCGAGCACGTCCCCCATGTCGATGCGGGAAACCGGGCTGCGGTCGGAGGACCGAGCCGCGTCGACCGCGCGCTCAAGCGTGCGGGCATGGGCCGAGGTCCACGCGCCGGAAAGCTTGTAGGCCGGTGCGCCGTCACTCTCTGCGCGCACAAGCTGCGGTTCCTGTCCGATCGATCGGGCGGTCATTGCGGTGTGTGTGATTCCCCGGCGTGAAAGCGGGCCGCGCTCCAGAAGGAGGCCAGCTCGCCTTTGTCGTTGAGCGTATTGTTCGCTTTGCCGGCCCGGAGTCAAACGGGTTTGCCCGCATCGCCTCCGATTTCGGGCCGGGTGGGGCGTTTTGGCCATAACGGATGGCTTACACGCGGAAGACGACGCTCATCGTGCCGTCGCTTTCAAGGACGAGGTTCTCGACACGCTCGAGATCGTCGCCCCCTTGAGCGCGGATCGCGCTCCAGGCCTCCTCGCGGGTGACGCGCTGGAGTCGCATGGCGTCGTCGCAAAAGGCGCCCTTGTGCACCAGAAGCGTCGGTTCGGAGCGGACCAACGCGGCGAACCCGCGCGAACGGACCGAAACATAAGTGACGAGGAACTGCGCGCAGATGAGCACCGCAAGCGCCGCTGCGCCTTCCGCCAGCGCCACCGATTCCTGAAGGATGATCGCCGAGAGCGTGGAGCCCAGCGCAACGGTGACCACGAGATCGAACGCGTTGAGTTTGGCGAGGGTGCGCTTGCCGGAAATCCTCAGGAAGATGACCAGCGTCCCATAGGCGAGCACGCCCACCAGAAGTGTTCGCACGATCCCTTCCCAGTCCTGGAAGAGCATTGCCGAGATATCCATGAGCCCGCCTGTTTCGCCTGTGTGCCGTGGCACGCGAACGGGTGCGCACGGTGTCGGTTCCGTAAGCGTATCTGGGGGTGGCGATCAGTCGGTGATCGAGGGCTTGCCCGAGCGGAGCTTCTTGATCTTGCCGGTGCGGGCCTTGGCTTCGATCCGGCGGCGCTTGGAGGCGAGGGTCGGGCGCGTGGCGATGCGGCGCTTGGGCGGGGTGGCCGCGCGCGAAAGGATGTCCACCAGCCGGTCCGTCGCGTCCTTGCGGTTCTGGGGCTGGCTGCGGAAGCTGTCCGCAAAGATCACCACGATTCCGTCCTTGGTCAGGCGGCTGCCCGCAATCCTCGCGGCGCGGCGCTTGACCGGCTCGGGCAGGGAGGGCGAGCCCATGAGGTCGAACCGGAGCTGGGCCGCGGTTGCCACCTTGTTGACGTTCTGCCCGCCGGCGCCCGAGGCGCGCACGAACGAGAAGTCGAGTTCCTCTTCATCGATGGACAGCGAATCGGTGACTGGAATGGGGCGCATGGACCAACCGCGTCAGCGTCGATCACCGCAGCGAACGATCTCTGTGGAGGAACTGGCGCGCCCTAGGGGAATCGAACCCCTGTTTCCGCCGTGAGAGGGCGGCGTCCTAACCGCTAGACGAAGGGCGCGGGATGGCTGAGCCATCGGTACTCCCAAAGCACCCGCCGCGCAACATCCAGAGGATGAACAAGCGAAAGCCAGAGAAGCAGGTTGGCGCGCCCTACGGGACTCGAACCCGTGTTTCCGCCGTGAAAGGGCGGCGTCCTAGACCACTAGACGAAGGGCGCTAACAACCGTGAGGCGGTGTATAGGGGGCCGGATTTGCGCTGGCAAGACCCAAATTCGGCTCCTGCCGGCTTTTTTGACGTTTGCGTGCGTCAGCAGCCGTTGAAGGTGATCGGTCCTCTGCGCGGCCGGTCGCGCACATCCACGTGGATGAAGCGCTGTCCGGGGTAGCACCCCAGCCCGCCCACATGAGAATTGCGGTAGGCGTAGGCAATCAGGCGCTGCTTGTCGACGCCGGGGATGTAGAGGTCCGCGGCCATACAACGCGTATGATAGGAAGCCGACGCTCCGCCCACCGACGCATTGTGCCAAGGCGTGCGATAGCCCGAACTCATCACGACCTTCTTGCCGAAATGGCCCTCGATGTCCCAGATCAGAAGCCGGAGCCTGGGGGTAAGGCAAAGTGCGTTGACCCGATCACTAGTGACCAGAGTCCCCCAGTCGGATTTGAGCCCGGAATAGCCCACCCCGCTGCTCGAGGCGAACATTGCCATGGGCGCGCAGGCGCCCAGAAGCAGGACCATTGTGATGACGACGGAAAGGATACGCATAAAACTACCCGGGGTTTCGAAACTGAAAATTTCCCAACCTCGGACATGAAAATACCGGCGGTTGGCTAACCGCCGGTCAATTGGAATGGTTAAAAATGTACTGATCCGCGCAGCGGGGCGGCTACCAGGTGCCGGTGTTTTCCATTGACGCCCAGGGCTCCTGCGGCGCCTTGCGCTCGCCCTTCTGGAGCAGCTCGATCGAGATGCCGTCCGGGGACTTCACGAAGGCCATCCAGCCATCGCGCGGGGGCCGGTGGATGGTGTGGCCCTGATCCTGGATGTGCTGGCAGGTGGCGTAGATGTCATCGACCTCATAGGCGAGGTGCCCGAAGTTCCGACCGCCCGAATACTCTTCGGGATCCCAGTTGTAGGTCAGCTCGACCTTGGCATCCTCATCGCCGGGGGCGTGCAGGAAGACCAGGGTAAACCGGCCCTTGTCGTTTTCCTTGCGGTGGGATTCGACCAGACCGAGCGCGTCGCGGTAAAAGCGAAGGCTCTCATCGATGTCCTTTACGCGGACCATTGTGTGCAAGTATTTCATGGGTTCACACTCTCCTGAAAACGTGCGCCCGAACAGGCGGGCGCGACTGGCAGACTGCCTAGAGCATTTGAGCTCCCGATGGAATCAGAACCTCGGCCCGAGGGTTTTGATCTCTCGCGCGTGCCGGCAGGATAATTGGTCGAGCTTGGGGCGAGGCGCGCCAGCAAAACCCGCACATGACCTGCAAGGTTGCACGGGCGTGGAGTTTACTGGCCGTATTGGGCCAACAAATTGTTTAATGGTCCTTAACTTTTGGAATTGAATCGGCCAAAGTGTGTCCATAACGGGTTTACCCGCGGTTGCGGGATTTCGAGTAGTTGAAGAGAGTGGTTTCATGGGGGCGAAAGACGACGGGAGCGCGCGGGGGGCCGGCGCCGGGCGGGACGAGCAGGCCATGACCGGTGCAACCGACATGGATGTGATCGAGATCGCCGGGGCCATCAAATGGTTCGACGCGGGCAAGGGATTCGGCTTCATCATTCCCGACGATGGCGGTCCGGACGTGCTGCTGCATGTCACCTGTCTTCGGCGGGATGGCTTCCAGACCGCCTATGAGGGCGCGCGGATCGTTGTCGAGGCGCTGAACCGCCCGGGTGGGCTGCAGGCCTTCCGGATCGTGTCCATGGACGAATCGACTGCCCTCCACCCCTCACAGATGCCGGCGCCGCGCACCCATGTGCAGGTGGAACCGACCTCGCCTCTCGAGCGGCTCGAGGTGAAGTGGTTCAATCGGGTGAAGGGATTCGGCTTTCTCTCGGCAGGCGAAGGGCATCCCGATATCTTCATCCACATGGAAACGCTGCGCCGCTTCGGGCTGACGGAGTTGCGCCCCGGGCAGTTCGTGCTCGCCCGCTATGGGGATGGCCCCAAGGGCCTTATGGTCGCCGAAATCCGGCCCGATGGCTGGGGCGAGGGACCGTCCTCGCACTGAAGCCCTCGCCCGGTCCAGACGTCTGCGCCTTGGCGCCGTTCCTCGGAAACGGGCTACGCGGTGACGGGCGGGCACGGGACTCACTGTCGACAATCCACCGCCGCGCGCAGTTTCGCGGACACGATCGGGTCAGGCGCTGGAAAATTGCGTCCGGGGGAGCCAGAGTGCATGGATCGGGTAACGCCGATCGTTTCGGACAAGGCAGGACCGGGAGCCAGATGAGCGAGCAAAAGAAATCAAGGATCGACCCGCGGGTGATGGTGGGCGGGGCTGTGGCGCTGGCGCTGCTGCTCGGGCTGGCGCTATGGCAGACCTTCGGAGCGAGTTCGGCCATTGCCAGCGAAGACCGGGTGCTGATTCATTCGGGCACCGGCACGCATTCCTTCGCGGTCGAGATTGCCGACACCAACGACACGCGTGCCCAGGGCCTGATGTATCGCGAGGAACTGGCGCCCGACGCCGGCATGCTGTTCGATTTCCAAGAGGAACGGCCGGTCTCGTTCTGGATGGAGAACACCTACATCCCGCTCGACATGCTGTTCATCCGTGCCAATGGCGAGATCGCGCGCATCCATGAAAATGCCCGCCCCCTGGACCGCACCGGCATCCCCTCGGGCGAACCGGTGCGATTCGTGCTCGAGATCCCCGGTGGGCGATCCTCGGAACTGGGCATTGCGGCCGGCGACCTCATGGAGCATCCCCGCGCCGAGCAGTAGCCGGTGCGGGCAGGGGCCTTGGGCCCCCGCCGGCCTCCTGTCAGCGCACGACGAGGACGGGAATGGTGCTGGCCGTCAGCACCTCGGTGGTCTGGCTGCCCAGCAGCATGCGGCGGAACCCGCGTCGGCCGTGCGAGGCCATGACGATCAGATCGCAGCCCTGGCTCTGGGCAGTCTCGACGATAGCATCGGCGGGATAGCGGTTGGGCAGGTGGCGCGTCTGATACTGGACCCCGGCAGCTTCGGCGAACCCGGCAGCTTGCTTGAGGATATCCGTTACGGCCGAGCGCAACGCAGTGTCATATTCGGCGATGGTGGCGGGGCCGGCCGTGGCGAGGGCTCCGGCGGACCAGACGTCGGTGACCGTCAGGATGTAGACCTTGGCACCGCAGGTCTTTGCCAGCTTGAGACCGTGATCGATCCCTTTGGTGCCCAGTTCAGATCCATCGGTGGCGATCAGGATGTGCTTGTACATTTGGGGCTCCCGCTCCTTGGTTGTGCATGACCTTAGCACGGTGCGGCATGCCAGCCTTGATCTGTGTCAAGCGGCGAGAGGCGGAACAATAAGCGGCAATTTTGTCGTCAATTGCGCGAAACACGAAATTGCTTGTGTGCAACTCTTCACATTTGGCGCCAGCAGGAGGGCGCGGCCGTGCAGGCTTCCGTCTGTGTGATATGCACCTTGAGTGAATCCCGTGCGCGGAGAGCGCATTTGCACCCAGAAAGGCCACCGGGCGCATGTCGGATACCCTGATCAGCCTGACCACCGTACCCAAGCGGTTCGAGACCACGCTTCCGCGCGTGCTCGATAACCTTGCGGAGCAGTCAGTGGTCGATAGGGTTCTGGTCAATATCCCGCACCATTACCGCAAATGGGGGGCCGCGCATGTGCCGCCCTGCCTCGAAAAGCACCCCAAGGCGCACTTGTTTCGCCCCTCGATCGACTACGGCCCGGCCACAAAGCTGCTGGGGGCGCTGGAATATGTGCGCGGCAAGGTGGGGATCGAATACATCGTGACCTGCGATGACGATGTGCTGTTCAAGAGCCCAAGGCACATAGAGCACCTGATTCGATGCGCGAGAATGCTGCCCGATTGCATTGTGACGATTGGGGGAATCCGGCTCGATCACCTACCGTTCAAGCGCAAGGACGGGCTGGAAAAGGGCGAGCGCTACACGCCCGTGCACGCTCCTCAGGGGTTCCGCGGCGTTGTGTATCCCGCCAAGGCGCTGATGGCCGACACCCGGTCCTTCTCGCTCATGCATGAGCTGCCGTCCGGAATCTTTCACGACGACGACGCCTATTTCGGCATCGTAGCGGGCGCCATGGGGATTCCGGTGATATCCGTGCCCGGGCTCAGCCCCGTGGTTGCCGGCGGTCACATCGGCAGCGCTGTGACGGAAGGGGTGGACGAGGATCGCATTACCAATGAGGCGAACCTCTATTCCGCCGGGGTGGAGCAGGGCTATCTGACCGTGCCGGCAAAGCCCTATCGGATCGGGACGCTCGCGCGGCTGCGCATGTGGCTCTCCTATCAGCAGACAAAGATCACGCGGCAGCGTTAGGGCCCTGACGGCCGCCAGGCTATGCAGTTTGGAGGTGGGGGCGAGAGATGGTACCATGCGGAAGGCGGTGATCATGCCGCCCACTCCCGATTGATCGGAATTTCATGAACATTCCTGTTTGGATTAAACCCGCCGCCTATGGCGCGGTGCTCGGCGGCGTAGCCGTGGCCATTGTCGGCTTTGCGTGGGGCGGCTGGGTGACCGGCGGCAGCGCCGAGGCCTCGGCGAAGGCGGCTGCAGACGCGAGCCGGACAGACCTCGCCGCTGCGATCTGTGTGCAGAATTTCATGGCGGACGACAACGCCCGCGAAAACCTGGCCGAGCTCAAGGAACTCTCCCGCGCCACGCTGCAACGCGACTACATCGACGAAGGCAATTGGGCCGCGATGCCCGACCGTGACGAAGCCGCGCGCTCCACGACCACGCTCTGCGCACGCATGCTCGCCGAGATCGAGCCCACCGAACTGCCCGTAGTCGAAGGCGGCGAAGTGGTTGAGGAGGGCGAAGTCATCGAGGCTGAAGCCATGGAAGCCGAGGAGCAGGCCCAGCCGGTCGAGGACGAAATTGCACCGGTCGAGCCTCCGGTAGAGGACCTCGAGACCCAGGAGCCAGAGGCCGAAGCGCCTGCGGCCCAGTAACGCCTCCATCCATTCCAGGATATGCAAAATTGAAAGGCGCCCCGCAGGGCGCCTTTTTCAACTGTGCGAGCGTCTAGAGCATATCCTGTTCTGATTGAATCAGAACAGGAGCTCCAAGTCCTTGATGTGTCGCGTTTCCAAACCGGAAAAGTGTTTCAACTTCTTCTGGAAACGCTCTAGCGGATAAATGGGCGCGGCGCCGCGACCGCGAGAGCTGCCGTTCCGATCCCACTCGCACTCAAGCGGCACGGGCAGAGGTCGCCATGGCCAGGACAGGTGCGGTGACCATCGCGAAACGCCGGCGGGGCCATGACCCCACGGCCGGCTCAGTCCATGAGTTCTTCGGGCAGCGTTCCGATTCTGAACAGAATCTGGGGCTCGTCATAGCAATCGGTTTCCACATCAACTTCCTGGGAGAAGGCGACGACCCCCGCCTTGGAAGGGGCGATCCGCTCGGCCGTTGCAATGGCGCTTTCTGCGGACTTCGCTCTCTGGAGCGGATCGGACACAAGCTTGCGTCCCCGCTGCTGGAACGACTGGATCAGGAACGTGGTGGTCATTGTGCCTCGCTGGTTGACGGGCATTGTAGCACCGGCGAGGCCCAAGCGGCGGGATTGATTTTTGGGCCGTGGCGTAGCGGGATGATGGGTTGGTGCTGCGCGGCGAGGGCCGTGCGAACCGCCCCCTTGGCCCTGCCTGGCGCCGCGCAGCGGCGCAACATTCATCAGTCCTGAAGATAGTTGGCTCCCCGGGCCGGATTCGAACCAGCGACCAACCGGTTAACAGCCGGTTGCTCTACCACTGAGCTACCGGGGAACAAGGCAGCGCTGCTTGGCAGGTGGCGATGATCTAACCAATTTGATCGGGCTTGCCAACCCCCATTTGGCACTTGTTTGCCGGTTCTGCGACGCGGGCAGGTCCGCGCGTGGCAGGGCGCTCTCATCGGCGGGCAATGCCGGAGGTGCGGCGCTGGAAGGCGAGCAGGTCCGGCAGGGTATTTACTCCGGCGAACGGGTCTGGCTTCGCAGGCGTTTCATAGTCCAGCTTAACGGCCCCCAGCGACGCTGCGATCGCATGGAGCGCAGGGCCACGGGCGAGACCGCGCCACGGCGCGAGCGCCGCAACGAGATCCAGGGCAGGCCAGAGGCCACAGGCAGGGTGCAGCCGGCCCGCGAAGGCGGCTGTGACGCAGGGGTTGGCCGCGGCAAGGCAGCGCTCAGCGAAATCGCCCGGCAGAAAGGGCGTATCCACGGGGGCCGAGAGCAGGCTGGCGGACGTGCCGTGCGTCCTGATGGCCCAGAGCGCTGCCGTCCACAGCCCCGCGGCAGGCCCCGACGGGCCATCGGGGAGATCGGGCAAGACGGCATCGAACGCCGCAGGCGGCGCGCAGCGATGCGCCGCGTTCTGCGAGAGGACGACACAATCGCATTGAGGGGCGAGGCGGGCGTGGACCAGCGCAAGGAGCGGCCGATTGGCGAGCCTGAGATCACCCTTTCTGACGCCCCCGAGCCTTAGGCCGCTGCCCCCGCCGAGAATCACGCCTACAATCGCCATGCTGCCCTCGATCGGCACCAGCCCGTGCCCGAATTGACCGCGTTGCCCCGCCTGCTGACCCGCCGGTCATCCGAGATGGCGCGCTGGGCAACAGGTAACGCAAAACCAAGGAGGCACCAAGAACGGTTGGATCCCCGAATGCTGCGGATATGGCGGGGTATGACGCAATCAGGCGCGCAACAGAGTTCCGGTTCTGATTGGATCAGAACCGGATTCCCAAGTCTTTGATGTGTCGCGTTTCCGAAGAGGAAAAGTGTTTCCACTTTTCCTGGAAACACTTCGGCCGCCCCACGTGTTCGGTGATATTGGGGCGGCCCGTCAGGGCTGAAAATCAGGACCGCTGATAATCGATGCTCGAACAGAGAATCGCGGCCTGGCAGCCGGTAATCGTGAGGGTGTCGGGCCCGGTCTGCTCGACCGTGGCTGTCGCGTTTGTGCCGTTGAGGCCAATGTTGCCCTCCCAGGTGTTGGGGGCGACAAGATCGCCCTGGACGACCTCCTGGCCAACGAGCTGGAGGTTCTCTTCTGTACGGGAATCGCCCTGGATGTCGTTGAGAACGCCGCACAATTGCGTGCCGTCGCCGCAGAGTTCGAACGTGAAGGTCGTCCCCCACTGGTCGACCCAGGTGCCGCTGGGATCCATGTCCTGGGCGAGGGCAGGTACGGAAAGAAGGGCAGCAATCGTGGCTGCTGCAGCGAAGGATTTCATCATCGTCATGCTCCATTGCGTCGTCGGACTTGCCGTTCGACGCGCTCCTGATGTCAGCCCCCGCCGATCACAAACGTATCGACGTGTCGAATGGTTGCCGCCGCAAATGGGGCAATGCGGGGGCAAGGGCAGACGTATGGAAAAAGCATGGCGCGGGGCAGGGTGGCCGGAGACGAGCGCCCCTGCCAACGGCAGGGAACGCGGCCGGAGGGCTGTCACATCGCCGGACCTGCAATCGAGGGCCCGGCGCGACTGTGATCAGTCCAATACGTCTCCATCCGAAACGCCATCCTGGTCGCTGTCCGGATCAAGCGGCTCGCCAAGCCTGCTTTCGATGAATTTCCGCGGGCTGGGCGCGGACGCGCATGAGATATAGGTGTTTCCACGGCGGTCCGTGAAGGTCGATGTCACCTTGCCCGGAACCGTGCACTCCATGGTCGCGGGATCCACGCCATTGGGATTGTAGCTCATCGGTGCGGTGAGCTCGACCGCTCCGGCTGATCCCGTAAGGCCAAGTGCGGCGAAAGCCGCGATAAGGTATTTCATCGGTCCCCTCCTGTTGGCGAAGGCGGTTCGCCACGCGGGCAACGCCGCCTGCTTTGCTCCCCGGACAGCGGACGGCGCTTTTGCCCCGGCCCGTTCTCCACTGAGAGCGGGCAGACTAGCGCACTGCTGTCTGGTGGGCAAATTTGAAGCCCGAGGTGGGACGGGCGGGGATAAGCCGGAGTGATCGCTGTCGGCCATGATCACAAGAAGCCCGGATATCCGTAGTGGCCCTAATCGCGTTGATCCTACGATCAACTATGGTCCGCCCGGTCGAACTTGGCGGGGAGACTACCCATGCGTATCGAACTCGCGGTCGCGGCCGCGCATCCGGAATTCAATCTCGTGACCTTGAGGGACGGCACCGTCCGCCCGATCAGGGAATATTATGACGAAGACGGCAGGATCACGCTCGGTCCGGTCAATGCGGTGATGTGCTCGGTCGATCTCGATGACGCCGCTTATGCGCTGGTCAATCTCGAGGACTTCGTCGTGGGCCTGCTTTGCTAGAGGGCGCACAAGGCGTTCGTCCCGGAGTGGCCGGGAGCCGATGATTGGCGCCGGGTCCGCCGCAGGAGGCCAAGCAAGCAGATGGAAAACAAGCCAATGGAGCGAGCCCCGGACCGCACGAAGACGGTCCGGGGCTCAAGTCAGGCCTGATCAGGGAGGCGGCGACTGGTCGACATCACTGGAGGGCGCCGACCGGCCGCGTTCGCTCTCGATCAAGTCATCAAGGAGCAGGAGGCCATAGACTCTGTCGTCCAGTGCGACAGAGCAGGAACCATCCCGGGTTTAGAAGCTGTAGTTCAAGCCGATCTTGGCGGTGTGCAAGTCGTCATCGAATGTGAACGGCGATTCGTCTGGCACTTCCCCATCGTAGGTGGCGGTGCCGAAGTTCATGTAAAGATATTCTGCCTTGAACGAAAGATTGGCATCCACCGCCATTTCGACACCGCCGCCCAGTGCCCAGCCAAACCGTGCGCTCTCGCCGTAACCTGCCTCTTCACCATCGAATCCCCACTGACCGCCTTCGTCTTCCGAGCCAACGCCATCGAACTCCCCGGCACCAGAACGGATGTGCGCGAGCACGCCGCCCGCCTTGCCGTAAAAGAGAACTCCGTCGCTCGCAAAGCCAGCTCTGCCGGCTGCAACCGCGTAGGGGCCATACTCAGTGAGCATCGCGGGCTGCTGGTTCTGTGTCTGATCGATGTCCTGCCACAAGTGCTGGTTGGAGAGGTAGCCCGCCTCGAGTTCAGGACCGAAAACCAAAGAACCGTGCTGGAAATTATAGCCGAGAGTCAGACCACCAAACCCTCCCAGGCCGTCGCGGGTATACGAATCCGAATCATCGAACTCGACGCCTTCAAGGTCTGTCGCCTCGGTCTGCGCGCGCGCGATGCCTGCGAAAACACCAACGTATCCGCCGGTCCAATCGAAGGCGACTGGCTGAGCAGCGTCAACCACGGGCGCTTCAATGATGGGATCGGCGCCGTATGCCGCCGTGCACAGAGCGGACGATGCGGCAGCGGCCAGCCATAGCGAAGAAAGTCTCATGAATCATGCCCTTATGTTCGATTTCAATTTCACAATCGCGAAATTTACCGAAGACGTCTGTAGCTTCCATGCAACACCACAATGGCCGCGACCCATACTGGCTGGCCATAGCGCGCGTTCTCATCGGGCAATCATGCGCCTATAGGAGACATCGACGGCGGGAATGAACGAGGTTCGGAATGTGGGACGCAATTCGAGCGTTCCGCATGCGTGCGTGTAACGCCTTCCCGAAAAAGCGCTGACTTTCCGTATCCGACCTGGAGGAATGGAGGCCTCGACCGGAATCGAACCGGTGTGGACGGATTTGCAATCCGCTGCGTCACCACTCCGCCACGAGGCCTCTGGCCCGGTTTTTCCAGCGTTTCCGGAACAGTGTCAAGGCAGCAATTGCACACAGTCCGTTGCGTGTGTGCAAAATCTGTTCTCGCAGCGTTCACGCCCCGCCCATGAGCCGGTGCACCCGGACGCTGGTTCGCCGCATTTTCGCGTCGCGTGCTCTCAGTCGCTGAACCCGACTTCGCGCAACTCGCTTGCGCAGCCCGTGCAAGGTCATATCTTTCGCATCGGGCAGCGCCTGGATGAAGGCATCGGACTGCATCATGTCGTGCCACACCTCCCTCAGTGCACTGTCTCCGGGACACGTCATCCCCAGGCTGTTACGGCAGAATGGCGTGGACGGCAGCGTTCCCTCGCTCATGGGCTCGAGGACCGCGCGCAGCTCGTCGCACACGCCGATCGCTATCTCCTCACCAGTTCCCCATTCTTTTCCGGGGTGAACACAAGCGATTTGCCCAGTACCCTATCGTCGCGGTAGCGGACCCATGTGATCGGGGCGATGTCCTGACAGCGCAGTCCCCGCTCGGGCGAAGCCGGAACATACCCTGCCGGACGACATACATGACCTCCGGCCTGCCGGTACCATCGGTACTGCCCATGACTCAGGCACGACTGCCAGTCCAAAGTGATCGCGAACCGATCCCGCCGATCAGAAGCCCGATGCGAGCCAAGCGACATAGGCACAGTAGGCGAGCAGGAATGCAGCGCCTTCCCAGCGCACCAGTCGTCGGCCTGAATACCCGAATGCCATAAGGAGCGCGGTTGCCGCGAGCATCACCCAGATGTCCAGGCGGGCGATCTCGGGAGGAACGGGAATGGGTCGCGCCAGGGCGGTCACGCCGAGAATGAAGAGCACGTTGAAGATGTTCGAGCCAATGATGTTGCCCAGTGCAAGATCGGTGTGACGGCGGATCGCGGCGATCACCGACGTGATCAGCTCGGGGAGCGAGGTGCCGACTGCCACCACGGTAAGCCCGATGATGGTTTCGGACACGCCGAAGGCGCTCGCGATTTCGATGGCGCTCGAGACGACGAGCCGCGCGCCCAGGATCGTCAGAGCGAGCCCTCCGATGATCAGGACGATGGACAGGGGCAAAGGCTGTCCTGCCGGACGGTTGCCTTCGACACCGTTCGATGAAGCAAGTGCGGCGGCGGGCCGGTCGGTTCTGTAGCAGTAGGCGACGTAAGCGAGCAGGGCGAGGATCAGAAGGATGCCCGAAAAGCGGCCCAGAGAACCCATGAGCACGATTGCCAGGCCGGCCAAGGCAGACATCACAAGCACCGTGCCGTCTCTCCGCAGCACCGAAGGGTCGACCACGACAGGGCAAATCAAAGCGGTCACCCCGAGGATGAGAAGGATATTGGCGATGTTCGAGCCGACGACATTGCCGACGGCAATGCCTGGGGCACCATCGAAAGCCGCCTGAACCGAGGTCACGAGTTCGGGGAGCGAGGTTCCGAAGCCCACCAGTGTGAGCCCGATCAGGAGCGGGGAAAGCCCCAGTCGCGTCGCTATGGCAACCGCGCCGCGGACAAAGCCCTCGCCACCGGCAACGAGAAGCATCAGGCCAAGCGCGAAAAGCAGGTAAGTCATGGTGAACTCTCCGGTGATGACAGTCGGCTGGGCATAATGCGCCTGACCGGTTCGCGATTCTAATGGGCGGCGGCAGCGACGTGAATATACAGATCGCCTTAACTGCTGCTTAACTCTTTCTGTTGGGAACAGGGTGACAAGGCGAGACCTTGTCTCCAGCAGCCTTCCTATCCTACCGTCAGCATCTACGATGAGTTGATTGCCGCAAACGCAGCAGGAGAGCAGCCGGCCATGAAGTATGTCGTTCGTATCGTCGCTCTGATCGCGGTTGCTTTCGCGCTCTACGTCATCGTTGGCGAACAACTCGTCGGCACCAGCGGCACGGCTTACGTCAATGCGGAACTGGCGGAATCGCGTGCTCCGCTGTCCGGGTACGTTGCGCTTGATGCCCTCCGGCCTGGAACCCGGGTCCAGTCAGGGGAAACGCTCGGCAACGTAACGGCGCGGGCAGCGACAGTGGCACGGGTCGACAGTCTCAATGAGGCGCTCGCGCTTGCGCGCGCCGATCGAGACGCGCTTGCAGAGCGGGCGGAGGGAGGATCGGAGGAGACCGAGATAGACCTGACCCTGGAAACCCTGCGGGCTGAGGCGCGACTTGCGGCGCTTGAGTCCTTGAGCGAGCAGGCGAGCGTGGAGCAGTCGCGGCGCCTGTCCGGCGCTCTGCAATCGCCGGCCTCGGGCATCGTTTGGTCAACCCCGGTGAACGATGGCGAGTTCGTGGTCGAGGGCAACACCGTCAGCATCATCGCTGACTGCGCGACGGCCTTCGTCCATGCCGGCGTCGACGAACGCCTCTACAACAGGCTGTCGATCGGGGACGTCGCCCAATTCCGGTTCCATGATGGGCCGGTGATCGAGGCGACCGTGTCTCTGCTCGGTGGCACCGGTCCGCGCCAGCTTTACGACACGTTGGCGATCGCGCCGCCGCAAAGCCTTACCGATGGGTATCTTGTGCTGCTTTCAGCTCCCGCACTGGCAGGCCCGGACTCCTGCCAACTCGGACGAAGCGGGCGGGTGGTGTTCACCGAAGGTCCGCTGTCCTTCCTGACCGGGCTATGGGATCGCGCAGGGTCCTGACCATGTACATCTTTCCGCAGGAGGTCATTGTCTGGGCGCCGGCCCTGCTGGTCGTGGGGATCGCCTACGGCATCGTGCCTGAGCTGGAGCGAGAGAACGCCCTGCACCGCAGTCTCCTGGCGCTCGCGGCAGGTCTGCTCAGCCTGCGTTACTTGTTCTGGCGCTTGACCGACACGCTGGCGCCACCCGGCATGAACTGGGATGCACTCGCAAGCTGGAGCTTCTTTGCCTTCGAGGCGGTGGCAATGGTGTCGAGCCTTTCCGCATTCGCCTTGCTGTCGCGTCATCGCTCGCGGTCCCAGGACGCCGATCTCCGCCATGGCTGGTGGGGGCAGACTCAACCCCGCGTGGCAATCCTCATCGCGACCTACAACGAGGAGTGGCCGGTCCTAGAGCGCACGATTGCCGGGGCGCTGGCCCTGCGCTGGCAGAACAAGCGCATATACGTGCTGGATGACGGCCGCCGCAGCTGGCTCGCCGATGCCTGCAGGCGCATGGGCGTGACCCATCTGACGCGACCGGACAATGCCCATGGCAAGGCGGGCAACATCAACCATGCGCTGGCCGAACTGCGCGCCGGCGCCGAGGTTCCGGACTTCGTAGCGGTGCTCGACGCCGATTTCGTGCCACACCTGGGATTCATTTCGCGCTCCTTGAGCCTTTTTGAGGATCCCGCGATCGGTCTGGTCCAGACGCCACAGCATTTTTTCAATCCCGACCCGATCCAGCACAATCTCGGCATCTCACGTTCTTATCCCGACGAGCAGCGCTTCTTTTTTGATCACCTTCAGCCGGCGCGCGACGCCTGGGGCATTGCAGTGTGCTGCGGCACCTCGTCGATTGTGCGCTGGCAGGCGCTGGAACAGCTTGGCGGCTTTCCGACCGATAGCGTGACCGAGGACTATTTGCTGAGCGTGCGGCTGCAGGAAAAGGGGTTCGCGACGGCCTATCTCAACGAGGCGCTGAGCGAGGGACTCGCACCCGAGGGGCTGAAGGAATATATCACCCAGCGCGCCCGCTGGGGCATGGGATTGATGCAGATCGTTCGCAGCGTCAGTGGCCCACTGAGGGATAACAGCCTGCGGCTCGTTGATAGGTGGAGCCTGCTCGACTCGTTCTTTTATTGGGCCTCCATTTTTCCCTTCAAGCTGGCCTGCATCATCTATCCGCTGCTTTTCTGGTACTTCGGCGTGATCGTGGTGGACGCTCAGCTTGATGAAATCATCTCGCACTTCGCGCCGTACTACCTCATGACGATGGTGTTCATGAACTTCGTCTCGCGCGGCCTGTTTGTGCCTGTGGTCCATGATGTCGGCCAGCTCGTCGGCTCGGTCGAGATCACACGCGGGGTCTATACCGGTCTGTTGCGTCCACACGGTCAGAAGTTCAAGGTTACCATGAAGGGCGGGGACCGAACCCGGGTGATCGTGCAATGGCCAATCCTGCGGCGCTTTGCTGTCCTTTTTCTGCTGACGTTTGGCGGTCTCCTGATCGGCCTTCTGTCCGACTATACGTTCAACGGGCAGGCCGGTGACGGCAAGGTCATCATCCTGTTCTGGAGCATCTACAATCTCGCGGTGCTGCTGCTGGTGATGCTGGTCTGCGTCGAGCAGCCGCGCACCGCTTCGGTGCTGCGCAGGGTGCCCGAACGGGTCCGGCTGGAGATCGGCGATGCCATGCGCGAAGTCTGGCTGGCGGATATAAACGAAGAAGCGATGCGCTTAAGGGGCATCGAGTTGCCTGCCGGCAGCATTGTGCGCGCGCATATCGACCAAGTGGGAGAGGTGGAGGGCCAAGTATTGCGGAGTATTGGCGGATCGACAGAGGTCGCGATCACGCTCAACGAAACTCAGAGACAGGACTTGCTGGAAAAGATCCACACCCGTGAAGGTGAGCCGGGCACTGGTCTCGTCGCAACGGCAGCATTGTTGGCCGGTATCGCCCGGCGTGTGGTTTCGGGAGGAGTGCGCAACGCGTGAGGTGCATCAGGGCTGCTTGGGTCCAGATTGCAGGCGTGCAATAGCATTCGAGAGCTGCGCTGCCTCGCGGTAGGGGCGCTGTTCATCAACATACCCTACATCCTCTCCCTTAGAGAACCGGCTCACTGCGTCGACCAGCCGAGCCAACGGCCTGAACAGAAGCGAACTCAGCAGGGTTAGCGCCAGCAAAGCCCCAATCAGCGCAAGCCCGCCTCCGATCAACATCGTGCGCTGGAACTCGTTTTGAGCATCGACGATAAAGCTGGAATCGAGCCGCGCGACAATCGCCCAGCCGAAACGCGGGAGATCGTCGAAGGTGACCTCTGGAATGACGAAACTGAAGTACTCCTGACCGCCCGGCCATGGGCCGACAAACGTTCCCGACCTGCCGAGCGCAGCTGAGCGGACGGCCGGCACGTCTGCCAGATCGACTACCTCCGCGCCCTCAAGCGTACTCAGAAGAATCTCACTTTGGGTGTTGGTCAGAACGGTTTCAAGGCCGAGCGTTTCGGATCCTGTGGTCAAGACCTGTTGCACCCAGTTCCAGTCGATATGAACGCCGAAGACACCGGCAACGCTTCCATCCGCACGCCGGATGGGGGCCGAAAAATCGATGAAGCGCAAAGTGTCTCCGCCACCAGGCTGGAGAAGGTCGGCCAGCAGCACAGCTTCGTGGACGTCTCCTGCAAATGGGCCTTCGAGCCCGCGCTGGAACCATGGGCGCTGCGAAACATTGGCGTCCACGAGCAAGGCATCGGTCGCAGCGATCACCGCGCCGTCTGCACCCACCAGGCCCGCCCACGACAGATGTCCGCCGGTCCGGCCGAATCCATCGACTGCTGCCTGCAACACTTCGGGGTCCTGTTCGAGATCGACGGCCTCGGCGAATTCCTGAACGCGCTGCCACTCGGAGTGCAAGGTCCCGGCGAAGTACTGCGCCACGGCTTGTCCACGCGCTTCGACAGCGCGGACCGATGTCGACTGGGTATATTGCGAGATGCCCTGCAGGAAGTAGGCGCCGACGCCGGCGAAGGCAATAAGCAGGATGAGGGTGGTCAGCGACAGGACTAAGGCGCGCAGTGACATTGTCGGCACTCGATACGTCATTCCGAACGATCGTGAGTGTACCGCAGTACTCAGCAGGATCAACCGTTGGCTAAGGCGGCACTGCTCGTCATCGCTGAAGTGGGTATGAATGTCGCCTCGGGCTCACGCAAGATGCACACAGCCGGCCTGAACGGATCGGCGCGACGTATTCGGACAGCAGAGACGGGCGGGGCGGCTGGGATACCGGAAGGCAGAATCCTTTTACACAGCCTGCCGGAGCGCATCGGATTTTCTGGGTTCGTCAGATACGAGAATGTAAACCGGGAAGGCTGAGACGCCAGCGAGTCCGGGTCGCACCGGGATCGACCATCAGCCTCTTGATCAGCGGATCCAAGGTTCAAATCCTTGCACGCCACCGTTCTCCCCCACGTTTAGCAGCTTTGCAGAATATGCGTACGTCGTCGGTCGTGATCGACGCGCCACGCTTTCTCCTGCTGCAGCGCGCCGCCGACCCGGAAAAGTGTTTCCACATGTCCTGGAAACGCTCTAACTGCATCGATTTCGAGGGGAGCTTGGCATGGGGTATGCGGGATAAAGCAACATAATCAAGGGCGTGGCCACGAGGCCTCTGGGGCGGTTCTTGTTGGGTTTCGGAGCCCCGGTGAAGCTGACATTGCTCCGGAGGACGCTCCGGGGCACCGAAAACGGGTTCGGCTATTCGCCGTCACAGCGGCTGATGCGGTGTCGCTGCACGCGCCAGATCAGTCCAGCCCGGCCGCCTCGCGAAGTGCTGCGTTGATCCGCTCCTGCCAACCGGGGCCATCATCCTGAAAATGGGCCAGAACGTCGCGGTCGATCCGGAGCGAGACAAGCTCCTTGCCGGTAGGGATGGTGGTGGTCCGGGGCAGAGGTTCGGCCGGCCTGGTGGTCGCGGACTTGAAGGCGGCTTCTGCCTTGTCCCGTGCGCTGGTCGGTCTGTGGGGCGGACGGGCCATGGTCTCTCGCGCCTCGTGGAGAAACAAAATGACCCGACCAGGGGTGGAAACTCCGGTCGGGCCACACCCATGGTCGGCGAAGACCAGAGGCTTGTCTGTTCGATAGACCAGTACGGTGGCGCGGGCAAGCATTTTCGGCGAAGTGCTGAGCCGGGCGGGTTCGCCACAAGGGACGAGAAATCGGTGCACGACAACTTGAGGCGATCCAAGTCGGAAAGCTCCCGATGGGAAGCACTGTTGCTGATCGAGGCATTTTTCTCTGGCGTCACAGAACAACGTGCATTAATAGTTCGTTAATAATTGAAGCTCGCAGATTGTTGCGAGGAACAGCGTGACGGTCAGCGTGCGGGGGGGCGGTATGGATCTGCGCCTCGAACACGGGCTATCACGCCCCGTTCTGGAGGAACACAATGAAATATGTGGTTGCAGCGCTGGCCGCGCTGGGCTTGGGGACATCCGCATTCGCGGTCGAGATCACCGTGCCCATGGGCTACAATCCTATCGGCATCGATCCCGTGACGATGGAATGCACGGTGCCTGGCAAGGTGACGAGCGTTTTCACCGATCGCAACGGCAACAGCTACGTCTCGTGCACGTCGCAGGGCGAGCCGCGCCAGTTCATCGACAGCAAGCTGGACCGGAATTATCCGGAGTTTGAGGACAAGGTAATTTGCCTCTTTGGCAGCAACGGCTGCGATGACATTATTGTTGATAATAGTCAGAGTTGACGTTGATTTCTGTGTCCTGACCGTTATCGACTAGATCGTCCGGCACAAGAACGAGTTCGGCGCGGCTTCGATCACCGTGCCGAACTGCATTTTTGCCATCAGCACCGATCCGGTAACAATCGAGTGCACCGTCCCCGGCAAGGTGAAGAGCACGTTCACCGACCGAACTGGCAACACTATGCGTCATGCAGTTCGCCCGGGGAGCCGCGCAAGTTCATGACAGCAAGCTGGGGAGGGGAAGCGACGACGAACCCTGCCAACCCCAGACGCAATGTTCATCATTCGCTGTTCTGAGGTGCCTAAGAGTCGGTTTCGAAACTCATGACTGGCGGGCCAGTCGCCTCACGAGGAGCATGACCGAGGCGGCGTAAAGGAAGGTGGCTGCTGAATTGATGGTGGCCTCGAAGTCCTTTGCCAGGCGCCGGTTGCGGCAGATCCACGCAAAGAAGCGCTCGACCACCCATCTGCGTGGCAAGACGGCAAAGCCGACCTGATCCGGGGGCTTCTTGACGATTTCGACGATGATGTTGGTGGCGGTGGTCACGCGCTCATGATTGTAGCCGCCATCGGCCCATACATGTTTGATGAAGGGGAGCAGAGGGCGCGAGATCTGTAGCAGTGGTCCGCCGCTGTCTCTGTCCTGGATGTCGGCCGGATGCGGCTCGACCAGTAGCGGCCGCCCATCGGTATCGACCAGTGCATGGCGCTTGCGCCCTTTGATCTTCTTTCCTGCATCGTAGCCACGCGGGCCGCCGGCTTCGGTGGTTTTGACGGATTGGCTGTCGATTATGGCTGCGGACGGACTGGCCTCGCGGCCGGCGCGCTCACGGTCCATCATGACCAGGGCATGGTTGATCTTCTCAAAGACCGAGCCGTCGCGCAATGCGGCGAACCACCGATAGACGGTCGGCCAAGGCGGAAAGTCCGAGGGTAGGAGACGCCAAGTGATGCCGCCGCGCAGGACGTAGAAAATTGCGTTGATGATCTCGCGCATCGGCCAGGCCCGGGGCCGCCCCGTTCTACAGGCCGCAGGCAGGTGCGGCTGGATCAGGCGCCACTCCACGTCCGTCAGATCGGTCTGGTATCGCGTGGCACGACGGTTATGCTGTTCACGGGTGGTCGGGGTCCACATGACATTCTCCATGCAGGTCAGCAAACCGCTTGGAATCATGCCAACCTCGACCGCTCAACCCCTTTCGAAACGGCCTCT
>NZ_RZMX01000007.1 GCF_003992665.1 Pelagibacterium montanilacus
TAGCATTACAGTTGCATTTTCGGTTGACATCTGAATCCATGAGTTTCCATGATTCGGAGGTCATGGATGACAGGTGCATCGGTCGAGACAACGCTTGAACTTTGGGCGTCTTCGTTACGGGAAGTGAAGGCACGGCTGCGCCCGTTGTTCACCCAGGAGCGTGTGGCAGCTTCAGCGGGGCAGTTTTTGGATGGCCTGCTGGGGGACGAAAGACGCAAGACGGGCTGGATGCGCGCGGAAGCGGTAGGCGATCCTGGTCCATGGCGGCAACAGGCAATTCTGGGCCGGGGGCGCTGGGATGCGGATCGGTTGCGTGACATCGTACGCGATTACACGCTCGAAACGCTTGCGGATCCTGATGCCGTCCTCGTGCTTGATGAGACCGGCTTTCTCAAGCAGGGCAAAGCGTCCTGCGGGGTCGGTCGGCAATATACAGGTTCGGCAGGCAAGATCACCAATTGCCAGATCGGCGTGTTCGCCTCTTACGTCTCCCGGCACGGCCATGCCTTCATCGACCGGGCGCTCTATCTGCCGAAAGTCTGGACGGATGACCGGGATCGTCTGGCGGCAGCGCATGTGCCCGAACACGTCCGCTTTGCCACCAAACCCGCCTTGGCGCTCACCATGATCGAGCACGCCATCGCTGGCAATGTGCCGTTCTCCTGGGTGGCGGCCGACAGCGTCTATGGCGTGGGTGACATCGAAATGGCCCTCAAACGAGCAGGCAAGGGCTATGTGCTGGGCGTGAACGCCACCCATTCCTTCCGCTCATGGGACAAGTCGCTGGCCGTGGCTGGAACGGCAAAGGATATCGCCGAAGCCTTGCCGGAGGAGGCCTGGAGACGGCTGTCGGCAGGCGAGGGAAGCAAAGGCGCGAGACTGCATGATTGGGCCTATCTCGAACTCGCCGATCTTGACGCCGATGATTTCGACGCGGACTTTGCCGGCACCTGGACCCGCGGGCTGATGATCCGCCGCAACATCGCCGATGGTGACCTCGCTTTTTTCTCCACCTGGTGTCCGGCTGGGACGACCCTGGAGAAATTGGTCACCGTGGAGGGGCACCGTTGGGCGATAGAAGACAGTTTCGAAACCGCCAAGAACGAGTTTGGCCTCGACCACAATGAGACCCGATCCTGGCATGGCTGGCATCGCCATGTATCGCTCGTCATGCTCGCCTTCGCGATGGTGGCGGTTATCCGCCATCGCGCCAACGCCGTGCCGCCCCCAAAAACGATGCGGCCCGCAAGGCGCAAGATCGACAGTTGATCCGATGGTCGATTCAGGAAATCCGGCGCATCGCTACCCGCCTTGCTCGCGCGCACATTGATCCATCATCCATTATCGCATGGTCGCTCTGGCGACGAGCACATCAGGCCGCCGCTCAACGCGCACAACTCAAATCGAAAATGCAACTGTAATGCTAACGAGGACCTATCGCCCGCTCAACACGCTCAAGCTGGTTTGCAAGGATATATGGGTTGTCGACGGCCCATTGATCGAATTTGGCACATTCCTGGCCAGGCTGCATTTCCCGACGCGGATGACCATCATCCACGTTGGCGGGGGCGACCTGTTCATTTACTCCCCTACGCCACTCGAGCCGTCCTTGCGGGCCGAGATTGCGGCGATCGGCGATCCCAAATGGATTATCGGCCCCAACAAGATTCACTACTGGTGGGTCCCGCAATGGCAAGAAGCCTATCCTACAGCCGGTGTATATCTGGCAAGCGGCATCGAGGAGCGGGCTGGTGACAGGATCGATTTCGACCATTTGCCTCTGGTCAAGAGATCCGGCTACCCTTGGGATGGGGCCATCGAAACGTTGCCGATCACTGGCGGTTTCATGACTGAGGTGGAGTTCTTCCATTCCTCCAGCAGGACCCTTTTGCTCACCGACTTGATCGAAAACTTCGAGCCCGAACGTCTCAACCGCTGGGAGCGGGTGCTGACGAGGTTGGGCGCGGTAGCTGCACCTGATGGCCAGATGCCGCGTGACATGCGGCTGACGTTCAAGAACCAACGCGCAGAGCTCAAGGCGGCAGTTGAGCAGATGATCTCCTGGGACCCCGAGCGGGTCATCATCGCACATGGTCTCTGGTTTGAAACGGACGGGACCGCAGAACTGAAACGCGCATTTCGATGGCTGCTCGGTTAGCACCAGTGGCCTTTGTCTGGGCCAGTCACCTTTTTTGCGGATCGTGCGTGACGGGCGACAACAACGTGGCCGGCCCCCCCGGCAAGAGCCTCCTCGACGCTCACAATCCCGCTGATGGGCAAGATGACAATGGCAGCAGTCCAACCGCATCCATACGCGGACGTCCGGCCATGAACACCACGATCGCCGCACCGAGCAACGCCAGTACAAACCAAAAGTCAGGGGTCATGAGCAATCGCAACGAGAGGTGTTCAGTTGCATTGGCACTTCATGAGGGCGTCCAGTTCACTTGTTCCCACCTTTTCGACACCCATTTTGCCAGAGCAACCCTGAAGCCTTTCCGGTTCGGAACACCAGTTCTGAAAATACCCCAAGCTGGAGGTCGTGCCAACTGGCCGCAAAGACTCAGGTCAGCCCTCCCTGTCTCCCCTGACGACCAACAACTCACCGATGTTTTCGGCGGTGACATAGCCTTTAAGTTCACCGTCGCGCGTGACGATGCCGACCGCTGGTGCATTCTTCTTTCGCATGGCATCGAGCGCCAGATGCAGGCTGGTGCTGGCACTGACGAGGGGGATGTCGTCATGCATGATGGCGCGCACGGATACATTGCGGTCGGTGTTTTGAAGCGATTTGAACAAAGCGGAGCGGGTCACGAATCCGGCGATACGATCTTGCACGTCGAGCACGGGGAATTCTTCCTGTGTGGTCCGGATGATGGCATCGGCAGCGTCGGCAAGCGTTGAGGACGTTGACAAACTTTCAAAAATGGTGATGGCGGCGTCGCGCGCAGCCAGCGCCTTTGCGGCTTCTATCATCGCGACTTCGCCGCTTTCGGCAGTCGCAGCCAGATAGACGAAAACGGCAACGAATACGAGGATGGGGCTGCCTGCCAACAAACCCAGCAATCCGAACGCAAAGGCAGAAATCTGCCCGGCTTGCGCCGCATAGCGTGTCGCCCGTGCACGGGGATAACGCATGGCCAGCAGGGCGCGCAGCACCCGTCCGCCATCCATGGGAAAGGCTGGCAGAAGATTAAAGAGAGCCAGGAACAGGTTGATGCTGGCCAGCCGGAGCACGAAGTCCGCCCTCGGATCATCCAGGGTCATCAAGGTATTGGGATCGATCTGTGCGCCGAGCAGCAACACAAGCACCAGAACGATGACCATATTTACCGCCGGTCCGGCCAGCGCGACAGCGATCTCCTGCCGGGGAACTTCAGGCATGGTTTCGAGTCGCGCGAGACCGCCGATCGGCAACAGCGTGATGTCCGGGGTTCGGATGCCGAAGCGGCGCGCCATGAAGACATGGCCGAACTCATGAGCGAGAACGCAAGCGAACACGGCGATTATCAGCACGATACCGTCTATTGCCGCTTCCAGCCCACCGGAAAGCCCGGCCGCAATACCGATCCATGCCAGCAGTAGAAGAAAGGTGACATGGATGCGAACCTGCGTGCCCGAAAGGGTTCCGATGGAAAATGACCAGCTCATGTGCTCTTGTCTCTGGCGCCAACTACAAGGACGCGCTCCTTTCTTCTATAATGATTGCGGTCACTCCAGTGAGTGCGCATTTTGCTATTCACGGTCAGCTCTTGGACGCAAGAGTTCAGGGGCTTGTTGCCTGCTTCAGGGCGACATATTTCCGAGCTTCCGACCACTGTAACTATGCTTGGGGGAAAGGCATAGCATCCACCGACTGGTTGTTCGGATGGCGATGCGCCCTACCACGAGAGTTCGCTGTCTCTCAATGCGCTTTTCAGCTTGCGAATGATGGCGGCGCGGCCTCTCTCATCGGCAACGGCTTCCAGGGCGTCGCTGATGTCGAGCAACAACTCAGCATGTTCGTTGCTGCTGTCTGGCCTTCCTATGGTATCCCGCGCTGCGGTCCTGCGTGAACCGGCTTCACGAACAACGGCGCCGCCAGGAGCTAATTCGAACGACTGGTCCAGCAGGGGCGCCACAATCTTTTCGAGCGGGATCAACGATGCCAGGCGTTCTCGCAGGGAGATAAGCGCCGGAGGCTCCCCGTGCACCAGGAATAACCCGCCCCGGACCGGCAGGCGTTCCGATACCCAGGCCGCCAATTCCGGTGCATCTGCATGCCCGGAATAGATATCGAGGTAGCGGATGGTGGCAGCGACGGTGATTTCCTCTCCGTGAATTCTAACCGCCTTCGCACCTTCGAGCAGCACGCGGCCCAAACTGCCCGCCGCCTGGAACCCGACCATCAAAACCGTAGCATGAGGTTGCCACAACCAATTCTTGAGCCGGTGCCTGATGCGACCGGCGTCGCACATACCGCTTGCAGAGATGACGGCATGAAAGCCTGTTCGGTTGTCGAGGTCCTTGCTCTGCTCGACGGTTTCAGTGACCGTGACGAAGGGCGAGTCCAGCGCATCGAGCAGCGCGCCGCCATTCTCCAGTTCCTTGGCATGTTTTCTGAACACCTCGGTCGCTTTCGTCGCCAGTGGCGAGTCAATGATGATTGGGAAAGGCTGGACCTGCCCTTGGGTGATGAGCCAAACCAAGTCAACGAGAACTTCCTGTGTCCGCTCGACAGCAAATGAAGGGATCAGCAGCGCGCCGCCCCTAGTTATTGCGGCCTCGACCTCGCATTGTAAATTTTCGCGTCGCGCTTTCAGGGAGGAACCGGTCCTTTCAGTGGCGCCGTAGGTACTTTCGCACACGATATAGTCAAAGCCGGCCGGAGCCTCGGGGTCAGATTGCAGCAGCTTGCTATCGGGACCGATATCTCCTGAGAAAAGGATGCGTGTTACCTGGTGAGGGTCTTGCGCTTCCAATTCGATGGACGTCGAGCCAAGCAGATGGCCAGCGTTCCAAAAGCGAAACCGCAACCCTTCCGCAACGTCAGTCCATGTTTCGTATTCGGCGGATTTGAAGAGTTCAAGGGAATCGAGAGCATCCTGCGCAACGTAGATCGGCTCGACCGATTCGCGTCGGCGCCACCTACGCCTCTTGCTGCGACGCTGTGCCTCCTGTTCCTGAATGTAAGCTGCGTCTGGCAGCATAACAGAGCAAAGATCGACCGTTGGTGCCGTGGCATAGATCGGTCCTCTGAACCCTTCTCGCACCAGCCTGGGAAGCAAGCCGCTGTGGTCAATGTGAGCGTGAGTCAGGATGACTGCTGCGATCTCATCGGGCGCAAATGGAAATGCTCTGGAATTGAGTTCGCGTTCGGACCGCGATCCCTGGAACATACCGCAATCGATCAGCACCTTGGACCGCTCTGTCTGCACCAGAAAGCAGGAGCCGGTAACGCCTTGTGCAGCGCCCAAGAATTTGAGGATGGGATGCATGTTCAACTCCAGCTGTGACACGAGGCTGCCGTCAATCGCGGTCCCTTCTTCGCTGTGCAGGTATCATCGCAAGGGCGCTTTGATCACGATCAATTCACCGTCCAAACCGCGTTTCGGCCAGCCGGGCCGCAAGCGGGGCCTTGATCGAGATCAAGGCTGGCGCCTCACCGCAGGGCTAGCCTGAGCTCACATCGGGGGGGGGGGCATTTTGCGCAGCATCGTTCTCTACTATTCCCAGTCTGGCAACACCAAGCGGGTGGCCGAGCTTCTGGCCACGTCCATGGGGACCATGGCCCTTCGATACACCTGCCCGGCATTTGATGGGTCGCCTTTTGGTGGCCTGAGGCAAGCGTGGAGCATCTTTTCGTATGCCACACCGAAGATCATATTGCCCAAGGAGTTCGATGGGCACTATGACCTGGTGGTAATGGCTGGCCCGGTCTGGGGGGCAAGACCCGCCTCACCTTTGCGGGCAATCTTGAAGCAAAAGCCACTCCTCGGCCTTAAGCAGGCGATCTTCCTGACCTGTGAAGGAAGTTCGGCTCGTTTCCCAGGAGAAAAAGCACTCAGCGAGGCATGCGCTCTGTGCGCACAACCGCCTGTTGCAGCGGAACTGTTCAAGGCTATAGACCTTGCCAACGACAAAGTCGGGATCAAGGTCGACGCCTTTGCCGAGTCGCTACGCCGCGCAACTGCGCCAGACACGACCGCTGCGGACCCGACCCGAAGCACTGACCAAACGAGCCAGGCATCCGATGCAGCTGCCTGACGTTTCCCTTCCTGACCGTCGCACCGTTTTGAAGATGGCCATTGGCTTGGGTGCCCTTGCGGCCCTCGGCACTCCAGGTGCCACGGCCCAGCCCGTGGCAACGCGCGCTCGCATCATCATAGCGGGTGCGGGTGCGGCGGGCCTTGCGATCGCCAATCGGCTCAGCCAGCGCCTGCAGGGTGCAACGATCACATTGATCGACGCGCGGCGCGCCCACTACTACCAGCCCGGATTTACGCTTGTTGCAGCCGGACTGAAGCAGCCTTCCTATGCCATTTCCGGCACACATGAGTATGTGCCCAGAAACGCGCAAATCATCGAATCTTCCGTTGCGGAGTTTGATCCCGATGCCAATGCGGTAACGACCAGCACCGGCCAACGGCTCGAATATGACTACCTGATTGTCGCAACTGGCCTGACGCTCGACTACGAAGCCATCGAAGGCATGTCGCGAGAACTTATCGGCACCGAGGGCATCGGCAGTGTCTATGCCGGTCCCCAAGAGGCCGCTGCGACCTATCGGTCCATGTCGGACTTCGCCGATGTGGGCGGTGTCGGGCTCTTCGGACGACCCGAAACGGAGATGAAATGCGCCGGTGCACCGCTCAAGTATGCCTTCATCACAGAAGACACTCTATCTCGCCGCGGCAATCGCGGCAAAGCCGAGCTTGTTTACACCGCACACAACGCCAGCCTTTTCGGAGTGCCGATTGTCTCAGAAAAGGTGCGTATGCTGTTTGAAGATCGGGGGATCGACACCCGATACAATCACGTGATGACAGCCATCGATCCGGGCAGACGGATCGCCACCTTTCGCACGCCTGAGGGCAGCGAGCAGATAGGCTATGATTTTATCAACGTCATCCCACCCATGCGGGCGCCGCAAGCAGTGAGACAGAGCGCGCTGGCATGGCAGTCCGGGCCTCTCGCGGCCGATGGATGGGTGGAAGTCGATCCCGTCACTCTCCGCCACGTCCGGTACAATAATATCTTTGCGGTGGGCGATATTGCCGGCGTCCAGAAAGGCAAGACTGCGGCCAGCGTCAAATGGCAGGTGCCGGTCGCCGTCGACCATATCATCGCTGATCTCGCCGGCACCGAGTCCGACAGTGCCTATAACGGATACACCTCTTGCCCGCTGATCACTCGGATCGGCCGCGCCATGCTGGTCGAGTTCGACTACAACAATAACCTTGTGCCCTCCTTCCCGGGGCTCATTCCTCCGCTCGAGGAGCTCTGGAGTTCCTGGATGATCAAGGAAACAGCGCTCAGGCCCACATATCTCGCCATGCTCCGCGGCCAAGCTTGAGGAACAAAAGATGAGCACGTTCGATCCCGCAATCATATTCACTGTACTTGTTGAGTTCTTCGGCCCATGGCTCTGGTTGGTCCTGCTGCTCGCTGCCATCGGCATTACTTTGTTCGTGCTCGCCTGGCTGCGCGACCGGAAATTGCTTGTTGGGCGACTGCAAGCAGCACTGGTCCTGGGCATTCTTGGAGGTTTCGCAGCATTGGCGTTTACCTGGTGGATCACGCACTCCTCGATCGGCGACGTCGGCGGCGCCATCGACGCAATATTGGTCGTGGGCATTTGGCTTGCCGGCTTTCTCGGCGCAACAATTCTCAGCTACGGCGTCCTTGCCCTCGGGCTGTATCGGCCCAAGGGGCGTGCTTGATCTCAGTCAACGACTGCCACTGCCACGGGACGATAGCTTTCCATAAATCCCGCGCCGAAGGCACAGATTGGGCCTATTGCCTGTCGAAGCGGCTGTCCCCTGGCACCCGGAGTAAATCTGATGATGATCTTCCGATTTCTGCTTCTGCCGCCTTTGGTCGCTTTCTCGCTTCCAGCCTTGGCTGAAGACAGCCAGCTCGTTTTCGGCGGCGACCATTACGCAGCCGGACAAACGACGACAGTCCGTAAACCGGTCGAAGGCGATGCCTTCGTGGCTGGCTACCACGCAACGTTGAGCGCGCCGGTTACGGGCAGCGCTCATCTGGCTGGCTTCAATGCAAGTAGCGAAAACGACATTGGTCAGAACCTCTACGCCTTAGGCTTTGCTGTCGACGTAAATGGTCCGGTGGAAGGCAACGTTTCCGCCACCGGTAACACTGTCGACATCGCGCGTGCTGCGACTATCGGCGGCAATGCCAGACTCTCGGGCGCAAGCGTCAAATTAGAAGCACCGGTTCAGGGTTCGGCAGTCGTTGCAGCAGATGTTTTCTCGCTATCGAGCGAAATTGGTGGCGATTTCAGTTTCTATGGACGTGCCCTGAACTTCGAGCCGGGCGCACGGGTGACCGGAGCACTGCACATCCATGCGCCGGAGCCGATCGAGGTGCCAGCAAGCGTGGCAGATGCCAGTCGCGTCACCTTTTCGGCGCTTGAGGATACCGATTACGTCGCCGAAGCTGGACGCACTGCGGAAAGCGTTGCCCGGGGGTACTGGCCCGCATTGTGGGGCGTGGCAATAGTCCTTTTGCTTCTGATCCTGAGCGGCGCCATGCTGATCGCATTCGCCCCAGGAAGGCTGGAGACAATACACACCACGGCCGAGACCCGTCCGTTCCGTTCTTTGGGGTGGGGCGCCCTGACCTTCGCAATGTTGCTCGGACTTGTTCCACTGTCGGCACTTACGGTCATAGGAATTGTCGCGCTCCCCCTGATCTTCTTTTTCATTGCCGCGTTGCTTGGCCTTGCCTACGTCATGGGTGCCTATCTTATCGGCACGCGAGTGGCCCGAGCGTTCCTAACGATTGACACCAATGCCAAGCGCCTTGGCGTGATGACCGGCTCGATCATTATTGCCGTGCTGCTGGCGGTTCTTCCCATTATCGGCTGGTTCCTGATCCTTCTGATCGTGACTCTTGGTCTCGGCTCAACCGCCAGAACGATCGTTGTGCCGCGAAATTCACATGCGGCGCCAACAAGCTTTGCGGACCCGGTGGGCGGTCCGCGGACTGCGTCCTAACACCTGCACATCGACGGACAATTGAGCGGCCAACAGCGTCCCCATTTCACCCAGCAAGGAACCCAATATGACCAAGGATTTCAAGGGAAAGACTGCAATCGTGACGGGAGCCGCTTCCGGAATCGGCGCCGCCATCGCCCGTCAACTGGCTGAACGCGGTGCCAACATCGTCGCAGCCGATCTTGATATGGATGGCCTCAAGCAGCTTGTTGGCAAGATCGAGTCAGACGGGGGCAACGCCATATTACAGCGCACGGATGTCTCGCGGCCTGAGGAGGTCCAAGCAATGGTGTCGATGGCCGTTGAGACCTTTGGCAGGCTCGATCTTGCGGTCAACAATGCCGGCGTTGGCGGTCCTTCTGCCAACACTGCCAACACTGCGGATTACCCGCTCGATGGATGGCGCACAGTAATCCACGTCAATCTCAACAGCGTCTTCTACTGCCTTAAATATGAGATCGCGGCTATGACCAAGGCCGGCGGCGGGGGCTCCATAGTCAATATGGCTTCGATTCTGGGCAGTGTCGCGTTTGCGAACGCGCCCGCCTATGTCGCGGCGAAACACGGCGTCGTTGGCCTTACCAAAACCGCAGCCATCGAGTTCGCCAAGCAGGCGATCCGCATCAACGCCATCGGACCCGGTTTTATCGACACGCCACTACTGTCCAAAAATTTCGAGCAGGATGCGCTCACCGCCATTGCCGCGATGCATCCCATCGGACGATTGGGCAAGGACGAGGAAGTCGCCGCTCTGACCTGCTTCCTGCTCTCCGATGCCGCTTCCTTCATAACGGGCAGCTACCATCTTGTCGATGGAGGCTACACCGCTCAATAGGCAAGCCTGTCTATCGGATCGATCCTGTGCACCTTATGGACTCGACTAGTTTCAAATGCCCTATCGCATCGCACTTTGTGCCCGAACCTCAATGACGCCATCGGTCCCGCCGACCGCATCGAGCCTTGATCGAGATCAACGCTGCATTATGCCGATCCGCGGTACGGTTATGGCAGAACAGAGATTTGGGAGAGCATCGTGACTGACAAACGGGTCAACAGACGCAATTTTTTGGCTGTGGCAGTAGGGGGAGCCGGGGCCACGGCGCTTTCCGGATTGGCGACTGCATCGCCCGCGGCAGCCAGTGGCATCGAACTCGCATGGGATCGATCCGCCGACATTGTGGTGGTCGGCTACGGCGGAGCCGGCGCAGCTGCTGCAATCACGGCGTATGACGCCGGTGCCAGTGTTCTTGTGATCGAGAAGACCGAAAATGGTGGCGGGTCCACGCGTTACTCCGGCGGGTTCTTCGTAAGCCCACGTTCCGTAGACGGAGCGGTGGACTATCTCATGCATTGCGCACGGGCGGCCGACGGACACCACTACGATTTGGACCGGGAGAGCCTGACAGCCTGGGCACAAGAAGCCCAGCACAACGCGGACTGGATCGGCGAGCTTGGCGGCGATCCTTATGCCACACTCCGCGGCTGGTACGATGTGCCCGGCGCAGCGGATTATGTTACATGGCAGCCGCGCCCCAACTCCACAGGCGTGGGGCTTTGGAATGTCCTGCACAATGCAGTGTCCGAACGCGGCATCGAAGTGGTCTATAATGTCGCCGGCACAGAATTGGTGACCCGCATAGTCGATGAGGAGAATGGGTCGACCAGTATCGAGATCGTTGGCGTCATTGTCGGTGAGGGCGAACAGCGCATGGCAGTGCAAGCAGCGAAAGGCGTTATTCTGACCACCGGCGGCTTTGATTATGACGAGCAGCTCAAGCAGAACTATCTTCGCACCTACCCTGCCTATTCCACCGGACACCCAGGCGACACTGGCGACGCGATCAAGCTCGCCAGCAAGGCTGGAGCGGCATTGTCGCGTTTAACGGGCACCGCTGCAAATGTGTGTCACAAGTTCGATGACGTGCCTGTCGCCTATCCGTCCTCCCTGCAACTGAACGCAGCAAACCGCACCATGATCATGGTTGATCAGCGTGGGCGCAGGTTCATAAACGAGTCGCTCAATTACGACGCCGTCGCAAAATCACTTGAATATTTTGATGCCGCCGATGGTAGCTACCCCCGCAATCCTTGCTGGATGGTTTTCGACGATGCCGCCAGGACGGCCGGGCCCGCCGGACTGCCCAACCCGATTGGAGACCCGGTCTATGGCTGGAGCGCGGACAATTCCGAAGAGATCTCGAAGGGTTGGGTACTCGAAGCGACTTCATTGGCTGAACTCGCCGACAAGATGGGTGTGGATGCTGCCTCACTGGAGCAGTCTGTCGAGCGCTACAATGGCGATGCAGAAGCCGGCAATGATGCCGAATTCGGGCGCACGCTGGGGCTGAAAGCGCTTGAAGGACCAGCTTACTACGCCCTCAAAGCGTATCCCGGCCTTTGGGCAACGGGCGGAGGGCCGCGCCTAGATAGCTCCGCTCGGGTTCTTGACCCCGCAGGCACCCCAATAGCCCGGCTTTACGCCGCCGGCAGCGCTTCATCGTTCTGCTTCTCATTTCTTTATCCGCTGAGTGGGACGGCGATAGGTGACTGTTTTGCGATGGGACGTATAGCTGGCCAGCATGCCAGCACACTCACCGAGTGGGCAAATGAAGTGGAGTAGCTTCGATTATTGGAACCGCACTCTGGTGTTGAAGCCGACAGCTTTGGAGACCCATCATGCGCTGGATACTCATACTGCCTCTGCTGTTCATCATGGCCCTGTTCGTTGACGGTCTTTCCGTGCCCGATACCGGTGCAGCGTCTCCCGCAAATCCGCTCGACCTCCTGCTAGCGCATACAGCAAACTCCACGGAGTTCCACCAGCGTCATCAGAGCTTCGGTGTCGAGTGCGCGTCGTGTCACGGCGCAGAGCTAGCCTTTTCGACTGTCCCACCGATGGCTCAATGCCTGTCGTGCCATGGTAGCTATGAAGACCTAGCGGAGACGACGGCCGACCAAATCCCCAACCCCCATCATTCTCATATGGGGGAGGTGACATGCACCGATTGCCACTCCGAGCATCAGGAGCCGCGCCTCAGCTGCAACCAGTGCCACGTCTTTGAAATGGTTGTCCCCTGACTGAACACTGAAAGCGCGCCAATCCGGGGGCTGTTGACGGGGTGCTCGCCCTTTTTCTGCGCCCCTGCCCGACCGGCGTCGACTGAGCACGAAAGACGGCACAGGGAGCTTGGCATGATGCCGGACGTCGAGCCTGCCAACAGCGGGAACTCCAGCAAGGCCATGCGTAGCAGGCTGTCCAAGTTCGTGCCCGAACTCATCTATGGCGCCAATGACGGCGTCATAACGACACTGGCCGTGATCGCCAGTGTGTCGGGGGCTCAGTTGCCCAACCAGATCATTGTGATTCTAGGGCTGGCCAATCTCGTCGCGGACGGGTTCTCCATGGGCGCGAGTGCAATCCTCTCGGAGCGTTCAAAACCGGTACCTCTCGATTTCGGAGCGGCGGGAGAAAAGGGGGGAGCGACATCACTCGGGTTTGTTGTTGCCGGTAGCATCCCGCTGATCGCCTATCTGCTTCCCGGCCTGGACGACGTGCGCTTTGCATTGGCAACGGTGTTGGCAGCCGTCACACTTTTTCTGGTTGGAGCTGCACGATCGTTTGCTACCAAACGCTCCTTTCTTCGAGCGGGCATCGAAATGTTGCTAATCGGCTCAGGAGCCGCACTTTTCGCCTACGCGATTGGGCTGCTGGGAGCACATCTGACGGGCATCGCGATTTGAAAACGCCGATCTAGCGGCCGCGCAGTCGGCTTGGTTCAATCGCGCCCCAATCGCGATCAGTTCCTACAACTAGCAGGGTGTTGAAGAAGTCGCTCGCCTGAACGTGTTTATCGTGATTCACTTATCCCGGTTGGTTTGCTTGGGAGGCGGGATTGCGCGGATCAGACGAGAGAATGGGTGCGCTGTTCAGCTATGTGGACCTTGAAGCGCGGGTGCGGCCTGACCACCCGCTGCGCACGATCCGCCTTTTGGTGAACGAAGCTCTGGCGGCTCTGGAGGGTGAGTTTGGATCGCTCTATTCAGGTATGGGGCGCCCTTCGATTGCGCCTGAGAAGCTCCTGCGGGCAATGCTGCTGCAGGCATTCTTTTCCATCCGTTCGGAGCGTCAGCTGATGGAGCGGCTGGAGTTCGACCTGCTGTTCCGCTGGTTCGTGGGGCTGGGGATCGACGATGCGGTGTGGGACCATTCTACCTTTTCGAAAAACCGGGACCGCCTGCTTGAAGGCGATATCGCCGCGAAGTTCCTGAGTGCGGTTCTGTCCCAGCCTCGCGTGAAGAGGCTGTTGTCGAGTGAGCATTTCTCAGTGGACGGCACGCTGATTGAAGCCTGGGCCTCGATCAAGAGCGTCAGACCCAAAGACGGTCCCGAGGAACCACCGAGCTCAGGGGGCGGACGCAACCGGGACGCGGACTTTCACGGGCAGAAGCGTTCGAACGCAACCCATGCCTCAAGCACCGACCCGGAGGCCCGGATTTACACGAAGGGACCGGGCAAGGAGGCCAAGCTCTGCTTTATGGGACATGGGCTCATGGAGAACCGTCATGGCCTGCTGGTCGATGCCTGCTTGACGGCGGCCGATGGGCACGGCGAGCGCGTGGCGGCGCTGCACATGATAGAGCCTCATGCCGACCGGCCAAGGCCGATCACGCTGGGAGCGGACAAGGGCTATGACGCTGCTGACTTCGTCAATGAGTTGCGCTCGATGCAGGTAACCCCGCACGTCGCGCAAAATCTCAACAGACGACGATCGGGCATCGACGGACGGACCACCCATCATGCTGGATATGGGGTCAGCATGCGCATCAGAAAGCGGATTGAAGAAGCCTTTGGCTGGATCAAGACCATCGCCGGGCAGCGCAAGACAAAGTTCAGGGGCATTGACCGCGTCGGCTGGTCCTTCACCTTCGCTGCCGCCGCCTACAATCTGGTACGGCTGCCAAAGCTGCTGGCGGGATCGGCATGAGCGCGCCGGCAGAATGCCAACTGGTCGGTCGCTGGCGCATCGTCGAGGCCGATATCTGGGACCGCGGTTACCTCAGTCTTTGCGGACCCGCCACGATCGCCATCGGCGCGGACAACCGCGGTGAGATCGCGTTTGGAGCCATGCAGGCCAACCTCGAAATCGGCTACAGCCCTGCAATGATCTTCTTTACATGGACCGGATCAGACGAAATGAACGAGGTCAGTGGTGAGGGGGATGCTGAATTGCAGCCAGACGGCTCCATCGACATCATCTTCGCCTATCACAACGGCGACGAAGCCGTCCTCAAAGCTATTCGGTAGACTTCTTCAACAGCCTGCTAGGCCACTGTGATTTGAGAACACGATCAGCAAGTTTCATTCAGCGAGCAAGATCAATCGGGCGTGGCATACGCTCCACAAATGCCCAGGCACGCCAGTTTTTCCAGAGGATGCAATAGCATCTTCAGCACGCTGCAACTGTGGCTGCAGGCCCATGCCTTGGGCACTGCTCTACGGAAATGGCACAGCGCGGACATGCCCTCTGTGTACCACGCAGCTTGCAATAATCGCCTCAAATTTTGGCTAAGGCAGCCACGAGCATGTCACGGACCACGGCGGCCACCATCGCCAAGCTGGAATTGCCGACCGGTTCCATGGCAACGGCGGGATCGATGGCGCTGACTTCAACCACGTGCCCATGCCGGCGCACGACAACGTTGCATGGGAGCATCGCCCCGATGCGGGGTTCGATCGCTAGGGCTGCAAACGCCATTTTCGGGTTGCAGGCACCAAGGATCAGATATGATTCCAAGTCTTCATCGATCTTGGCCTTCATAGTGGCTTGAACATCGATTTCGGTGAGAATCCCGAAACCGTGTCCAGCCAGCGCCGCCCGTGTGCGGCGTTCGATATCGGCAAAGCTGGCGTCGGGAAACGTTCGGTTGAGCGTATAGGCCATAAGATCAATCTCGAAATTGTTCTGTTGGCTAGCGATTAGGACGTTCCTTCCGCCCTGTCCTTGATCGCGGTCAAAGCAACGCAGCGGGGTTCGTGACACGGTGAAGCTTCAACCCCGGGAGCGGCACACGCCAATCATCAATGGGTTCTCAGAAAATCGTTCGCGTGATGGAAGATGGCTTCTAATGCGATTGGCCGGTTCATCGGCGAAAAATCCATCGTCTTGCAGTCCATGGATGATAAAGGAAACTCCCATGCTCACCGACCCGCAACCCACTCTTGCCCTGGTCTATCGGCCTTCCGATAATTCTCGGCGCCGGTTTGTATGTCAGCTACCGAATATCGGCACTTCAGTGCGGCACCCCTAGGGTCAGGACCTATTAATTTGGTTTGATTTGTGATTCAGATTCTCCATTGGAGGGTCTGATGGGTGATTTGTTTTTGCTGAGCCCGGCTCAGATGTCGCGGCTATCGCCGCATTTTCCACCGGCTCACGGTGTTCCGCGTGTCGATGATCGGCGGGTGGTGAGCGGCATTGTTTATGTGATCCGCAATGGTCTGCAGTGGAAGGACGCGCCCAAGGCTTATGGCCCGCACAAGACGCTCTACAACCGCTTCATGCGCTGGAGCCGATTGGGTGTGTTCGACAAGATATTCGTCGCGCTCAGCCAGGGCGGCCCCAGACCGGAGCGGATCATGATCGACGCGACCCATCTCAAGGCTCATCGCACCGCTGCGAGCCTTCTAAAAAAGGGGATGTTCCCCGCCATATCGGACGCACCAAAGGCGGGTTGAACTCCAAGCTGCATGCCGTATGCGATCAGGCTGGGCGGCCGATCATCCTCAGGCTCAGCGCCGGTCAGGTCAGCGACCACAAGGGCGCAGCCATGGTGCTCGATGCATTGCCCGCCGCCACTCACCTCATCGCCGACCGCGGCTATGACAGTGCCTGGTTCCGGAAGGCCTTGGTCGATAAGGAAATTGAGCCCTGTATCCCGTCAAGCCGCAGCCGCAAGGTTCCCTTCGCCTACGACAAGAACATCTACCGCCAGCGTCACAGGGTCGAGAACCTGTTCGCAAAGCTAAAGGACTGGCGACGCATCGCCACTCGATATGACCGATGCGCCCACACATTCTTCTCGGCAATCTGCATCGCAGCAACAATCATCTTCTGGATCAATGTGTCCTGACCCTAGCTTTGATGTCTTCCCTGTGCTGGGGGTAATGCCCGTCCTCTATCTGACGCTCATGTACCTCACCTTCAAAAGCCAGACCTAGGCGCCGGCCACAGGCATCGATGACGAAGGCCACGTAGACAAAGCCGGCCCAGGTGGCCACGTAAGTGAAATCCGAAAGCCAGAGCCGATCGGGTGCCGGGGCATGGAACTGGCGGTTCACCTGGTCGAGCGGGCATGGGGCAGCCTTGTCGCTGATCGTTGTGCGAACCGGTTTGCCGCGAATGACACCCTGCAGGCCGAGCTCCCGCATCAGCCTTTGCACCGTGCATCGCGCAACATCGAACCCTTCCCGCTGCATCTGTCGCCAAACCTTCCTGACGCCATAGACCGAGAAGTTCTCGGCAAAGACCCGCATGACCTCAGGCTTGAGGGCTTCATCGCGTTGGGCACGGGCCGACAGCCGCGAGGGATCACGGCGTTGAGCGACATGCTCATGATAGGTGGATGGGGCGACCGGCAGGACTCTGCAGATCGGCTCGACCCCATAATGCCCACGATGCTCGTCGATAAAGGCGCTCATCGCTTCAGTGGGCGGTCGAGCTCCGCCTGGGCAAAATATGCTGACGCTTTGCGCAGGATCTCGTTGGCCTGCCGCAACTCTCGGTTCTCCCGCTCCAGGGCCTTGAGCTTCTCGGCCACCTCGCTGGGCACGCCAGCTCGCCGTCCACCATCAACCTCGGCCTTCTTCACCCAATCGTTCAGGGTGTGGGCCGAGCAGCCGATCTTCTGGGAAACCGAAACCACTGCCGCCCAGCGCGACGGATACTCCCCGCCATGCTCCAGCACCATCCGAACCGCCCGGGTCCGCACCTCGGGGGAAAACTTGTTCGTTGTCTTGCTCATCAGGCTCTATCCTACTTGGAGTTGGAGCCTCCGACAGTCCCGGCGCGGTTCAGACCGAAGACGGAGAGTGGCACTTCGACTACGACATCGAGCGGGTCAGCGACGACGAACACGGCTACCGCTTTGGCGAAGAGCGTTTCGTGACGGGCGAATATGTTTCAATCGCGGATCGCTCGGGAAATATGCATACTTACAAGGTAACCCGTACGGAAAAGCCGCAACGGCGGGCCGGTCGCCAATGCTGTGTGGCCAGTGGGCCTGGACAGCCCGAATTTTGATCAGAATCGAAACGTGTGACGCTCGGGCAACTGGCCGACCGGTCTCTCATTCTCCACCCGGGGGCGGAACACCGGTTCGACGGCTCAGATGACAATTGTCTCGGAAAACTGTTGATCTGGGTGGATGAAGTGGGGGCTACCGCGCTCGATAAGGCGTGCCGACACGCTCACAGCTGGTCCGTGTAGGAGACCGCATCAGTGGGCAATGAGTACGGGGAGAGTTGCCCGTGTCAGCACGCCGCGAGTTGCGCCGCCCAGCATCCATTCGCGGAACCGCGAATGCCCATAGGCACCCATTACGAGCAGTCCGGCACCGGCCAGTGTGGCCTCCTCGAGCAATGTGTCGGACACACCTTTGCCGTGCGGCACCGGATTGAGTTGAACCTTGACCCCATGGCGATCGAGGTGGCGGGCAATGTCGCTGCCCTGAGCGGCGCGTTCAATGCCGCCCTTGTCCTCGTTGCCAACCATGCATACTGAAACGGCTTTTGCCCGGACAAGGAACGGCATCGCTTCGGACACTGCCCGAGCGGACTCGCGGGTGTTGCTCCACGCTACAACGATCGTATCGGGATCAAAGGACTTGATCGCGCCCGGTGGGACCAGCAAGGAGGCCCGACCGGAGCGAAAGAGCACTGCTTCGATAACATCAGCCAGATTGTCCTCATGCCCGTAAGGCCGAGTTCCCACGAACAAGTCGAACAGCCGAGCTTCCTGAACGAAAATTTCGCTACATCGCGCATCCTCGACGTCGTGGCGACGCAGTTCATGCCGCATTGGCAACGCATCAAAGCGCGTCCGTAGATGTCTCATCGCTTCGTCTCCTCGCGCGCGTGCCGAGTGCTGCAGCTCGTCGAGCCCCAACCCGTTGTATCCAAATCCTCCCATTGCACGAATAGCTGGGAGCGGATTGACGAGGACGCCCGCCAAAAATGCATCGAAGTGCTCGGCAATCTGTTCGGCAATCGCCAAGCGTGCCTCATCCTCAACATTGCCGTCGAGATGGACGCAAATGTCTTTGATCATCTTTTTTGGGCTCCCATGATCCGTTGTCATTTTCGATCAAACCCTTAAGCGACGTTGTCCGCCTTGACCTCGATCAAGGCTCTCTCAGTTCAGGAACATCATGCAATTCTACTCTGAGGACAGGGATATCGATCAGTATGCTCGTCACCAGAGCTTGAAGCGAACTTCGCAACCCATAGATCAGGAGGACAACGTGCCCGTCTTCCAGGTCGGTCTCGATTTCTTGTTCAGTTCGGACAGACGCCCACGCATCGGGGGTTGCCAGGTGCCTGACGGTGAATGATGCGGCAGTGCCGATGTGGACCCAATTCCGGGATTGTCCGGATCTGTTCCGTCGAAAAACGGCGGGCCAGGTGGCGGGCGCAGGCAGCGGATCGAACCTGGTTTCCGATGCCATAAGTACCGCCATATCGGAGATATCGATTGAGCGCTGAGCAAGATAGATCAGCGCGAGTGCAAGGGGGCCGACATCCTTGAACACGCATACCGCCACGCGATACGACCGCTGGCGCCGCACTCCGGTATGCTTTGGAGGTGTTCCAACCTGCCCTGTGGCTCGGCGCTTGGTCATTTCCGTTTATCGCCACCCTATCGATCCCGATTGGCCCGAACTTCAGTGGAGGTCGACTTCACAATCTGCGAGGCTTTGCAGGCGCTGGATATTCTCGATCTGTACGTAGCCAGTCTTGGGAAGGCTGATGACGCCCAGCCCGCGCAACTTGGTGATGTTGCGGCTCACCGTTTCGATGGTCAGACCGAGATAATCGGCGATATCGGCGCGCGTCATCGGCAAGCTGACCGTGCCCGAACACGCCAGGAACTGGTGCCTCCCTGCCAGGGTGCACAAGAATGACGCCACCCTTTCGAGAGCCGATTTCCGGCATAGAACAATCGAGAGGTTTTGCGCCGCAGTAATCTGTCGAGAGGCGGCAGCAAGCATCTTTTCCCCCAGTTCAGGGCGCTCGCGTACCGTACGCAGCAGGCTTGCCTTGGAAATGGCCCGAACGCGGGAAAACACCAGGGCATCGCAGTCAAAGCTGTAGGTATCTTCGTGTGCAAAGCCGATAATGTCGCCGGGAAAGGCGAACGACATGATCTGCCGGCGACCGTCTTGGAAAACCTTGTAGACCCGGATAACCCCTTCAAGGACCTCAAAAAGTCGGTCTGCCTTGTCGCCTTCGAAAGTCAGCGGGTCATGCGCGCGCAGTGTTTTGACAGCGGCGTCTTCGATCGGGGACAAGGTCCAGACGGGCGCGGGGCTCTCAAGTGATGCAAAGTGCAGCATGGGACGTCTCCTGAACCGTGGTGGTCGTTTGGTCTGGAGACAATGCCTCGCGGGGGTAACCCGCTTGCGCCGCCAATGTAACAGAATGTAATAGAAGGTAGCACAACACCGGGTTTTGAAGCCGGCGTGGCCAAGGCACAATAATGCTAAACGATAGCCCTCACATTCTGATCGTTGATGACGATGACAAGGTGCGACGTATGCTGCGGCGTTGCCTTGAGGATGAAGGATATCGCATTTCCGAAGCGGCCGATGGAAGGGCCGTCCGAAGGAGCATGGACCAGAACCCCGACCTCATCACGCTCGATCTCAATCTTGGCAGTTCGGATGGTCTAACCATCGCGCGCGAAATCCGGCAGATGTCGGACGTGCCCATCATCATGATCACTGGCAAGGGCGACATGATCGACCGTATCGTGGGACTGGAAGTGGGAGCGGATGACTATATCGCAAAGCCGTTCCACATCCGTGAAGTGCTGGCACGGGTGCGTTCTATGCTTCGCCGCGCCGCGTCCCGGCCCACCACGCCCAACGGCGCCGGTACCGATATCCGCTTTGATGGTTTCGTGCTCGATGTCGAGCGGAGGACACTCATCGGACCTGAGGGTCCGGTGACACTGACCACCGGTGAGTTCGACCTTCTGGCCGTGTTCGCAGACAATCCCAACCGGGTTCTCAATCGGGACCAGATTCTGGATCGGCTGAAGGGCCATGCCTGGTCACCCTTTGACCGCAGCATCGACAACCAGATCGCCCGGCTGCGCAAAAAAATCGAGGCAGACCCTGCGAGCCCGCAATTGCTGAAGACCGTTCGCGGGGCCGGATATACCTTTACCCCCCGAATACCCTCCTAGAGTGCCTCTGCTATGGCCTCGGCCAGTTCCGCCATTCGGTAGGGCTTGCGCAGCACTTTGAGATTGGCCTCGGTGAGTTTGTCCGCGCGTGTCAATTCTTCAGCGTAGCCCGAGGTCAAAAGGCATTTGAGACCCGGAAACAGCTCGCGCGCCCTCGTCGACAGATCATACCCGGACATGCCACCGGGCATCACGAGATCGGTAAACAATAGTTCGACCTCGGGGTAGGCCGCCAGCACATCCATCGCCGCCGCTCCGCTGTGAGCCTCAAGAACTCGATATCCTAATTCCTCAAGGCGCGCGACGGTAAGCCGCCGCAGACGCTCGTCGTCTTCGACCGCCAGGATCAACTGCCCGCGACCGCGTTCATCTATTGTCTTTAGTGGGGCGTGCATTTCTGGTTTGATCTCGCGATGCCGCGGCAGATAGAGGCTGACCGTCGTGCCCTGCCCCAACTCGCTGTAGATGGCCGCGTGGCCGCGCGACTGCCTGGCAAATCCGTAAATCATGGAAAGCCCCAACCCGGTGCCCTGCCCTTTTTCCTTGGTGGTAAAGAACGGCTCAAAGGCGCGTTCGAGCACCGCAGGCGGCATGCCGGAACCGGTATCGGAAACCGAAAGCCGGACATATTCGCCCGCAGCGAGTCCTTCGCTCCCATCATCATCAAATTCGACATTGGCGGTCTCGATCACCAGCCGACCGCCGTCGGGCATGGCATCCCGCGCGTTGACGGCGAGATTGACGATGGCACTTTCGATCTGAGAGGCATCGGCGCGCACAGTCCACAGACTAGGGCTTAAGGCACTCGACAGCAGGATGGTTTCGCCCAGCGTCCGATGCAGCATGTCCGTCAGATCGAGAACGAAAGTGTTGAGGTTGACCGATTTGGGTTCGAGATGGCTGCGGCGCGCGAAGGCGAGGAGCCGAGCGGTCAGTCTCGAGCCCACCTCGGCCGCCTCAAGCGCCTCGTTGGCCAGCTCCCGGTGGCTCTCCTCTTTAAGGCGCATATCGAGCATTTCGAGGTTGCCGATAATCACTGTCAGAAGATTGTTGAAGTCGTGGGCGATACCGCCGGTCAACTGCCCCATCGCTTCCATTTTCTGGACTTCGCGCAGTGCCAGCTCGGTCTCCTTGTGATCGGAAAGGTCTCTTATGATCCCCGCAAACTGCGTTTCCCCATCGATCTCGAATTCGCTGACCGCTAGATGGATGGGGAAATGGCTGCCATCTGCGCGACGCCCCACCACCTCGCGCCCGATGCCGATGATTTTCCGGCGTCCCGTCGAGCGATAGGCGCGCAAATACTCGTCATGCTCCGAATGATAGGGCTCGGGCATAAGGAAATGCACATTGCGTCCGAGGAACTCGTCCTGCGTATAGCCGAAGAGCCTTTCGGCGGCGGGATTGACGGTCCTTATGCTGCCGTTGGCGTCGATGGTCAAAATCGCATCGACCGCGCTTTCAAGGATCGCCCGTAGCTTTGCGGCTTGGCCCGCGAGAGTGGCGTCCGTATTGGCTATTTCGGGCATGGGCAACTGCTGCAATTTTAGCTGCCCCACCCTACCCCAGCTTTTGGGGTATGGATAGACAGGAGACGATTGTCCTTCAGCGCAGCTGGGCGTTGAGCCAGGACACAATCTGTCCCGATCCCATGGCGCCCGCCTGGCGCGCAATTTCGTTGCCCGAACGAAAGACGATCATGGTAGGAATGCCACGAATGCCAAGCCGCTGCGAGAGGTGTTGTTCCTGATCGGAATTGACCTTGAGAAACCGCACCGCCGGCTCCATGGCTCTGGCAGCCTTTTCAAATTCAGGCGCCATCCCGAGGCAAGGACCACACCACGGCGCCCAAATGTCGACGACAACCGGTATAGTGCTCTTTGCGACCTGGCGATCAAACATCGCTGTATCGACAGCAACTGGCAAACCCTGGAACAGGGCGTGACCACATTTGCCGCACGTTGCCTCCATTCCATCTTTGGTCCCTGGCAACTGATTGACCGCACCGCAATGTATACACACGGCGAACTCGTCTTTTTTCACGCTTTGCCCACTCCCTGAACGTGCAACCGCCATCTCGGCGTCAACCGGCAAGGCGGTCGCAGACTGCGACCGCCTTGCCCCCTCATGCTGCGTTGATCGCGATCTTCTTTTCGGCTGTCTTCGCCTGTGCGCTCTTGGGCAATTTCACCGTCAGAACACCGTTTTGGTAGTCTGCCGCTATCTTTTCGACATCGATACCCTCGGGCAAAGCAAAAACGCGCTCGAAGGAACCGAACTGGCGTTCTTTGACGTAATAATCCTTCCTCTTCTCTTCGGACTCTTCGCGCTTCTCACCATGGATCACGATATTGCCGTTTCGCAGCGAAACCTCGACATTGTTTGCGTCCATGCCGGGCATTTCCGCTTTGATGTCGTAGCTGTCCTCGCTTTCGGAAATATCCACCGTCGGCGCCTTCCAAATCTTCTCGCGCTCGAGAGCAGCGTCGAAGCGCGAATTGGCGGGGCGCAGCCAGCTCGAACGGGAAAAATCTTCAAACAACCTGTCAATCTGGTGATGCAGGTCTTCGAATGGGTGCCATGAGCGCGGGCTGTTCTGTTTTTCCTGGCTGATACGAACCGGGTCCTTTGTTGCGGGTTCCATAATTTCAATCTCCATGGTCGGTGTCTGCAACGATCCGATCATCGCGCTGAGACCCGCGACGCACATTGATTGGGATCAACCACCGCGCGCGCAAGATGCGCTAGCCTCAAGGAACTGGCGGACTCGCCATGAAAGCCGTAGTCGTAGGCACCGACGGCTCAACACGGGCCCAAAGTACCGCCTGACGAGGGCATCAAGTAGTCTGAAATCACCGCGACGTAGTCGATCTGGCTCCAGTATGAATCGCAGCTGAACTGTCGCCCACATAGCCTTGAAGTAGGAGTAGCGAATGCATCAGCGCGCCGCCCAAGCCGACATGCTCCCACAGCGCCAGTGCCTCTCAACGAGCCTGATCACTGCTGTGGTGCTCATAACGCTTCTCGCCGCGATTGCCGCGGCATTCCCGTTCTTGTTTGGCGACGGGCCAGGCCCGAGCGAATACCTCTCGGTTCGCGGCGAGGCAGTGACGCTTTACGGTTATGGGCCTTATCGCCACATGCCGGCAGAAATCGCCATCCAGGGTTTGGCGCAGGACCTCGTCACCCTCTTCGTTGGCGTGCCTGCCCTTCTGGCGGCGCTCTTCTGGGCCCTGACTGGCTCGAGGGCCGGTCATCTCGCTTTCATTGGCGCGGTCGGATATTTTTTTTGTGCAGTACACGCTCTATCTTGCCATGGCGACCTATAATGAGCTCTTCCTCGTTTGGGTGGCGCTGGTATTGCTCAGCTCCCAAGTCCTCCTGCGAGTAGTTCTGATGAGGCCTGCCCAGACGTTCGTGCTGCCGCACAACCGTCTTCTAGTCGGCGGCGTCCTGCTGACCAATGGTACGCTCATCACCTTGTTGTGGCTGAGCGTCATCATTCCGCCTTTGGTGGACGGGTCGCTCTATCCGGACGGACTGGCGCATCTGACCACCATGATCGTCCAGGGCTTTGATCTGGCGATCTTCATCCCGCTTTCGCTGATCGCCGGCTATGCTTGTCTAAGGGGTCGTGCCCATGGCGCACTGCTGGCTCCGGCCTATTCGGTATTTCTGGTGCTGCAGATGACGGCGCTTCTGGCCAAGATCGGCTGGATGACAGCGGCAGGTGCAGCGGCCGGCCCGGCGCTCGTCATCATTCCGGCGCTGCTCGTCGGCGCCACCATCGCGGCGATTGGCTCCATGCAGACGAACCTCGGTGCTCCTGACACTACCAAATGATAATGGAGGAGCGCTGTTGCAACCCATATGGACTCGGTGGCGTAGGCCGAGCGCGAAGCGACCGGCAAGACATTCGCCGTGGCGGATCGATAGCGTCGATTTTCTAGGGCTGACCATCGACCCCCCTCTCGCGGCAGTTGATCAAGGGGCGCACCATGGAGCGATCGAGATCAAGAATGACCGCGCTCTGATCGTGCCCGATCTTTGCCGGCTGGAGCTTCGGGCAAGGGGGTTCAGTTCAGCCTGCCCCTGGAACCGCAGAAGCCGAACAGCGGCACCAGGAAATCTTCCTCGAAAGCGATGTGGCGGCGTAGGGCTTCGAAAAAGCCGCGCAGCATGTAACCCAGCGCTTCGGCGGAGAGCCTGCGTTCGCCCCGCACAAAGGACAGCAACGCTTCCTGTACTTCCTCGGCATAGCAGCTGTCTTCAAAATGCTCGTATTTGAGACGCTCGATGATCTTGTCGAGCCCAGGGGTTGTGATCCAGCGCTCGGATATCATTGGAAAGATCATCTCCTCTTCGACCTGATGGGCCTTGGTAATCAAGGGACCGAGCGCGCGCGCTGCATGAAGGCAAGCCTGCCGGTCGACCGAAATTGGCAAGGCATCGGCGATCGCTTCGAGTGCATCGCAAATAGCGCGCTGATCGCGATGAATGGTCGAAAGCGTATTGTGAATGCGCTCGGGCTCCAATGGCGTGGTGGCGTCGACAGGTCTGGTGCGAGGGTTCATTTTCAAGCGTCCGTGAGGCGACCGTTTTCGAGCCGACGCGTAGCCAACCCGATCTCGGCGGGAATATGGGCGTGGGTGACACAGACTACGGTGCGCCCCTCCAGCGCTCGCGCCATGTCGTTGAAAAAGGCCAGCTCGGTTTCTCGATCGAGACCTTGTGTGGGTTCATCCAGAACAACAATGTCGGCGGACGAAAGCAGTGTGCGCGCAAGAGCCAGGCGCCGCCCCTGCCCCGCAGAGAGCGTCGCGCCGATCTCCCCGACCATGGTGTCGAGACCCTGTGGTAGGGCGCGGACGGTCTGATCGAGTCTGGCACCGGCAAGCGCCGCCCAAAGCGAGGCATCGGTGGCATCGGGCCGGGCGAGGGTGAGATTGTTACGGATGGTGTCGAAAAATATGGAGCTATCCTGGCTCATAAGCGCAATGCGGGCGTGAAGATCGGCCAATGCGACATGCGATATCTCTGTGCGCGCCACAGTGATTTTCCCCGCTTGCGGATCTGCAAGGCGAAGCAAGAGCCTCAGAACCGTCGATTTCCCGCTACCGCTCGCCCCGGTGATCGCCAGATGGCCGCCAGCGGCCAGATCGATACTGAAATCGACAAGGACGGGGACGCCGTCATCGTAGCAGAAATCGACATGGTCGAAACAAACGCTGCTGCCCGGCGGCAACGGGATGGCCCGGACCGGTTCCACGATAGCCGGCGGGCGGGTCGCAATCGCCTTGAGGCGGTCAGCAGCGGCAAAGGCAGAGCCGAGCTTGCCCACCGCGCGGACAACGACATTGGTCGCTTCAAAACTTCCCATCACGGCAAGCAAAAGACCGACGAGCACCGCTCCATTGATGGCGTTTGTTTCGAGCGCGGCAAGGCCCACGATCAGCGTGCCAAGCAGCGCTGCGGCGGTGAGTACCTGCACCCCGCCGCCGGCGAGCGCGACCGCGAGCCCCTGCCGAGAGCGCAGGCGCGAGAGTTCAGCTTGTGCAGCACCAAAACGAGCCGACACGTGGCGCTGCTGGTCAAAGAGGACGATGTCGTCATGTCCCACGACAGCATCGAGCACATGGACGCGGAGGCTCGCCATAGCATCAATAATCTGACGCCCCAGATCGCGGGTGAAAACGATGAGCAATGCGGGTATCGCGAGCGCAGCTGCAGCCATCGCGCCGGCGTAAATCCAATGGGCGCCGGGCAGGAGCCAGAAAAGGGTTGCCGTCATGGTGCCGCCGACGATGAGCGCTGTGACGAGAGGGCCGATGGCGACGAGAAAGAGCGTATCGAGGGCATCGACATCGGCGGTCATGCGACTGACGAGATCGCCGTGACGCAACTGGCGGCCTGGCAACGGCAGGCGCGGAAACAAAGACGCAAACAACCAGCGACGAATGTCGGACAAAAGCGACAGGGTCGCATTGTGGCCGACGAGCTTTTCGAAATAGCGCGACAGGATGCGGATGAACGAAAAGCCGCGTACGGCCGCCGAGGGTGCAAAGAGATTGAACGATATTCCGACCGCCGTCAGCGCGGTGGCCGTTAGAAACCAGCCCGAGACGCCTAAAAGGGCTGTCCCCGCCGCCAAGGTTGTGAGCGACAGGGTCAGCGTCAGCGCAAAGGCACGCAGATGAGGCCTGAGCAGCGGAGCAAAAAACAAAAGCGACTTCATTGCGCAACCTTTCGGAGGGCAGACGTGCGGTGGCGCCGGTGAGGCACGGCAAAGAGCTTGCCGCCGGCCATGCGGTAGACGGCATCGGCTCGGGCGGCGACGGCATGGGCGTGGGTGACGATGACGAGCGCGCGGCCCAGGGCGAAGTCAAAGATGGCATCGAGGACTTCGGCTTCGGTTCGCTGATCGAGATGGGCCGTGGGCTCGTCGAGCAAGATGAGATCGGGATCGGTGAGAAACAGTCGAGCCAACGCGACACGCTGCGCCTGTCCGCCCGAAAGCCCCTCCCCGCCCTCACCGATGACTGCATCGAGCCCGTCAGGCAAGGCCGCGGTAAAGCATTTGACCTGCGCCAACTCGGCTGCTGTTTCGATAGCCGCGCGCGTGGCACTGGGATCGGCAAAGCCGATATTGTCGGCGATGGTGCCGAAAAAAATGCGCGGGTTTTGCGTGATGTACCCGATTTTCGGCCGGCCAGCGCCCCAGTCGATCTCGCCTTCATGGGGCAAAAGCCCGGCAATGGCGCGCAAGAGCGTGGACTTGCCGATGCCGCTATCGCCCATGATGGCGATGTGTTTCCCCGACGCGATATCGAGATCGAGCCCATCGAGGATGGGTGGGACAGAAAGCGTGCGGATGGCGATGGGACCGCGCGCGCGGATGGCCGCGACGCTGGGCGCCGCGATGGCGGTCGTAACTCCGATCTGCTTTTCGATTTCAGCCAGTGCCGAGCGTGCTGCGGCGCGGTCGTGATGATGGGCCGCCAGTTGCCGCAGGGGTTGATAGACCTCAGGGGCCATCAGAAGGCAGAAAAAGCCAGAGGCAAGCGTCAGCTCGGGATGGAACGGGAGATAGCCCAGAAAGGTCAGGCCGACATAGAGTGCAACGCCCGCCACCCCCAGCGCGGCAAAGAACTCGAGAATGGCCGACGAGAGGAAGGCGATGCGCAGAACCCCATTTGTGCGCCGGCGTAGATCTTCACTGGCGGCGTGCACGGCATCGGTTGCAGGTCCGGCCTGCCCCAAAAGCTTAAGGGTAACCAGCCCGCGCAACCGGTCAGCGAAATAGGCCGAGAGCTGAGCCAGCGCATTGGCCTGCCGATTGGTGGCCGCCTGCGCGCCCATCCCAGCAAGCGCCATGAACAGGGGTATGGCGGGAGCGGTGAAGACAAACAGCAGGGCCACGATCCAGTCGATGGGAAAAAGGATGACCGCAAAGGCAAACGGCAAGAACCCCGCCGCAATCATGGCGGGCAGATAGCGCGCGAAAAAAGGCTCGATCGCCTCCACCTGATCCACCAGTGCCGCACTGGTGGCACCCGAGGCAGGGGCGACACCCAGACCGCGCTGGGGCAACAAAAGGCCATCAAACAGCGCGACGCGCAGCGTCCCCTTGATCCGCTCTGCACCGACTTGCCCGGCATATTCGCCCAGCGCCGAAAAGGCTGCCCGCACGCACCACAGCGCAGCGACAGCTGCGATCATTGGAGCGACCGTACCAATCGGAGCGCCATCAACGATGGTGGCGCCAAGAATCTGGGCGAGGAGATAGGCCTGAACGACCAGCAACGCGCCGCTGCCAAGCGGGGCGGCAATGGCAAGGACGAGCGGCAGCCCCCCATCTTTGGCAATGGCCTTGAGCCGGCGATCGAAAGGGCGGTGGGTCTCGGAGGAAACGGTCATGAAAAGGTCCGGCACGCAGAAAAGACAATTGCCTTTGTCAGCGCGACCCTATTGCCGCAGCGAACCGCACCGCCTTGACCTGAATCAAGGAGGGCGGAACCGAACACGATTATCGAGGACTACAATCGACCTTTCGACCAAGGCAAACCCCATGATGATCGATCAAACCGTCGTCGACCTGTCGCGGGCCCAATTTGCGGCCACGGCGCTCTATCACTTCCTGTTCGTACCCCTAACGCTCGGACTTTCGTTCATGATGGCCATCATGGAGAGCGTCTATGTGATGACCGGTCGGGAGATCTGGCGAAAAATGACCCTGTTTTGGGGCACACTTTTTGGCATCAACTTCGCCATGGGCGTGGCCACCGGCATCGTGATGGAATTCCAGTTCGGCATGAACTGGAGCTATTACAGCCATTATGTGGGCGACGTCTTTGGCGCACCCCTCGCCATCGAAGGGCTGATGGCGTTCTTTCTCGAAGCCACGTTTATCGGTCTGTTCTTTTTCGGCTGGGACCGGCTGTCGAAAGTGGGGCATTTGGTGGTCACCTGGCTTGTGGCACTGGGGGCCAATTTTTCCGCGCTGTGGATTTTGATCGCCAATGGCTGGATGCAGTATCCGGTCGGCGCGACGTTTAATCCCGACACCATGCGCATGGAAATCACCAATTTCATGGAGGTGATCTTCAACCCCGTCGCGCAGACCAAGTTCGTGCACACCGTTTCAGCCGGCTACGTTACCGGCGCGGTGTTCGTGCTGGCGGTCAGTGCATTGTTTCTGCTCCGGGGCAACCATATCGAACTGGCCAAGCGCTCGATAGTGGTGGCCGCCAGCTTCGGGCTGGCCGCAGCGCTCTCGGTTGTCGTTCTGGGCGATGAGAGCGGGTATGTGGCAACCGAGCACCAGAAAATGAAGATCGCCGCTATGGAGGCGATGTATCACACCGAAGCGGCGCCTGCGGGGCTTGCGCTGGTTGCGTTTCCCCAAGCGGACGGCTCGATCTGGGAAATCAAGATTCCATGGGTTCTGGGCCTAATCACGACCCGCTCGTTCGATACCGAACTACCCGGCATCGACGATCTGGTCATCCAGGCGGGCGAGCGGATTCGCAACGGGCTCAAGGCCTATACAGCGCTCGAGACCCTGCAGGCCGACCGCACTAACGAAGCAGCACGGACAACGATTGGCGAAACCTGGCCCGACCTGGGCTATGCCTTGCTGCTCAAGCGCTATCGCGTCGATATCGAAAACGCGACCGATGCGGAAGTCGCCATGGCGGCGGCCGATACCGTGCCCGATGTGTGGCCCCTGTTCTGGACGTTCCGGCTGATGGTGGGGGTTGGGTTCTTTTTCATCGCGTTTTTTGCGCTGGCCTTCTGGAAGGCATCGCGCGGGACGCTAGACAAGCACAAGAGCTTTTTGAAAGTGGCCGTGGCGGTCTTGCCGCTGCCCTGGATTGCCGCCGAAGCGGGCTGGATCATCGCCGAATATGGCCGCCAGCCCTGGGCCATCGAGGGCGTGTTACCGACCTTTTACGCGGCCTCGGGGCTGACCGTCACCGACCTCGTGATCAGCCTCTCATTCTATGTCACCGTCTACACCATTCTGGCTGTAATCATGGTCTGGCTGATGACAAAGGCGATCAACGCCGGGCCCAAGGACTACGTGGCGCTGCTCAACGGGGAGACCGAGGAGGTGCCCCAAGCGCCAAGCCCCACTGCTGCCCACCCTGCACCCGCCGAATAAGGAACAGGACAAATGGATTTTATTCCAATCGATTACGAAAGCCTGCGGATAATCTGGTGGGCGCTATTGGGTATCTTGTTGATCGGCTTTGCCATCATGGGCGGTATGGATCTGGGAATCGGTGCGCTCTTGCCTGCCGTGGCGCGAACCGACGAGGAACGGCGCGTGCTGCTCAACCTGATAGGCCCCACATGGGAGGGCAATCAGGTGTGGCTTGTGCTCGGCGGCGGCGCAATCTTTGCCGCCTGGCCACCGCTCTATGCGGTCAGCTTTTCGGGCTTTTATCTTGCCATGATCGTCATCCTGCTGGCGCTGATTCTGAGGCCGGTGGGGTTTAAATTCCGCGGCAAGATCACCGACCGCCGCTGGCGCGAGGCCTGGGATTGGGCGCTGTTTGTGGGCGGGTTCGTGCCGTCGGTGATCTTTGGCGTTGCGGTTGGGAACGTGCTTTTGGGTGCGCCTTTCTCGCTTGATGCAACCTTGCGGCCCCAGTATCTGGGCACTTTCTTCGGCCTCTTGACACCATTTGCCCTTTTGTGCGGGCTGGTGAGCCTCGCCATGGTCGCCACTATGGGCGCCTCGGTCATCGCGGCACGCACCGAAGGGGCGATCGCCCAGCGGGCGCGCATATATGGTCGCTGGGCCGGGCTGGCCGCACTGGGGCTGTTTGGTCTGGGCGGTCTATGGGTCGCTTTCGGGATCGAAGGCTATGTGATCACCAGTACTGTGGTGACCGATGCGGCGTCGAACCCGCTCAACAAGACGGTGGCGCGCCAAGCGGGTGCATGGCTGGCCAATTACGGCAACCAGCCCTGGATGATGATCGCGCCGTTCCTTGGTTTTGTCGGGCTGGGGCTGGCGGTGTATTACCTTGGCGAACGCTGGAATGTGCCTGCGATCCTGGCCTCGGGGCTGGCTATATTCGGGATCGTCTCGACGGCGGGACTGTCGCTCTTCCCGTTCCTTTTGCCCTCATCGTTTGATCCCGATGCGAGCCTGACGGTGTGGGACGCGTCATCAAGCCATCTGACGCTTTTTATCATGCTGATCGCGACGGTGATCTTCCTGCCCATCATCCTTGCCTACACCAGCTGGGTCTACAAAGTCATGAGCGGGCCGGTGACGCCCAAAAGCCTCGGCCGCAACCCCAACGCATATTGAGAAAGGACAAACGAGATGTGGTATTTTGCCTGGATACTGGGCGTCGGGCTTGCCTGCAGCTTTGCGATCCTCAACGCCATGTGGTTCGAAATGCGCGAAGACAAGCACTCCGATTGAAACCCTTCGCCACCCTCTTCGAAAGCGGTCGGCACGCCGCTCTCGTTGTCGCTACGGTCACAGGGTGTTGATTACCGCTGAGATCTGACCCGGGATTGGAGTGAACCCCTGGGACTGGACCAGCGCAGCGTTCCAAACTAAGCCGCCTGTAGTAGAACGTACTCCGTGGAAGATCGATCATTTGACATCCCCGCCTGATGGAGCAATGCGCGGGCCGGTGACAATCGATGAGTTCTCGTTGACGGGTCCTGGAGAGGGCGCGGCGTTTTTTTTGGCCATGTCCAGTTCCATGGTCAGTTGCCCGACCTTGCGCTCAAGAGCTGAAATGCGGGCCTCGTATTCCGCAGCGACGCTTGCCTCGGCTTCTTCCTGATTGAGTTCGCCACGATCGAACTGGGACAGCTTGAGCTGAATGAGATTGGCGGCAACGCTATAAGTGCGCTGCGCATCGCGGCGCCCGATGGCGCCATTTCGAATGTCCTGGCATAACTGCAGCTTGAACTGCATCGAGTGACGGCGGTAGGGCCCTCTTGGTGACATGGACCTTCTCCATTCAAGGCCCACAGAGCGTATCAGCTTTTCTTGCTCGCTGGTCCAGTCCCAGGGGTTCACTCCAGTCCTGAGCCAATGGTGAGGCCTCGATGGCGCCCACCATGCCGATGCCGGTACTGTTAACCAGCATGTCGACGGGGCCAGCATCATCCAGGCAGGCAACGATGCTTTCGGCGGGAGCCATCCAAAGAAGACAGGCAGCAGTCAGCCCTTTCGGTCACGGGTGAGGGTGTTCCTCTGGTGTGAAAAACACATCGGCGTGCAGATTCCGCGATTGGAGCCTCGCGCCGGCCAGTACCAGCGTTGTGGCTTTGACCATCGGTGGCGGGCCGGCGATGTAGGCTTTCCATTCGTTTAGGTTTTCCAGATCCTCGGCGATCGCGTCGCTGACCATGCCGGTTCGATAGTGCGCAGTCGGCTGATCCGACAATACGGGGGTGAATCTCAAGTTGCGATGCGTATCGACCAGGGACTGGAAATGGTCCAGCATGTAGAGATCTTGCTCGGTGCGCACCCCGAAATAGACATGGATCGGTTGGTCCATACCCAGATATAGAGCCGTGGCGACGATCGAGTGGATGGGCGCAAGTCCCGACCCGCCGGCAACCGCAAGGATCGGCCCGGAGTGTTCCTGACGCAAATGCGAGGATCCGAATGGACCTTCGAGTGTGATGGAATCTCCCGGTTTCAAATTCGCATGAATAAAACTGGAGGTTTCACCATCGGGTACGCGACGAATATGGAATTCGAGCTCGCTCCGGTCAGGGCGGTTGGCCATTGAGTAATCGCGTGCAGGAAGTCCCTCCAACGACAACCGGGCATGCTGGCCCGCAGAAAAGCTGAATGGCTGGCCATCGAGGGCGAGCCTAACGCGGAGAATATCGTGGGTCGCGGTGTCGATGGCTGCGACACGACATTGCAATCTGCGCTCGGAATGGTGCGGCTTTTCGTGATGCGGGCCAAGCCACTCTACACTCACCGATCCTTTGGGTACCGCACAACAGGCCAGAATCAGCCCATTCGCTTTCTCTTCTTCTGAAAGAGCAAATTCAGTGTGACCGAGAAGCGAGACTTCCCCCTCGAGCAGGCGCGACTTGCACTTGCCACACTGCCCGGAGCGACAACAGTGCGGATAGGGAATACCCTTTACCAGTGCCGCCGAGAGGATCGTCTGTCCGGGTTCAATATTGAAAACCTGTTTGGCTTGGGGAATATGAAGTTCTGGGTATTGAACCTCTGGGCCCGCGATGCTGCCTGCGCCACCGATCTGTCCAAGTTTAGCTTCGATCTTCGGTTTCTGGATTTCAAAGGGGCCGGACGCGAACCAATCCCCGATTGCCGTTATTGGCGCGACGCAGTCGCCATATTGCTCCCGGATGTGTTTCAGGACCGTCCGGTCGGACAAATCTTTTTCCGTATAGGGCACACCTTCCCGGACCAGCCAATCGGTGAGCGCCCGGAAGTCGGGGCAAGCGGACGAGGCGGTGTAGATCGAGAACATCGGTTCCTGCCTTTTATTGGATGTGTCGTGCGACGGGCATAAAGGCGCTTGCACGCATCTTCATTCAGCTGGCGCTCGCTGTGTCGTGAGGAACTGGGTTTTGGACCTCGGCTCGCTGGACATTGGCGGAAGGAAGCGTTTCAGGCGCAACGCGTTACCAAGCACGAAGACGCTCGACATCGCCATCGCCCCTGCAGCCAAGACCGGCGACAAAAGCAGCCCAAATGTGGGATAGAGCACGCCGGCAGCGACCGGAATGAGAGCGGTATTGTACGCAAAGGCCCAGAACAGGTTTTGCCGGATATTGCCGATCGTTGCCTTCGAGAGCGCGATCGCAGTGGGGACGCCCATGAGACTGCCCGACATCAGCACCACGTCGGCGGCCTCGATGGCGATGTCGGTGCCTGTTCCAATGGCGATGCCGACATCGGCTTCGGCCAGTGCGGGCGCGTCGTTGATCCCGTCTCCGACGAAGGCGAGCCGACCGTGCGCCAGTTTCATCTCTCTTACCGCAGCGACCTTGCCATCAGGCAGCACCTCGGACACTACGTGGTCGATGTTCAGACGCCGGGCAATCGCCTCGGCTGTGTGGCGATTGTCACCGGTGATCATCGCGACCTTGAGACCAAGATCATGAAGGGCCTTGATGGCATCCGGTGTCGTTTGTTTGATCGGATCGGCAACAGCAATGATTGCCGTGAGCCGGCCGTCGATGGCGGCATAGAGCGGGGACTTGCCGTCTTGGGCCAAATGCGCTGCAGTGGTGGCGAATGGCGAGACGTCGAGCCCGAGACGTTCCATGTACCGGTCAGCACCGATCTCGACGCGACGCCCGTCTGCCAGGGCGCGGATGCCGAAACCGGTAATGCCCTCGAAATCGGTGACATCTGGGAGCGCCAGACGCTGTTCTTGAGCTGCCTGGACAATGGCCCGCGCGATGGGATGTTCGGATCGGGATTCAACTGCGGCAAGGAGAGCCAACACATCGTTGCTGGCAACCCCGTCAACGGTTTCAAAGTCTGTCAGCACGGGTCGGCCCGCGGTCAGCGTACCGGTCTTGTCGAACGCGACAACGCGGGCGCCCATCAAGGACTGGAGCGCCTCGCCCTTGCGGAACAAAACGCCCATCTCGGCGCCACGACCGGTTCCAACCATGATGGATGTGGGTGTTGCCAGCCCCATGGCACATGGACAGGCGATGATGAGCACGGCTACGGCATTGACAAGGGCAAAGGTGATCGCCGGATCAGGACCAAAGATCGCCCAGACAACAAAGGTCAATGCGGCAATTCCCATGACGGCGGGAACGAACCACAGCGTCACCCTATCGACCAGCGCCTGAATGGGGAGCTTGGAGCCCTGCGCTTCCTCGACCATGCGGATGATCCGGGAAAGCGCGGTGTCGGCGCCTACTGCGGTCGCACGGAAAGTTAGGGCACCAGTCTGATTGACCGTACCACCGACAATCGTGTCGCCCGTTGTCTTTTCGACGGGCACCGGCTCACCTGTGATCATGGATTGGTCAACAAAGGAGGACCCCTCCACGACTTCGCCGTCTACCGCAACGCGTTCGCCGGGCCGGACGTCCACCAGATCGCCAGTGACGATTTCGGCGAGCGAGAGCTCCACACTTTTGCCGTCGCGTTGAACACGTGCTGTCCTGGGCTGGAGGCCGACAAGGTGCTTGATCGCATCCGATGTTCGCCCCTTGGCGCGGGCCTCCAGATGCCGGCCAATCAGGATCAGCGTCACGATCACGGCGGCCGCCTCGAAGTAGACGTTCACGGTCCCCGCGGGCAAAACCTGCGGCGTGAAGGTTGCCACCACCGAATACGACCAGGCAGCGAGCGTGCCCACGGCCACCAGCGAGTTCATGTCTGGCGCGCCCTTGGCGAGTGCCGGCAACCCGGTCCTGTAAAAGCGCAGTCCGGGCCAGAACAGCACCAGTGTGGTAAGAGCAAACTGGACATACCAGCTCTCTTGCATCCCGATGCTGTTCATTACCAGATCGTGGATCGCAGGGATAAGGTGCGAGCCCATCTCCAGAACGAAAACCGGCAAGGTGAGCAACGCAGCAATGGATACGTCCCGGGCCAGCGCCGACTGATCGAGCTGCTTGCGAGCGGCTTGCGCCTGCCCATCCGCGCCGGCGCTTATTGCGTGCGCCTGATAACCGGTCGAAGCAATGGCAGCGATCAGTGCGGCCTGAGTGAGATATGCGCTTCCCCAGATAGAAGCTCGTTCGGACGCAAGGTTCACCGAAGCGCTGGTCACCCCGGGAACCGAAAGCAACGCCTTTTCCACTCGACCGACACAAGAAGCGCAGGTCATCCCTTCGACTGCGAGCTGCAGCTTCTGGCCAGGAACCTCATAGCCTGCATCCTCGATTGCCTTGACCAGAGCATCACGGTCTGCAGCCTCATCGATTGTAATCTCGGCGCGCTCGGTCGCAGGATTGACGTTGGCTCCAGAGACGCCTCGCACGCCCACCAAAGCCCGTTCAACGCGACCAACGCAGGACGCGCAGGTCATTCCAACCACAGGAAGCGTGATCTTGGTTGGCCCCGCAGCCGGACCATCTTCGGTTTCGAGGTTCGTATGGGCGGTCATTGGTCGCTCCCGTTGGCAAGCTCTGAGAAACCTTCTCTGCGCCTTCCAGTCGATGGAAGGTCAATGCTGACAGGCAACAATTTCTCCCGTGCCGAATTCCCTTGACCTTCCTCCTGCTGGAACCCCCATCGTCCAAGAAAACAAATCGTAGGAGAGCCACATGGAATTTCAGATCGACAACATGACGTGCGGCGGCTGCGCCAGGAGCGTCACCAAAGCGATCCAAACGATCGATCCTGAAGCCAAAGTCGATATCGATCTTGGTGCCAAGGTGGTGCGTGTCACCTCGAGCGCTGAACAGGCCACCATTGCGGCTGAACTCGACGATGTGGGCTATCCACCGCGGCGTGCGGCATAGCCAGCGCCCGGAGTCTCACCGTTCGAGTTCGGCAATGAGGGTTTCCATCTCATCGATCTCCCGGCGCTGGGCCTGGATGATTTCGTCGGCAAGTTCGCGAACCCGTGGGTCGGTCAACTCCGCCCTCTCGCTCGTCAGAATGGCAATGGAATGATGTGGGACCATGGCCTTCAACCAGTCGACCTGATCGATCGTAGCCTGCGAGCGCACCAGATACAGAGATCCCGCAAATATGAGTGCGGCAACAGCAAAGATCGCTGCATTGATCCCCTTACGGTCGTACATGCCCAACATGAAGGCCATCATCACGATGGCCATCGCCGCGCCCATGACCAGCGCCATATAGGCCCGAGTCTCGCTCCAATAGACGTGCTCGAGGGCATAAGTGTTGAGATACATGAGCCCAAACATGATCACCGTGGACGTTGCAATCATTGCAGCAAAGCGCAGGTATTTGCTCATCGTCGATCCTTTCTTCGGGCAAGCTCGGTCAGATCAGTTGATCCCGACAGGTGTGCCCTCGTTCTCGAAACCGCCATATTTTGGGGAATTGTTCGGTTCAACGCGAGTTCCAATCCCGATGCATGCGAAAGGCGCCGTTCGTTGAAGCTTGCCGACCGGACACTACCGCTGATGATTGCCGCGTTGCTCGCACTGGCCGTTTCCCTGGTCTGGCTGCCGGCTGGCGCGGGCGCTTTCGAGCGTCATGCCCAAATGCATGGTAGTGGGATCGAGGAGGCGCACGATCCGGCATATCACGATACCGACCCTGGCGAGATGGCGGGCGCCCAGCACCCCTGTAAACCCTGCGGCGCCGATTGCTGCATGATGACCCAGTGCCATCCCGGTTTGGCGACCGAGCCCCATGGCTCCTTGTTTTCGGAACCAGGCGACAAGGTAATCAGCGCCATTGGGGCGGGCGCGCTCAGCGGTTCGCCCGATGTTGCCGTTCCTCCTCCGCGCATCCTGCTGATCTGATTGAATATGAACCAGTTTTGACAGGAGAATTTCGATGAACTTCGCAAGTATAGTCTTTATGGCGGCCCTTGCAGCCGCTGCGCTTTCCGTCCCCGCTCTCGCGCAGGGGGCCGACTTCCAGCTGCCCGACCAGTGCACGACCACTACCGGGATGGGGGATATGGATCATTCGTCCATGGGGCACGGCACCATGCACGGCGATCAAGATGACGACATGGGCGCAGCGATGATGGACATGATGGGAATGGACATGGACCTCGAGGCCATGCCCGAGCATGTCCAGGAAAACATGGCCAAGATGATGGTCACCATGCCCGCCATGCACGAAGGCATGATGAACGAAGACGCCGATGTGGCTTTCGCATGCGGGATGATCGCTCATCATCAGGGCGCCATCGACATGGCCCAGGTACTGCTCGATCATGGTGACGATCCGCAGATGCGAGCCCTCGCCGAAGAGATCATCGAAGCACAGGTCGCCGAGATAGAGCAGATGACGACCTGGCTGGTTGCAAACGCCAACTAAAAATACCCGGCCGCGCGGTCCGTGCCGCGCGGTCGTCTTTCGCAATTGACCCTTGCGCTTCCAGTCGCAGGAACCCTTATGAAGGCCGGGTTAGCATTGGAGACATTGCCATGAACATTGGAACTGCCGCCCGCCAGTCAGGTCTTCCGGCCAAGACTATCCGCTATTATGAGGACATCGGGCTGTTGAAGGCCGATCGCGCCGCGAACGGATATCGCGACTACTCCAAA
>NZ_RZMX01000008.1 GCF_003992665.1 Pelagibacterium montanilacus
TAGCATTACAGTTGCATTTTCGGTTGACATCTGAATCCATGAGTTTCCATGATTCGGAGGTCATGGATGACAGGTGCATCGGTCGAGACAACGCTTGAACTTTGGGCGTCTTCGTTACGGGAAGTGAAGGCACGGCTGCGCCCGTTGTTCACCCAGGAGCGTGTGGCAGCTTCAGCGGGGCAGTTTTTGGATGGCCTGCTGGGGGACGAAAGACGCAAGACGGGCTGGATGCGCGCGGAAGCGGTAGGCGATCCTGGTCCATGGCGGCAACAGGCAATTCTGGGCCGGGGGCGCTGGGATGCGGATCGGTTGCGTGACATCGTACGCGATTACACGCTCGAAACGCTTGCGGATCCTGATGCCGTCCTCGTGCTTGATGAGACCGGCTTTCTCAAGCAGGGCAAAGCGTCCTGCGGGGTCGGTCGGCAATATACAGGTTCGGCAGGCAAGATCACCAATTGCCAGATCGGCGTGTTCGCCTCTTACGTCTCCCGGCACGGCCATGCCTTCATCGACCGGGCGCTCTATCTGCCGAAAGTCTGGACGGATGACCGGGATCGTCTGGCGGCAGCGCATGTGCCCGAACACGTCCGCTTTGCCACCAAACCCGCCTTGGCGCTCACCATGATCGAGCACGCCATCGCTGGCAATGTGCCGTTCTCCTGGGTGGCGGCCGACAGCGTCTATGGCGTGGGTGACATCGAAATGGCCCTCAAACGAGCAGGCAAGGGCTATGTGCTGGGCGTGAACGCCACCCATTCCTTCCGCTCATGGGACAAGTCGCTGGCCGTGGCTGGAACGGCAAAGGATATCGCCGAAGCCTTGCCGGAGGAGGCCTGGAGACGGCTGTCGGCAGGCGAGGGAAGCAAAGGCGCGAGACTGCATGATTGGGCCTATCTCGAACTCGCCGATCTTGACGCCGATGATTTCGACGCGGACTTTGCCGGCACCTGGACCCGCGGGCTGATGATCCGCCGCAACATCGCCGATGGTGACCTCGCTTTTTTCTCCACCTGGTGTCCGGCTGGGACGACCCTGGAGAAATTGGTCACCGTGGAGGGGCACCGTTGGGCGATAGAAGACAGTTTCGAAACCGCCAAGAACGAGTTTGGCCTCGACCACAATGAGACCCGATCCTGGCATGGCTGGCATCGCCATGTATCGCTCGTCATGCTCGCCTTCGCGATGGTGGCGGTTATCCGCCATCGCGCCAACGCCGTGCCGCCCCCAAAAACGATGCGGCCCGCAAGGCGCAAGATCGACAGTTGATCCGATGGTCGATTCAGGAAATCCGGCGCATCGCTACCCGCCTTGCTCGCGCGCACATTGATCCATCATCCATTATCGCATGGTCGCTCTGGCGACGAGCACATCAGGCCGCCGCTCAACGCGCACAACTCAAATCGAAAATGCAACTGTAATGCTAGGTCAGGTCATGACGGGAAAACTGGGTCCGCCTCAAGTTTGGAGGAGCAATGAACTTAGTAAAGAAGATTTTGCGCCGAACCCGCCAACCTAGTGGAACGAGCTTGGCCGATCCACTTCAGTCGCACGTATTCAGTTTTACCCGATCGGACGGTTCTTTTGATTACGAGGGCTATAAGAATGCCCAGGTGGAAGGAAACAAGGCAAAAATTACGAAGGTCTTTGCCGACGAGAGAACACTGCAGTTCGTGGCTGACTATTTGAGGCGAAACACAAGAACACTTAGAAACGGGATCTGTCACGGCACCCGCAGGGGAGTAGAGCAACGCTGGCTTGCGGAGTTCACGGGCGCAAAGGTCATCGGAACAGAGATATCCGACACTGCGGATCAGTTCGAGAGCACCGTCGAATGGGATTTTCATGAGCAAAAGCCTGAGTGGATCAGTGCCTTTGACTTCGTTTACAGCAATTCACACGACCACTCGTATGATCCTTCGAAATCAATCTCGACGTGGGTGGAACAACTGGCGCCAGGTGGGTGCGTTGTGCTCGAACATACCGACGCTCACCACCGGGCAGGTTCCCGCGCTATGGACCCGTGGGGTGTGCGCGCGGAAATCATTCCGTTCTTGATCGCGAAGTGGTCCAGCGGAAAGTTTTCTGTAACAGAGGTTCTGGAACCATCCTTTGCGAAGCCGGACGGCTCCAAGGTCTACCTACTTATCATACGTCCATGCGCGAAATCTAACTCTTCCTAACGCCCCGGAAAGAACAACCGTGTTCTCGGAAAATAATAGATCGTTCCCAGAAGCAACGTCCCCGGAAAAGCAAATTCTCCACCGACTTGTGCTTTGATCGACCAGCATGGGTGCTATGGGATTAGGGGGGGTAGATGGAGGGGAGATTCCTATTTTCGGGGAATGTGGTAGGATGATGAAAATCCAACCTAACGGGATGGCAATCTCTTCAATTGAGGGGGTGCCAGCATACACTAGAGGGAACGATGCTTGTAATACCACAGCGAGGGCGCGCATCTATATTTCGTCGACACCAGAACAAATACCTGCGCGAGTATGCGCAGATGCTAGCGCCGAGGGATGTTCTGAATCTCGGGGCAAAGCCAGATGCCCCGGACAAAGAAGGGCGGTCCTATGAGAGCTATTTTTCTACCTCTAGGTTTGAGACGATGGATCTAGGTGAGGCGGACCACCCAAGGCACCGAAAAGTTGACCTTATGGCGCTCCCGGAAGACATTGGTCAGTACGACCTCGTTCTAGCGATGTCCTTGGTCGAGCACATTGATAAGCCATGGGTGGCCGCACCAAACATCATGAGACTGGTGCGTCCTGGGGGTTACCTATATATCGCCATGCCCTGGTTCTACCCTGTCCACGAGGGGCCGTATTATGGTGACCATTGGCGGTCAACACCCAGCGGGATGGTACATTTGTTCGAAGGCATGGAGGTAGTGAAAACGGATTATTACCCCAGCAGTCTCGCCGCCGTCAGAGACAGGGCGACGTATTGGAACGACCCTAATAGCACAGCATCTGGCTTCTCAATGCTAATGAGAAAGCCAGAGTAGCCTTGATCTGTGTTGGGTACCATCGCGCCCATCATTCATCGGAACTGCTGTGCTGCCAGCGTCCATAGGCCGTCGAGGGCCATCCAGCCTCAATGTCGATTGCGTGGAGGGCAGAAGCGTCCTCAGCATCTTCAATCTGCCCGATCAGCCCAGCCTCGTGGTCAAAGCATCCCTGAACATGAGCAAGGGCAGCGGCAACGCACATGATCATGTTGGTGTTTGGCATGGCGCGGGGTATGCCGTCAGCGAATTTGAAGGTGGCCCCATCGGGACGCAGGCCCGCATTGATCGCAGAGAACGCGACGTGCAGGGCCTCCCGATCATCGCCGCGCCGGGTGCTGACGGGGATTTCATCCTCGCCTATCACAACGGTGACGCCGCTGGTTTCGACCCGCCAGCGCTTCTCGGCAAGGGCAGCGATCTTGGATGCGCGGAGGTCGTCAGCCGTGGTCGGCACATGGATGGCCCGCGGGCTTCGAAGATACCCCATCAACTCTCCCTCCAGAATGTATCGACCGCATGAAGACGGGACATGACGTTGTTAGATGTTTTGAACCGCCACTGGGGGGCGGTGCCGGTGGGCTGCCCGGAAACATCGGCCCCCCCCCGCACCTGTTTTCTCCCCAGCGTGTCGGTCAGGACGTACTCAAGGGTGACGGCAGACCAGGTTGAGCCATCGCGTGTGACCTCGATCTGATAGTCCGTGTTGATGGTTGGGCTCTGAGCTTCCTCGACCAAGCCGAGGATCTGAATTTCATCAGGGGGCGCGTCGGCGGTCAGGGGTTCGGATGCAACTGTGAGGTTGTCGGCCGAGGGAAGTGAATACGCCTCGGTCGGCGGCGAGAAGCTGGAGGTCCATCGGGCCACTCCCTTCGAAAGGCGAAGTTCATCTATCCACCCGTTGAGCGTAGTGGAGCCATTGTAAAAACTGCCAATGAACGGGCCGTTGCTCGCGCAACCATAGTTGGTGCCGTTCGACCACGTGCCCGCCAGCGATCCATCTACAAAGAGGGATAATGCGCCGCCTGTTTGAACCATAGCGACGTGATACCAGACGCCAGTTGCAAGCAACGGCCCACCACCAAAGCGCCACGAACCGTTGATGTAGGCACTGAATCGACCATCATTGATGCCCAAGAATGGAAAGGGACCAGTGCCAGTATCTCGGAAATCTACTACTGTGCCGCCGACAGAGGCAAACCGCACCCAGGCATCAATTGTCCAATCGCCAGTACCGAAAACGTAGTCCGCGCCTCCATCACCCCTGAGGGCGTCTCCCGAGCCATCAAACTGGATAGATGCAACGCCGAACTTTGATTGCGCTGTGTCGATCTGCACGTTGCCGCTCGCAGTCAGGCTTTTGTTCGTGCCGGAATCATCGGTGAACGTTGTCGAGCCGTTTGCGCCGTCGCCGTGAAGCAATAGCACCGTGTACTGATCAATGCCGTTGCTCTGGGTGGTCGGCTTTAAAAACCCGGCTTCCGACGTGTCGAGATTGGTCGCACCTGCCACATCGACGTAGTCGAGAGTGTCGAAATGGTCCACGAACCCATTCCCGTTTCCGCCATAGGCCCATGCGGCACCGTCCAGCTCCGCCAACTTCAGGGCTATCTGCGATATCTCGACGCCGACTTGCCCTCCCGTAGGGCTGCTCCATTGGGGACCAGACGCCCCCATGGTTAGCACCTGACCTTGGGTGCCTTTGGCGAGCCGTTGCGGGCCAGTTGCATCCCTATAGATGATGTCGCCATCGGTCGTGAGCACGCTGGCCTGTATAGCCCCCGTGATGCGGCTATCGTCGCCCGCCGCCACAGTGCCGGACGTGGTACCAACATCAAGGCCAGCCGATGCGCCGAGGGCAGGACGGTTGGTCAGCTCGTTATAGTCGGTAGTACCCGGAGGGCCCTCGGGGCCCTGTGGCCCTTCGGGTCCTTGAGGACCTCCAGGACCCTCCGGCCCTTCCTCGCCTTGTGGCCCTTGACCGAACGGAATTCCCTGAGACCACCCGGAGACACCCTCGCGGATGTAGAGCTCGCCCTCATCCGTAGCGAGAAAGGAAAATCCCTCGGGTTCCGCATCGTATGGCGAGCGCTCGGATAGCAATCCCGTCGCGTCAACGGTGAAGCTCTTGCCCTGGGGGCCTTGCGGGCCTTCGGGGCCGACATCCCCCTGTGGCCCTTGCTCACTTCTAGCTGCCAGAAGGTCCCAATCGGCGCTTGGCGGCTGGGTTGTGGTCGTGGTGTTGGCCAGGTAGGACGAACCCTCGTACTCAACCCCATCGTACTGTTCGTAAGCGCCTGCCTCCCACGGGCCCTGCCAGTTAATGCCGGCGCCGACTGGACCTTGTGGGCCTTGCAGCGCAGGGATCCACGTCCATTCCGCGCTCGAGGCCGGCGCACCTTCGTTGAGGACCGGCTCATTGCCCAGATTGTCCGCGATGTTCGAAAGAAACAGCGACCCTTCGTGTTCGACCAGCGCACGCAGCGGAAAGGACGTATCCGACACCCAGGCGCCCGACGGGATGCCGAGCTCGGCCGCATCGCCGGCTGCGCCGCGCCGGGACCAGGCCACCGAGATCTGCTCGCCTGCCCCCAGCACCCCGTCATGGGCGACATAGGAGACGAGGACGCGCCGGTAGCCGCCGGCGTCTTCCACCTCATCGACCACCGCGCCGAGATAGGCCGTCGAGGTGATCGAGCGGATGACGAGAACCGTGCCCGGGGACCAGAGGTCGACAAGCGGGCCGACCTGGCGGGTGTTGGCATCCACGTCGTCGATATAGATCTCGGTGACGGCCGAGGGATCGGCCGCATCGAGCGCGAGATTGCCCGGCCCGGGGTCGGCATCGCCCGTCTGCCCCACCAGGCGGTAAAAGAGCCCCTGGCTGTTCTTGTCGAGCACATTGATCGCCGCGCGCGTCGCGGCCAGCACGCGGGCCGTCTCGATCATGTCCAGGCTGGACTGGCTGATCGGCCAGATCTCGCAGGGGACATCATCGGCCGTCGCCCCGGCATAGGGCCGCGTCAGCTCGAATGTGGCGGTGTCGATCAGCTCTGAGAGGAAATAGACCTCCCCGTCGATCGCGACCAGCGAGCCGGCCGGCGCAACGGCCGCCGAGAGCGGCCCGCCGGTGTTGATCGCAACACTGGTCGAGCCGGTCTCGACATCGGCCGTGGCGGAATAGATCGTCGTCATGGGTTGGCGCCCCTGATATAGCCGGGCCGGATCACGATCGTGCCGGCATAAGTGGAGGAAAAGTCATGCGCTGAGTTGTCGATCGAGCAGCGGTTGGTACGCCGGATGTGCTTGCCGCCATAGCCGGGCACCCCGTGGCCAGGGTTGGTGCTGAATTCCTTGGTCTGGATATGCGCGGCGGCATGACCCAGGCGCGTACCGCTCTGCCAGTCTGAGCTGCCGAAGGTCCAGCCCCAGCGGGTGTAGCTCGACTGGCCCCACGGATCCTGGCCGGCACCACTGAGCCCGCTATACCCTCGATTGAAGTGGATCGACTCTTCTTCATCGGTCACTGGCGCAACGCTCTGGTAGCGGCGCAGCTTGACCTGGTTGCCGTCCAGAACCACCTCGAAGAGCCGGCGCCAGATTGCGGTTGCCTCCACAAGGCATGATCCGCCCGGCAGATGCACCCACTCTCCGTCCGCGACAAGCGGCGGCACGGGATCGTTGAGATAGGGATGGGGTGCCTTGGTGCGGGTGATGTTGATCCGAACGTCGAGGTAGCTGATCCCCGAAGGGACCTCGCCGAGGCTGATCTCCTCGAGTACGCGCTCCTCGGGCTCAATCATGGTAATCGTCTGGCAGGTGTCCCCTGAGAAACTTGGCGCCCAAGGGTTCGACGATGGGGGAGGGTTGAACGCCCGCTGATGGCCGTAATTGATGAACTTGGCGAAGTCGGGAAACGCGATCTCCTGACCCTCGATCGTCAGCCAGTCGCCCTCGGCCAGGAGATTGACCGGCGCGCGCAGGGTCGACCAGACGAGACTGGCGTCATCGGCCGCAACGAACACGTCACCCGTTTCGGGGTTGTTGTAGACCCTGCCCATCTAGAGCCCCACCGACACGAAGGGCGATCCGGCAAAGCTGCCGCCATAGCCGTCCTCTGTGACCGTCTCGCCTGCGGTGACGATCCGGGCGCGGCCGTTGTCGATGTCCACCGTCCGGCCGATATCGATCGCAAAGGGGCTGTCCCCGCTGCCCAGCTGGCGCAGATAGTAATGGCTGGTGTCGACCTTGCCGCGGCCGAGGACGATGGTCTCGCCCACCCTGCCAAAGAGCGGCAGCTCGGCATCGGCCTCGGGGACGTTGAAGACCAGCACCTGATAGGTTCGCGAGACTGCCGCAAGGCTGTTGTTGGACGCGTTGAACACCTCGCGCAGACCGACGATCGAGCTGGTCGAAAAGGGCGCGACGAACCGGTTGCGGCCGCCCGATGCCGTCTGCACCGCAACGCCCGGCATCACCATCCGATCGTCCCAGGCGACGAAGGCCAGGGGCACGAAGCCCAGATCGTGAGTGACCAGCGTATGCTCGGCTGCCTGGGTCCGCCCGGGCACGGCATAGGCAAGACCGGAATAGACCTGCGAATCCTGCCGGTTGAACCAGGGGGACGGCCCCCAAAAGGTTTGCCGCCCGGACAAGGCCGGATGATCGACGGTCACCGTCTGGATCGGCATGGCGAGCTGGTACTGGAAGAACGCCGAATGCCAGTAGACCCGGTCGGTGTGCTGACCGGGATCCTTGGCCGGCGCGTTGCGCGGCGCATCGAAATTGCCGATCGCCCCGCCGCCCGGAGCCTCATCGAACACCGCGACAACGCCCTGCGCTGGAAAGCCCCTCAACACGCTCATGACGACGACGCCCCGAAGCTGAAGAACCCGGTGAAGGGATCGATCACCATCTGCTCGCCCTCGATCAGGGCGTTGACGCGGATGACCCCGTCCACGAACGAGAAGGGGGAGACGACCTCCTCCCCCTCGCCACTGAAGAGGTAGAAACTGTCGGCCAGGACCTCGAAGGCCGAGACGATCTCTCCGGTTTCGTTGATCGAGGCCCGCAGCCGCCAGGCCGCCGGGGATACCTCCCCGTCACGCACGGCCCGCGCGCCTGCGGACACCACGGCGCTCGATTCCTCCTCGTCGACTGCAGCAGTGAGCGAGAAATAGCCATTGCCCAGATTGTCCCCGATCGAAGCCGCGACCTCGGAAATCTGCTGGGCGAAGGCCGCGCCCTGCTCGATCACGACCTTCTGGAGGTTGACCACGGCCGCCGAGGCCGAGCCGGCATGGACGTCGATGATCTCGATCTTACCCTTGGTCGTGGCGTCGAGATCCATCACCGCCAGCGCGAGCTGTTGGCCCATGGCCTTGAGCTCGGCCAGTTGCGCCTGGAGCGAACCCGCATCGCGGGCAGTCACCAGCCCATGAGCGTTGCGCAACTCCTGGCCGAGCGCCGGGATACCCAGATCATGGACCCATTCGGGCGGCAGGAACATATTGGGCAACTGTCCTTCGACAAATTCCCGCGTGACCCACGGCCCCTGCAGCACCCCGACCGCGGCGACCCGAACGATCAGGACCTGCGGCAGCACAGGCGCGGAGAACCGGTTCGCCGATCCGGCATAGACCGGCACCCAGCTGTCCCCATCATCATAGCTGACCTCGGCCAGGTACGCGCTCGCGCCCGATGAAGGCTGCCACGCACAATCGAGCACCAGACCCGGGTCTCCGGGGTGAAGCGCCGCGGTCAGCCCGACCATCGACGGGCGCGTCGGGATGACCGGCGGGAGCGCCGGCGGCGTCCAGGGCGCGGGCATCGGTTCGGTGGCATCGGCCGCATAGACTTCAGGCGCATCAATCACCGCCACGACATCCACCCGGTCGGGTCCGTTGGGCCGGGCCGAGACGACAAGCCCGTTAAACGGCCGGGTCTCGCCCATGCACACGATCACATGAGCCCGCTCCGAGCGGATGCCCGGCAGGATCGCGCCGAGCGCTCCCATCTGGCCCTCGACCGTGGCGCGGTCCGACGGGTCCAGCTCCAGGGTCCGCTCCTCCATTCCTTGAACGCGGCACGGCCCCCACTCGCGGCCGTCCCGGCCCCGAACAATGACATGGAAGTCCCCGTCCCCCATGCCGGCGCCAAGATCCCGATCGAGGGTCAATGCGTCCCCGGCCCGACCAACAAGCCCCATCGTCTCGACCGCTTCGATGAACGGATGATCGACAAGGATCGGATCACCCCGGACCAGCAGCTTGCCTTCCCATTCGGCGGTGAAGCCCACGATCTCGCGCTGATAGGCATTGATGGCCGCGTCGGTCACCGCCTCGCGCCAGGCCTGATCGTGGTCGGTGATCCCAAAATAGCGCAGCCGCGCCGGCTGTTCGGCTCCGATCGCCGAGAGCGAGGCCCGCACCTCGCGCGTATCCCAGACCGCCTCGTCGATATATTCGGCGACCACATGGTCGGGCTTGTCCTCGTCAAACAGCACCAGCTCGTGGGTGAAACTGCCCCGCACCACATTGCGCGGCGTGAACACCGCGCGCTTGATCTGCCGGGGTTCGAGCCGGGTGAACCCGATACGGCCGCCCAGGCGCACCGGCTGGGCCCGTCCGGCCTTCAGCACGGCCCGCAGCGCATCCGACAGCGTCCAGTCCCGATCAAAGATCGCGTTGAAGCTGTCGCCCCGCGCTGCCCAGACCGCGTCGAGCCGGACCAGTTCGGCCAGATCGAACTGGTCCGCACCCAGTCCCACCGAATAGTCGCTGTTGCCCAGAAGGTCCGCGGCGGCCCAGGCGATGGACCGGGTCTTCTGCAGGGCCCAGTCCCCCGCGTCCGGATCCCAGACGTCAAGCCAGCGCTCGGCCGTCACCCGCACCTGGCTGGCCGATGCCTGGCTCAGCTGCTCGTTGGCGCGGATCTTGATCGCGAGCAGCGTGCAGCCCGGTGGGGTCACATAGCCCGTCAGATACCCGCGCAACCCCACCCATTGCACGCTGTCGGACACCCGGTCGGAGCTTGAGAACGGAGCCGTTGCGAGCAATCGCACCTCGTAGCGCCCGGCTGGCACCGCGACAGATCTCGAGATGCGCTGGGGGGTCCGTGTCGAGCGCGAGACTGTTTCCTCGAGGACATCGGTCCAGATCCCGACCGGCGTGCCCGCATCATCGATTGCGCGATATTCGGCCCGGAGCGAAACCGACTGGCGGGCGATCTTGCCCTCGCTCGTGAACCTAAAGAGCCCGGCGGGAAAGGCGAAATCGATGGCAATCTTGTCGATCTCGGTGCCGGCCGGATTGACGACGAACGGCCCCAGCATCTCGGGTGGGTCCGGCACCGTCTGCCCGGCCACCTCGGCAGCCGTCACCACATTGGCCGGAAACAGGGACACGTCGTCGCCCGGCTGGACGATCTCGATCTCGAGATCGGAAAAGCTGGCCGAGTAGCCGCCCGCAGCGGTCCAGGCCTCGGTCTCCCCAATCCGGACGCGCATGACGTCGGCCTTGCCCAGCGTGACGGCAAAGAGCTGGTAGAGATACTGGTCGTTGCCCTCAAATTCCGAATAGGGACGGCTGGCAAAACGCGGCGCGAAGTCGAGCCGGCCATAGAGCACCGGCACAGCCTCGAAGGGCGTCGCGCGGTTGGACGCGGCGCGGACCGAATAGACCGCGTCGGGCGCTCCGGCATCGAGCTCGGCAGGCGGAGGAAAGAGCGCATTGAGCAGCAACGACCCGCCGGCGAGGACCAAGCCGGTGACCAGGGACGAGGCAATCGCCGATCCGGCGAAAAAGTTGGTGGCGACGAACCCACCGATCATCGGTGCGGCAACGGCCAGCGCCACGGCCGCGACAAGGCCCAGCACCTGCTTGCCGCCGCCAGAGCCGCCACCACCCCCGGGCACCGCGACAAAGGCCATGGCCTGACCCGCGCACACCCGGCGCACCGCCCATTGCCCCCGCAACACGGGCTCCCCGTCGAGCACCGCGATCGTGGGCAGGCGAAAGGCGAGGCCGAACCGCTTAATTACCTCGCCGATCGCCATCGGCCGGTCGAGCGCAATCTCGCGATCGGGCGTGCCGAACGGGCCGGTCATCAACAGGACGCGGCCGCCCGAGCAGGATACGGGCAGGTTGGAAGTCATGGGTTTTTCAGATCTTTACAGCGGAATATGAAATCGGAACTTGCGCCAGCCTTCGGCCTCGAGCTCGCAGAGCCGGCTGGCCACAACGCCCGTGCCTTCCAGGGCATGGACAACCAGCCCGCCATCCTCGGCGATGAAGGTGCCCAGGTGATAGCCCTGCAGGTGCCGCGCCATGGTGACGATCGCGCCGTCCTGGGGATGGGGCATTTCCTGCCAACGGCCGCGTTCGGGATGGATGGCAACGGCCGCCGCGATCGCCATGCGGCCCGCCTGAGCGGGCGCGGCGAAGGCCGGCATCTCGCGCCCGAACAGACCCGCCTGAAGCGTTCGGGTCAGGCTGTAGCAATCGAAGGAATCGGGGCCCTGCGCCCCGAGGTGGTAGGGCCGGCCAATCAGCCGGTTGATGTGCTCGGCGCGACCCAGGCTCATCACAGGCTCACCCCATGCAATCCGGGAAAGTCGTCACGATCGAAGCGCCGGCGCGGAAACGCCCGGTTGAGAAGGTCGACGAACCCCGCACTGCCCGAGAGCTGGAGCACCGAGGCCTTGACGATCTTCATGGTCAGCTGATCGACAATCATGTCGGGCGGCCCCGAGACCGCATAGTCCCCGGTTTCGAGATCGCGCACTGCAATCCACTGGCGAAAGATCACCTTGGCCGAGGCGCGAACCCGGGCCGCAGCCTGCAGCCTGGGCCATATGGTGCGCGGGACGTTGTCCAGCGACAGCTCGAGGGTCCCAAAGGCCGCTTCGCTCTGCTCGGGCAGGCTGATCCGCATGGCCAGCGGCTCGAAGGTCCTGGTCTGGCCGGCAAAGACCGGAGCGGTCGCCTCATAGGTCAGCGCCCAGCTCCTCTCGTCGAGCGCCACCCTGATCGTGTCCTGGTTGTCCTCGGCGTCCACGAACTGGGGATGGATCAGCTCGAGGGTCGAGACGGGATATTCGTCGGCCGGAGCCGATGCATAGGCTTCCGCCAGGGCTGCAGACCAGGGGTCGCTCATCAATAGTCCACCACATCGAGAACGACCGAGACCCGGTAGCGCAGGCCATGGCCCGGGTTCTCGCGGTAGCGCTCAAAAAAGCTGCACTGGCGCTCGCGATAGGCGCCGGCCGACCAGACCGGCATCAGGAACGGCTGGGTGCCCTGGACGAGCGGCCCATCCACCCAGTCCTTGAAGATCGCGAACTGGTCATTGCTCATCCGGATCGTGAAGCGGACCGTGGCGACCCGCAGCGTTCCGCGCGGCCGGGACCGACGCGGGCCGTCCTCGAACTCGGTCGCCAGCGGCTCGCGAAAGGGCGAAGCCTCGAATGTGCCGGCCAGCGGCGCATGCGGCACGCTCTCGGGCCAGGTCTCCATCATCAAACCCCCTGCCGGCGCAGGCCGTAGGTCTGGCCCATCACCGTGTCGAGCCGGCCCTCCCCGATCGCGCCGGCGACGGTGCCCACGATGATCCGGGTGAAATCCATGCCCTGCCCATCCCGGCCCGTCTCGGTCCTCACCGGCTGGCCGGAATGGTTGTGGATCTCGATCCTGGGCGCGGCACCGCCTTGTCCGGCGCGCACCGGGCTTGCCAGCTTCTCGACCACAGCCATCATCGAGCGAAACATGGCATCGGCATTGTCCATCTGCCGGGGGGTGAAGATGCCCTCCCCGTCCTGGGCCACAACCATGCGCTCGCCGCGGTTGAGCCCGCCGATATGGAACCGATCGAGCCCGGCCGTCTGTGCCGGACGCATCCCCGGGGGATTGCCCCGCCCCACCATCCATCCGGCATGGGCGACCGGGGTATAGCCCAGCCCGGGCGTATAGGCGACGCTCTGCCCCCCGATCATCGCGCCACCCCCGCCCATCAGGCCCGAAAGCATGCCAGAGAGCGGTCCGGTGATGCCCTGGCGGATCGAGAGCCGCAGCAAATCGGCAAGGATCGAATCCACGAGCGACTTGAAATCGGCCTCCCCGGTCTGAACGAGGCTCACGATCGCGTCCTCGGCCGAGGAGAACGCGTCGGTCCAGGCGCTCGCCACGTCATTGGCGAAGTCCCGGTTGCGGCCGGCAAGGTTCATCATCCCGAGCTGGAAGCCCGCCGCCCAGTCGTTCTGGGCTTCCAGCCGTCGCCGGGTCAGATCCTCGATTGTCCGCGTATACTCTTGCTCGCTCAGGATTCCACGCTCGCGGGCGTCGTTCACCAGATCGAGCGCCTCGGCATATTCGGCTTCCGTGGCGCTCGCTTCGGCGCGCTTGATCACCACCTCGCCCACGGCGCGATTGTAGGTCTCCTGGTCGATCAGGCCCCGCCCAAGCATGGCGTTGAGGCTTTCCATGGTGGCCGCATATTCCTCACCGGCTGACCGCAGGCGCGCGATGAGCTGCTCTGCCTGTCGCGCCAGCTGGTCGATCTCGGCCCCAGTGCCTGGCGGCAGGAGCTCGGGGCCGGGGCCGCCGGCACCCATGGCCATTTGCTCGGCCTTTCGGTTGACGGCGCGCTGGAGGACCTGCTGGTCGATTTCCGAAAGCTGGTCCTGCATGGCCTGCAGCTGGTCGCGCCGGGCCTGAAGCGGGTCGTTTTCCGGCGTTCCGCCCCGAAGCCTCGCCGGCACCCGCTCGAGATCTGCAATCTCGGCCTGGATCTCGGCCATGTTGGCGCGGATCTGGTCGCCGCGCGAGGCCAGACCCCGTTCCGAGAGCTGGTCGACCGCCTTGAACCCGTCGATCAGTTCGGCGGCCGTGCGTGCCACCGTCGCCAGCAACTCTGCAATCCCGAGGACCACGGGCGCCAGATCCATGAACGCGGTCTTGAGCTGCACGTCGATCACCTGGCTGAGGGTCTTGAACTTGTCCTCGACCTCCTGGGCTCGATCAAAGACATCCTGGCCGATGACGAGACCCAACTCCTGGGCTTCGCGTCGCAGGGCCGATATCCGGTCGGTGCCGGCCTCGATCCAGGTGAGAAACGCCTCGCCGCCCGAATCCCCGAAGATCGTGCGGGCAATGTCGATGCGGTCGGATGCGGCCAGCCCTTCCATGCGCGCGATAATGTCCGTGAAGAGCTGATCGGTATCGCGGAGCCCCTCGCGTACCTCGACCTGGCTGAACCCCAGCCGTCGAAACGCATCGGCGGCCGAGCCGGCCCCGTCCCTGGCAAAGGCCGATGCCTGCACGGTCATGTCCCGAAAGCCCTGGGCTACCGACTGCTGGTCGGTATTGAGGTTCTGCGCGGCCCAGCCCAGCTCCTGATAGGCTTCGACCCCGAGCCCTGCCCGCGTCGCGTCCGCATTGAGCTCGCCCAGTTCGTTGGCCAGTTGCACCACATGGCGCGTCGCCATGGCCAGCCCCCCAACGAGCCCGGCGAGCCCCAGGCCCAGGAGCCCCCCGCGCGAGAGCAGCCGGCCCAGCCCCCCGGCTTCGCCTGAGAGCTGCCGCAACCCGTCCTGGGCAGCGCCGGCCCCGGAATTGACGGCGCGCAGGGCGTCGCTGGCCGGGCGACCGGCCTTCTCGATCGATTCGAGAGCGCCCTTGCCCTCGCGCCCGAATTGCTGGAGGGCGCGAACCGCGATCTCGCGGTCCTCGACCGAAAGCCTGATGCCGACGTTCTTGCGATTATTGCTCATCGTCTTTCTCGTTTACGGCCGCCACAAAGCCCCGTTCGCACGCCATCAGAAGATCCTCTGCATCCTCAGGCTCGAGCCCTGCTCTCACCAGTCTCTCGACCGCAGGGCCAAGCTCGACGCCCACGACGCCCAAGCCGGCGCTGCGCACCCGCCAGCACATGTCCTTGAAGATGCCCCAGGCCATGCGCCCCGCATCGGTTCGGGGCGCGTGAGCGGCATAGCTGCAAAGGGAGAGCCTGTCGGTCGCACACGGCGCGCCGACCTGGGCGCAGCCGGCGCAATAGTCGGCACCGCGTCCCTTGCCGAAATGCCAGAGCGCCAGAGCTTCTAGCTTTTTTTTTCCGCGGCCTTGCGCCGCTCGGGCTCGAGGATCTGGCCGACATAGAGATCGGCGGCGCGCGCATCGCGCATCAGATGGACCACGCGATCGGAACGAAACTCCAGAGCCTCGCCATTCTCTGCCACAACGCCACTCCAGCCGGTGATCAGCATTTCGGCGAGCGAGAGCGCGAACATGGCATCCCAGACGCCCTGGCGCTCGACAGCGTCCGAAAGATCGGGGACCCCTTGCACTTCGCCGCCTGCCCGGGAGACAGCATGGCCGGCCTCGGAAAGAGCCGCCACAAGGGCATCGGCGCGCGCCCGCGCGGCATAGACAGAGGCAGCATCCGCCGGACGCGAGGTCACCACACCCCCGTCATAGAGCGGGATCGCGCGCGCCTCGGCAGACTTTTGCGTTGCGACCCGCATCAGTAGGCCTCGACGTCGTTTGTGAGCACGACGACGAGGAGCGAACCCACATCACCATCATGGGCCGCGCGCCACTGCCAGGACTGGGATATGCCGCCCGGCCCGGTGATCGGGCGCTTGGGGTTCGAGAAAAACGTGCGTGGCAACTGATACTTGAGATGGAAGTCTGGCTTGGCGCGTGAAGTGAATGCCATCTCGAGCGCTGCGGGTTCCTTGGCGTCGGCAAGATCTTCGAGCGTCTCGTCGACCCCGAACCGCACATCGACCCCGCCAGAGCAGGTCCGCTCACCCTCGTCGATTCCGTCGATCACACCGTCGTCGCGGATCGTTTCGACCGGCTCGAGCGTATTGGAGAAGCTGAACCGACCAGCGGTGACACTGGCGAGCGCATCGCCCCCCACTGTGATGGACCCGGCCATGTTGTCGAGCGGCAGATAGTCATAGGTGACCGGCTCGGCATCACGTGCGCCGGTCGTGTCCTTGACCTCGCGCTGGCCAATGAGGGGGATCTCGATGAGCGCCCGTCCCGTCCGGCTCATGTCGAAATTGAGCCCACCGGCCTTCACGCCCAGCACCGTGCGCCATTTGGGCGTGGCCAGCGTGGGATGGCCGGCCTGGATCGCAAAGCTGGGCAGTACCTCTCCGGAAGTGAAGATGTGGGTCCAGGTGCCGTCGGCGTTGTCGGTCGTGTCGGGTGCGCCAAGCGCCAGCTTGAGCGCCGCACCGATCGCCCGGGCACACATGGGCATGGTCATGTTGTCCTGGACGACGATCGGCCCCTCGACAGGATCGCCGGCATCGGGCGTCCCCCGGTTCCAGGTCGGGTCCTCCTCGAGACTGGTTTCGGGCGACAGCCCGTAAGACCGCATGGGCAGACGGGCATAGACCCCGCCACCCGAGCCGTCAGGCGCGGTTCCATAGGCTGTTTCGATGCCGATCAGCTGAACAGCATCGGCGCCCACGGCGCGAATCTTGGACATGGTCAGATCCTTTCGGAAATCATGAGCATTGTGGAAGGGGATGAGTCAGGGACCACGAATGCCGAGTCTGGCTTTGTTCCCGCTGACTTTGTGAATGCGACCTGCTTGGATGCCGAGCCAGCACAAAGGAGGAGAACATGAGCGAGCAGCGCGAGATCAGACGGTTCGTGGCAACCGACGAAAGCGGTGCCAAGCATACCATCATAGAATATGCCGAGTTTGTCGTGACGCTGATGGAGACTGGCAATGAGCGGCTGCGCAGGGCCAGTTCGGCATCAACGTTTCTGCTCGGCAACGGCGACCCCGTCGACCCGGTGGACGGTAACCCCGAAACGTTCAAGATCAGAAGCAGTGATCTGATCGTTTGGAAGGTCTGAAGGGTCGATCCGAGCCCAGCCATAGACAATGGCCGGCGCGAACCATGTTTGGGCGAAGACCTGCCCGCGTTCATCGACAAACATTTTCCAGTTCTCCTTGGGGAGGGGGAGACTCCGTTCCGGATCAACGGTGTAGTCCGCGCCGCATGGCGGCAGCGAAGATTGGTCGGCCTGCATGTCCGATAACTCCTGTTGCACGTATAGCCGGCGCTAGCCGGAGGAGCGGTCGCTCCAGTAGTCGATCTCGATTTCAAGCTCGCAGCCCTTCATGCCGGCTGCGCCCAGAAGCGCCTGGGTGCCAAAGCTGGGGGGCAGCATGCGCCAGTCAGTCACCCGATCGGGCATCGTCTCGATGGCCTCGAACCGGGCGACAAGCGTCTCGATCAGCGCATCGAGCGCAGCGTCGCGCGCGCCTTTTTCGGCGGCCTCTCCTGCTTCGGGCAAAGAGGACGCGACGACGATCTCGAGTGTGGCCGAGAGGACGAACTCGTAGCGCGAGGGATTGAAATACTCCTCGACCAGTTCGGTCTCGCCATCGTTGAGCGAGACGATCGTGCTCTTGAGGTCCCCCAGGGGCCGGTTGCGCGCCAGATCGACCGGTGACCCCTCGAGCGCAACTCGCAGGGCCTCGAGGATTTCCTCGCGCTTGCTGGGCTCGGTCATTGCCAGGCCTCCATGACGAAGCGCACCATTTCGTGCTGGGCGCGGTCGAATTCGGCCTCGAGGTCCCAGAGCTGGCGCAGCTTCACGAAGGGGACCAGAAAGAACATCACCACCGATGTGTAGCCCTTGCGGTACCGCCCGGTCTTGGTCATCCCGTCATTGGCCATGCGGCGGCCGACGCGACCGGTTCGCGTGCGCTTGACCGCGTCGACGACCAGAAGGCTGGGACCGGTGCGCCTATAGACGAAGCGCAGGGGCCCATAGCGCTCCTCATTGAAATTCGACGGCGTCACTGGCCGGCCCATGTAGCTCTCGGGCGCGTCGGGTGACGGAATCGCAAGAAAGAACCCGTTGTCCGATCGGACAAGCCGGGCCTTGGAAAAGGCGTCGATGATCTTGGGTGCATTGGTCCAGACGCTCGCCGCAGGCCCCATGGAGGTCTTTGGCGGCCGCGGATAGGTCGCGCTGCGCCAGGCCATCGCCACCTTCCGCGAGCCGAGCGTCGACATCACCAGCTGGCGCAATCGATCTTTGAGCGCCTCGGCGGCGCGATGGGTGCCGCCCGAAAGCGCGGACGCCGCCCCCTTTTGCTCCTGGGCGACAATCACCTCCAGATCGCCGGTCAGCGCCGCGCGTAACCGCATCAGACCTGCTCCAGCGCGATCATCAGCTCTTCGCGGCCGTCCCCGATCGGCTCGAAATCGATCACCCGCCAGGCCCGCCCGTCATCGATCAGATCGCCGCGGGCAAGCTGGGGAAACTTCGCGCGCAGCGCGCGGGTCGTATGGGTGGCGGTGCGCATGCGTTCACCGAACATCTCGAAGCGCTCGGCCCCGACCTCCACCCCGAAGATCGCACCGGTCAGCGGCACCTGCGCACCGCCCTTGGGCGTGTAGAGCACGTCCTCGAAGAGCTCCTCGCTCGCAGCGTCGAGCACCTCGAGAACGAGATCGCGGCGCATGGCCTAGGCCCTCGACCGTGCACTGGGGAAGTCGTCCAGCGTCGCGCGGCGGGCCTTGCCGGCAGCCCTGAGCTTTTCGGCCTGGCGCGGCGCGACCCGGACCACGGCACCGCGCCGGCCCAGCCCGTCCTCATCGACCAGGAGCACGACCGATCGCTTGTGGTCACCCTTGTGCCCGGCACGTGCACTCCGCGCCCCCTTGCCGGGCCCGGCCTTTCCATACCGCGCCCTGGCTTTGGGAGCCTTGGCTGGCTCAGGGGCACCGGCTGGCGCTTTTGCCATGATAGCCTTGGCCTCCTCGATCCAGCCGTTCAGCCGCTCGAGCGTGTAATGGTCGGTGTCGAGGACGCTGGCGGGATCGGTCACTGCCGCCAATGCCGCGATCGACCCGATGCCCTTGGCCGCGAGCACTGCGGCAGTCGCCGGCCCGATACCGTTGATGGTCTTGATGTCCGTCATGATCGTTCAATCCTTGGAAAACGGGACGAAGAGGGCCCCGGCACCGCGCCGGGACCCGCATTTGCCAGAGCGCGGGACGCTTCTGGCTAGGCGGCGTTGGCGCGCACCTCGACGAGAACCTCGGGGCGCTTGGGCACGACCAGCGGATTGGACTCGGACTGCAGCTCGACGCCCTTGCCGTGCTTGAGGATCTCGGGCGAGATGTAGATCTCGGCCCCGACCGTGTTGACGAACCGGATGTCATTGGCCGGCGCGAACCAGGTCTTGAAGGTGTCCATTGTCCCCATCGGATAGGCATGGCCCCGGAAGGGCTCGATGAAGCGCTCGTTGACAACTTCATTGTTGGCGTTCCGGACCGGCGCCGAGCCGTAATACTCGCGGAAGCGGATGTTCTGGAAATCGAAGATCCGCCCGTACTGGCCGCCCAGGTTCTCGCGCTCCGCCTGGGCGATCGCCGCGATGCCCTGCTGATTGGACGTCCAGTATTTCTCGACCTTCTCGTGCTGGATCAGCGCGTTGAAGAACTTGTTGTCGACCAGCATCTCGACGCCCGACATCGTCTCGCCCTTGAGGTTCTCGGCGATGTGGCCAAAGACCTCGTCGCATTTGGAGATGACGTCGGTGTTGGCATTGGTCAGGTCGAAATTGATGACTTTTTTCTGCCTGTCAAAGACATCGTAGAGGTCGTAGATCGTCTGGCCGTTGCCATCCTTGAGCAGCCCCTTGAGCGCGCTCATCCGGAGATATTCGAGCGTGATGTCATGGTTGCGCCGGATGTTGGCGAGGCGCTTGGCCATCTCATCGTCGAGCGTCGCGGGCCGCTTGGTCCGGCCCACGAGGATCAGCATGTTCTGGATGTCCTGAGGTGTGATCAGGTCCTGGTCGGGGAAGTGGGGCACTTCCATATAGATGGTCTTGCCCGTCTCGCGTGCCCCAGGCGTGCCGGGCGCCCCGCGTTCCTTGGTCGGCAGGACGCGCAGCACCCCGTCCTCAATGCGGATCTCGACGACCGTCGAGATCACGCCCTCGGTATCGAAGATGCCCAGGGCCAGGATCAGCCCATAGGTGTTGGGCACGCGGTTGACCTGCTCGGTGAGGTCCGTCGCGGTATAAGAGAAGTTGAAATCTTCGGGATCCATGATCGCCGTTCCTTCTTGTCAGTCAGAAATGGGATGGCCGGGGCGCCCTAGCCGCGCCGGACCTTGATGGCCTTGGCCCTGGCTGCCGTGATCAGCGCGAGCCGGTCTTCTGCCGGCAGGCCGGTGGGAAAGACGATCTCGTCCTCGAGGACGACCGCTGGGCCCTGCTCGAGGGCCAGGATGCGGCTGTCCGCGCCTTCGGGCGCGGCCGTTCGGACCAGCGCGAAGCCGTGGAAGATCTGGCTGCCGTCGGTCGCCTCGGGATCCCACGCCTTGGCCTTGGTGCCTTCGGGCACGACAATCTCGAACCCATCACCCTCAGCGAAGGCCTCGGACCCCGCCGTGATCGTGAACTTGACCACGTCGTCGAAGGGATCGCCGGCATCGACCGAACCGAGCGACACGCCGGCCGGATCAAAGACCTCGAAGACGGCGGGCGTGCCGACGTCCATGCACAGCACCCGGTAGATGCCGGGCACCACGCCCGAGCCCAGGGCCGGGTCGGCCAGCGCGATCGTGCCATCGCCGGTGTTGCCGGCCAACGCCGAGGCCTCCGGGTCACCATCGGTCGCCAGGCCCAGGGGCGTGCCGATCTCGATCTTTCGGGGCCCGGAGCTGCCGGCGAGCAGAACGAGCTCCTCACGGCAGAACTGAGGGTCGGTCTCGAACTTGAGAAACGCGGTCAGCAGCTTGGGTGCGCCCACCGTGAACGATTTGCCGAGCATGGCTCAGCCTCCTTGCAATGTTTCGGATTGATGAAGGAGGGCGTCCGCACCGCGCGGGCGCCCGAAGATCGGGCGGGCGCGGGTTAGCGCTTGCGCTTGGAATTCAGCCGATCGACGGCGGCCGCCAGGCCCTGGCCCGACTTTGCACCGCCATGGGAAGCGCCGGGATTGCGGTCGCGACCGTCCATTGCGCTGCCCAGGCGCGACCCACGCGGAGCCGCGCCGAGCATCTTTTTCGCCTCGCCATAGGTCAGCTTCTTGTTTGCCACCTTGGCCGCCAGCTGCCGTGCAAGCCCGTCGCGGCCCCTGGCTGCCTTGCAGTTGAGCAACGCAAACCCGGCCTTGGTGCCCACGGCCCTGGCCGAAGGCTCCCGGTCCTCGTCGTCCTCGGCCTCTTCCTCGTCATCGCCGGATTCGGCTTCGGGGTCCTCGGGGTCGTCCTCGGCCTCTTCATCGTCCTCGGCCGCCTTGCCCTTCTTTCCCTTTTTTGCCTTGTCCTTGTCCTCGCCCTCGGCGTCTTCCTCCTCGCGTTCGGCCTCGGTGTCCTCGTCCTCGGTTTCCGCCTCCTCGTCATCGGCGGCTGCCTTGATCGGGATGTTGAGCGCGCGCAGGCGCTTTTTGGCCCCGGCATCGCCCTTGGCGGCCCTGGCGCGCAGGGCCGCGATTTCGTCCTGGAGAGACATTGTGGTTTCCTCTGTCTGGATGGATGCGGCCCCGGCCGCGGGAGCCCCCGAAAGCTCGAGGGAAGAGACAAGCGCGGCAAAGGCCGCGCGTTCATTGGCGATCTCGTCGACCAGCCCCAGGGCCAGCCCCGACATCACGGGATCGTCGTGCTCTGCAAGAAACCAGCGCGCTTCGGTGGCCTGGATATCATCCGCGCTCAGCCCCCTGCCGGCCTCGACGACCGCGACGAACCGCCGGGCAACCTGGTCGACAACCGATTGCAGATGAGCGCGCGCATCCTCGGAAAGCGGCTTCCAGCCGGCGGCATCGGTCTTGCGCGGCGCGGACTGGATGGCCTCGACCTTGATCCCGATCTCGGCCAGCCATTCGGCCATTTCCATGTGGATGACCACGACACCGATCGAGCCCACATCGCCCTCGCGCGGCGCCAGAATCCTGTCCGCGCTCGAGGCCAGCGCATAAGCGGCAGAACAGGCCATCGACGCGTGCACCCAGAAGGGTTTGCCGCCATTGGCCCCATTGCGCGCCCGCAGATCCTCGGCCAGGTCAAAACACCCGTCAACGAGGCCACCGGGGGAATTGACCCGCCCCAGCACCGCCCGGACGCGCTCGTCATCCTGGGCCGCCGCATAGGTTTCCCCGATCTGGGCATACCCGCCCGCCCAGCGGTCTTCCCACCAATCGTAGTACCCCTCGGGGGTTAGGACGCCCTGGACGTCGAAGATCGCCACCCCGTCGACGATCGCATAGCCATCGCCATAATCGTCCGGTTCGGTCCAGCGGAGCGAGGGCAGCCCCAGAACGCGCGGCCGCTCCTCGCGGATTTCGCCGCGATCTGCACCCAGGCCGAGGGCCGCAAGCGCCCCACCCAACAGCCCGCGCCCGGGACGCTGGTGAGCAAGGGTGCGCTCGAGGAGCGCCGAGGCCGCGCCACGCTCGAGCAGCAGGACTTGCCCCGGACGCCGCAGCGCCAGGTCGAGATCGGTCATGATGATGGGCTCCTAGTCTGGCCGCTGGTCGTTGCCGAGGTCGGTGCGGCTCATGATCTTGGTGTCGGTCGAGGGCGGATCGACAGAAAGCCGCGCGAACTCGGCATCCTCGCGGGCGATCTGTTCGAGAAGGAACTCCCAGTCCTCGCCCTGTTCGGCCGCCTCGCGCTCGAGGGTCGAAATCCGCCCCGCGCGCCGCAGCGCGCTGGCCTGGGCTTCCTTGACCGGATCGATGAAGCCCCGCCCCGGGCCGATCCATTGCGAGCGCAGCCAGGCCGCAGGTCGCTCGTAGAAGTCGGCGCAACCGCGTGGCACGTCGACGAGCTCACGATCGAGCGCATCCTCGAGCACGGCCGCAAATATCGGCATCGCAAAGCCCCAAATGAGGATCGAGCGCAGGCGCTGGACCCCGCGCCAGACCTCGTTGAGCGCCGCCCGGGCCGAGGAATAATTGGTCTGGCTCCAGTCCATCGAGAGCTGCTCGTAGGATATCCCGAGCGAGGTCGAGAGCCCCTGGAGGAAGGCACGCTGGAAGGCCGGATATCCAGCCGTCTGGCGCGGCTCGGTGTTCATCTCGAGCTTGTCGGTCGGAAACAGCGTCAGGAACCGCGCCTCATCGAGCACCTGGCGGTTCTTGTAGAACTCGGCGCGCTGGGTATTGAACCCCGACCAGTCGACATTGGAATCGTCATTGCCCAGCCGCTCGGCCGCATATTCAGATCCGAGCTGGGTGTAGATCGCCCCGATGATCGAGGCGTTGATCGCAGCGGTTCTGACCTCGCTTTCCGAATAGCGCGACAACATGCGCGTCTTGACGAGGTTTGCGACCAGCCGCGAGACCCCGCGGGACTGACCCGGCCGGCGCTTGTCGTAAAGGTGCACGACGCCGGGACGCTGCCAGCCCAGCTCGGTCTCGTGCCAGCGCTCGAAATAGTCCCAGGTGAACGGGTCCGAGTTCATGCCAAAGACATCCGAGGGGTGTCCGCGCCGGATCCAGTACCCGATCGGGGCCGCATCCTCGTCCTTGGCCACGCCCTTGCGCAGGAATTCGCTGTCGGGCTGGCCATAGGGGTTCGAGAGCCGGTCGGGATCGACCATGTGGAGCGCGGTGCGAAAGTCCCAGCCCGCCCGTTCCTTCCAGCGCAGGACGCCGAGCGCCTCCCCGATGCCGACGAATTCGCGCGCTGCCATGCCGGCAAGCCCCGAAAAGGTCTGCTGGCGTTCGGCGTCGGAACGAAAGATCGGATCGTCGGCCCAGTCGCGCCAGACCGTCTGGATCGACCGACCCAGCTCGTGCGCCGCCTCATGGCTGATCCCGAGCGCATCGGCGTCGGGCTTGGAATTGAGACGCAGCGCGCCCCCGACCAGCATGTCGACCTGCCGATCGATGCCGGCCGAGACCCACCCGTCATTGCGTTCGAGATCGCGGATCCGCGACACCGAGACATCGCGATCGCGCAGCCATTCCGCATCGGCCGATTGCATGGGCGGCATCCAGCCGGCCAGAGACTGGTGGCCCTGGTCGGCGGCCGCATAGGCAGAGCGCGGCACGGCAACCGTGGCCATCAGCCGCGCGCTGTCCCCGGCCCCGTCCCCCGCCTTCACACGCACGACAGGCTTGGTCACAGGCGACCCCCGAAACCGGCCCGGATGGGCCCGAGGCCCGAGGGCCTGCCCGTTGCGCGAGCCAGCTCGAGTTCGAGCATCGCTATCCCCTGGTTGACCTCCTCGAGGGTGACCACTTCGCGCTTGATGCCCCCGCTGGCATAGCTCACCTCGGTGCGGGCACCACTGACCAGACGCTTGGTCCGGGCAGTGCGCAGCGCGGCAAGATCGGCTTCGATTTCGGCTATGGGCCGATGGTGCATCGCTCTCTCCTAGCGGTTGAGGTTGGCCAGGGCGTCCAGGCCATCGTCGCGCGGTTTGTCGCCCAGGGCACGGGCCGGTTTGGCCGGTTCTGGTTCGCTGACCGGCTGGACGCCGGGGGCCGAGGTGATCGCCGGGCCGAAGAGTTCGGGCTCGGCTTCGGCGCTCATCTCGGCGAGCTCGCGCGCCCGCTCTTCCCAGCGCGCCTCATCCCAGGACCATAGCCCCACATAGTGGGTGAGCGCCCAGCCATAGACGTTGCAGTCGAGCCAGTGGTTCTCGTGTCGCTTTTTCCAGAACCGGCGCTTTTCGCCGTTCTTTTCCTCGGTCGCGACATACTCGCTCACGAGCTGGCGGAAATACTCCTCCTCGGCATTGGCCGGGAAATGCTGGAAGCCCGTCGGCAGGCCGCTCTCGCCTTCGCGGGGGCCGCGCGCCAGATAGTTCATCAGCGCGCCCTTGATGCCCCAGGTCCCCACCATCCAGACCCTGATGCCGAACTTGCGGGCCTTGCCGGCCGACAGGCCATGCTTGCGAATCTCCGGGCTCTGGGCCCGCGAAATCGGCAGCTTGGACCAGCCATCGTCACCCTTGACCGCCAGGGCGTTCTGCCGGCGCCGGACCCAGGCATAGACCGGTTCGGCGTTATAGCCGGAGTCGACGGCAACAATGTCGGGCGCCAGCCGCATCGACCCGAACCGGATGCCGCGATCGGCGATCATGTCGAGCTTGGGCCACGCCCCCTCGAGCGCGACATCCGTCGGGCCGGCGCAGAACCCGTAGTCGAGGTGCCAGCACTGCTTGTTGGGACCCCAGCCCAGATAGGTCCAGTAGATCCCGTCGCCCTGGACGTCCGCGGTCAGGGTCACATAGAGGACGCCGGCCGGCGCCAGGCCCCGCTGCCAGTCCCCCTCGCGCCGCGCCGAGAGGACCTCCCATTCGGGCACGTCCGTCTTGGGTTTGTAGGGACGCCCCAGGTCCGAATTCTGGAAGGGCTGGACCTTGACCGGATCGTCCCCCGCATCGGCTGCCAGCGCCAGCAGATTGTCCCAGCGGTCGAACGTGTTCATCACGCCGGTGATCGCGAAGCCCTTGACCCCGTTGTGCCCGGCCTCCCAACCGCTGCGCCAGTCATCGACCTCCGACCGACGGATGGTCTTTGGCGGGACTTCCCCGGTCTCGGGGTCGGGGCGCGTCGGGATCCACGCAGCCCGGCCCAGGGCGACCATCTCGGGCTTGTCGGCCTCGAAGTGCTCGGCCCCGCAGCCAGGGCAGACCAGCCGCGCCCGAAAGGGAGGCTTGCCTTCGTGGACCAGGTCCTCGAACTCGAAGTCGGTCAGCGCATCGCACGCCTTGCAGGCCAGGTAGTAGCGCCGCATGTCCGAGCGCTTGAAGTCCGCATCGATGTCCGCGCCCTCGAACTTGGGCGAGGAGACATCAAGGACCTTGGCCATGCCGAAGACCTTGTAGGTCTTGAGGCGCTTGTCCGAGAGATCGCGGGGATCGCCCTCATTGTCGGCGTTGTCGGTCCAGGCCGATCGGTCGTCGCGCACCATGTAGCGGATCGAGTGCTGGCGCAGCGATGCGGCCGAGTTGGCCCCCGCAAGGTTCATGAACCCGCTCTTGAACCGGATGCGCTCGGCCGTGGAGCCTTCGCCCAGCCGGGTGCGCTGGGGCAGGACCACCCCGCCGCGGCGCGGGCTGAGCACGGGCGTCGCATCGATCGTGGGCCCGAGTTTCTCCTGGTACCAGTCCTTTGCGGCCTTGACCGTCGCCTGGACATACATGATCGGGCCAGGCGCCCGGTGCATGATGTAGCCGATCCAGTTCTCGGCGACCGCCGAGCCGCCGGACTGGGCGGGCTTGATCAGGACCTCCTGCTCGCACGGATCGTCCGGCGAAAGCGCGTCCATCGGTTCGACCAGGTATGGCGCCGTGCCGTTGCGCCAGGGCCCGGGCAGCGAGCCCATGTCCGGAACGATCCGGTGCTTCTCGGCCCAGGCTGAGACCTTTTCGCGCGGGTCCGGCCTCAGCCCTGCCGCGGCCCCCCGAAAGACGATCCGGCCATTGCCCGCAATCCGTCCTGCGCTCGCCGCTTCGAGATCAGGCATCGTAGCCCGGCTCATCCTCGCCCAGGTCGTCGAGCTCGGTGGCGAGCGTCTCGAGCATGGTGCGCAGCTCGGTATCGAGCAGCACCCGGACCGCCCGTGCGTCCGGCTGCGCGGCAAGCCGATCGGCTAGTGTCGAGGGGATCGAGAGCAGGCGATCGCGCAGCCGGCGGAACACCGTCATCGTGCTCGCCTCGACGTCGGCCTTGTCGATCAGCCGGCCCAGGCGCTCCTCGAGGTCGAGCCGCGCGTTCTCGGCGTTGAACGCCTCCCGCTGGGCTCGCGCGTCGTGATAGGTCGCCCCGGTGGACTTGCCGCCTGCCTTGCCGTCCCGCCCGGGCTCGGGCGCTGCGCGCTCGGGTTCGTCGTCCTCATCGGGCTCGAGCAGCGGCGCGTCGGTCCGGTTGCGCAGGTACTGGGCCGGATCCGTTTCCTCGCGGACCGCACGCAGGTAGAGCGCCAGGTTCACGAGCCGCGTGCCGCGTGGCCCGGGCCGGGTCGAGAGCTTGCCCGCCTCGACCAGTTGGCTCACCCGCTTGTGCACCGCCTGCCGGCTCACCTTCTGATGTGCCGCCGCTTCGGCCAGCGACACCCAAAGGCCGTTGGCGTCAACTGGCGCGCTCGCGTCCGTCAACTCGGTCAACCCTGTCAATTTTGCCAAAACTCAGAAAAATCCCGCACTCAGCCCGCCCGCATGCGGTTGGGGGTCGGGGAAGGACCCGCTCGGGATGGGTGCGCCCTGCCCGGCAACGGGTGTTAAGTCGCCCCCGGGGTAAGGAACGAGGGGCCGCTTGCAACGTTGGACCATCTCGAACCCATCGAAAGGATTATGCGAGATGGCCAAAAAAGATTGGCAAGAGCAGCGCCTCGAGAACACCAGCACTGGTGAACATCTCGGTGGTACGCATTTCGGCCAAACCCCCGGCTCTAAGGGCACGAACCCGGCTAAACCAGACCGGCAGAAGCCTTCCCCGCGCGATCGTTCCCCCGCCGAACCGTCGGATGCGGAGGAGGGCATCAACAGCGCCAACGACGCGATTGAGGAGATGATCGAGAACGACGACAAGGATCGTCGCAGAGACTAGTTCTCACGCACCATCGCTCATCACCCAATTCCATACCCAGGAGACCTCCAATGACCCCGGTAGACCCAGCAGACCGCCAGCCCAAGGGCGACCATAACCGGCGCCTGTCGCTAGGCATGGAGGTCGATGACTTCGCCGCCGAAGCTGGCCTGACGCCTGAAGAGGTCTACAACTACGAGATGACCAGCGTCGATTACGAGTTCGATCTGGAGGTCGCTCGAAAATATGGCGAAGCCCTGGACCGGCTCGAGGCACACCCTCCTGCGACCCAGAGGGTGCGGAACTGAGCCAGTTGCCTGCTCACTGAACCGCACGCCTCAGACATCAAGCCGATCAATGGAGGGCAAATGGCTCGCTATACCGAATACAGCTTCCCGGCCCCGGCCCGGGCCTTTGTCGTCCGATTGGTGCGCAGTGGTGACCAGGTGCAGGGCACCGTGCGGCAGATCGAGGCCGAAGATGATCCGGAAGCCTACTATCCCAGCGAAGAAATGCCGGCTGCCGAAGCCCTCCAGCTGGCCCAAAGCCGTCTGGAAGGTCAAGATGCCGGCCAAGCTGTCTACGTTGAGCTTGAGCCAGGCGTGGAGTGGGATCCCAGCTGGGGCACACTGACGCGCTGATCTGAAAGCTGGTGCCTCGCGCACTTCCTAGGCCATGCCGTGGCTACGGACACAAGCCTCCCGGCACCCTTGTCGAGTCCCTGCGCTCTCGCGCATTCGGGCACCGGGTCCACATCGAAGTCCGCGGGCTTCCGTCAAGCGGTTCCGTCGGTCTTGGCCGGCAGCGCCGGCGCGGTCGACTTCGAGGGTCGACGCCAAAGTTCGTCGGGAATCGGCCCAGTGTCAACCGGTCAACCTAGGCGTCAACGTTGGCGGTCAACCTGAGCCAGCTCTCGGCGACCTCGATCGGGGCCGACTTGCCCGCAAACAGGCCCTTTCCGAACAGCACGACCTTGGCCTTGCCCTCCGAAAGCTCGACAATTTTCCCGGCAATTTCTGCGAACGGTCCGTGCGCGAGCTCGACGATGTCGCCCTCTACCGGCTGCCAGTTGCGCGTGGTCCCGCGCCGACCATCGGCAGCATGAAGCGCGAGGATGTTCCCGAGGGGCACAGGCCGAGGCACCCCGCCGATCCCCACAACGCCAATGACCTCGGGGATATCGAGGATCGACAACCAGGGCACGTCAGCCACCACCGTCCGCCGCTCCCGCGCCGCGACCATCCGCCTGCCCCCGCACTGGTCGGCCACCTCATGCGCCGGCAGATGGCGAACCACGGTGCGCCCGGGAAACCCGGCCAGCACCATCGAGGTCAGCATCGCCCGCTCTCGCGCCTTTCGCCGATACTTCATCTGCCGACAGCTGCGCGCCTTCACGATCTCGACCGGATTGAACGCGGCATAGCCCATCCGGGCGAGCTTGCGCGCCACGGCGGCCTCCTGCCGGGGCAAGGTGGTCAGCGCGAACCAGGCATAGCCCGCAGGGTCAGCCGGAAACGCGGGCGGTTCATCGGCCCGGCGCACCGGCTCGGCCGGCAGGCCCAGCTTTTCGCGCTCGCGCTTGGTCAGCCGATGGGCGTCGGCCTTGATGCGGGCAATGGCAGTGCGGTGACGAAGCGTCGGCATGGTCGGTCCTGGGGAAACGAGATCTGGCGAGAAAGGGCAAGCGCGGGACTGGCTGCGCTAGGGCGGCCCGGTCCCGGTTCGTCGGAGGAGGTTTGCCAGCTGGGGCGAGACCTCGATCGCGCCGCGCTCCTCCCGGGCTTTGGGCTCCAGCGCCTGGTTGAGAAGCAGAATACCCGAGCCGGGCCTGTCCCGTTCAGCGAGCACCGCCCGCTCCCAGAGCTCTGCCGGGGGCCGGATGCCGGGCGTCTGCCCGAGCCCGTTGTGCTGGCCATTCCAGTCCCGGTGCACGCGTTCCCGGGCCTTTTTGAGCGCGACGCCGCCGGCAAGCGGCACAGCCGGAGCGACGGGCCCGGCCCCGTGGGCCACACCGAGGATCGAAAGCTCGCGCTGGCCTGCCAGCCGGTCCGGTCCCCGCCCTGCCCGCTTGCGCCAGGCCTGCGGCACCGATGGCGCCGGCCTCGCGCGCCCTGCAGCATCTCCAGTGGCAGAGAGGTTATATATACTTACTGGGTTTGTGTCGGTTTCCGACGGTTGTTTGAACCCGGTTCCCGACGGTTGCCCCGTTTTGACGATATGGGCCGCTTCCGCCCAGCCGAAGAAATAGGCGTTTGCGTGGTGATTGCCGCCATAGGTGACCCGCCCCACCAGACCAAGCGAGTTGAGCACGCGCAGAGCCGCAAAAACGGTGTCCCGATTGATCCCGGCATCGCCGGCAAATGTCTCGGCTGCAGCGTCACAGCGCCCGGTTTTCCTGTTGTAGCGGTCTACAATGGCGAGGCCGGCCGCGCGTCGCTTTCTCGTCAAACCCGGCACGATTTCAATGGCGCGGCGCAAGAGCATTGGGTCGCGCTTACGGGCCAGAGCGTCCGGGTCGGCCCAGTCGTGCATCCTGCCGTCGGCCACGAATTTTGAACCCGACGGTTGCGCGCCTACCGTCGGGTTTTCGTCCCCAACCGTCGGGTTTTGCACAAAAGCCGACGGTTGGGGGCTGCTAGCGTCGGGATTGATGGCCAACAGGTCGCTCTCAGCGCGTTCGCCAGCGGGTTGGGCGTACCACGCATCAAGCCGCATAAGCGCGGCGCGGATCGTCCTGGGGCTTGCGCCTGCGGCGGTCAGCTCATCGAAAAGGATGGTTGCAGGGCCTGGTCGGGTCACGCCGACCCCGCTTCGGCGATCATCCGCAAGGACTTGCGCCTGTCCGCGCGTGTTGGCAATCTAGGCCGACATGGGGGGGCTCCATGCGAACGGTTCGAAGGCTGCTTGCCGTTTTGGCGGCTATGATGGTGATAGCCATTCTCGCTGCGGGGTTCGCAGTAGATGGCGACATGACTTCTCGCATGATCGGCGTGGCCGCATCGGGCGGGCCGATTGCTGCACTGGCCTTCTGGCTTTGGCCAGCCAAAGAGCGGGAAGCGCGGCAGGTCCGAAGCGCAGAGCAGGCTTCGCCTGCCTCCACCAGTTACCGGGCGCCGGCTCACTCTCCTATCGAGGTCCAGGCGCAACAAAGGCAGATAAAGCGCCGGCCCGTCGGGGTGATGCGCGTTGATGGCGGCCCAGAAGAGTCCCGATATCTTGAGAGAACCGCCGACGACTGGAATGCATTTGCCGAACCTCATCGCGCACATGCGCGGGAGGTGACCATGGAGGCCCAACGGCTCCGTGCCATCGAGATGGCAGACGTCGCGCCCGAAGATCTCACCAACGCCCGCAGCATGCTGACCCAAGCGCAGCGCTGGCGCGAGAACTTCATGCAGCTGTTCGAACTGTGGCACTTCCACACTGACGCAGCTGGTGAGCGCGCCAATATCCTCCGCGAATTGGTTCACGAGGCTGAAGATGAGCTCGGCGACGCGGTAGACTATCTGGCCGACGCGCTCGAATGGCAGGTCCATCCGGAGACTCGGAACGATATCCCCCCCGAGGGCCATTTCCGCGAGTATCGGATCGAGTACGCCGACAATGTCGGCGCGATATCCAAACGCGACATCTTCGTAATGGGGGTCGATGACTCCGGTGAGCATATCGACGCGTGGTGCTACCTCAGGAATGCAGAACGACAGTTCCGTTGCGGCCGTATCATGAACTGTGTCGACCTGCGCACCGGCTGGCCAGTAGCCAATATCGCTCGCCACCACGCCCAGCTCTGACGTTGGGCCCCCGGGCCGACCGGCCGCTGCCAAAGTCGAGCGTCGGATGACCTTCCTGTTCTCCAGGCGCCGGCGCATCACGTGCCCCCAAACAGATCGTCTGTGCCCTTGGCCCGGTGCTCGGGGTCCAGCCCCCGGCTTTCGGCGAGCCAGCGCGGCAGGGTCAGCACGGCCATGTAGTCCACGAGGCGCCCGCCCCTGTTCGGCTGCCCGGCCCGCTCGACACTCTCCTCGGTCACCTGGCTCTTGGGGATCCAGCGCGCCAAGTCCTCATTGCCGTCCGGCGAAACCAGCAGCCCGCCCTTGTCACCGGGCGTCCGGCGATGCACGAACACCTCGAGCGAAACGAGCTCGTCGCGTTGGGCTTTGTCGGCGCTCATACGTCCACCTCGCACTGGTAAACGAGATGATCGACGCCAAAGCCCGCGCGCGCCGCCAGCGCCCGCATGGCCGCATTGCCCGGATAGGTGCCCAGCATCAGCTTGCGGCCGGAGCTGCGCGCCAGCACCGCCTCCAGCATCGCGCTGCCAAGCCCCAGCCGCCTGTGCTCGCGCTCGACGAACACCAGGTCGATCCAGACCTTTCCCTCGTCGAGGTAGAAATAGGTCACGAACCCCACCGGTACGCCGGCCGAGGTCTGCGCCAGCATCGCCTGCTCGTCGCCCGTGGGCTCTGGCCGATGACGATCGAAATGCCCCGCGTCCTGTCCGAACCGGAACATGCCCGAGACATAGCGCCAGGCGGTATCGTCCTCGCCCAGGAGCGGAATATGGCGGATGGGCATGGTCACGTCAGACCCCGGGCCCGAGATCGAACCCGACCGGGCTGCCATGCCGCGCGGCCCGCGTGGGCTCGCGCAGATCTTCGCCATCGACCTCGCCCGTCTCCGGATCGGCAACGGCCGCGTCGTCGATCATCCCGAGCGCATGCATGTAGAGATCGAGGATCGCCTCGAACTCGGCCCGCTCCTGGGCGTTCTCTTTGCGCAGCTTGACCACCCGGCGCATCACCTTGGTGTCGAAACCGGTGGCCTTGGCCTCGGCATAGACCTCCTTGATGTCGTCGGCGATCGCCGCCTTTTCCTCCTCGAGCCGCTCGATACGCTCGATAAAGGCCCGTAGCTGCTCGCGCCCGATCCCGATATCGCTCATGACGCCCACCTCTTGACCTGCACATGCCGGCACCCACTATTGCGTCCGATGTCATTCGGGGGGCGCCGATGGGGAACGACAAAAGACGTAGGATTGACCGGCCCTTGCTCGTGCTGATCGCGGCGCTGGCAGTGATGGTGGTGGTGATTGTCCACGTCGGCCTTCGGCACCAGCTCCCAGCGTTCCCGGCTGACGCGACCATTTACGATCTTGCAGTGACGCTGCCGGCGAGCCTGTTGGGCGTGTGGGCGATTTGGCTGCTTTACGTCCGGACGAGAGCGACCGAGAGAAATACTGCTGCGGCCCTTGAAGCGGTAAGAAATGGCCAGCTCGCACTCGAGCAGAGCAGGACCACGGAACTGGCAGGCCGCTTCGAGAAGGGCCTTCAGTTGATTGATCGCGAAGGAATTTCCGCTTGCATCGGTGGCGTTCTGATCCTTCGTGATGTCGGGCGGGCCGCACCGTCGCTCTATGGCGACCATGTGCTTCGGACTCTCTCTTCGTACATGGCGAGAGCGACCTCCGCCTCTTGGGAGGAGCAACGTCAATACTACACCGGAGGATCGAAGACGCGAGCAGAGATGCCGATCGGTAGGTTCGTAGCCGAGCCTCCTCCGCCGGGCGGCATAACCCCAGATGATGTGTGCCTTGCCCTCGAGGCATTCTCTGAGGTCTTGGAGTCCATGGCTCAGCAGAACGTGCCGGCACGCGGGGCCAGCCTGTCCAGAGTGGCGATATGGACTGACCGTCGGCGCTTGCCAGCCTACTTTGCAGGCGTTCACTTCGAAGAGTGCTTCTTCCACGGAGCAATCTTCTTGGAAGGCAACCTCGAGGGAACCCGGTTCGTGGCTTGCAGGCTGGACACGGCGCAGTTTGTCGACTGCGAACTCTCCGGCGCTGTGTTTAACCTTCCAGGCGCCGATCGGGGCCATTTGTCCCACAATATCGTCAGGTTTGCTCAGTGCGATCTCGCCCGCGCGACTTTTGCCTGCGAGAACATCGAGTTCATTGAATGCGACCTGACGCAATGTACTCTGCTGCAAAACCCGTTGCCCGCCATCGAAGCGTGTTGGTACTTGGACAACCTTCGACCCACTGGTTTTCCCGAACTGCCTGCCGCAAAGCTGTTCAGCACCCGGAGAGCCAAACCAGGGCCGATAACATCTCGCGGTTTTGAAACTCAGTCGTTCACAGCCTGACAGCTGCTCGCGCCCGATCCCGATATCGCTCATGGCAATGCCTCGCTCGTTTCGCTTGGGCTGGTGGTGTCCGTGCTGGCCTTGGGCGGCCGCCCCGGCCCGCGCCGCGCGCCGCCGCCGGCATGGCCCCAGCGCGGCAGCACGATCTCGACCCACCCCTCGGGCAGGCGCAAAAGCCGGCAATTGGCGCTCGCCTCTTTCCGGTCGGGAAACACCGAGACGATCCCGAGATTGATGTCCCCGAAATCATGGTCCCACCGGATCTGCCGGCGAACCAGCACCGCCGAGCCGTCAGGGTCCGCGCGCAGCCGGATGCGCCCCAGATCCTCGCGCTGGCCCAGAAGCACGGCGAACCGGTCGTCATAGCGCCAGCGCAACTCCTGGAGCAGCACGGCCTTGAACGTCAGGTGCAGCTTGGCCGGCGATCCCCCGAGCTTCTGGAGCGAGGCCGCGACCCCGCCATTGCGCTCGCGCACCACCTTCTGGACCGGGATGAGGTTGGCAAAGCTCATGGCGCCGCTCCATGCGCTTTTTTCGCCATGGTGCCCGTCATCTGCCCTGCCCTCCTGGCCTGGACTGCGGAACCCCGACGGCTGCCGGGTCATTGGTCCTGCAATAGGCAAGAGGAGTCACGTCATGACTGTGATGCACGCCACCCAGGTCCCACCGGGCGAGCCGCCCAAACGGCCCCCGCATATTCCCGATCCCGACCAGCCCATCCCGATGCCGCCACCCGATGAGGATCTGCCGCCAGAAGACGAACCGGACCACACACCGGTGCGCGAACCGGGGCAGGACATCCCGCCCCTCGATGAACCCGTCCCCAACCCCGACGAGCACAATCCGCCCCAGCGGCTGGCCATGTCCGATATCCCACCGGGCAAGCCCCCCAGGCCGCCCAAAGTGCCGGAGGGCATCCCTAACCAGGACGTGCCCACTGGCATCCCCCCGGTCCACAAGAAGCGCAAACCGCTCAAGGAGCCCGAGCGTGACGTGCCGCCAAACAAGCCCAATGACGAACCAGAGCGCCAGCCACCGTTCACCGCGCAATGCCGGGCCATGGGTTCCTGCACATCTCTTGATGGTGGAAATCATGCCGCCCCCCATTTCGCTGCGGCCCTGGCATTGATCGCCTTCATACGGCCGAGATCGGTTAGCCCCAGCCGGTTGAGCCAGGTCTTGACGGTCCCCACTGGGTGCCCGAGATCCTCGGCGATCGCGTAAGGCGAGACACCGGCCTCGCGCCCCAGGCGCAGCGCTGTCGTGGCCTCGGCCATGGAGAGATTGCCGAACTGATCACCGATCCGCTCCAGCTCGGCTCGATACCTCGCCGCCGCCACCTCAGCGCCTTGGTGCGCTGTACTCTCTCCACCGGAAAGAGATCCCCGATCATCTTGATCCGGCGCCTCCAGCCCCCACGCGTCCCATCCAGGTCTCGCGTCCCGGGCATTGAGCTCGATCTTGGGCAGATTGGGGAAGTACGCTTCCGCCAACTGGTGCGCGAAATCGGGTTTCTCGCTGTGGACGCCGACAGGAAACTCGAAAACGGAATCGTACTGTTCGCCCATGGCGGGCCCGGGAATGTCGCCTCTGGTCGCGTAGATAAGCAACTCATGCCGGTTCCGAGCGATATACCCCGTGCCCGCATGCGGCTTGACGCCCACGAAGTGGGTTTTCGGCACGAACCCGCAGGCGCGCGCAAATGCATAAGCATGCTCGGTCATCGGCGCTGTCGCCCACACCAAAAGCAGGCTATCGGGCGCGGCTATGGCGCGGATCATCGCCGCGCGGTCCTTGAGCAGCGCCTCGGTATCGCTGACCGGATAGTGGTTCGAGGCCGCCCGGTCCGAACCCGAATCCTCATTCCAGACCACAAACTTCCATTCGGGATCGGCCAGGATCACGCCATAGCGCTTTTCCGGCCAAGCCATCTGGCGCCGCCCCAACTCGGCTTCCCGCTCCGCCCGGCGGCGCTTTTTGTCCTCCTGCTTTTTCGCCCGCTCCTGCTTGATGACGGCATAGAGCGCTGCGGGATCGGCGTTCCGGATCGCCTCCTGCTGTTGCGCAAGTGGCAAACTGGCAAGGTCGACGGCCGCCGACACCGTCAGTTCCCCACGCTCGATTGCGGCCACCACTTCAGGCGCAGCGCTCTCGATTACCTGCCGGGCCGTGCGCACTGAGCGCTCCGAAACATGCAGCGCGTCAGCGGCATCGGCCTGTTTGATCGATGCATCTTTGGAAACCGGCAAATCTGCCGGTTTTTCGGGTGCTGGCTTGTCCTGGGTCCGGGGGCGGCCTCTTTCAAGCCGCGCTATCTTGGCCGCCACCATTGCGCGCTGGCTTTCATTGAGGTGCCGGCGGTGCAGATTCTTTGCCAGCACCCAGGCGAGCGGCGATGACGGCTCGGGCCAGCCATAGACCTGAAACCCGTAGGGCCGCGCCCAGCCGCCATAGTCGGGGGGCGCCGTCTCATCGATGACGCCCGCGGCAAGGGCCGCGCGATAGCGGTTGCGCCCGTCGAGAATCTTGTCATCGTGGATAACGACTGGCTCGAGGACCCCATGCGCCTTCACGTCCGCGACGAGTTCGTCGAACTCCCTGCCCTCGATCAGCGGAAACAGGTCGGCAAGCGGATGGAACTCAAGCATCAAAAGCCCCCCAACTGTACCGTGTGCATGCGCAATCGATCGCCCGAGCGGTACTCGTCCGCCTCGATCTCCCGCCGCGCGGCGCCGAAAAGCGCTTCGAGCCGGTCCATCTGGGCCCGATGGATCAACACCTCGATGCCGTTGACCGAAATCCGCACCCAATGATCCTCATTGGGCCGCAGGATCAGCTGCCCTGAGACCGGCCGGTCCATCGCTGCCAGCGTGGACTGCGCCGCGCGCCGGGCCGCGCGCATGCGGGCATACCGGGGCAGGCTCATGATCCGCCCTGCTTCGCTTCTGCGGCCATCCGGTCTGCGGTGATCTGCTCGTCCAGCGCCGCCAGAACCGCATGGGCTTCGGCGATCGCCTCGTGCAGCTGCTCGTCCTCGGCCAGGCTGATGTAGCCATCATTTTCCAGCGCTGCGCCAAGGTCAGCGAAGACCTGCGAGACCTTGCGCATCGCTTCTGCCGAAAGCCGGGTGAGGAGAGCCGAACCCTTGCCCGCACGCGGCATGGGCACCAGGAAATGGTCGAGCTCGCGCGCAGCCAAGGCGATCAGGCGGGGCGCGCGCCCCGCGCGCATGTTGAACGCGTCGAGCTCGACGGCCGTATCGAGCGCGATCACGCGCTTGATCTCGGCGTCATTGGCATAGTCGGAAAACGTGGCCACCCGGTCGATGCGCGTCACCGCAGCGGCGCACACCTTGTTGCCGCCGGCATCAGTGATCGACTCGGCCGTGGCGGCTTTGACCTTGAGCCAGAGCGGGATCTTCATGCGATCCCCTCCCCGGCCCTGCACAGGCCGCGATGAGTCAGACTTGCTGAGACAAGACACATGACCGCGTGCCAGCGCGGTGCGAAACCAGAGGCTGGCGCCGGCGGCAAGGGCATGGAAATCCGCCGACGCCCCGACCCGGCGCGGTTAGGAGCGCAGGGCCGGTTCCCGGACCACTGGAGGTTAATCAGCAGCACCCGGGAAGCTGGGAAACTGTACCATGCGGGCGAGTGCGGACCGGCCAGCTCGCAAGTGGAGACCCGAAAGGCCGGCCGGCCCGCGCGCCCGACACGTATGGATCGACCGTGCCTGACGCGGCCATTGTCGCTGACACGGATCGCCGAGGCAAGGAAAGTGGGTCGCGCGGCACGCGAGAACGGGCCGGCCGACCCGCAAGAGGGCAATCCAAGGGTCGGCCGGCCCTGCCCTGCCGGTGGGAGGCTCCACGCGGAAGGGGCGAGGTGAAATTGAGTGAACCTGCGGCTACGGGCAACCCCGTGCGGGGCCCTGCGGGCAGAAAATGAGCCGGCCGGTGAGCACGTGGGGACGCAGCGGCCCGGCCGGCTCGCCTCCAGGGCGGCGTAGTGCACCAGTTTGGAGGAACCGGCATATGTCAGGAAAAGCGGAAATGAAGCAAGCGCCGGAAATATCCCGGCAGCGGCAAACGGACCGGTCAGCGCCAAAGATGGGGCTCGGGAAGCTGACCGGCCCCGCCCCGCCACGGGAAGGTCCGCCGCAGAAGGGACAGTCAAACAATTGTGAGCAATTGAGGCCAGAGCGTGGCGCGCGGTCATTGAGCGGGCTCCTGCACGCGCGGGCGGCTCACCGATGCAGGCCAATCGCAGCCGTCAGGCCAGTTTTCGGAGAACCAAGTGACCGCCGCTTCGTAGCGCCTGGTGTAAACGTCAGCTCCCGAGCAAATCAGATCGAACTTGGAGCCTTGGTTGAACACAAGCGTCGACACCCGAGCGCGGGACTTGCCCGTGGCGGCGCAATACACATCAAAGAGGGTCACGAGATTTGCTAGCAGCATGCGCGCAATCTGATGCGGTTTTTAATCCGCGTCAACCCGGCTCACAAACCGCTGCCCATGAAAGAAGTGGCGCGGTTATATTACCGCACATGAGCGAAACACTGATCACCCGTATAGAATCCCGCCTGACACAACTGAAGCTCTCCCCGCGGGCTGCCTCGCTTTCAGTGTCATCGAATCCCGACCTGATACGCGGAATTCTAAGGAAGGGGGATCGTGCCAATCCCACATCCGAAACGATCAATCTGATTGCGCGCGCACTCGGGGTTCAGCGTGAGTGGCTGCTTTGGGGAACTGGAGATGGCGAGTCGCACATTCCTCCCGCTGCAAAGTCGGATGAGTTTAGCCCAGCAGACGTGCCCTACCCCATGGCACAACAGATGCGACAGGACATACCCGTACTCGGCACTGCAGCGGGAACGCTAATTCACCCTGAAGACAATGGCAAAGAAGTTGAAGGCTTTCAGATCGAAGGCAGCGTCATCCAATACGTCCGACGGCCTCCTGCGCTGGAGCACGTGAAAGACGCTTACGCAATATTGGTGGAAGGCGATTCAATGGCTCCGCGCCATAATCCGGGCGAACTAAGGTTCGTGCACCCTCTGCATCCTGCCGCTCCAGGAGACACGGTGATTGTGCAGACCCGGTCTTGGAACGACGACCCAGGCCAAGCTTACATCAAGATCTACCGCCGCCGGACGGCTGACAAAATCTTGCTGGAGCAACTGAATCCTGCATGTACCATCGAGATCCCGCTCAAGTTCGTCACAGCGGTCCATCGTGTCATGGACTTGAACGAACTCTTCGGCATCTAGCTTTTCAAACGCTCGGCTTTTGCACGCTCACAAATGCCCAAACGAATGCACCGATCCAACCAAGAACTGTCCAGCCCAAAAGTGCATTAAGAGCCAGTACGGCCCCCCAGCTTTGATGCCCACGCATCACCGCGATGAGCGACGGCAGAAAGTATGCCAGCAAAAGTAGACCGATCTCCACTGCTACCCCCCCCAAGTTTGATCGTTCATATTCTACCAACTGCGTGCGAGCAGGCAAGTAGCGGCCGTCGCCAGGATATGCGGGTTTTTATCCGCATCAGTTGACGCGGTTTTTAAACCGCATTAGCATCCCCTTCAGTTTCACCACTGGAGGCAGAGATGCTACACACGCTCGAGCCCGGCACCGTCCGGCCCAATTTCAAGCCCGAGACCAATATCATTGCGCGCATGGCCGATGCCTGCCGCGACATGGGCCCCAACTTCGCCACCCGTGATCGGCTGCGCGACGAATACGGCTTTTCCGATCTCGAGATAGATCTATATGGGGTCGGCGCGCGCACCCGCGCCAATGCCGATTTCGTCCGCCAGGCCCACGAGGCCGCCCAGGACGACCTCGCCCGCGAGGACGTGGAAGGCACCCGCCGCACCCTCCTGGTCTCCATCCCCGTCGCTGATATCTGCCAGGCCTGGCAAGGCCTGCGCTCCGGCGCCGGCTGCTCGACCCTCGAGGCCACCGCACGCATCGTCGAGAGCTTCGATACTGAGGCGCACGCATGACCGCCCTCAACGTCTCCGGCCATCGGTTGGCCAAGCACGCCCAGGCGCCCTTGCTGCCCGAATTCCGGCTGCAAACCCGTGACGGGCTCTATCTCCACCAGGCCGTCCAGGACGGCACCCTGACCGAGCACAGGGCCTATGCCTGGCAAGGCACCCGCGAGCAGCTCCGCAATGTCCTCGAGCGCCTGCCCGAGGGCGTCCGCGCCAAGCTCGTGGTCAAAAAGATCGCCGGCCCGCGACCGGCCGGCAGGGCGCGATGAGCCAAACCCGCTTCCGGATCTACCTGGCCCCGTCCGAGAGCTATCCTGACGGCGAGATCGTCCGCATCGTCGCCGCCACCCCGGCCGCGGCCGAACGCGAGATGCGTGCCATCGAGCGCCATGCCGAGGCGCAGATCCGCAAGATCAAGAGGGACAGGCAGTGAGGCCCGAGACCGCATCCCGTTTGGCGGTGCTCCTGTGCGCGGCCGAAGCGCTCCAGCGCCAGGGCGCCGGTGACGCGGCCACCCAGGACTTCGCCAGCCGCAATGGCGGCGTGGCACGCTTCACCGGGGGCACATACGAGATCCGCATGGCCGGAACGGCCGGCACCGCCACCATGGGCTACGCCTCGGCCTTCGCCTCCTGGATCAACGCCGCCAACCGCAGACTGGAGAAGGCCAATGGCTGAGGGCAACATCTCTCCCTCGATGCCCGAGCGCGCGGCCATGGTGTCGACATGGTAGCGCGCCCGGCCATCATCACCCAGACCGATGTCCAGCGGATTCTGAAAGGAGCCCGCGCGGCCGGAATAACTATGGGGATTGTGGTGACAGGCCGCGAAGTCCGCTTCGTTCCCGTTGACGCGCTCGAACCCGAACAAAAGGTTTCTGCGCTCGACCAATGGAAGGCGAAGCGCGATGGCCGCAAGACGGGAGCACAGGCTGGTGGGCGTTCATCGCGTTAAGGTCCGGCTCGCCGGCGGCACTCTTGCTGAATACCACTACGCCTGGCGCGGCGGGCCGCGCATCAAGGCCGATCCCGGATCGCACGCCTATCTCGTGGAATATACGCGACTGACCAGGGACCGGGCCGACGCCAAGCGCGAAGGGCTTTTCCCCGAGCTCGTCTACGCCTACCGCCAGAGCCCGATGTATACCGGCCTCAAACCCAGCACCCGGCGCGGCTACGATTGGGCCATAGACGAGATCGAGGCCGAGTTCGTTGACATGCCGATTCGCGCCATCGAGGACCGCGGTGCCCGCTCGGCGTTCCTCGAGTGGCGTGACGGCTTTGCCGACACCCCGCGCAAGGCCGATCTGCTGATATCGGTTCTCGCCCGGATCCTGTCCTTTGCGGTCGATCGCGAGCTGCTGGCGCGCAACCCCCTCGAGCGCGCCGGACGGCTCTCGAGCGCCACGCGCCGGGACGCCATCTGGACATCCGAGCTGGTCGATGCGTTCAAGACCGCGGCCTCGGCAAAGCTGGGGCTGGTAATCGAGCTGGCGCGCTGGACGGGGCAGAGGCAGGGCGACCTTATCCGCCTGCCCTGGAGCGCCTATGACGGCACCCACATCACCTTGCGGCAGGGAAAGACCGGACGACGGGTTCGCGTGAAGGTCTACGACACCCTCAAGACGCTGCTGGACGCCCAGAAGCGCGAGGCCGTCACCATCCTCACCACCGAGCGCGGAAAGAGGTCCTGGACATCGGACGGGCTGCGCGCCTCATGGGCCAAGGCCTGCGATCGCGCCGGCATCGAGGGCGTGACCTTCCACGACCTGCGCGGCACGTTCGTGACCCTCGCCTACCAGAGCGGGGCATCGATCAAGGAGATCGCCGAGGTCACCGGACACTCCGAAAGGGATGCCGAGGCGATCATCCGCAAGCACTACCTGGCGGGCGACGGCGCGGTGACAAAGCTCGAGGCGCGGAACAAAAAGGCACGGGAACTGTAAAAGATTTCCCGGATTGTAAAACGCCTAGTGCGAAAGGCCCGGAAACCCTAGGAAGATGGTGGGTGTACAAGGGCTCGAACCTTGGACCCGCTGATTAAGAGTCAGCTGCTCTACCAACTGAGCTATACACCCCAATTACCGCCGAAAGCGCAAGCCCCGCCGGGAATGGCAGGTCTCTAACAAACGCCGGCCCCGCTGTCCAGCCCTTTCACGTTCATCTGCAAAGGGCTGGATATCAGCGGCATGAGCTCTCAGAAGGGGTTCTCGCTGGTGCCCCAGAGAGCCCTGTCGCCCCATAGCTCGGCCAGGCGATTGTCGCGGCCACATCCCACCCGATAGCGCTGGTAATGCGCAGCGTTCTCGATGTGGAAATTCTGGTGTTCGTCACCGGCCGCCCAGAATGTGGCTTCGGGCAGGATTTCGGTAGCTATGTCCCAACCGGTCTCTTGGGCGATCGCGGTCTTGCTGGCTTGGGCCGCGGCGGCCTGCTCGTCATCGAGAGCGAACACCGCGGTCCTGTAATGCTGGCCCTTGTCGCAGAACTGGCCGGATGCATCGGTGGGATCAATCGAGTGCCAGAACACGGTCATCAAGGTATCGAAATCGACGACCTCAGGATCGTAGGTGACTTCCACGGTCTCGCGATGGCCGGTATCGAAATAGATGACCTGCTCGTAGGTGGGGTCTTCGACGCTGCCGCCGGCGAAACCCGAAACGGTACCGGTCACGCCCTCGACCTTGTCGAAATTGGCCTCGACCGACCAAAAACATCCACCGGCAAACAGAGCGGTCGCCGCCTGGGCATTTGAAACACCCCCCAGCAGGGTGATTGCCGCAGCTGCAGCGATAAGCGGAACTCGCATGGTTTCCTCCAATTTTCGTGGGCTCACATTCGTGCCCAACCCGAACACGCACAAATCAAAGCCCTGTGATAGCGAAGCGTTTCGGCATTTCAGGGATTGAACAATAAGGACCGTGAAACGATTGAGGCGTATACCGACGCCCTACTCCAGCGGAGGTCCATGATGGATCGTCGACGCGACACCGGCCTTGTCAGTAAGACCAGGCAGTTCACTCTCGCACTTGCCTACTGGCTCCGCCCTCCCAGAACGGCGAGCCTGCCCTTTCTTTTGGCCGGCACGATCAAGGACCGCCTGATCGCCCCACCTGCGATTCCGGACGACACACGCATTCGTCGCCGCCCGGCGGGCTTTGCCGGCCTGGCGCCCGACCTGACCACCGACACTGTGCTGACCGCAATGGACCGGGGGTTTTACCCCCAGGCCCATTGGGGCGAGATGAAGTGGTGGTCGCCCCCGAACCGGGCCGTCATGCCCTTGCACGCGGTGCATATGGCCAAACGCTTCCGGCGGACCATGCGCAACAGCGATATGAGGGTGTCCATGGACACGGCGTTCGCTACCGTCATGGAACGTTGCGCCGAACCCCGGAGCAACAGGCAAATTCACCTCACATGGATCACCCCCGACGCGATGGAGCTTTATGGCCGCCTGCATTGGGAAGGCCATGCGCATTCGGTGGAGGTGTTCTCTGCCGAGGGTGAGTTGGTCGGCGGACTCTTCGGGCTTGCGTCCGGACCGTTTTTCTCCGCGCTCTCCATGTTCCACACCGAGGACAACGCATCCAAATTCGCCATCGCCAGCCTCTATCACCACCTGGCCGAGGCTGGCTTTCTTGCGGTTGACCACCAGATCATGTCGCCCTGGGTCGAAGCGCTCGGGGGCATAACCCTGGAGCGAGACGCATACACGTTGCTGCTGGAAAGACCGGGGGCCGTCGAGCTGCCCGTCGGGAAATGGGCGGCGAAGTTCACGCTCGCCGATACGGCCGCATGGCAACCGGCGAACAGTGAAACCGCCGCGTCCGGAAGCCTCCCGGAAAACCCGGCAGACCTCCGGTGCTCAGGCTGACGCAAACGAACGCCAGCACCACTATCCCGCCAAAGCGCCTTGCGCCGGTGCACCCCGCTCGATGAGCAGGCGGTTATAAGCATTGAGATAGGCCCGAGCCGAAGCGACCAGGGTATCGGGCTCGGAGGCATTGCCAGACGCGATGCGCCCGTTCATTTCCAGCCGGACATGGGCGTTGGCCTGGGCGTCGGTGCCCCCTGTCACGCCATCGACCGCGTAGAGCACCAGGTGCGGCTTGGCGCCGACACCGGTCTTGATCGCGTTGAAGATGGCATCGACCGAGCCGGTGCCGTCATGGTTGACCTCGACCTTGCTGCCATCGACCGACAGCACCAGTTCGCAGCGGTGAATACCGCCGGTTTTGGAGGTGACGTTCATGTCGACCAGCTTGATCCGATCGGCTGCCGAACCGATTTCGTCGTCGACCAGAGCCACGAGGTCCTCGTCGTAGACGTGCTTCTTGCGGTCGGCCAGTTCCTTGAAGCGCTGGAAGGCTTCTTGGAACTGGTTGTCAGCCAGCTCATAGCCCAGATCGCGCAGCTTCTCCTTGAAGGCGTGGCGGCCCGAATGCTTGCCCATAACCAGCGAGGTCGACTTGATACCCACGCTTTCGGGCGTCATGATCTCATAGGTCAGCGCGTTCTTGAGCATGCCGTCCTGGTGGATGCCGCTCTCGTGCGCGAAGGCGTTCTTGCCCACGATCGCCTTGTTGTACTGGACGGGGAAGTTCGCTGCCGCCGAGACGATCTTGGACGCGCGGGCGAGATGGGTGCTCTCGATAGTGGTGTGGAACGGCAGCGCGTCGGCACGGGTCTTGAACGCCATGACGATTTCCTCGAGCGCGGCATTGCCTGCCCTTTCGCCCAGCCCATTGATGGTGCACTCGACCTGCCGCGCCCCTGCCCGCACGCCGGCGATCGAGTTGGCAACGGCCATGCCCAGATCGTTGTGACAATGAGTCGAGAATATCGCCTTGTCGGAATCGGGCACCATCTCGATCAGATCGTGGATGAGTTGGTAGTAATCCTCCGGAGTGGAATACCCCACCGTATCGGGGATGTTGATCGTAGTGGCGCCGGCCTTGATGGCAGCTTCGGTACAGCGGGCGAGAAACTCCAGCGGCGTCCGCGTTGCGTCCATGCCCGACCATTCCACGTCGTCGATCAGGTTACGGGCCTGGGTCACCGTGTTGGTGACGATTTCGAGCACCTCGTCCTCGGACTTTTTCATCTGGTGGGCCAGATGAATCGGCGAGGTCGAGACGAACGTGTGGATGCGCCCGCGTCTGGCATGACGCACGGCCTCGCCCGCCCTGTCAATGTCGGCGGGAATGGCTCGGGCCAGCCCTGCAATCACGGCGTTCCTGGAGCGCTTGGCGATGGTGGCCACGGCCTCGAAATCGCCATTCGAGGCGATCGGGAAACCGGCCTCGATAATATCGACGCCCATGGTGTCGAGAATTTCCGCCACCTGGAGCTTTTCCTCAAGCGTCATCGTCGCGCCCGGGCTCTGCTCGCCATCGCGCAGGGTGGTATCGAAAATGAAGACGCGGGCGGTGTCGGTGTTCGAGCTTGCCGTACTCATGGCTCTGGATCCTTCTTTATCGGCCGTCTGCGCGCTGTTTGGTGGGTTGGCAGCAGACTACGGCCGGACAATTTCTGTGTTCGGCGTGTGGCACAATCCCCTGACGACCCGCCCGCGTAACGGACTGCCGGTGGTCAGGGGCTGATAAGGAGGAGGGCTAGCGCGCTGGCGGCAAGCAGGAAGAGACCGGACATGAGAATCGCCCGCTCGGCATGCTGCCTGCGGCTGGCTGATACTGCGATGGCGTCTTTGCGGCGCATCCGCTCGGCCCTGTCCCGATCCGAAATAACCGGGATACTTTGGGCCAAACCGATCACGGGCGCAACCCCCATGCGCATGTCAGTTGAAGGCCATGACGGCCGATCCGACGGCAAGGATGCTGAAAAGCCCTGCCGCCATGGAAAACCGCTTGCCCTTCTCGGCCGCGCCTTGCTCCCCCGCCCGCAGCTTTTTGTAATTGGCGGTGGCCATGCCCACAGCGGCGCTCAGCCCGACCACGGCTGCCATCTTGACCCAGAACCACAGGCCAAGGCCGGCCACGCCCCCGTATTTCAACCAGACCATGAGCAGTCCCGACACCCACAGGAGCACGAGCCCAACATGGGAGTTCTGCCGCAAAGCAGCGGTCAGCCTGGCCATGCCCTGCTCGACCGGCTCCTTGGTATCGGCCGAAATCCGACCGGCATTGGAGAGGGCGATGCCCGACCCCATCCCGATGGCGAGACCGATGAAATGCACAAACAGCAATGACTTGATCAGCAGATCCATTTCCCGTTCCCCAACTGGCTACTCGCTCAGATCGATCATCCCTTCGGCCAGCACGACTGCCGCGCCGCCTATGCCACCATGCTGGAGCTTGCCCCCGGCAATGTTCACCTGCAATTCGATCAGGCTGGGGCGGCCCATTTCCCAGCCCTGCCGCAGCTTGAGATTGTGATGGCCGTCTCCCATCTCGGCCTGCTCGGCGAGAAGACCGATCAGGGCAGCAGCCGCGGCGCCGGTCCCCGCGTCTTCGCCGATCCCCAGCCCCGCGCCGAACATGCGGGCGGCATAATCATTGCCACGCTCGTCAGGCGTCGCCGTGAAGGCGTAGACGGCCCCGTGCTTGCCCGGGAAGGTCTCGCTCCATCCCCTGCGCTGCAGGGCGATGTCACGCAGGGCCGCAGGATCGCGCACCGGCACGAGATAGAACGGAACGCCGGCCGAAAACTGGGCGGGCTTGATCGGGCCGCAGCCGATCTGCTCGGGAGCAAGGCCAAGCCGAGCCGCGATCTCTTCCGCACCGGGCCCGTCCGAGATTCGCTCGGGCAACCTGGGCAGCCCGATCCGTGCCAGCCCGGTCCGCTTGTCCACACGTTCAAAGACGGCGGTGATCGACCCGATCTCCAGCTCCAGCCGCACCGCGCTGACCCGCGTGGTCAATCCAAGGAGCACCGAAGCGCCGATCGTGGGGTGGCCGGCGAAGGGCAGTTCGGTTGTGGGCGTGAAGATGCACAGGCGCGCATTGTGCCGCGCCACTTCGGGGGAGCGGACAAAGACGGTCTCGGAGAGATTGAATTCTCCGGCCAACGCCTGCATGCGGGCCGTGGACAAGCCGTCGGCCTTGAGCACCACTGCGAGGGGATTTCCGCTGAGGCGATCACGGGTGAACACGTCCATGAGGTAATAGGGGAGCTTCATCTCCAACGCGCTCCGATCTGGCTGTGATCGACACCAAGGTGCCTGCATATACCGCGCACGACCAGCATGTGATCCTCATGTTCGGGGATACCCGAAACGGTGATCGCGCCGATGATCCCCACCCTCGCGACCGCCAACGGGAAGCCGCCACCGGCCAGGACGTATTCCTCGGGCCTGGCGCCGAAATCGGCCGGCAGCGCGCGCCGCCCCTCCCCGGCCCCATGCTCGAGAACCATCCGATATGTGCTTTTGCCGAAACGCCTGACGACGTTCGCCTTGCGGCGCACCCATTCGGGATTGTCCGCCGTGGTGCCCGGCAAGGCCATGTAAAAGAGCGGTCGGTCCCAGAACCTGATGTCGCAGACGACGCCGAGCCCTTCATCGAGGGCGATGTCCCGGATGGCGGAGCCCACCGAGAAAGCGGCTGCCTCGTCGAACGCGGCAAACGTCAGGGTCGCTTCCTGCGCGACGACCTGTTCGAGATCGGGTTTGATGATCATCGTGCCCCCACACCAATGGACCGACCACTGGCATAAACGACGCCGCGGGGCGTGGAAACCCCGCGGCGACAGCAATTTATAACGATGAGCGCTGCTCCTGACTACGCAGAAGTACCGATCACTAGTTCCGCGACTTATCGACCAGGGCGCCAGCCTTGATCCAAGGCATCATGTCGCGCAGCTTGGCGCCGACGTCCTCGATCTGGTGGGCGTCGTTGTTGCGGCGAATGCCCTTGAAGCGCGCGGCGCCGGACCTGTGCTCCTGCATCCACTCGGAAGTGAACTTGCCAGACTGGATGTCAGCCAGAACGCGCTTCATCTCCGCCTTGGTGTCGGGCGTAATGATCCGCGGGCCGGTGACGTACTCGCCCCACTCGGCGGTGTTGGAAATTGAGTAGTTCATGTTCGCGATGCCGCCCTGGTAGATCAGGTCGACGATCAGCTTCACTTCGTGCAGGCACTCGAAATAGGCCATTTCCGGTGCATAACCGGCCTCGACCAGCGTTTCGAAGCCTGCGCGGATGAGCTCGACCAGACCACCACAGAGCACGGCCTGCTCGCCGAAAAGGTCGGTTTCGCACTCTTCCTTGAAGGTCGTCTCGATGATGCCCGAACGGCCACCACCCACGCCCGACGCATAGGCCAGACCGATGTCGTGGGCATTGCCGGTTGCGTCATGATGGACCGCGATCAGGCACGGCACCCCGCCGCCCCGCTCGAACTCGCCGCGCACGGTGTGGCCCGGGCCCTTGGGCGCGATCATCAGGACGTCGACGGTATCCTTGGGCTCGATCAGCCCGAAATGGACGTTGAGGCCGTGAGCGAAGGCCAGTGCGGCGCCGTCACGGATATTGGGGGCGATCTCGTCGCGGTAGATGTCGGCCTGAAGCTCGTCAGGGGTCGCCATCATCATGAAATCGGCCCAGCCGGCCGCTTCGGCCACGCTCATGACCTTGAGGCCGTCGGCCTCGACCTTCTTGGCGGTCGTCGAGCCCGGACGCAGGCCGATAACGATATCGGTGACGCCGGAATCCTTGAGGTTCAGGGCATGGGCACGGCCCTGGCTGCCATAGCCGATCACCGCGATCTTGCGTGATTTGACGAGATTGAGATCGGCATCCCGATCGTAGTAAACGCGCATTGGTCTCTCCCGTTGTCGTATGTGCGTTGGTTTGCCTACGCCCCGTGGAGCGCAAGGAATTGTTCGCGGGCGCGCCTGGCGTCCCGCGCGATGACCGTCTCGCTCAGGTCCATCCGGTCCCCGAGCAGCAGCCTGATCTGAACGTCCCGGACGACAAGCCCGAAAAAGGTACGAAAGGCCTCTTCGCTATCCTCTATGACCAGAAGTCCGGCATCATGTCCCGCGTCGAGAACGGGCTTGAGGCGGCGACCCATGGCGTAGCGGCCGTTCTCGAGAACGATCTTTCCGAGGTTGCGCTTTTCCTGGCCCGCATGGCTGACCGCGAGCCGGTTGAGGGCAACCGAGATATCGCCGGCCAGCACGCCAAGGAGGTCCCGTGCGAACTTCTCCAGCGCAATCGAAAGGGCCTGCATGTCGATGGTTTCCCGGTCGACCGGAACCATCCGCACCTTGGCTGCCTGCCACTGGACCGTCGCGGTCAGCAGGCCCTCGCGATCGCCGAACCACTTATAAAGCGTTTCTTTTGAACAACTTGCGCGCCGCGCCACACCGGTCATGGTGAGCCCGTCTCCCCCATCGACCAGCAAGGCCAGAGCGGCGTCGAGCACATCCCGCTGCCTGTCGCTGAGGCCGGGAGCGTCGTCTGATATGGCGAGCATCGAGGGGTTCAAGGTTGCCGACTTCCGGGCTTTTGCGGTGGCTGGTGGTGCAAGCGGCCGTCCGGACCGAAGCGGGCGTACCGTACGTTACGGTTCGGGCGCTTGCAAGCTGAAACTGTTCGCTTGCACAAGGGATCGAACAGAGCGAGGAGTGCGTTTATGATGGCACCCAGTTGGAGGCTGAGGCTATGAGAACGACACGGATTTTTACAGCGATTTTAATGACTTGCGCCGTAGCCTTGCCGGCCGGGAGCCAGGAGACGGACGCGCCGACCTTTGCGCCGACACCCGGCGTTTCGCTGACCGACACGATCTGGATGCGCACCGATGAGGCGGCGCAGATTCCCGGGTCGATGCAATTGTTCCTCAGTGACGGCACCCTGATCTCGACCTCGTGCTGGGAGGGATATCGCCTCTCCAGTTGGCGCCTGATCGACGATGATCGGCTGTCATGGGACGAAGATGGAGCGATGATCTCAGCGAGGGTGGTGACCCTTGATGAAGCAAATATGGCACATGAGCTCGAACTTGCCACGGAAACGACATTGTTGACCTTTGAGCCCGCGCCGGTGCCCTTCGTGTGCCCGGACATGCCGCGCTGAACCTAATCCCCTGTCCCTGAGCGGGATGTAGTATCGAGGCGATCATGGACAGGATTCGCAATTTCATCGCGCATGTGAACGGCCAGTTCTGGCTCCTGCCCGGCATCCTGTGCCTCGCGGCGGCCGGGCTTGCCTATGGCATGATCGTGCATGGCCAGACATTGCTCCTGGCCGAGCCCGGCGAGTTGAGCTGGCTCTATGGCGGAGACGCCCAAACTGCCCTCAACCTGCTCTCGAGCCTGCTCTCGGGCATGATGACCATGACCTCGCTGCTGATCTCGGTCACCTTCGTGATCCTGACCCTGGCGGCCAACCAGCTCGGGCCCCGCCTGATCTCGATCTTCGTGGCGGATCGGCAGATACAGTCGGTGATCGGGCTTTTCATGGGCACGATCCTGTATCTCATCCTTGTCTTGCGCTCGGTGGATCAGGATCTGGGCGCGGACGGGCTGCCCCACCTGGCCGTGACAGTCGCCAGCGGGCTCACGGTGCTCTGCCTGTTCGCTCTGCTGCTTTATATTCACAAGGTCGCCAATGCGATCGTCGCCGACAACATCGTGCGCGAGGTCGCCGGCGAGCTGGAAGCCAATATTGCAACGATCCTCGAAGGGGTGGAAGAGGCCGACGAACCCCACCATCCGGGCAGGCCGGACGGACCGAGCACACCGATCGGGTTGGGCCGTCAGGGCTATGTGCAGGTGATCGACTACAACCACCTGCGCACCATGGCCACCGAGCACGAGGTGATCGTGATGGTGAACGTGCGCCCCGGCCATTACATCCAGACCCGCGGCCATCACGTCGAGGTTTTCGGTCGGCGCCTGACCGATGACGGCGAACTGGCCAGCGCTCTGCGTTCGGCCTTCACCATCGGCAAGCAGCGCACGCCGGCGCAGGATCTGGAATTCGGGATCCGGCAGCTCGTGGAAATCGGCACACGGGCCTTGTCTCCGGGCACCAACGACCCGTTCACCGCCGAAGTGGTGGTGGACCGGCTGTCCTCTTCGCTCGACGCGATCTTCAGCCGGCATTTCCGTCCCACCATATTGCGCGACGAGGACGGGGAGGTGCGGGTCATCGCAGACCGAAGCGATGCCATGGGCGTTGTGGACGCCGCGTTCAATCCGATACGGCAGGCCGCGGTGGATCATCCGGCGATCCTGATCCGGATCGCCGATGCCATTGGACGGCTCGCGCCAAACGCCAGAACGCCCCAGACGCTCGCCGCACTGCGGTCCCAGCTCGACAAGATCAGCCAGACGGCATCGATTGGCAACATTGCGCCATGCGATCGCGAAGACATCGCCATGCGCATCGCCTCGGCCCGAGGCGAGCTCGCGCGCTGGCGCGACCGGTAGACCGCGCACCAAAAGAAAAGGGCCGCCCACCGGACGACCCCCTTCCCTGTTCAGTTCAATCGAATGCCGGTTTATTCGGCGGCGATGGCAGCGATCTCACCCTCGCGGGCCGCCTTGGTGGCCGTGGTCCACCAGACGAGCTGGTCGAGCATGTCCTTGGCACTGCCGCCGACAGCGTCTTCGATGGTCGCCATTTCGCCGTTCTGGCCCATCGGGTGAACCTGCATGAACTGGCTGCCGGCGATGTGCACTGCCGAGCGGGTTGAAGCCATCTGCAGCTCGACCATGATGGTGCGCAGGTGCTCGATGGCGCGCGATGCACCCATCGATCCGTAGCCGACAAAGCCCGCTGCCTTGTGGTTCCACTCGACGTAAGCCTGATCGAGCGCGTTCTTGAGCGCCCCGGTGATCGAGCGGTTGTACTCGGCGACCACGAAGATGAAGCCGTCGAACTCGGCGACCTTCTTCTGCCACGCAACGGCGTTGGGGTCCTGGGTCGGGGCCCAGGCATTGGAGGCGACCTCGTTGAAGAAGGGCAGGTTGAAGTCGCGCAGGTCGAGCAATTCGACCTCGATCTCGTTGCGCTCACGCGCCTTTTCGAGAATCCACTGGGCCGGCTTGTCGGCAAATCGGGCGTCGCGCGTCGAGGAGATGATGATGCCAATTTTTGGCTTGGACATTTTGAAATTCCCTTCCTGGGCCGGTGTTCGGTATGGTTCCGAATATGTGGGGCATGCCGGCTCACACAAGGGGGTGGGACAACACAGGCCCGTGTCGTCCGCTTGAATCAGAGACTGCAAAAAGACCTTCAAGTCTTTGTATTGAATTGGGTTTCTAAAACAGTCAGCGTCACTGTCGTTCAATGGGAAACACTGAAGCTGCCTTTACCGAACGCGTCCGGGCCACTCAGCCCTCGATACGGGCGGTGCCGGTTTCGCCATTGTCGCCCACCCAGGTGACGCTGTCGGGTCCGGTCCAGCTCAGAACAAAGCACAGGGGCTGGCCATCATACCAGGTCTGGAACTGCTGGCAGAGCCGGCCTGCCTCGATCCACCAGCGGCCCGTATCACGCGGTTGGATGAAGGCGCCGAGCCCGAGAGCCTCGCCATCCCCGTTCACCTCTCCCGATCGGAGATAATTGAGCGGGAATTCGCCCCCGAGCGGCGCGGCGAGATAGATGCGCTTGCCGATGATCTCGGAGCGGATCTCGGCCTCGCTGAGCTGTTGGGCCAGCGCCGGACCAGCAGAAAGCAGAAAGAGACAAAGCGATGCCAGAAGTGGGCTGTACCTGGACAGGTTCATTGGCGGTCTCCGTTTTCTCGACGTCGGGTAATGCTACGCGGGAAGCGCCCCGCGGATCAGGTCTCGCCGTCCTCGCTCCACCGATCGATACGCTGGCGCAAGGCCTCCTGACCCGCCGCGTCCAGCGGGAACGTCCACATCAGCGCGATGGCTCCGAGCTTGAGGACAATAGGCAACCATGCGTAGAGCCCGGCAAGAATGACAGCCGGTCGGGCGTCGGGCGCCCCGGCCCCCGGCACGAACCCCACGGCATCGAGGATCGGCAGGACGAGGCCCACGCCCAGCGCGAGGGACAGCTTGGTAGCGAGACTCCACGCGGCGAAATAGAGGCCCGAGCGTTGCTCGCCGCTGCGATCGGTGTCCACGTCGATGACGTCAGCCTGCATCGATCCGGGCAAGGTCAGATCAAAGCCCAGCAGCACGCCGGTGCCCACGCAAACGGCGGCGAAGGCCACGACGTTGCCCGGAGCGATGAAGGGCACCACGGCGAAGACGAGGCACGCGGCAGCCATGGCCACGCACCAGGCCCGATGCTTGCCGAACCGTGCGGCGGCGGCAATGGCGAGAGGAATGCCCGCGACACCGCACAGGAAATAGAGCAGCAGCAGCGGCCCGCGCAGCTCGGGCGCGCCCAGCCGGTCCGAGACGAAATAGAGAAACAGAGTGGCCGGAATGCCGTTGGCGAGGCCGTTGACGAAATAGGCGAGGATGAGCCTGACGAACGGCTTGTTGCCCGCCATGATCGCCAGCCCGGCGCCCAGCGTGACGCGGGTCCGCGATACCGGGCGCGGTTCGGGCACGACACGGAAGGCCAGTGCACCGAGGCTCAGAAGGGCCACCGCCACGGCTGCGCCCAGCACGGTGAGCCCCTGAGCCTCACTGCCCGATAGCGCCCCGACCCCAAGGGGGATGGCGATGGCCAGCACGGTTCCCAGCACCGTGAACCCCTCGCGCACGCCGACCACCCTGTTTCTCCGCGCATAGGCGGTTTCGAGCTCGGCGCCCCAGGCGGTGAAGGGAATGCCGGTCAGGGTGTAGCCCGTCGTGACCACGAGCCCCCAGATGACCAGATAGGCAATGCCGGCATCGGGCGGCGGATTGAACAGCATGAAGGCGCCGAGCGCGGTGACGGGAAGCGAGAGCGCAAAGAGGCTTCGGCGACGCCCGGCGGGCAGCGTGATCCGGTCGGCCAGCCAGCCGACCAGCGGATCGGTGAAGCCGTCGGCGATGCGGATCCAGAGCAGCGCAGCTCCAACCGCCGCGAGCGAGAGCCCGAGGGTTTCCGAATAGAAGGTGGGCACGATGACATAAAGCGGAAGAGCCAGCGCGGCCATCGGCAGCGCCGGCGCGCCATAGGCCGCCAGCACTTTCCAATCGATTGCCTTGCCATCTCCCGCCATGAAGCGCTTACGCGCGGGAGGGTCTTGCGGTTCTCAACTGCCGAGGGCTGCGTTGTAGCGGCGGACGGCCTCGGGAAAGCCCATGAGCAGCGCATCGGCGGTGATGCCATGGCCGATCGACACCTCGTCGACCCCGGCAACGCGGGCGATGAAGGCGGGAAGGTTCGAGACCGTCAGGTCGTGGCCGGCATTGATGCCGAGGCCTGCGGCCCGCGCTGCGTCGGCGGTTTCCGCCATAAGCGCAAGCTGGTGCGCGGCGCCAGCGGAATCGGCATAACAGGCGCCATAGGGGCCGGTATAGAGCTCGATCCGGTCGGCGCCCGTCTTCTGCGCCCTCGCGATGCCCTCGACACCCGCATCGGGATCGCAAAAGAGCGAGACCCGCGCGCCCGCGCCCTTGAGCCGGGCCGTGACGGCCGAGAGGAAATCGGAATGGGCAGCGAAATCCCAGCCATGGTCGGACGTCGACTGCGACGGATCGTCGGGCACCAGCGTCGCCTGATGGGGGCGGACCGTTTCGACGAGCTCGAGGAACTGATCGGTCGGATAGCCCTCGATGTTGAATTCGATGCCGGGGTGATCGGCGGCGAGCAGGGCTGAGAGATCGAAGACGTCGGTGCGCCGGATATGGCGCTCGTCGGGGCGCGGATGGACCGTGATGCCAGCGGCTCCGGCCTCGATGACCAGTTTCGCAATGCCGGTCACGCTCGGCCAGGGCAGATCCCGGCGATTGCGAAGCTGCGCGACTGCATTGAGGTTGACAGATAGTCTGGTCATGTGAGGTCCCCGTTCGGCGGCCCTGCTCTAGCGCAATTTGCGTCGCGCTAGAACCCTACTTTGTTTCCATGGCGGCACGGATGCGCGCGGCACGGCGGGTGCGCATGACGAGCACCGCGCCGCTCCCGGCCACCAGCACAATGCCGATGATCGCCACCGGTCCGGGGATTTCCCCAAAGATCGACGCACCGAGCACCACCGCCCAGAGCGAGCCGGTGAAAAAGAACGGCGCCACGACATTGGTCGCCGCGATCCGATAGGTGAGGTAGATGAAGAGCTGGCCGAACATCAGGAAAAACCCCGACCCCGCGAGAAAGGCCAGCGACCGGCCGGTAGGCGTCGTCCACTCCTCGAAGATCAGCGAGACGAGCCCGGCGGCCAGCATGACCATGAGCAATGCGCCATAGGTGACGACCGGCCCGGGCATCTCTGCGGGAAGCTTGCGGGCGGCCAGATCGCGGCCCGCCATGCCGATGGCGGCAAATACCCCCAGGATCGCGAAGGGCGAGAAGGCCTCGCCGGTGGGCTGGGCGACGAGAAGCGCGCCGAAAAAGGCGGCGAGGATCAGCCCGATCTGCACCCTTCCGAGCGCCTCGCGGAAGATCACCGCCGCACCGATCAGCACGAAGACCGGCGAGAGCTGGCCGATCGCCGTGATATCGGCAATCGGCATGCGGGTGAGGGCCGAAAGAAAGCAGAAGACGGTGAGGATCTCGAACCCGTTGCGCAGCAGTGCCCAGCGGTCGATGACCATGGGGAGCCTGGCCAGCGTGCGGGTATAGACCAGCAGCGGCAGGCACCAGACCATGGCCATAACCCCGCGCATCGCGATGGCCTGGAAGACCGGCAGGCCTTGCGAGCCGAGCTTGAACAGGGAATCGTTGACCACGAAGGCCCCCGAGGCCGCCACCATCAGGATGATGCCGCGTAGATTGGACGAGATCGGTGCCAAGGGCTACATGCCCTCGGCGCCGCGCGCGATGGCTGCGAGCCCGGTGCGCACCACCTCGACCAGCCCGAGCGGGGCCATCAGCGCGATGAACTGCTCCACCTTGGCGGTTTTGCCGGTGACCTCGAAGACGAAGCTCTCGGTGGTGGCGTCGATCACCTGGGCGCGGAAGGCATCGGCCAGGCGCAGCGCCTCCACGCGGTTGTCGCCCGCGCCCGCGACCTTGACCAGAGCCAGCTCACGCTCGATGGCGTTGCCCTCCTCGGTGAGGTCGTGGACCTTGTGGACGGGCACCAGACGTTCGAGCTGGAGCTTGATCTGGGACAGCACCTTGGGGGTGGCGACCGTCACCACCGTGATGCGCGAGCGGTGCTTGTCGTGCTCGGTTTCGCTGACCGTCAGCGAGTCGATATTGAACCCGCGGGCCGAGAACAGGCCCACGACACGGGCGAGGACGCCCGGCTCGTTGTCCACGAGCACGGTCAGGGTGTGGCGCTCGGGGACCTGGGTCTGGGCGGTGAGAAAATAGGCCGAACCGGTCGGCAGGAGATTTGCGTTCATGGTCATGGTTCCTCACTGGCCCGTCAGACGAGCACCTTGCCCTTCTCATCGATGATCGAGCCCAGATTGGCGGTGTCGGGCAGGATCATTTCATTGTGCGGCTTGCCCGACGGGATCATGGGGAAGCAGTTTTCTTCCTTGGACACGACGCAGTCGAAGATCACCGGCTTTTTCACGTCGATCATCTCTGCGATCTTGTCGTCGAGCTCGGCGGGGTCCTCGCAGCGGATGCCGTGGCCGCCGAAGGCTTCGGCGAGCTTGACGAAATCGGGCAGCGCATCGGAATAGGAGTTCGAGTAACGGCCCCCGTGCAGGAGCTCCTGCCACTGGCGCACCATCCCCATGTATTCGTTGTTGAGGATGAAGACCTTGATGGGCAGGTTGTACTGGATGGCCGTCGACATCTCCTGCATCGTCATCTGGACGCTCGCCTCCCCGGCGATGTCGATCACCAGCGCATCGGGATGGGCCACCTGCACGCCGACCGCGGCCGGCAGGCCATAGCCCATAGTCCCCAACCCACCGGACGTCATCCAGCGATTGGGCTCGTCGAAGTGGAAATGCTGGGCGGCCCACATCTGGTGCTGTCCGACCTCGGTGGTGATGTACACATCACGCCCCCTGGTCGCCTGATAGAGCCGCTGGACCGCGTGCTGGGGTTTGATGATGGTGTCGGAATTGGTGAAGCCGAGCGAATTGACCGCCCGCCACTTCTCGATTTCCTTCCACCACGGCGCGATCGCCTCGGTGCGCGGCTGGTTGGTCTTTGCCCGCCATATCCGGATCATCTCTTCCATCACGAGGTTCACGTCCCCCACGATCGGGATGTCCACCATGATGTTCTTGTTGATCGAGGAGGGATCGATATCGACGTGGATCTTGCGGCTGCCGGGCGAGAACGCATCGATGCGGCCGGTGATCCGGTCGTCGAACCGGGCCCCCAGGCAGATCATCAGATCGCAATCGTGCATGGCCATGTTGGCTTCATAGGTCCCGTGCATGCCCAGCATGCCCAGCCATTGCGGGCCCGAGGCGGGATAGGCGCCCAGCCCCATGAGCGTGGAGGTGACCGGAAAGCCGGTCAGCTCGGCCAGCTCGCGCAGATTGCGGCTCGCCTCGGCGCCCGAGTTGATGACGCCACCGCCCGTATAGAACACCGGCCGCTCGGCCTTGAGCATCAGCTCGACCGCCGCGCGAATGGCTTCGAGGTCACCCTCGCGCTGAGGCTTGTAGGTCGGATGGCTCATCCTGGCCTGCGGCCTGGCATATTTGCCGAGCGCGAACTGGACGTCCTTGGGGATGTCGATGACGACCGGGCCAGGCCGGCCAGAGGTCGCGATGTGGAAGGCCTCATGCAGGACGCGCGGCAGGTCGTCGACCGATTTGACGAGATAATTGTGCTTGGTGCAGTTCCGGGTGATGCCGACGGTATCGCATTCCTGAAAGGCGTCCGACCCGATCAGCGGGGTCGGAACCTGGCCGGTGATGCAGACCATGGGGATGGAATCGAGCATCGCGTCGGTCAGCCCGGTGACGGCATTGGTCGCCCCCGGTCCGGACGTGACCAGCACCACGCCGCACTTGCCGGTCGAGCGCGCATAGCCTTCTGCCATGTGCGTGGCGCCCTGCTCGTGCCGCACGAGAATGTGCTGCAGCTTGTCCTGCTGGAAGATCGCATCATAGATGGGCAACACCGCGCCACCCGGATATCCGAAGATGTGCTCGACGCCTTGGTCGACGAGCGCCTGAACAACCATCTCCGCGCCGGTCATCTGCTCGGCCATCACAGCCTCCCTTTAATTCGCCCCTGCCACCGCAGCGGGCCGGACATTAAAAAAGGCCCCGTTCGGGACCTGACTTGCGCACCGCAATTGCCACGAGAGCCCTGGCTCTCATGTTGCGATGCGCACACCTACTACTACAAGAATTTCTGCAATCCGCATGGCGGAGCCGCTCCGATCTAGAGTTCGCCGATATTGGTAGGCACCCGCCCCCGGACGGTCAAGCCTAAAATGCACCGGAAAGCAAAAAGCCCGTACCTTGCGGTACGGGCCTTTCACAGAGCATCCGCTCTCTCCGATTACCCGGCGGGGCAATCATCGATGAACAGCTGACCGCTCGAGTCGCGGTAGTAGCAGCGGTCGGGCTGACCGGCCACCTGGCCGACGAGCGCGCCGGCGACGCCACCCACTGCGGCACCGACAGCAGCGCCGGCAACCGAATTGGTGGTCACGCCACCGATGACGGCACCAGTGCCTGCGCCGATCGCTGCACCCTGCTGGGTGGGCGAGCACGCTGCGATCGCCATAAGGGCGGTCATTGCAACACCTGCAACTGAAATCTTCTTAATAACCATTTTGATAGCCTCCGTGCGACTGACTTATAATTCCCTGCCCCAGTAATGCGGTTGATCCGCTTTGGTTCCCACCGGGAGGGGATTGGCTCACATCTTTTTGCCCGTAGGGCCAAGATGGTCGCCCCCGCGCCGCCAACTTGCGGGATTTCCTGACAAATCTCAAGCCTCATTCACTTCGCGGGGCTGGCGGCCCACCTGCGAGATTGAAAGCTGGGTGGAAAGTCCTGACAAACGGGTGTCCAGCGTGTAACCAGATCGGCCCGCCCTTCTGGTGGCGGACAGTCTCGCATCCGGGAAAGCCAAAGATGACAGTGCCAGCAGTGAACCAGCCCGCGCGCACATGGCGCGGTGAACTGATCGCCATGTTCGTGCTGGCCTGGCCCCTCGTTGTGGCCCAACTCGCACAGAACGCTCTTTTCACCACCGACGTCATCATGATGGGGTGGCTGGGCCCCGAGTATCTCGCGGCAGGCACACTGGCCACTGCCTTCTTCACCCCGTTCCTGCTGCTGGGCGGCGGGATCGCCAGCGCGGTCGCCCCTCTGGCCGCGCAGGCGCTGGGGGGCCGCAAGATCCGCAACGTGCGCCGCACCGTACGGCAGGGCTTCTGGGCCTGCATCATCGTCACCGCGGTGCTGACCCCGCTGATCTGGCAGATTGGCCCGATCTACCGGGCGCTGGGCCAGCAGCCCGAACTGGTGGAGCTGGCCGAGATCTACATGCACATCGCAGTGCTCGTCCTGCTGCCGGCACTCGGACAGTTCGCGCTGCGCTCGTTTCTCTCGGCGGTAGGCTCCACACAGGTCATCCTGCTCGTGACCCTGGCCGGCGTGCTGTTGAACGCGGCGCTCAACTACGCCCTGATGTTCGGCAATTTCGGTTTCCCCCGGCTCGAGCTGCGTGGCGCGGCGATCACCACGGTGATCGCCAACCTCTTCATGTTCATGGGGTTGCTCGTCTATACGTTGACCCACCGCCGCCACAAGCGCTTCCACATTCTCGTGCGGTTCTGGAAGCCCGACTGGCCGCGGCTTATCGAAATCTTCCGGATCGGCACGCCGATCGGGCTGACCATCATGGCCGAGGTGGGGCTGTTCTCGGTCGCGACAGTCTTTATCGGCTGGCTGGGCACCGACGCGGTGGCCGCCCATGCGGTGGCGCTGCAATGCGCCTCGCTCGCATTCATGGTGCCGCTCGGAATCGGCATGGCCGCAACGGTGCGCGTGGGCATCGCCTATGGGGCCGGCGACGACGACGCGGTGTCCAAGGCGGGCTGGACCTCGCTGATCGTAGGGACCGGCTTCATGGCGGTCACCGCCCTGCTGTTCATCACCATGCCGGGGATTTTCGTGCGGCTGTTCCTCGATCCCAACGATCCCGGCAACGCTGCGGCCCTGACGCTCGCTGCGGTCTATCTGGCCATGGCGGGGATCTTCCAGATCGTGGATGGCGCGCAGGTGGTGGCCGCTCACGCCCTGCGCGGCCTCTCGGATACGCGGGTGCCCATGTATATCGCCTTCGTGAGCTATTGGGCGATCGGCATGCCGATCGCGTATGTGGCAGGGTTCGTGCTCGGTCTCGAGGGCATCGGGGTGTGGCTCGGGCTCGCGGCGGGACTGGCGGTTGCCGCGGTGGTGCTGTCGCTGCGCTTTGCCATGCGCGAGCGGCTGGGGCTGATGATCCGCCACCAGATCGTCGCGGTGCCCTCTCGATGAAGGCAGCGGGCCCGGACGGGCCCGCCCCGCTCAGACCGTGACGGGCAGCGCCGTCATCTCGGCATTGCCGAAGATGTCGAGATAGCGCGCGATCTCGGCGGGATCGCCCACGGCCTTGGCCGGATTGTCCGAGAGCTTGACGGCCGGCCGGCCATTGGCGCTCGAGACCTTGATCACCAGCGAGATGGGCTTGAGGGCCGGATTGACCTGGGGGGAAACCCCGGCGAAATCATTGGTTAGGTTGGTGCCCCAGCCGAACGCCATGCGCACCCGACCCTGGAAATGATGATAGGCCGCCTCGATGGCGTCCACATCCAGACCGTCCGAAAAGATCAGCAGCTTCTCGCGCGGATCGCGTCCACGCTCGCGCCACCACCTCATGATCTTCTCGCCCCCCTCGATAGGCGGCGCGCTGTCTGGCCGGAACCCGGTCCAGTCCGCCACCCAGTCCGGCGCGTTGTCCAGGAACGATGCCGTGCCGAAAGCGTCGGGCAGGACAATCAGGAGATTGCCGCCATAATGGGCCTGCCAGTCTTTGAGCACCTTGTAGGGCGCGGCACGCAGCTCGTCCTCGGTTTGCGCGAGAGCGGCAGCGACCATGGGCAACTCATGGGCATTGGTGCCCAGGGCCTCAAGATCGTTGTCCATGGCCAAAAGGACGTTGGAGGTGCCCGTCAGGGCATCGCCCAGCCCTTCCTTGAGCGCCTCCACGCACCAGCGCTGCCAGAGGAAGCTGTGGCGCCGACGGGTGCCGAAATCGGAAATCCGGAGCTCGGGCAGGTTCTTGAGCCGCTCGACCTTTTCCCAGGTCCGTGCCTTGGCCCGCGCATAGAGCACATCGAGCGCGAACCGGCCCATGCCGTGCATGGCCGTGCGCGAGCGCAATTCGTTGATGATGGCGAGCGCAGGAATTTCCCACATGGTGGTTTGTGCCCAGCGCCCATGGAAGTGCAGGTCGAACTGCCCGTCACGCACCGACAGTTCGTATTCGGGGAGCTGGAAATCCTCCAGCCAGGCAATGAAATCGGGCGAGAAAATCTGGCGCGTGCCGTAAAAGCTGTTGCCCGCCAGCCAGATCATCTCCTTTTTCCCGAACCGGATCTGGCGCGCGTGGTCGAGCTGCTCGCGCAGGGCGTCGATATCGATCTCGTCGGCCAGCCGGACCGAGCTCGAACGGTTGTAGAGCGAGAAGGTCGCGTCGACGTCCGGATAGAGCCGCCAGATCATCTGGAGCATCAAGAGCTTGTAGAAATCGGTGTCCAGAAGCGAGCGGACGATCGGATCGAGCTTGAAGGTGTGGTTGTAAACGCGGCGGGCGATATCGGTCTTGGAGGTGCTCACCCTATGTCCACTCCGGCTTCGCGCATCTGTCCGATCATGGTCTCGAGCGACCCGCCCAGATCTATGCCCCGGCACGCATCGAGATCGACGCCGGCCGAAAAGCCCTGGGCGACGGCATCGAGCGCGGAATAGGCAATGCAGAAATCGGTGGCCAGCCCCACAAAGACCAGCTCGGAAATCCCCCGCTCGCGCAGGTATCCGGTGAGCCCGGTCTGGGTGGCGTGATCATTCTCAAAGAATGCGGAATAGGAATCGATGCCGGGCCTGAAGCCCTTGCGGATGATCAGCTCGGCGCGGGTGGTGTCGAGATCGGGATGGAAGGCGGCGCCTTGCGTGCCGATGACGCAATGGTCGGGCCAAAGCGTTTGCTCGCCATAGCTCATGGTCACGGTGTCGAAGGGCGCCTTGCCAGAGTGAGAGGAGGCAAAGCTGGAATGGCCGGCCGGATGCCAGTCCTGGGTGAGGACCACATGGCTGAACCGATCCATCATGGCGTTGATGGGCACGACGATATCATTGCCGCCGTCGACGGCCAGTGCGCCGCCCGGGCAGAAATCGTTCTGGACATCGATGACGATGAGAGCCTTGTCGGCCATGGCGGGTTCTCCTTGCCGCTGCGCGGGCACCTTCTGAAATCCCGCCCCGGTCCGTCAACATCCAATTGGTTGTGCTTGACCGCGAGATCAACTCAGGCTGAGTGTTGGGTCTGGGACCGATCCGGGCGCGCCCTGCCCGATCCTCGTGACGTCATGCCCCCCGAAAGGCTCCTCCATGGTCTATCTGACACTTCTCGCCGGCTTCGTGCTCCTTGTGGCCGGCGGCGAATCCTTCGTGCGCGGCTCGGTGGCCATCGCACGGCGGTTCGGCATGTCGCCGCTGCTGATCGGGCTTACGCTGATGGGATTCGGCACGTCCCTGCCCGAGGGGGTGACCTCAATCCAGGCGGCGCTCGACGGCGCGCCCGGCATCGCCATCGGCAACGTGGTGGGGTCCAACATCGCCAATATCCTCCTGATCCTGGGGGTGTGCGCCATGATCTATCCGGTGCCGGTGAACCGTTCGATCCTGCGCCGGGACGGCTCGGTGCTTGTTGTCGCCTCGCTCGCCATGCTGGCGATCGTGGTCATCGGCACTCTGGGGCGCATCGCGGGCCTCGTGCTGGTCGCCGCGCTCATCGCCTATGTGGTGCGCTCCTATCTGGCCGAGCGCCGGGGGCCCGGCGCGCCCCAAGCCGAACAGGCCAGCCAGCTTCCCGGCGGAGAGGCCAAGCCCATGGCGCTCTGGCTGGCGCTGCTCATCACCCTCGCGGGTCTGGTGCTGACCGTTGTCGGCGCCCGGCTGCTGGTGAGCGCAGCGGTGGAACTGGCCTCGGCATTTGGCATTTCCGAAACCATCATCGGGCTGACAGTGGTTGCGGTGGGCACCTCGCTGCCCGAACTGGCCACCTCGATCATCGCGGCGATCAGGCGCCAGACAGACCTGGCGCTGGGCAATGTCATAGGGTCCAACATCTTCAACATCTTCGCGATTCTCGGCGCGACCGCGCTGATCGCGCCAATCCCGGTACCGCCGGAAATCATCCGCCTCGACATCTGGGTGATGCTGGGAGCGACGGCGGCGCTGCTGGCCTTCGCCTATACCGGCAAGAAGATCGTGCGCTGGGAGGCCGGCGCGTTCCTCCTCGCCTATGTGGGGTATGTGGGCTATCTGGCCCTAAACGTCTGACGCGAAGGGATCGAGGACGGTCCAGTCGCCCATTCGATTGCGGAACCAGGTGGACTGGCGCTTGGCGTATTGCCGAGTCGCGGTGACGGCGCTTTCGATGGCGGCGTCCCGCGAGAGGCGGCCCGCCAGCATGTCGGCGATCTGGGGCACGCCGATGGCCTTCATGGCCGGCAACCCGGGATCAAGCCCGAGGGCAAGGAGCGCCTCGACTTCCTCGACCGCTCCTGCATCCATCATCGCGGCGAAGCGCTCCGCGATACGGCGGCGCAGTACGGCCCGCTGCGGCATCAGCACAATGCGCTCGAGATCCCAGCCCGCGAGCGGCGCCGGCTGGTCGTCGGCAAGATAGGCGCTCAAGGGACGCCCCGTGGCCTCGAGAACCGAGAGCGCGCGGACCACGCGCTGGGGGTCGGCGACCTCCAGGCGGTCGGCAAGATCCGGGTCCAGCTCGGCAAGAAGCGCCATGCGCCCATGGGCGTCCAGAACGGACACCCGCGCCTCCACCGCTTGAATCACCGCGTGAGGAACGGGCGGGATCGGGGCGAATCCCTTTGTCAGGGCATCGAAATAAAGCCCTGTGCCGCCAACGAAAATCAGCGGCTGGCGCGCGGACGCGCTGCCCTGAATCACCGCTTGAACATCGGCCAGCCAAGCGCCGGTGGAATAGCGCCGGGCGGGATCGACATGGCCAAAGAGCACATGCTCGGCGGCGGCCAGTTCTGCGGGATCGGGGCGCGCGGTCAGCCGGTCGAGGACGCCATAGACCTGCATGGAATCGGTGTTGACGATCAGCCCGCCCCCGGCCCGGGCGCGCGCGATGGCGTGGGCCGTCTTGCCGCTGGCAGTCGGACCCGCTATCAGAACCGCACGCCTTGTTTCTTCACCCGCCATGGTGGTTTTCGATGTCCGTTCTCTGTCTCATCGCCAACCCCGACCAACCGGTCCTCTCCCGAGGACTGGTCGACGCCGTGCACCGGCAGACTCATGGAGAAATCAACTGGCTCGCGCAAGGCATAGCCTGCGAGATCATCGCGCCACAGGCCGCCGACCCGGTGGCGACCGCACGCGATGTACTCGGCGATGCGCCCGTGGACGCCGCGCTGGTGGCGCGCGCCAACCGCCGGAAAAAACTGCTGCTGGCCGACATGGATTCCACCATGATCGAACAGGAATGCATCGACGAGCTTGCCGACGTGCTCGGCATCAAACCGCAGGTCGCCGAGATCACCGAGCGGGCCATGCGGGGGGAACTGGACTTTGCCGAAGCGCTCGACACCCGCGTTGCGCTGCTCAAGGGGCTCGAGCGCCGTGTGGTCGACGAGATCCGGCGCGAGCGCATCACCTTCATGCCCGGCGGGAGGGCCCTGGTGCAGACCATGAGGGCCTATGGCGCCTATACCGCGCTGGTTTCCGGGGGCTTCACGCTCTTTGCCGAGCCCATAGCGCGGCGCATCGGATTCGATGAGGCCACCGCCAATGTGCTCGAATTCGACGACGAGGACCGGCTGATTGGAACCGTCCGCCAGCCGATCGTCGACAAGGACGTCAAGCGCGGCAAGCTTATGGCGCTGGCAGCCGAGCACGATATCGCCATGGCCCAGACCATGGCGGTGGGCGACGGGGCCAACGATCTGGACATGTTGCTGGCCGCGGGACTGGGGGTGGCGCTGCACGCCAAGCCCGCCGTCGCCGAACAGGCCTCGGTGCGGATCGACCATGGCGACCTCACCGCCCTGCTCTATCTGCAGGGGTATTCGGACGACGACTTCGTGAGATAGTCTGACGCCTCGTCATCGCAATTCGGGAGCAGGACCATGAGCGATTCAAGGATTATGGGGAGCTGCCATTGCGGGCAGACCCGGTTCGAGCTGTCCACCCCGCCCCAAAACGCGACGCGCTGCACATGCACGTTCTGCACCAAAAGGGGCGTGCTCTGGATCTACTACGATCCCGCAGAGTTCCGACTGCTGACGCCACTGGCCGATCAGACGCGGTATTCTCCCACCACGCCGGAGAACAAGCACTATTTCTGCCCCACATGCGGATGCAGCACGTTTTCGGACAATCCGGACTATTCGGGTTTCGCCGAAAACTGGGAAGAGGCAGAGGCCGGACTCGATGTCACCAGAAGGCGCTTCGGGGTCAATCTGTGGTTGCTCGACGACTTCGATATCCGTGCGGTCCCCGTGATCGAGTTGGACGGTCTCAACCAGTGGTGAGTGAAATTTTCGTCGGTCAGATCCCTCGGGCCAGCCAGAGCCCAAAAAGGCCGATCCCGGCGATGACCAGCGCCGTGAGGCGCAACTGGCTGGTGGGCATCGCCAGCATCTGCACGATCATCCGCTTCATCTGTTCAGGGAAAGCCGCGTAAAGCAGGCCTTCGATAACGATAGCGAGCGCCAGCGCTGTCCAAAGATCACTCAAGTCCCGTTCTCCAAATCCCGGCCATGCGAGGTCCCAAGCAAAAGGGGCACACCCTGCGGCGCGCCCCTTTATGTGGTTCAGCGGCGTCCCTTTACTGGGAGAGCGCCGGATCGAGCTCGGTTTCCACCTGAATGTCTTCTTCATCCGTCGAAGGTGTACCCAGGTTCTCGTCCTCGAGAAGCTGTTCGAGGTCCTCGACATCCATGCCGTCGATGTCGGCAGGGGCGCCCTCTCCATCGTCGAACAGCAGGCTGTCCGTCGACAGCAGTTCGTCGAACTCGGACCGGTCTATGGGCTGTTCCGATGGCCCCTCCACTCCGATATCGATCGGCGCGGCCGTCGGCGTGGTGAACTCGGGGAACTCTTCGGACCCGAAGAACTGGAAGAACTCGGAGTCCGGGCTCAGGAGCATCGTGGTTCCGCCGTCGCCAAGCGCAGTCCGATAGGCTTCCATCGAGCGGTAGAACTCGAAGAAGGACTGATCCTGCGAATAGGCCTGGGCATAAAGCCGGTTCCGCTCCGCGTCGCCCTCGCCTCGGATGATCTCGCCATCTCGATTTGCGGCCGAGACGATCTCGACGGCCTGACGGTCGGCAATGGCCCGAAGGATCTGGGCCTGCTCCTGACCGCGTGCCCTGAGGAAGGCAGCTTCCGCCAAACGCTCGGCCTGCATCCGCTCAAAGGTCTGAGCGGAGACTTCCGGGGTAAGGTCGGTGACCAGAATGCGGACGTCCACGACTTCGATACCCAGTTCCACCATATCGGCGGCCACCAGATCGCGGGCCTCACGCATCATTTCGCTGCGCTGCTCGGAAAGAGCCGCATCGAACTCGCGCAGCCCGTAAACGGCACGCAGCGCGGATTCGAAACGTGTTGCAATGCGCTGCTCTGCAATCTGCAGGCTGCCCAGCGCCGACTGCCGGAAGGCGATCGGGTCTTCGATGCGATAGGTGATGAACGCGTCCACGATGTAGAACTGACCGCCCGACACCTGCAGCCGGATCCGTTCTAGATCGTATCGCAGGAGCCGCTTGTCGATATACTGCACCTGCTCCACGAAATCGGTCGGGATCTTGAAGTACAGTCCCGGTTCCTGAACCTCGCGGGTGATTTCCCCGAAGCGGGTGACGATGGCCTGCTCGCGCTCGTTGACTATGAAGATCGAGGAGATGAGCACATAGCCCGCAATGATGAGGGCGATGATGACTATGACGAGCCTGTTCATTACTGGCCACCTCCGGTCACGGTGGTGCTGGACGGGCTGGAAGGCCTGAGCTCGGGCAAGGGCAGATAGGGCACGACGCCCGAGCCTGCACCCTGGTCCACGATCATCTTGTTGGCGCCGCCCAGAACCTCTTCCATTGTCTCAAGGAAGATGCGCTGACGGGTGACCTCGGGAGCGTTGCGGTATTCGTTGTAAACCGACACGAACCTTGCCGCCTGACCCTGAGCCTCGTTGATGACGCGATCCTGATAGGCCGCGGCCTCTTCGCGAATGGAAGCGGCCTGACCACGCGCGCTACCCAGAAGGGTATTGGCGTATTGCCGGGCTTCTTCCTGGAAGCGGTCCTCGTCCTGAAGTGCACGCTGCACTTCGTCGAACGCATCGGCCACCTCGGTCGGAGGCGCGACGTTCTCGATCGAGATGTTCGAGATGTTGACGCCCACGCCGTAGCTTTCGAGGATCGACTGGGTGATCTGCTGGACCTCGATGGCGATGCCGGCACGGTCGTCACGGAAGACGTCCTGAGCGGTCCGCCGGCCCACGACCTCGCGCATGGCGCTTTCGGCCGCCTGGCGCACCATCTCGTCGGGATCGCGCACAAGGAACAGATAATTGCGCGGATCGGCCACGCGCCAGAGAACCGAGAAGTTCATGTTGACGATGTTCTGATCGCCCGAGAGCATGAGCCCTTCGTTCTGGTTGCCCACGCCCACACGGGTCTGGTTTTCGGTCGTGCTCGCGATTTCCACGCGCTCGAGCGGCCAGAGGTGGAAGTGAAGGCCCGGAAGGGAGAATTCGTCCTTGGGCTGCCCGAACAGCAGCTCGACGCCGATTTCCTGCGGCGCAATCGTATAGATCGCCTGGGATCCCCAGAAAATCAGGACGGCAGCGACGCCGCCAAGCACGGCCCAGCGGCCACCCGGCAGACCGCCGCCGAATTGCTGGCGCCCGCGCGCCAGGATATCTTCGAGGTTTGGGGTATTGTTGCTCCCGCCGCCGCCAGGACGACGCGGACCTCCGCCCCCGCCTCCGCCGCCAGGAGCCTGCCCCCAGGGCCCACCACTTCGCGTGCGGCGGCCGCCCAGATTTTCATTCCACGGCATTTCGTCCCTTTCGGTTTGTCGTGAAAGTCTCTGAATTCCAGAGTATGTGGCGACTTTATAGGGAACCGCCAGCCTGCGATCAATGGAAACCGGAGGGGCGGACCCGGTCGTAAAGCCGCACGGTAAACGGCAGCGTGTCGCGTTCCGTGGGCTGGACGGCGTCGAGGACCGATATGCGCCATTGGTCGGGATCGATCCCGGGGAAGCGGGTATCGCCTCCCGGGCGGGCCTCGACATGGGTAATGTAGAGCCGGTCGGCGAGGGGCATGGCCAGCGCGTAGATCTCCCCGCCCCCGTTGATCATCACCTCCTCGACCCCATCTCGCGTCGCGATCATTTTCGCGTGTGCCAGCGCGTCATCGAGCGAGGCGAAGACTTCCACGCCCTCGGGCCGGAAATCCGGCTGCCGGGTGACCACGATATTGGTGCGCCCGGGCAGCGGCCGCCCGATGCTCTCGAAGGTCTTGCGGCCCATGACCAGGGGCTTGCCCATGGTGGTGGCCTTGTAGAAGGCGAAATCGGTCGGCAGGCGCCAGGGGAGTTCCCCCCCGTTCCCGATGGTGCCGTCCGCCGCCACCGCGGCGATCATCGCGATGAGGGGGCCGCTCATTTGCCGGCCAGCGCCAGCAGGTCGGGTCCGCTTACCCGGCAGGTGGTCCACTCGTCATGCATGACGGCGCCATGGGCGGTGTAGAACGCGATGGCGTCCTCGTTCCAGTTGAGCACCCACCAGCTCAGCCGCCCGAGGCCCTCATCGACGCAGCGGCGGGCGAGATGGGCCAGAAGCGCCTTGCCGATGCCATTGCCGCGCGCTTCCGGCTCCACGAACAAATCCTCGAGCCAGATGCCGTGCCGGCCTTGGAATGTGGAGAAGGTGTAAAACCACAGGGCAAAGCCCACCGGCTCGCCGTCGAGCTCGGCGATGTCGCAAAAGACGCGCGGATTGGGGCCGAACAGCGAGGCGGCGATGTCGTGTTCGCTGGCCGTCACCTCGTCGCCCAGCTTCTCGAACTCGGCGAGGCTGACGATGAACTCGAATACACGTTCGGCATCGGCTGGCACCGCGCGCCGGATCGTCATGGCCATCAGACGGACACCTCCGCCTTGATGTGGGGATCGGGCTCATAGCCCACGATCTCGAAATCCTCGAAGGTGAAATCGAAGATCGACCGGCGCGGGGTTCTGATTTCGAGCCGCGGCAAGGGCCTGGGGGTGCGCTGGAGCTGTGTGCGCGCCTGCTCGAAATGGTTCGAATAGATGTGCGCATCCCCGAAGGTGTGCACGAAATCGCCCGGCGCGAGTCCGGTGACCTCGGCCATCATGTGCGTGAGGAGCGCATAGGACGCGATGTTGAAGGGCACGCCGAGGAAGATGTCGGCGGAGCGCTGGTAGAGCTGGCACGAGAGCCGGCCCTCCGAGACGTAGAACTGGAAAAGGCAATGGCAGGGCGGCAGCGCCATGTCCTCGACTTCGGCCGGGTTCCACGCCGAAACGATGTGCCGGCGGGAATCCGGGCGGGTGCGGATCTGCTCGACCAGCGCCGAGATCTGATCGATCCGGCGGCCATCTGGCGCCGGCCAGCTGCGCCACTGGCTGCCGTAGACCGGGCCGAGATCGCCGTTCTCATCGGCCCACGCGTCCCATATCCTGACGCCGTGCTCTTGAAGCCAGCGGACATTGGTATCCCCGCGCAGGAACCACAGCAATTCATAGACGATCGAGCGGATATGGAGCTTCTTGGTGGTGAGCAGAGGAAAGCCCTGGGCGAGATCGAAGCGCATCTGGTAGCCGAAAACGGACCGCGTGCCGGTGCCGGTGCGGTCGGACCGGTCGACGCCGGTATCCATGACGTGCGCGAGAAGATCGAGATACTGCTTCATGGCACGAGGCTATACCGATTCTACGGCGCCCGCGCGACGGGCAGCACCGGACGATCCCCAGGTTTTGCCAGCCCCACCCTTTGCATTTTCGTCATGACCGCCTATATTGGCGGAGCTGGCAACAGCTATGGCGATAAACGGCCATCGTAATAAACCCATCGGACCCGGGGGCAGTACCCGGCGCCTCCACCATTCCCCTTGTTCGCAAGGCTTATGGGGGCGAAACAGGATCGACGAGGGCGTAAAGGGTGTGTTTTCGCTCGGCATGGTACCACCGTTATCGGACTAAAACTTATAGTTGCAAATGACAACAATAAGGCTCCGGTAGCTCTCGCCGCGTAAGCGGTGCGACAACTGGGAATTGAAGTCCTACGCTCCTAGCCGGGCATAGGCGGGGTCCGCAGGCACCTGGCAACAGAAGCCTGCATCCTCCTTTCAGTGCTTGAATTTCTCGCCGGATTTGGGCTGTATGGGCGCCAGAACAGATTCCCGCCGCTTGTCCGGCACGCACGACCAGTGAGGATTCCCCGACCCGATGGCAGAAGATCACATCCGCTACGACATTCTGGCTCAGGAAGCATTGCGCGGCGTCGTCCGCAAGGTGCTCACCGAGGTGTCGCGCACCGGACTGCCCGGGGACCATCATTTCTTCATATCCTTCGTGACGCGGGCGCCGGGCGTACGCGTCAGCCAGCGTCTTCTCGCCCAGTACGATCAGGAAATGACCATCGTGCTGCAGAACCAGTTCTGGGACCTCAACGTCTCGGAAACCGGGTTCGAGGTCGGGCTCTCGTTCGACGGGCAGAACGAATTGCTGGTCATCCCGTTTTCCGCGGTCAAAGGCTTTTTTGACCCCTCCGTGCAGTTCGGATTGCAGTTCGAGGTCGCCGACGCGCCCGAAAGCTCTGCGGGCCCGACGGGCACGGTTTCGAACGTTGTGCCCGCGGCCTCCAACGAGTCCGACGAGCCTGAAGGCGACGGCCCCGACGAGGGCGGCTCGGGCGAGAAGGTCGTGAGCCTTGATTCCTTCCGCAAGAAATAGGCGTGAAGAAGCGGTCCCTGACCATTGCAGGGCACAGAACCTCGATCGCGCTTGAAGAGCAGTTCTGGGAGTGCCTAGAGACGATGGCCCGAGAGCGCGGCGAAAGCCTGCCTCAACTGGTCGCGCGGATCGACGAGGACCGCGAGACGCCCAATCTCTCATCAGCGCTACGCGTGGCGGTGCTCGTCTGGCTCAAAGCCCGCGCCGCGCGCTCATAGCTCGGGCAGCATCTCGAACACCGAAGGCGGGAGCGCGAAAATCGAGCTGTCAGGGTCTTGGGAATCGTTCTGCCAGTCCGGCGCTGCGGGCTGCGCTTCGGGGGCGGGTGCAGGCGTTGGTGCCGGCACGGGCTGGAGCGGCGGCTGGGTTTCGTTGAGCCGCTCGGTCAGCGCCTCGATGCGTTCGCGACGTTCCGCGTCCCTTGCGGCCTGAGCCGCGGCCTCTTCCTCGCGCAGCACCTGCTCAGCCTGGCGCCGGGCCTCTTCCTCCATCAAGCGGACCTGCTCCCGGGCATTGGCGCGCTGGCGGTCCTCCTGCTCGGCGCGCAGGCGCTCGAGCTCGGCCAGTTCAGCTTCATAGGCCTGCATCTGAATGGCATCGACCATCCGGGAGAGGTCGAGCGAGCGCTCGGGATCCGAGAGCGCACCATCGACCACCACACCGATGCGGGCGGTGGATTCGGTGATCAGACCATTGCCCGCAAGGCTGGTGGTGGGCTCGAGCGTCCAGTCGGACGCAAGCGCGAGGCTTTCCAGCGAGAGCGTACCGCCGCCAAGCAGCCGGGCCTGCCTGCCGTCGATCGCGACGTTGGAGACCCGGAACACCCCGCCCGCCACAGAGAACGTCCCCCCGGCTTCTGAAGCCTGAAACGGCCCCACATCGAGCGCGTCCACGAAGGTGGTCTCAAGCGCCTCGGGCTCGAGGTCGATGATGTTGTCGATCGCGGCAGCACGGCTGAACGCGTCGGGGGAAAGATTGGCCACCGAGAGGTCCGCGAGCGAAAAGCTGCCCGTGCCGGTCAGAGAGCCGACGATCTCGCGGAAGCTGTTCCCGCTGCCCTGCACCTGAACGCCCGCATCGAGCACCGCAGAGATGCCGGAGCCGGCCCCATCAGGGAGGACCGAGGCCAGCGTGGCGCCCTCGAGCGTGACGCGCCCCTGAAAGCTCCGGTCCGTGGGGGTTGCCGCGCAGCACAGCGACGCCTCTGCGGTGAGCGTGCCGCCGCCCAGCGATGCGGTGAGCGAGCGGATGCGCACTTCCTGATCGTCCCATGACTGCTCGAACGCCAGATCGGTCATGACCACTTGGCCATCGGCGTTCAGGATCGGGGACGTGACTGCGATGCGCCCGCGCGTCTCGCGGGGCGCCGAGCCGATATCGATCGGACCGTCAGGCCATGTGCCGTCGGTAAGGTGCAGACCGGCGCCGGGCCCGGCCGCCATGGCCGAGAACGTATCGAGGTCGATTTCAGACAGCCAGATTTCGCCGCTGACCAGAGCGCCGCCGCCCTGGCGGGCATAGGTGAGATCGCCCAGCACTTCTGCATCTCCGGCGAAAGCGGAAATGTCTGTCAGAACAAGACTGTCGGCCCCGGAAAATGCCAGACTGGCGGAGCCTTCCAGACCAGCGAAATGGATACCCCCTGCCCCGGCGGCCTCGGCCAGCGCTGCAACGTCCTCAAGAAGGAAATAAACGGTCCCCTCGCCCGAGAACGCCGTCGGATCGGAGGTGATGAGCGTGCCCGAGAGCACCATGCGCTCGAACCCGCCATCCATGGAAATTTCGCCATCGAGTGACCGGTTCGGCACGCCCGTCCCGGTGGCCGAAACCTGGATGCCATCCTCGGCCGGTACCAGCGCAGCCATGCCCAGGGTCGAGAAAAACTGCTCGCCACTCTGGGCATTTGCCTCTGCCGTGAAGGTGACCGACCCGCCGGGGAAGGCAGCGATGCCGTCGGCGAAGGAGACGTCAAGCGCCATATCTGCCTCTGCAGCCTCTCCATCGACCGTCAGGGTCTGGCTTCCATCCGCCGAACGCCGCGCCAGCGTGGCGTCGAAGCTGGCGGGCAAGGCCGACAGCAGGAGATCGCGGGCTGGCCAGGCATTTTCGGACGACCCGACAAGCGCATCGAGAAGGTCCGCGCCGCGCGCGACAGAAAGACGGCCCGAGCCCGCGATATCGGGCTGGGCCAGATCGCCGCCAATGGTGCCGGTGCCTTCGAACCCCACGCCCCCGAAATCGGCAATCCGAGCCCGATTGAAGGTCAGTCCGGCGGGGGACCATTGCGCATCGATGTCCATATCCTCGAACCGATAGCCCATGGCCGAGCCCGAGGCCGCCACAAGGTCCAGCCGGCCACGCGAAAAGCCAGCCCCGAGCGCGCTGTTGGAATCGAGCGCGGGAACCAGCGTCATCAAAGCCTCGCTTTGGCCGGCGCTGAGGGCAGAAAAATTGGCCGAGACATCCAGACTGGGTTCGGACCCGAAGCGCAGGGTGGCATCGAGCTGGTGGCTGGTGCCGTCGAGCGAAAATTGCCCGCCGGAAAATTGCAGCATGCCGCCCGAAAACCGAACGGCGCCCTGATACCCGCCGCTCATGTTGAACAGGGACTGAACCTCGGATGGCCGCTTCCAGAGCGTGGAGAGGGCGTCGAGCCGGTCGGTATCGGCCGAAACCGTGCCCTCGAACATCGGCAGCCCGCCCGATTCCCCGAGCATGCCCGAGAGACGGAGATCGGTATCGCCCGTCAGCCGGCCCGACAGATCCTCGATGGACCAGACCTCGCCATCGGTGGTGGCATCCAGGCTGACCGACCGCAGCGCAACCCCGCGCAGTCCGAGCTCGGCGATTTCCATGTCGATCCGCCCGGGCAGGCCCGGAAGCGGCGGCCGGGGCATGGATCCAAGCATGGCCATGAAGGTCATGTCCTCGGCCTCTTCCTGATCGCCGGTCGCAACGACCGGGCCCAGGAGGGTGACGACATTACCGGCAACGCGTGCGGAGAACTGCGGGGTTTCCCCCAGAACAACCGTTGCCGATCCCGTCAGCCGGGTGGCTGCCTGATGCTCGTTGGGCATGAGAACGAAGTCATCGAGCACGACGCGGCTGGTCGTGGCGGTCATCGGGCTGTCGAGGACGAGATCGCCGGCCGCGACATCCGCGGTCCGATCCGCGAACTGGCGATAGCGCAGCGTGCCCTCGAAATCGGGCTCGGCCCCGGCCTGCAGGAGGCCTTCCGCAGTGAGCGAATACGCGCCGCGCAACGGGCGCAGCGATGCAGTGACCTGGACCGCGCCGTCCTCGTTGACCTGGGAGGTGGCCAGCCCGAACCCATAGGCCGAGCCCTCGTGGACGCCCTGGGCTTCGAGCGCGAACGGGCCGCGCGGGCCGCTCATCTGGAGGGTGCCAGAGACCATATCGGCCAGAAACTGCTCACCGCTGCGCCCGTCGCTGATGAGCACCTGCCCGCCCTCGAACCGGGCATCGGCAATGATGATGTTGGATGCAGTGGCGCTGTCGGCGAGGTCGAGCCGTGTTTCGATCAGCCCATCGGGGGACACCGCGACCTCGAGCCGGGGCGAGCGCACGACGAGGTCGGTGACCACGAACCGGTCGCGCAGGAAATCCATGAGGGAGAAATCGGCCTCGACCGAGGCAATGCTCCCCAAGGGAGCGTCCTCGGGACCAAGGCGCACATCCGATACGGTGAGGCGCGGCTGTGGCAGGAGCTCGAACCCCACATCGCCGGCGATGAGCACTTCGGTGCCCAGCGCCTCCCCGGCCAGCGCTTCCATGCGGACCTTGTAGGAATTCCAGTCGATGAAGCCGGGAACGAGGAACGCCCCGCCCATAAGCAGAATCAGCAGAATACCTACGGCGATGTAGATGCGATTGGCCAATGCCCTAACGTACCCTCACGTCCCGTTCGCAGCGGACCGAAAGCCGGTCCCGTCCACCTTGCTGCGTCGTGCCTGCCGAGTGCGGCCAGTCCATGTCACGACCAGCCCTCTCACCGCTTTGTGATACGGCGTGGCGTCCGACACGTCCAAGCCCATCCATATACATTGAACGTCCGAAAGCATATATAGCCCATCAGGAGAACAAAAAGAGATTCGTCAAGCCCCGTATGAGTTCAGTCCCGCCGCATCGCCCGCAAGGCCCGATCACCAGCCAGTTCGCCGCTCGCGCGCCCGCCTATCTCGAAGGGCTCAATTCCGAGCAGCGCGAAGCGGTGATGACCACCGAAGGTCCCCTGCTCGTGCTGGCCGGCGCGGGCACGGGCAAGACACGCGTGCTGACCACCCGGATCGCCCATATCCTGAATACGCGACTCGCACATGGCAACCAGATCCTGGCGGTGACCTTCACCAACAAAGCCGCCCGCGAGATGAAGGACCGCATTGATAGCTTTGTCCCCGCTTTACAGCCGATGCGCTGGATGGGCACTTTCCACTCGATCGGTGCAAGGCTCTTGCGAAGTCACGCTGAGTTGGTCGACCTCCGGCCCGACTTCACCATTCTGGACACCGACGACCAGATCCGGCTGATCAAGCAATTGCTGGCCGCCGAGAACATCGACGAGAAGCGCTGGCCGGCTCGCCAGTTCGCCGGAATGATGGACGGATGGAAGAATCGGGGGCTTCTGCCCAAGGATGTCTCCGCCGCGGATTCGGGGTTCTTTGCCAATGGCAAGGGCACCAAGCTCTATGCGGACTATCAGGCGCGGCTCAAGACGCTCAACGCAGCCGATTTCGGGGATCTGCTGCTCGAGGGCATCCGGCTGTTCAAGGAAAACCCCGGAGTTCTGGCCGAGTACCATCAGCGCTTTCGCTATGTCCTCGTGGACGAATACCAGGATTCCAACACCGCCCAGTACATGTGGCTGCGGCTGCTGGCCCAGTCCCGCGATGGGCACAGCCCGGCCAATATCTGCGTGGTGGGCGACGACGATCAGTCGATCTATGGCTGGCGCGGGGCCGAGGTGGACAACATCCTGCGCTTCGAGAAGGATTTTCCCGGCGCCGTGGTCATCAAGCTCGAGCGCAACTACCGCTCGACCTCCAACATCCTCGCCGCCGCCTCCCATCTGATTGCGCACAACGAGTCGCGGCTGGGCAAGACGCTGCAGACCGATGTGGGCGATGAGGGCGACAAGATCGCCGTCACCTCTGTGTGGGACAGCGAGGAGGAGGCGCGCCATGTGGGCGAGCAGATCGAGCAGGACCAGCGCCAGGGCCACATGCTCGACGACATGGCGATCCTGGTGCGCGCATCGTTCCAGATGCGCGAGTTCGAGGAGCGTTTCATCACGCTAGGGCTGAACTACCGCGTGATCGGCGGCCCGCGCTTTTACGAGCGCCGGGAAATCCGCGACGCGTTGGCCTATTTGCGCATCGTGGCCAATCCGGGCGACGATCTCGCCTTCGAGCGCATCGTGAACGTGCCCAAGCGCGGGCTGGGCGACACAACGATCCAGATCGTTCACGACACGGCGCGCAAGGCGGGGATGCCGCTGCTCGCCGCCGTGCGCGACCTGGCCGAGACCGAAGAGATCAAGCCGCGCCAGCGCTCCACCTTTCGCGGCCTGCTGCGCCAGATCGATGATTGGGCGGAGCGCTCGCGCACCATTCCTCATCACGAGCTGGCCGAGCAGATCCTCGACGAGTCCGGCTACACCGCCATGTGGAAGGAAGACAAATCCGCCGACGCCCCGGGGCGGCTCGAAAACCTCAAGGAATTGGTGCGCTCCATGGAGGAGTTCGAGAATCTGAGTGGGTTTCTCGAGCATATCGCGCTGGTGATGGACCGGGATTCGGGCGACGCGGCGGAGGACGCGGTTTCGATCATGACGTTGCACTCGGCCAAGGGGCTCGAGTTCAACACCGTCTTTTTGCCCGGCTGGGAGGAAGGGTTGTTCCCCCACCAGCGGGCGCTCGACGAATCCGGGCTGGCGGGGCTCGAGGAGGAGCGCAGGCTCGCCTATGTGGGCATCACCCGCGCGCGGCGGCGGTGCCGGATTTCGCTGGCCCAGAACCGGCGGATCTACGGCAACTGGCAGTCCTCGATCCCCTCGCGCTTTCTCGACGAGCTGCCCGCCTCGGTGGTCGAGGTGACCGACACCGGCTCGTCGTATGGCGGCTACAGCTATGGCGGGCGCGCCGCGACGCGGTTCGATGCGCGCGATCCGTTCGGGAGCGTCTATGAGACCCCCGGCTGGCAGCGCGCCCAGCGCCAGCAGGCCAACCGCAAGAGCCCCGGCCCCGTCACCATCGACGGCGATCTCGTGGCCCGGTCATCCGGGCCCGCTGCGGCCTATGGGCTGGGAGAGCGCGTGTTTCACCTCAAGTTCGGCTATGGCACCGTGACGGCGGCCGAGGGCAACAAGCTCTCGATCGACTTCGAGAAGGCCGGCCCCAAAAAGGTGCTCGACAGCTTCGTGACCAAGGGCTGAGCACCCAGCCACTCGGGAACCCTTGGGCGACGCTGCCGTTGACGTGCCGTCACAAGGACGGAGCCCTATACCCATGTCCGATTCCCATCCCGGCATTGCCACCGCAAATCCCGACGCCCAGCGCGACAACGAGCACGAGGACGCCGAGTCGGGCGGCGGGCCGATGACCCGCGAGCAGGAAGACGAGTTGCGCAGCCTCGCCCAGGCCACCGGCGAACACGACGCTTTCGACGAGAAACTGACCCATCTGGAAGCGCAAAAGCGCATCGAGCTGCTAAGGCACGCCAAGCGATAAGGCGCGCCATACGCCCATTGCCCTGCCCGGTCGGTCGCGATACCAGAGGCCGACGAGGAGGCAAGGCCAATGGCGAGATTGACCACCATCGGGTTCGATGCGGACGACACGCTCTGGGAGAACGAACACTTCTTCCGGCTGACCCACGCCCATTTCGCCGAATTGCTCGCAGACTATGCCGAGCCCGACGTGCTTTCGAGAACCCTCCTCGAAACCGAGATGCGGAACCTTGCGCGCTACGGGTTCGGGATCAAGGGCTTCACCCTCTCGATGATCGAGACCGCGATCGAAGTGACGGGCGGCAAGGTGCCCGGCGCGGTGATCGGGCGGATCGTCAATGCCGGACGCGAGATGCTGGCCCATCCGGTCGATACCCTGCCCAACGTGCACGAGACGCTCGAGACGATGACGCGAGACCATACGCTGGTCCTGATCACCAAGGGCGATCTGTTCGACCAGGAGCGCAAACTGGCCCAATCGGGGCTCGGTGAGTTCTTCGACGCGGTCGAGATCGTGTCGGACAAGACCGCAAGCACCTATCGCAGCGCTTTTGCCCGGCACGGCACGGGGCCGGAAGCGGCGATGATGGTGGGCAACTCGTTGCGCTCGGACGTCATTCCGGCCATCGAAGCGGGCGGCTGGGGCACCCATGTGCCCCACACCCTGACCTGGGACTATGAGCGTGCCGAGCCGCCGGTGGAGGCCGAGCGCTTCAACGCCATCGGGTCGCTGGCCCAATTGCCCGGGCTGGTGGAGACGCTGAAGGGCTGACCCGCCCTCCCCTCAGGCGGACGGTCAGGCCAGACCGTGGCCGCCGACCGGCTCGGTTTCGAAGTGCTCCCCGAATCGGGCGATCAGGGGCATGGCCTTTTCGATAGTGGCCTTGACCTCGGGAATGGCGAGCGAGCCCTTGTGGCTTTCGGCGCTGTCCCAGACTTCCGTGACCCAGACCCCGTCGTCGGACTTGGGATCGCGGGCGACCACATAGCTCAGGCAGCCGGGCATCTCGCCCACGCTCGCGCACATGACCGCAATGAGCTCCTCGCGCCGGCCTTGTGCCGCAAACATCTGTCCGATCAGTCCGTACATGGCTCGCCTCCCTCGGTCTCGGGAATGGATAATGGACGATCCGTTGGCCCGGTCAATGCGCCGGTGCAGCGCGCACCGGTTGACTTGCCCCCCGGGCCCCGGCACAACGCCCGAACCTTACACCCCAAGGTTGCAACCCAAGGGCGCGCCATGTCCCAGGACCAGATTTCGACCCCGCTCACCAAGGACCAGGCCTATGCGCTCGTCGACGCGGTGATGGAACGCGACGATCTCGCGATCACCGCATCGGCCCATGAGGATACCGAGACCGGCGAATGGGTGTTCGAGGCGACCTGCGACAGCCCGCCGGACGTCGAGGCCTTTCAGGCGCTGGCGCGGGAAATCCTGGGCAATGATGTGGGCTTTTCGGTCGATCCGATCGACGCCGATGCCGACTGGGTCACCCGATCGCTCGAAGGGCTGCGCCCGGTCGCGGCGGGCGGGTTCTATGTCTATGGCAGCCACGAGACCGGAGCGCCCCCGGCTGGGACGACGCCGATCCATATCGACGCGGCGCAGGCCTTTGGCACGGGCCACCACGAGACGACCACGGGATGCCTCGAGGCAATCGACCGCTTGCTCAAGCGCAGGCGCCCCTACCGCACCATCGACGTGGGCACCGGAACCGGCATTCTGGCCATCGCGGTGGCCAAGCGCACGCGGCTCAAGGTGCTCGCCTCCGACATCGATCCGCTGGCGGTGCGCACCACCGCCGAGAACGCCCGGCTCAACGCAGTGCCGGCACTGATCCGCCCGATCCTCGCCACCGGCGTCGCCAACCGGGAGATCGCCATGGGGGCGCCCTATGATCTGGTGATCGCCAATATCCTTGCCGGGCCGCTGGTGGCGCTGGCGCCAGACCTCGTGCGCCTGACCGAGCGGGGCGGCACGATCATCCTCTCGGGCCTGCTCAACACCCAGTCAACGCGCGTTCTCGCCGCTTACCGGCAGCAGGGCGCAGTGCTGCGCGAGCGGATCGTACGGGGCGACTGGACGACCCTGACGATCGAAAAGCCATAAAAAAGCCCCGCGCGCCGGATGGCGAGCGGGACACGATCAGATCAGGCGGACCGGGACTTGTGCCCGGTCACTGCTCGATTATTGGCCGGCGCCCTTGCGGGACGCGCCGAAATCGCAACCATAGATGCGCTGGTAGCGATCGATGTGGCGCTGAGCCTCGCGGCCGCGTGCTTCGACCATTGCGTCAATTGCCTTGCGGAAGATGCTCTTGTCTTCAGCCATGTCATGTCTCCGTATTCTGGCGAGGGACTCGCCTCTGAAATTCTTGATCCAATAGATAGACCGTTCCGCATCTGCTAGTTAGGGGCCAAACAGCAACCCAGCCATGCTCCCCGCGCGCATGTCGATGAAAGCCTGCTCCATGCCCCTTTCCACGCCCATCCCGCCCGCGCATTTCCAGAGCTTCGAGGAGCGCTCGGACCCCGGCCAGGTCGCAGGGCGGCTGGCCGCGCTGCGCGAGGCGCTGGCAAAGATGGAACTCGACGCCTTTCTGGTGCCGCGGGCCGATGTGCATCAGGGCGAATATGTGCCCGATTGCGATGCGCGGCTCGCCTATGTGACCGGGTTTACCGGTTCGGCGGGGCTGGCGGTGATCGGCAGGGAGCGTGCGGCGTTGTGCGTGGACAGCCGCTACACCCTGCAGGCGCCGGCCCAGACCGACACCGATCTTCTCGAGGTGGTGGATACAACCACGACCAGCCCCGGCGCCTGGATGGCCGAAGCGTTTGACGCGGGCAGCCGGATCGGGTTCGACCCCTGGCTGCACACGCCCAGCCAGATCGAGGTGCTGAAAAAGGCGCTGGACCCCACCGGCATTGCCCTTATGCCGGTGGAGAACCCGGTCGATGCAATCTGGAGCGACCGGCCGGCCGCGCCCGAGGGGCCGATTCTGGTGATCGAGGACGATAAGGCCGGCCAGTCGGCAGCCGACAAGCTGGCCGCGCTTCGCGAGACGATGGCGGTGCGCGGCGCCGACGCGCTGGTGCTGACCCTGCCCGAATCCCTGTGCTGGCTGTTCAACATCCGGGGGCGCGACATTCCCCACAACCCCTTCGTGCTCGGCTTCGCGCTGGTGCCCCGTGAGGGAGCCCCTCTGCTCTTTGTGGCGGCTGAAAAGTGCACCCAGGACAACGCCTCGGCGCTCGCGGGCCGCGCCCAGCTCCGCGATCGCAGCGAATTCGAGCCCACGCTGGCCGCCTATGCGGAACGCAAGGCCCGGCTTTGGTTCGACCCGGCCTCGGCACCCATCCGGATCAAAACGCTTCTCGATGAAGCCGGCGCCGACACCGTCACCGAGCGCGACCCCGTGCAGATGGCCAAGGCCCGGAAGAACCCGCTGGAACTGGACGGCATGCGCGAGGCGCACCGGCTGGACGGAATCGCAGTGACCCGGTTTCTGGCCTGGTTCGACGCCGCGGCGGCGCGTGGCGAGCTGACCGAGATCGACGTTGTGGAAATGCTCGAGGCCATGCGCCGGGACGCCGGGGCCTATGATGTGAGCTTCGAGACGATTTCGGGCTCGGGCCCGCACGGCGCCATTGTCCATTATCGCGTGTCGCGCAGCACCAATCGCACCATCGTGCCCGGCGAGCTGATGCTGGTCGACAGCGGCGGGCAATACGCGATGGGCACCACCGACATCACCCGCACCATGGCAACCGGCACCGCCGGGGCGGCCGAGCGCGATCACTTCACCCGCGTGCTCAAGGGCATGATCGCCATCTCGCGGGCGCGTTTTCCCAAGGGCACAACCGGCGCCCAGCTCGACATTCTGGCGCGCCAGTTCCTCTGGCAGGCGGGACTGACCTACAACCACGGCACCGGCCACGGTGTGGGCGCGGGGCTTTCAGTGCACGAGGGGCCGGCAGGGATTTCTCCGCGCTACACGGTGGCGCTGGAAGAGGGCATGGTCATCTCCAACGAGCCGGGCGTTTATCTCGAAGGCCGGTACGGCATCCGGATCGAGAACCTCGTGGCGGTGAAAGCCGCTGCCCAGCATCAGGGCTATCTGGAATTTGAAACCCTGACGCTGGCGCCCATCGACCGGCACCTGCTGGCGCTCGAGCTTCTGGACCCCACAGAGCGCGACTGGCTCAACGCCTATCACGCCCGCGTTTCCGCCGAGATCGGGCCCGACCTGGCAACCGATGCCGAGCGCCAATGGCTGGCCGCAGCGACGGCGCCGATCTAAAGCGTTTCCAAGAGAAGGGTATCCACTTTTCCGGTTCGGAGCCGCGACAGATCAAAGACCTGGAGCTCCAGTTCTGATTCAGTCACAACTGGAGCTCTAGTTGAACCAGAGCGCATAGCCCCAGATCGAGCGCCCAAAGACCGCATTGGCGGCAGCGAAATCCTCAGCGCTGGCGATTGGCCCTTCCCCGAGAAACGGCAGCGCGCCATAGCCGGTCAGGATCAGCACCAGATCTGTGCGCTCGGCGGTGGCGAAATATCTGGCGAGATCAAAGCCCTGATCGGCAAACCGCCAGTGGGGCAAAAGCAACTCACCCGACAAGATGTTGTCCAGCGTATCGAGCGTGGCGCGCCAGGCCTCGACCATCTCGGTGGTGACCGCCATCTGCTGGTGGACGGGCGTCTGGTGCGGCCCGGGAATAAACTCCAGGCGATCGTCGGTCTCGGCGAGTGTTGCATCCCAGTGCCGGCGGGAGAGATCGAGGATCGATCCCAGCCGCTCGGCGACCCCTGCCAGACGCTCCCGATCGGCCACCGGCCAATCCAGCGTGTGGATGGCGGCGATGGAATCGGCGAGCAGCGTATCGCTGTCGGTGCCGAAGAACAGCGGATTGGCTGCCGTATGATCCTGCATGGGCAGTCCGGCGTCGGGAAACAGCAAATGCCAGGCGGTATCGAAAAAGTCCGAGAAATCATGGGAAAGCAGGAACTCGGCCTGGACCGCAAGGACCTGGGCGTAACCGGCCAGCCAGATGGCATCCGAGCCATCGAAGGCGAAGGTGAGATCGCTGCCGGGCGCAAGGATATCGAGCGGCGCGTCGGGCCCGCCTGCCATGGCACCGGTCATCGCGGCGCCGAACAGCATGGCGCCCAGCGCCTCCGCCTCGCTGCCCTGCCCGTCTCCATCGAGATCGAGCCGGATGTGCCCGATATCGATCTCGACGACGAAATCGGTGTCGGCACTGGCAGCTAGCAGCTGCTCTGAAGCTGCGTCCATCCCATCCCCAAAGGCCTCGAGATAGGCGCGGAGCTGCGCGTAGTCGAGCGGTTCGGGATCGGCCAAAGGTTCCGCGCCCGGCTCGGCCGGCACGCCCATGAAGACCGGCACCCGCGCCGCGGCGCGGCCCGGATCAAAGCCATGGCGATTGAGCGCCTGGGCGAGCCCCTCGATGGTGCTAACGAAGGTGAGAAGGCCAGTGCCGAACGCCGCCTGACCGTCGCCCGCGACAGCGGATTCGGCGAGTTCCGGCTGGGCATTGGCCGAAGTGCCCGCATAAAGCGCGTCGCGCAGCAGATCAGCGCTGGTGCCGCCGGACGCGAGCACGGGGAGCGGCGCCAAGGTCAGTGCCAGCCCGAAACACAGTGCCGATAAACGTCTCATTCCTGCCCCGCCAACTCGAACCACTCATCCTCGGAAATGACCGTTACCCCATGGCTTTCGGCTTGCTTGAGCTTGCTGCCCGCGCCCGGACCGGCGACCAGAAGATCGGTCTTGCCTGAAACCGAACCCGAGACCTTGGCCCCCAGACGCTCGGCCATGGCCTTGGCTTCGGATCGGCTCATGCGCTCGAGGCTGCCGGTAAACACCACGGTCTTGCCCGCGATTTCGCTGTCGGCGGGGGCGCTGACCACATAGGCCTTGGGTGTGACCTCGGCGAGCAGTGCATCGAGCGCCTTCTCGTTGCGCTCATTGGCAAAAAACGCCGAGACCGACTGGACCACGGTTTCCCCGATGCCGTCGATCCCGATCAGAGCGCCGTGGGCCTCGGCATCCCCATTGCCCGCAGCCCGGGCCACTTCCCGGAAGGCAGTGAAGGTGGAAAACGTGCGCGCGAACAGCGCGGCGGTGCTTTCGCCCACATGGCGGATGCCCAGCGCGAAGATGAAGCGGTCCAGCTCGGGCTCCCGGCGCGCATCGATGGCGGCGAAGAGCTTGCGGGCCGAGGTTTCGCCCCAGCCCTCCTGATCCTTGAGCTTTTTGAGGCTGCGCGCATCCCGCGCTTCGAGCGTGAAGATGTCGGCGGGCTGCATCACCCGGCCATCGGCGTGGAACGCGGCGATCTGCTTGTCTCCGAGCCCGTCGATGTCGAGCGCGTTGCGCGACACGAAATGCTTGAGCTGCTCGACCGACTGGGCCGGGCAGATCAACTCGCCGGTGCAGCGACGGCGCGCGTCGAGCTTGCCGGTCTTGGGATTGGCCTCGCGCACCGCCTCGGACCCGCACTCCGGGCAGCGCTCGGGAAAGACATAGGGCCTGGCGTCGGCGGGGCGCTTTTCCGCGACGACGGCGACGATCTGCGGGATGACGTCGCCCGCGCGCTGGACGATCACCGTGTCCCCGATGCGGATGTCGTTGCCGTCGCGGATGGGCTGGCCGGTGCTGTCGCGTCCGGCGATGTAATCCTCGTTGTGGAGCGTTGCGTTCTCGACGACGACGCCCCCGACGGTGACCGGCTGGAGCCGCGCCACGGGGGTGAGCGTGCCGGTGCGGCCCACCTGGATGTCGATGGAGTTCAGGATGGTGGTGGCCTGCTCGGCGGGGAATTTATGGGCGATGGCCCAGCGTGGCGCACGCGAGACAAAGCCCCATCGCTGCTGGAGGTCGAGCCGGTCGAGCTTGTAGACCACCCCGTCGATGTCATAGCCGAGCGTGGCACGCTGGGCTTCGATCTCGCGGTAATGGGCCAGAAGCGCCTCAATCTCGGTGGTGCGGATCATCAGCGGGTTGATCACGAACCCCCATTCGCCAAGCCGCATGACCGCGTCGTATTGAGTCGTGGCGATGGGAGCGCTGACCTCGCCCCAGCCATAGGCGAAGAATTTCAGGCTGCGCCGCGCGGTAACCGTCGGGTCCTTCTGGCGCAGGGACCCCGCGGCGGTGTTGCGCGGATTGACGTAATCCTGCCCGCCCTCGGCGACCGACCTGGCCTTGAGCGCGGCGAAATCGGCATGGGTCATATAGACCTCTCCGCGCACCTCGAGCACTTCGGGCCAGCCCGCGCCCGAGAGGCGCTGGGGGATCTCGGAAATGGTGCGCAGATTGGCGGTGATGTCCTCGCCCTCGGTGCCGTCCCCGCGCGTCGCGCCGCGCACGAACACACCGTTCTCGTAACGCAGGGATGCGGAGAGCCCATCGATCTTGGGCTCTGCGGTGAAGGCGAGATCGAGGTCCTTGTCGCGTTCGAAGAACTTCCTGCCGCGCTGGACGAAATCGGCCACGTCCTCGTCGTCGAACGCGTTGCCCAGGCTGAGCATGGGCACCGCGTGGCGGACCTTGGCAAAGCCCTCGGCCGGCGGAGCGCCGACGGCCTGAGACAGGGAATCCACGCGCTTGAGATCGGGAAACCGCTCCTCGATGGCGAGGTAACGGCGCTTGAGCGCGTCGTACTCGGCGTCGCTGATCTCGGGCTTGTCCTCTTGGAAATACGCCGCGTCGGCCTGAACGAGAAGATCGTGCAACCGGTCAAGTTCGTCCCGCGCTTGGGAAGTCCCGAGCGTCTTAACGTCAGCCGCCTGGCTCACCGTGGGGCCTCGCTCATGAGGCGATGGGCCGCTGCGCGGGCTTCGTCGGTGACCGTGGCCCCGGCGAGCATGCGCGCCAGCTCCTCGCGCCGGGCTTCGGTATCGAGCGGACGGACATTGGTGCGCACGAAGGCTCCTTCCTCGATGGCCTGTTTCTCGATCAGAAGATGGCTCATGGCCCGCGCCGCAACCTGCGGGGCGTGGGTGACGGTGAGAACCTGCACCGAGCCGGCCAGCCTGCCAAGCCGTTTGCCGATGGCATCGGCGACCGCGCCGCCGACCCCGGTATCGATCTCGTCGAACACCAGCACCGGGACCGACCCTTTGTCGGCCAGCACAACCTTGAGGGCCAGAAGGAAGCGCGACAGCTCGCCCCCTGAAGCGACCTTCATCATCGGGCCCGCTGCAGTTCCCGGGTTGGTCTGGACGTGGAACGCGACCTGATCAAAGCCCGTGGCCGCCATGCGGTCGGGATCGGATTCGATCGCGACGATGAACCGCGCCGAGCCCAGTTTCAGGTCCGGCAATTCGGCTTCGACCGCCGCGCTGAGCGCGTGCCCTGCCGCCTCCCGCGCCGCGCTCAGGGCTTTGGCATTGTCCCGGTAGGCGGCCTCGGCCGCGCTCAGCTCGGCTTCGAGCTGGGCGAGGGTTTCCGCGCCGCTCTCAAGGGCAGCGATGTCGGCCGCGTAACGGGCCAACACATCTGACAGCTCGTCGCAATCGACCTGATGCTTGCGCGCCGCGGCCCGGAGCGCGAACAGCCGCTCCTCGACCTGTTCGAGCTCGCGGGGGTCGAAGGCCATTTCCCGGCGGATGGCGTCGAGCGCTTCGCTGGCCCCGTCAAGCGCCACGAGAGCGGCGTCGACCGCATCGGCCATGGGCGCGAACAGCGCCGCCTCGGCATCGGATTTGCGCGTGAGCCGGCGCAACAGCATGGCCAGCGAAGGCCCGGGGGCGTTCGGGCCGTTGAGGATTTCCTCGGCATCGGTGACTTCGCCGGCCGCCTTTTCAAGGCTCATCAGATGGGCACGACGCTCGGCCAGCTGCTCCTCTTCCCCCACCTCGGGCTTGAGCGCGGACAGCTCATCGACCACGTGGCGGGCGAACTCCTCCTCGCGCTCGGCGCGTTCCACCCGGGCGCGCTGTTCGGTCACCGCCTTTTGGGCCCGCGCGTACTCACCATGGGCGGCGCGGGTACGCTCGAGGTCATCGCGATGGCCACCAAAGGCATCGAGCAACGCCCGGTGCGTGGCCGGGTCCACGAGCGCGCGATCATCGTGCTGGCCGTGGATTTCGACGATCAGCCCGCCGACCGCCCGCAACAGCCCGGCCGAAACCGGCTGATCGTTGACGAAGGCGCGGGTGCGCCCGTCTGCGTGCTGCACGCGACGCAGGATGATCTCCGCATCGTCGGCGATTTCGTTCTCGCGCAGGTAAACGCGCGCGGGATGCCGCTCGGGGAGATGGGCTACGGCCACCACCTGCCCGCTATCGGCCCCGGTGCGCACCAGCGCCGCGTCCCCCCGCCCGCCGAGCGCCAGGGTGAGCGCGTCGAGAAGGATGGACTTGCCCGCACCGGTCTCCCCGGTCAGGACGGTCAGGCCTGGCTCGAACGAGAGGTCGAGCTGGTCGATCAGTACGATATTGCGAACAGAAAGCGTGTTCAGCATCGACTGCATGATCCTCCGGATCCCGGCATTACGCCGAGGACGTGATAGCGCGCGTCGGCATCAAAGCAAACACGCCCACAGAATAAAACAAGAACATCGAAAGCGTTCCGTCAAGGGCCAATCGGGCCCAAGAAAAAGCCCCGGGCGCTGCCGGGGCTTTTGCCTGTCGGTCTGATCGGGCGGCGTCAGGCGCGCCCGGACATCCAGTTGCCTTGCACCATCTGGGGGGTCACCCCCTGCTGCTGGAGCAGGTCGAAGCCCCGCTGGTACCACTCACCCGAAGGATAGTTGTGGCCGAGCACGGCGGTCGCCGTCTGGGCTTCGGACACGAGGCCAAGCCGCAGATAGGCCTCGGTGAGGCGGTAAAGCGCTTCTTCCACGTGCGAGGACTGCTGATGGTTCTCGACCACTTCGCGGAAGCGGTTGATCGCAGCGGTGTTCTGGTCATGGCCGAGATAATACCGGCCAACCGACATCTCGCGACCGGCAAGCTGGTCCCGGGCGATGCGGACCATGTTGCGCGATTCCTGGACGTACTGGCTGGAGGGATAGTTCGCCTCGATCTGCTCGAACGTGTCGATGGCGTCCGCCGCCGGGCTCTGGTCACGCGTGGTGTCAGAGAGCTGCTGATAATAGGCGCTGCCCTTTAGAAAGAGCACATAAGGCACTTCCGAGGACGAGGGATAGAGCGCGAGGAAGCGGTCGGCGGCGAGGATGGCCTCATCGAACTGACGCGTCCTGAAGTTGGCATAGGTGATCATCACCTTCGCGCGCTCGTTGTAGTCAGAATAGGGATGCTGGCGTTCGAGCTTTTCAAGATCGTCAATCGCGCCCGCGTAACGATTGGCCTCCATGTTGGAAACCGCGCTCGAATAGAGCGTCTCGACGGGAACGATCGGTTCGTCGGCGGCATCCTGGGAGAACATTCCGAGCGGGCTGCATGCGGCAAGCACGCCGGCCAAGGCCAGCGTGGCCATCATCCGGGCAGTGCGCCCGATACCATTCGTCCCCATTGAGATGTTCACGAAAAGCTCCTCATCTGTGCCCCGGGAGCCGGTTTGTGCCCCCTCATGACCCTTTCGCTAGTGGGCGAATGGATCAAAACTTTGACGCGTTATGCCTCAATCAGCCTATCGAACGCAAGTGAGGCTGCATTTCGACGCCATCGGGCATATCCACCAGACCGTCGAGATCGAGCGGCAGGCTGTCGGCATCCACGACCTCGTAATTCTGCGGGCTGGCAAACAGGGTCTGCAGAACCATGGAATTGAGCTTGTGCCCGCCCTTGTAAGAGCGGAACCGCCCGTAGATCGGGAGCCCGGCCAGGGCAAGGTCGCCAATCGCGTCCAGCAGCTTGTGGCGCACGAACTCGTCCTCGTAGCGCAGCCCGTCGGGATTGGAGATCTTGTCGGCCTCGATGGCGATGGAGTTCTCGAGGCTCGAACCAAGCGCATAGCCGGCCTGACGCAAAACCTTGGCCTGGGCAACGAACCCGAAGGTGCGCGCGGCCGACACATCCTCGGCGAAACGCCGGGGGGACCAGTCGAGAATCATGCGCTGATGGCCGATGACCTGGCTGTCGAAATCGATCTCAACGTCGAAGGTACGACCGTTGTGGGCTTCGAGCGTTGCAAATGCGTCGTTCTCGCGGACGGTGACCGTGCGCAGGATACGGATGAACCGCTTGCGCGCCGACTGCACCGAGAGGCCCACCGAGACCAGAGCCGAAACGAAGGGCGCGGCGCTGCCGTCAAGGATCGGGCATTCCTCGCCCTCGATCGTGACCTTGGCATTATCGATGCCGAGACCGCTCAGAGCCGCAAGAACGTGCTCGACGGTGGAAACGCTGACCGAACTCCCGAGATCGAGAACGGTGCACAGCGAGGTGCGCGTGACCCGGGAATGATCGACACGGACCGGGTCGGTCCGCTCGCCATTGTCGAGGATTCGCTCGATCAGAATACCCGAGTCGGAGGGCGCCGGGGATATCGTCAGCCGCGACGGCCGGCCATTGTGAACACCGATCCCGGCAAACTCCACGACAGCGGCTGGCGTTCTCTGCCGAATGGCGAAATTCTTCATAGGAGCTCCCCGCTCAGCACATCTTATCCCAAGCCACGGGGACTCTGGTAACCAAAAACCGCCGGGGGCGGAACCTGCTCCCGGCGGTTTTTCAAACTAACGTGGCAATTTGGCATCAAAAGCCAACGGACCTAGCCGTGGCGCTTGAGAAACGCGGGTATTTCAAGCTGCTCCTTGGCCGGGGCCCGGACCGCCTGCTGGGGCGCACGGCCCTGAGCATCAAGCTGACCGGCGGCGCCTTCGGTGCGGGGGCGCGGCGCACGGGCCGGGCTTGCCTCGATGGCACTGCGTGCAGCGGCATCGTCGAAATTGGGCTGCTCGCGGCGGGGCTCGGGGGCATGCTCCTGGTCATGGCCCAGGTTGAGCCCGACATTGGACGCAAGCTTGCGGAACAGGGCACGCGCATTGCGCGGCTCGTCGGGATGACGCTCCTGGGCGAGCTGAGTACGCGCGACCTGAGGCAACTCTTCCTGACGCGGAACGCGGCGCTGGAGAACCGGCCGCTCGGCGCCTGAAGGCACGTAGGGGCGCGGCATTTCCGCTTCGCGGGCCCGATGGGCTTCCTCGACCGGCTGGGGGCCGTTGGCAGCGGGCACGAAGGGCTCGACGACGACGCCATCATCCTCGTGAACAGGGGCCTGTGCCTGGCGCGGAGCTCCGTCCTCGGTGCGGATCGCCTGGGCGACTGCAGCCTCGAACTGGTCGTCGGTCATCTCGGGAGCGACGGGGGCCTGCTGAGGCTTCTGGCGCGGCGGCTGTGCCGGAGCGGTCTCGGCGCGCGATGGGCCCGAAGCGTCGCCCGGACGGCGGGCCTGGAGGGCGGCGCGATTGGCGTTCGGCTTAACCGGATCGAGAGCCTGGACCATCAGCGCATCGGTGCCGGTGGCGACCACGGAAACCCGGATTTTGCCCTGAAGCGAATCATCGAAGGTGGCGCCCAGGATGATGTTGGCGTCCGAATCCACTTCCTCGCGGATGCGCGATGCGGCTTCGTCGACCTCATAGAGGGTCATGTCCTTGCCGCCGGTGATCGAGATCAGCAGGCCGCGGGCGCCCTGCATGGACACATCGTCGAGCAGCGGGTTGGCGATGGCGGCTTCGGCGGCGTGGCGCGCACGCTCCTCGCCCTCGGCCTCGCCGGTCCCCATCATCGCCTTGCCCATGCCGCGCATGACGGCGCGGACGTCGGCGAAGTCGAGGTTGATGAGGCCTTCCTTGACCATCAGATCGGTGATGCAGGCAACACCCGAGAACAGAACCTCGTCGGCCATCGCGAAGGCGTCGGCGAATGTGGTCTTCTCGTTGGCGACACGGAAGAGGTTCTGGTTGGGAATGACGATCAGGGTGTCGACGTGGCGGTGAAGCTCGTCGATGCCTTCCTCGGCCAGCTTGAGGCGACGACTGCCTTCGAACTGGAAGGGCTTGGTCACGACACCAACGGTGAGGATCCCCTGCTCGCGGGCCGCGCGGGCCACGACGGGGGCAGCGCCGGTGCCGGTGCCGCCGCCCATTCCGGCGGTGATGAACACCATGTGCGAACCGGAGAGGTGATCATTGAGCTCGTCGAAGCTTTCCTCGGCTGCCGCGCGCCCGACTTCGGGGTGCGAGCCTGCGCCGAGACCTTCAGTGACGCCGACACCGAGCTGGATGACCCGCTGGGCGCGGCTGAGCGCCAGCGCCTGGGCATCGGTGTTGGCCACGACGAACTCGACGCCTTCGAGGCCGGAGTTAATCATGTTGTTTACGGCATTGCCACCTGCACCACCGACGCCAAAGACGGTGATTCGCGGCTTGAGCTCCTGGATTCCGGGAATCTGTAGATTGATGGTCATCGCTGGCCTCATAGTGGCTGTTGCCCCAGATTTAGCGCTTCAATCGTTAACCGGAGCCTAACAAATCGATGATTTCCGTTAACCGTACTGCATTTTGCGAGGCTGGACCGGTGTGCGGACACCGGATGTTAAGCACACGAGCACAACCGACGGTGCTTGACGAAAGCGCGGCGGCGTGCGGAACATCGCAAGGCTGGCCAATGCCATAAGCAAAAGCCCGTACGGGGGGATAGATGCCGTCTTTGACGCCGTGCCTATGGTTCGAGGATGAACTCGATGCAGCGATCGCGCACTATAGCGCGGTGTTTCCCAGCGCGGACATCTCGAGCGTCCAGCGCCCTTCCCCCGACGCGCCGGCGTTGAGCGCGACTTTCGTGTTGGCAGGGCAGAAGTTCATGGCGCTGAATGGTCGGCGGGACGGCGATTTCAGTGATTCGGTATCGTTCTTTCTGGGCTGCGCCGATCAGGCCGAGGTCGATCATTACTGGGAGAATCTGGCGTCGGGCGGGGGAACCGAGCTCCAGTGCGGCTGGCTGCGGGACCGGTTCGGGGTGACCTGGCAGGTGGTGCCCACCGCTCTGTTCGACTTCATGAACGGCCCCGACAAAGCGGGCGCGGAGCGAGCCATGAAGGCCATACTGGGGATGAAACGGCTGGTGATTGCCGAGATCGAAGCCGCCTATCTGGGGTCGGAGGTGCCCGAAGAGCCCGCCGATCAGCCCGTTGATCGCGAGCGATCTGACGCCATGAGCGGTCCAGACGCGCAGATCGACCCTGATCGGACAGCCTGATCGGGGCGTGCGTCACGCAAATCCGGATTTGAGCCAGCTTCCAACCCGAGCGAAATAGCCATCGGTGCCGGTCAGCTTGCGCGGCACGCGGGGTTCCACGTATTCGGTCCCGCAGACCTGCGGATAGACAAGCATGCCCGCGACCGTGGAGAAGGCCGGGCCCTTGGCCATTTCGGGCAGGCCCGAGACGCCGAGCGGGCGCCCCACGCGCACATTGCGCCCGAGGATGCGGCGGGCGAGTTCGGGCAGGCCCGTGAGCTCGGATGCGCCACCGGTCAGAACGAAGCGGCGACCGCACACGTCCATCATGCCGGTTGCCAGCATGCGCTCCTTTGTGGCGGTGAGGATTTCTTCGATCCTGGGGCGGATGACCCGGGTCAGCGCTTCGCGGGAAACCGTGTTCGGTGACTCGTGGGAGCTGGCACCGATCGGCATGATGGTGAGCACGTCGCTCTCGTCGTTCTGCCCGGGCAGCGCCGAGCCGTAGAGGGTCTTGAGCCGCTCGGCATCGGCGACCGAGATCGAGAGCTGGCGGGCGATATCGAGGGTGAGGTGATGACCTCCCACCGCGATGGCGTCCGCATAAACCATGTGCCCGTCGGAAAAGACCGAGACCGTGGTGGTGGCCCCACCGATATCGACGCACGCGACCCCAAGCTCGGCCTCGTCGTCCACAAGGGTCGCGAGCCCGCTGGCATAGGGGGTCGCCATAAGCGCCTCGACTTCGAGATGGCAGCGGTTCAGCGCCTTTTCGATATTGCGCATGGCGAGGGTTTCGGCCGTGACCACCGCGACGTCGACGCCAAGGCTTTCGCCGACCATGCCGCGCGGATCGCGCACGCCCTTGGCGCCGTCGAGACGATAGCCGATGGGAAGGGCATGGATGATCGAACGTTCGTCGCGGATCGAGCGGGAATTGACCGCGATGAGCACGCGGGAGATGTCGGCGGGCTCGACCTCATGGCCATCCAGCGACACCGAGGCCGAGAACGTTTCAGAGCCCAGACGCCCCGCGCTGACATTGACGACGACCGACTGCACCGTGATGCCCGCAACCCGTTCGGCCATGCCCACGACCGAGCGGATGGCGTATTCGGCCTTGTCCAGATCGGTGATGACCCCGCTCTTGACCCCGGCTGCCGGGCCGTAGCCGAAGCCGATCACCTCGGCGACGTGCGTGCGGCCGCGCAGCGAGCGCCCCTCGGGGCGCGGCACGAGGCGGGCAATCACGCAGCACATCTTGGTCGAGCCGATATCGAGCACCGAGACGAGCGAGGAGCGTCCGGGCTGAACGGGCTTGAGCCGTGCGGTCATGGCATCGGTCATCATGAGAGGGGGCGACCTTAACTGTTGTCTTCCTGGTCTTCGCGCACCGTCGGGCGCACGGCGACGTATTGGGGAACGCGCATATCGATCAGATCAAGATCCCGATCGAGCAGAAGGTGATCGCGGTGATAGGCATCGAGCCTGTCGAGCGCCGCGACGACGCCGGTTTCGGGAAGCTGGACCCGCAGGCCGGTGTAATAGATGAGGTCCCAACGCCGATCGGCGATCCGGCTGAGGGCGGCCAACTCCTGGGTGAGGTCGGGGAACCGTTCCATGAGGTTGATCATGGGCAGCGCATCGTCGGCCGCGCCCTCCCCGATCACGAGCGTCAGATCGCCATTGGCAAAGCTCGCCGGCGCGATGGGCGTGCCGCGGGCATCGACCAGCATGGTGCGCCCGTCGATCCGCCAGCGGGCGACCGGCGTCTTCTCGGTGATGGTGACATCGATGGAGTCCGGGTAGATCCGGCGGATGGTGGCGGCGTCGACCGAGGGGATCTCCTCGATCCGGAGCCGCGCCGCTTCCACGTCATAGGTGAGCGTGGTGCCCACATCCTCGAGCGCGAGGGCACGCACGATGTCGGCTTCCCGTGTCAGGGCCTGACCCGAGATTTCGATTTCGGCAATGGCAAAGCCGTTGCTGGCTGCCACGGACTCGGCCACCTCGCCCGCCGAGGCGAAACCGGCAGCGACCTCTTCGCGCAGCACATAGGCCGCGCCGATCAGCCCGGCCAGCGCCAGAGCGAGCAGGATGCGGGTTGCGAGGCGCCGATGCAGCACCCAGAGGTGCCCGACACTGACCAGCATGCTGCGCCGGCGCAGGATTGCGGGCAGAGGCGAGGATTTTCCGCGCGGCATCAGCGCCCGCCCGGTCCCCTTGGCGGGAACGAAGGGCTGGATCGGCTTGATGCGGGGCCGGGCGATCTGGGGTGATGGCGCGCCGGGGCGGCGGTCCACAACCGGCACCGCCGGTTCGAACTGATCGCGCCTTACCTGTTGCAACTCGCGTCCTCCACCATCCAGCTCACAAGCTCTTCGAACGAATGCCCCGCGAGCGCCGCGAGTTCGGGCACGAGCGACGTCTCGGTCATGCCCGGCTGGGTGTTGATTTCCAGGCAGACCAGTTCGCCATCATCGCCACCGCGCGGGTCGTAGCGGAAGTCGGATCGACTCACTCCGCGGCAGCCCAGCGCGGCATGCGCCTTGAGAGACAACTTTTGAACTTTTTCGTAAATATTCGGTGAAACCGGCGCGGGAAGGATGTGCCGGGACCCGCCAGAAGCGTATTTCGCCTGATAGTCGTAAAAGGCCAGATCGGTGACGATCTCGGTTACCCCGAGCGCCACGTCTCCCATCACGGCGCAGGTAAGCTCGCGCCCGGGGATGAAACGCTCGACCATGAGGATGTCGTCGCCGTCCCAGTCCTCGCGCAGGATTTCCTGGGGCGGGTGCTCCTGACCCTGCTTGACGATGAAGACGTTGACGCTCGACCCGTCCTGGACCGGCTTGACCACATAAGGGGGCTCCATCAGGTGCCCGCTGGCGATCTCGCGGCGATGGGCGATGGTGTGGTCGGTCACAGGAATGCCGGCGGCCTTGAACATGACCTTGGCCTGGTGCTTGTCCATGGCCAGCGCGGAAGCGAGAACGCCCGAATGGGTATAAGGGATCGAGAGGAGTTCGAGCATGCCCTGCACCGTGCCGTCTTCGCCGAACCGCCCGTGCAGGGCGTTGAACACCACGTCGGGCGCAAGCTCGGAGAGGGTGAGGGCAATGGAGCGGTCCACGTCGATCTCGGTGACGCGATAGCCGGCATTGCGCAGGGCCGTTGCACAGGTCGCGCCCGACCGCAGCGAAACCTCGCGCTCATGGGACCATCCGCCCTTGAGGACCGCAACGTGCTTTGTCATGTCGACCGGCTCCGTTTCACTTGAAGGTGTTTCAATCAGAATTTCCGGGTGTCTGCGCCGGGGCGGAGAATGGCTCTAGACCACACCGGGAAACACGTCCCCGTCCAGAAACTCGCGCACCTCGTGGCCCGGCGCGAACAGGCCCATGCGGCGGATCTCCCAGTCGAGCGCAATACCGTGGCGGTCGCGGACCTTGCCGCGCACCGTCTCGCCGAGCGTTTCGATGTCTTGGGCCGTGGCCGCATCGAGGTTCAAAAGAAAATTGGTGTGCAGTTCCGAGACCTGCGCATCCCCGATCCGCAGCCCGCGGCAGCCGGCTTCGTCGACCAGCCGCCAGGCCGAATGGCCCTCGGGGTTCTTGAAGGTCGAGCCACCCGTGCGCCCGCGGGTGGGCTGTGTGGATTCGCGCTTTTCGGTGATCTCGCGCATGCGGGCGAGGATCTCGTCCTTCTCGCCCGGGGCGCCCTCGAACTCGGCCCGGGTGTAGATGACGCCGGCGGGACCGTCCGAATGGCGGTAGCTGTAAGCCATATCGGAATTGGTGAGCTCGACCACCCTGCCCTGCCGCGTGACCCCGCGCAGGGAGACGACCCGCTCGCGGGTCTCGGTGCCATAACACCCCGCGTTCATGTAGAGCGCGCCCCCCACGGCACCGGGAATGCCCCGGAAAAAGGACAGCCCGTCGATCCCCGCATTGGCGGCGGCGGTGGCGATCTTGACGTCGGGTACCCCCGCGCCGACGCTCAGGCGGGTTTCACCCACAATTTCGACGCCGCCGAAGGCCTTGGCGGTCAGCCGGATCACGACGCCTTCGATCCCGCCATCGCGGATCAGAAGGTTCGAGCCCGAGCCAATGACAGTGACCGGGATCTCGGCGGGAAGCTGCTCTAAAAAGGCCATAAGGTCGGCCTCGTCGGCGGGCTCATAGTAGAGCTGGGCCGGCCCGCCGACGCGGAACCAGGTGACTTCGGCCAGCCGCCGGTTGGGCGTAAGCGTGCCGCGGATGTCGGCCGTCCAGGGGCCGAGCGTACCCAGAAGATCGGGAAAGCTCATGCCGAAGCCTTTTGCGCGGCATCGCGGACCGCCTGGAGTTCGGCGGGCATGGCATTGGCCCATTGAGTGATGTTGCCGGCGCCCAGAAAGACGACATAGTCTCCGTCGGCGGCGCGTTCGGACAGGATCGATGCCAGACCATCGGCGCCCTCGACCACCTGGGCATCGCGATGGCCCCGGGCGCGCAGACGCGCGACCAGCTCGGCGTTCGAGACACCCTCCAGTGGAGTTTCGCCCGCGGCATAGACGGGCGCGACGAAGACGGTATCGGCATCGTAGAAACAGGCGGAGAACTCGTCGAAAAGGTCCTTGAGCCGCGAATAGCGGTGCGGCTGGACCACGGCGATCACGTCGCGGCGCGCGGACTGGCGCGCGGCACGCAGCACCGAGGAGATCTCGACCGGATGGTGGCCGTAATCGTCGATGATCTTGACGCCCTCGACCGTGCCGGTGAGCGTGAACCGGCGCTTGACCCCGCCGAAGCCCTTGAGGCCCTTGCGGATCATGTCCGGGGCAACGCCGAGCTGGTGGGCGACCGCGATCGCGGCGGTGGCGTTGAGCGCATTATGGATGCCGGGCATGGGCAGCTCGAGCCCATCGATCCGGTTCTCCTCGCCCGTGACGCGATCACGGATGATCACCGAAAAATGGGTGGTGCCATTATTGGCCTCGACATCGACGAGCCGCACGTCGGCCTGCTTGTTCTGGCCGTAGGTGATGACGCGGCGGTCTTCGATCTCGCCCACCAGCCCCTGCACGGTGGGATGATCGAGGCACATGACGGCAAAGCCGTAGAACGGCACGTTCTCGACGAAATGGACGAAGGCGCGCTTGACCCCGTCGAAATCCTTGTAGTGGTCGAGATGCTCGGCATCGATATTGGTGACCACGGCGACGTCAGCGGGCAGCTTGACGAACGTGCCGTCGCTCTCGTCGGCTTCCACCACCATCCAGTCGCCCTGCCCCAGCCGGGCATTGGTGCCATAGGCGTTGATGATGCCGCCATTGATGACCGTGGGATCGAGATCCCCGGCATCGAGCAGCGCCGCCACGATCGAGGTCGTGGTCGTCTTGCCATGAGTGCCGCCGATGGCGATGGCGTTCTTGAAGCGCATGATCTCGGCGAGCATCTCGGCGCGGCGCACGACCGGCAGGCCGCGGGCGCGGGCTTCGGCGAGCTCGGGATTGTCCTTGCGGATGGCAGAGGAGATGACGATCACCGCAGCGTCATCGAGGTTCTCGGCGCGCTGGCCGATCTCCACATGGATGCCCATGTCGCGCAGGCGCTGGACATTGGGATTGAGCGCCATGTCCGAACCGCGCACGGTATAGCCCTGGGTGTGGAGCACTTCGGCAATGCCGCTCATGCCGATCCCGCCGATCCCGACGAAATGCACAGGACCGATTTCGCGTGGCATCTTCATGAATTGGGCCTTTCGGAGGTCTTGTCCGCGATGCGCTCGACAAAGTCGGCAAGGCGCTCGACGGCATCGGCACGGCCCAGCGCGCGGGCGGCCTCTGCAGCATCGGTGAGCCGGCGCGGGGTGGTCAACAGTTCGTGAAGCTGGGTGCCAAGAGATTGCGGTGAAAGCGTGGCCTCGTCGGCCAGCCACGCCGCCCCGGCCTTCTCGGCGATCGCCGCGTTGGCGCGCTGGTCCTGGTCGAGCGAACCGGGCAGCGGCACGAGGATCGCCGGCCTGCCGATGACCGTCAGCTCGGCCACGCTAGAGGCGCCCGAGCGGGACACCACGAGATGGCTCTGGGCGATCCGGCTGGGCAGGTCGGGGAAAAAGGCCGCGAGTTCAACATTGATCCGGGCCTGGCGATAGGCCTCGGTGACCCGATCGAGATCCTCTGGCCGGCACTGCTGGGTGACCAGCAGGCGCCGGCGCAGGGCTTCGTCGAGCCCGGCCAGCGCGGGCGGCACGATATCGGAGAAGGCGCGCGCGCCCTGGCTGCCGCCGAACACCAGAAGGCGGATCTCGCCGCCCTGGGTGGGCGTGGGATAGGGCATGTCGGCCGCCGCGCGGACCATGTCGCGCACGGGATTGCCGGTCACCGCCCGGGCGGCGGAGAATTTGTCGGCGTGCCGGGTGTCCTCGAAGGTCAGCGCCAGGCCGTCGGCAAAGCGCGCCAGCGCCCGGTTGGCCCGCCCGAGCACCGCGTTCTGCTCGTGCAGGACGCCAGGAATGCCCAGCAGCGATGCGGCGAGGAAGGGCGGGAAGACCGGATAGCCCCCGAAGCCCACGACAGCGTCCGGGCGCATGCGGCGCAGCATGCCCAGCGCCTTGCCCACCCCCCCGGTGATGGTCATCCCGGCGCGCAGGAACTTGAGGGGGTTGCGGATAGAAGGGGTCGCGGCCGGCACGACGTGGATCGCGCGCGCGGGGAACTCCCCGCCATACTGGGTGACACGCTTGTCGGTGATCAGCTCGACCGCGTGGCCGCGGCGCCCCAGTTCCTGGGCCAGCGCAAGGGCGGGAAACAAATGCCCGCCGGTGCCGCCGGCCATCAATGCGAATGTGCTCATGAGGCCTCTGTGCGCAATGCGCTGCGAATGGGCAAGCCCGAGGCGAAGGTTTCTTCGGGCTTGCGCCGGGTGAGCGCCAGCAGCAGCCCCATGGCGAACGCGATCGCGATCATCGAGGTGCCGCCATAGGAGATGAAAGGCAGCGTCATGCCCTTGGGCGGGATGAGGTTGAGGTTCACCGTGAGGTTGATGGCCGCCTGCACGCCGAACTGGATGGCGATGGCGCTGGCGGCAAGCCGGTTAAAGAGATTGTGCTGCTTTTGCGCCTGAACCAGCGCGCGCAGCACGATAAAGGCGATCAGTCCCACAAGGACGAGGCAAAAGAGGATGCCGAATTCATTGGCGCCGGCGGCGAAGACGAAATCGGCGTGGGCGTCGGGCAGATAGCGGCGGGCGATCCCCTCGCCCGGCCCCTTGCCGAACCAGCCGCCCTCGAGCACGGATTCCAGCGCGCGCTCGGCCTGGTAATTGTCGCCCGTCTCGGGATTGACGAAGGCGTCGATGCGGCGTGCCACGTGCGGAAAAAAGAGATAGGCCACCCCGACGAGCACGATCGCGCTCGCGCCCATGATCCCGATGATCCACCAGGAAATACCCGAGAGGAAAAGCAGCGCGCCGTAGCTGATGACCACCAGCGCGGATTGGCCCACATCAGGCTGCAGGATCAGCAGGGACACGATGAGGCCCAGAAGCCCGATGGCGAGTAGGTGACCGGGCACATCCCCGCGCTTCATCTGCTCGGAGACCAGCCATGCGGCCATGATCGCAAAGGCGGGCTTGACGAACTCGGAGGGCTGGACCGACTGGCCCATGAAGGAAATCCAGCGCCGCGCGCCCTTGACCTCGACCCCGTAGCGCAGGGTCAGCGCCATCAGGACGACGCCGCCGGCAAGCATCGCGAGCGCGCCGATGCGGACCCAGCGCGCGTTGAACAGAGAGGCCACGATCATCACGGTGATGGCGGGCAGGATGAACAGCGCGTGGCGCTGCACGAAATGCCAGGGGCCCAGCCCGATGCGTTCGGCGACCGGGGGGCTGGCGGCAAAACTCAGGAGCAGCCCGAACGCCATGAGCGCGCAGAGCGCGAACAGCATTTCGCGATCGACCGTCCACCACCATTCGGCCAGCGGCGTTTTGCGTTCGCGGGAAAACAGGGCGTCAAAAGCAACCAAGGGACCACTCCGGGAACTCTATACCGTGGCGGTACGCGCCACCTGCCCCTTGCGCGATGAGAGCCATACGCAGAGTCGCAGAATGCGAAAATACACCCAAAGAAGTTACTATTTCGCAACCATAGCAAGCAGCCGACAGGGCGTTTCCAAGAAGGTGGAATCGCTATCTCTTTGAAAGAACTCAGCGAGTAGCCACTGGCCTTCTCAAGGGACGGATTGTGGTGTATCGAATGGTTCCCGAAGGCGGATCGGAAAGCTCATGCGCGCGCCTACTCATTCCAAGCAAGGCGAGCGCCTGCGCGCTCTCCAGAGCTACGACATCCTCGATACCGATCGCGAAGCGGAGTTCGACGACATCGTCAAGCTCGCCGCTTCGATCTGCGAAGCCCCGATTTCCGTGGTCAATCTGATCGACGCGGAACGCCAGTGGTTCAAGGCCGAAACCGGGCTGGGCGTGCGCGAAACCCCGATCGATACCTCGATCTGCGCCCATGCGATCCTCGAGAATGATTTCGTGGAAATCCCCGATACGCTCGCCGATCCCCGGCTCGCGGACAATCCACTGTGTACCGGCGAGGACGGATTGCGGTTTTACGCGGGCGCGCTTTTGACCAATGAAGACGGACTGCCGCTGGGCACGCTGTGTGTGCTCGACCGGCGCCCGCGCGAGTTGACCCCGCTCCAGCGCGATGCGATCCGGGTTCTGGCGCGCCAGGTGATGGCGCAACTGGATCTGCGCAGGTCGCTGACGATGGCCGAGACCCTGCGCAAGGAAGTCGACCATCGGGTGAAGAACTCGCTGCTTTCGGTGGCGGCCTATGCGCGCCTGCAGATTCGAGCCTCGCGCAGCGATGAGACCCGCATGGCGCTCGAGGCCGTGCATCTGCGCATCGCCGCCGTCTCGAACCTGCACGAGCTGCTCTACAAGACCGATTCCGGGCCCTATATCGATCTGGGCGCCTATGTGCGCAATCTCGGCCGGCATCTGGAATCGCTCGCCGCCGACGGCGTGGCGGTCGAGGTGGATGCAGAGCGGATCATCGTGGATTCGGACGAGGCCGCTGCCGTTGGCACGCTTGTCAACGAACTGGCCGCCAATGCCTTCAAGCACGCCTTCCCTGAAGGCCGGCAGGGCACGGTGAGCATATCGCTCAGGATCGTCGAGGACGGGCTGATCGAGTTGACCTGCGCCGATGATGGCGTGGGGTTCGGGGCGACCGAGGAACCCACGTCGGGGCTGGGACTGAAAGTTGCCCAGACCGTGTGCGGACAGCTCGGCTGCGAGCTCGAAATGCGGCTCAGCTCCGAGGGCGTCGCCGCGATCGCGCGGTTCGCGCCCAAGGCCGGCACCCGCCCCAACTGATCGGCTCATTTCCGGGGCGGACAACCGCCCGGCACGCAATCAGCGCAGCTTGAGTGAGCTCAGCCCGATCAGTGCCAGCACCATGGCGATGATCCAGAAGCGAATCACGATCTGGCTTTCGGTCCAGCCCAGATGCTCGAAATGATGGTGGATCGGGGCCATCTTGAATACCCGCTTGCCGGTAAGCCGGTAAGACGTGACCTGCACGATCACCGACACCGCCTCGAGCACGAACAGCCCGCCGACGATCGCCATGACGATCTCGTGCTTGGTCGCTACGGCGATCGTGCCGAGTGCGCCGCCCAGCGAGAGCGAGCCGGTGTCGCCCATGATGATCTGGGCGGGGGGGGCGTTGAACCACAAAAAGCCCAGACCCGCGCCGATCAGGGCGCCGCACACCACTGAGAGTTCGCCGGTGCCGGGCACGAAATTGAGGAACAGATAGTCCGAATAGACCTGGTTGCCCACCAGATAGGCGATGAGACCGAAGGCCGACGCCGCGATCATCACCGGCACGATGGCCAGCCCGTCGAGCCCGTCGGTGAGGTTGACCGAATTGCCCGCGCCCACGATCACGAAAGCACCGAAGACGAAGAAGAACAGGCCCAGATCGATCGCCACGTCCTTGACGAAAGGCAGCAGCAGCGAGGTGCCGTAGGGCTCCCCCGAGGTGAACGCGATCATCAGGCAGGCGGCAACGGCAATGGCGCTTTCGATAGCCAGCCGCTGTTTTCCGCCGAAGCCCTTGTGGTTCTGGTGCTTGACTTTGAGGTAGTCGTCATAGAACCCCACGAGCCCGAAGCCCGTGGTGACCAGAAGAACCGCCCAGACATAGATGTTGGAGAGGTCCGACCACAAAAGGATCGACGCCAGCGCGCCCGACAGGATCATGAGCCCGCCCATGGTGGGCTTGCCCTTCTTGGTCAGCAGGTGCCCGGCCGGCCCGTCCTCGCGAATCGGCTGGCCCTTGCCCTGGCGTATCCTGAGCGAATTGACCATTGACGGCCCGAACAGGAACACGAAAAACAGCGCGGTGATGATCGCCCCGCCGGTCCTGAACGAGAGGTACCGGAAGACGTTGAATACCGTGAAGGTGTCAGCGAATTGCTGGAGGAAATAGAGCATAACCGCGTTTCTCGACCGGTTCAGAACTGCTCGCGGATGCGGGCGACGAGCGCCCCGAGCTTCAGTCCGTTCGACCCTTTGACCATAACTGTATCGCCATAGGCAAGCGCGGCCAGCACCTGCCCCGCAATCTCGTGTGCACTGTGAGTCCAACCGGCAACAATCGAGGCCGGCAGCGCCTCGGCCAGCGCCCGCATATGGGGGCCGACCAGATAGACCGCGTCCGGACCGGCGGCGAGGACCGCGTCGGCGAGATCGCGGTGCATGGAATTAGCCTGGGGACCCAGCTCGAGCATATCGGCGAGCACCAGCACCTTGCGCCCGTCGCCCCGTGCGTGATGACTGAACACAGAAAGCGCGGCGCGCATGGAGGCGGGGTTGGCGTTGTAGCTCTCGTCGACCAGAACCAGCGGCCGCGGCTCCGGACCCAGGCGATGGGCCGCGCCCCGGCCCTCGGGCGGCGCGATGCCGGCAAGGGTGCGCGCGGCATCATCAGCCGCAATGCCGAGTTCGCGGGCCGCAAGGAGTGCCGCCACCCCATTGGACACCGCATGGCGCCCGGGCGCGGCAAGCGAGATCGCCAGGTCCAGCCCGTCGCCCGAAAGGCGCGCGGTGTTGCCCGAAGCCTGGGCGGCGTGGTCGCGAATCCGGACATCGGCGCCCTCGGCAAAGCCATAGGTGAGCACCCGCGCCCCAACGGCCCGGGCGGCATCGGTGAGACGCTCGGCGTAGTCGTGGTCGATGTTCAAAACCGCCAGACCGCCCGGCTCGAGCCCGTCAAAGATCTCGGCCTTGGCGTCGGCGATGCCGGCCACCGAGTCGAAAAATTCCAGATGGACCGGCGCGATGGCGGTGATGATGGCCACGTGCGGGCGAGCGATGCGCGAAAGCGGCGCGATCTCCCCGGGAGCGCTCATGCCCATCTCGAACACGCCGAACCGGGTGCCGGCGGGCATGCGGGCGACCATGAGCGGCACGCCCCAGTGATTGTTGAACGAGCGGATCGAGGCGTGGGTGGGCCCGTGCTGGGCAAGGACCGTGCGCAGGGCTTCCTTGGTCGAGGTCTTGCCCACGCTGCCGGTGACCCCGACGCAAGTGGCATCGGCGCGGGCGCGGGCGTGGCGGGCGAGCACCTCGAGCCCGGCGAGCGCGTCGGGCACGACGATCAGCGGCAGATTCCCGGACAACTCATCGGCCCGGCTTTGGCTGACGAGTGCGGCTTTTGCTCCGGCGGCGATGGCCTGAGCCACGAAATCATGACCGTCGAAGCGGTCCCCGCGAATGGCGACGAAAAGCGCGTCGGCGGGCACCTCGCGGGAGTCGATCGTGACCGCGCTCACCGGTCCGGCTGCGCAGTTGCGGGCTTGCCCGCCGGTGGCCGTGACGATCTCGTCGAGCGCGTAGAGAGCGGGGCCGGGTCCCGCCGCCGATAGGCTGTCCGCGCTCATCGCCCGAGCGCCTCGAGCACGGTTTCGTGGTCCGAGAAATGGCGCCGGGTCTTGCCCACGATCTGATAGTCCTCATGGCCCTTTCCGGCGACGAGGACCACGTCCCCCTCTTCCATGAGCGAGACCGCATGGGCGATGGCATCGGCCCGATCGGCGATCTCGATTGCGTCGGGAGCGGCCGCCACGATCTGGGAGCGGATGGCGTCAGCGTCCTCGGTGCGCGGATTGTCGTCGGTAACGATGACCACATCTGCGGCATCGTGGGCAATGCGGCCCATCTGCGGCCGCTTGCCGGGGTCCCGATCTCCGCCGCAGCCGAAGACGACGATCAGCCGGCCGCTGGCGAAGGGGCGAAGCGCCGCGATGGCCGTCTCGAGCGCATCGGGGGTGTGGGCGTAATCGACAAAGACCGCGCCGCGCGTGCCCACCCGATCGAGCCGGCCCTTGGCGCCCTCGAGACGTTCGAGCGCGGCAAGTGCGGTGGGCCCGGCCACGCCCGTGGCAATCGCAAGGCCCGCGGCAACCAGCGCATTGTCGACCTGGAAGCGCCCCACGAGCGGCAGGTGGAAGCTGAACGGCTCGCCAACGAGTTTGCCGGTGACGGTCTGGCCGAGCCCGTCGGGGGTGACCGATTCCACTTCGATATGGGCCCCGCCCTCCCCGACCGTCACCACCGTGGCGCCCTTGTCGAGCGCGGCATACATGAAGGGCTGGCCCTCGGGATTGGCGGCATCGACCACCGCCGTGGCTTCGGGCTCGAGAAGGTCGCGGAACAGCCGGAGCTTGGCGTCGCGATAGGCCTCGATGGTCTGGTGGTAGTCGAGGTGATCGCGGCTGAGATTGGTAAAGGCGACGGCGCGGAGCCTGACCCCGTCGAGCCGGCGCTGGTCGATGCCGTGGCTGGAAGCCTCGAGCGCGACGTGATCGATACCCTCGGCCTTGAGCGCGGCCAGCGCCCTGTGCAGCGACAGCGGGTCGGGCGTGGTCAATTCGCCCGGCACATGCCGGTCGCCCACCATCAGGCCGAGCGTGCCCAGACTCGCGCCGGTGATGCCGGCATGCGCCCAGATCTGGCGCACGAACGAGACGACGGACGTCTTGCCATTGGTGCCGGTGACCGCAACGCAGGTGTCGGGCTGGGGGCCGCTGACCAGCGCGGCGGCCTTTGCATAGGCGGCCCGGACATCGGCGAGAAGAACGGTGGGGACGCCCGGATCGGCTTCGGGCGCCTGATCGGTGACGATCACCACAGCACCACGGGCGACCGCGTCATGAGCAAAGACGATGCCATGACCGCGCGCGCCCGGCAGGGCGAAGAAGGCTTCGCCGTCGCCCACCAGCCGGCTGTCGGCGTTGATGCCCGAAATGGCCAGCCGGTCTTGCGGACCAGCGGCGTCTCCGAGCAGTTGCGCTAGAGTATGGGACACGACTCCTCCGTGCGACCGGGACCGCCGGCCTTTTACAGGTTCAGCCCAGCCGGCACCAGAGCCGCGTCAACCATGGGATCGGTATTGGGGCGAATGCCGAGCATGGGTGCGGCGCGGGCGACGATGCGCCCCGACATCTCACCCGCGTTCCAGCCCGCGGTGCGGCCCGACTGCTCGTTTTCGGCCTTGGGCTCGTCCACGAGCACGAACATGGCGTATTGCGGATCATCGAGCGGGAAGGCCGACGCAAAGAAGGCGGTGACGTTCTCGCTCGAATAGCGTCCGTCCACGACCTTTTCGGCGGTTCCGGTCTTGCCGCCCCAGCGGTAACCGTCCGCGATGCGGTTGGCGCGGCTGCCCGAGCCTTCGAGCGCATTGAGGCGCATGAGATAGCGGATCTGGTCGCTGGTGCGCTCGGAAACCACCTGCCGCGATCGCGCGCGCGCCTCCTCGGCGGTGCGGGGAAACAGGGTCGCCTCCATCAGATACCCTCCATTGACCAGAGAGGCCGTGGCGTTGAGCATCTGGAGCGGGGTAACGCTGAGCCCGTGACCGAACGAGATAGTCGCAGCCCCGACTTCCGAGAATTTGGCCGGTACGGTCGAGTTGGTGACTTCAGGCAGCTCGATTTTGGGGGTGCCCACGAAGCCCATCTTGTCGACGAAGGCCTGGAAGTTGTCCTTTCCCATGGCCTGCATCATTTTGATGGTGCCGATGTTGGACGAATATTTGTAGACCTCGGGCACCGAGAGCACCCGGTGCTTGCCGTGGAAATCGTCGATGGTGTAGCGCCCGAACCGCACGCCGAACCGCGCATCAACGGAATCGTTGAGCGAGATGGCGCCGCTTTCGAGGGCCGCGGCGAAGGTGATGGTCTTGAAGGTGGAGCCCGGCTCGAACTTGACCGCGGTCATGCGGTTGAAGCTGCCTTCCTCGAGCATGGTGGCCGGCGCGTTGGGGTCGAAATCGGGCAGCGACACCATGGCGATCACCTCGCCGGTGCGCACGTCCATGATCGCCCCGGCAGCGGCAATCGCCTGATAGCGCTCGAGCGCATCGCCCAGCTCGTCGTAAAGCACGTTCTGGATCCGCATGTCGATGGTCAGCTCGACCGGGGACATGGCGTTGCCCCGCGCCAGACCCAGATCCTGAAGCAGCGCGAGATTATCGTCGTCGAGGTGCTTTTCGACCCCGGCAATGCCGACATTGTCGATGTTGACCGCGCCCATGACGTGGGAGACCGCCGGGCCACCCGGATAAAAGCGCTTGCTCTCGGTGACGAAGTCGATGCCGGGGATGCCAAGGCGCAGGATACGCTCCTGCTGGCCGGGGGTCAGCTCGCGCGCCACCCAGACGAACCCGCGATCGCCCTCGAGCCGGTCGCGCAGCCAGGCACGGTCCAGATCGGGCAGAACGGTGCGCAGGGCGTCGGTCGCCTCGTCGACATCGAGAATGCGGCGCGGCTCGGCAAACAGCGAGGGAACCCGGATGTCGATAGCCATCTCCAGCCCATTGCGATCGAGGATCGGCGGGCGCGAGGCCATGATGGCGTCGCGCGCCTGGCCTTCGATCGAGGTATCGATCTCCAGACTGCCCAGCCAGACCAGCCGCCCCGCCATGATCGAGAAGACCAGCGCCACGATCACCATGGCCAGCCGGATCCGTCCGCCGGTGAGATTGCCGCGGACCTTGCGCGTGCCATCAAGGGCAATAGTGGCGTCGGTGGCGGTGATCGCGCTCAAAGGATGTCCTCCAGCAAGGCGGCTATGGGATCGTTGCCCTCCTCGATTTCCTGGAACAGGGCATTGAGGGCGTCGGTGTCGAGGCGCATTTCGGGGCGCATGGGAAGGTCTTCGAAGCGCCCGAACTGGCTGGCCTGCGCGACCTGGAGGTTGAGCACGTCATTGTGCCGGTCGACGATGGGCTGGATATGGGTGGGCTGGTTGAGCAGCGACCAGTCCGCCTTCAGGATCGAGAGATCGGCCTGCTGCTGGGCGATCGCCTGCTCGATCCGGGCCACTTCACCGGCGCTGCGCTCGGCCATGTGCTTTTGGGCATACACCCCGACCAGCGCCACGACCGCCGTGCAGGTGAGAATGAGGTTCAGCCTGCGAAGAAATGCGCTCATGCCGCACCCCTCTTGAAGCCGGGAACGCCGAGCCCCGTGCGATGAGCCTCACGCGCCGGAGCCGCCGTGCGGATGGCCGAGCGCAAGGTGGCGGAGCGGGCGCGCGGATTGCGCGCGAGCTCGGCCTGTCCGGCCTTTACCGGCTTGCGCACCGGCGCCCAGCACGGCTCGATCCGCGCGATCTGGGGCATGTGCCGCGAGACGGTGCCTGCGGACTTGGATGCATCAAAGAAGCGCTTGACGATCCGGTCCTCGAGCGAATGGAAGGTGACGACCGCAAGCCGGCCACCCTCGCCCAGCAGCCGCTCGGCCGCGAACAGGCCCGCGACGAGTTCGTCGAACTCGGAATTGACCGCGATGCGCAGGGCCTGGAAGGTCCGGGTGGCCGGATGCCCCCCGCCGGGCTTGCGTCCCACCGCGGATTCGATGACCCGAGCGAGCGTTAGCGTGTCGGTGATGGGCGCCTCGTTGCGCGCCGCGACGATGGCGCGGGCGATCCGGCGCGAGGCGCGCTCCTCGCCATAGGCAAAGATCAGGTTTCCAAGATCGGTCTCGGCCAGATCGTTGACCAGATCGGCGGCGCTGGTGTCGTCCTGCCCCATGCGCATGTCGAGCGGGCCGGCCTTGGCGAAGGAAAAGCCGCGCTCGGCCTGATCGAGCTGCATCGAGCTGACCCCGATATCGAGCACCACCGCGGAAATGTCCTCGCCCTCGGCGAGATCATCGAGGCTGGAGAACCGGCCGGAGGCGAAGCGGAAGCGATCGGGGAAAGCCTTGGCGAGCGCATCGGCCATGGGCGCGACACTCGGGTCGCGGTCGATGCCGATGACATGGGCGCCGGCCTCGAGCAGGGCACGGCTGTACCCCCCGGCCCCGAAGGTGCCGTCGACCACCCGCTCCCCGTCGCGTGTCCCGAGCGCGACAATCACCTCATCGAGAAGCACCGGCGCGTGAAGGGATCGATCTTGGGGACCGGTGTGCTCTCTCTCGCCCATCTACTCGTCTACTCACGCAAGGCGTCACAGGGACATGCGACCGGCTGAAAGGATCGCGGAAACCAAAGGCGGAACGCAGGGCGCCCGCATTGCGCAACATTGACTCCAAGGCTTTAAGATTTTGTTTCCCAAACCTTTGCGCGGTGGCAAAGGCCACGGCAAATCTAGGCCGCCAAGCCGATCTCGCAAATCCGTGAACGGTCCTTGGACCAGACGAGAGCGTGGCCATCATGCCATAAAAGCGGCATTCCATGGGGCAAGGCGATGGGGGTGGGGGCCATGTCCGGATACCAAACCAGCGCATCACCACCCTTGAGCCGCACGATGCACCCCATGGAATCCAGGCGCGGCACCACATGGGCGACCGTGCCATAGGCCCTCGGCACGCCCAGCTCGCAGACCATGACGTCCCCCCAGTCGGGCCGGATGGCCACGAGCCCGCAGCCGGCTTCGTCGATGCCATAGACGTACTGGAATGCCCTCATGCCCACGACAGGGCCCGGGCCGATGAGCCTGACCGGATCGTAGGGCAAGCCGGCCAGCGGGAAGTTTCGGGTTTCGACTTCTGGTGCGTGATGGTCGAAGGCGGACAGCGCGGCGTAGCCGACCGCGCCATAGCATCCCACCAGCAGGCCGAAGACGTCGGTGCTCTCGGACGGCAGGATGACCAGGCCGTTCGGCGAATCGAAATCGCAGATCGCGAGAGGCTGGGTATCGCCGGCGAAGGGCGGCTGTCCCGGCTCGCCGGTCCAGAGCCGTGCCATCAGCAGGCCGCGGTCGGTGGCCGAGATCAGGCGCCGGCCATCGGGGCTGACAACGAGCGGATGGCGCAATCTCGTGACCGGCCGAACGGCCCCGGTATCCCGCGCAACAAGCGCCGCACCATCATGGCCCGAGACGGCCAGGACATTGCCCGCCACCGAGCCGAGCAGGTCGCCGGCGGGCAGCGGGGCCGACAGCGTGATCGCGTGCAGGGCCATCCCCGAACCGGGCATCCAGTCGAGCTCGACCAGCCGGTTGGACGCCGCATCGTGGAACCATGAGATGATCGCGCCTTGGTGGGAAGCGACGGCGAGGCGGGCGAGGCCCCCCTGCCCGTCCAGCGCGCAGTCTTTCACGCGCCGTCTGCCGACCGACATGATTTGCCCCTCCAGAGCCCCGCGAACTCACATCCGGATGTGCACCGGCCCTCGTGGCTGCGCCATCCCCCGAACATGGGGGATGGCAAGCTGGGCTATGGGGGGAGTTGAAGATCACCAGTCGGCCTGTAAGCCGGGTTCTGTAAGGCCTGCGCCCGAAGGCGCAGACGTGGCGGCCATTCATCTGGGACGCCTGTTGCCAGACGCCTCGTGCAACCAACCCGGACGACAAGCTGAAGAAACACAGCCGAGGCAAAGCCTCCATCGTCCCTATTCGGTCTTGCTCCCGGTGGGGTTTACCGTGCGGCTCCCGTTGCCGGGCGCCCGGTGCGCTCTTACCGCACCCTTTCACCCTTACCCCGGCACGCCGGGGCGGTTTGCTTTCTGTGGCACTTTCCCTGGGGTCGCCCCCGCCGGACGTTATCCGGCACCGTGTTTCAATGGAGCCCGGACTTTCCTCCATGCCAAAGGCACAGCGGCCGCCCGGCCGACTGGTGACCGGTTCATCTAGTGGGTTTGCAGGCAAAGGGGAACAGTTTTTGCAGTGCGCGAACGCATCCGGACACAGCCGCGAACCGCTGGCTCAGGCGATCGCCGGCTTGAGGCCACGGGCCTGGGAAATCTCGCCATAAGCCGCGTTGATCGCCGCCATCTTGGTGGTAGCCAGGCCCATGAGTTCCTCGGGCACGCCCTTGGCGATCATGCGGTCGGGGTGATGCTCGGCAACAAGCCGCCTGTAGGTGCGCCGAAGCTCCTCGTCCGTGGCATCGGGGATCAGCCCGAGCACCGCGTAAGGGTCCCGCCGTCCGTTGGGCATGATGACGTGCTGGCGGGCGATCTGCTCGAATCGCACGTCATCGAACCCGAAGATGTCGCTGATCGCCTTGAGATAGGCGAGCTCCCGCTCATGGACGATGCCGTCGGCGGTGGCGATCTCAAAGAGCGCGTCAAGAACGTGCTCGAGGCTGGCGGGGCTGTCGATGAAGAGCTTGCGCACCTTGCGCGCATAGGTATCGAACCCGGCCACGTCCTGCTGGGCGAGCGCGAAAAAGCGCTCCACATGCTCGTCGGCGCCTTCGGGAATATCGACAAGCTTGTGGAAGGTCCGCATCTCGCGCGGGCTCACGATGCCGTCGGCCACCGCCATCTTGGCCGAAAGCGCGATGATCGACATGGTGAAGGCCGCATCACGTCCGCCAGGCATCCAGTTGTCGGGATCGAGGATAGCCGTTATGGACCCGGCGATCGAATCGCCAAGCGCACTGAGAAATGCTGCAATACGCTGCCAGATCGACATCGCTCGTTTCCTGTTCACGAAACAGACTATCGTGCAAACGGCCCTGGCAAAGAAGACATCGAGCCGCACCGGTCCAATAGGACGGGAACGGACGCAGGTGCAAGCGCAGCAATCGCTCATGTTTTATCCTTCCCGGCCTGTCCGCGACCCGTACTGGAACGCTCGTCCTGCGAAAACGGACTACCAGCGATAGTCGAAGGTGTCGTAGATGAACCCGAGCGGAGCCGATCCACCGTCATTGACGGGTCCGACGAGTTGGGCGCTTCCGCGGTCAACCTGATCTTCATAGACCCAGATGGTATCGCCATTGGCCGTGACCACCTCCACGAGCCCTTCGGCGCGCGGATCGAAATCCGGGCTGCTGTTGCTGGCATAGCCGGGCTCGGCGGTCAGTGGAGCAAGACGTTCGCGCTGCTCGCGGCTCATGAACTCCACCGAGCTGCCCGACGACTGGCCGTGGGCGGCGGCCGTGATCGCCTCGTAATCGGTGCGCGTTTCGACCTGACGGGGCTCGGCGACCGAGGCGGTCTGCACGGGCCGGGACGGCGCATCGGCCGGACGGGGGAGCGGGAGCGGCGGGATGGCGGCGACTTCCGTTGCCGACTCTGCCGGCGCGGGCGCCTGGGGGCGCTGGACGGGCGTGGCATCGGCGACAGCGGGCGGGGCCGCGGGTTCGGTATTATCCGAGCCGAGCGGTCGACCGTTGACGGTCACGATGGGACCATCGGCCACGGGAAACCCGGCCGCATCGACCACGCGCGAAGGTGCAGTCGCCTCGCGCTCGACCGGCTCGGGTTCGGGCGCCGGCACATGAACTTCGGCGACCTCCTGCTCGACTTCCGGCTGCGGCGCGGGCGCGGGACCGACCACATCGGCTGTTTCGCTCACTTCATCGGCAGGAGCTGTCGTTATGTAGGCGCGCTGGAGCGAATCGCGCTGCCACCAGCCGCTGGCAAAGGATACGGCAACCGCGAGCACCAGTGCGCCCGCCAGAGAATGTTTCGCAATCATCGTCATCCGTCCAAACTTTGCCCCGCACGATATCCATGCCCCATGATCATGGCGCGAGTTTGATGAATCGACGATGAACGGCGTGGTTAACCGTTGGTTGCAGCCGCGCTCAGGGCCGGATGCCCAGAAGGCGCGCGAGCGCCAAAACGAGGCTGGAGCGGTTGAGCGTATAGAAATGGAACTCGGTGACCCCCGAATCGAGAAGCTCGGTCACCTGCTCGGCTGCGACCGCGGCGGCGACCAGCGCGTGGGTTTCGGGGTCGTCGTCGAGCCCGTCGAACCGATCGGCCAGCCAATGGGGGACGTTCGCGCCGCATTTGGAGGCAAAGCTCGCGATCTGGCGGAACGAGTGGATGGGCTGGATGCCCGGGACGATGGGCGCGGTGATCCCGGCCTTGCGGGCGCGCTCGAGAAAGCGCCAGTAATCGGCGTTCTCAAAGAACATCTGGGTGATGGCGCGGTTGGCGCCTGCATCGAGCTTGCGCTTGAGGTTGTCGATCTCGGCGTCCCAGTCAGGGCTCTGGGGATGCTTTTCCGGATAGGCGGCGACCGAGATGTCGAAATCCCCGATCCGGCGCAGGCCGGCCACCAGATCGGCGGCGCCGGCATAGCCCTCCGGATGCGGCGTGAAAGGCTGGCCGACGCCCTCGGGCGGATCCCCGCGCAGGGCGACGATGCTGTTGACCCCGGCTTGGGCGAAGCCGCGAACGACGGTGTCGACTTGCTCGCGGCTCGCGCCGACGCAGGTGAGGTGGGCAGCGGCGGGCACCCCCGATTCGGCGGTGATGCGCGAGACCATGCGCAAGGTGCGCTCGCGGGTCGTGCCCCCTGCCCCGTAGGTGACCGACACGAAGCGCGGGCCCAGCGGCGCGAGGCGCTCGAGACTGTCCCAGAACCGCGCCTCCATGGCGTCGGTCTTGGGCGGAAAGAATTCAAAGCTCACAGCCAGCGGCGGGCGGGCTGTCTCGGGCTGGCGGCTGAGCCGCTCTCCAGCGTTGGGTGTCACGCCGTGGTCTCCATTCCTGTCTCGGGTTCGAGCTGCCAGAGGCAGACGGTCAGCCCGTCCGCACGTTCCGGAGCGATGGTCTGCACTCTTGTGAGGGTGAGCCCTGCATCGGCGGCCCAGACCTCCATTTGCGCGGACGAAAGGCCCAGACGCCGGTGCGCCTGCTCCGTCCTGAGAAATTCGAGCGCGTGGGGCGCGAAATCGATGATCAGCATCGCCCCGCCCGGCCGCAGGCAGCGCGCGGCGCTGGCGAGCGCAATGCCGGGATCATCGAAATAGTGCAGGACCTGGTGAATGACCACCCGGTCGGCCTGCCCGCGATATTCCTCGAGCGCCTCGATGTCCCCATGCCGTATGCGGGCATGGGCAAGCCCGGCGCTCTCGAGCTTGCTGCGGGCCAGGGCCAGCATTTCCCGGCTGGCATCGACGCCCACCGCCTGCTCGTAGCGGCCCGCAAGCAGCTCCAGCATCCGTCCGGTGCCGGTGCCCAGATCAAGCAGCATGGGCACGGGGCCCGAAGGCATGGAGGCCAGAATGGCCGCTTCCACCGCGGCGTCGGGCGCATGGAGCGAGCGCAGGCGATCCCAGCTCGGCGCGATATCGGCGAACCACGCATCGGCCTGGGCCTTGCGCTGGGCCCGCACCCGCGCGAGCTTGGCGCGATCCGCTGCGAGATCGGCAGCGTCGGGGTCCATGGCGCCGCCAATCCAGTCGAGCAGCGCCCTTGCCACCCCCCCATCGGCCAGCCGGTAATAGGCCCAGGCGCCCTCGGCGTGGCGGGTGATCAGGCCGGCGTCGGCCAGAAGCTTGAGGTGGCGGGAGACGCGGGGCTGGCTCTGCCCCAGGATCTCGGTGAAATCCTTGACCGAGAGCTCTCCTTCATGGAGCAGCGCGAGCAGCCGCAGGCGGGTGGTCTCGCCAGCCGCCTTGAAACATGCCACGATGTTCGCCGGGAGCGTTGCCACCGCGATACCCTCACGCTTTTCGTCAGGGGCATAAAGATATCTTTATATCCCTTGCGTCAAGTCCGGGATTGCAGGGGCACAGGGGGATTTGTGGCGATCTGCGCGCAACAAGCACGCTCACCGGGTCTTGACCGAGGCCCACTTCTTTAGCCAAGAATGGAATGCTGCGTTTGATTTGATCACGATGTCGTGTAAGCAGTATTTGTACTTAGAGACTTTTCAGTGGCGAGTTCCGCGGGGGTGGATCGCATGAGCTTAGTTAACCTGCAAGTGCAGGACGATTATCCAGACACAGATTCCCTGACCTTTTCAGCTCTGGCCGATCCGGTGCGTCGCGACATTGTTGCGCGACTGGCCGCAGAGGGCCCGATGACTGTCGGCAAGCTCAGCGAGCCGTTCCAGATCAGCGCTCCGGCAATTTCCCGGCATCTGTCCATACTGGAACGTGCGGGGATGATCCGCCGCAGCGTGGACAGGCAATGGCGCGTCTGCATGCTGGTGGCCAATGGGCTCGAGGGCCCGCGGGACTGGCTCGAAACCGTGCTGTCCAAGGCCGCTTTGCAGGATGAAGACGCCTGACCCGACCGGTCAGGCGACGGCTTCCTGTTGTCCCGGCGGACGGCGACGGAAAGCGTGGCTGCGCCAGAGATCGAAGATCCCGGCAGCCTCATCTTCGCTCAACGCCTCGAAGCGCTTGCGGACATTGTCGATGTCTTCCCTGGTGGGCATGTCCCGCCAGGGGAGCACTGCAATCATAGCCTCGAAGAGCTCAGGCGAAATCCCGATGCCGCGGGCGGCAACGGTGATCGCCACGTAATCCTGCATGGCCAGCCATTTGACGAAGACTTCCGGGCGCACCTCGAGCAGCATGGTGAGCCCGGCAGCGGCATGGTGGCCATAGCCGAAGCGGGTGAACCGCTGGAGTGCCTTGAGATCGAAGCGGCGCCGGTCGGCGAGCGCCTTGACCTGATTCCAGGCCAGCTTCCACTCCTGCGCGGTGAAGCCAGCGCGGTTGCGGATCCGGTTGTAGACCAGCGCCTGGACGTGGCCCGGCATCGCGACGTCCTGTTCGGCATCGATACCCACGGCCTCGAGCGCTTCTTCGCCCACGGTGGACACTTCCGAGCGCACCTTGGCCCAGTCGATGTCCGTGCGTCCCCGCAGGTCGGCGGCGATCGACTGGTTGGCGCTGGCGATTCTGGCCAGCGCATCGAGCGACACGCGGCTGAGCTCGGCATCGGTGTTGCGCAGGAGCCCGGTAAGGGAGGCCTCGGTGCCATTGGCGACGATGGCGTCGGCGACGCGCTCGCCCAGGCCCTTGCGGCGCGCGATAATGGCGCGGTGGGCCTCGGTCTGGCGTTCGACGATCTCGATCAGGTCGTCGTCAGAGAGCACGGACGAAAATTCGAGCAGCGGTGCCGCGACCTCGATGACATCATTGGCGAGCTTGATGACCGCCATGCCCGGCGCGCGTTCAAGCGGCGCGAGCAGCCGGGCCACATGGGCCCGCGCTTCGACTTCCACAATGTCAGCGAGCTGGCACAGGACTTCGTCATACTGGGCGACCTGCTCGTCATCGCACCGGTCCGAGACGTAGGAAAAGAGCTGGGCGAGATTGCGGATAAGATGGTCACGCTCGGCCGCATCCGCTTCACCGTTGAGAACGCGGAAATTGGAGAACGCGCGCGTGCCCTCACTGGTCTCAAACATGTGTCGTCTCCCCGGCACCATGCCGCTTCTGGTCGTGAAGCTGGCACAGGGATTTCGCCATCGCCTGAACTCAATGGCAAGCGTTTGATTCAAATTTTCCTGAAATGACAAACAAGACATGAAGAAAGCCCCGCATCGCGAGGACACGGGGCTTTCGTGCGCGGTGTGAGGCCGCTTGTCGATATCGAACGCTTACTCGGCTGCGGAGATCGCCGCCGGGCGCTCCTGCTTGCCCTGTTCGATGGCATGGCGCACGCCCGAGCCGTAATCGGGGTGGACCTGGTCAAAGAGCTTGCACTGGCGCTCGACGATTTCGTCGGGAACCCCATCCATCGCCGCGGCGATGTTGGCGAACAAACGCATCTTCTGCCCGTCGTCAAACAGGGTGAACAGCGCGCGCGGCTGGCCGAAATCATCGTTGCCTTCGCGGTGGTTGTACCGGTCCGCATCGCCCGAAATCTTGAGCGGGGGCTCCTGCACGGCCTTGTTCTCGGTCGGACCGTCGAAGCTGTTGGGCTCGTAATACGCGTCCGGATTGCCGGTCCTGATGCCGCCATAGACGTTCATCTGGCCATCGCGGTGGTAGTGATGGACCGGGCACTTGGGAGCGTTCACGGGCAGCGACTCGTAATGGGTCCCCAGGCGGTACCGGTGCGCGTCCGCATAGGAGAAGACGCGGGCCTGAAGCATCTTGTCGGGCGAATGACCGATTCCCGGAACGATGTTGGAGGGGCTGAACGCAACCTGCTCGATCTCGGCGAAATAGTTGTCGGCGTTGCGGTTGAGCTCGAGCACCCCGATGTCGATCGGCGGATAGTCGGCGTGCGGCCAGACCTTGGTCAGATCGAAGGGGTTGTATCCGGTCTTGTCCGCATCGGCCTCGGGCATGATCTGCACCTGAACCTTCCAGCGCGGGAATTCCCCCCGCTCGATGGTGCCGAACAGCTCTTCCTGATAGCTCTCGCGGGTCGAGCCGATGACCTTCTCGGCTTCCTCGTTGGTGTAGTGCTTGTGGCCCTGCTCGGTCTTGAAGTGGAACTTTACCCAGAACCGCTCGCCATTGTCGTTCCAGAACGAATAGGTGTGGCTGCCATAGCCATTCATGAACATGGGCGCCACAGGCAGGCCGCGATCGCTCATCAGGATGGTGACCTGGTGCAGGCTCTCGGGCGAGAGCGACCAGAAATCCCACATGGCGGTCGCCGAGCGCAGATTGGTGCGCGGGTGACGCTTCTGGGTGTGGATGAAGTCCGGGAACTTGAGCGGATCGCGCACGAAAAAGACGGGGGTGTTGTTGCCAACCAGGTCCCAGTTGCCCTCTTCGGTGTAGAACTTGATCGAGAAGCCGCGCACGTCACGCTCGGCATCGGCCGCGCCCAGCTCACCGGCCACGGTCGAAAAACGCATGATCAGCGGCGTCTCTGCGCCGGGCTGCAGCGCCTTGGCACGGGTATACTTGGAAATGTCGCCCGTGATCGTCATGGTGCCGTGGGCACCCCAGCCCTTGGCGTGCACGACGCGCTCGGGGATACGCTCGCGGTTCTGATGGGCCAGCTTCTCGAGGAGCTGGTAGTCCTGCATCAGCACGGGGCCGCGCGGGCCTGCGGTGATCGAATTCTGGTTGTCGGGCACCGGGGCGCCGGCGGTCGTCGTCATCGTCTTGTCGGACATGAGGCCTCCGTCTTTGTAACGATTCTAAGGTGGCCCTTCGTCTACAGGGGAAATGGCGATTACGCAAATTGATAAAACTGACCGCAGCGATTAGGATCGCTTATCGGATCTACCGGACCTGCACCTCATGTTCACGATCACCCTGCGCCAGCTTCACTATGCCCGGATCATCGCCGAGGAAGGCCATTTCGGCCGCGCCGCCACGCGCTGCCACGTGACCCAGCCGGCCCTCTCCCAGCAGATCAAGCTGCTCGAGGAACGGTGCAACGCGCCCATATTCGAGCGTCTGGGCAAGAGTGTGCGCCCAACACGGTTCGGACGCGACTTCCTTGCGCGTGCGACCCGCGTGATGGAAGCGGCCCGCGATCTCGAATCTTTTGCCGACATGGCGACGGGCCATCCGGCTCGGCCCCTGCGCTTCGGATTGATCCCCACGGTTGCGCCCTATCTGCTCGCCGATATCCTGCCAGCCATTGCCGAGAGCGTGCCCACGGTGACGCTGGCAGTGAGCGAGGGCAAGACCGACCGACTGATCGCCGCGCTGCAGGACGGGGAGGTCGATTTCGCGCTGGTGGCCACGCCGCCGCCCAAAGCCGGATTTGTCAGCCGCACGCTTTTTGCCGACCCGTTCGTTCTTGCCGCGCCCCGGGGGACGGTGCCCGAGGGCCCAGTCGACCCCGTCGACCTGCCCCGCGACCGGCTGCTGCTGCTCGAGGAAGGCCATTGCCTGCGCGATCAGGCGGTGGATGCCTGCTCGCTGCCGTCCGACCTCGAAGGCCGCACCTTCGCGGCCACGTCCCTGACCACGATCCTCGAGCTGGTGGCCAATGGCTACGGTGTGACGCTGTTGCCCGCCATCAGCCTCAAGCGCGAGAGCGGGCACGGGGGCATCGCCATCCACCGGCTCAAGGCGCCCGGTGCCTCGCGGACCCTGCGGCTGGTGTGGCGCAGCGCCTCACCGCACGGGCACGTCTACGAGGAGATCGCCGCCGTGATCGCCGAGGTCGGCCAGGCGGCACTGCGCAGCGACTGGGCGGGCTGAGCCACGACTGGCCCTCGTCAGGCCGGACGGGGTCCGCGCCCGCGACGGCGCCATGTGTCGAAGGAAAAGACGACGAGCGAGAGCCAGATCAGAACGAAGCTCAGAAGACTTACGGGATCGAGGGTCTCGCCGAACAGAAAGACGGCCGAGAGGAAGTGGAGCGAGGGGGCGATATACTGGAACATGCCGATGGTGGTCAGCCGCAACTGCCGCGCCGCGTAAGCGAAGAAGATCAACGCCAGCGCCGTGAGCGGTCCCGAAACCACAAGGGCGGTGGCGGTGACCGCATCGGAATAATAATCGCGCCCGAACACCATCGCGCTGACCATCAGATAGATCACGGCGGGGGGCAGCATCAGGAGCGTTTCCACGAACAGCCCCGGCGCCGAGCCGACCCGCACGGTCTTGCGGAAATAGCCGTAGAACCCGAAGAGAATCGCCAGCCCGAGCGCAATCCAGGGCACGTCCCCAAGCGCGATGGCCTGGATGACCACCGCAGCCACGGCAATCCCGATCGCAGCGGTCTGCCAGGGGGACTGCCGCTCGCCCAACAGCACCATGCCGATGGCGACCGACACCAGCGGGTTGATGAAATACCCGAAGCTGACCTGCAGAACCTGACCGATCGAAACGCCCCAAACGAAGATGAGCCAGTTGAAAGCCAGAAGGGTGGTGGTCACCGCCATGACCCCTAGCACCCGCATATCGCGAAGGGCGGCGATGACCTCGCCGAACCGGCGGTGGAGCGCAAGCACGAGACACAGAAAGACCAGTGAGAAGATCACCCGGTGCGCGACAACGCCCACCGGATCGACATGATCGAGCAGCTTGAAGAACAGCGGGAACAGGCCCCACATCGAATAGGTCACGATGGCCGCGATGACGCCGAAGCGGACATTGGGATCAGGAGGGTTGGGGCGGACCGGGGGCGCGCCGGCGGCGGCGGGCGCACCTTCTATCGATGTCATGGACGTGGGCTTTCAGAGCGGATGGGCGTCCAGACTACCGGCTCACCCCAGCGCTGGCAAAGTGCAGTTTGTGATCGGACCCATCACTGGGGCGCGGGTTGGTCCTCGCCGGTGAGCGTATCGAGGAACTCCAGAAGAAGCGCATCGAAGAGATCGGGCCGCTCGAGATTGGGCAGGTGAGCGGTGCCCTCGATGACCACCGCGAAAGCGTTCTCCATGTCCTCGGAGAGATCGTCGTGCCGGTTCACGATATGAGGGAAATCGAGATCGCCCGCGATTAGCAGCGTGGGGGTATCGAGGCTCGCGACGAGGTCGGCTGCCGGTTCGGGCGCCTCCTCACGGGTGAGACGCGGGTGGGCGTGGATTGCCCCGTTCATGGAATGAAAGAGCGTGCGCACCGGCCCGCTCACCCGTCCGCTGGGCGAAAGTGGACCGTCGAGCCAGGCATGGGCCTGCACCGCGTTGATCGCGTCGATATCCCCGCTCTCTGTCACCGCCTCCATGGCGTGCACGATGCGCATGACGTCTGGCGTAAGCTTGGAGCGGCGGGCACCCGAGATCGACGTGCCCATCAGGACCAGCCCGGCGACGCGGCCCGGGTGGGCCAGTGTGAAGTCGATCGCCAGCGCCCCGCCCCGTGAGGAGCCCACCAGAACGCAGGCATGGATATCGAGCGCATCGAGAATCGCCTCGAGGTCCTCGAGGTGCGAGAAGCTCTCGTCGGGCGACGAGGTCTGCCCGAAGCCCCGCCGGTCATAGGCGAGCCCGAGATACCCCGCATCGGCCACGGCCCGAAGCTGGCCGGTCCACATGCGGCTGTCGGCCACCCCCGCGTGGAGGAACACCACGGGAATCCCCTCCCCCGCCTCAAGGCAGGCAAAGACGGCATCTTCGATCTCAAGGGAAAAGGATTCGATCATGGGTTCACTCTAGAGCAAAACGAAAGGCCGGACATCTCTGCCCGGCCTCCTATCAACGCAATTCGGGGCGTGCCCGAAGCGGCCTCTACCGCGTCAGCGGCTTGTAGCTGACCCGGCGCGGATTGACGGCTTCGGCGCCGAGCCGGCGGATCTTGTCGGCTTCGTAGTCCTGGAAATTGCCCTCGAACCATTCCACATGGCTGTCGCCTTCGAAGGCGAGGATGTGGGTGGCCAGACGGTCAAGGAACATGCGGTCGTGGCTGATGACCACGGCGCAGCCGGCGAACTCCTCGAGCGCCTCTTCGAGCGCGGCGAGGGTTTCGGTGTCCAGATCGTTGGTCGGTTCGTCGAGCAGGAGGACGTTGGCGCCGGACTTGAGCATCTTGGCCAGATGCACGCGGTTGCGCTGGCCGCCCGAAAGCGTGCCCACGGGCTGCTGCTGGTCCCCGCCCTTGAAGTTGAACGAGGAGGTGTAGGCGCGCGAGTTCACCTCCCGCTTGCCCAGCCGGATGATGTCGTTGCCATCCGAGATTTCCTCCCAGACCGACCTCTTGGGGTCCAGCGAATCCCGGCTTTGGTCCACATAGCCCATATGGACCGTGTCCCCGATGGTGATCGAGCCGCCATCGGGCTTTTCGTGGCCCGTGAGCATCTTGAACAGCGTGGACTTGCCCGCGCCGTTCGGCCCGATGACGCCCACGATGCCGCCGGGGGGCAGCTTGAAGGTGAGGTCGTCGATCAGAAGCTGGTTGCCATAGCCCTTGCGCAGGCTTTCGACGTCGATGACGTTCTGGCCCAGACGCTCGCCGGGCGGAATGATGATCTGCGCGGTCGAGGACTGAGTGCGCGCCTCGTTGACCTTGACCAGTTCGTCATAGGCCCGGATACGCGCCTTGGACTTGGTCTGGCGCGCCTGGGGCGACTGGCCGAGCCATTCCTTTTCGCGCTCGAGCACTTTCGAGCGGGCTTGATCCTCGCTTTTTTCCTGCGCCATGCGCTTGGACTTGGCGGTGAGATAGGCCGTGTAGTTGCCCTCGTAAGGAATGCCGCGGCCGCGGTCTAGCTCGAGAATCCAGCCCGTGACGTTGTCGAGGAAGTAGCGGTCGTGGGTGATGATCAACACCGCGCCCGGGAATTCGCGAAGGTGCTTTTCCAGCCAAGCCGTGGTTTCGGCGTCCAGATGGTTGGTGGGTTCGTCAAGCAGCAGCAGGTCGGGAGCCGACAGCAGGAGCTGGCAGAGCGCCACGCGGCGCTTCTCGCCACCCGACAGGCTCGCAACGCCAGCCTCGGGAGGCGGGCAGCGCAACGCTTCCATGGCCATCTCGACCTTGGAATCGAGATCCCAGAGGTCATCGGCGTCGATCTGGTCCTGAAGCTTTGAGGCTTCATCGGCCGTCTCGTCCGAATAGTTCATCATCAGTTCGTTGTAGCGGTCGAGGATGGCCTGTTTTTCCTTGACCCCGATCATGACGTTGCCGCGTACGTCGAGCTGGTCGTCGAGCTGGGGCTCCTGGGGCAGGTAGCCGACCTTGGCGCCGTCGGCCGCCCAGGCTTCGCCGGTGAACTCGGTCTCAATGCCGGCCATGATCTTGAGGAGGGTCGACTTGCCCGAGCCGTTGGGGCCCAGAATGCCGATCTTGGCGTCCGGGTAGAACGAGAGGTTGATGTTGTCGAGCACCTTCTTGCCCCCGGCATAGGCCTTGGACATGGAGTGCATGTGATAGATGAACTGGCGAGCCATAAAGCAGTCAGCCTCGTGAATTTCGGGTGAAATGCGATTGGGCCCGTATGTAGGGCAAGGCTTGGCCAAGGGCAATGGGGTGGCGGGGCTGCACGCGCCAGGCTGCCGGCTTCAATGGCCGCGCGAGGCACGCGCGCGGCGTTGGCGGCTCAACGCAGTGGGCAGCGCGCAGGCGGCGAGCAGCAGGGCCAGGGGCACGGTAAAGCCATAGCCTAGATATCCAAAGCCCACCGCGCCGACCACGCCGCCTGAAAAGAACGCAAAGAGCAGGCTGACAAGCGTTGCCAGCTTGGCCCTGTCTCCGCGCACCGCACGCCTCTCCGGCACGGTCGGGTCGAGATTGCGATAGGCGAACCGCCCGAGCTCGATCCCGATATCGGTGACCACCCCGGTGAAATGGGTGGTGCGGATCCGGGCGCCGGAAATGGTGGTGATGGTTGCGTTCTGAAGCCCCATGAGCAGGCACAGGATATAGGCAGCCGCTAAGACGAACCCGGGACTGCCCCCGGCAACCAAGCCCACCACGCCAAAGACCAGCAGCAGCGCCGCTTCGGCCCCGAGCGGCAGCGAATACTGGCTGAACCGAGTGTGCCGGCGCGCCCAGCCCGTGAGCGCGGCGGACAAGGCGGCACCGACCGTGAAGGCGGCGACCGCGCCCAAGCCCGCGGCGACGATGGTCCAGTTGCCGAGTGCCACATGGTCGGCGGCCTCGGCCACATAGCCGGTGACGTGCGAGGTATAGCGCCCGATGGCGAGAAAGCCCCCCGCATTGATGCCGCCGGCCACGAACGACAGGATAAGCGCCAGGGTGAAATCGGTGGCCCCGGTGCGCCGGTGGTCGGCCAGATGCGCGAACAGGCGCAGGCGGGATCGCCTGGCCCGCCGTTTCACCGTCACGGGCGCTCGATCCAGACCGGCACGGACTTGAAGGCCGGGGTCCGCGAGCGCGGGTCGATGGCGGTGCCCACGAGCACATTGGCTTCCGGGTAATAGGCGAGCGCCGAGCCGGACGGCAGGTCGTAGGGCAAGGCAACGACGCCTGACATGCGCCCGCTGGAGGAGACGAGGTCCACCCGGTCACCCGAGCCAATACCGCGCGCGGCCATGTCGGCGGCACTGAGCAGCACGCTCCAGCGGGGGGCCTTGTTGCGGTAGCTGTCGGTCTCTTCGTAGACGATGGTATTGAACTGGCCTTCGGACCGGATGGTGGCCAGCGTGATGGCCTGCTGCCCGTCCGGGGCCGTGACCGGGGCGGGCGTGGCGGTGAGAACGAAATGGGCCTTGCTGTCTCCGGTGGCGAATGCGGGCGTGTGCATCACGCGGTTGCGGATATGGAATTCTCGCCTGGCCACATCGAGATCGGCGAGGTCCTCGAGCCCGGGCACGATATCGGCGATGGCCTTGCGGACCTGCCGATGCTTGCCAAAGGCAGAAAAATCGATGGGGCAATCGTCCAGAATCCGGCCGGCAAGCTCCGAGAGAATGACGCTTTCGGGCCGGACATTGGCCAGCCGGTCGATGCCTCCATCCGAGAGACGGACGAAATTGAACATCGATTCCTGGGTGGTGGGCTCCCATTCCTCGTCGCGCGCGGTGACCGGAAGAACGAGGCTCTCGCTGTCGTCGTGGCCGTGGACATGGCCGAGATTGAGCGTGGTGGTCAAAAACAGCTTGAACCCTATCCGATCGAGCGCATCACGCGCCCAGGCGGTATCGGGCGAGGCGCCGTAGAGATTGCCGCCCATCATCACCGCAGCGTCGATATCGCCGCGATGGGCGGCACCGAGCGAGGCCATGGTGTCGAACCCGGGCTTGCGCGACAGGGTGATGCCGAGCGCCTCTTCCATGCGCGCGAACACCTCCTCGGCAAGGACAGGCTTGACCCCGATGGTGCCGATACCCTGGACGTTCGAGTGCCCACGCAGCGGCAGAAGCCCGGCATTGGGCCGCCCGACCATGCCGCGCAGCAGTGCGAGGTTGGCGATCATCTCGACGTTCTCGACCCCGTGGACATGATGGGTCATCCCCATGCCCCAGGCAAAGACGACGTTTGAGGCCATCCCGTAGCGCTGGGCCACGTGCGCGATCTCTTTCCGGGCGATGCCGGTAGCCTCGGTGATCGTGGCCCAGTCGGTCGTCGCGATATCGGCCCGGAACGCCTCGAACCCGCTGGTGTGCGCGGCGATGAAGGCGTTGTCGGTGCTGCCCGCTTCGAGCAGCGCCTTGGCGACGCCCTTCAGCAGCGCGATGTCAGAGCCGATGCGGGGCTGGAGATAGTCAGAGGCGATCTCGTCGCCGCCCTTGAGCATGGAGCTGGGGGATTTGGGCACGGCGAACTTGACCAGCCCGGGCTCGCGCGCCGGGTTGATGACGATGACCTCCCCTCCCCTGTCCCGGCAGGATTTGAGCATGTGAATGAAGCGCGGGTGGTTCGATGACGGATTGGCGCCAATCACGAAAATAAGGTCCGCGCCCTTGAGGTCGGCGAGTTCCACCGTTGCGGTGCCTTTGCCGATGGTGGTGGCGAGGCCCTCGCTGGTGGCCTGATGGCAGAAATACGAGCAATTGTTGACGTTGTTGGTGCCGTAAAGCCGGGCGATCAACTGAAACAGAAATCCCGCCTCGTTGGACGAGCGGCCCGAGGAATAGAAAAAGCTGCGGTCCGGATCAGTGGCGCGGAGCCGGGACGCGGCAATATCGAGTGCGAAATCCCAGTCGACGACCCGATAGCGATCTTCGCCCGCGCCTTTGTAGATCGGGTCGCCCAGCCGGCCCAGATGCTCCATTTCCCGGCCGGAAAGCTCCTTGAGCTCGGCCAGCGGGTGATCGAAGATTTCATGGGGGATCGGAGGCTGGATATCGGTGGACTGGGCCTGCACGCTCTTGTTGCAGACCGAGGGAAACTCTCCGAGCTCGTTGGTCATGCCGCCGCGCTGCCCGCCCATGCCATAAGCACAGGCCTTGCAGGTGTTCTTGGCCGTGAGCGCCTTGGCGGCCTTGCCGACTCCCATGCGCGAGACGGTCTGGAGGGTGTAAAGGACCTTCTTGGGGCCGCCGCCGACGATGGGACGCTGCTGGTTCATGGGTGGGGGTCTCCTTGGCCGCACTATGCACCCGCGCCCCGGCGCGACGCAATCGGGGCTGCGACGAGACGGCATATGGTCGCGGCCCGGCGGGGGCGCTAAGTCTCGGATCGAACATACCAGGTGCCCAAGCATGCTCCAGACCCTGCTCATTCCGCTTTGCGGCCTGATGATCCTTGCCGCCGCCATCAGGGGGCTGCTGCCCCGCGCCCGCTGGCGCGAGCGGTTCTATTCGGCCTTCACCGGCGGGTGGTCGGTGTTCGGGGCCGCAATCTACCATCCGCTGTGGTTTGGTCGGCTGGCCCCAGTGGGCTGGGTGCACAGCCCGGCCATCGTGATGGTCTTCGGCCTGGGCCTTCTGATGCTCGGCGTTTTCGGCGCCTCGATGCTGATCGGCGACAAATAGCTGAATCCGGGCGTCGAACCTCGACAATCAAGGACTTGGCGCCGTCTTCTGAATCAATCAGCGAGGGACCCCGACCGAGTGCTAGCATGCATGCGGGCGACCGGATTTCCGTATCGGAAGCGCGGCACATCAATGACTTAGAATGCTTGTTCTGATTCCATCCGTCAGGAAAATGCTCTAGCACGGTCGGGCCCGCTACGCCCTCCCGAGTCGCCCCATGCCCACCATCGTCCACCGACCATCCCTCCTGCACCTGCTGCTCGCGTTCGCCAGCGGGGGCCTGCTGACGGTGATGGTGGATTTCAATGCGCTGCTGGCCTCCCATTCCAGCGCGTTTCATTCCTCATGGGTGGCGCACGCGACCGGCTCGGTGGCGGGGCTGATCTTTCTTGCCATCCTGCGTATGGGCGCGTCCGCCGCCGCCAAGGGCGGAAGGCCCCCCGCCCCGCTCTGGGCCTATTCGGCCGGGATTCTCGGGGGTGCGACGGTGATGCTGACCTCGACCGCAGCCAATTCGGCGCTGGCGCTTTCGGGCACGCTGGCACTCGGTCTTGCCGGTCAGGTGCTGTTTTCGCTGGCTGCCGACCGATGGGGTCTGTTCGGCCTGCCCCGGCGTATGCCGCGGCTCACCGATTTCGGTGCGCTGGCGCTGATCGCGGGCGGCTCGGTGCTCATCATTTTCGGGTGGGGGTAAACCATGACCACCGCGATCCTTCTTGCCCTGCTCGCGGGCGTCCTGATCAGCCTTTCCCGCCAGATTAACGGACGGCTGGCGCTCTCGACCAGCGCGCTCGCCGCGTCGTTCTGGAACCACATCGTGGGCTTTGTGGCGCTGACCGTTGTCGGGCTGGCGCTGGGCATGCTCTGGCCGGAGGGGGCGCTGTCTGCACCCTGGTACACCTACTTCGCCGGAACACTCGGGGTGATCTTCGTGGCCTCGGGAAGCTGGCTGATCGTGCGTATCGGGGCGACGAACACCGCGATGCTGGTCATTGGGGGACAGATGGTCTCGGGCGTGGTCCTCGACCTCATGCGCGGAGCAAACGACAACATCCCCGCAAGCGCCGTAGGCGTCGCCATGATCATCGCCGGCATGGCGCTGACCCAGCGGCGGCGCGCCGACTGAGGACGAGACTGCGTTCGATTACAAAACCTTGCGGCATTTTCGCGATTCAGAACCTTCGCGAGAATGCCGCACTCACCTTCATCAGCCCGCCATGGTCTGGGAGCGATGGGCCCAGCCGGTGGTGCGCTTCTCGATCCAGGCCATGAGCGCGTACATCGCGATGCCCTCGATGGCGAGCATGACGAGCCCGGCAAAGACCAGCGGCACGTTGAACTGGCTCTGGGCCGAGGCCATCATGAATCCCAGACCGGAATTGGCCGCGATGGTCTCGGAGATCACCGAGCCCACGAAAGCCAGTGTGATGGCAATCTTGAGCGAGCCGAAGAAATAGGGCATCGAACGAGGAATCCCGACCTTGAGCATGATGTCCATCTTTTTCGCCCCGAGCGCCCGCAAGACGTCCTCGGTCTCGGGCTCGATGGTGGCAAGGCCCGTGGCGACGTTGACCACTATGGGAAAGAACGCGATCAGGAACGCGGTGAGGATGGCCGGGATGGTGCCGATGCCGAACCAGATCACGAGGATCGGCACCACCGCCACCTTGGGAATGGCGTTGAACCCGACCATGATGGGGTAGAGCCCGGCATAGATCATCCGCGACCAGCCCACGAGCAGGCCGAGCGCCATGCCCGCGACCACCGCCAGGAGGAAGCCGACGGTGGTGGTGTAAAGCGTCTGGAGGGAATGGCGCTGGATGGCGCCCCAATACTGCACGATCGCCTCGAAAATGCGCGTGGGCGCTGGCAGGATGGTGTGAGGCAGGCCCGACAGGCGCACGCCCAGTTCCCAGAGCACGAACAGCGCAACAGTATAGATCCAGGGCATGAGCGGCAGCCAGTTGAACGGCTTGCGCTCGGGCTCGACCGGCAGGGCGACGGGTTCGCTCGTCTCGGTGGCACTCATGCTGCGACCCTCGCATCGGCAATCTCGCCGCGCAGGGCCTGCACGACGTCATTGAACCGGCTCTCATACATCAGCGAAATGTCGCGCGGGCGCTCGAAGGTGATGTCGTGAACCTTCAGGATGCGCCCGGGGCGCGCGCTCATCACATGCACGGTGTCGGCAAGAAACACGGCCTCGCGCAGATCATGGGTAACGAGCACGATGGTGACGTCCTGGGAGGCATGGAGGTCGCGGATGACCTGCCAGAGCTCCTCGCGGGTGAAGGCGTCGAGCGCGCCGAACGGCTCGTCGAGCATCAGAAGGTCAGGCTCGTGAATCAGCGCGCGGCAGAGATTGGCGCGCTGCTGCATGCCGCCCGAGAGCTGCCAGGGATATTTCGAGCCGAAGCCTTTCAGGCCCACCGTCTCGAGCAGGTGCTCGGCCTGCTCCACATATTCCTTCTTGTGCCGGCGCAGGCGCTTCTTGTGCTTCTCCACGATCTCGAGCGGCAGGAGCACATTGTCGAGCGTGGTGCGCCACGGCAGCATGGTGGGGTTCTGGAACGCCATACCCACGATCGAGACGGGCTTGGTGACGTGCGTGCCCGCGACCGTCACCACCCCGCGCTGGGGAATGTGCAGCCCGGTGACCAGCTTCATGAGCGTGGACTTGCCGCACCCCGAGGGCCCGACCACGGCGGCGAATTCGCCCCGTTTGACGGCCATCTCCAGCCCCGACACCGCGAGCGTGCCATCGGCACCCCCGTAGCGCATGTCGACCTTCTCGATGGTGACGAGATGATTTGCCACTTCGCTGAACCCCTTTGGTGCGCGCCCGATACTGCCCTTGCCTTGCCCTCCCCTTCATGGGGGACGATCCTTGTTCTTACCCCTGCCCTTTTGGGGAGCAGGGAAAGAGCCCCTCCCGTTGCGGGAGAGGCTCGAGCATGGATTTGCCGTTAGGGCATCATGCGATCTTCCATGGGCGGAAGATAGCTGTCGTCAAAGACATCGGCTGCTGAGATGTCGGACTGGATGCCGATCGATGTCGCGAGCTGGGCGATCGAGGCGTCGAGCCGGTCCATGTCCACCCCGCCGATGCCATTCTCCTGAACGTAGGCGGTGTTGATGTTCATGTCGTTGGCCATCTGAAGCCGCTCGATTTCGATGTCGAGGTCCAGAATATCATTGGCGGCGACGACCGCGGCGGCTCCAGCCTCCACATCGGCAGCCGCATCGGCAAAGCCCTTGGCCAGCGCGCGCAGCATGCCTTCGACGGCCTCGGGATTTTCCTCGGCGAAGTCGGTATTGACCAGAATGGCATTACCGTAGAGGTCCAGACCGTGCTCGGCCATCAGGATGGTGGCAATGTCCTCATCCTCGATACCCTGGGCCTTGAGGTTGAGGATGACCGAGAAGGCGAACCCGAACACCGCATCCACGTCGCCCTGGGCCAGCATGGGTTCGCGGACCGGAAAGCCGATGGATTCGATTGTGATGTCAGAAGTGTCGATGCCCGCGGCCTCGACAAATGCCGGCCACTGGGCGAACGCGCCATCGGGCGGCGGGGCACCAAGAGTCTTGCCCTCGAGCGAGGCCGGATCATCGGTCACGCCCAGCGAGCGGCGGCCTACGACCGCGAAGGTCGGGGTCTCGTAGATCATCATGATCGCCTTGACCGGCTGGTCGGGATCCTCATCGAGGAACTTGATGAGCGAGTTGATGTCGCCAAAGCCCATATTGTAGGTGCCCGTGGCCACGCGCGGGATCACTTCGACCGAGCCGGCGCCGACGTCGAATGTGACGTTGAGCCCCTCTTCCTCGAAGTATCCGTTCTCTTCTGCGAGCAGGAAGCCCGCGGCCGGGCCTTCGATCCGCCAGTCGAGGGTGAAGCGGACATCGGTCTGGGCCAGCGCAGGCGAGGCCAGCGCTGCGCCTGCGACGAGCGCTCCGGCCGTCACGGTGAACAGTCTGCGATTGAGCATGGTGGTTTCCCCTTGTTTGCCGGGGGTGATTGAAACGCCGCATTTTTTGACTGTAAAGTAAAAAATGCCGTTTTTGGCGTCACCTAGCCTATTTGACCACACGATAGGCAGCGCGCTTAGTCCCTTTGCCCGCACGCTGGGCAAACGCAAGACGTCAGACGGGATAACCGGCCAGCGGCTTCACTTCCCTTATGCTCATGTTGGAATGGACGCGGGCGACGCCGGGAAGCCGGGCCACCAGATCGCGGTGCAGCCGCTCGAAGGCCGGCGCGTCCTCGCACACCACGCGCAGGATATAATCGGACTGCCCTGCCATCAGATGACATTCGAGGATTTCGGGAATGGCGCGCACCGCCGATTCGAAGGCCTCGAGAACCGGCTCGCTCTGGCTGACCAGCGAGACCTCTATGAAAAAGTGCATCACAAGGCCAAGCTCGCGCTGGCCGAGCACGGCCCGATAGCCCTTGACCAGCCCCCGCTCCTCGAGCGCTCGCAGCCGCCGGTGACAGGCCGATGGCGAAAGGCCGACCAGCGCCCCGAGATCGGCCATCGAGAGGCTCGAATCCCGTTGCACCGATCGCAGGATGTTGCGGTCTGCCTGCGATAGTTGCATTTTCATCCCGATTTTCCCTAGATCAGCGCAATCATGATGCAAAGAATGCGGACAGGGCGCTGACTTTGCAACCGCTTGGTGCGACAAAAAGCCTAGCCTTTCCTCCAGATCACACACACCATAGGAGGCGGCGATGCGCATTGGCGTGCCGAGAGAAATCAAGAACCATGAGTATCGCGTCGGCCTGACGCCCGAAAGCGTCGCCGAGCTGGTTGCCCATGGCCACGAGGTGGCCGTGCAAGCCGGCGCGGGCGACGGCATCGGGGCGGGCGACGACGTCTATCGCGCCGCGGGGGCGGAAATCGCGCCGGATGCGCGTGCGGTCTTTGCGGACGCGGAAATGATCGTGAAGGTCAAGGAGCCACAGGCCGCCGAACGCGCCATGCTGCGCGACGACCATATCCTCTTCACCTATCTCCACCTGGCACCGGACGCCGATCAGACGCGGGACCTCGTGAAATCGGGCGCCGTGTGCATCGCCTATGAGACCGTGACCGATACCAATGGCGGGCTGCCGCTGCTCAAGCCCATGAGCCAGGTCGCGGGCCGCATGTCGGTTCAGGCCGGCGCCACCGCGCTCGAGAAGGCCCATGGCGGCCGCGGGGTGTTGCTGGGCGGCGTGCCGGGCGTGCATCCGGCCAAGGTGACCGTCATCGGCGGGGGCGTCGTGGGCTTCAACGCCGCCCAGATGGCCGTGGGCCTGCATGCGGACGTTACAATCCTCGACAAGAGCTCGTCAGCGCTTGAACGGCTCTCGAACCATTTCGAATCCTCGGCCAAGGTGGTGTTCGCGTCCGGCGCTGCGGTGGCCGAACATGTCGCCCAGTCCGATCTCGTGATCGGCGCCGTTTTGGTGCCCGGCGCGGCGGCGCCACAACTTGTGACCCGCGAAATGCTCTCGACCATGCAGTCTGGCGCTGTGCTCGTCGATGTGGCCATAGATCAGGGCGGGTGCTTTGAGACCTCAAAGCCGACCACCCATGCCGATCCGACCTATGTGGTCGACGGGGTGGTCCATTACTGCGTGGCCAACATGCCCGGCGCCGTGGCTCGCACCTCGACCTACGCGCTCAACAACGTGACGCTGCCCTTCGCGATCGCACTGGCCAACAAGGGCTGGAAGCGGGCGCTGACCGACGATGCGCATCTGCGCAACGGGTTGAACGTTGCCCATGGCAAGGTGACGTGCGCACCTGTCGCCGACGTGCTGGGCTACGAGTTCGTCCCTGCCCCCGAAGTGATCGCCTGAGACATGAGCGCCGACCGGCCGGAGCCGGTCGGCGCTCATGGATTCAGCTTTACGGGCTATCGTTCACGCTGGCGGCAAGATAGATCGAAAGCCGGCCATCATCGAACCGTTGAGCTGCCAGGACGGTATCGGGCAAAACGCCCTGCGCATCAAGATGGGCCGCGATGTCGGAGTTCTGTGAGAGGTTCTCACGCACACTGGCCAGTTCGACCCGACGGGCGCGTTCGAGCGTCGCGTGGTCCCGGCCGCAAAGGGCGACGGGCACGAGATAGATAGACGCGGGCTGGGCCATATCGCCCTGCTTCCAGCCCGACAGCATCGCATCGAGATGGGCAAGGTCTTCGTCGCACCCAGTCTCGATCGTGCCGGGGGCGGTCGCGGAGTTCTGGCCCGGATCGGCGGAGGGCACGGTGGTGCCCGGCCCGGCGGACGCTGCATCGTCCTGACCGCCAATCGAGATCGCGGCGCCAATCTCCGGGTCTATATCTCCGATCGAGACACCGAGCGTACCGTCGCCATCGACGGACGGGCCGTCATCGCCGAGATCGATGTCGAGTTGGCCGCTCGCGGAGCGGGAAATTTCGGTATCGGTCGGGCTCACGGAGACGGACGTTTCACTGTCCCCGTCACCCAGAATGCGTTGAGACAAGGCCGGCGAGCTCAGGAGAACGCCGACAAAGCCGACCGATCCGGCAAGGATCAGTGCGGACAGGAGTGTGGGGCGCGATGCGCCCCACACGGGATGGAGGATGGACCGGGCCATCTTAGTCGTTGGTGTACAGAATCAGCGTTCCGTCGTTGCTGTTGTCGACAGCGATCACGTCGGAAACGTCGATGTTGTTGCCGGCGAGGGCGTTGTTGAGCGCCTCGTTACCGGAAATTTCGTTCTGCAGGTCGCCAACCGAGGCCTCGTTGCTCGAGAGAGCCTCATTGAGGGCGTTCGCATCGAAGTCGTTGAAGGCCTCGGAAACATCGACAACGCCGATCTGCGAGATCGAACCCACATCGCCGATCGAACCGACGTCACCGGCATTGATGTTGCCGACAAGGTCAGAGAACGATCCGATGTCACCGATCGAGCCCACATCGCCCACATTCGACTCGGCATCGCCTGCGTCCACATCCCCGGTACCGGTCACATCGCCGACCGAATTATCGACGTCATTGGTTACATCATCGACTGCGTCGACGGTGCCGTCGACCGTGTTGTCCACGCTATCGACGGTGCTATCAACAGTGCTTTCAACGCTATCGCCGACATCGTTGAGCGTATCGCCGAGCTCCTGGGCCGTGGCCGCGCCAGCAAGAAGGGCAACCGAAGCAACACCAGTGAGAAGGCTCTTGGCAAGAGTAGACATTATGCATCTCCTTTTTCGCGTAACCCTCCTGATCGAGGGTCTTCCGGTCCGACTGCGTTTTTGCAATCTAAACCCAAGAACGAGCTCCAAGCGCGGAAAGTTTCAACTTTTTCTTTTTAATTTCAATAATTTAATGTGTTCGGAACGTGGCCAGCACCTTCGGCCTGGCCGGAAAATTCCGGTCAGGCACATCTGTCCTGCGCCGCTCCGGCCGCACAAGCGAAAACGGGCGCCCGCAAGACGCGTGTTCAGTCATGAAGGTGATTTTTGAGTGCTCGGTCTCCGCTGCATCCGGGGGCAACTCGCGCCCCCGCAGCGCGACAATGAGTGTGCAGAATCCCACCGCATCGCAGTTTGTTCCACAAAAAAGAGACGGCAGGCGCGCGCGGCGCCTGCCGTCCGTCATTTGCGGACGATCCTGTTAAAGCAGATACACGTTCAATGCCCCACCGTTGGACTGGACCAGCACCACACTCTGCGGGCTGACCCTGCTCCGGTCCAGCGAAGCCTGGATCAGGGGATCGTTGGAAATCCCCCAGAGCAGCGACTGACGGTCGTTTGCCGAAGCGGCAGCCCGGATCTGGGCTTCGAGCTCCGGACAGTGCTGGACCTGGATGAGCTGGACATTGGCAGCGCTTGACCATTGCGCGATCGTCTGGCGGGAATAGTTCGCCTGTGAGATCGCTGCCAGCAATGCGCTGGCATCCGCCACATCGCAATTGGGACCGAACTGGCCCCCGCCCGAACCCACGCCACCGGGACCACCCGGCATCATGGGATCGCCCGGACCACCGGGGCCGCCCGGGCCGCCATTGCCGGACCCGTCATCACAATTGGGACCGAGCACGTTGACGCAGGCATCGACCAGCCCGCCATTGTCGCCGCCTCCACCGATGTTCACATCGGCGCTGACGCCGCTGCGGTCACCGCGGTTGAGGACGTCCGCTTCGACCCCTACCGCGGAATCTCCGCCGACGCTGACATTGGCGCGAGCTGCCGATCCGCCGCTGGACCGACTACCGACATTGGCATCGACGACGTTGCCGCCCCCGCCGCCGACCCCGACATTGACGGCGCCGCTGTCTCCGGCGTCCCCACGTCCGACAGTGACCGCCGCGCCACTGTCCTTGTCTCCGACTATTCCCAACAAGCTCTTCTGGGCATTGGCAGGAGCAGTGGCAAACATCGTGGTCGCCAAGAGTGCGCCTGCGAGTACTGCATAAGATCGTTTCATTGTGGCCTCCTAAACTTTGAGTCTAGGTAGACGAAATGCCGCACCTCAAGTTTGGTTCCCGTAGTCAACGACAGGATTACCAGACCGGTAAGCACTCACATAAAACAAGATTCAAGATGAAACGGTATCGATCGATCAACTAGCCATGACGATGACAGAGCGCGGAGGCAGCTCTACATGGCCGCCATCCTGTACTACGTCAACACTGTTGTCTGAAACCAGCACGATTGAAAGATCTTCGGCAACTTGCTCGGGCATGCTTGCACTGATCGTCTCCTGCGTGCGGTTAAACCACACGAGCATGGTCTCGCCCTCCTCGTAAAGAAGCATGCCCAGCACCGAAGCATCGGGGTCGGTCCAATCGGCTTCGGTCATCTCCCTGGCGTCCGGATGCAACCAGGTGACGTCCTTGAAATCGCCCCGGACCTCCCCCGTGAGGAAACGGTCGGACCGCAGGGCCGGATGCTCCTGGCGGAACCGCGACAAGGCGGCAACATAGTCGACCAGCTCGCCATCGGCGTTTTCCCAGTCCAGCCAGGTCAGTTCATTGTCCTGGGCGTAGGCATTGTTGTTGCCCGACTGAGTGCGGCCGAATTCGTCACCCGCCGTAAGCATCGGCGTGCCGTGAGACACAAAGAGCGTGGCCAGCATGGCGCGGATATCGCGGTTTCGGGCGGCGATGACCGTTTCGTCGTCGGTCGGGCCCTCTGCACCATTGTTCCAGGAATAGTTGGCGTCGTGCCCGTCCCGGTTCTCCTCGCCATTGGCTTCGTTGTGCTTGTCGGCATAAGAGACGAGGTCGGCGAGGGTGAACCCGTCATGGGCCGCAAGGAAATTGACGCTGGCGGACGGCTTGCGGCCGTCATGGTCGAACTGGTCGGCGGACCCGGCGATCTTGCCGGCGAGCGCGCCGATGGTATGGGGCTCGCCCTTCCAGAACTTGCGCACCTCGTCGCGGTAGCGGTCGTTCCACTCGGCGAAGGGCTCGCCGAACCGGCCCACGTGATAGCCGCCCGGGCCCGGATCCCACGGTTCGGCAATCAGCAGGCACTGGCTCAGGATGTCGTCATTGCGGATACGCTCGAGCAGTTCGGCGTCGGGCGAAAAGCCGTCCAGCGATCGGCCCAGCACGGTGGCGAGGTCGAACCTGAACCCGGCGATCCCGTAATCGGTGACCCAGTAGCGCAGGCTGTCGATGACCAGATCCTGGACCACGGGATGGTCGCACCGCAGCGTATTGCCGGTTCCGGAATCGTTGACCAGGTGCAACTGCCCGTCGGCTTCCACGTGCCGGTAATAGGCGCGGGCGTCGAGGCCTTTCATCGAAAGGACCGGACCGTCTTCATTGCCCTCGCCGGTGTGGTTGTAGACCACGTCGAGAACCACGCGGATCCCCGCTTCCCGATAGAAATCGGTGAGCGCGCGCAATTCCTGTGGCCCGCGCGGCATGATGCGCGGATCGGGCGCGAAATAGGTGACGGGGTTGTAGCCCCAGACATTGGTGAGCCCGAGCGCGGGCAGATGTCCGTCATCGATCCAGCCGGCGACCGGCATCAACTCGACCACGTCCACCCCGATGTGAAGCAGATGGTCGAGCACCCGCTGGGTGGTCAGCCCGGCCACCGTTCCGCGAAGCGGGCCCTGAACGGAGGGATGACGCATGGTGAAGGGGCGAACGTTCAGCTCATAGATGAGATTGGGGCGCTCGTAGTCCTCGTGAGTGTGCTTGATGTCGCCAGCGCCCGGCACGATGGCCTTGGGCACGAGCGGCGCGGTGTCCACACTTTCCTCGCGCGGCAGGCGCAGCTTGGGGCTGCGCACGAAGGTGCGGTCGATCTGGCGGGCATAGGGATCGACCAGCAGCTTGTTGGGGTCGAAATAGAACCCCTGCATCGGGTCGTAAGCGCCGTCGGCGCGCAGACCGTAACGGGTGCCCGGCCCGATGTCCGGCACGCTTGTGTGCCAAACATTGCCCGGCCCACGCGTGAGCGCGATGCGATCGGTTTCCCTATCCATCTCGTCGAAGAGACAGACCCAGAGCGCTTCGGCTGGCTCGCTGTAGACCGCGAAATCGACGCCGGTATCGGTTGCCGTAGCCCCCAGGGCAGGCAATGCAGGCTCTTTGGCTTTTACAGACATGTTGCAGGTAGTGCCCTATGTTATGACGCTCGGAGTGCTGCGACCGGTTCGGCTGGCGATCCCCGCGAGGGTATCGGCAAGCGCGACAAGATCGGCCAGAGCCTCCTGCGTATCGGTGTCATGATCTCCGGCAGGCGGCTCGTACCGCTCCAGATAAACCCTCAAAGTCGCGCCGACGGTCCCGGTTCCAGAGAGCCTGAAAACGATGCGCGAGCCATCCGCGAACCCGATCCTTACGCCCTGTTTGGCAGCAGTCGATCCATCCACGGGATCGAGATAGGTGAAGTCGTCGGCAAGCACGATCTCGCGGCCCTCGAACCCTTCCGAAACCAGGGTATCGAGCCGTGCGCGCAGGTCATCCATAAGCGCGTTGGCGGCCGCTGTGTCCACCTCTTCATAGTCGTGGCGCGAATAATAATTGCGGCCATAGGTGGCCCAGTGCGCCTGCACGATCTCATCGACGCTCTGGCGGCGCGCGGCGAGGATGTTGAGCCAGAGCAGAACCGCCCATACTCCGTCCTTCTCGCGAACATGGTCAGAGCCCGTGCCCGCACTCTCCTCGCCGCAGATGGTGACCCGCCCCGCGTCGAGCAGATTGCCGAAGAATTTCCAGCCCGTGGGTGTCTCGTGCATCTCGACGCCGAGCGTTTCGGCCACCCGGTCGGCCGCCGCGCTGGTGGGCATGGACCGGGCGATGCCTGCGATCCCGCCCTTGTAGGCTGGGGCCAGGTGCGCGTTCGCTGCGAGAACGGCCAGGGAATCGGACGGGGTGACGAACCGGCCCTTGCCGATGATCAGGTTCCGGTCCCCGTCCCCGTCAGAGGCGGCGCCGAAATCGGGGCCCTCGGGGCTCATCACCAGATCATGAAGATCCTTGGCGTAAACAAGGTTGGGGTCGGGATGGCCGCCACCGAAGTCCGGAAGCGGCACGGCGTTGATGACCGTGCCCTCGGCTGCGCCCAGCCGCCCCTCGAGAATGGCCCTGGCATAAGGGCCCGTGACCGCGTGCATGGCATCGAACTGCATGGAAAAGCCCGCGGCGAAGAGGTCCGCGATGGCGTTGAAATCAAAGAGCGATTCCATGAGCGCCGCATAGTCGGCGACCGGATCGACGACGTCGACGGCCATGCCCGCGACCTCAAGGCTGGCAATGGCGGCAAGATCGATATCTGGCGTATCGACGGTCAGATAGCGGTCGATCACCTTGGATCGCGCATAGACCGCATCGGTGATCCGCTCGGGTGCGGGGCCACCATTGGAGGCGTTGTACTTGATGCCGAAATCGCCATCCGGGCCGCCCGGATTGTGGCTGGCCGACAAAATGATGCCGCCGAAGGCGCCGTTATGGCGAATGAGATGGGAGGCTGCGGGCGTCGAGAGGATACCCCCCTGCCCCACGATCACCCGGCCCACGCCATTGGCGGCGGCCATGCGGATGGCGGTCTGGATGACCGTGTCGTTAAAGTAACGACCGTCCCCGCCGATCACCAGCGTCTGGCCTTGCAAGCCTTTGAGGCTGTCGAACAGCGACTGCAGGAAGGTTTCGACATAATGGGGCTGGCGAAAATGGGCGACACGCTTGCGCAGGCCCGAAGTTCCGGGCTTCTGGTCATCGAAAGGCGTGATCGAAACTATTCTTGCACTCATTGTTCCCCGATCAGATCCGTGTAGAGGGCCGCGTATTGGCCGGCGCTTTTTTGCCAGGAGACATCGGTCTTCATGCCGCGCCGCTGCATTCTGGCCCAGACTTCGGGCTGGGCGAACAGGACCGTCGCCCGCTGAAGGGCCTCGCCGAGCGCAACCGATTCGACCGGAGCGAACTGCAGGCCCGTAGCCACCCCGGCGTCCAGCGCTGCGGCGTTGGCATCGATCACCGTATCGGCAAGTCCGCCGACCCGGCTGACAAGAGGCACGGCGCCATAGCGCAGGCCATAGAGCTGGGTGAGCCCGCACGGCTCGAACCGCGAGGGCACCAGCATGACGTCGGCGCCGCCCTGAACAAGATGGGAAAGCACCTCGTCATAGCCCGAGATGAACCCGACCCGCCCCGGGTGCCGGACGGAGGCCTGGGCGATGGCGGCTTCCAGATGCGGCTCGCCAGACCCGAGGACGGCGAGCCTGCCGCCCAAGCTGACCAGCCAGTCGATGTTCTCGGCGACGAGATCAATGCCCTTCTGCCAGGTGAGCCGGCTGACCAGCCCAAACAGCGGGCCCGGCCCGTCATCCAGCCCGAACCGATCGGCGAGCGCGCGGGTGTTCAGCGCGCGCTTCTTGACGTTCGCCGCTGCGAACCCAGCGGCGAGCGCCGGATCCGATTGCGGGTTCCAGGCCTCGACATCGATGCCGTTGAGGATGCCGTGCAGATCGGCGCCGCGCTCGACCAGCAGGCCCTCGAGCCCCATGCCAGCGCCGGGCGACCGGATCTCGCGGGCATAGGTGGGAGAGACGGTGGTGATGGCATCGGCCAGCCGCAGCCCGGCCTTGAGGAACCCTACCCCACCGTAATACTCCACCCCATCGACCGTGAAAGCTTCGGCGGGCAGCCGCAGATGGGCGAAGATGTCGGATCCGAACCGGCCCTGGAAGGCCAGATTATGGATGGTGACCACCACCCGCGTCTCCGTGTCGCCCGAGAACCGGACATAGGCCGCAGCCAGAGCCGCCTGCCAGTCATGGGCGTGAATAATCGACGGGCGGTAGCCCTCGACCAGCCCGCGCGCCAACTCGGCTCCGACCGAGCTCAGGGCAGCGAAGCGGGCCCAGTTGTCCAGCCAGTCCTGACCGAAATCGTCGACATAAATACCCCCGCCCCGATCATAAAGGTGCGGGGCATCGATCACGATCAGATCGAGCCCTGATGTGCGGGCCGCAAGCAGGCGGGCCGGCCCGCCAAACAGATCGTGGAAATGCGCGATCTCCCGGCCGCGCCGGAAGCTGGCCATGACCTGCGGATAGCCCGGAACGAGCGTCCGCATGGACACCTCGTGGTGCCGCAGGGCACCCGGCAGGGCGCCCGCGACATCGGCGAGCCCCCCGGTCTTGACCAGTGGATAGACTTCCGAGGCTATCGAGAGAACGTCGATCATCGGTTCAGCAGGTAGTTGGTGACCATGGGCTGTGTGATCAGAACCACCCCGTTCTGGGTCCGCCGGAACCATTTTGCATCAAATTCCGGATCCTCGCCGACGACCAGCCCTTCGGGCAACTCGACGCGTGCATCCACGACAACCTTTTTCAGCCGCACCCCGCGGTTGATCGTGCAGCGCGGCAGGATCACCGCGTCCTGAAGGTCGGCATAGGAATTGACCCGGGCGCCGGTGGACAACATGGTCCGACGCAGTGCAGCGCCCGAGACGATGCAATCGCCCGAGACCAGCGAGGAGACCGCATGCCCGCGCCGTCCGTCCATGTCATGGACGAACTTGGCCGGCGGAGTGATCTCCGCATGGGTCCAGATGGGCCAGTCCCGATCGTAGAGATCGAGCTGGGGCAGGATGTCGGTAAGGTCGATATTGGCTTCCCAATAGGCATCGATGGTGCCTACGTCGCGCCAGTAGGCGACCTCTTCGCGGCTCGAGCGGACGCACGACTGGTTGAACCGGTGGGCCCATGCCGTCCCGTTGCGCACGATGTGGGGAATGATGTCCTTGCCGAAATCGCGGTTCGATCCTTCGGTCGCGGCGTCGCGCCGGAGCTGATCCATGAGGAATTTCGTCTCGAAAACATAGATGCCCATCGATGCCAGAGCGGAGTCAGGCTTCCCCGGGATGGCGGGCGGATCGGCAGGCTTTTCCACGAAATCGACGATACGGTCCTTGGCATCCACATGCATGACGCCGAAGGCCGTCGCTTCCATGCGCGGCACTTCGAGGCAGCCGACGGTGACGTCAGCGCCCGTATCCACGTGCTGGCGCAGCATGATTTCGTAGTCCATCTTGTAAACGTGGTCGCCGGCGAGAACGACGATGTATTTGACGCCCTCGTCCTCGATGATGTCCATGTTCTGATACACCGCATCCGCCGTGCCGGCATACCAGAGGTCCTCGGCCACGCGCTGGCTGGCGGGCAGGATGTCGAAGCTCTCGTTGCGCTCGGTGCGCAGGAAGTTCCAGCCGCGTTGCAGGTGCCGGATCAGGCTGTGAGCCTGGTACTGGGTGGCCACGGAAATCTTGCGGATGCCCGAATTGATGGCGTTGGAGAGCGCGAAGTCGATGATGCGCGCCTTGCCCCCGAAATAGACCGCCGGCTTGGCCCGCCGGTCTGTCAGCTCCTGCAGGCGCGTGCCCCTGCCGCCCGCCAGCACATAGGCCATGGCGTCTCGGGCAAGTGGAGCCGGATTGTTCTTTTGTACCATGTTCCTCTCCTTTTTTATCGGCCCGGAGGCTTCCCTGCTCCGTACGCGGCCATTGTTTGTCGTTGGTATTGTGCTGCGCCCGTTATCCGGGGTCATGCTGGAGAATGAGTGTAGAGAGTGGTGGCAGGACGAGATCGGCGGTCGCAGGGAAGCCGTAGTCATTGCCTTCACGCGCGGTCACCGCGCCCCGGTTGCCCTGGTTGGAGCCTGCATACCATTCCGCGTCGGTGTTGATCCGCTCGATCCACTTGCCCGCCGCGGGCATGGGCAACTGGTAGCGCTCGCGCGGCACGGGCGTGAAATTGGACACAACGACCACCGGGGGCTCGCCCGGCGCACGACGCGTCCAGGCCAGCACCGAATTGGCCTGATCGCTGGCCACGATCCATTCGAACCCCTCTGGTTCGCAGTCCCGGGCATGAAGCGCGGGCAGTTCGCGGTAGACCGTATTAAGGTCCGACACGAGACGCCGCACGCCCTCATGGGCCGGCGCATCGAGCAGCCACCAGTCCAGCGCCCCCTCTTCGCTCCACTCCTCGCGCTGGGCGAATTCCTGGCCCATGAACAGCAGCTTCTTGCCCGGGTGCCCCCACATGAAGGCATAATAGGCGCGCAGATTAGCGAACTTCTGCCAGTCATCGCCAGGCATCTTGGAGAGCAGCGAGCCCTTGCCGTGCACGACCTCGTCATGGCTGAGCGGCAGGATGAAGTTCTCCGAGAAGGCGTAAAGAAGCCCGAACGTCATGTCGTGGTGGTGGAAGCGCCGGTGGATGGGCTCACGCTGCATGTAGCGCAGCGTGTCGTTCATGAAGCCCATATTCCACTTGAACCCAAAGCCCAGCCCATTGGCATAGGTGGGCGCGGTCACCCCCGGCCAGCTTGTGGATTCCTCGGCGGCAGTGAACGTGCCCGGATGCTGGCCATAGGTCTCGGCGTTGACGCGCTGGAGAAAGGCCGTAGCCTCGGTGTTCTCGTTGCCTCCGTGCTGGTTGGGGACCCACTCGCCGGGATTGCGCGAATAATCGAGGTAGAGCATGGAGGCAACGGCATCCACGCGCAGGCCGTCGAGGTGGAATTTCTCAAGCCAGTAAAGCGCGTTGTTGACCAGATAGCTCGAGACTTCCTTGCGGCCGAAATTGTAGATCGCCGTGTTCCAGTCTGGGTGATAGCCCTGACGCGGATCGGCATGCTCGTAGAGCGCGGTGCCATCGAAGCGCGACAGCCCGTGCTCGTCGGTGGGGAAATGCGCCGGAACCCAGTCGAGCAGAATGCCTAGCCCCGCCGTATGGGCCGCATCGACGAACCGCGCGAAGCCGGCGGGATCGCCGAACCGCGCCGTGGGCGCATAAAGCCCGGTCGGCTGATACCCCCAGCTCGGATCGTAGGGATGCTCGGTGATCGGCATCAGCTCGATATGGGTGAAGCCCATATCGGCGACATAGGGGATCAACTGCTCGGCCAGCTGGTCATAGGAAAGAAAACCACCATCGGGCCGCCGCCGCCATGACCCCAGATGGACCTCGTAGATCGACATGGGCTCGCGCCGGAGGTCCTTTTCCCCGCGACTGCCCAGATAGGCCTCGTCCGTCCACCGGAAAGGGGCCGGGTCGGCCACGATCGAGGCCGTTGCCGGGCGAAGCTCGGACTGGCGGGCGAAAGGATCGGCCTTGAGCGGGAGGAGATTGCCCTGCTGGCCGATGATCTCGAATTTGTAGGGCGAACCCGCTTCAACGCCGGGCAGGAAGATTTCCCATACGCCCGTCTCATGCCGGCTGCGCATGACGTGGCGCCGGCCGTCCCACTGGTTGAACGATCCAATGACGCTTACCCGCTGGGCATTGGGGGCCCATACCGCGAAATGGGTACCCTCGACGCCCTCGAAGGTCATGACGTGAGAGCCGAGCTTGTCGAAGAGGCGCAGATGGGAGCCCTCGGCGATGTAGTAGTCGTCCATGGGCCCGAGCACGGGCCCGAAGGTATAGGGATCGACCACACTCCATTCGCCACCGGAATTGCGCGCACGGTACCGCAGCGGCTGGTGGGTGGAGACCTTGACGGAGCCCTCGAAGAACCCGGCGGGATGGCGGCGATCGAGCGCTCCGAGCGCCTTGCCGTCCAGCGTTTCGGCGACGACCTCATCGGCGCCAGGGATCAGGGTTCGAGCCACCCAGGAGCGCCCCACGTGATGCAATCCGAGCACAGCGAAGGGGCCGGAATGGCGGCCCTCGACCAGAAGGTCAATGTCGGTGTCTTCGGCCTGCCATTGTGATGTCGCCCTGCTCACGCGATAAAACTCCCCCGCCCCTACAGGGCCTTGCCACCAGTGCCTCTATCAAGCGCGGGCCCGCCGAAACGTTCCGGCGGCCCCTTCCATGTCTATGCTTTCCAGATCTCCTGTGCGTATTGCCGGATCGTGCGATCCGAGGAGAACCATGCCATACGGGCCGTGTTCCGGATCGCCATGGCCGACCACCGCGCATCGTCGGACCAGATGGCATCGACATTCCGCTGTGCGGCGTAATAGGCATCGAAGTCCCGGGCGACCATGAACCAGTCGTGGTCGTAGAGCCCGTCCATGAGCTCCCGATACCGTCCGCGGTCGTCTGGCGAGAACACCCCGCCCCCTATCGCTTCCATGACTTCGGCGAGCATGGAGGACCCCTCGATTGTCTCGCGCGGCGAGCGGTGATGGGACCGCTGCTCATCCACCTGATCGGCGGTCATCCCGAAGATCACGATGTTCTCGGCTCCCAGATGATCGCGCATTTCCACATTGGCCCCGTCGAGCGTACCGATGGTCAGGGCGCCATTGAGCGCGAACTTCATGTTGCCGGTGCCCGAGGCTTCCATGCCGGCGGTCGATATCTGTTCGGAAAGATCGGCGGCCGGAATGATGGTTTCGGCCAGGGACACGTTGTAGTTCGGGATATAGGCGATCTTGAGCAGCCCGCGCACCGCGGGATCTCCGTTCACGACCCGGGCAACGTCGTTGATGAGCTTGATGATGAGTTTGGCGTTCCAGTAGCTGGGCGCGGCCTTGCCGGCAAAAATCTTGACCCGGGGCACCCACTGCTTCTCGGGATGGGCGCGGATCATGTTGTACTGGGCCACGGCCTCCATGATGTTGAGCAGTTGGCGCTTGTATTCATGGATGCGCTTGATCTGGACGTCGAACATGGCGTCAGGGGACACGGTGACGCCGATCCGCTCGGCGATCACCTCGGCGAGCCGCTCCTTGTTGGCGCGCTTGACCGCATCGAACTGGTTCTGGAAGCCCCGGTCCTCGGCATGGTCATCGAGCTTTGCCAACAGCTCGATATCGTCGAGAAAGCCCGGGCCGATGCGCTCGGAAACCAGCCGCGTCAGCCCCGGATTGCACTGCATGAGCCAGCGGCGCGGGGTGACCCCGTTGGTCTTGTTGTTGATCCGGTCGGGATACATCTGGTGAAGATCGGCGAACACCGTCTTCTTCATCAGATCGGTGTGCAGCGCCGAGACCCCGTTGACCGAATGGGCGCCCACGAACGCGAGCGAGCCCATCCGCAACCGCCGGCCCCCCTGCTCGTCGATCAGCGAGATGGCCGAGATGCGTCCAGCATCCACGCCCTTCTCGCGGGCCTCCTCGAGCAGCTGGGCGTTGATGGCATAAACGATCTGCATCTGGCGCGGCAAAAGCCGCTCGATCAGCGCCACCGGCCAGCTCTCGAGCGCTTCGGGCAGCAGGGTGTGGTTGGTGTAGGCGAAGGTGCCGCGCGTGAGCTTCCAGGCCTCCTTCCAGCCCAGCCCATGGATGTCGATCAGGATGCGCATCATTTCGGCGATGGAAATCGCGGGATGCGTGTCGTTGAGCTGGATGGCGACCTTCTCGGGCAACGAACCGAGATCGCCATACTGCTGGAGGTGGCGGCGCACGATGTCCTGCAGCGAGGCTGAAGAGAAAAAGAACTCCTGACGCAGGCGCAACTCCTGCCCCGCAGGATTGGAATCCGCGGGGTAAAGCACGCGGGTCAGCGCTCCGGCCTTGGCACTCTCCTCGAGCGCACCCACATGATCGCCGGAGTTGAAGCGATCGAGCAGGATGGGATCGATGGCCTGGGCGCTCCAGAGCCGCAGGGTATTCACTCGCGCGCCGCGCCAGCCGACAACAGGCGTGTCGAAGGCCACAGCAAGAACATGCTCGGCCGGATGCCAGACCTGCCGCACCGTGCCATCGGGCTGAGGCACCGGCTCGACATGACCGCCAAAGCCGACCTCATAGGAGCTCTCGCGCCGCTCGAACTCCCACGGATTGCCGTGGGCGAGCCAGGTTTCGGGCAACTCCACCTGCCAGCCATCGGAAATTTCCTGCCGGAAAAGCCCATGAACGTAACGGATCCCGTACCCATAGGCGGGGACCTTGATGGTCGACATCGATTCCAGAAAGCACGCGGCGAGCCGTCCGAGGCCACCATTGCCGAGCGCAGCGTCGGGCTCGCGCTCGATCAACTCCTCGATATCGACGTTGAAGGACGCCAGCGCCTCGCGCACGTCGTCCATCAACCCTAGATTGGTGATGGCGTCGCGCATAAGCCGGCCAATGAGGAATTCGAGGCTGAGGTAGTAAACGCGCTTCTTGGACGTCCGCCATGTATCGCGAGTCGATTCCATCCACTGGTCGATGATGCGATCTCGAACCGTAAGGATCGTCGCGGTCAGCCAGTCGGTATCCCGGGCGACGATGGGATCCTTGCCGACAGCATATGTAAGCTTTTCAAGGATTTCGCTTTTCAGGCTCGCGGCATCGTTGGCGCGCGGTTGCGGCTTGGGGGCATCGTAGACGATCGGCTTTTGCGGCATGTCGCATCCCATTCAATACGGCCAAATCCTTCCCCTCCCGGGCTCAGAGTGTTGCACGAGATCGGAGGCGTTGCCAGCGCCATTTCCCTGCCGCTGTGCAACGTTCAGCCACATCCGATGCGCATTTTTTGCGCCTTGCTGGAACCATTGAGCGGATCAATCCGTTTGGTATGCAGCCGATGGAGGCGCCCCTACCTCCGTCGCGCCCTAAGCCCTACCCTTGGGAGGATTGCTTGCCCGGCAATCCTCCCTTTCTTTTGGGAAAATCGCGCTTGACCCTAACCCGTTGTGGCTGGCCCAGTACAGGCGCTGAAGGCTTTTGATCTGCCGGGTTTGCGAGGTGGAAAAGGAAATCAACTTTTTCTGGAAACGGTCCAAAGATCGAGCATTTCTTCGGGAACCCGAAAAGCGGCGCGTGCGTTATCTTCACGAACGGCGGCGTTTCCCCCAGCGCCCCGTCAATCGGAAGACCGGTTTCGCCATGCGAGGCCGGTCTTTCTGCGTTCACAGGAGTGTTTGTCTCGAAAACTCGGGATTGATGGCCTGAGCGGACGAAAATCAGGCGATGTGGACGCCGTCGACCTTGAGCACGTAGCGCATGCCCTCGCCGTCCGCAGCCAGCGACCCGCTGCCTTCAACGGCCAGAGGCACGACGTTTTCAAGAAATGCCCGCGTCAGGGGCTCCATCTCGCCCCCGGTGCCAGCACCCAATTCGCTCCATTCCAGAACCAGGGCCCTGCCCCCGTCCGCGAGCGTTTCGATCCGGGTGCTCACATCAATCGAGCCGCTGAGTGCCACGAGCTGGCCCGAGCGCACGGAGTTAGCCGCGAGCTCGTGAATGGCCAGACCAACATAGAGCGCGGCGGAGGGTGAGATGACCAGATCTTCGCCGCTAACCTTTACGGGAAGCGCCTTGTCTCCACGGAACAGGGCGAGTTGGCGGGAGATCAGATCGCTCATGAGCGCACCGCGCCAGTCGCGGTCGGTCACCAGATCCTGAGCACGCGCGATAGCCTGCAGTCGACCCGAGAACGCGCCGACGAACCCGCTCAGCGTCGAGGAACTGCGGGCGGTCTGGGATGCGAGGCTGAGAACGATGGCCAGAAGGTTTTTCGACCTGTGGCTGACCTCGCGCAGCAGGTTCTTGAGCTGAACCTCGCGGCGCTTCTGATCGGTCATCTCGATGAGTGTGGTAAACACGCCAGCGACACGATTCCCCTGGTCCCGGTCGGGGTCGATCCAGACGTCGAACCAACGCACTTCACCGCCCAGATTGACGGGAAGCTCGAACCGTTGTGGATCACCGGCTTCAAGCACCTTGAGCTTGGACGCGGTCAGGCGATCGGCGGCCAGGCTTGGCAGCAGATCGTGGTCGGTGCGACCCACGACATCGCCTCCCCCCATCGCGTCGGGCACGTTTTCCGCCCATTGATAGGTCAGGTCCGACGATTGATAAAATATCGACACGGGGGTACGGCCAAGCGCACGAATGGCAAAACCAAGGCGACGGGACCGATCTGCATCGGTCCCTCCCGCCTCGGCCAGCAGCGCCGCGTCATTCCCGCTGTCATTGTCGTTTTGGTTCACGGTCCCTGCTTTTGGCCGTTCCGTCGACGCCTGATCTTCAAAAGCCTTGATGCGCATCAGCCCATCTGCCCGTTTCTCAAGCGGACGCGCGTGTTAAGTGCGACGACGTCCCCAACCCATGACCAAGCTGACCACCAGAGCCACCAGGAACACAAAGAAGAGCACCTGAGCTATGGTCGAAGCGGCGCCAGCGATCCCTGAGAATCCCAGCACCGCTGCAATCAGCGCTATGATGAGGAACGTTAGAGCCCATCCAAGCATCCGTCAAACTCCCGTCACTGCATATAACCAACACGTTGACAGGAGAACGATCAAACCCGCGAGCCGTTCCCGACCAAGTCGAATTCAGGCGGCCTCCTCGATCTGCTCGGAGAAGAACAGCACCTGACTGACCAGCGCCTTGACCATGTCGGGCTGGAAGGGCTTGGTGACGAGGAAGGCCGGTTCGGGCCGCTCGCCGGTCAGCAGCCGCTCGGGGAACGCGGTGATGAAGATCACCGGAACACTGACTGTCTTTAGGATGTCGTTGACTGCGTCGATGCCCGAGCTGCCGTCAGCGAGCTGGATATCGGCGAGAACGAGCCCGGGGCGCTTCTCGTTGAAGAGCTTGATCGCCTCGGCATGGGTCCGGGCGACACCCGTAACCGTGTGCCCGAGCGACTCGACCATCTGCTCGATGTCCATTGCAATGAGCGGCTCGTCCTCAATGATCATGATATCGGTTGCAACCTGCCGGGCCATGTCCGAGGAGGCCTGGTCGATCAGACGACCGAATTCATCTTCGTCCACTCCGAGGATTTCCGAGGCCTCACTGTGCGAGAACCGCTCGACGGCCAGCAGCAGGAATGCCTGGCGCGGCAACGGCGCGATGGCCGTCAGGCTGCGACGCGCCTGCGCTTCCCATGAATGGCTCGGCTCTGGAACATCGGAAAGATTGATGTCCACGGAGCGCCAGAGCTGCGAAAACACCTTGTAGAGGCCGACTTTGGCGTCCAGATGCTTAGGAAACAGATCACGGTCGGACACCAGCGCCTCGAGCGTGGCCCCGACATAGGCGTCCCCGCTGGCCTGCGTGCCAGTCAGCGATCGCGCAAAACGGCGCAGATAGGGGAGATGCGGCGCAATCACCTCTGCAAGATTCATCTATTTGGCTCCCTCGCACAAACATCCTCACCGCCGGAACCGGTGAGGCGATAACAAGGTTCATAATGACGGTCTCGCGACAAAGTTCCAAAAAGTCCGGAACTTTTTTCAAGGCGCCGCGTTTGGGGCGGAACGAGAATTCTCAATACGGGGTGCCACACGTGAACCAAGTCAACAGCAGCAAGCAGGAGAACAGGGCGCCCGAAAGCGCCGGTGGGGCCGACGAGCCGCGGCTGGGTGACGATTCCCAATCCTTCATCGGACTCAGGCTGCGCGAACTTTACGACAATGTCGTGTCCGAGCCCGTCCCTGACCGTCTCGTGGAGCTGCTCAAGAAGCTCGAGGAAGACGACGGGAAGTCGAATTGAGCGAGGGCGCAGACATGGCCGAGTATGATTTTCGCTCCGAATTGCTCAGCGTGATCCCCAATCTTCGTGCTTTTGCGATGTCGCTGGTGGGCGCCGCCGACAAGGCCGATGATCTGGTTCAGGAGACTCTTGTCCGTGCATGGGACAAGCGGTCCAGCTTCACCCCAGGGACCAATCTCAAGGGCTGGCTATTCACGATTCTTCGCAATGAGTTCTACAGCCAGATGCGCAAGCGCAAGCGCGAGGTGTCCGACCCCGAGGGCGCGATGGCCGAACGCATGTCGAGCCACCCCGAACAGGTCGGCCGTCTGGACATGGAGGATTTCAAGTCCGCGGTGAACATGCTGCCTGAAGATCAGCGCGAGGCCCTGATCCTGGTGGGAGCATCAGGCTTTTCCTACGAGGAAGCAGCCGACATCTGCGACTGCGCGGTCGGCACCATCAAGAGCCGCGTGAGCCGCGCGCGCACCCAGCTCTCCAAGATTCTCAAGCTCGAAGGCGACGGCGAATACGGGCCCGATGCGGTTTCGGTGGGTGTGATGAACCTCAATTCACCCAGCGCGGCCTGATCTCGATCCCTGTCTATTGCACCCCCTGCGAGGTTTCGGGCGAAAAGCCCGGAACCTCGTACGCATTCATGCGTTTGAGTCGCGGTTAGTACCGATCCAACCTTAGGAGAATACACATGGCGCGTGCAGAAACGTCTACCCGGACCACGAGCGCGCAGCGCGATCCCGCCAAGGATCTCGATGCGGAAATCGCAGCCCTGCGCGAGGACGTCTCCGCGATCACGGCAACGCTCGGTGACATCGTAAAATACCGGGGAAACTCCGCACGCGAGGAAGCCGACCGGGTCCGACGCAAGGCGGTCAAGAAGGGCGAGGAAACCCTCGACAGCGTGAACGAGAATCTCGAGCACGCCGAAGACGAGCTCAAGACCGCGATCCGGGAGAAGCCCCTGACCTCGGTCCTCATCGCCGCGGGCGTCGGGTATCTCCTGTCCAAAATTCTTCGGGTCTAGGCATGCCCATGCCCGCCCCCGTTTCGGCGCTGGCCAATCAGGCATCGCAAAAGGCGCGGTCGGTTGGCCAGGTTGTCGGACTTTATGCAGCGCTCGTGCTTGTGGGCCTCACAGGCGCGGGCTTCCTTGTTGCGGCGGCCTATATCTGGCTCGCCTCGGTCAGCGATCCGTTGATCGCGGCTCTGATCTTCGGGGGCACGCTGCTCCTGATCGCGGCCATACTGGCCGGCGTGCTGATGTCCAGAGCCAAACAGAAGCAGCGTGAGCGCCGGCAGTCTTCCGTCAACACCGCGATGCTTGCCTCGAGCCTTTCGCTCACCGGCACGGTCGTACGGATCCTGTCGCGGAGCAAAGGATCCAAGCTCCTGCCCGCTGCCGCCATGATCGCGACGGCATGGTTCATGTTCGGCCGGGGTTCTGGAGATTCCGAAGACTAGAGCATATCCTGTTCTGATTGATCCGGAACAGGAGCCCCAAGTCTTTGTCTTGGCGCATGTCCGACCAGGAAAAGTGTTTGCACTTTTCCTGGAAAGCCCCAGGCAGGCAGGCTGCTTCATTATTACCCATCACAGGAAGGCCGGACACCGCTTCCGGCCTTCCTCGCATTCTGCTCACGGGTATCTGGCCACTGCCTTCCCCGTTGCTGATTGGGTCAGAACGGGGCTCCCAGTCCTCGACCTCGTCGCGCTCGCGAACCGCAGAAGTATTTCCAATTCTCGTCGACACCGCGTCGACCGTTGGCAGACCATCGGTACCTCAGAATAGCTCGCCCCCCTCCAGAGCGTGTCCGTCTCAGCTCTATCGCACATCACCAACGCTGCTTCCGGCGCGGGCCGGAGTCCATGAGCGTAATTCTGGCGCATCCGTGCCGGCTGCCTTGGTGCCGACCCCCGGTGTCTTCCGACAATGCGAAAAGGCTAAGGCAGGGGCTGCGTCCATGCGTGCAAAGCTGATGGAAAGGGCGGGCGCGGGGTTACAGGCTTTCCGCCGCACCCGCACAGGTCCGTCCCGAACCCCTCGGACTGGCCGACCACCTGCGCGGTGGGCCTGCTTGGGCGAAGCCTCGATAGCCGCAATTCACAGTCAGACAGATCATCAGCGCCTGCACGACGGACCGGCATGGGATAGCGGGGATAAGCGCCCCTCCCCACCTTGTACGATGCGGAACGCACCTGTCCCCGGCCATGGAACCGTCGTTGTTCTTATCGGAGAAACCAGTGGTCGGGGCCGATGCCCAGGGGCTTACTCTGTTGGGCATGGACACCGCGCACAAAGAAATGGCCGGGGTGTGAGCCCCGGCCAAATACCGTCAGGTCGATGATAAGCCCTTGAGCTTACTGCACGCGAAGCGTGGTGGTGTCGTCGCCCGGCGCTTCGAGGTACGCGTCCTCGTCATACTCGGGAGCAGCATCGAGTTGCTCTTCGGTCAGGCTGGTGCGAAGCACGAGGTTGTCGCCTTCGTCACGCAGGAACTCAAGATCCTCGAAGGATACGGCAACCGGCTTGGTGCCGATTCCGAGGAATCCTCCGAAGTCGATGATCGCGGCTTCCACCTGACCGTCTTCCGACAGCAGCACATCGCCGATCGCGCCGATATCTTCGTCATCTGCACCGTAAACGGTGGTGCCGTTCAGCTCTTCAGCCGACAGATCGGTCACGGGCACGGCCTCGTAAGTGTTCCAGTCCATGGCGTCGGTCTCGGCCGAATCCATGTCAGGGTCAGCAGGGGCCATGGCGTCGCCAGCCGGTGCCATTGCGTCACCTTCGGTCTCCATTGCCGGGTCAGCGGGGGCCATTGCGTCGTCCTCGGCTTCTATAGCCGGGTCAGCGGGGGCCTCTGCATCGCCCTCCGCGTCCATAGCGGGATCCGCGGGAGCCATTGCGTCACCCTCGGTCTCCATCGCCGGGTCTGCCGGAGCCATGGCGTCGCCTTCCGCGTCCATTGCCGGATCGGCAGGCACGTCTGTGGTTGCGCTTTCGCTGGCCAGCCATTCCTGACGATCGAACTCAGCTGCGCTTTCCAGCTGCTCACGGGTGCGTTCAGCAACGAGCATTTGATTGCCGTCGACATCGCTGACGAGCTGCAACTCATCCCATGCGATGGCAACGTTTTTCTGACCGATGCCGAGGAAACCACCAACGCCTACGACGACCGCTGCGACGCCGCCATCGGCATTGAGAACGAAATCGTTGACCTCGCCGATGGTTTCGGCATCTTCGGCGGTGGAGTTGTTGATTTCCATACCCATGACCTCTGAGGCCAACCAGCCATCAGCATTCACGCCTGTCTCTGAGGCCGAGACGAGCGGCTCTTCGGGTGTTTCCTGCATCGTGTCCTGGGCGGGAGCGTCCATCATTGGATCGTTCGCCATCGGGTCCACGGTGGTGTCCTGGGCAAAGGCGCTGCCCGCCATGACGAGCGAAAGCGCGGTAGAGGCAAGAAGCTTGCGATACATGGTTTTCTCCTGAAATCGCTTTTCAAGTTTGCTGACCGTCATTGTGCAGGACGAGCCCGCCGCGGTCATCGGGGGTAAGAACGCGCCCCCCCGTTCGTGGTTCCAGCCCAACCACCCGGATTCACATGGATCAGCGATAAAATGCAGGAAAAGTTTTTCGGGAACTCGACGGCATAGCAGGCGTTTTTTGGGGTTTTGCCGCGCCAGGTTGTGGCCGGAAGATGGCATGCTGCCGCACAATTGGCCTTTTGCAACCCTTCTGCCGTCTCAATGAGAGAGCAACACAGCGATCAGCAGACAGACAAAGAAAGGGTGAGCATCCGTGTTCCAGTTCAACGCGTCCACGCGCCACCGGCACGTCGCCATCAAGAGCTATTCCTACCGCGGTTTCGCCGTGGGGTGGCTGTCCATCGTTCTCGTAGGTGCAGCGCTTATTACTCTTGCCGGCTTTTCGCTCGGCCACACAAGCGCGGAAGTGCGAAGCGCGATGGCACTCGACCACCTGCCGTTGATTTCCGCACCCGCCTAAAGGAAAAGGCCCGCACCGATCAGGATGCGAGCCTCGCTCTTGGCAGACCAAGGGCCTGGCGTCAGGCGACGATGATCGGCGAACCGCTCGAGACGCGGTTGTAAAGATCGATGACATCATGGTGCAGCAGGCGCACGCAGCCCGAGGACACCGCCTTGCCCATGGTCCAGGCTTCGCCCGACCCGTGCACACGGTAAATGGTGTCGCGACCATCTTCGAAGATATAGAGCGCGCGAGCACCCAGCGGATTGTCGAGCCCGCCCGGTTGGCCGTTCCGCCATTCCTCGAGGTGCGGCTCGCGCTCGATCATCGACGCCGGCGGCGTCCAGGTCGGCCATTTGCGCTTGTGATTGATGTAGCCCTTACCCGACCATTCGAACCCGTCGCGCCCGATGCCGCAGCCATACCGAACAGCCTGACCATCAGCCAAGGTCAGATAGAGATAACGGTTGGGCGTATCGACATAGAGGGTGCCAGGCCGTTCGCCGGTAGGATTGGGCACCACCCGGCGATAATAGGCCGGGTCCAGGTACCGCAGATCCACGGCAGGGACCGCCCGGCCCTCGTCCATCATTGGCCCATACATATTCAAATAGAACGGGTCGAACTGTGGCTCGGTGGGCTGGGGCGGCTGGGCTGTGGTGCTACAGCCGGCCAGGGCGAGTGCCGAGAGGCTGGCGGCGCCAGCAAGAAATTCGCGTCGGATCATTTTTGCTGTTCTGTCATTGTCTGTTGTTCAAATAAGCCGGCCCCCGCATCTGCCGGCGCCCCGTGCGGTGAGATAACCCTTCTGCCTGTGAGGGGTTCCGTCGATGACCGCAACTCGCGCACGACCAACACTTCAACTGCTTGTCAAACACTGTCCAAGAACGTCAAATCACAAGCACGACAGAACTGTTGAACGCCGCGAAATGCTGCCGAAGTGCAACGCCAACGAGCGATAACGACAGATTGCCGCAAACTCATTTACAATTCCGTAAGTACGCTGCGGTCGCAAGCTTGTGATCGCGGGCGAATACCTCAGCCCTCGATTTCCTCGCGCAACAACTCGAGCTCGAGCCATTCTTCCTCGCTATTGGCGAGCTTGGCCTGAGCCTTGTCCAGTGCATCGCTGGTGCGGGCGAACTCGTCGGGATTCCTGGCATAAAGTTTAGGATCGGCCAACTTACGCTCGAAACCTGATATCTCCTGGCGCAGGGCATCCATCCGGCCTGGAAGCGTTTCGAGCGCGTGCTTGTGCTTGAAGCTCAGCTTGCGCTGGGCTTGGGGCGCAGGCGATTTTTCGCCCCTCGCACCCCCGCCCGAGCCCTGCCCGCCCCGGCTCTTGTCGCCTGTTCGGGCGCCCACGCCCTGGCCGCGCTGGGAGACCATGTCGGAATAACCACCCGCATATTCGGTCCAGTTGCCATCGCCCTCCGCAACTATGATCGACGTGGCCACTTTGTCGAGGAAATCGCGGTCGTGGCTGACCACGATGACCGTGCCGGGATAGTCCGAGATCATTTCCTCGAGCAGATCGAGCGTTTCGAGATCGAGGTCGTTGGTGGGCTCGTCGAGTACCAGGGTGTTCGACGGCAGGGCCAGCGCCCGCGCGAGGACCAGCCGGTTCCGCTCGCCGCCCGAAAGCTTGGCCACCGGGGCCCGGGCCTGGTCCGGCGCAAAGAGGAATTCCTTCATGTAGCCGATGACGTGCTTGGGCTCGCCATTGATCGTCAGGGTGTCGCTGCCCCCGCCGGTGAGGAACTCCTTGACGGTCTGGTCGGCTTCGAGCGAGGCGCGGCGCTGATCGAGCACCGCAAGCTCGAGCCGCGAGCCCAGCCGGACCGAACCGGTATCCGGTTCGAGCTCGCCGGTGAGCATGCGGATGAGCGTGGTCTTGCCCGCTCCATTGGGCCCGACGATCCCGATGCGGGCGCCGCGCATGATGCGGGTGGAGAAGTCGCGCACCACCACCCGCTCGCCGAACGCCTTGGTTATCCCCACTGCCTCCATGACCAGCGCGCCCGAGCCCTGGCCTTCCGACACCGTCATCTTCACATTGCCCTGCGGCCCGCGATAGTCCCGGACCTTGTTGCGCAGCTCGGCCAACTCGCCCATGCGCCGAACATTGCGCTTGCGGCGAGCGGTGACCCCGTAACGCACCCAATGCTCCTCGGCGACGATCTTGCGGGCAAGCTTGTGCTGGGCCTGCTCCTCGCGCTCGAGATAATCGTCCCTCCAGGCCTCGAACTTGCCGAAGCCCTCATCGATCCGGCGCGTTTCGCCCCTGTCGATCCAGACGGTGGCGCGGGTGAGATCGGCGAGGAAGCGCCTGTCATGGCTGATCAGGACCAGCGCCGAGCGCAGGCTGCGCAACTCGGCTTCCAGCCATTCGATCACCGGCAGGTCCAGATGGTTGGTGGGCTCATCGAGCAGCAGGATATCGGGCGAAGGGGCCAGAACCCGCGCCAGCGCCGCGCGCCTCGCCTCCCCGCCCGAGAGCGAGGCCGGCGTTTCCCTGCCCGTCAGCCCCAGTTGCTCGAGCAGGTACTGGGCGCGATACGGATCGTCTGCGCCCTCCAGCCCCTGCTCGACATAGGCCAGCGTGGAGGCGAAGCCGGAAAGGTCCGGCTCCTGGGGAAGATAGCGCACCGTGGCGCCCGGCTGGACGAACCGATCGCCGCCATCGGCCTCGGTGATGCCCGCCGCAATGCGCAGCAGGGTGGACTTGCCCGACCCGTTTCGCCCCACCAGTGCGATCTTCTCGCCCGCCGAGACCGAAAGCTCGGCCCCGTCGAGCAATTGCGTGCTGCCGAGCACGAGGCGGATGGATTGAAGGGTCAGGAGGGGCGCGGCCATGAGATCCAAAATACTGTGGGGAACAACTTGACCGGAGCAATGCAGCCAATCGGACCCGAGTTCAAGCCCGCAACGCTTCGACCTGCTGGCGCAGGCGCTCGGCGGCGGCGGCCTCGTCCACCTCGATCCGCGCCCAGATGGGCAGATGGTCAGATCCGCGACGCGCGAGGCGCGAGCTATGGACGCCCGATTCCCTGACCTCGATATCCATGGTGGTGATGATCCGGTCGAAAGGCACCATGGGCCTGGAGGCATGGAAACTCGGCCCGGGCGCGATGATCCTGTGGTCCCGGGAGAAGTCGGCGAGACAGCCGCCCTCGGTGGTCCACTCGTTGAGATCGCCCATGATGATGGTGGGCAGGGTTTCGTCGAGCACGTCGAGCTGGTGGAGGACCGAACGCGCCTGACGGCGGCGCCAGAGATCGACAAGGCCCAGATGCAGCCCGATAATGCGCAGCCTGGTTTCGCCCACCGCTAAATCGGCGAGCACGGCACCGCGCGGCTCGAGCGCCGGCAGCGTCAGCGTCGCGATATCGAGCACCTCGATTCCGCGCTTCACGAGAATCGTATTGCCGTGCCAACCCAGGCTCTGCTTGCGAACCCCGAACCTGATCGGGACATACTCTGTCGTCTCCTCGATCAGATCGGGCGAGAGCGAGGTGGTACGGCTGCCGAACCGCCGGTCGACTTCCTGGAGCGCGACGACATCGGCATCGATCTCCTTGAGGATCGCGAGAATGCGCCCAGGATCGCGCTTCCAGTCGAGGCCAACGCTTTTGCGGATGTTGTACGATGCGACAGAGATCATCTTGTATTCTTGCCGTCCAAATGTGTCACGTCAACGAACGGCACGGGAGTTTGATCCGCCATGTCGCGGTCAGCCGTGCTGGGCAAGAAAGGCGCGCAGGAGATCGGAGCGCGACAACAGCCCCACCAGATCGCCGTCGCGCATCACAGGAAACAGCCTGTAGGGCGTGCGCGCGAAGGCTTGGGCTGCCGAGACGATATCGAGATCCGCGTCCAGCGTCTCGACGTCCCGCACCATATAGCGTTCTACCGTGCCGCCCCATTGCTTGTAATAGGCCGCATTGAGGGCCGCGCGAAAGCAGTCTTTCTTGGTGATGATGCCGACCATGCCGCCCGTGGAGTCCACGACCGGCGCGCCTGAAATCCTGCGGTCCAGCAGAAACCGAACCGCGTAGCCGATTTCCATGTCCGGAAGCACCGAGGCGATGTCGGTCACCATCCATGCCGAAAGCGTGTCCCCGGCGCTCACGAGGCGCTTCCCCGCGAGGCTTTGCGGTGATGGGGGCAGATGCTGCAGTCCACGTCCTTGAGGCAGGCGAGCCCGCCGCACGATCCCTTGATAGGCTCGCGCCCGAAGATGACGCCCAGCGCCAGCCCGGCGACCGAGAGCAGCACAATGACGAGGGTGAGGATGACGGTTTCCATGATGCTGGCCTAACTTACGAGATGGGCACCAAAACGGCCGGTGGTCGTCGGCACGAGACGCCCACCATTGGACACGAGAAACAGCGCATCGATCCCCTTGCTGCCGGCCATGGCGAGTGCCTGAGGATAAGGCGCGGCCATCAGCGCCGTTGCCCAGCCATCGGCGATCAGTGCGTTCTCGGACAGCACCGAGACCGAATACACAGGCCCCGCTGCGGGGACGTTGGCGTGCGGATCGATGATGTGACCTACCCTGCGGCCGCCCAGCTCATAGCCTTGCGCCGCATTGCCCGAGGTGGCGACGCTGCGTCCGGCCAGCGCGAGAACGATCGGCGCGCCCGAGCGCTCCGAGCCGTCGATCATCACCTGCCAGTCGCGCCCGGAGGGATGACGGCCCGAGGCGGTGAGTTCGCCGCCCAGATCGAGCAGGTAGTCGGTGACCCCTGCCCCGGCGAGGACCGTCCGCATGGCATCGAGCGCGTGCCCCTTGGCGATGCCGCACAAATCGATGCAAAGCCCCGGCGCGTCCTTTCCGATGCCGTGGCCATCGACGGCGAGCTGGCTGAAATGGCCGGGGGAACCGTCCGACAGCGGGCCGAACCCGTATCGGCCGACGATGGGGCCGACGGCCGGATCGAACGCCCCCTCGCTTGACGCAGCGATTTCGAGCGCGGACGCAAGCACTGCGCGCAAATCCACATGGGTCGGCTGGATCCCGGTGGTCCGTGACATGTTGAAGGCCGTGAGCACGCTGTCGGGGCGGTAGGGCGAAAAGACCCGTTCCTTGTCCACCACCATCCCATCAAGCATTGCGGCGATGGACGGCTGGTCGATCCCGAGCGGCGCGGTCAGGCGCCAGTAGGAGCCGAAGGCCGATCCCCCGAATGTCGCAACGCCTCCCCCGGCCCGCGCGGCATGCGGGGCCCAGAGCGCGGCGGCACCGGAGAGGGCGAGGAAGTGACGGCGGGTAACCATGGCTAAATCCCGAAATCGTCGTTGAAGATGGAGGAAGACTCGACGCCGTTGGCGTCCAGCATGGCGAGTACGGCCTGGATCATCAGCGGCGGTCCGCAGAGATAGTATTCGCAGGCTTCGGGAGCTGCGTGGTCCTTGAGGTAGCGCTGCTGCACCACGTCGTGGATGAAACCGGTCGCCCCGGTCCAGCGCGCGTCGGGCAGGGGCTCGGACAGGGCCGGCGTCCAGGAGAAATTCTCATGGTCCCGGGCCAGCATGTCGAACTCCTGGCGATAAAATATATCGGCGCTCGAGCGCGCGCCGTACCAGAAGGAAATCTTGCGTTTCGAGCCCTTTGCGAGCTGCTCGTGAATCATCGCGCGAAGCGGGGCCATGCCCACGCCACCGCCGATGAACACCATTTCCGCATCCGTGTCCTTGGCGTGGAACTCCCCGAACGGGCCGGCGACAGAAACGGTATCGCCTTCGCGCAGGCCGAACAGCCAGGACGAGCCTACGCCGGGGGGAATACGGTCTTCGGCGCCCGGCGGGGGCACGGCGAGCCGAATGGTCAGCACGATGGTCCCCTTGTCCTCGGGCCTGTTTGCGATCGAATAGGCGCGCCTCACCGGTTCACTGCTTTTCGCCTCAAGGCTGCGCCAGCCCAGCATGTCCCAGTCCCGTTGGTAGGCCGGATCGATTTCCAAATCGGCGAAAGCCAGCGCGTAGCGAGGCACCTCCACCTGCACATACGCGCCGGCGCGGAATTCGAAGGCACGTCCGCCCGGCAGGTCGAGCACCAACTCCTTGATGAGCGGTGCGACCATGGTGTTGGAGACTACCGCCGCCGACCAGCTTTCGGCGGCAAGGATGTCCTGGGGCACCTCCACGGCGAGCGGCTCGCGCACCACCACTTGGCACGCCAAGCGCTGGCCCTCCCGCAGGTCCGCGCGGGCCAGCCTCGCGATCTCGGTGGGCAGCGGCGTACCGCCACCGGCGACCCGCACCTTGCACAGCCCGCACGTCCCGGCCCCGGCACAGGCAGAGGGCACGGGGATTCCCGCATCGTTGAGCAGGCCCAAAAGCTTGCGCCCGGTCGTCCCGGCGATCGTCGTTGCGCCGTTGATGGTGATCTCCACGGGGCCCGCAGGCGAGAAGACGGCCCGCGCACCCATCACGACGAGCGTCAGCGTCAGGACCAGCGCAACGATCAGCAGGGTGCCAAGCAGGATGGCGATCATAGGCGCACCCCGGCAAAGGCGGTAAAGCCCATCGACAAAAGCCCGGTCGCGATGAAGGCCATGCCCAGCCCGCGCAGCCCGGCAGGCACATCCGCATAGTTGAGGCGTTCGCGAAGCGCGGCGAGCGCTACGATGGCCAGAGCCCAGCCGATGCCCGAGCCCAGCCCGAAGACCGCGCTTTCGGCGAGGGTGTAATCGCGCTCCACCATGAACAGGCTGCCCCCCAGAATGGCGCAGTTGACCGTGATCAGCGGCAGGTAGATGCCGAGCGACCGGTAGAGCGCGGGCACATGCCGATCGAGCACCATCTCGAGAATTTGCACCATCGCGGCGATGACGCCGATGAAGGCGATGAGGTTGAGGAAGGTGAGGTCGACCGCGCCCAGCCCGAGCCAGTCCCATGATCCGGGACCCAGCAGGCGAACGAGGATCAGGTGATTGAGCGGTACCGTGATCGCCTGCACCACGATCAGCGCGATCCCGAGCCCCACCGCCGTATCGAGCCGCTTGGAGACGGCAAGGTAGGTACAGATGCCCAGAAAAAAGCTCAGCGCGAGATTTTCGGCAAAGATCGAGCGCACGAAGAGATCGATCACGGCGCTCTCCTGTCGGGCTGGATCGATATCTCGAAGTCCGCGGGCTCCACCTGCACGGGGCGGATGGACCGGATCGTCCAGATCAGCAGGCCCAGAATGAAGAAAGCGCTGGGGGCCAGCATCATGAGGTTGAGCGGGACGAACCAGCCCCCGCCATAGATGGTGGGCAGGATGGTGAAACCCAGAAGCGTGCCGGCGCCGAAGAGTTCGCGAATGGAGCCGACAATGACCAGGATCAGCGAATAGCCCAGCCCATTGCCGAGACCGTCGAGCGCCGAGGGCACGACGGGGTTGTGCATGGCGAAGGCTTCGGCCCGGCCCAGGACGAGGCAATTGGTGACGATCAGCCCAACGAAGATGGAAAGCCGCTCGCTCATCTCGAAGGCGAAGGCCTGGATGATCTGATCGGTGACGATGACCAGCGACGCGATGATCGTGATCTGGACGATAAGCCTTATGGTGGTGGGAATATGCGCCCTGATCGCCGAGATCATGATATTGCCGCTCACCAGCACCGCCGTGAGGGCAGCGCACATCACGAGCGCGGTCGAAAGCGAGGTGGTAACCGCCAGCGCCGAGCAGATCCCCAGGATCTGCAGCGTCACCGGGTTGTTGTCTATGATCGGACCGTAGAGATGGCGGAGCGCCTGGCGCATCTAGATCCCCTCCCCACGCAGCGTTTCGAGATAGGGCCCGAAGCCATAAGGGCCCATCCAGAACTGGACGGCTGCAGCGACCGCATTACCGGTGCGGGTGGCCCCGGTAATTCCGTCGATCTCATAGGCGTCGGTCGCCCGCCCGCGCACCACCGTCAGCCGGATTTCACCGTCATCGTCGGCGATCTGCTTGCCGGGCCATAGCGCTTCCCAGGCGGGCTCTTCGATGCGCGCGCCCAGCCCGGGGGTCTCCCCCTGCTCGATCACCGAAAAGGCCGCGACGGTATTGAGGTCACCCTGCAGCGCGAGATGAGCGCGGATCGTCGACTGATAGCCCACCACCGAGACCGGCAGGATCACCAGTCGCAGCGTCTCGCCCTCGCGCACAAGATGGACGGGCAAAAGGTCGGGCCGCTGCCCGAGCCCGGCAATATCCTGGGGTCCGGGGATGGCCGTGTTGGTCTCGGGATCGGCGCGCACCGCCGCTTCGTCGAACGTCGCCGGGTCGATATCGGCCGGCTCTCCGGTGCGCAGATCCACGATCACGGTCTCGAGCCCGTCCCCACCCAGCCCGGCGATCAGGTCGGCTATGCCGGGCATGGTCTCGAGCATGGCCTGCATGCGCGCCTCCTGCGCCGCGGCCCGGTTGGCCTCCTGAAGCGGGGACAGCAGCACCGATGCGGCCGACACGACCAGCGCGCAGACCGCCGAAACGGCAAAGGCGATCACGAGCGTCTTGATCCGGCTTTCATTGGGCAGGGCCAGAATCCGGCGCCAGAGGACGAGGGGATTGATCTCAGCCATGGCGGCGCCTCCTCAGGCTGCTGGAGAGAGCGATGACGGCGGCGTCGATCAGCGGCGCAAAGAGCGAGGCAAGCAACGCGGCGAACACCACCGCGTGGGGGACGTCCGAACCAGCATCGGCAAAGGCGAACAGCGCGATGAGCCCGCCCGCGAGCAAGCCGAAGACCCAGCGTCCGCCGCGTGTAGCCGCGGACGCCACGGGATCGCAGACGAGAAAGACCAGTCCGAAGACGAGACTGCCATTGACCACAAGTTCGACCGGGTTCTGGTCCAGGCCCAGTGTCACCACGCCGGCTCCCACCGCCGAGGCCAGCAGAACCGCCGGCGCCAGGATGCCCGTGGCCAACAGCAATAACGCACCCGGAATACAGGCAGCCGCCACAAGCGGGCCAGCGCCCTCGTGGAGCGTCTCGGGGAACGCGAAATAGAGGAACGCCAGGGTCGCAACCCCGACATTGATGATGTTGCGACCCCAGCCGCCGAAGATCTGCTCGCCGATCACCGTGCCGAACGAGACCGCCAGCACGATCTGCCAGACGGCGAAATCCCCCGGCGCCAGAACCCCGACCGCGATCGCAGTGACCAGCGCGGTGGCAGAGGCCGGCTGGGCGCGGACCCACAGGAACACCGCCTGCCAGACGAGCACGACCACAAGGGTCAGCCCCATCCGTTCGAGCGCCGGAACGCCCTGCTCGACGACCGTTGCCGCCAAGACGGGCAAGACCGCTGCGGCGATGAGCCAGCCCACGGTATCGCGATGGTAAAGACCCCTGATCACGCCGGCTCCTCGATCCGATCGAGCACCGCCCGCAACCGGGCCCCGAAATCGGTGCTCCCGCCCGAGGCGTAGCTGGCGAGCGCCAGATCCTCTTCGGCTAGCGCCTTGCACCCCAGCCTCTCGCAGGTCTGGGCATCCTCGATGCTCAGCGCACGCAGGAGCGGCACGAGCGGCAGGTTCGGGCCGAAGGACTGCTCGAGCGCCTGGGTGGGGATGAAGGGCGCTGGCGCAGCAGCCTGGCGCAGCGCGCCGAGCAACCAGTGGCGGCGCCGGGGCTCGACCCGGTCTAGCACGGTGACCTGCTGGTGATAGCGCGCCAGATAGCGGCTTTCGCGTCCCGAGAGGATCGGTCCCGAGATAATGCGCTTGGCGCCTGCGGTAATTTCGGACCGCAGCAGGCCGTGCAGATCGACGCCCAGAGGCGCGCGCACGAGGCGCGCAGAGCGAAGGCCGGGGCCCGAAATGGCGATGGTGCGCACCGGATCGAGCTTGCCGCTGGCAAGGGCCCGGCCGAGCGCCGCGACATCCTGATAGCCGATATGCCAGACCGTGCCTTGCCCATCGACCGGACGGAGCCGCGCGATGTGAGTGCCCACCAGCCCGGCGGGATGGGCGCCCGCGAACCGGACGAGGGAAACCCGCTCCGGCAGGCCTTCGAGCAGCGCCGGCCCGCTGTCCTGACACACAAACAACGGTCCCTCGGTGAGCAGCGTGAGCGCCTCGACGCCGCGAGCGAAATCTTCCGCGCGATCGGCCAGCACAATTCGGGGATCGGGGGCATGGGGGGCGGTATCGATCGCGGTGATAAAGAGCGCATCGGCGACACCATCGGGATCGGGAATGCGCTCGAACGGGCGCGTGCGCAGGGCCGGCCAGAGCCCTGACTCCAGCAGGAACGTCCGAAGCCCGGCAGGGGTCGCTGCCTGGCCCGGCGGGAAGCGGATCGGCTCGCCCCCACTGTCCTCGCCCAGCGCGATGGTGAGCGCGGACAGGCGCCGGCGGTGGCCGATGGATATCTGCTCGACTTCGCCGAAAACCGGCGAAGTGACGACGATGCGCGGCCGGTTGCGGTCGCGAAAGAGCGCGGTGCCGGGCTCGACGGATTGCCCCTCCTCGACCAGCAGCTCGGTGCGCATGACGGGATAGTCCGCCCCCATGACCCCGACATGGGACGCGACGGGATCGGCGCCGACCTCCTGAATGGGTGCGCCCGCAAGCGACACGGTGAGCCCGCGCCTCGCGACTATCCTCATGATACCTCTCAAAAAACCGCTCCGCCACGAACGGTAAACGCTACTGTGACTTGGGCATTGATCCAGATCAAGCTGGCCCGGCGCCCTCTACTTGAAGGCGCGCGGTGCTTCCGTAGGCGTGGAGGGACAGCGGGGCGCTGGAAGGCGCGGGTTTCCGGAGGATTCGACAGGTTTCGCGCGCTGGGGCCGGCGTTTGCCGCCGTCGCGCAGCGGTCGGCGCCGATGACCGAAATTGTGGAAAAGTGACTCAGCGTGGGCGATGGGGGTACGCAGTACCCATATTTACCCACGGCGCCGCGAGGCAAGCGATTCCCCGGCACCAGCCCGGAAAGACTTTTACGCGCAGGGTTCGCTGCACCTCATGGCCGCCGACGCTGCCGGGACGATGGCCGGTTCGCCCGAAGCTTGAGAACCCCACCACGACCATTTTGCCTGGTCAAACAGCGCATTGCAGGCGAAGCCCGATTCAACGCATGGAGACCCACGCTTCACGGCGTGAAGGACTCGCCGCCATCAGCAGACGGTGTCGAACCGATCCACGCAGGTCGCAAGCACTTCGTCGCCGGGACGCTTCCACCAGTTTTCCTTTGAGAATATCTCGACCTCCTGGGGCCCATGGAACCCGGCTGCCTCGATCATCGCCCGGATACCGGGAAGATCGATGACCCCGTCGCCCATCATGCCGCGGTCGAGCAGCAGGTCAGTGGTGGGCACCAGCCAGTCGCAGATGTGGTGGGCGAGAATCGTGCCCATCTGGCCCGCTCGGGCGATCTGGGCGGCGAGATCTGGATCCCACCAGACGTGGTAGACGTCTATCGCCACCCCGACCCCGTCGCCGAGCTCGACGCAGATGTCGAGCGCCTGGCCGAGCGTGTTCACGCAGGCCCGGTCAGCGGCGTACATCGGATGCAAAGGCTCTATGGCCAAGGGCATGCCCTGTTTGCGAGCGTAAGGCAGGATGGCGGCGATACCATCGGCCACCTGCTTGCGGGTCTCGACGATATCGCGCGAAGAACCGGGCAGTCCGCCCACCACCAGAACCAGGCAGTCGGCGCCGAGCGCGACGGCCTCGTCGATGGCCTTGAGGTTGTCGTCGATATTGGCCTGCCACCCCGCCGCATCGACCGCTGGGAACATGCCCCCGCGGCAAAGGCCGGTCACCTTGAGCCCATTGGCCTTCACGATCCGTGCCGCTTCATCAAGGCCGATTGCCTCGACCTGATCGCGCCAGGGCGCAATCGCGGTGATGTCGTGCCGCAGGCAGCCGTCCACGGCCTCTGCAAAGCCCCAGCTGCCGCGCGTGGTTGCCAGATTGATCGAAAGCTGCCCCTTGGCGCTCATCGGATTAGTCCTCCCCGAGAGGTTTCATGTCTGTCCAGATCGGCTCGACGGCGACGCCGAGCCCGGGTGCCGAAGCGATCGAGCCGAGCGGCAGGCGGCCCTGAGCGATGTCGAGCCGCGCGCGACCGAGACGGCGCGCATAGATGTCGGAATGCGCCGAAAGGAACGCCCCCTGTTCTGCGTCCGAAGCCCCGGCCATGCCATCGACGAAATGGTGCCCGTTGCGCTCAACGTGGGTAACCCCGACCAGCCCGGCGAGCAGAAGGTCCTGCTGCACGGACACCCCGGACTGGGTGGTGAGGTCTTCGCCCGACAGGAAATAGCGGGGCGCATTTTCCTCCGCGTTCCACTTGGCCACGCGCGCCGCATTGAGAACGCTGCGGTAAAAGCCCTTGCACGACTTCGACGATATGCCGGTATAGCCCAGCTCCCGCGCGGTCACGAAAGCGCCCATGTCCGCGTCCGACTCGTCGATCTCGACGGGCACGAACGAGGCGAGCTTGCGGATCGGGCGCGACAAAGCGTGTGCCCGGGCAATGGGTTGCTCGAGAAACAGGATTCGACGGTTGAGGATCGCCAGTGCCGGCTCCGCCGCCATCCGCCACATCAGCTCGAGCACTTGTTCCTCGTCCCGATACTGCTCATTGCCGTCCAGCGTGACGCGATAGCCATCGCAGAACTGCTCGATGCCCTTGGCGATGCGCACCAGCCGCGCGCAGTCCACTTCTGGATTGCCGGCGATCTTGAGCTTGAAGTGACGGTGGCCATAGGCTGCGATCACATCCTGGAGCGTTTCGGGCAGCCCGTCATTGAGACGCTCGCCCAGATCCTCCGCGACCAGCGCATCGCCCAGCCCCACCGTGTGCCGGATCGCCATCTCGGCGGGCACGGCGAGCGAACCGAGAAATCCCGTCAGGTCGAACCCCTCGAGATCCGGCGCCGTGCGGGCGTCGATGCCGAGCATGTTGGCGGTAACGAGAGCCGCCGCGCCCCTGCCCTTGAGCCGCCCCAGCGCATCGATGATGGCCCGGTCGACGAGCGCCAGGCCGAATGAGGCGATCAGCCCGCCAAGGCCATGTCCGGCGCATTGGGCATGGTGGTCGGCCTCCATACCATGATGGAGATCGAACGCGGTGCCGGCAGGGGTATCGAGCGCCCGCACCATGGCAAGGTCCAGAGAGGTGCGAAGCTGGTCTAGATTGTCGTGCGGGGACAGGTCCGGGTTCTTGTCGAACCATTTGGGGACCATCATCTCCGCAGACCAGCCGGTCGCCTGCCGGCCAGAGGCGTCTTCGATCACGATCCGCACGAAGGCTTGAGGCGCGCGGTGCACCTCGGCGATCCCGAATCGGAACGGAAACCTGAAGGGTGTCTCGCGCCGAAAGGCCTCGGCCGAGACAACCCTGATGCGCGGGGCCGAAGACACAGGCTACTCTATGCCGTGCAGCGCCAGAAGTGTGCTCATGCGCCGTGCGGCCAGTTCGGGATCGGCAAGAACCCGGGCATCGTCGGCGAGCCGAAACAGCTCGGCGAGATGCTGGATCGAGCGGGCCGACTGCTGGCCACCGATCATCGAGAAATGATCCTGCAGGCCATTGAGCCAGGCGAGGAACACAACGCCGGTCTTGTAGAACCGGGTCGGTGCCTTGAAGATGTGCCGCGAGAGCGGAACGGTGGGATCGAGGAGCGAGAAGAACTCCTTGTCCCGGCCAGCGCCCAACTCGCCCAGAGCCGCCGAAGCCACCGGCGCGATGGCATCGAAGATGCCCAGGAGCGCATCGGAATACCCCTGTTCGTCGCCCGCGATCAGTTCCGCATAATTGAAGTCGTCGCCCGTATACATGCGGACGCCCTCTGGCAGGCGCCGCCGCATGGCGATTTCCTTTTCCTTGGAGAGCAAAGAGACCTTGATGCCGTCGACCTTGTCGGCGTGCGCGCCCATGACGTCGAGCGCCACGTCCATTGCCGCCATGTGGTCGGATTTGCCCCAGTACCCTTCGAGAGCAGGGTCGAAGGCTTCTCCGAGCCAGTGGATGATCACCGGCTCCTTCACGCCCGAAAGAATGCGGCCATAGACCTTGATGTAATCGTCCGGGCTCTTGGCGGCGGCCGCAAGCGCGCGGCTGGCCATCAGGATGATCCGCCCGTTATGGGCTTCGATCGCCTCGATCTGGGACTCATAGGCTTCGATGATCGTGTCGATGGTCACGTCGGGACCGGGCGCCAGATGGTCGGTTCCCGCGCCACAGGCGATTACCGCCCCTTCCCTGGACCGGGATTCCTTGAGCGCCCGCTCGATCAGCTCGCGCGCCTCGGGCCAGCCAAGGCCCATGCCGCGCTGAGCGGTATCCATCGCTTCGGCGACGCCGAAACCCAGATCCCAGAGGTGATGACGGAAGGCCAGCGTGCGGTCCCAGTCGATGTCGGCGGCCAGCCACGGATCATTGTCCGCCAGCGGATCGGCGACCACGTGGGTTGCCGCATAGGCGATGCGGTTGAACGATCCGGGATCCCGCTTGGCGACGGGAACCGGCTGGTTGCGGATCGTGTAGCGCTCGGTCGAGCGGTCTGCCTTGGGCAAAATCAGCGAAGTCATGGATCAGAACTCCAGTTCCGGGACGTCGAGCCAACGGCGTTCGTGCCAGCTCTTGAGGCCGAGTTCGGCGAGTTGCACGCCGCGCGCACCGGCCTCGAGCCCAAAGCTCCAGGGCGCATCCTCCACCACATGGCGCAGGAACTCCTCCCACTGGACTTTAAAGCCGTTGTCGGCCGGCCAGTTGTCGGGCACTTCTTCCCAATCGTCAAAGAAGTTCATGACCTGGGGCTGATCGGGGTTCCAGACCGGCTTGGGCGTGTTGACCCGGTGCTGGGTCCAGCATTTGTGAAGTCCAGCCACGGCCGAGCCATGCGTGCCGTCGACCTGGAAGGTCACCAGATCGTCGCGACGCACCCGGACGGCCCAGCTCGAATTGACCTGGGCGATGATGCCGCCCTCGAGCTCGAAGGTCGCATAGGCTGCGTCGTCCGCGTCAGCGGAATAGGTCTTGCCCTGCTCGTCGACACGCGAGGGAATGTGGGTGGCACCCAGGCACGACACCGCCTTGACCGGCGCGAAGGTGTGGTCGAGCACGTAGCGCCAGTGGCAGAGCATGTCGATAATGATGCCGCCGCCATCGTCCTTGCGGTAGTTCCAGGAGGGGCGCTGCGCCTTCTGCCAGTCACCCTCGAACACCCAGTAGCCGAACTCGCCGCGGACCGACAGGATATCGCCAAAGAACCCGGAATCGCGCAGCATCTTGAGCTTCATCAGCCCCGGCAGGTAAAGCTTGTCCTGAACCACGCCGTGCTTGAGGCCCGAAGCGCGTGCCTTTTTCGCGATGTCGATGGCGATCGAGAGATCGTCGGAGGTCGGCTTTTCACAATAGATGTTCTTGCCGGCCGCCAGGGCCTTCTCGAGCAGGCCCGCACGGATCTTGGTCGCGCCCGCGTCAAAGAAGATTTCGTCGTCCGGATTGGCCAGGGCGGCGTCCAGATCGTCAGAATACCGGGCAATGCCGTGCTTTTCGGCCACGGCCTTGACCTTGTCGAGGTTGCGGCCGACCAGGATCGGGTCGACCATGAGGGTGTCGCCCCCCGAAAGCGCGATGCCGCCCTGATCGCGGATCGCGAGAATGGACCGAACCAGATGCTGGTTGTACCCCATCCGACCGGTTATGCCATGCATGATGATGCCGATGCGCCGCTGCGCCATTGCAAGCCTCCACCCCTTGTGATGTCATCTTTTGTAACTACCCAGTTACTTACTAGCGGTTTCATAACCCGTCAAGCGGCAACCGACCCCGCCTTTGGTCGAACATGTGAGGAGAAGGTCTGATGAAGCTGTCCCTGTGCAATGAGGTGCTCACGCCCATGACGCTGCGCGAGCAATGCGCGTTCGCGAAGGGCGCGGGCTATGACGGGCTCGAGATCGCTCCCTTCACACTGGGCGAAGATCCCACCGCGCTCGACGCCGAGCGGCTCGCCAGGGTTCGGCAGACGGTCGAGGAACACGATCTGGTCGTGACCAGCCTGCACTGGCTGATGATGGCGCCCGAGGGGATCGGGCTCACATCGCTCGATGAAGACGTTCGGGCCTTCACCCGCTCCGCCATGCTCTCGATCGTCGATATCGGCGCGGCCCTCGGCGCACGCGTTCTGGTCCTGGGCTCCCCTGCCCAGCGGCGAATCGATAGCGAGACCGAGGACCGCCAGCGCGAGATCGCCGCCGGTCACCTCAAGGCGATCGGCGACCGCGCCGCCGCGTCGGGGCTCGTGTGCTGCCTTGAGGCCATCAATTCGGTGGAATGCAATTTCATCAACAGGATCGAGCAGGCGCGAGACATGATCGCCCGCGCCGACTCGCGCGGTCTGGGCCTGATGCTCGACGTGTCCCACTCGGCACAGGAAGAAAACACCCCTCTGGCCGACCTTGCCCGGCAGATGCACGCGGCGGGCGAACTCGCCCACGTCCAGCTCAACGCGATCAACCGCAGGGCGCCGGGTCAGTCCACCGACCCGGAGGCGCGCGACGACATCGTCCCGCTCATTTCCGCGCTGCTAGAGGTCGGCTATGATGGCGCTCTGGCCATGGAGCCGTTCGAATATGTGCCCAACGGTCCGGGCGCGGCGGCCTTCGCTGCGGGGTATGTGCGCGGGCTGATGGCGGTCGGAATGCGATAAGAACTAACCAGTTACTTACTTCTTGACAGGGGCGATCTGGCGTTTCACAGTTCGGGCAGCGACGCGGGGGAGGACAGCCGCGCGCACCCAACCCTTTCGGGAGGACAACATGAATCACGTCAAACGGGTCGCCCTGGCGGCGGCCGCTTCCACTCTTGCGCTGACTGCGGCCGGCGCCATCGCTCAGGAATGGCAGCCGGATCGGCCGATCAACGTCATCGTGCCTTGGGGCGCTGGCGGTTCGACCGACCAGGTCACCCGCGTGACCACCCCGATCATCTCCGAGCAGCTCGGCGTTCCCGTCGTGGTGGTCAACCAGCCCGGTGCCTCGGGCGCGACCGGCACCGCCGAAGTGCTCGCCGCTCCCACCGACGGCTATACCTGGACCGCCAACGCCATTGCCAACAACGCCACCTACAGCGTGACGGGCCTTGTCGAGGGCACGAACATCGACGACTGGCATATCTATCTCTCGGTCGCCAACGTGCCTGTGGTCGCGGTTCCCGCAGACAGCGAGTTCGAAGATTTCGGACAGCTTCTCGAAGCGTTCCAGGAACGCGGTTCCGAGATCACGGTCGCAACGGCGGGGGTCACCTCCTCGGGCGGCACGGCGATCGCCGGCCTCGGCCAGGAAGGCGAATTCGAGTACCGCATGGTGACCTATGACGGCGGCGGACCGGCTGCGATCGCCACCGCCGGCGGCGAAGCCATGGTCACCACCCAGCTTGCGGTCGAGCAGGCCGAACTGATCCGCGGCGGTCGCCTGCGCGGCCTGGCCGTGCTCAGCGACGAGCCCCTGACGCTCGAGGGTGCGGAGCCCATCCCTCCGATCACCGACTGGATGCCCGACTACCCGATCGCTCCGGACTATTTCGGCATCTTCATCCCGGTCGGCGTGCCTGACGAAGTGGTTTCCACCATGGACCGCATCTGGGAAGAGCACGTGATGACATCTGACGCTCTGGCCGAATACGCCGAAACCAACGGCGCGGTCTTTGCTCCGTCCTATGGTGAAGACGCCCGTGAGCGCGCCATGCCGATCGTGATCGAGGAAGCCTGTGCCGCCGAGCCGCGCGGCCTGATGGTCAACGATCCCTCGACCATCGGCATCGATTGCGAGACCCACAGCGAAATGTGAGGATTTCTCCTCCCAAGCACGAGCGCCCGGCCCCGGCCGGGCGCTCTCCCGTTCAACCGGAGCCTGTGTTCATGAGCGATCCGCAAACTTCCACGGACCCCGAGGCCGCCGCCAACCGACGGATGCCCTACGCCGACCTCATCGCAGGTACCGCGTTCCTCGTGCTCGGCCTTGTCATCATCTATCTCTCGTGGACCATGCCGCGGCTCGAAATGCGCGGCATTCATCCTGCGACTGTACCCGGCCTGGTTCCCGGCCTGCTCGGTATTGCCCTCGCCCTGTGCGGCGCCATGCTCGGCGGCAAGGCACTGGTCGAGACCCGCAAGCTCGAGAATGGCTGGCAGGACTTCGGCTCGATGTTCGCCGGTACAGAGGCGCGCCGCTTCGCGGTCGCAGCGCTCATCAGCCTGGCTTACGCTCTCGTACTGCTCGGGCGCGTCCCCTTCTGGCTGGCCACGGGCCTGTACGTTTTCGCCTTCATCGTCGCCTTCGAGGTCTGGGCCACAAACGAGCCCAAGCCCCTGCCCAAATCCATGCTTTGGGCCGCCGTGCAGGCCGTCATCGTTTCCGCCGTCGTCACTGTCGCCTTCGAGCGCGGCTTCCTTGTCCGTCTGCCCTAGAGGATTGTTGAGCAATGTTTGACGGCTTCTTTCTGCTTGGCGCGGGCATCGCCCACTTCATGAGCTTTGAATCCCTGTTCAATCTCGCCTGGGCGAGTCTTCTCGGGATCATCATCGGCGCGCTGCCTGGCCTGACCGCCACCATGGGCGTTGCCCTGCTCGTGACGCTCACCTACGGCATGGCGCCCGATCAGGCGATCCTGACCCTCATCGCACTCTATGTCGGCTCGATCTATGGCGGCAGCCGCCCGGCAATTCTGCTGGCGATTCCCGGCACCCCCGCCAGTGCCGCGACCACGCTGGACGGCTACCCGCTGGCCAAGGCCGGTCGGGCGGGCATGGCGATGGGCATTGCGACCACCTCTTCGGGGCTGGGCACGCTCGTGGGCATCTTTTTTCTGGCCCTGATCGCGCCATGGCTCGCCGAGTTCGCCCTGCGCTTCGGGTCCTATGAATTCTTCTGGCTGGCGCTGTTCGGCGTCCTCATCTCGGGCCGCCTCACGGCGCTCGACAACCCGATCAAGGGCTATATCGCCGGCATCCTGGGCCTGTTGTTCGCCATGGTCGGCATGGAGAGCCTGCACGCGCACCAGCGCTTCACCTTCGGCATGCAGCAGCTTGGCTCGGGCATCGACATCATTCCCGCCATGGTCGGCGCCTTTGGCTTTGCCGAACTGCTCGGGGTGATGAAGCGGCGCTTCGTGCCCGAGATCATCGAGAGCAAGGACAGGGTCATCCCCCGGATCGGCGAGGTAGCCAAATACTGGCGGACCACCATCCGCTCGGGCATCATCGGCACCATCGCCGGGATCATCCCCGGCGTGGGCGAGGACATCGGCTCCTGGGCGTCCTATGCGGCCGCGCGGCGCAAGAGCAAGGAAGCCGACCAGTTCGGCAAGGGTTCTGTCGAGGGCCTCGTCGCCGCCGAAACCGGCAACTCCGCGGTTATTCCCGGGGCCATGATCCCGACCCTCACGCTCGCCCTTCCCGGTTCCGCTGCTGCGGCAGTGCTGATCGCGGCGATGTATATCCACGGCATCCGCCCGGGCCCCATGATCATGACCGAGAACCCGCAGTTCCTCTATCAGGTCGTCGGAATGCTGCTCTTGTCGGTGATCGCCATCACCATTTACGGGCTTTCGCTCACCAAGCTGCTCGTCAAAGTGCTTGTCGTTCCTCGCGAGAAGCTTATGCCGATCGTTTACGTGCTGTGCGTGGTCGGTTCCTTCGCCATTACCCAGCGGATGTTCGACGTCTACGTGATGGTGTTCTTCGGGCTGGTCGGGTTCGTATTGCGCGAAATGCGCTATCCCATGGCGCCGCTGGTGCTGGGGATCATCCTGGGTGAATTGCTGGACGTGAACCTGCGCCGCGGGCTGGTTGTATCGGACGGGGATCTGACCCCGTTCTTTGTACGCCCCATCTCGGCTGTACTCTGGGCGATCATACTGATAACCATCCTGATGAGCATGCCCGCGGTTTCGAACCGTGTCGGAGCCATGGTCTCCAAACTCTTCCCAGGGAAAGAAGCGCGAACGCCCAATGGCTGATCCTGCCCCGTCTCCTGCATCACAGTCCACCAAGCCGCGCACGCGGCGGCGCGATGCGGAGCGGACCAAGGCAGCAATCCTGGCGGCCAGCCGGGCGGAGTTTGCAGAACACGGGCTCGGCGGTGCGCGGATCGACGCCATCGCCGAGCGCGCCCAGGTCAACAAGCGGATGCTCTACCACTATTTCGGGGACAAGGACGCGCTCTATCGGGAGGTCCTGACAGAAGCCTATCGAGAGATCCGGGCCGGCGAACGCGATTTGAGCCTCGACCGTCTCTCCCCGACCGAAGCCGTGGAACGGCTCGTGCGCTTCACCTTCCGGCACTTTCTCGAAAAGCCCTGGTTCATTGCGCTTCTCACCAATGAGAACCTCCTCCGGGCGCGCTATCTCAAAACCATACCCGAAATGCACGGCCTGCACTCGCCGCTGGTCGATCAATTGCGCACGCTCGTCGAACGCGGCGAAGTGACCGGTGAGTTCCGGACCGACGTGGATCCCGTCCAGCTCTACATTTCCATCGCGGCGCTGGGCTATTTCTACGTCTCCAACAACGCGACCCTTTCGGTAATCTTCGAGACAGATCTGGGGGCGGAAGCCATGGTCGAGGCGCGCGAGGCCCACGCGGTGGAAATGGTGCTGGACCATTTGAGGGCCGGAGCGCGCACGAGCGGCGCTTGATTTTACGGCCACGTCCGTCGCATTTTGTCGGCCATTGCCAGAACAAGGATGGACCCAGCCATGGCCACGATCGTCGAGCAACCGAGGCTCGATATTCCTGCCCCGGATTTTTCCCTGCCGGCGACCGACGGGCGCATCTACACACGCGCCCAGATCATGCGCGACAAGGGAGCCGTGATCGTCTTCATCTCCAACCACTGCCCCTATGTGAAGGCCATCACCAACCGGCTGATCGCCGCCGCACAGATCCTGAAGGCCGACGGGGTAGGCTTCGCCGCGATCTGCTCGAATGATTCCGGGAGCCACCCGGAAGATTCGTTCGAGAACATGGCCGTTTTCGCCAAGGCCAGGAGCTTCACCTTCCCCTATCTGCACGACGAAAGCCAGGAGACCGCCCGCGCCTACGAGGCCGTTTGCACCCCGGACTTCTTCGGGCTCAACAGCGAGGGCATCATCAAGTATCGCGGCCGTCTCGACGAGGGCCGCAAGGAGCCCCTGCCCCAGGGCGCCCGGGCCGAGCTGATCGAGGCTATGCGGCTGATCGCGCGCACCGGCGAAGGCCCTGGCGAGCAAATCCCCTCCATGGGCTGCTCGATCAAATGGAAGTGCGACGAGCAGGACGAAGCCTGAGAGAAAGGCTCAGAGGGTTTCCAGAAAGGCCGCCGCCGACTTCGCAATCTCATCGCGCTCGCCGGGATCGAATCGCTCGAGCGTTTTGAGCGGCATCGCCATCCGCGTGTTGGATGCCAACCGATCCCGATTCACTTCGATAAAATTCCAGTACAGCGCATTGAACGGACAGGCCTTTTCGCCCGTGCGCGCCTTCACGTCATAGGCGCAGGAACCGCAATAGTCCGACATGCGGTGGATATAGGCACCCGAGGCCGCATAGGGTTTGGACGCGAAGACACCGCCATCGGCATAGAGCGCCATGCCCGAAACGTTTGGCAGTTCCACCCACTCATAGGCATCGTGGTAGACGAGCAGGAACCACTCCTGCACTTGGCGCGGATCAATGCCCGCCAGCAGGCAGAAATTCCCGATCACCATAAGCCTCTGGATGTGATGGGCATAGGCATGGGCGCGGGTGTCTCCGATGGACTGGGCCAGGCAATTCATCTCCGTCTCGGCCGTCCAGAAGAAATCGGGCAGCGCGCGCCGCGCCTCGAGCGCGTTGCGCGTCGCATAACCCGGCATCTCGCGCCAGTAGACGCCGCGGATGAATTCACGCCAGCCGATGATCTGGCGCACGAAGCCCTCCACCGCGTTGAGCGGAGCCGCTCCATCCTCATAAGCCGCTATCGCGCGGTCGCAGACCTCACGCGGATCCAGAAGACCGATATTGATCAGGGCCGAAAGGTGGGCGTGGAACAGCAGGGGATCGCCCTCCCGCATGGCATCCTGATAAGTGCCGAAATCCTCGAGCGCATGCGCGACAAACCAGTGGAGTGCATGAAGCGCGGCGCGGCGGGTCACCGGGTAGTCGAAGGGCTCGAGATCTCCGAAATTGTCGGCAAACCGCGCGCCGACCATTTCGATCACCTCGCGGGTGATCTCATCGGGCCGGCTGGTCGGCCGCTCGGGCGGGACCACCGATTTGGGGATCGGCTTGCGGTTCGCGGCATCATAGTTCCACGAGCCGCCGACGGGCTTGTCGCCGTCCATGAGATAGCCCGTGCGACGCCGCATCTCGCGATAGAAGAACTCCATGCGCAAGTTCTTGCGACCGTCTCCCGCCCAGTCGGCAAAGTCCTGCCGGCTGGCGATGAACCGGTCGTCCTCCCGGATCACGACCGAAATCTCCATGTCCTCGCGCCAATCCTCGAACTTCTGGAGGACGCGGTACTCCCCCGGCTCGGTTAGAACGACGCGCTCGGGCCGATGCTCGCGCACCACCTTCGAGATCACCTCGTCGAGCGATCCCGGGGTGTCAGGGTCGTCGAGCCTAAGATAGCGCACCCGATAGCCCGCGGCCTCCAGATCGCGGGCAAAATGGCGCATTGCCGAGAAAACGAACACCAGCTTCTTTTTGTGATGGCGCACATAACTGGCCTCCTCCATCACCTCCGCCATGACGAGGAGATCGTTTTCCTGGTCGCAATCGCGCAGGCTGGCCAGCCCGCGCGAGAGCTGATCGCCCAGGATCAGGCGAACCGCCTTGGTAGAAACGGGCAAATCCGGCCCCTGACGTTCTGTTCAAGCATATCGCTTTGAACGAGAGCACCGTCCGCCCGGTTCACCTGAGAGTGGAGGAGTCATCCTGCGAAAAAGGCGTGCATCATCGGGAGTTGCGGCATGACCATGCCGCGGCCCTCGATCGCCGTGTGGCCGCGCGTGCGCGCCGTGGCAACCAGTGCGGTCGGCTCGGGCCGATTGACCACGTCGGCGACGAATGCCGCCGCCGGCAGATCATCGAGCGCGAACGGGAGATCGGTCTCCCCGTCAAGCCCCAGGCTGGTGGCGTTGATCGCTACGCCGATGTCGCGTCCCGGGGCCAGGTCGGTTGCGCTCAAGGCGCAATCGGGGAAATGGGCCGCCAGACGGGCACACAGCTTTTCTGCGCGAGCACGATTGCGGTTGGCCATCGCGATCCGGGCGACACCGGCCTCGGCAAGCGCAAAGGCTATGCCGGCCGCTACGCCCCCTGCCCCGGCCATGAACACATTGGCACCCTTGGGCGAAAACCCCGCCTGCACCAGACCCGCGACGAACCCAGGGCCATCGAGTTGCCCGCCCACCAGCCGGCCATCCTCGGTGCGGCGCACGATATTGACCGCCCCGGTAACGCGTGCGGCCTCAGTGAGGTCATCGAGCAGAGGCGCGATGGACTGCTTGTGCGGCATGGTGACCAGGAAACCCCGCAGGTTGGCGAGGGACCTAAGCCCATAAAGCGCCGTCTCGAGGCTCGCCGGAGCGATCTCAAGCGGTACCATCGTTCCGCCCAGGCCGCGCTCGGCCAGCGAAGCCTGAAACAGGCCCGGTGACCGCAGACCAGCGACGGGCTGTCCGATGAGGCCGTAGAGATCAGCGCTGTCATTGCGGTCACTCATGGCAGAACCGCACTGCCAAAGCCCACTGCGGTCGGCTTGCGGTCCTGATTTATGAGCCAGTATTCAACCTCGACACGTCCGTCGGCCTGCCGGCCTGTGACTTCGCCCTCGACCGTGATGACATCGTGCGCATAAACAGGGTGGAGATACGTCGTATAGTGGCGCCCTGAAGCCAGGAACGCAGGCCCGAACAGTCGCGTGAGGTATTCCGAAGCCCAGCACGATTCCATCATGCCCTGCGCCAGGCAATCGCGCAGACCTGCATCTTGTGCAATCCTGCGAACGGTGTGGATGCCCTGCTTGTGAATTTCCGCACCCGAGAACACTGACATCTGTGCCTGCCGCACATGCTTTTCGAGCGGCGCGAGCGCCGTTCCCACCGGGGTGTCGGCATCGATCCGGTCGGCCCTCTGCCCCTCGAGCGGGCGCGGGGTGATCCGGCGGTCGGGCTCGCCCGAGCCGGTGCCCACCGAAATGCCGGTGGGAATGCGCATGATCTCGGTACTGCGCTGTCGGACCACCAGACGGCCCTGCAGATCCCGGGCCTCCGCCTCGAGCACCACATAGCCCTTGCCGCGCTTTTCGTATTTGTCGATGTAGCGGCCTGAAAGAGTCAGCCTCGTTCCCGGCGCGACGGGCGCGAAATATTCGGCCTCTTCCTTCTGGTGCAGCCCGACCACCCCATCGGGATCATAAACGCTCAGGAACACCAGCATCAGCTCGGACACGATGGCGGCCCCGGGGACGAACGCCCCGGGCACGATCAACCCGTCGGAAAGCTCCATGCCGGTGTAGTCGTCGGTCGCATACGCGTAGCTCTTGAGAAAGAAGGGATCGGTTTCGAGCACGATCGGGCCGAAACGCTCCCCGACATAAACGTTCTCGAATACCGGCTCTTTGTAGTCCACGTCACACCTCGAACGCAAAGAAGGGGCGGGCCGCCCCGCACGTCGGCGGGACGGACCATTACCAGGCGATCACTCGACCGAGCGGACCTTTTCGAGAAGCTCCACGGCCCCCTCGCTGATATTGGCCGCAAACTCGTCGTGGAACGCGCCGAACCGCTCGGCCAGTTCTTCGGTGCCCTCGGTCTCGATGATCTCGACCCCTTCGGCCTCGATGCTGGCCAGCGCCTCTGCGTTGAGCTCTTCGACAAGCCCGGCCTGATAGAGCATCGCGTCACGCCCTGCGTCGCGCAGGATCTGCTGGTGTTCCTCGGACAGCGCGTCGAAGCGTGCCCCGTTCACAACGATCTGGCGAAAGTGCCAGATATGATTGGTCAGGCTCACCCCGCCGGTCGGCTCGAACCATTTGGTGGTCCAGATGCTCAGTGGCTCGCCCTCGGCTGCATCGGCTACACCGGTCTCAAGGCTGGTGTAGACTTCCGGAAACGCGATCGGGGTGGGTGTTGCCCCCATGAACTGCGCCATGCCGACATAGAGCGGAGATTCAGGCACGCGCAGGCGCAGCCCGTCGAGATCGTCCACATGGTTGATCGGGCGGGCACTGGCCATTGCCCTGGGGCCCAGGAACCAGAAGCCAAGATTGCGCAGGCCCTGCTCCTGGAAAATCTCTTCCACGTCAGTGGTGATTTCCTCGGCGACGCGCACGAGGTGGTCGAGATCCTCATAGAGATAGGGCATCTCGAGGACCTGAAGGTCCGGGAAAAACAGTCCGATGCCCGAAAGACCCGACGGCGCGATGTCAATGGTGCCCGAAACGACGCTTTCGGCCAGTTCGCGCTCGCTGCCCAGGGTCGCGTCGAAATACATCTCGATCTTGAGCTCGCCGTTCGAACGCTCCTCGACCAGCTCTGCGAAATGGACCGCCCCGAGGCTGTTGGAATGGTCGCGGGCATAAATGTCGCCCAGCGTCAGGACTTCCTGGGCCTGGGCCGCGACGGCGAGAACCGAAAGACTGGCGCCGGCCAGTACAGTGAGAAAGGATTTCGATAGGGTCATGTTGTCCTCCAGTGATGTTTTTGGTGCGATGAGGCGGATGGATTTCAGGGCCGGTCTCCGTCGGCGAGCCATTGAACGTCTTCCGGCGCAAGGGAGACCTCGAGCGCTGCCAGGGACATCCTCAGTTCCGCAATCGTAAGCGGCCCGATGATGGGAAAGACGGGAAAGTCCAAGTGCAGGAGATAGGCCAGAGCGATGGTCGGCATGGTCGTGCCATAGCGGTCGGCAAGGATGCGCGCGCGTTCGCGGCGCCCCAGATTCCGCTCGCTGAGCCAGGACCGGATCGTTGCCGGGTCGTCGGGGTTCATCGCGTCGGTGAAAAAGCCCCGCGCCTGGCTCGACCAGGCAAACAGCGGCATGTTCCGCCCGCGCAGCCACGCAATGCTATCCGCGTCCGAGGAGGAAATGCAGTCCGGCCAGACCGGTTCGAGCATTTCTGCAAGGCTGAACTGGTTCGATACCGCAGAAAAGCCCTGCCTGCCGGCCCGTTGAGCATAGGCATTGGCCTCGCCCAGGCGCTCGAGGGTCCAGTTCGAGCCGCCGAAAGCCCGGATAGTGCCCTTGCGGGCGAAATCATCGAGAACGTCCACGAACTCGCCGACCGGGATGTCGAGATTGTCCCGGTGCATGAAATAGATATCGATATAATCGGTCTGAAGACGCTCGAGACTTTCGGCCAACTCGCGTCCGATGGTCTCGGGATAGCAGTTTGGCGAGTGCGCGCCCTTGCCGATGATGACCGCGTCTTCACGGACATCGCGGCTTTTCACCCAATGGCCCAAAAGCGTGTCGGACAGCCCCTTCTTGTAGATATGAGCCGTATCAAAGACGTTGCCGCCAGCCTCAAAGAACGCATCATAGAGCGCCTGGGCGTCGGGATAGGTCTCGAACCCCATGCAGCCTATGGCCAGCCGGGACAGCGATTTGCCGATCGGCAGCGGCGAAACATGTCCCATGGCCGACTGGCCGGGGCGCGCCAGTTCAATGCCCGCATATGTCCGCGGCGAACGCCCGGGCGCTTCCGAGACATAGGTAACCCCGCCGGCCCTCCGCCAGGCATCAAGCGCGCGCATGTTGCCCAAGGTATCGGCCGGGCTCGGCGCAAGCCCTTGGGCGCGTCCGGCCGCAACCGAGGCGGCGAATGCATCGGCCTCGAGGCTGTAAAGCCAGTCCGAGCAGTCGATCACGATGTCTTCGACGTCGCCGTCCTGGTGAATACGGATCACGCTCGATCCGCCCTGCCGGCCCGAGCAGAACCAGGGTGAGGGCACCTCGATCCAGCCCTTTTCCCCGAAGATGCGGACAGTGTTGTCCTGAACGGTAGTGAGGCTGCAAGCGATGCGCGAAACCATGCCATCTGCAAAGGTCAGGATCGCCGTGGCATTCTCATCGGCGCCGGTCTCAACGCGGCTTGCCTGCCCCTGAACCGAGACCGGATCGGCAAAGGACTTGCCCGACGCGGCACCGGCGACAAGGCGGCTCATGGACACGCAATAGCAGCCCACGTCCAGGATGGCTCCGCCCCCGAGCGCGTTGGAGAAGTGGCGCGCCTCGGGATCATAGGCCTTGTTGTAGCCGTATGACGCACTCATCAGGCGCACCCGCCCGATGCGGCCGGACGCCAGAATCTCGTGCAGCCTGCTGGTCTGGGGATGCGTGCGATACATGAAGGCCTCGACGATGAGGACCCCGTTCTGCTCGCCGGCATCGAAAATGGCCGTCGCCTCGGCGGCATTCATGCCGATGGGCTTTTCACACAGCACATGCTTGCCCGCCCGCGCGGCCTTGATCGCCCACTCGGCGTGATTGGGGTGCGGCGTGGCGATGTAGACGGCTTCGACATCGGTCCTGGCCAGCGCCGTCTCGTAACCGGCAACGATCTCGGCTCCGCCGAATTCAGGAGCAGCCGTGAACGCGGCGCTCCGGCTGGCGACGCAGATCAGGCGACCGCGCGATGATCGCTCCAGCGCCTGGGCAAACTGGCGGGCGATCGCGCCGGTGCCGAGAATGGCCCAGCGCAGTGAAGAAGTGTTTGAGGCTGCAGGTGCCATGTCGAAATCCGGTCACAAAAAAACAGGAACGGTGGGGCGGTCGCGCCCCACCGCATGAGTATGCCAGTCGATCAGTCGACCGCACGCACCAGTTCGAGCAGCTCAACGGCTTCGGGACCGATGTCTTCGGCGAACTCGGTCTGGAAGTCTGCTACAGCTTCTGCGAAGTCCTCGAGACCCTCGGTCTCGACGATCTCGGCACCTTCGGCCCGCATCTGCTCGATCGCCTCTTCGTTGAACTCGACGAACAGCCCAGCCTGATGGGCCTGAGCTTCCTGGGCGGCCTCACGGATCGCCTGCTGATGGTCTTCGGACAATTCGTTGAACCGCGCCCCGTTCATGGCGATGAACCGGAAATGCCAGATGTGCTGGGTCAGGCTCACATACTCGGCCGGCTCGTACCATTTCTGGGTAAAGAGCGTTGCGGGCTCACCTTCCGCCCCGTCGGCAACACCGGTCTCGAGGCTGGTGTAGGCCTCGTTGAACGCCACGGGCGTGGGCGTTGCACCAAGTGCTCGGGTCATGCCCACATAGAGCGGCAGCTCGGGGACACGCAGGCGGAATCCCTCCATATCCTCGATGTTCCGGATGGGACGCGTGCCGGCGATCGAGCGCGGGCCAAGGAACAGAAAGCCAAGGTTCTCGGCGTTCTGGGACCGGAAAATCTCCTCGATTTCCGGCGCGATGGCATCGGCAACCCGCTGCATGTGCTCGAGATCACGGTACAGATAGGGAAGTTCCAGGATCTGAAGCTCGGGGAAGAACCGCGAGATCAGGCCGCTCGGTGCGATGTCGACGCTTCCGGCCATGAGAGATTCCGCGATCTCGCGCTCGCTGCCGATCGTGGAGTTGGGGAAGACGTTGACCTGAACCTCGCCATTGGTTTTTTCATCGACGAGATCGGCGAAATAATGCGCGGCGATCGTGTTGCTGTGGTCCTCGTTGTAGATGTCCGCGAGGGTCAACTGGATCTGGGCCATCGCTGCCCCTCCAGACGCCAACACGGTGCAACCGGCGACAGCCAGCGACAGAAATCGTTTCTTGAAAGTCATGCTACTTCTCCTCCTCGTAGCGTTTCGGGGCGTCTCTTGCGATCTGATCAGTAAAGAGACGGCAGGAAAGTGACCAACTCGGGAACGAAGGCAATCAGGATGTTCACGAGCAGGATCGGTATAAGGAATATCCACACCTGGACCAGAATGTCTGACAGCTTGAGCCGTGCCAGCGCATTGCTGATGAACAGGAGCGTGCCCACGGGCGGGTTGACCGCGCCCGTCATGATCGCCAGCACCATCACCACGCCGAAATGCACCGGGTCGAACCCGAGCTGCTGCCCGATTGCAGCAAGCGTTGGAACGAACAGAACGGCGGTGGACACCTCGTCCATGACGCTGCCAATGAAGGCCAGGGTGAAGATCAGGATGACGATGATGATCATCGGCTCCGTGGTAATGGCAAACAAGCCGTCCATCACATGTTGCTCGAACCGGCCGAGCGCGAGAATCGTACCCAGGACGGCGGCAAATCCCACGACCAGCATGATATTGGCCGAGGTGATCGCCGCGGCCATGGTGAGCTCGCGCAGTGCCTTGAACGAGAGCGTCCGGGCGATGACGAAGCCGTAGAACAGTGCATAAACCACGGCGATGATGCCGGCTTCGGTCGGCGTCGTTATGCCCCCCAAGATGCCGCCCACCACGAGAATGGGCATGAGAGCGGCCCAGCTCGCATCCCGCAGACTGATGCCGACCTGGCGGAACGAGAATTTCGTGGTCTCGACCTTGAAGGACTCCCGGCGTACGAGGAAGCTGACCAGAACCGCAAGCGCAAGCCCGATCAGAATCCCCGGAATGATACCGCCAAGGAACAGCCGCCCGATCGAGACGCCTGCCATCGATCCATAAATGATCATGAACATCGAGGGCGGAATCATCGGACCCATCATCGAGCCGAATGCGTTGGTCAACGAGGCCAGCCGAGGGTTGTAGCCCTGCCGGATCATCGAAGGGATCAGGATCGAGCCGATGGCCGCCGCGCTGCCGGCCGCCGTGCCCGAAAGGCAGGCCATCAGGCCGTTGGCCAGCACCGTGACGTACGCGAGTCCGCCCCTGATGTGGCCGACCAAAGCCATGGCGAGATCGACGATCTTGAGCGTCAGCCCGGAGCGCGACATCACCTCGCCTGCCAGAATGAAGAACGGGATCGCCATGAGCGTGAAGGAATCCATGCCCCCGAACGTCCGCGTGATCAGCAGGCGCTCCTGGACAATCGGCTCGGTAAAAACCACGAGCAGCGAGGCAAGGCCCGTCGCAAATGCAACGGGCAGGCCGAGCAGGAGAAAGACGATGAAGCTTCCAAAAAGGGTCAGAATCATGAGTAATCCTCGGCCCTATAGCGGCCTGTGACGAGCAGGAAGAGCTGGTAAAGGACGACGGCGGCGATCAAAGCCGCACCCACAGGAATGGCGAGATAAATCCAGAACAGTGGAAACTGCAGAGCCGATGAAAGCTGCCGGCCATTCACCTGCGCCATGGCCCAGCCGTAGTGAATATAGGGCCCCACCAGCACGAGAATGGCCAGGCAATGAAATATCCGCAGGACCGTGCGGGCCCGCTCGGGCAGTGCCATGATGAACAGGTCCACCGCGAACATCGACCCCCGCCAGACCAGAACCGGGGCGCAGAGCCAGAACAGCCAGATAAAGCCGTACCGGATTACCTCCTCGGTCCAGAACAGGGCATATCGGCCGCCCATGAAGAAGCGCATCACCACTCCGGCAAAGCCGATGGCGACGATCGCGAGCATCAGGGGAACGACGATGACCTCGACCACGCGCTCGAGCGGGCTCGGCTTGTGGGCATGGCTCTCGTCGTCCTGATTTTCGATCGGATCGCTCATGATCCCAATACTCCTCCGTCGACCGGCACGGTTACCCCCGTCACATAGTCCGAGAGCGGCGAGGCAAGGAAAAGCACGGTTCCGGCAAGCTCTTCGGGGGCGCCGGCGCGCGCCATCGGAATGCGACGGGTGATTTTGTCGACCCAGGCCGCGTCACCGAACAACGGTTCGGTCAACTCGGTTCTGAACCAGCCGGGCGCAATGGCATTCACCCGAATTCCATCGGGAGCCCACTCGGCAGCCAGCCCGCGCGTGACCTGAACGACCGCCCCCTTGCTCGCGCCATAAGCCACGATGTTGGGCATGCCCATGGTGCTGGCGAGCGACGCGATGTTGATGATCTTGCCATAGCCAGAATCCCGCATCAGCCGACCGGCAGCCTGACAGCAGGCGAACAGGCCCTTGACGTTGATCTCCTGCACGGTGTCCCAGTCGCTCATGGGGTAGGTGTAGGACGACCCCCGGATGTTGAGCCCGGCGGCGTTGACCAGAATGTCGATCGTGCCGCGATCACCGGCCACGCTCTTGAAAAGCGCATCGAGCGAGGCGACGTCCGTCACATCGCCCACGCACGGACGCGCACCGATATCGCGCGCAGACTTTTCCACGACGTCCGCCCTGCGGCCCATGATGTGCACGTCGGCACCTGCCGCCGCAAGGATAGCGGCTGCCGCCTTGCCCAACCCGGTCCCGCCGCCGGTTACCAGCGCCGTCTTGCCCGAAAGATCGATTGAAACGCTCATCCGCTCTTACCTTGTTCCGTTCTGGAGTGTCACCGAGGCACCGTCGCTGGTGAGCACCGCGTGGGCGAGGTCCAGCGCGGCCACGCCATCGGCGATATCGGGCGAAATCGGTTCACCTGAACTCAATGCCCGTGCGAAATTCCGCATCTCGCCAGCATAGCCCATATGAACAACCGACGCGTTCTCCTGGGAAATATTGGTCATGTTCGGCTCCCAGACCTGACGCTCGGTGTCCGGGTCGAACGGCCGCCCTTCGGCCATGGGGGCCGCTTCGCGGGAATAGGTGACCCGCGTCACGTTCTCGACCGTCACCGACTGGCCCCGATCCCCCATGATCTGGACGCGCTCATTGGGGACACCACGCGATTCGAGATTGGAAATCTCGAGAACGCCCGTAGCCCCGTTATCAAAGCCGAGGAGCACGGCGAATCCCATGCGCCCCCCATCCCGAACGAGCGGAAGAGCGGTCACCGACCGGACCGGACCTCCGAAAAAAGCGATCAGATCGAGAAAATGCACCGAATGATCCATGACGAAAGAGAACGCGTCGAGCTCCTTGGCCCAGACCGGCTTCCAGACACCGGTGCTGATGCGAGCACTCACATGCGCCACACGCCCGAATTCCGGGCGTTCCGTGATCTCACGCGCCATGCGATAGCCTGTCGCGAAACGTTTCATGAAACCGACGGCGAGCTGCTTTCCAGCTGCCTTTGCCGCCTGTTGCATGGCACGCGCATCAGCGGCAGCCAGCGCAGGGGGTTTCTCCACGAAAACGTCGAGGCCGGCCTCGAGCAGGCCGGGCACAAGACGCGGATAGACCGTCGGGCCGATGGCCACGACCGCCGCGTCGATATCTTCAAACTTAACCAGTTCTTCGGCTGTACTGAACCTGTGCGGTGCCCCGGTGGCGTGTTGGGTCGAAACGGCCCGGGCCTCATCGAGGTCGCAAACGGCGACCACATCGAGCGGCGCCATGCGCATCGCTGGCACCAGCGCCGCATTTGCAAACGCGCCACATCCGATCAGCGCGACGCGCGGTCTAGAGTTTGTATCAGGCAAATTCAGCCTCCCAGCAGCGCCTCTTCGGGCGTCAAGAAACGTTTTCTAAAAAACGGTTCTGCATCCTTAAACACCGATATCGCCGGCCCGTCAACACTTGCACCAAAAACGTATCTGGGCACATAATGCAGCATCATTCAGGGACGGGGCAGCGTGACGAACGACAGGCGAATAACGATACGGGACGTCGCGGAGGCCAGTGGGCACGCGGTCTCGACTGTATCAAACGCATTGGCCGACAAGCGCCACGTCAACGAGGAAACGCGCAAGCATATCCAGGAGATCGCCAAGACGCTGGGCTATCGTCCCTCGACCATTGCGCGCGCCCTGCGCATGCAGACGAGTTCCACGATCGGGGTGCTGGTCGCCGATGTCGCCAACCCCGCCTCCCCCGAGTTCATCCGTGGCATCGACGATGTCGCACAGCGGGAAGGGTGCAACATCCTGTTGTGCAACACCGACGGGGACGAGCGTAGGCAGATCGGCCAGATGCAGGCTCTGCTCGATCGCAGGGTGGATGGCATGATCCTGCTTTCCCAGCACACCGAGAGCCCAGAAATCCGCAAGCTGCTTGATGCCACCGGCAGTTTCGTGCTCGTCCAGCGCCGCAGTCACCGGTTCCGCGACGACTATGTCGGGTCCGACAACATGCAAGGCACGCGGGATTCGATGAACTATCTCGACAGTCTCGGGCACCGGCGCATCGGCTTCGTCACCGGCCCGCAGCAATCTTCGACCGCCATGGAGCGGCTCGAGGCCTATGAGCAGCTCGTCAGCGAGCTTGGGCTTGATGCCGACCCCGAACTGGTGTTCCAGGGAGATTACACGATCGATTCCGGCATCCGTGCCATGCACTATTTCGCCGGCCTGTCCGACCGTCCCACGGCGATCATCGCCAGCAACGACGTCAACGCCATCGGGCTTCAGGACGCGGCAGTGGAGTTGGGCTTGCGCATCCCCGAGGATTTCTCGCTGCTGGGCTGCGACGATATCGAAATCGCCAGCCTGCGCCGGATCGATCTCACCACCCTGCGCCTTCCCAAGCGGGAGATGGGTGCCGGCGCGGCCGAGTTGCTGATCCGCCGGATCCGCACCAAGAAGACAGGCACGCCCCGCGAGGTGATCTTTCCCACGCACCTCACGATACGCGGATCGTGCGCTGCACCGCGACGCTGAACTGCCCGCGGCCCGGGCCCATCCATTTGAACCTAGGCACAACGCAAAGCGGCGCCACTCGTGGTGACGCCGCCGAACTTGCGGAATCCGGGTTGCTTGCGACAAATCAAGGTCTTAGAGGTCCTGATTCAATCAGAACAGGATATGCTCTAAATCCCGCCGATGCAGACATACTTGGTCTCGAGATAGTCATCGAGGCCGTATTTCGAGCCTTCCCGGCCCACACCCGACTGTTTGAAGCCGCCGAACGGGGCCACCTCGGTGGTCACCACGCCCTCGTTGACCCCGACGATGCCGTAGCGCAATTCCTCCGAGACGCGGAAAGCCCGGCCCAGATCGCGGGTGTAGAAATAGCAGGCCAGCCCGTATTCGGTGTCGTTGGCAAGCGCGATCGCTTCTTCCTCGGTCTCGAACCGGAAGACCGGCGCGACCGGACCGAAGATTTCCTCGCGGGCAAACCGCATGTCCGACGACGCGTTGACGATGACGGTCGGCTCGTAAAAGAACCCGTCGCGCTGCACCCGCTTGCCGCCCTGAACGATTTTGCCGCCCTTGGAGACTGCGTCCTCGACGAACGAGCCCACGCCCTCGATCGCCTTTTCGTCGATCAGCGGCCCCTGCTCCACCCCGTCCTCGAACCCCGAGCCGAGCTTGAGCCCTGCCGCGGCGATGGCCAGTTTTTCAACGAAGGCGTCATGAATACCGGCTTGGACATAGATGCGGTTGGAACAGACGCAGGTCTGGCCAGAATTGCGGAATTTGGAGGCAATGGCTCCGGCCACCGCGCGATCGATGTCGGCGTCGTCGAACACGAGGAACGGCGCATTGCCGCCCAGCTCCATGGAGACCTTCTTGACCGTCGTGGCCGCCTGGGCAAGCAGGATGCGGCCCACCTCGGTTGAACCGGTGAATGTGATCTTGGCGACGTCGGGATGGCTCGTAAGCTCGCCACCGATCTTGGACGCCGAACCGGTGAGGATATTCACGGTGCCGGCGGGGAAACCAGCTTCTGCGCACAGAAGGCCCCAGGCCAGCCCCGAAAACGGCGTTTGCGTCGCCGGCTTGCACACGATCGTGCAGCCCGTGGCCAGCGCCGGCCCGATCTTACGCGCCAGCATCGAGGACGGGAAGTTCCAGGGCGTGATCGCACCCACGACACCGACCGCCTCCTTGGTGACCATCAGGCGCCGGTCGGCCCAGGGCGAGGGAATGGTGTCCCCGTAGACCCTGCGCGCCTCCTCGGCGAACCAGAGGATGTACTTGGCGCTCATGGCCACTTCGCCGCGCGACTCGGTCAGCGACTTGCCCTGCTCCTTGGTGAGCAATTGAGCCAGCGGCTCCTTGTTGTCCTCGATCAAAGAGGCGAGCTTGCGCAGCATGGCCGCGCGCTCCTCGGCCGTCGTCTTGCGGTAGGTCTCGAATGCACGCGCCGCGGCCTCGATGGCCGCCCGCGTTTCGTCGGCGCCCGCCTCGGGAACCTGCCCGATAACCTCGCCGGAGGCGGGATCAAACACATCGATCATCCTGCCGCTGTCGGCCTTGCGCCAGGTACCGTCGATAAAGATTTCTTCGCGCTTGAACTGTGCCCACGACGTGCTCATGGTCTCTCCTGCCTGCACTTTTTGAGGGGATGGCGACGGCTTAACGGGCCATTGCTTCCACAAGTTCCTTGAAGGCGAGCATGCCCGGATCGTCCATCCCGACCGTGGCGTCCCCGAACATCCGGGCTCTGCCCCGCTTGTTGGTTCTGTCTCGATACTGATCGAGCGCATCGCGCGCGGCGCCGATAACCACCGGACCCACATCTCCTCCCCCATGGGAGCGCAAGGCTACGATTACTGCTTCGATGGAATCAAGCACTGTCTTGTCGCCCAGTTCGGCCTTGCCCCGTGCCATCATGGCATCGCGAGCACCCGCCAGCAGGCCATCGAGCGAGGAAGGGTCGACCTCGGCTTGCCCCTTGAGCTCGCGGGACATGGTCAGGAGCGCAGTCGCCAGAAGCGTGCCCAGGCTTGAGCCCGTCGCCGCCGCCGCCGCCCGTGCCAACTGGCTGAGCGCAGAGCCCGCGTCCTCGACCCCTGAAAGATCGAGCGCCGCCATCCGGTCGAGAACCCGCTTGAGCATGCCGCCGGTATCACCGTCTCCGAGCTTGGCATCGGCCGCGTTAAGTTCCTGCTCGAGCCTGCCCATTTCCGTGTGCGCCCGGCCTACGGCCCCCGCGATATCGCTTACCGTCCAGCCCATCAGCCGACCGTCCAGAAGGGGGTTTGCGCCGGAGCGGCCAGAAGCGAAGAGAGTTCATCGTCCACAAAGCACAGGCTGATCGATGCGCCTGCCATTTCCATTGAGGTCGCGAAATGCCCGATCAGCGGCCGCTCGACTTCAAATCCCTCACCGGCCAGCCGGGACTTGGCGCGGCGGAACATGATCAGCAGTTCTTCGAGCGGAGTTGCCCCGAGGCTGTTGACCAGGATCGAAACCCTTTTACCCGCATCCTTCGGCGCGTCGTCCAACAGGCGCCCGATCATCTCGTCGACGATCTCGTCGGCCGGCCTGAGCTGGTCGCGCCAGATGCCCGGCTCACCATGGATGCCCATGCCCATCTCGATCTCGTTCTCGCCCAGTGTGAACGAGGGGCGATCCGAGCCGGGGACCTGGCAGGGCGACAGCGCAACACCTATCGTTCGGGTCCGCGAGACTGCCAACTCGGCAATCCGGGTAACCTCGTCGAGCGAAGCGCCATCTTCTGCCTTGGCGCCTGCTGCCTTGTAGGCATAGACGATCCCGGCCACGCCCCGGCGCTTCTCGCGCTCGTCGGGCCCCGCGCTGGCGACATCGTCATTGCCGAGCACGGTGCGCGTCTCGATGCCGTCATCGGCGGCAAATTCCGAGGCCATGTCGAAATTCATCCGGTCGCCACCGTAGTTTCCGTACAAAAGCAGCACGCCCGCGCCACCATTGGCCGCAGCGATGGCATCGCTGCACGAGCCGACCGTGGGACCCTCAAAGACGTTGCCGATCGAACAGGAATCGAGCAGCCCTTGCCCCACATATCCGGTGAACAGTGGCAAATGCCCCGACCCGCCGCCGGACACCACACCCACCTTGCCCGACCGGAGTTCGGCGGCCCGGCGCACGACGCGCTTATCCTCACCTGCCAGCGTGAGTTCGGGATAGGCGCCGACCAGCCCATCGAGCATTTCATCGACGAAATCGGCGGCGGTGTTCATGATCTTTTTCATTGCGGTCTCCCTGCCATCTTCGGTTGCACGCGCCCTCAGTAGGTAAGGGCCGAATTGTCGTTGAAGGCGCTGATGGGCGGGTAGGCGCGCTCGTCGGTGATGACATCGAGCACCGTAGTGCCCTTGCGTTCGAAGGCGGCATTGAGCGCCGGCAGGAACGCGTCCGCGCTCTCGATCCGTTCGCCATGACACCCCGCGCCGCGCGCGATCATCGCGTGATCGACGGCAGTGAAGTCGCAGGCGTCCGAGAAATCCCCAAAGATCACCTTCTCGGCGTGCTTCTCATAGCCGAGGATGGAATTGTTGAGCACGCACACCACGACATCGAGCCCCATGCGGCGAGCGGTCTCGAGTTCGGACCAGACATGGGCGAACCCACCATCGCCGACCAGCGCGAACACCCTGGCGTCCGGATTGGCGCATTTGGCGCCCAGCGCATAGGGCAGGCCCCAGCCGAGCCCTGCCAGACCGCGCGGAGTGATGAAACGCTGCCCTGCCTTGCGGGCGGTAAGGAAATTGGCCACCCAGATCGAGGAATAGCTGGCGTCGGCAACCACGATGGTCTCGGGCGTCAAAATGGAATCGAGATCGCGCATCATGCGCTCGGGCCGCATGGGCGCAGCGTCCGAGTTCTCCTGGGCAGCGGCGTCTTTCCGCCCCTTGGAAAGCCCCTCCGCAATCGTTTTCTCAACTCCGGCACGTGCCGAGGAACGGTCGGCGAGATCGCGCTTGGTCAGCGCCTCGGTCAGAGCCGACAGGCCGAGCCTGGCGTCGCCCACGAGACGCAGAGCCTCGTAATTGCGTCCGATTTCCTGGCCGTCGACATCGAGATGGATGAACTTGGCGTCCTTGGGATAGAGCGACCAGCTATCGGTGCCGTTCTGGTTGGTGCGGTTGCCCACCAGCAGAACGACGTCGGCATCGGTCACCAGTTCGCGCACGTGCCGCGTACGGCTGCGGTCCGCCATGAAATAGCCGACCACACCAACCGAAAGCGGATGGGTCTCATCGACCGCGCCCTTGCCCATCACCGTGGTGGCGACCGGCAAATGCGCCGTGTCCTGAAGCCGGGCCAGTTCGGCGCTGGCGCCGGAAATATGCACCCCGCCCCCCGCGATCACGATCGGCCGTTTCGCATTGGCCAGAAGCTCCGCTGCCTCGGCGACCTTCTCGGGATCAGGCGCGCTGCGATCGAGCGGAAAGGAACCCAGGCTGGCCATCCGCGGGCTGTCGCTTGGCTTGGGGACATCGTTGAACATGTCGATGGGCGCGATCAGCACTGCGGGTCCGGGGCGTCCCGAGGCAGCGGCGGCAAAGGCCATGTCCACGTAATCATCGATACGGTCCGCGTCGGCGACCCGCCGGATCCATTTGGCGCAGCCCTTAAAAAGGTCCAGATGATCGAGTTCCTGGAACGCGTTCTTGTCCGCGAACGGGCGCGCGACGTCCTGGACAATGGCCACGATCGGTACCGACGCCTTATAGGCCTCGGCAAGGCCGGGCACCAGAAGGGTGGCAGCCGGACCGTTCTGCGCGGTGACGACGGCGACCTTGTTGGTCATGCGCGCATAGGCGTCGGCCATCACCGCACCCGCATTCTCGGTGCGATAACCGATCTGACGGATGCCGTGGTGCGGAGCAGCCAGGAACAGGGCCGCGGGAATGGCCTGGCCGAAAATCACCTCGACGCCGTGCCGCTTGAGAGCGGCAGCGAAGGTGTGTGCGGCGTTGATATTGGTCGATGACGTCATGGAGAATGTCTGCCTTTTCGCAAAAATCGATTTCTGACGTAATCACACCACCGCGCTTGCGCGCAGCTCTGCGATCTCGTCGTCCGAGCGGCCCAGCCACTCGGAGAGAACCTCTTGGGTGTGGGCACCAAGCTGCGGGGGCGGCATCCGAACACTGCCCGGCGCATCCGAGAGCCCGACGGTGATCCCGTGCATGGTAACCGTGCCGGCCTTGGGGTGCTCGATGTCCACCAGATGGCCCGCCTCGCGCATGAAGGGATCGTCGGCCACCTCGGCAACCGTGCGCACCCGGGCGCTGGGCAACTCAGCCGTATTCAGTGCTGCCAGGGCCTCGTCGGCCGTCAGCCCGGCCATCCATTCGGCAGCGATGGCCTCGATCGCGTCGACGTTCTTCATGCGGGCGTCGAGCGAAGAGAAGCGATTGTCCTCGAGCAGTTCGGGCTTCCCGATCATACGGGCGAAGCGCGGAAAATGCGCGTCATTGCCAGCGACCACGTGAACCCAGACGCCGTCGCGCGCCTGGAAGGTGTTGGCGGGCGCGGCGTAGCGATCGCGATTGCCCGACCGGGTCATGGTCCGGCCCAGACGCAGATATTCGGGGATCGCCGTCATGAGCAGCGATGTGGCGCCCCCGATCAGGCTCACATCCACCATCTGCCCCTTGCCGGTCTGGTGCCGGTGTTCGAGCGCCGAGAGAATGCCGATGGTCGCGTGCAGCGCGGTGACGTAATCCACGATGAAGGTGCCGGCCATGCTGGGCCCTTCATCGGGATGGCCCGTCAGGTCCATGAGCCCCATCATCGCCTGGGCAATGCCGTCAAAGCAGGGCTCGCCGGACTTGGAATTGTTCTGCCCGAACCCGGAAAGGCGGGCCATGATCAGCCGCGGATTGATCTCGCGCAGCGTCTCCCAGCCGCACCCCATCTTCTCCATGGTGCCGGGGCGGAAGTTCTCGATCACGATATCCGCCTCCCTGACCAGATCGCGCAGCAGGTCCTGGGACCGGGGATTGCGGAAATCGAGCGTCATGGACCGCTTGTTGCGGTTGAACATCATGAAATAGATGCTCTCCTGCTCCAGATAGGGTCCGAGCAGGCGGGTGTCGTCGCCGCCCTTCGGGCGTTCGATCTTGACCACGTCTGCACCGAGATCGGCGAGCACCATGGCGCAGTGCGGACCGGCAATGAAGCGCGACAGATCCAGGACCTTGAGCCCTGAAAGCGACGCGGCGGCGGGATGGGATGTGAGGGAATCGAGCATGAACTATACGCGCAACAGGATGTGATTGGGATCGATGTCATGGCGGATCAGGCGCAGCTCCTCGGCGTCCGGCGCCGGGGTCTCGCCGAGATCCTCGGAAACCTCGGGGACGAAACCCATGAGGTCCAGGACCTCTTCGCGGGTGACGCCCGGGTGCAGCGAGACAAGCCGCATTGCCTTGGAACCGGGCGCGAAATCGAACACGGCCTTGTTGGTGACGACCAGCCGCGGCCCACCCTCGGACAATCCGGTCTCCGTGCGGGAACTGCCGCCCTTGTAGTGTCCGACGCTGGTGATGAAATCGACCTCCTCGACGAACGTCCGCTTGTCGAGATCGACCACGATATAGGGCCGGCGCACGAAAGCCGCATGTTCGGGCTGGGCGAGGCAACCCACCAGCCGGACCTTGGGCTGGCGGTAGTCGCCGATGGCGGTGATGTTCATGTTGCCGAAGCGATCGATCTGCGCGGCGGAATTGAAGCACACGTCGAAGGCCCGCCGCATGAGCATGTCGCACTTGGTGCCCGTATCGGGCGGGCAGGCCGCGGCCTGCCAGTGCGTCAGGCTGTCCTGGGTCAGCTTTTCGGGGATCTCCGACAGGTCTGGCTCGAGCAGATTGCCCCAGTAGACGCACGCCCCGGGCGCATGGCGCATCTGGGCGAGCCGCACGGCCGCAAGCGGAATGCCAACCGCCAGCGTAAACGCCCTGCCATTGGTGCCGACCCCGACAAACGCCAGATCGTCGTCCTCGATCTGGCGGGCCAGATAGGCGGTGATAAGTTCGTTTGTTGTAAAGGTGGCGGACTGATCGTTCATTGTGCACCTCCGGAAACGTCGAGCGAGGCCAGGTGCGCAGCGCCGATCTTGTCCAGATAGGCCTCATGATCTGCAACCGAGCGGGCGAACTCATCGAGATAGGCAGCAGCCCCCTCGGCGGTGGCGCAACGGGCGACATAGTCCCGCATATGCGCATCGTCCTCGTCATAGATGGTGTCGCAGGCCACGGGATGGGCCCCGTGCGGCACCTCGACGATCGCCTCGACCCACTGGCCGGGAATATAGGTCAGGCTCGGCTGGCGCTTGACCTCCTCGTGAGACACGATCTTCTCGACGGTGACGATCAGCCGCTTTGCGGCTGCGGCCATTGGCTGGTCCATGTCGTCAGTGTCGCGCACCACGGGCCACTGCACGTTACCGTACTTGTCGCCCTTATAGCCGTGGATGATGGTGAATTCGGTCTCGGCTGCGGCAACCGCCTGCACCGGCTCGCCGGTGAACGGGCACGCGAACGTCTTGATCTGTTCTGGGTTTCTGGCCGCGATGTCGGACCCGAACAGCGTCCTGATGGGCAGAAAGCGCAGCCCTTGGGCGGCCGCCCTGAGCCGGGCGACCATCGCGGTCTCGGAAAAATCGCGCACCTCGATCCGGCCCGACTGCACGCCGCGCCGGAAATTGGGGGCAAGGCCGTAATTGAACAGGCCGACATAGATGCCCTCGTAGCGCCGGATCGCCTCGGCGGCAGCCAGCATGTCGATGGCGGTTGTCCCTGCCCAACTCAGCACCGTCAGGTCCTTAACCCCGCGGGCGATAAGGTGGCGGACAGCCGCGTTGGGCTGGCGGCGCAGGAGGCTGCCGCCGAACATCACCGAAGCCCCCGACGCAATCGGAGCCAGAGCCGTATCGAGGCTCGTCAGCTTCTCTTTCACGAATCTCTCCCGAACGAACGCCGGCAGGCACCGACGCGAAACGTTTCTTATGGTTGACCAGCAAGAAGCCGTTGGCGCCTCCTGCATCCCTTCGTTCTAAGCAGAAAACGTTTCTTGTCAAGCCTTGGCATGTGGCTTTCCAGCCCGAAGCAATCGAGCCGGATCAGTCCTTGCGGATGTCGGAATGGTCCATGGTGGCGGGCTTGCCGCGGAAGGTGACCCAGAAGAAATTGAGCGTGTAGGTCGCGGCGGTCTTGAACACGCCTTCCTTGGCGAGCCGGCGGCCCGAGGTCTTCATCTTCAGCCCGAAGGTCCACTTGACCTTGCCCACCTTCGAGAGGCGCACGGCAACGTCGGTGTCCTCGCCATAAAAGGTGATCGACCGGTCGTAGCCGCCAGCCTCGACCCAGGCCGACCGGCGGAAGATGAAATTGCCCCCCTGCACCACTGACCCGACGCGCAGGATGAACCTGTTAAGGATGTAGATGGCGTAGGTCAGGCCATAAAAGCCCGAGACCAGGAACCGATTCCACAAGCCCAGGTCGTAATAGACATAGGGTCCGCTCAGGGCGACCAACTCCTCGTCGCGCCCGAATTCGGCGAACACCTTGCTCAGCCAGCCGGCGGGCACGATGGTGTCGGCATCGATATTGGCGACCAGTTCCGCCTGGGTAGCGGCAAAGCCGGCATCGCGCGCGTGCACGAGGCCCTTCTGGGGCTCGTCGACAACCTGAACGCCGGCAAACGACCCGGCGATCTCTCCGGTCCGGTCCGTCGAGGCGTTGTTGACGACGATGACTTCGCAGTCCGCTTTCCGCCCGCTCCGCTCGATTTCATCGAGCACCGACTGCAGACACTCACCGATCAGGGCCTGTTCGTTATAGGCTGGAATGACGAACGCTAACTTCACTGCCGGTCTCGCGCTTGATTGGGGGGGGTAGCTGGCCATATCTCGCCTGCTTCCCCCGATCAAGGCGCGTCGGTACGATAATCGTCCCCCCGAGCATTTCCGGAAACAATGGATCACGTTTCCGGTTCACGGATGAGACAAATGCCCTAGCGGGCCGGCAGGCTCCATCCGACCGCCTTGAGCTCGCCATGCAGGGTGTCGGCCTGCTCGGGCGACAACGCGGTCAGCGGCGGCCTTACGGCCTCGAGGCGGGCGTCTCCCAGCCCGCGCGCCAGCATCGTCTTGGCCGCGGGGATGAGTGGATACTTGGCGTAGGTGGACCGCACCGCCCCGACCTTCGCCTGGAGTGCATCGGCGCCCGGGGTCCCCAGGGCGTCGAGCAGCGCCCGGATGCCGTGGGGGTTTATGTTGCCCGAGGCGCTGATACACCCGGCCCCGCCCAGCGCGCCGGATTTGACGATGGTGCCTTCCGAGCTTGGGAAAATCCTGAAGCCCTTGAACCGCTTGAGCATGGCTTCGAGATTGTCCCAGTCACCCGAACTGTCCTTGATGCCGAGCACGGTATCGGGATAGTCGGCGATCAGCCGCTCGATCAGGTCGTGGGGAATGCCGACGCCGCTGATCTGCGGGATGTGGTAGAGCCACAGGCCTAGGTCGTCGGAAGCAATGGTGTCGATCACCCTGGCGTACCAGGCATAAAGACCGTCGCTGGAGACGGGCTTGTAATAGAACGGGGGCAGCGAAAGCACGCCGCCGCACCCCAGCTCCAGCGCGTGCCGGGTGAGGTCGATCGTATCGTTGAACGCGGACGTGCCCACCCCCGGCATCAGCTTTTCGGCGGGAATGCCGGCCTCGACCAGCGTTTCGAGGGCCTTCCTGCGTTCGAACAGCGACAGCGAGTTCGCTTCGCTCGTCGTGCCCATCACCGCCAGCCCGTCGGCGCCATTGGCCAGAAGCCATTTGCAGACATCGACATAGGCATCGAGGTCAACCGACAGATCGGCCGTGAACGGTGTGATCGCGGGAACCAGCAATCCGCTGAAATAGGTCTTGGTCATCAGGCGTCTTTCCCCGTTTCGACAGGTCAGTGCGTGGCGTCGCCGCCCTCTACGATGATGGTCTCGACCTGGCCGGCACCATTTTTGCGGAACGCGGCGGCAGCCTGGTACTCCTCGCACTTGTGGCAGTCGTGAGCGGCTTCGAGCGTCGGGAACTCGATGACCACGAACCGGTGGAAGGTGTCGGGACCTTCGAGGATCTCGAACCGGCCGCCGCGGGCGAGGACTTTACCCCCGAACTTGGCGATGATGGCTGGTACCTGGTCGGTGTACTTCTTGTACTCGACGGGATCGATGATGCGCGAACGGGCGACCCAATATGCGGGCATGAGCAGCGGTCTCCTGAAGTTTAGCTGAGGCTCGGCAGCCAGGTGGCCACCTGCGGGAAGGCGATGATCACGACGACCAGGCCGATCATGAGGAACCAGAACGGAATGGTGCCGCGGAAGATTTCGAAGACTGGTATGTTCTCTTCGGGCAACGCGGCCTTGACGGTATAGACCAGGATTCCGAAGGGCGGCGTCAGCAGCCCCGCTTCGATGGCGATGATGCCCATGATGGCAAAGGCCAGTGGATCGATGCCAATGGCCACAGCCACCGGAGCGAAGATCGGCACCGTCAGAAGGATGATCGAAATCGAGTCGATCAGGCACCCCAGCACCAGCCAGATCAGAATCATGACCCCCAGGATCATCAGCGGCGTCAGCGGGGAATTGACCAGCAGGGTCTCGATGCCTCCGGTGACCCCGGTGAGCGAGAGCACGCGGGCATACAGCTGTGCCATGACAAGCAGCAGCAGCAGCGGCGCCGATGTCCGGCCGACCGAAAGGATAACCTCGAAGATTTCGCGGGGCTTCATGCCGCGCAGCAGCGCGATCACCAGACCGGCCGCCGCCCCCACGCCTGCGCCCTCGGTGGGGGTGAAAAAGCCCAGCCAGATACCGAAGAGGATGCCGAGGACCAGTGCGACCACCGCAAGTGTGCCCACCAGCGCGCCGGCCATATCGGCGTCGTCCTCGCGTTCACGCTCGGCGGCAGCTTCCACGGCAACGGCATCCGCGTCCTTGCGCAGCTTCCCGACCCGCTCGGGGCTCCTGATGGCGGTAAAGATGATGTACCCCATATAGGCCACTGTAAGCAGCAGGCCGGGGATGATGCCGGCAAGGAACAGCCGTCCGATGGATTGCTCGGTGAGCACGGCCCAGACGATGAGCAGCACGGAGGGCGGGATGAGCATGCCAAGGCACGAACTGCCCGCGACGCAAGAGAGCGAAAGCATGCGCTCATAGCCATACCGCTTCATCTGCGGATAGGCGATCCGCGAAAACGCGGCAGCCGCAGCCACCGACACCCCGGTGACGAAGGCGAAGATGGCGTTGGCGATCACGGTCGCGACGCCCAGATGCCCTGGCAGCCAGCGCGTCAATCGGTTGACCAGCCGGAAGAGGTCGCCCGCCACCCCGCTTCGGGCGAGAAACTCGCCCATGAGCATGAAGAGCGGAATCACCGCGAAGATATAGCCGCGAATGGCGACATAGGCCGTGGTCGAGAGAAACTCGAAAATGACGTCGAAATTGCCCTGCATCATGATGTAGAGGCCAACGCCCGCCGTCACCCCCAGGGCCACGGCGATGTGCACCCCCAGAAAGACGAGACCGAGCAGCAGCCCGATGATGAGGATCATTTGCCCTGCGTCAAACATGGTTCGGGTCCTGGTATTCTTCAGCCAGAGCCAGCGGCGCTTCCCGGCCGGTGGCAACTGCTTTGAGGTGCTGCAGGGTAAGGAGAATATAGGCAACCATTGCCAAAGCGGTCCCCACGAAGACCGTGAGGCGTTCCGGCCAGATCGGGATGCGCAGAGCCCCCTCCCCTTCAAAACTGCCGAAGGTCCAGGCATTGACAAAGCCCGTGTAGCTTCCGCGCATCAAAAAGAAGAACAGCACGACGCCGAGCAAGGACGCCAGCGCCGCCAGCAGCGAGCGCAATCGCTGGGGCATGGCGTCGGTGATCAGCGTCACCTGCATCATGCCCCCGCTCACGATGGCGTAGGTCACCTGCAGATAGCAGATCACCACGATGGCACTCGCGACGATTTCGGGCGTGCCACGCAGGGGCCGATTGAACACCGAGCGTCCGATAACATCGAAAACGACTACGAACGCCAGCCCCATCGCAAGGACGGAGGCCACGACCAGCAGCGTACGCGCCACAAAACCCAGAGCTCTCGACAGCATTCAAGCCTCCGCTCGGAAAAAATGGCCGGGATCCTCAAGGATCCCGGCCCAGTACGGCAATATCAGTCGATCTCGTAACGGACCGGCCACTCGTAGCCGAGCACTTCGGCCTCATCGAGCGCGATGTTGAGGACCTGGGAACCCGGCTGACCGGCAGCGTCGAGCTCGTTGGCCATTTCCTGGGGCCATCCGGCGAGCGAATTGGCCCAGGTCTCGCGAACGTCGTCGGAGATTTCCCACACATTGGAGCCGAGCTCTTCGAGCTCTGCGATCTGTGCGGCATAATCCTCTTCGTTCACCGTGCCGGTCATCTCCTCGTATTCGCGTCCGACTTCCAGAATGATCTCCTGGACTTCCGGCGGCAGGCTGTTGAGCCGGTTCTGGTTCATCGTCAGGCCGTGCCAGGTGATCGAACCAAAGCCCGTCTCGGCGTAATTGTCGGCAACTTCATAGAGACGGAAGTTGATGACACCCGAGGGGAACATGATCCAGCCGTTGTAAACGCCGGTCTGGAGCGAAGTGTAGGCGTCGACGAGCGAGGACTGCACGGGCACCACGCCCGCATATTCCAGCCATTTCAGGTTAAGCCCGGCACCGGCGATCCGCTGCCCCTGAAGATCCTCGACGGTTTCCCACTCGAAGTTGGTCACGAGGTTATAGCCATTGTCGGCGATCAGCCCGAGAAGCGTCTGGCCGAAGCGCTGCTCGAACGTGCCTTCGAGTTCGGGCACCTGATCGTAGACCGCGCGAGCGAGCGTCACGCTTTCGACCGGGCTCATCGTGCCGAACGGCAGCATGACCTGGAAGGCATGCAGCGGCAGGTTCGATGCCTCAAAGCAGAAGCAGAAGCCGCCGATGTCGATCACGCCAGACTGAACGCCCTCGAGCGTGTCGGAAACGCTGACCATCGAGCCGCCATAGCCCTCGATGAAGGAAACGGTGTGATCGGTGCGCTCTGCGACCCGGGCCTCGACCTCGGGAACGAAGAACTCGCTCATCAGCCGGACGTAGGTATTCACGTCCGGATGGCCTGACGCGATACGCAGAGTGAAGTCTTCGGCCATTGCTGTAGCGCTCATGCCGGCGGTGAACACGGCCGCCATCAGGCCGCTCTTGAGTGCGAGATGTTTCATGGTTCTTCCCTCTCTCCCAGAGCCTGACGCTAACGCTGACAGGCTGTGCGCTGAAATTCCAAACTCTATGGGTCAATGTCAACTGAAATATTAAACTTGACAGCTTGCGGAAAGCCGACATGATCTGGTCACTCTGTATTATACCCGGAAAACGGGGATTTTTCGGCGATTTTAACGAGGAACGACCGGAGTGCTGGACGGCAAACAGGGCGATCTGGTTCGCAACAGTGTATATCAGAAGCTCCGCAGCGACGTGCTCTCATGCGCGTTGCGGCCGGGCCAGATGCTCCAGGAAAAGGAGCTGGTCGACCGGTTCTCGGTCAGCCGCTCCCCGATCCGCGACGCACTGCTCAAGCTTGAAGAACAGGGCCTTGTGGAGGTCATGCCCCGCAAGGGCTATCGCGTGCGCCGCATCGATCTGAGCGATGTGCGTGACATGTATAGCGTGCGCCACATGCTCGAGCGCGAGACCGTCTCCATGATGATCGAGACCGCCAGCGACGATGTGATGGAAGGGCTGGAAGCCTTCCGCACGCTTGAGCGCGCGCCCGATCTCGGCCAGTGGATTTCCTACAACCGCAATTTCCACCTTTATATCGCGCTCAATTGCGGCAATGCGCGGCTAGCGCGGCTGTCCCAGGACATGATCGAGGAATTCGACCGGCTGACCTATGTCAGCGTCACCAGTTCGTCCGACCTGTCCCTGGACGTCTTCGTGCGCGAGCACGGGGGAATCATCGATGCCCTCAAGGCCCGCAACAAGCGCCAGGCCATTTCTCAGGCCAAGGATCATATTGAGCGGTCCCGCCGCCGGGTGATGAACAGCCTTGAGACATTTTCCGTTGTCGACACCAATCCGGAGACCAGATGAGATGAAGGCTCAAGCCATCCAGATCGACCAGCCAGGGGCGGCAGACGTCATGACCCTGCGCGAGATCGACGTGCCCGCACCCGGCCAGGGCGAAGTGCAGGTGCGCCAAGTCGTCTGCGGGGTCAATTATCTCGATATCTACCAGCGCAGCGGCTCGTATTCGAACCCCATGCCCATGGGCATGGGCAACGAAGCCGCCGGCACGGTCGAAGCCGTTGGGCCCGATGTGGTCGGGGTCTCGATAGGCGACCGGGTCGTCTATCAGGGTGGCAGCGCTGGCGCCTATGCGTCCTTGCGCAACGTCCTCAGCAACAGGGTGGTGCACATCCCTGAGGGCGTGAGCGAACAAGACGCGGCGGCAACGCTTCTCAAGGGCATGACCGTCGAATACCTGCTCGATCGCTGCGTGCGGCTCGAAAAGGGCGACATGGCCCTGATGTACGCCGCCGGCGGCGGCGTCGGGCTGCTCGCCGGCCAGTGGGCCCGCGCCCGCGGGTTCCGACTGATCGGGGTCGCCTCGGGTGCCGACAAGTGCGAGCTGGCGCGCGCGAGCGGCTACCACGCGGTCATCGATCGCTCGTCCGAGACCATCGTGGAGCGGATCAAGGAACTCACCGACGGCAAGGGCCTGCCCGTGGTTTTTGATTCGATCGGCAAGGCGACCTTCGAGACAACGCTCGACTGCCTCGCGCCGCGCGGCTACTTCGTCTCGTTCGGCGCCACCTCAGGCCCTCCGCCCGCAGTCGCAGCATCGGAGTTGCAAAAGCGCGGCTCGCTCTACTTCACCCGCCCGACGCTGGTGACCTATTGCGGAACGCCAGAACTTTACGCCGCCTCGGCGAGCAAGGTCATGGCCCTGCTCGAGAGCGGAGATCTCAAGCCCCATATCGGCCAGCGCTACCCGCTGGCCCAAGCCGCCCAGGCGCATCTCGACCTCGAGGGAGGAAAGACGACCGGGGCCACGCTGCTGACAATCTGACTGTCGAAGAGGAGACGATATCATGAGCGACGATCGCTATTCAGACTGGCCCGAAGGGGCGCGCGAGGACATGGAAGCCAACCGCTTCAGCGGCTGCGTGGGCAGCGTGCTGGTGTCGGAGACCGACGAGGTCCGGGTCTGGCACCTCCACCTGCCCGCCGGCAAGCGCTGCAACTTCCACCGCCACGTCCTGAACTACTTCTGGACCTGCCACAACCACGGCAAGGCCCGTGGCTATTTCGAGGACGGCACGATCAAGGACGTCACCCACTTCCCCGGCGACACCAGGCACTTCGTGTTCCCCAAGGACAAATACCTGCTCCACAGCGTCGAGAACATCGGGGACACCGACCTTTTGTTCACCACGGTCGAACTCAAGTGCCTGAGCGAAAACGAGCCCCTGCCGATCCCCGATGGGGTCCGGCTTCAGGCTGCAGCGTAACGATAGCAAGAGAGGACGCACACACATATGTACGCCCCGCAAGGAGTAAAGACGGACCCATCGATGCCCGTGCCCGAGACGATGAAGGCATGGGTCCTTGGCGATCCCGACCAGCTGCATCGGATCGAAAAGGACACGCCGGTGCCCGGCAAGGCCGAGGTGCTGGTGCGCGTCGACGCGATCGCGATCTGCGCCACCGACCTTGATGTCATTTCCGAGGGCCCGCCGGCAATGATCGAGGGCGGCGCCCCGTTCAACAAGAACTTTACGCCCGGCCATGAATACATGGGCACGGTCGCCGCGCTCGGGCCAGGGGTGGACGAGTTCGAGATCGGCCAGCGCGTGACCGTCGAGATTCATGCCGGCTGCGGCCAGTGCAAGCGCTGCCGCATGGGCATGTACACCTCGTGCCTGAACTACGGCATGAACTATGGCGAACTCAACAAGGGCCACCGGGCCAATGGGTTCACCAGCAATGGCGGCTTTGCCTCTTACGCGATCAATAACATCAACACGCTGACCAAGATCAGCGACGAGATGACCGACGAGGAAGCCACGCTGGTGGTGACCGCGGGCACGTCCATGTACGGACTAACCGAACTGGGCGGCCTTATCGCCGGGGAGAGCGTCGTGGTCAGCGGCCCGGGGCCCATCGGTCTTCTCGGCGTTGCCGTTGCCAAGTCGCTGGGCGCCTATCCGGTGATCCTCACCGGCACGCGCGACAATCGGCTCGCGGTGGGCAAGGAACTCGGTGCCGACCACGTCATCAATGTGCGCAACGAAGATCCCGTCGAGGCGGTCCAGAAGATCATGGGCGGCAAGGGCGTGGATTATGTGGTGGAGTGCTCGGGCGCACCCGGCGCCATCAACCAGGGGGGCCGGATGGTCAACCGCGGGGGCAAGATCTGTCTCGCCGCCTTCCCCCACGAGCCGGACATGATCGATGTCGCGCATCTGGTGCGCAACAACATCTACATCTACGGCATCCGGGGCGAAGGCAAGAGCGCCACGACCCGCGCGCACGCCTTCATGGCCGCCAAGCGCTTCGATGCCACCAAGATCCACACCCACACCTTCGACATGGAGGAGTTGCCCACCGCACTCCGCTATGCCCGGGAGCGGATCGAGGACGCCATCAAGGTGGTGGTCAAGAACCCGCGCTAGAGTGTTTCCAGAAAAAGTGGAAACACTTTTTCGGTTCGGAAACGCGACAAATCAAAGACTTAGAGCTCCTGTTCTGATTCAGTCAGAACAGGATATGCTCTAGCGCTGGTCACAATCGACGCAGGTACGGGCGGTCCAGAGGGGCCGCCCGTATTGGTTTCAGATGATTGGCAATCAGCCCGCTTCGATCAGTCGGCCGTCCAGCCGCCATCGATCAGCATGGAGCTGCCGGTGACCAGTCCCGAGGCGTCCGAAGCCAGGTACAGCACCGCCCCCATCACATCCGCGACTTCACCCACCCGTCCGAGCTTGATCTTCTCGAGCAGCCATTTGCGCCGCTCGGGGTTGTCGAAGGTCGACTGGGTCAGCGGGGTGAGGATGAAGGTCGGGCAGATCGTGTTGACCCGGATCCCGTGCTTGCCCCACTCGATCGCCATGGCCTTGGTCATGCCTTCCACGGCGAACTTGGTGGCGCAATAGACCGCGCGGTCGAGACCGCCCACATGGCCCATCTGGCTCGAGATCTGGATGATCGAGCCCGGACGCCCGGCCTCGATCAGGGACTTGGCCACCGTCTGCGCCGCAAAATAGGCGCCTCGGACATTGACCGCGGCCACCGCATCGAAATCCTCGGGCAATGTCTCGAGCGAGGGCCCGTGCCGGGCGATTCCGGCGGCATTGACGAGGATGTCAAACGGACCCTTCTCGGCCACCACCCGCTGGACCGCCGCAACGTCTGCGACGTCGAGAACGACAGCCTCCACATCGGCACCGCTCGCGGCGAGCGCTTCGGCGGCCTCTTCGAGCCGGTCCTTGCCCCGGGCCGCCAAGACGACCCGGGCTCCGGCGCCGGCCAAGGCAACGGCGGCGCCGAGCCCGATTCCGGACGAGGCGCCTGTGACCAGCGCCGTCCGTCCCTCCAGGCTGAGGGACGGCATCTTGGGCAATTCCGTCATTGCGTGATCCTCCTTCGATGATCGCTCATTCGGCCGCGGCGCCATAGGCCACGTTGCGGCCGCCATAGCGACGGACGCGGACGTTGCACTGCTCTGCATGGCCCACAAAGCCCTCGAGCATGCACAACCGCGATCCATAAGCGCCGATTTCCGCGGCGGCTTCGTCGGTCACGATCTTCTGGTAGGAATGGGTCTTGAGGAATTTGCCGACCCAGAGCCCGCCCGTGTAGCGCCCCGCTTTCTTGGTGGGCAGGGTGTGGTTGGTGCCGATCACCTTGTCACCATTGGCCACATTGGTGCGCGGCCCGAGGAACAGCGCGCCATACGAGTGCATGTTCTCGAGGAACCAGTCGTCCCGGTCGGTCATCACCTGCACGTGCTCGGACGCGATGTCGTTGGCCACCTCGAGCATTTCCTCATAGGTGTCGCACACGATCATCTCGCCATAGTCGCGCCAGCTCGCGGTCGCGGTCTCGGTGGTCGGCAGCATTCCGAGCAGCTTGTCGATTTCTGCGAGGGTAGCGTCGGCCAGCTTGCGCGAATTGGTGATCATCACCGCCGGGCTGTTGTAGCCGTGCTCGGCCTGGCCCAGCAGGTCGGTGGCGCAGAGCTCGGCGTCCACGGTCTCGTCGGCGATCACCATGGTCTCGGTCGGCCCGGCGAAAAGATCGATGCCCACGCGCCCGTAGAGCTGGCGCTTCGCCTCGGCGACGAACGCATTGCCTGGGCCCACCAGCATGTGCACCGGCTCGATGGTCTCGGTGCCCAGCGCCATGGCGCCGACCGCCTGGATGCCGCCGAGCACATAGATCTCATGGGCGCCACCCATCTTCATGGCGGCCACAATCGCCGGGTGCGGCTCGCCCTTGACCGGGGGGGCAGAGGCAACGATCCGCGGCACGCCGGCAACCGAAGCGGTGAGCACCGACATGTGCGCGGACGCGACCATCGGAAACTTGCCGCCCGGCACGTAGCAGCCCACCGACTGCACCGGCAGGTTCTTGTGCCCCAGGATCACGCCGGGCCGCGTTTCGACCTCAAGATCGGTCATCGTCGCACGCTGGGCCTCGGCGAACCCACGGATTTGGTCCTGGGCGAACTTGATGTCCTCCATGTCGCGCGTACCCACGCGCTGCATCGCCGCCTCGATCTCCGAATCGGTCAGCCGGAAGCTGGGCCGCTCGAACCCGTCGAATTTCTGGCTCAGCTCGCGCACCGCCGCGTCCCCGCGTGTCTCGATGTCCTTGAGCGTGGTCTCGACGACGCTGCGCACCTTGGCATCGTCTTCTGCGCGACTTTCGGCTGGCTTGCCGCGCTTGAGATACGTGACCGTCATTGTTCCCTCCCTTGGGATAAGCTGTTGATCTCGCTTGGCCTCTGCTATGTGATCGGCACCGAACAGATAGCAGATTGCCGCGCTTCGATTTTATTTATATAGTGATAAACAAGGAATGCAAAGCCCTGCCGGGGCCAAGGGAGGAAAGATGAAGCGTCATGCGGTGATTGTCGGTGGTTCGATCGGAGGGCTGTTTGCAGCCCGGATGCTCGACAAGGCGGGATGGCAGGTCACGGTCCTCGAGCGCTCGCCGGTCGAGCTCTCGGGCCGTGGCGCGGGCATCGTGACCCATGACCTGCTCAACGAGTTGATCGCCGACACGGGCGCCACGATCGAAGACCTCGGGGTCAAGGTCGAGGAGCGTGTGGTGTATGATCACGATGGCGAGATCATCTACCGCCGCCCCCTGCCCCAGGTCGTCACCTCCTGGGACCGCGTGCACTCATTGCTCAGGGCCCTTCTGCCCAAGGATGCCTATGTGCTCGACATGCCCGTCACCGGCTATCGGGAAGGCCCCGACGGCGTCGAGGTGCTCATCGAGGGCAAGAATCCGGTCAAGGCGGACGTGCTGATCGGGGCCGACGGGTTCCGCTCGGCGATCCGCGCCCAGATGCTGCCCGAGATTCAGCCGGTCTATTCCGGATATGTGGTCTGGCGGGCGCTGGCCCAGGAAAAGGACCTCAGTGAGGCGGTCCGGCGCGAGGTCTTCCCCCATTTCGGCTTTTATATGCCCACCGGAACCCAGATCGTGGGCTATCCCATCGCCGGCGTCGGCAACGATCTGCGGCCCGGCCACCGCCGCTACAATTTCGTCTGGTATCTGCCGGTCACCGATGAGGAACTCGCCGACATGCTGACCGACGACACTGGCCGTCGTCACGACATCTCCATTCCGCCCCCGCTGGTGCGCAAGGATGTCGCCCGCCGCAGCGAGGAGCTCGCTCACAAGCTGCTGCCCCCGCCTTTCGGGGAAATCCTGAGCCGATCGTCCCAGCCGTTCTTCACGCCGATCTACGACCACATCTCGCCGACCTTCGCCCAAGGCCGCGTGGCGTTGCTGGGCGATGCGGCCTGCGTGGCGCGTCCCCATGTGGGCATGGGCGTCACCAAGGCCGCCTACGAGGCGCGCATCCTCGCCCGCAAGCTTTCGAGCATCGACGATCCCGTGGCCGCGCTCGCAGCCTATTCGTCCGACCGCCAGCCCGAGGCCGAGCTGGCCATGATGATCGGTCGGGAACTGGGCGACATGATCTACGACGACCCCGAAGGCGGAAACCCCGACGGCCGCAACAACCCCCATCTCGAGCACATCGCCATGGAAACCGCCGTGGTCCCCAAACGCTACGCGGTCGATCGCTGAGCGCAGGGACCCACTCTGGACGACAAAAGGGCCGGATGCATATGCATCCGGCCCTTTTTTCATGGTCGCGATAGAGCGTTTCGAGGAAAAGTGGAAACACCTTTCCGGTTCGGAAACGCGACACATCAAAGACTGATAGCTCCTGTTCTGATTCAGTCAGAACAGGAGCTCCAGTGTCGCGCCCGAGCTCAGTTCAGCTCGTAGGCAAAGGGCCACTCGTGGCCGCTCTCGGCAACCTTGTCGAGATAGATCTGCATGACCTCGGTCCCCGGCAGGCCGCGTCCGTCCGCTTCCTTGGACTGGATGTCGGGATAATTGCCCAGCGATTCTGCCCACTGCGCACGGGCTTCGTCACTCAGCTCACGAATGTTTGCCCCCGCTTCCTCGAGCCCGGCCAGACCATTGGCCTGTGCCTCGTCCAGGGCTCCACCGCTGCGGTCCTCGTACTGGGCGCCGACTTCGCGGATGATGGCCTGCACATCCTCGGGCAGCCGCGCGAGTGAGTTGAGGTTCATGGTCATGCCCACAACGACCATCGGGCCGAAGCCGATCAGCGTGTAGTTGGGGGCCGGCTCGTACCAGCGATAACCCAGATAGGCCGAAGGGAACATCAGCCAGCCATTGTAGATGCCCGTCTGCAGGTTCATGTAGCCGTCGGGCAGCGAGGACTGCACGGGAACCGCACCGGCATATTCGAGCCAGGGCAGGTTCGGGCCCGCGCCGCCGATGCGCACGCCTTCGAGATCAGCCACGGTCTCCCAGGGATCGGTCGTGCCCAGATGGTAGTTGTCCCATCCCGACAGCCCCAGAAGCGTCTGGTTGTAGTCGCTCTCGAACACCTCGGAGAGCCAGGGGTATTCGTCGTAGACCTGCCGCACCACGGTCATGGCGTCCGACGAGCTCTGCGGGCCGAACGGCGCGTAGTACGGGAAGTTGTGCACGAACAGCTTGGATGGCTCGAAGCAGAAGCAATATCCGCCGATGTCGAGCAGCCCGTCCTGCACAGCCTCGAGCGTGTCCGACACCCCCGCGATCGCACCGCCATAGCCTTCGATGAAGTTGATCGTATGGTCGGTTTCCTCTTCGACGCGCCGGGTGACCTCGGGCACGAAAAAGGTTTCCATCAGATTGGCATAGACCGAGGGCCCCGAGGGGTGGCCCGATCCAATGCGGAGCGTGAAATTGTCAGCCTGGGCGGTGCCGGGCAGAGCCGATACCAGCAGCGCCCCCGCCAGTGCGGCGGCCAACGCCGGCTTGCGGTAATTTGCAGAAGTCATCCAAAGTCCTCCCTGTCTTGTTTTGTAACACTACACAACGAACCGACCCCGAGGCGCTTGCCACGGGCCGGCGAGTTGTTTATCAGACGCTAATCATGTCAGTTTCGGCAAGGGGCGTCAATCTTGCCCCGGCGCTGGAGGACGATACAGACACCGGGGAGGAACGATGGTGCTCAAGGTTGCAATAGCAGGTTTCGGTTGGTGGGGACGGCACATCGCGACCCGACTGAAGGGCAATGAGCGCCTGCAGGTCGTGGTGATCGCGGAGCCCGCCGAGGCTCTTCACGCCGACATCCGGGCCATGGGGCTCGACGTGGTGAACAGCTACGAAGCCGTGCTCGAGCGGGACGATGTCGAGGCCGTGATCCTCACCACGCCGCATATGTTCCATGAAGAGCAGGTCTGCCAGGCCGCCGCGGCCGGCAAGCACGTGTTCTGCGAAAAGCCGCTCGGGATCACTGCCGACAGCGCCGCCCGCTCGGTGGCGGCGTGCCGCAAGGCGGGAGTGGTGATGGGTATAGGCCACGAGCGCCGCTTCGAGCCCGCCATGCAGCGCCTCAAGGCGATGCTGGAGGCCGGGGAACTCGGCACCATCATGCACACCGAAGCGGCCTTCAGCCATGACAAGCTCATCGGCATCGAACCCGGCGGATGGCGCACATCCAAAGAGCTTTCCCCTGGCGCCGGCATGACCGGCATGGGCATCCACCTGACCGACCTTCTGCTATGGATGTTCGGCCCGATCCAGTCGGTTCAGGCTCAGGTCCGTGACCGAACGCTCGGCTGGCCCACCGGCGACATGGTCGTCGCCCAGTTCGGCTTCAAAGAAGGCATGACGGCGCATCTGAACGCCATCCTGCACACGCCCCATTTCATGCGTTTCCATGTCTTTGGCTCGGAAGGCTGGGTCGAGGTGCGCAATGCCAGCCACCCCGACACTCCCGGCGGGATCACCGACTGGATCCACTTCCCCAAGGGCGGCGAGCCGAAAAGCGAGCAGCTCGAGTGGACCGACGCGGTCGTCGCCAATCTCGAAGCCTTCGCCAATGCGGTCGCTGGCAAGGCGGACTATCCCTGGTCCGACGACCAGCTTGTGGGCAATATCGCGGTCTATGAGGCGATCGTGAAATCGTCCGACAGCGGCGAGACCGTGCGCCTGGAAAGCTGAGGCACGCGTCAACGAACAGTTCCGGCACCGCATCCCGTCGGGCACAGGCGCACACCCTGCCCGGCGGAATTCAGCGGCCCGAGGCGTGGCGAACACCGTCACAGACGCCAGATGGGAGAGAACGACATGTTCACTAGCATATTGGGCAAGCTTGCCCGGGGAATTCACGTGGTTTCGGCGTTCTGGGTGCTGCTGCTCGGTTTCGCCATCGTTGCGGACGTTCTGAGCCGTGCATTCCTGAATTTCCCGATCCAGGGCACCACCGAAATTCTCAAGAATTCCGTGGTCGCCATCACATTCCTGCAATTGCCGCTCGCCATCATGACCGGCTCGATGCTGCGCACCGAGATCGTGAGCGACGCGGCTGGCCCTCTGATCCGTCGGCTCCTGCGAACCATCACCTTCGCGCTGGGCGGCATCCTGTTCCTGCTCATCGCCTACTCGAGCTGGGAGCCGGCCGTTTTCGCCTTCGAGATCGGCGAATACGAGGGAGAGGGTGCCCTGCGCGTCGCCACCTGGCCGGTCCGTTTCATCCTGATCGCCACATCGGTCTTTGCGGCCATCGCCTATATCTCGATGATCTGGCTGGACTGGACCGGTCAGCTCGAGGACGAGGCAGCGTGGCCCGGGCTAAACCAGAACCGTGAGGACGTGGCCGACGCCATCGCCTCGCCCCACAAGGGAGACGCATGATGGGTGTCGAAGCCGTCCTCATGATGATCGGCCTGCTGGTCGCTCTGGTCCTGCTCGGCCTGCACATTGCAGTGGTCCTGGCACTCACCTCGATGCTCGGCATCCTGCTGATGATGGGCAATATGGAGATCGCGGTCTCCATGCTCAGCCGCACGGCCTATGAGGCCATCCGCAGCCACGTCTTCATCGTCATCCCGCTCTTTATCCTCATGGGCGACCTCGTCTCCCGGTCGGGTGCGGCGGGCGACCTCTACCGGGTCTGCAACCGCGCCTTGGGCCGTCTGCCCGGTCGCCTTGCGGTCGCAACGGTCGCGGGCAACGCCATCTTTGCAGCGGTCACGGGCGTATCGGTAGCCTCGGCGGCCGCGTTCTCGCGCATCGCTTACCCCGAAATGCGCAAGCTCGGCTACAACAAGGAATTCGCCGTCGGCGCCGTTGCCGGCAGCGCGTGCCTTGGCATGCTGATACCGCCGTCCGTCCTGCTCATCATCTGGGCCGTGCTGACCGAGATGTCGGTGGGGGCGCTGTTCATCGCGGGCGTCATCCCGGGCCTCCTGCTGGCGGCGCTGTTCGCGGGCTGGTGCGTTGTTGCCGCGATCATCAATCCCTCGATTGCCCCCAGGGCCGAGACCATCGACATGGGCAAATCCGACCGCAGCGAGATCATCGGTGCCGTCGGCATCCTCGCGCTCGTGGCGCTGGTGATCGGGGGCATATGGGGCGGGTTGTTCAACCCCACCGAGGCAGCGGGCTTCGGTGCCATCGGCGGGCTGATCCTGGCCTATGCCAAGGGCATGCGGGCCAAGGGCATCATGGATGCCATCTACAACGCCGGCCGCACGACGGCCCCGATCATGTTCCTGCTGATCGCCGCGATGATGTATTCGCGCCTCCTCGCCATGGGTGGTGCGGTGAACTACATCCAGGACCTGTTCCTTGCCACCGGCGGCAGCGTCATCGTGATCATTGGCTTGATGGCACTGATCTGGCTGCTGCTCGGGATGATCATCGATTCCACCTCGATCATCCTGCTCACCGTGCCGATCTTTGCCCCCATCGCCATGACGCTGGGCATCGATCCGCTGGCCTTCGCGATTTTTGGCATCCTCGTGATCGAGGCAGGTCTTCTGACCCCGCCCTTCGGGCTGATCGTCTATACGGTCAAGGGAGCGATAACCGACCGCGACCTCAAGCTCGGCCACATCTTCAAGGGCGCCATCCCCTATTGGGTGATGATCCTGGGAGCCGCAATCGCGGTGATCGCGTTCCCGCAACTGGCCAATTGGCTGCCGACCTTGGGACGCTGAGCGCTCGGGTCCGAGACGAAAAAACGGCGGCCCCTCGGGGCCGCCGTTTTCATTTTCCGGCTTCGCAGGCCTTGGCCACGATCTCGGGCGCGGTGCGCAGATACATTTCGATCGCGGTGTCTATGGCAAAGGCCGGGTCGAGATTGGCCCGGATGCGATAGATGTGGGCCCTGATGGCTTGGTAAAAGATCATCGCCTGCATCAGCCAGACCAGTTCGAACTCTTCCTCGGAAATCGCAGGCGCATCCTCGGGATGGCCCAGCTCGGCGCGCAACTCCACGCATATGGGCTTGAGCAGGCGCTCGGACACGCGGGTGACGTACCGCGTGTTGATGTCGAGCTCCTTGAGACCGGCGAAAAAGAAGAACCGGACCCAGCGGCGGTCGTAAACCACCTCGCAATAGGAGTGGTAGAAATCGTGCAGCCGGTCCTTCAGCGGGCGCGAGCGGTCCTTGAGGGTCGTCTCCCATTCCGGACGCCATTTGGCGACGCACACGTCGGAATAGACCTCGTTGATCAGGTCTTCCTTGGATTCGAAATATCGGTAAATCAGCGGCTGGGTGATGCCCATCTCCTCGGCCAGCACCCGTGTCCCCGCCTCAAACCCGTGTTCGGCAAAGAAATCGGCGGCCTTGTCGATGAGCATGGACTTGCGTTCTTCGGGCGGTAGCCGGGTGGTACGCTGTCCCCTGCCCCGTGCGGTACGGCGCGTTTCTTTCCCGTGCGCAGACGAATCGCTCAAGTCCTGCTCCCTTACCTTGCTGCTGGCAGCAAAGACTAGCCCAGTTTGCCTGCCCGCCGCCAGCCGAGCCGTCTCCACTCCCTTGGAGGGGGCATGGATTGTTTTGCCTTGTAAGGCCCTTGATCCTGATATATTTTTATCGAGCGATAAATATCAAGCGTATTGGCACGCAATGGAGGAGCCGAATGCCCATGAAAGTCGATAGAGCCGCAATTTACGAGGCGGCCAAGGAACTCTCCAACTGGGGACGCTGGGGCGATGACGACCAGTTGGGGACCCTCAACCTCGTTTCGCCCGAGGACGTGGTCGGCGCCTCCAAGCTCATCAAGAAGGGCAAGACCTTTGCCCTCGGGCTCCCGCTGGACGAGAAGATCCAGTCCGGCTTGTTCGGTGGACGCTGGAACCCGATCCACACCATGCTCGCCACGGGCACGGACGCCGCGGCCGGCAATCAGGACATCGGCGAGGCTTATCTGCGCTATGCCGACGACGCCATCAACCTGCCCTGCCAGTGCTCGACCCAATGGGACGCGCTGGCCCACATCTTCCTCGACGACAAGATGTGGAACGGCTATCCGGCCAATCTCGTGGACGCCCGCGGCGCCCAGAAGAACGGCATCGAGAACTACAAGGACAAGTGCGTCGGACGCGGCGTGCTGCTCGACGTCGCCCGCTGGAAGGGCGTCGAGATGCTCGAACCCGGCTACCCGATCACCAACGAAGACCTCGACGGCTGCGCCAAGGCGCAGGGCGTGGAAATCCGCAAGGGTGACTTCGTGATCGTGCGCACCGGCCACCAAGAGCATTGCCTCAAGACCGGCGACTGGACCGGCTATGCTGGCGGCGACGCCCCGGGCCTCGCTTTCGAGACCGCCTACTGGATTCGCAAGAACGACATCGCTGCGATCTGCGCGGACACCTGGGGCTGCGAAGTGCGTCCCAACGAGACCAGCGAAGCCAATCAGCCATGGCACTGGGTGGTCATCCCCGCCATCGGCATCGCCATGGGCGAAATCTACTACCTCAAGGAGCTGGCCGAGGATTGCGCCGAGGACAGTGTCTACGAGTTCTTCTTCTGCGCACCGCCGCTGAACCTGCCCGGTGGCGCCGGCTCGCCGGTCAATCCCCAGGCGATCAAGTAGTCACTGCTGCAAACGACATGAAAAAGCCCGGCGCGAAAGCGCCGGGCTTTTTTGTGCTCTGAAACGATCGCGCCTGGCGCGATCAGAGATTCTGGCCGTAATCGGCCGCGAGCCCGAGCGACTCGATCGCTGCGACCGCGCACTCTTCGTCGAGATCGGAAGTATCTCCGCTCACCCCGACAGCGCCCATCAGATGTCCGGATTCGTCGCGCAGCAGCACGCCGCCGGGAACCGGAACCACCTTGCCGTCGGAAGCGGCGGCCAGCGCGGTGAAAAAGGTCGGCGTGTTCTTGGAGCGCTCGAACATGACGCGCGAACCAAGGCCCATGCCCAGCGCGCCCCATGCCTTGCCCGTCGCGATCTCACAACGCAGGATGCCGCTTCCGTCAGCGCGCTTGAGCACCACGGTATGCCCGCCGGTATCCAGGACCGCCACGGTGAGGGGCTGTGCATTGCGATTGCGGCCAGCCGCAAGCGTTGCGTCGGCGATCTGGTCGGCCAGTTCCATCGTCAGGCGCGTCATGTCTTCTCCTGTGTGTTTTCCGAAAGCTGGCGGATCACCTCGAACAGCGCCGCCGTATCCTGCTTGTCCCTGCCCTGTGCAAGGGCAGCGCTGTAGAAGGGAAGCGTCGCCGCCATCAGCGGAACGGGACACCGCGCATTTCGCGCGTGTTCGAGGATAAGCATGACGTCCTTGATGTAAACGTCCATCTTCATCGTCGCGGGCTCGTATTCCCCCGAGACCATCAGCGGACCGCGCACCTCGAACATGCGCGAATTGCCCGCGCCCGAGGAAATCACGTCGAAGGTGGTCTGCAGGTCCAGCCCCGATTTCTCGGCCAGAAGCAGCGCTTCCGCCGTGGCGAGGTTGTGGATGCTGACCAGAAGGTTGGCGACATATTTCAGCTTCATGCCGGCGCCGAATTCGCCCACATGGCGTACGTCGCGCCCCAGGCCCTCGAACACCACCCGCATCGCCTCGCTGCCGGCTTCCTCGCCGCTCGAGAACACCACGAGATCGCCAACGGCCGCCTGTGCACCAGTGCCAGAGACCGGCGAATCGAGCATCTTGGCGCCAGACGCCTCGATGACGTCCCGCGCCCTTTCCTTCACGTCGATGGGCAGCGTGCCCATCTCCGCGACGACCATCCCGGAGCGCAGCGCCGGAGCGATCTCGGCCGCGACCGCATCGAGCGCAGCCACCGAAGGGAGCGCGATCAGCAGGTGATCGGATTTCTCCGCCACTTCACGGGCAGAAGAGAGCGGCGTGCCGCCGCTCCCCTTGAGATCGTTGACCGACTTTTCCGACAGGTCGAACCCGTTGACGACAAAGCCTGACTTGATGAGGTTGCGGGCATAGGCGATGCCCATGATCCCCAGCCCGATGACGCCGACGACCGGCTTTTCGCTTGTGCTCATGCGCGTGCCTTCCGGGCTGCGGCCTGCAGGAACGGCTCGACGGCCGCGTCGAACGCCTGCGGATCTTCCATGTTGGGAATGTGGGCCAGAGCCGGCAGAACCACCAGCTCGGCATCGGGCGTGGCCGCGGCCATTGCTTCCATGGCCGCCTTGGGAGCGCCCATGTCCTCCTCACCCACTACATAGAGAACCGGCATCCCGAGCTGGCCCAGATCCTTGAGGTAGTTGAGGGTCTGGAGCGCCCGCGCGCATCCGATGTAACCGGTAGGCTCGGTGGCAAGGATCATGGCCTCGGCCCGGTCCCTTACGCCTTTGGGGCAATCCTCTGTAAACCAGCGGGCCAGCGTGCCTTCCGCGATCGCCGCCATGCCCCCTTCGTTGATCGCTGCGATCCGGTCGTCCCAGCTCGAAACGAAGGGCGGGGGATTGTCGGCGCGCGCGTCGCACACCACCATCTGACCCACGCGGTCGGCATGGGAGAGCCCCAGGCCCAGCGCCGTCATTCCGCCGAGCGACAGGCCCATGACGTCGGCCTTGTCGGCACCGAAATGGTCGAGCACCGCCACCATGTCCCCCACCAGCATGTCGAAGCTGTAGGGGCCTTCGGGCGCACTGCTCCGGCCGTGTCCGCGCGTATCGTAGCGGATGACCTGATGGGTGCGGGTCAGCATCAGGATCTGGTCGTCCCACATGTGCATGTCGGCGGCCAGCGAGTTCGAAAGCAGCAGGAACGGCTTGCCCTCGTCGCCGTCGAGACGCGCCGAAATCTTGGCGTCGCCCGAGGTTACCACTTGCCGGGTCATTGAGCTGCCTCCGATCCGCTGCGCTTTTCGGCGTCGATGATCGCGGGCTGGACCTTCTCGGCCATCAGCGTCATGGAACGGCGTGCGAGATCGACGTCGACCCAGTCATGGCCGGCGTAAAGCATGGTGCCGAACTGGCCCACTTCCTCACGGAAGGCAAGCACATCGTCGGCGACCTTTTCCGGGGTGCCCCAGATCACCAGCTTTTCCATCACGTAGTCGAGCGTGACGGCATCATCGGGCATGTCCTGGTCTTCCTTGAACAGATTGGCCCGGCCGTTCTTCTTGAGCTTGGTGACAAGCGAATTGTAGTAGTGGAGATAGGGGCTGTCGTCGCGGAACACGTAGTCCCGTGCGGTCTCCATGTCGTCGGCCACGAAAACCGACTTGGCCACCCGCCAGTTGGCCAGATCGGCCTCGCGATTGCCTTCCTTGCACCCGTCGATATAGCTCTTTTTGTGCGTGGCCACCCATTTGGGCAGGAGGAAGTTGGCCGAGATCGGGTCCCAGCCGCGCGCTGCAGCCGCGCTTACGCCCTTGGAGAACGGCGCCACGGCGGTGACGATGATCGGGGGATGCGGCTGCTGGAGCGGCTTGGCGATCTTGCCCTGACCGATATCGGTCATCATCGTGCGCTCGGTGCTCACGGTCCAGAAATTGCCATTGAGGTTATAAGGCGCCTCGCCCTCCCAGATCCCGAGCACCATGTTGATGGCCTCGAGGAACATGGCATTGCGGTCGTTGTCGAGATTGCCGAACACCTCGGCATCCGAAAGCAGTCCGCCGGGGCTGATGCCGAAATTGAGCCGGCCATCGAGCAGATGGTCGAGCATTGCAATCTCGCCGGCCACGTGCGCCGGATGGGTGTTGGGCATGTTGATCGTGCCCGTGCCCAGCCGCATCTTCTTGACCCGATCGGCCAGCGTGGCGATGAAGATCATCGAGGACGTGATGTTCTCGGCCTCGTCGGTGACGTGCTCGCCGACATAGCCCTCGACAAACCCGAGTTCGTCCGCAAGGACAAAGGCGTCCTGGTCCTCGCGCAGACATTGCCGCCAATCCTTGCCCAGGGGGTGGATCGGCATGGTGAAGAATCCGAGCTGCATGTGTACCTCCGCTATTTGAAGGCAACCTATCGCAACCGTCCGATCACGCAGAAACGATAATATCTGATAGAGGCAATCGGAATTCGGAATAACCCTGCCCCCGTCGGGCAGCCGATCACGCCAGAATCAGGGACTGCCAGCGGGCATTGCTCGCCTCGTATTCAGCGCGCAGATGCACGAGGAACCGCTCGGCAGCCGGGGTGAGGGCCCGGGCGGCCGGCTCGACCAGAGCGTAATTAACGGTGATGGAGGGATCGACGATCGGGTGCAGCCAGCGCTCCTTGCCCTCGATATCGCGCGAGCACACCGTGGCCGGCAGGATGGTCACATACTCCGATGCCGCAACGAGCTCGAGGGTGGCAAACATCGCGTCCATCTCGAGAATGCCCGCGATCTTGAGGTTGGTTTCGCCGATAAACGCCTCGATGGCGTCGCGCCGTGCATTGCCGCGAGCGGGCAGGACCAGCTTGAGCGGAGGCAGGTCCGACAGGCAGACCGGCGAGAGATGCTGTCGTTGCCCGCCGGCCCTGCACACCAGCAATTCCCGATCTGTGCCGAGAAAAGTGGTCTTGAGCCCCGCGATCGCGCTCGATTTGGGCACCACCGCGAAATCCACCCCGCCCTCGGCCACAAGGGCCTGAAGCACGCCGCTATAGGCCTCGGTGACCGACAGCTCCACGTGCGGGTATTTCTCCAGATAATCCCGGATGACCGGCGTGATGAGCCCGCGCGTGAAGGTGGGCATCAGCCCCACGCGCAAGGGGCCCGCGATCGAACCCGACATGGTACGCAGCTCGGTCTGCGCCTCATCGACCTGCCGCAGGATGGCCAGCGCACGGTCGTAGAACTTCACGCCCGCCGCAGTCGGCACCGCGCCACGCGAAGACCGCTCGAGCAGGGTCACCCCCAGATGATCCTCGAGATTGCGGATCTGCATCGAAAGGCCCGACTGCGTGGCGTTGAGCCTCTGGGCCGCCTTGTTGAACGACTGCTCCTCGACGATCCCGACGAACATCGCAAGTTGCCGCAAATTCATGTTCGATCACCGCACCTGATAACGAAGCCCTAGCGTTCTCTGTCATCAGGATAGCCCCGTCCGGCGCAGCCTCCAAACGAAAATGCAGGCGCCGGAGCGCCTGCATCAAATTCCGACATCGATCCGGACGGATCAGACGTTGGTGGTCAGGGCCCGCTCGGCCGAACCGGTGAGGAGCTTTTCCTTGATGTCGTCGCCGAAATCGAGATCCTGGATCACTTCGACAGCGTCGTACATGCCCATGTCGAAGGGGTAGTCCGAGCCCAGCATGACCCTGTCCGCGCCCGCCGAATTGACGAGGAAGGTCAGCGGATCGGGGTGGTGCGTGATGGTATCGTAGAGCAGCTTGTTGATCGACGCCTCGGGCGAGACCTTCAGGTGCACCTGAGCTTCCTTGCGCTCGGCCCAGCCGTGGATCCAGCGACCGAACTGGAAGGGCGTGAACCCGCCGGCGTGCGAGAGGCAGAACTTGAGGTCCGGGTGACGGTCGAGCACGCCCCCGAAGATCAGGGTTGCGGCGGCAATCGTGGTGTCGAGCGGATTGCCGATGAAGTTGCGCAGATAGAAGTCCTTGAGCCGGTCCATGCCGGCCACCTTCATCGGATGCAGCAGGATGAACGCGCCGGTTTCCGACGCGGCTTCCCAATAAGGCTCCAGGTCGGGATCGTCGAGGTTGCGGCCATTGATGTTGGTGCCGATCATGGCACCCTTCATCCCCAGATCACGTACGCAGCGGCGCAACTCGTCCGCGGCGACCTGCGGGGCCTGCATGGGCATGGTGCCCAGACCAAAGAACTTGTCCGGATGGCTGCGCGTCAGCGCGGCGATCTGCTCGTTCTGGATCTGGGAGACCGTCAGGGTCAGCTCGGTTTCCCGATCATACATCAGGGTCTGCGGGCAAACGGCCAGCACCTGCTTGTCGAACCCGAACTTTTCCATGTCCGCCAGACGGCGATCAAGGTCCCACGCTCCGCGGGGGAAGGGGTTCTGGTGCACGCCGGCGATCTCGAGATGGGCACCCTCTTCCGTGATCTCGGTGAGGCTGGGCGCGACGGAAGGGGTTTCCTTGCGCAGCAGTTCCATCGTGTCCTCGGCAAAGATATGCGCGTGGACGTCAATGACGGGCTTTTGAGTGGACATGAAAAGACGATCTCCGTTTTTTACTTCGGTTGGCGTTTGGCTCGGCCCTCCGTGTGGAGCGGGCCAGCTGCCGGGAAATGTGCGGTCCGATCAGCTATCGGGTGCGGTCGAACCTGCGGAGGAGCCTGTATTGGCCCGGATGCCCAATCGGCAACGGTGGAGGTGACCAGTGCGCGCCGGCGTCTGCCGGGCGTTCCGACCCGCCAGTAAATCCAGACCGCCGAAAGTAAACGGACCGGACCGTGTCGGTGTCATGACGATGAAATCACTCCGCGCACCCCCGCCGAACCGTTTGAACTCCTGTGCGAAGTCCATGGTCTCCTCCCTTACGACAGCTCCAAAACGCCCGCCCCGTGCCGGAACGGGCACAGTGCAAGCCTTTGCAGTCAATCTCATCGGGGGCATGCATCCAAGCGCAGCCACCCTACCGGCTCCCTGACAAGAGTGAGAAATTATTTCTGCTGATACCCCCAAACGTGATTCATAATAGGTTTCCCCCGGCCCGCTCTCCTATAACCTTCGCCCATCACCGGGCGCCTTGATGGCGCCGTTTCGTGGACCGATCCGGGGGAGACCATCAATGCTCAAATCCATCAATCCGGCCAATGACGAGGTACTCGCCACCCTCGATCGCCATTCTGACGCCGATGTCGAGGCCGCGCTGGCGCGTGCCGCCAAAACCCAGCGCGAATGGCGAAACACGGCCGTCTCCGAGCGCAGCGCGCTGCTCAAGCGCATCGCCGAGGTCCTGCGCGAAGGCAAGTCCGAATACGCGCGCACCATCACGCTGGAAATGGGCAAACCCATCGGCGAGGCGCTGGCCGAAGTCGAAAAGTGCGCCTGGAACTGCGACTATTACGCAGAGACCGCCGAGGCCTTCCTGGCGCCCGAGCACATCAAGACCCCGGCCAGCGAGAGCTATGTCAGCTACGAGCCGCTCGGGATCGTGCTTGCCATCATGCCCTGGAATTATCCCTTCTGGCAGGTGTTCCGCTGCCTTGCGCCGATCATTGCGGGCGGCAATGGCTATGTGCTCAAGCACGCCAGCAACGTGCCCCAGTGTGCCCGCGCCGTCGAGGACATAGCGCGCAGGGCTGGGGCGCCCGACGGGCTCGTCACCACGCTTCTCATTGGCGCCGGCGCCGTCGAGGGGCTGATCGATGACGACCGCATCTCGGCCGTCACCCTCACCGGCTCGACCGAAGTCGGCTCGCTCGTGGCCGCTCAGGCCGGCCGCCGGATCAAAAAGCAGGTTCTCGAGCTGGGCGGCTCGGACCCGTTCATCGTCCTCGCCGATGCCGATCTGGACAAGGCCGCCGCGACCGCGCTCAAGGCCCGGTTCCACAATGCCGGCCAGAGCTGCATCTCGCCCAAGCGCTTCATCGTCGAAAACGCGGTCGCTGATCGGTTCGTGGACGCCATGGCCGCGGGGATCGACAAGTTGGTGGTCGGCGATCCGATCGACCCCGAAGTCGGCATGGGGCCCATGGCCCGCACCGGGCTGCGTGGCGATCTCCACGAGATCGTCGAAGCCACCGCAGCGGCGGGCGGAAAGCTCGTGCGTGGCGGCAAGCCCACCGCCGGGGCCGGCGCGTTCTATCAGGCGACGCTGATCGATGGGGTGGCCGCAGGCATGGCCTCGTTCGACAAGGAGACCTTCGGCCCGGTGGCCAGCGTCGTACGCGCGTCCGGCCCTGAGCAGGCGATCGAATTGGCCAACCGCACCGAGTTCGGCCTGGGCGGTGCGCTCTGGACCAGCGATATCGACCGCGCCAAGCGGCTGGTCCGTGATCTCGAGGTCGGCGCGGTCTTCATCAACGCCATGGTGGCGTCCGATCCGCGCATGCCCTTTGGCGGGATCAAGCAGTCCGGGTACGGGCGCGAACTCGGCCCGCAGGGCATTCGCGAGTTCACCAACGTCAAGACCAACTGGATCGCCTGACCGCGACGACAGCACCCGGAAACACAAAAAGGCCGGCGGGGCGATCCGCCGGCCTTTTGTGATTGTTATGAAGCTATTGCCTAGACGTCCTCTTCCATCAGCTCTTCAAGGTCCACTGGCAGGGACACTTCCTTGCCCCGGCGCGCCGAAAGATCCATCGCCATGGTCAGAACGAGGTTCCGGTGCCCGTCCTGCGCGGTAGCGTGCGGCGTCGGCTGTTCCATGCAGATGCGCTGATACCAGGAGACGGTCTCCTCGCGCATCGGCCCCCAGAGCTGGTCCATGTGCAGATCGCCCGGCGGATAGCTCGTGAGGAAATCCACGTGCCGGGCCGGCGGGTTGTAGCCATCGGGCACATACCCCCCGCCCTGCTGCACATTGGTGGCGAGGACCAGGTCGCGGTGAGTGTCCTCGATATCGATGACCCCTTCGGTGCCCACGATGCCGATCTCGAGCCCGTAGACCGAGCCGGGCCACACTTCGGGCAGCCCCCAGGAGATGTTCATGGAAAAGATCGTGCCGTCGTCCATTTCGAAGATGCCGAAGGTGGAATCCTTGGTGCCCCACTGGCTCATGACCCGGTCGGTGGAGCGGGCATAGATCGACACCGGCGTCTTGCCCTCCATCAGCCACATGGACATGTCCAGGCTATGGGTGCCCGAGACGACCATGGGGGTCAGGTGCCGCCGATTCTGGGTGCGGCGCACCGTGGCGATGGGCACCATCCGGTTCATGAAGGCGCGGGTGACCACCGAATGGACGTCGCCGATCTGGCCGGTGATCAGCCGCTCCTTGACCGCGAGGAACCGGCGTCGGAAGCGCTGGGTGTAGCCCATAACCGCGTCCACGCCCGAGCTTTCGATGGCCTTGAGGATCGAGAGCGATTCCCGCGCATCGGTGGCGATCGGCTTTTCGATGAACAGCGCATGGCCGCGCTCGGCGGCACCGAGGATCGGGGCGGCGTGGTTGTTCTCGTCGGTCGCAACGATCACCGCGTTCACTTCTGGACGGTTGAGCAGCTCATCGAGGTCCGTGGTAAAGAAGTCCGCGCCCGCATCCTCCTTGAGCTTTTCCCCCAGCTCGCGGTTGATGTCGCACAGCCCCATCCATTTGACGCCCGGATAGTCGCGGGCAATGATCGCCCTGATCCGCCCGATCGTGCCGCAGCCCACGATCGCCAGACCCATTTCCTTTTTCACCGGCATCGCACCATTCCTCCCTTGTGCCCTCATTACCGGACAACAGGATAGGAAGGGGGGCACCCGGACTGAAATTAAAATTCCTTCTGGACGCTATCAGCGGGGTCCATGGCCGGCAGCGAGCGCAGCTTTGGAGCGTTTCCAGAAAAAGTGGAAACACTTTTCCGGTTCGGAAACGCGAAAAATCAAAGACTGAAAGCTCCTGCTCTGATTCAATCGAAACAGGATATGCTTCAGGCCGCGTAAAGGCTGACCAGCGTGACGATGGTCACCACCCCCGCCGCGATTCCCACGGGCGTCGACCGGCGCGCAAGGAAATAGGTGACGAGCCCGGCCGCAACCGCAACCACCCTTGCCCAGAGCGGCACCCCACTCAGCGCCGGGGGTGGCATGATGATCAGCTTGGTGATGACCCCGGCTACCATGGCCGTGGCGATCGCCCGAACGAGGACGAACACCTCGGACTCCTCGTCGATCCAGCGCGCCAGAACCGCAGCCGCGATCCGCCAGATCTCGGTCGGCACGATGCCCACGAGCACCAGAACGACAAAGGGCCACCAGGCGCCGAGCGCTTCGGTCATCGCCTGCTCCTGTGGATCGCGTAGGACATCAGCCCTCCGCCGACACCGGCGACCAGCAGATCGAGGTCAGGGCCGACCAGCGGTCCCATGATCGGGATCAGCGCCACGCCCCCGACGATGGCCGCGATGTCGGCCCTGCCCTTGGCCCAGGCAACCAGCGATATGGAGAAGAACAGCGGGGTGAGGAACATGAAGCCCGCCGCGAACTGCACCGGCAGGCTGTCGCTCAGGACGAACCCAAGCGCGGTGAGGATCGTCGAGACGCCGACGCACACATTGGCAAAGCCCAATAGCCATGGCGTCCGATCCCGCGGACGCAGGCCCGGGAGCTTGCGCATGCCTTCGGCCCAGGTGATCGTCACCGCGTAATGGGCCAGCCCCAGCCGCCACCACACGCCTCCGTCACGGCGCGGGATCAGCGCCAGCAGCGAGATGGCCATGGGCAGAAGGCGCATCGAGCTCAGGGTCACGGCCAAGGCGACCGACAATAGGCTCGCCCCCGCGGCCAGCCCCCCGAACATCACGAGCTGGGCCGGCCCCGCCCACACCAGCGCGGTCGAAAGCGTCGCCATCCAGAACGAAAAGCCCAAGTCATTGGCGAGCGCGCCCACCCCCATCAGCGAAAACCCCACCACCCAGGCAGGCAGGATGATCGCGGCGCGCATGCCGCGCGCAAAGGACAGCCACCAGCGATGCCGCCGCGCCTGGCCGAGCCGAGACCGCGTCATCGCGCCGTTCGATGTCACGCGCCGGGCTGCGCCTTGTCGCCCGATCCCAGATGGACCACGGTTTCTCCCGTTGCGGCAAAGGTACGCGTGACTTCGCCAGCGTCGTAGATGAACAGCATCAGCAACGGCTCGTCGCCCACATTGTGGAAGCAATGGACCTGCCCGGCGGGGATATAGACCACCTCCATCGGTCCCACCGGCCGACGCTCCCCGTCGAATTCGGTTTCGGCATTGCCCTGAAGGATGACGATCTGCTCGTCGCAATTGTGGTGGTGCAGCGCAACGCTCTTGCCCACCGGCAGCGTGGTCGTGCCCGTGGTGACTTCGGCTCCGCAGATGCCTTCATTGCAGAACAGCCGGGTGACCACCCCGCCCCCGCGGTCGAACTCGTCGATCGCATCGAGCGTGCGGACCATTGCGCGTTTTTCGGCCATTTCCTGCCTCCTAAAGTTCGTCGATCCCGTGATGGGTGGCAAGCGCGTTAAGCTTTTCGAGCAAGGGCGCCGCAACCGCGATCCCTTCGGCGATCCGCTTCTCGCGCGTAGCCAGGGCGCGCTCTCCCGGAATGCGAATGGAATCGAAGCCCGGACGCAGCGCCGAACTCTTCATCTCGTCCCCGATCCTGTCGACTTCGCTCTTGAAGGTATCCAGCTCGTTGAAGCTGGCCACGTCGATCGCAACGATGAACTGACCGGTATTGGTCACCGAGTCGTCGTCGTGATTGTAGTCGATCACGTCCCGCCCCATGGCCGCCCCGTTGAGCGTGCCGGCCAAAAGCCCGAAAATCAGCGACAGGCCGTAGCCCTTGGGTCCGCCGATCGGCAGGAGCGAGCCCCCCGCGGCCTTGGCCGGATCGGTCACCGGCTTGCCCTCGGCATCGATCATCCAGTCGTCGGGCATGGTCTCGCCGCGCTGGGCGGCCAGCTTGACCTTGCCATAGGCGGCAACGGTCGTCGCCATGTCCAGCAGGATCGGCCGCTTGGCGCCGGGAATGGCAACGGCGATGGGATTGGTGCTCAGCAGCATCTCGATCCCGCCCCAGGGCGCCATGTGATTGGCGCTGCCCACCGCGACGTAAAGCCCGATCATGTCGTGGGCCATCGGCATCATCGCATAGACGCCCGCAGCGCCCGCGTGATTGCTGTGGTGCGCGCCGACCCAGCCGATGCCATGAGTGCGGGCCCGTTTGATCGCCTCGTCGGCGCAGCGTTTCATCACGAGATGGCCGAACGCGTTGTCCCCGTCGACCACCGCCATGGCGCCGCGCTCGCGGTCGATGCGGATATTGGGCGTGGCGTTGTAGCCCCCGGCCCGCAGCCGCTCGAGATAGCGCGGCAGGCGGAAGATGCCGTGCCCATCGCCGCCCAGAAGGTCGGCCTCGATCATCAGTCGCCCCACGGTTTCGGCGTCGACGCGGGGCATGCCCTCGGCACCCAGCACCTGCGCGATGAACTGGGAAAGACGGTCAGCGGCTATGGTCTTGGAATTCTGGGAGGTCATGGCGGCTCAAAAATGCTTATGGGACAGGTCGAAGTGCTGAACGAAGGGCGGCTTGGCAAAGCAGTGCGATACGCACTCGCGCCAGGCCTGGAAGTCCTCGGAATTGCGGAAATCCACGGTGTGGTTCTCAAGCGTTTCCCACTCGACCATGAGCAGATAGACCTCGGGCTCCTCGGCGCACCGCCGAACCTGCATGGACTGGCATCCCTTGGCGCGCTTGAACAGCGGAGCCGCCTTGGCTGCCCCCTCCTCGAAGGCTGCCTCCATCCCCGGCTTGACCTCGATACGAGCGATCTCGAGCATGCCTCTCCCCTCTTGCTTTTCGGCGTGACGCACCGTATCGCCGCGTTCTGGCCAATTGAAATCATATTTGCTTCTACGCGGCATCACCATTGCCGATGATCCGCTCGCCCGCGCTAGCCGTTTTGATGATCGGGCCTAGCAGACATTCTTATTTCCCAGCCCGCGGCGGACTTGTCACAGTGGAACTCAACAGCCGGGCAGTCGACCCGCGCACCATAGACTCAGGAAGCGAGGTTCGCGATGACCAGACAACTGATCGAGTTTGAGAACGGCGCCCCACCCGATCCCCGCCAGTTGCGCAACGCGCTGGGGCGGTTCTCCACCGGCGTCACGGTCATCACGACCCGCTCGCCCGAGGGCAAGCTTGAGGGCATGACGGCCAACTCCTTCTCCGCGGTCTCGCTCGATCCCCCGCTGATCTTGTGGTCGATCCGCAACGAAGCGCCCTCCATCAAGGCCTTTCTCGATTCGCGGGTGTTCTCGATCAACATCCTCACCCAGGAGCAGTCCAACCTCTCCCACCACTTCGCGACGCCCAAGGAAGACAAGTTCGGGGACCTCGAGTTCACCGAGGGCCATGGTGGCTGCCCGCTCCTCAAGGACACGCTGGCACACTTCGAATGCGATCTCGAGCAGACCGTCTCGGCAGGCGACCATCAGATCATGATCGGGCGCGTGGTGCGGGCGAGCTATGAGGATGCGTCCTCCCCGCTTCTGTTCAGCGGCGGACGCTACGCGATTGCCGCCCCCCTGCCCAACATCGACGCCACCGCCGATCTGGCCACGGTATGGGACGGGCTCGGATGATCGAGATGGGCCCTGACCGATACCCCCCGATACCGTCCAGCGACTGGACAGAGGAGCAGAGGCGTTATGCCCAGCCTCTGATCGACGGGCCGCGCGGCGCCGTCATCAGCCCGTTCGTGCCGCTCTTGCGCAGTCCCGAGCTCATGGACCGTGTCCAGGCGACCGGCGAATATCTGCGCTATCGCAGCGCAATCGGCGTGCGGCTGACCGAACTGGCCATCCTCGTCACGGCCCGGCAGTGGGACCAGCCCGTCGAATGGGCGATCCACGCCCCCATCGCGCTCAACAACGGCGTCTCTCGGGCGCTGGTCGAGGCCATCGCTGCGGACCGGCGGCCCGACTTCGAGGACGAAGCCGCCGAGATCGTCCACGACGCCACCATCGCGCTCCTGCGGCACCGCCGGCTGCCCGATTCGCTCCACGACCGGGCCCTTGCTGCGTTCGGCGAACAGGGTGTCGTCGATCTTCTGGGCATCGTCGGCTACTACACCATGCTGTCGGTCGTCATGAACGGTGCCCAGACCGAGGTGCCCCGGACCGACGCCCCTCCCCTGGCCGACCTCGGTCGCTGATCCCTCTTGAAAAGGCTTTGTCCGGACAATTATTCGCATTGATTGTCCGGACAAAGTCGTATTATGTCGGCCTTGGTGGGTCAGTGCGGCCGGCGTGCCAACCGCACAGCTTTGCGGGGCGCGCCCTGGCCGTCCGGATCGGACGCTGAATTCAAAACACGGACGCGCGTCGCCTTGGGGGCAAGCGTGATCCGGCCAAGGGAGCAAGACTATGAAACAGGTGGAAGTGGCGGTCATCGGCACCGGCTGGTGCGGCGGTATCAGGGCGGAGACGCTGTCACGCTCGGCATTGGTGGACAAGCTCCACATCTGCGAAATCCGGCCCGAGCGCCTCGAAGAGGTCAAGGCGCTGACCAATCCGGCCACGGCCACCACCGACTACAAGGAGATCCTGGACAACCCCAATATCTCGGTCGTCTACATCTCCACCACCCCCGAGAGCACCCACTACCCCATCGCCCGGGACGCCCTGCGCGCCGGCAAGCACGTCCTGCTCGAAAAGCCCATCGCGATGGAATTTTTCGAGGCCGACGAGCTCATCAAGCTCTCGCGGGACAACAACCTCAAATTCACGATCGGCTATTCCCAGCGCTTCAACACCAAGGTCGCCTACGCCCGCAAGAAGATCGCCGACGGCACCCTGGGCAAGGTCGTCAACGTCATGGTCTCGCGCCACCTCTCGCGCGCCCTGGGCAAGAAGATCGCCTCGCGCGTCCGGCTCTCGCCCGCCGCCATGGAATCGACCCACGATCTGGACTTCGTCTTCTGGATGCTTGAGCCCGCCAAGCCCGTCCGCATCTATTCCCAGGGTTCCTATGGCTTCATGAAGGACATCAACGGGTCCTACGATACCATGTGGACCACGGTAACCATGGACAACGGCATGGTCGTGGTGATCGGCGGCGGCTGGAACCTGCCCCCCAGCTACCCCAATTACTGCGCGACCTGGATCGAGATCACCGGCACGGAAGGCCAGCTCTTCCTTGACGACAGCCAGCGCGACAATTGGCTCAACACGGTCTCTGAAGGCACCATGTTCCCCATGTCCACCATGCCCGGCGAGCAGGTCGACCACGTCTTTGCCGGCCAGATGGGCCCCGAGACCATCCACTTCCTGGAATGCTGCATCAAGGACGAGCCCGTCATGGTCGCGCCCGAGCACGCCAAGATGGTGATGGAAGCCTACCGCGCCGCGGACCTCTCCGCCGAGATCGGCGAGCCCATCGACCTGCCGCTGGGCAATCACGCGATCGCCCAGCTCGCCGACCTGATGGAAGCCAACAAGCGCGCCGCACAGAAATGAGCGGCGCAACCAGCTACGGCGTCGTCGGGCTGGGCAATATGGGCCGGGGCGTCGCCGCCAATCTGGAGCGCGCCGGCCTGCTCCACGCCGTCTGGGACGTGGTCCCGGCGGCCGTGGAGGCCTGCCCGGTCCAGTTGGACACAGCCGCCCGCTCGCTCGAGGCGGTCGCGGTCTGCGAGGTGGTGCTGCTCGTTGTGCCCGGCAGCCCCGAGATCGCGGCGCTCTTTGACCAGGGCCTGCTCGAGGGCGGCGCGGCCGGACGCATCTTCATCGACCTCACGACCTCCGACCCCGAGCGGACCGCCCAGCTCGCGGCCCGCGCCGCGGCTGCAGGCTGTGCCTATCTCGATGCCGGCATGACCGGGGGCGCCGCTGGCGCTGCCGAGGGCCGGCTGACGCTCATGATGGGCGGGGACGAGGCGGCCATCGAGCGCGCCCGCCCGGGCCTCGATGCCGTCGCCTCGCGCATCTTCCCGCTCGGTCCCGTCTCTGCGGGCCATACCATGAAGCTCGTGCACAACATGATCTGCCACACGATCCTGCTGGCTACGGCCGAAGGCCTGCGGGCGGCGGAAAAGGCCGGCATTCCGCTCGACCGTGCGGTCGAGGTGCTCAATGCCGGCAATGCGCGCAGCTTCGTCAGCGAGCGGCGGTTTCCCGACCATATCGTCTCAGGCACGTTCGATGGCCGGTCGCACGTGGCCAACCTCGCCAAGGATCTGGCCATGGCCAACGAAATCTTCGCGCGGCTCGGCCAGCCTGCGGAATTCGTGTCGCTGACCTTCCGGCTGCTCGATATCGCGCTGGAGTCGGGCATGAAGGCCGAGGACTTTACGCGCCTTTACCCCGAATTCGACGTACTGGTCGAAAAGCACAAGGCCCGATTCTGAACGCCCGGACGGTCGACATCACATGAAAAAGGGCGGCTCCGGAACCCGGAGCCGCCCTTTTTTATATCGCTGCAAGCCGGTCGCTTACTGGAAGGATTCGACCAGTTCGCGATAGCTGTCGGCCTGACGCTGACGCAGTTCGTCGAACTCTTCACCGGACATGTGAGCGGTGTTCTCGTCCATACGGGCCATCAGGGTCTGGTAGACTTCGTTATCGTTGATCGTGACGAAGGCTTCACGCAGCACTTCGAGACGGTCTTCCGGCGTTCCGGCCGGCACCATGACGCCGCGGTGCATCACGCCGATTTCGGAGACGGTGTCGAAGCCCAGTTCGGTCGAGGTCGGGATACCCTCGATGATCTGGTCCTCGCCCACGATCATGAGCGCGCGCAGGTCCTGGCCCGAAAGCACGGAGGGGAACGCGAAGGTGAAGTCGAGGTCACCGGCCAGAAGGGCCTGGATGACCGGGCCGCCGCCCTGATAGGGAATCAGGGTCGTTTCAACCCCGACTTCCTGCATCAGCGCCAGACCGGGAACCATGAAGGCGCCCCAGTTGCCGCTGTGGCCGAACCGCAGCTCGCCCGGGTTTTCCTGGCCATAGGCAACCAGATCGTCGAACGTCTCGAACGGGCTGTCTTCGCGGACAACAAGGATCGGCTGAGCGGTGTTCACGCGCGCCACCGAAACGAAATCCTCATTGGGATCGTAAGGCAGGTTTGCGACGTGCTGCTGGAGCTGATCGATGAAGTTGTGGGTGAACAGCATCGTGTAGCCGTCGGCCTGGGCTTCCGCAGCCGCGGCTGTTCCCGTCTGGCCACCGGCACCCGGCATGAGCTGGACGACGACGGGCTGACCGAGGATTTCGGGCAGCACCGAGGTGATCACCCGGGCGTTGAGATCGTGCGACCCGCCCGCACCGAGCGGAATGATCATCGTGAGCGGACGATTGGGGAAATCGTCCTGGGCCATCGCGGTCCCGGTCAGTCCGACCGCGGCTGCGAGGCCCAGAATCAGAGCCTTGATTGGTTTCATTGGAGAATCCTCCCTTTGCAGTTGTTGCCTGGTATCAAGACCGGCACGAATGCGCCGATCCATAGTGGTTGTTTCCGGTCCCGCCCCGCGCCTCAGCCGCTTCCGGCCGGCGCCGCACGGGCGATCTTGCGCTGCCGATGAGCGATCCAAAGGATCAGGATCGGAGCCAGCACGAGCACCGCAACGGTGATCGGACGCGACGAGACGAGGTAGCCGAACAGATCGCCCCGCGAGAGCAGCGTGCTCTGGCCCACCGCGTATTCGAGCGGTGGAAGCAGGATGAAGCCCATTACGAGAGGCGTGACGTCGAACTCGAGCTTGCGCGCGGCATATCCGAAGATGCCGAAGGCGATCATGAAATACAGATCCATGATGTTGGACCGGTACACATAGGTGCCAGCAACCGCAAAAAGCAGCATCAGCGGCAGCAGATAGGCCTTGTTGATGCTCACGATGCGCGCGAACAGCGGCGTGAGCAGGTAGCCGATGACCAGCAGCAGCACGCAGGCGATCAGCATCGAGATCAGCAGCGAGTAGACCAGAACGCCCTGCTCCTGGAAGAGCTGGGGCCCGGGCCGCAGGCCCTGCGCCACGAAAGCCCCGAGCATGATCGCGGTGATGTTGTCGCCTGGGATACCGAGGGTGAGGAGCGGCACCATGGTCGGCCCGTTCACCGCGTTGTTGGCCGCTTCGGGCGCGGCGACGCCCTCGATCTCGCCCTTGCCGAACGTCTCGGGATGGCTCGAGGCGTTCTTGGCTGCCGAATACCCCATGAAGGCGGCAACGACCTGCCCGACCCCGGGGATCATGCCGATGCCGGCCCCCAGCACGGTCGAGCGCATGATGGTCTTGCCGCAACCGACGATCTCGCTCCAGCGCAGCCGCTCACCCTCGGCGCGCCGGCCCTCGATCTTCTCGACCACGTTTGCCCGGCGCCGCTCTATGGCGATCAGGATTTCCGGAATGGCAAACAGGCCGATGATCAGCGGCAGCAGATGGATGCCGGCCTGCAGCGGATGGAAGCCGAAATCGAACCGCACCATGGCGCCGATCGGGTCCTGCCCGATCATGGCCAGAAAGCACCCGATCAGCAGCATCACCATGCCTTTGAGGAAATTGCCCGAGCTCGAGACCACGATCACGAGAAGGCTCAGGATCAGGATCGCCGCGATTTCCGGCGGGCCGATCAACAGGGCGATCGCCGCGATGATGCCGATCACGATGATCGTCCAGAACGAAGAGATGAAATCGGCGACAGCCGAGGCCACCAGCGCGATCTCCAGCGCCTTGCGCGACTGCCCGTTCCGGGTCATGGCCGGTCCATCGAGCGTGGTGGCCACAGACGCGCCCGTACCGGGGATGTTGACGAGGATGGCCGGGATCGAGCCCCCGAAGATGCCACCCTTGTAGACACCGATCAGGAACGGAATCCCGAGGATCGGCTCCATGAAGAACGAGATCGGCAGAACGATCGCCATCGCCATCACGGTGGTGAAGCCCGGAAGCGCGCCCACCAGCATGCCGAGCGTCAGCCCGGCCGCGATCATCGCGATCACGTCGAACCGCATCAGCATCAGTGTTGCTTCTGCGAACATCTCGATCATAGCGAACTCCAGGGGAACGGCGGCAGCGATACCGACAGGTACCGGGTAAACAGGAAGTAGATGGCCAGCGGGGCGATGATGCCCACGATCACGATGCCGAAGATGTTGCGGGAGCCGTAGTACAGCGTGATGGCCAGCGCCGTGAGACTGCTGGCGATCGCATAGCCGAGCGGGCGCAGCAGAACCACATAGGCAATCATCGTAATCAGGACGACGCCGATATTGAGGTAAGCCGAGCGCGGCAGGCTGGCGAACCCGTTGACCACCGCGATCTTGGCGCTCCAGATCAGGTAGAGCACACCCACGATGACAAAGCCCGCCGCAGCCATCTGCGGAAACAACGCCGGACTCATGCCGGGGGCAGGCTGCCCGAACATGGTGGGCGGCTCATCGACCTGGGAGGGGATCAGCAGCCACACGGCCACCCCGAAGACGATCATCCCGATCGCCAGCCAGACATTGAAATTGAGACGCAGGGGCAGGCCCACACGCCCGGTTCCCGGTTCGCTCATGAACTCCTCCGACGGGCGCAACGCCCGAAAACTCTCAAATTCCTGCGATCTGCCAGGCCAGCCAGACAATCACGGGCAGGCCCGCAAGGGTCAGCACCGTCGAAACCACGATCACGCCTGCCACCCGCTCCGGTGACCGCCCGTACCGCTCGGCCAGAAGGAAATGCACCACCGCTGCGGGCATGGTTGCCATAACCCAGACCACACCGGCCTCCACGCCCGTGAGCCCGAATATCCAGATAGTCGCCAACGCTCCGGTCGCCCCGGCGCCAAAGCGCATCGCCGACATGCCCAGCGCAATCTTGAGATCCCCGATCTTGAGCTGGGACAGCGATACGCCCAGCAACAGCAGCATCATGGGAATGACGATGCCTCCGAGCAGATCGGTTGTGCGCGTCAGCCACTGGGGCACGTCCACTCCGACCGACAGCACCACGATGGTCACGATCGCCGCATGGATGATGGGCTGGCGTGCAAGGCTGCGCGCATCGAACCGCCCCGCGGTCACCATCAGTCCCAAAACGTGCTGGGACAACGCAACCACGAGAAAATAGGCCACCGCAACCGGCTCGCCCGCCTGGCCGAACACCATGATCGCCAGCGGCAGGCCCATATTGCCCGAATTGCCGTGCATGGCCGAGATCAGATAGGTGTTGAGCGGCTGGTGCGCGAGTTTGAGCACGACCACCCCGATCAGCGTGGAGATCGCGATCACGCAGATCGCAGCGGCGACGATCCAGCCCACTTCCCTGGGCGTCACGTCCGCACCGGTCATGGTCGAGAAGATCAGGCACGGAATCCCCACCCGCAGGACGACCGAGCCCACCGTCTCGTTGTCGAAGGGCAGCTTCCGGCGCGCCCAGACATAGCCGATGCTCACGATGATGAAGATCGGCGCGACGACGCCAAGTATTTCCAGAAGCAACGGCCGGAGCCTCCTCGGACACGATTGCGGGTAGCCCTCGTGTCATCACGAAGGCTCCCGCTCGCAATTGGCCATCCGCTCCATGACCTTGCAGACTGCCGCCGCATCCAGATGGCCAAGCCCCTGCGCCGCGGCGGCGTGATAGAACTGCACGGCGGTCTGGTAGAGCATGATCGGCACCCCCATGCTCGCAGCGTGCTCGGCGATGATACGCGAGTCCTTGAGAGGAACCGAGAAATTCATGCCCTCGCGGCCATAATCATTGTCCGCCATCAGCCCGCCGCGCACCTCGAACATGGCCGAACTCGATCCGCTGCCCGAAATCACCTCGTGGAACATCTTGGGGTCCAGGCCCGACTTGATGGCCAGCACCATGGCCTCGGCGGCCACCGTGTTGTGCACCAGGTTGAGAATATTGCCGCAAAACTTGGTCTTGGAGCCGTTGCCGAACGGGCCGACGAAATGCTCCTTCTTGCAGAAGGTCAGCAAGAGCTCGCGCACCGCCTCGTAATCTTCGCGTTCCCCGCTGCAGAACGCGGTCAGCCCCTTCTTGAGCGCCATGATGCGGTTGCCCGACACCGGACAGTCGAGCACGTGCCGGCCTTCCGCCTCGAGCAGCGCCCGTCCCGCTTCCTTGTCGGCCACCGCCAGGGTGCTCAGCTCGACAACGATCTGGCCTTCGCGCCGCACCGCGCCCAGCCCCTCGGGGCCGGCGACCGCCATCAGGGCGGGGGCATTTGGAAGGCATGTGAAAATGACGCCGCACCGCTCGGCGAGGTCCCGGATCGAGGACACGATCTCCACCCCGTCCTCTGCCGCCGCGACACGCGCCGCCTCGGTGACGTCGTATCCCGCAAGCGCGATGCCGGACTTCACGATATTGCCCGCGATTGCCGAACCCAGCACTCCGAGACCTATAAAGCCGACACTCTGCATGACCTCTCCCTGAAACGGCACTTTGGTCACCGGCCGCTGAGGGCGGGAGACTCGCAAATTGCCATATCTGATGCGGACCTCTTCCGTGAATTGATATTCCACATTGTACGCGAAAGTTGTCAAGATATCTCACCTTAACAATCTCTGCATACGGCCATTAGCCGGAGTGATAGCCGTTCCCGGAGTTTTTGCACAATCAGCCAGCTAGAGATCGGATTGCCTTTCCCAGTGAGCGACTGCGTGATATATTACAGAAGAGTTGACAGGCCGGGAGGGTATGGCAATGGCCCACGGATCGACGGGCGCATCGTCCAACACCACCGATATCTACGAGCGCTTGCGCGACGAGATTCTCTCCTGCGTGATGCGCCCGGGCATACAGTTCCGCGAGCGGCAGATCGCGGACCGCTTCAACGTGTCCAAGACGCCCGTGCGCGACGCCCTGATCAAGCTTCAGGAGCAGAATCTGGTGCAGGTCATTCCCCGCAAGGGATACCGCGTCACGCGGATCTCACTGGCCGACGCCCGCGACCTTTACGAAATGCGCGTCATCCTCGAGCGCGAGGCCATCCTGCGCATCATCGATACCGCCTCCGACGCCTCCCTCGATGAGCTCGACGAATTCCGCACCGCCCCGGTGGACGATCTGGAAGCCTGGATCACCTACAATCGGCACATGCACATGCACCTCGCCGCGATCTGCGGCAATGCCCGGCTGGCCCGCGCAGGCCGCGAGGTCGTCGAACAGTTCGACAGGATGACCCGCATGAGCGTGAGCGGATCGATCGAGGCCAGCCCGCTCAACCGCCGGAGTCTCGAGGACCGGATGCGCGAGCACGGAGAGATCATCGATGCCGTCCAGGCGCGTGACAAGCGCAGGGCGGTGATGTTGTCGCGCGACCATATCGAAGGCTCGCGCCGCAGGCTCATGACAGCGCTCGAGAGCGCGTCCATCGCGCTCTAGAGCGTTTCCAGGGAGAGTGGAAACGCTTTTCCGGTCCGGGACGCTGAAAGGCGCCCCGGATCGACACGACCGAACCGGATCTGCAACGACGTCTGGAGGAGAGACATGCAGTGCAGCCTTAGAGACATATCGATTTTCGTTGCTGCCTATGAGGAGCGTTCCTTTACCGGCGCGGCTCAGCGCGAGAATGCGACCCAGTCGGGCGTGTCCCAGCACATGCGCAACCTCGAATACATGCTCGGGGTGCAATTGTTCCTGCGCGAGCATGGCGGGGTCACCCCCACCCCGGCGGCGGCAAGCTTTTATCGCAAATGCCTCGACGTGCTGCGCGCTCATGCCATAGCGCGGGCCGATGTCGCCCGCTTTGCGGAAACCCAGGCCGGCGAAGTCCGCATCGGGCTCATGCCGACCATGACCAGCCGCGCGCTCTCGCCCTCGCTGGACGCGTTCGTGCGCCAGGCACCCAACACCATCGTGCGCATCACCGAAGGCTACAGCGCGCGTCTCACCCAGCTCGTCCAGTCCGGAGAACTCGACTGCGCCATCGTCCCGGCGCTCGCCGCCGTGCCCGGCGTGCGCAGCCGGTTCTTCGTGCGCACGCCTGAAACCCTGGTCTCTCGCGCCGGCACCGGGCTCACCCATCTCGACCCCGTGCGCCTTGCCGACCACGGCCCCCTGCGCATCGTCCTGCCCGATGTAGCCAACACCCGCCGCCAGACCATCGAAGCCTATTGCGCCGAACGGCAGATCGAGATCGCCCAGATCGTGGAGCTCGATTCCATGCTCGGCACGCTCGATTTCGTCTCACGCAGCGATTGGGTGACGGTCCTTCCGGCCATCATGATGCCCGAGGATGCAGGCGAGAAGCGGCTGTGCGTCAACCCCATCGTGTCCCCGGAACTCGACCTCGACCTTGTGATGATCGAGCCCATCCGCAAACCCATGAGCCCGCACACCGAACGCTTCCTCGGTTATCTCGAAACCGAAGCGCTGCGCCTGTCGGCAAGTTGGGAGAAAATCCGCCAGCGCAAGCCGCGCCCTGAATCCTCGGTCCGGCTGGTCGCACAGGCCTAGAGCGTTTTCAGAAAAGGATACATTTTTCCGGTTCGGGAACGCGACACATCAAAGGTTTAGAGCTCCAGTTTTGATTCAATCAGAGATGGACGTGCTCCAGCGCCGCCCCGGCTCCGAACCACAGCACAACAATGGAACGACAAGGAAGGACATCCGCGTGCACCAGACTTCGATGCGCATGGGAGGCTATCAGGGCCCCAATTCGGTGCTCACAGCCGGGCTGGCCCGGTTCGAGGAGGACATCCGCGCGCGGCTCGGCGACGGGGTGGACATCGCCCGGACCGACAACGTCACGGCAGACGGGCAAACCGCCCGGAGCCTGTTTGACGGCATCGAGGCGGGCAGCTTCGATCTCGGTTACATGGCATCGGGCTATATCACCGCCAAGGTGCCCGAACTCGGCGTTCTCGACCTGCCCTTCTCGGTCGCCGACCGCCACGCCGCCTATCGTGCGCTGGACGGCAAGGCCGGCGAACTCCTGCGCGAGGCGATCCACAGCCAGACCGGCTACAAGGTTCTGGGGTTCTGGGACAATGGCTTCCGCCACCTGACCAATGCGCGCCACGCCATCGTCCGGCCCGCTGACTGCGAGGGCCTCGTCGTGCGCACGCTCGACAACCGCATCTATGTGGAGACCATGGCGGCCATGGGCTTTACCCCCAAGGTCACAGATGTCCGCGAACTCAAGGAATCTGTCGCCAATGGCACGGTCGACGCCCAGGAAAACCCGATGACCAATTCGGTCCTGTTCGGCCTGCATGCCTATCATAAGCACCTCACGCTCACCGGCCACTTCTTCGGGGTCGCCCTGTTCCTGTGCAACGCCGAATGGCTCGACGCCCTGCCCGCTGATGTCCGCGAGGCGGTCCGCAAGGCGGCCCTGACCGCCACCGCGCACCAGCGTCATCTGGCAGAAGCCCAGGACACGGAGGCCCTCGCCGAGCTGCGCAGCGCCGATGTGGCGATCGTCGAGCCCGACCGCGCCGCGTTCCGGGCCGCCTGCGCGCCCATCATCGACAAGGAACGTGCCGGCCTGCCCGACGCGCTGCTCGAGGCCTATCTCGCGTCCTGACGGGGAATTCCGGACACCGGACGCAAAAAGGCGGCGCCCTGCCCGGCGCCGCCTTTTTTGTCTCGGTTTGACCGGAGCCGGTCAGACCAGCATCAGCCGCCCGCCATTGACGTCGATAGTCGTGCCGGTGACGTAGCGCGCGTCGTCGCTGGCAAGGAAGGTGATCACCCCCACGATGTCCTCGGGCTCGGCCAGCCGGCCCACCGGCGTCATCTTGGAGAAGGTGTCTTCCTTTTCCGGGGTAAGCAATGCATTGACCCGCGCCGTACGCGTGGTGCCGGGCGCTACCGTATTGGCGGTGATGCCCATCGGCGCCATGTCCTTGGCAAGATACTGGGTCATCATCGAGACTGCCGCCTTGGCCGAAGCGTAATGAACGGGCGAAGATCCCGCACTGGTCGAGCGCCCGGCGAGGGAGCCGAGATTGACGATCCGGCCCCAGCCCCCCTTCTTCATATAGGGCAGCACGGCTGTGCAGCACAGGAACACGCTGCGCAGGTTGAGGTCGAGCACCCGGTCCCAGTCCTCGTCCTCGATCTCGTCGAACCGCGCATAGGAGGTATATCCGCCCGCACAGGTGACCAGAACGCCGATCCCGCCCATCGCGTCCGCGGCCTCGGCCATCATCGTATCCACCGACGTGCGATCCGTGACGTCGGCGACAAAGGCATAGGCGGTGCCGCCCGTATCGCGTACGGCATCGGCGGTCGCCTGGGCGGCATCCATGTTGATGTCGGTGACCGAGACGATCGCCCCCTCCGCCGCAAAGCGCAGCGCACAGGCGCGGGCGATGCCGCCGCCGGCGCCGGTGATCAGCACTGTGCGCCCGGCAAAACGCCCCTGCTCGTGACTTGTCATTGTTCTTGGTCCTGTATTTCCGTTGAAAGAGGGGCGCTGGCGATCAGGCGGGCTTGCCCTGCCTGGTTCTGCCGGACCGCACGATCCGAACGATGCCTTCCACAAAGATCGCAATCAGCGCGATCAGCAGCACCGTCCCCACATATTGCGAGGCGACGAATCCCAGCGACCGGCCCTCGAAAACCAGCAGGGCGCGGCGCAGATTCTCGTCGGCCATCGGTGCGAGAATCACTCCGAGCACGATGGGCGCGATCGGGAACCGGAAGTGGCGGAGCACCAGCCCCGCGATGCCGGTCACAAACATCACCCATACGTCGAACATGTTGAGCCGCACCGCATAGGCGCCGATCACGCACACCGGCAGGATCAGCGGCAGCAGAATCCCCCGGGGCAGGCTGAACAGCTTCACGCAAGGCTTGATCAGCGCGAACGCGGCGAAGAACATGATGAAGTTCGCAAGGATCAGTGTGGCATAGATGAAGTAGATCAGCCCCGGGTGATCGACCTCGATGGTCGGCCCCACGACCACGTTGTGCAGCGTGAGGGCTGCAATCAGCGCGGCAGCGGCCGCATTGCCGGGAATCCCCAGCGTCAGCGTGGGAAGCATCGACCCGCCCACATTGGCGTTATTGGCCACTTCCGCGCTCACGATCGCTTCGTAGCTGCCCTTGCCCCACATTTCCTTTTCTTCTGGCCTCGCGAAGCGCCGGCCGATGTCATAGGACAGGAACGAGGCGATGTTGGCCCCCGCTCCCGGAATGGCCCCTGTCACCGCCCCGATGATCCCTGATCGGATCGCGGTCACCGTGTATTTGGCGATATGCCTGATCTTGGGGATCACCCGACCGACATTCTCGGGAATGCCCACATGATCCTTTTTCGGCAGCACCCGCAGGATTTCCGTAAGCCCGAACAGCCCGATCAGCACGGCCACATAGTTCACCCCGTCGAGAAGCTGCGGCAGCCCGAAGGTGTAGCGCGCTACGCCGTGGATGGGATCGAGCCCGACAAGCGCGACCATGATCCCGAGCCAGCCCGCGATCCAGCCCTTGAGCGGCATGGCCCCGCATGCCATCGTCCCGCAGATCGAGATGCCGATCATGGCCAGAAGGAACATCTCCCAGGAGCGGAATTCGAGCGCGAACACAAGGATCAGCGGAATGAAGGCAATGAGCAGCACGATGCCCACCCAGCCGCCGATGAACGAGGCGGCGATGGCCATGCCCAGCGCCTGCCCGCCCTCGCCGCGCTTGGCCAGGGCGTGCCCCTCGATCATGGTCGGCACCGCATCGGGCGTGCCCGGAATGTTGATCAGCGTTGCCGAAATCGCACCGCCGAAGACGCTGCCGGTATACACCCCAAGCATGAAGACGATGGCGCTGGACTGGTCCATGCCGATCGAAAGCCCGATCAGCAGGGCCATGGCCATCGTGGTCGAAAGGCCCGGCAGCGCGCCCCAGATGATGCCGAGCGAAACGCCCAGCACGGCGAGGAACAGCAATCCGGGAGAGGCCAATTGAATGAACGCGTCGATCATGATCTGGCCCTCACGCCGGCAGGGAGATGAAGAAGACGTTGCGGAAGATGACGCTCAGGAACACGGTCCACCCGACCGCGACCGCCGTCGCGATCCAGAGCCGCCCGCCCCAGAAGATCTTCATCAGCACCGCAAGGCAGATGATCGTGGCCACCTCGAAAATCCCGACGATCACATAGCGTCCGGCGATGGTGGTGATCAGCTCCATGCTCATGAACTGCATCGAAAGCAGGTAGATCATGATGATCCCGGCAAGCATGGCAGTGCGCTTGGGATCGGCGATCGATTCCTCGGCAGCATCGGGGTCCGAACCCGGCGCATAGACGCGGCCGCGCCGCCGCCATGCCGTGACCCCGAGACCAACCGCCATCAGGATCATGGTCACGCCGATGGCGATGGGCACGAGGCCGGGCGCGGTATGCCAGCCGCCGGGTGTCCGGAATCCCAGCGCGGTCAGGGTATACCAGCCGGCCAGCACGATCAGCAGAACGGCCGCCACCATGTCGGCGGCTGGCGCGGCATAGCCCGCGCCTTCCTCCTCACTGGCAGCGGGCTTGTCTTGGGACAGACTCACTTTTTCTCACCCTGGCGTTGGGACGCGACTGGAAAAAGGCAATCGCCTTGTCCGGTTCGGCCACGCGACGAATCGAAAACCTTGGCCTCTCGCGCGACCCGCAAAGAGCCGCGCGAAAGCCTTGCCACGCTTGCAGGACAACCCGACGACTGCCCCCTGGAGCAAGCGCAAGACCTCCATGCCAAGAACCCTGTTCCGGGCAGGCCGGAACAGGGCGCCCACTAAAGATCGAGAGGCTGGTAGCCCTCGGGCGGCCACCACTCGGCGAACTCCTCGGGGCTGGGCATGCCCAGCGCTTCGGCGCTGATGACGTCCGAGCCGATCTGGTCCGCATAGCGGTTGAACAGGTCGATCGTGACCGCCTCCATCTGCGCCGCCTCGCGATCGGCCTCTTCGCCCACCTTCACGTCGATGTCGAACTGGTTGCGGTTCATCATCTCAATAAAGGCTTCATCCTGCGTGGCCTCGACGAACGCGGCCTCGATCTCGCGAAGGATCTCGATGGGCGTATCGCGGCGCATGATGAAGTTATAGGTCGGGCCCATGGGCAGGAACGGCTGCAACTCTGGCAGCATGGTGGCCACCGTCGGCAGGATCGTGCCGTCGGCCAGCTCGATGTCCTCGGTGCCCGTGTGCTGGAGCATGCGCAATTCGCCGGCACGCACCAGATCGATATGCTCGTGCACGCCGCCACCGGCGATGTCGACTTCACCCTGCAGTCCCGCGAGCGTTGCCGGCTGGCCGCCCTGATAGGGGACGTAGCGCAATTCGATATCGGCGAACGAGGAAATCAGCAGCGCCATTTCGTGCCAGATCCCGCCGGTGCCCGAGGTCGAGATCGAGATCTCGCCCGGCCGCTCGCGGGCGGCCTGGATGACGTCCTCGAGCGTCTCGAACGGGGAATCCATGGGGACCGACCACGCCGCATTGGCATTGCCGGCCTTGAAGAACGCCCACTGGTCCCAGGGCGCCGGCTCTGCCGGAACGTGCCCGAGCACGCGCACGAACTTGTTGTAATTGGCCGCGCCAAGAATGTGATAGCCGTTGTTCTGCTGGGCTCCCACATACTGGGTGGCGATGCCGCCGACCGCGCCGGGCCGGTTATCTATGGTGATTGTCCATCCGCGGATGCGGGCCATGGATTCGGCGAGCTGGCGCAGCAGCACGTCCGTGCCCCCGCCCGGCGCATACATGATCACGAGCGTGATTGGTCGAGCCGGATATTGCTGGCCGAAAGCCGTCTTTGGCAGTGTGATGGACAGCGTTGCAACGCCTGCCGCCCCGAGAAACGAGCGGCGTGTCAAACCACGTGGCATGTTCAAGTCTCCTCCCTTGCCTGAACCCTCGGTGCTGTGTGCACCAACTGAAATCCAGTACAGGGGAAGGTCGCAGGCCCTACAGTGGACCGTCAATAACCATCAGTATTATATATGAGAAAGCCCGCCATTACATAAAGCAATACCCGACACGACGTGCCGGGTATTGTTCAAACTGTATTGCAGACCACACGTAATGCGGATGGCTCCTGCGCGCGGCCACGGTTGTCCTCAGACGGGCTCGTGGCGGCCCGAGGTCGCCGAACGGAACATGGCGTCGATTGTGCGCATGTTGGCCACCGCGTCGTCGATCGCGGAAAAATCGTCGGGACGCTCCATCGCCTCGCGGAAAGCGATGGCCTGACGGGTATACTGGTCCACCGGATCGAAGCTCTCGCCCACCGCGCTCTCCCCGGTCAGCGTGTCGCCGCTGTCGAAGCTGATCGTCATCGAAAGATCGGGCGCCGCATTGAACGGGATCAGTACTTCGAGCCGCCCCTTCGTGCCCACGATGGTCACGCGCTGGTGGTTGGAAAGCTGGGTCGAGCTCGAGAAGGTCAGGTGCCGCGAACCGGGGAACATCAAAAGACCGCTCGCCAGCCGGTCGGTGCCGAAATCGGGGTCGATGTCGAGCATGCCCGAAGCGGTCTCGGGATCGGCCTCGAAAATGAACCGGGCCGTCGCGATCGCGTAGCAGCCGATATCATAGAGACCGCCACCGCCATGGGTGGGCTGGTTGCGGATATCGGTCTTGTCGGTGTTGTTGTAGGAAAAGAAGGTCTGGATCGCCCGCACTTCGCCCAGTTCGCCGCTGCGGACCCGCTCGCGCGCCCGCAGCCACTGGGGATGGTGGCGCACCATGAAGGCCTCGACCACGATCCGTCCGGTTTCCTTTTGTACCGCCCGCAGCGTCTCGGCTTCCTCGGCGGTCATCGCGATCGGCTTTTCGCACAGGACGTGCTTGCCCGCCCGCATTGCGGCAATGCTCATGGGCACGTGCATGTCGTTGGGCAGCGGGTTGTAGATCGCCGTGATTTCGGCATCGGCCAGCAGCGCCTCATAGCTGCCATAGCTACGCGCGAACCCCAGTTCATCGGCATAGGCGCCGGCCCGGTCTGCGTCGCGCGAGCCCACGGCCCCCAGCCGCATTCCCGGTGCGGCGGCGATGGCAGGCAGCACCTTGCGTCCGATGTTTGCGGTGCCAAACGAGCCCCAGACGAGTTCCTGAGCCATGACGATCCTCCGTTGTTGCGGTCCCTGAGTGTGCTTATTGTATGCAGACGTCACTTTATGCTGACGTCTTGGGTCACCTCACGCAGAAGCGCAAGGGTTTGTTCGATACTGGGCTGGTCGGTGTGGTCGAGCCGCTCGAGATAGGGGCAGGTCAGAACCGCGAGCGCCTGGCCGTCCGGATTGAGGATCGGCACCGATATATCCTGAACGCCCCGGATCTGCCGGCTGTCCCCGATCCGGTAGCCCTGCGCCTTGATGGCGCGCAGATCGGGGTCCAGCTGGCCCAGCGTCTCTTGCTCGGGGGTATCGGCCCAGCGGATCGAAAGCTGCTCACGCGCCTGATCACCCTGGAACGCCAGCAGCGTCTGGCCCGAACTGGTGCCCAGCAGGTCGAGAATGGCCCCCACCCGCACCCCGAATTCCCAATTGGTCGGGCTGAACGATTGCGCCACCACCAGTGCCCGTCCCCGGTCCTCGACCACCATGTGCAGCGACTGCCGCGCTTCGCGTGCAAAGGCGTCCATCAGCGGCAGGATGCGGGTCACCAGCCGCCGCACGGGCGGGTGCCTGTGAGCCAGCGCGAACAGCTTGAGCGTCAGCGAATAGCGATCGCCTTCCGGCGAGCGGGCCACATAGTCCCGGGCCACCAGCCTTTCGAGCATGCGGTAGATTTCCGAGGGCGAGCGGCTCATCGCCTTGACGATCTCGCCGCGCGTCATCCCGCCCGACTGGTTCGAGAGCAGCTCGAGAATATCCAGGCCCTTGTCGAGCGCGGGTGCGCGGTATCGCCCTTCCTCCTCGGAACGGCGCGCGCTGACCGGCAGCGTTGTCATTGTCTCCACCCTTGCCATCACATTCATGCGTCGGCCTTGTTCATTTATTGATAATGTGTTCATATAAGAAATGCAAACGGCGAGTCTGGGCCATGCCCCGCGATGATGCCGGACGGTTGACGCAGCCTTTGAAATGCGTTGATCGTGATAGAACGAAAGTCGTAGAGAGCCGGAAAACCGGACACGACGAGGAGTGGCGGAGTTCCGCCGAGGGAGGAAAGCGATGAGCGCAGCACCGTCTGCAGCGTCCGTCACGCCGTTGGTGTCGATGAAGGCGATCGACAAGTCGTTTCCCGGCGTCCACGCCCTGAAATCGGTCAGCTTCGAGGTGCTGCCCGGCGAAGTTCACGCCCTCATGGGTGAGAACGGCGCGGGCAAATCCACGCTCATGAAGATCCTCTCGGGCGTCTACTCCCGCGACTCCGGCACCGTGGAGTTCAACGGAAAGCCTGTCGAGATCGGCTCGCCCCGCGAAGCCCAGAACATGGGGATCGGCATCATCCATCAGGAACTGAGCCTGATGCCCGATCTCAACGCCGCCCAGAACATCTTCATCGGTCGCGAGCCGCGCACCGCCGGCGGCCTTCTGATCGACGAAAAAAAGCTCAATGCCGGGGCCACCGAACTTTTCAAGCGGATCGGGCTCAACATCGACCCCCGCACGCCCGTTTCGCGCCTCACCATCGCCAAGCAGCAGATGGTCGAAATCGCCAAGGCCCTCAGCAATGAGAGCCGGGTGCTGATCATGGACGAGCCCACGGCCGCGCTCAACGACGCCGAGATCGCGGAGCTCTTCACCATCATCCGCCAGCTCAAGGCCGAAGGCGTGGGCATCGTCTACATCTCCCACAAGATGGACGAGCTCGAGCGCATCGCCGACCGCGTCACCGTCATGCGCGACGGCGCCTATGTCGATACCCTGCCCGCGGCCACCACCCCGGTGCAAACCATCATCGAAATGATGGTCGGCCGCGAGATTGCCCACGCAGCCCCCGATATCCCCGACCTTTCGGCCGCAGAGGTGGTGCTCGAGGTGCGCAACCTCAACCGCGGCCGCGAGATCCAGAACGTCAGCTTTTCGGTCAAGAAAGGCGAGATACTGGGCTTTGCCGGCCTCATGGGCGCCGGGCGCACCGAAGTGGCGCGCGCCGTCTTCGGCGCCGATCCCTTTACCTCGGGCGAAATCTTCGTGCATGGCAAAAAGGTCGACATCCGTCAGCCCCGCGACGCGGTCCAGGCCGGCATCGGCTATCTCTCGGAAGACCGCAAGCAGTTCGGCCTCGCCACCGGCATGGACGTCGCCAACAATGTCGCCATGGCCAGCCTCGAGCGCTTTATCGGCACAGGCGGGGTCATCGACGACGGCAAGATCGCCGGCACAGCCCGCGAATACATCGACCAGCTCTCGATCAAGACCCCGACCGAGCACCAGGAAGCCCGCCTGCTCTCGGGCGGCAACCAGCAAAAGGTTGTGGTCGCCAAATGGCTCCTTCGCGATTGCGAGGTGCTGTTCTTTGACGAGCCGACGCGCGGCATCGACATCGGCGCAAAAAACGAAATCTACAAGCTCCTCAACCAGCTCGCGGCCCAGGGCCGCGCCATCATCGTCATCTCCTCGGAATTGCCCGAAATCCTTCGGCTCTCCCACAGGATCGCGGTGATGTGCGAGGGGCGGCTGACCGGCTTTCTGCCGGGGGGCAACACGCCCCAGGAAGAGATCATGAAACTGGCCACCCAGCGCCACGACGACACCGCACCGGCCGGAAATGCCCGGGAAGAAGAAAAAATGGGAGAGACGGCATGACCGCGATTTCATCCAGGCCCGGCATCGGCGCCATGTTCCGCACCCAGGGAGCCCAGAAGCTGCTTGCCTTTGCCGGCCTTGTCGTCCTGCTGGTGGGCTTCTCGCTGGCGTCCGACAGGTTCTTCCAGACATCCAACGTCATCGCCATCCTTCAGGCGGCGTCGGTCAATGGGGTGCTCGCCATTGCGGCCACGCTGATCATCATCACCGGAGGCATCGACCTTTCGGTGGGCACGCTCATGACGTTCTGTGCGGTGATCTGCGGCGTGGTGCTCACCTATCTGGGCCTTCCCATGCCCATAGGCCTTGCCGCCGCCATCCTCGCCGGCACCGCCTCGGGACTGGCTTCGGGCATCTTCGTGGCCAAGCTCAAGGTCCCGCCCTTCATCGCCACGCTGGGCATGATGCTGATCCTCAAGGGCCTCTCGCTGGTCATCTCGGGCACGCGGCCGATCTATTTCAACGACACTCCCGGCTTCACCCAGATCGCGACCGGCTCGATCATCGGGAACTTCTTCCCCGCCGTGCCCCTGCCCAATGGCGTCGTGATCCTGTTCGTGGTCGCTGGCCTTGCCGCCTTCGTTCTGGGGCGCACGGTGCTGGGCCGCTATGCCTTCGCGCTCGGGTCCAACGAGGAGGCCCTCCGCCTGTCGGGCGTCAATGTAGACCGCTGGAAGATCGCCATCTACGCCCTTGGCGGCTCGATCGTCGGCGTCGCCGGCATCCTGATCGCCTCGCGGCTGAACTCGGCCCAGCCCGCCCTCGGGCTCGGCTACGAACTCGACGCCATCGCCGCCGTGGTGATCGGCGGAACCTCGCTGAGGGGCGGCCAGGGCACCATCCTTGGCACCGTCATCGGCGCCCTCATCATGGCCGTTCTCGCGAACGGTCTCCGCATACTCTCGGTCGCCCAGGAATGGCAGACGGTCGTCACCGGCTCGATCATCATTCTTGCGGTTTATGCCGACATGCTCCGGCGTCAGCGGGCGGCAGCCGCCGCCTGACCTCCGGACACCCCCTGTGAGGGAACCCCCACGGTTCCCTCGCCAAAAGGAAGAGGCGGATCCACCGCCCGCAAACACAAAACAAGTTCATCCGTTCCCGTTGGAGGAGACTACCAAAATGTTCAACAGACGCGCACTTCTTGCCGCCGCAAGCGCCATCGCCATCCTCGGGGCAGCCCCGATGGCGTCCGCGCAGGACGACACGCTCGACATCGCCCTGATTTCCAAGGGCTTCCAGCACCAGTTCTGGCAGGCCGTGAACATGGGCGCCGAGCGCGCCGCCGAGGAACTCGGCGTCAACGTGACGTTCGAGGGCCCGGACAACGAGACCCAGGTCGACCGTCAGATCGACATGCTGGCCGCCGCCCTCGCCCGCCAGCCCGACGCCATCGGCTTTGCCGCTCTCGACAGCCAGGCGGCCATTCCGCTGCTCCAGCAGGCTGACGATGCCGGCATCCCCGTCGTTGCATTCGACTCGGGCGTGGAAAGCGACATCCCGGTCTCGACCGCATCGACCGACAACATGGCCGCAGCGGCACTGGCTGCCGACAAGATGGCAGAACTGATCGGTGGCGAAGGCCAGGTGGCCCTGGTCGTTCACGACCAGACCAGCCGCACCGGCATCGAGCGTCGCGACGGCTTCGTGAACCAGATCGAAGCCGAATACCCCGACATCGAGATCGTCACCGTCCAGTACGGCGCGGGCGACCATCTCCAGTCGACCGAGATCACCAAGTCGATCATCCAGGCCAACCCGGACCTCAAGGGCATCTTCGGTGCCAATGAAGGCTCGGCTATCGGCGTGGTGAACGGCGTGCGTGAACTGGGCGCCGAAGACATCGTGATCATCGGCTATGATTCCGGTGCCGCACAGATGGAAGCGATCCGTGACGGGCTGATGGCCGGCGCCATCACCCAGAACCCGATCGGCATCGGCTACGAGACCGTGGCTGCCGCCGTCGCCGCCATCAACGGCGAGGAAGTCGAAACCAATATCGACACCGGCTTCTTCTGGTACGACGCCGAGAACATCGACGATCCCGAGATAGCAGCGGTTCTCTACGAGTAATCGCCAGGCGCGCCGAAACGCCGGGGGTCTTCGGACCCCCGGCGTCTTCTTTTCAAGCCTGCCCCCGCAACGGCCTGACTGACGTCCGCGATCGCCCCGAGCGCGGATCGGCAAGCCCCCCGCTCCCGAGGCCCACCATGACGACCATTACCGACCTCGAGGTTCTCGACCTGCGCTTTCCCACGTCCCAGCATCTGGACGGGTCAGACGCGATGAACCCCGATCCGGACTATTCGGCAGCCTATGTGATCCTGAGGACCGATACCGGAGAGGAAGGCCACGGGCTGACCTTCACCATCGGGCGGGGCAACGAGATCTGCTGCGCGGCCATCGAGGCGATGCGCCATCTGGTCGCGGGGATCGACATGGCCGAGGTCGCCGCGGACATGGGCGCGTTTTGGCGGCACGTGACGTCCGACAGCCAGCTGCGCTGGATCGGCCCGGACAAAGGTGCCATCCATCTCGCGACCGGCGCGATCGTCAACGCGGTCTGGGACCTTTACGCAAAGCTCGAGGGCAAGCCGCTCTGGCGTCTCATCGGCGAAATGAGCCCCGCCGAAATCGTCCGCTGCATCGACTTCCGCTACATCACCGACTGCATCACGCCAGAAGAAGCGCTGGCGCTTCTGGAAAAGCAGAGCGTCGGAAAGGCCGGGCGCATCGCCGACCTCGAGGCCAATGGCTACCCCTGCTACACCACTTCGGCGGGCTGGCTCGGCTATCCCGACGACAAGCTGCGCCGGCTCTGCCAGGAGGCCATCGACCAGGGCTTCGACTTCGTCAAGCTCAAGGTCGGCCGCGACCGGGAGGACGACATCCGCCGCCTGCGGATCGCGCGCGAGACCATCGGCCCGGACCGCAAGCTGATGATCGACGCCAACCAGGTCTGGGAGGTCGATACCGCCATCGATTGGCTCAAGGACCTCGCCTTCGCCGAGCCCTGGTTCATCGAGGAGCCCACCAGCCCCGACGACGTCGAGGGCCACCGCCGTATCCGCGAGGCCGTCGCTCCCATCAAGGTCGCGACCGGCGAGATGTGCCAGAACCGGATCATGTTCAAGCAGTTCATCATGCGCGGCGGCATCGACATCGTGCAGATCGATTCCTGTCGCCTGGGCGGGGTCAACGAGATCCTCGCCGTCATGCTCATGGCCGCAAAGTACGAGCTGCCCGTCTGCCCCCATGCGGGCGGGGTGGGCCTGTGCGAATATGTCCAGCACCTCTCGATGATCGACTACATCGCCATCTCGGGCACCCATGAGGGGCGCGTGGCCGAATATGTCGACCATCTCCACGAGCATTTCGTGGACCCCTGCGTGGTGCGCGGGGCCGCCTACATGCCGCCCAGCGCGCCGGGCTATTCCATCGAGATCAAGCCCGAATCCCGGCAAACCTACCGCTTCGCGCCGTCCTGACCCGCCACGCCGAAAGGCTCAGTTCCCGCCGGCGTTGAGCCGCTCGGCAATCAGCGCGTCCACCACGTCGGGGTCCGCGAGCGTCGAGGTGTCGCCCAGCGCCCCGCATTCGTTCTCGGCGATCTTGCGCAGGATGCGACGCATGATCTTGCCCGAACGCGTCTTGGGCAGCCCGGGCGCGAACTGGATGAGATCGGGCGAGGCGATCGGCCCGATCTCGCCGCGCACCCAGTCGCGCAGCTCTCGGGTCAGCGTCTCGGCCGGCGCGGTGCCCGCCATCAGCGTCACATAGCAGTAAATTCCCTGCCCCTTGACGGGATGGGGATAGCCCACCACCGCCGCCTCGGACACCGCCCGATGGGACACCAGCGCACTCTCGATTTCCGCCGTCCCCAGCCGATGGCCCGACACGTTGAGCACGTCGTCCACCCGGCCCGTGATCCAGTAGTCCCCGTCTGCGTCCCGGCGCACCCCGTCACCGGTGAAGTAATAGCCCTTGTAGGTCGAGAAATAGGTTTCCACGAACCGTTCGTGGTCGCCCCAAAGGGTGCGTGCCTGCCCCGGCCAGCTCTGGGCGATCGCCAGCACCCCGCTCGCTTCGGTGTCTTCCACCACCTCGCCCTCGGCGGTGAGCACCACAGGCTCCACCCCGAAGAACGGATGGGTCGCCGACCCCGGCTTGGCGCCGGTCACCCCGGGCAGCGGGGTGATCATCACGCCGCCGGTTTCGGTCTGCCACCAGGTGTCCACGATATCGCAGCGCCCGCCCCCGACATGGCGGTGATACCAGTGCCAGGCTTCGGGGTTGATGGGCTCGCCCACGCTGCCGCACAGGCGCAGCGAGGAGAGAACGGCCCCCTCCAGCGGCTCCGTGCCCGCGCCCATCAGGGCCCGGATTGCCGTCGGGGCGGTGTAGAAGATATTGACCCTGTGCCGCTCGATGACCTGCCAGAACCGGGAGGCATCGGGCCAGTTGGGCACCCCCTCGAACATCACGGTGGTGACCCCGTTGGCGAGCGGTCCATAGACGATATAGGTGTGCCCGGTCACCCAGCCCACATCGGCCGTGCACCAGTAGACCTCGTCGGGGCGCGGATCGAAAATCATCTCGTGGGTCAGCCCCGCCCAGACCAGATAGCCCCCGGTGGTGTGCAGCACGCCCTTGGGCGCTCCGGTCGAGCCGGAGGTATAGAGAATGAACAACGGATCCTCGGCCCCCATGGGTTCGGGCTCGCACCGTGTGTCCGCATAGGCCGAGACATCGCGCCAGGAAACGTCCCGCCCCTCGGTCATTGCCACCGCGCCGCCGGTGTTCTCGACGACCAAGACCGTCTCGACCACGGGGCAGCGCGCCACCGCCTTGTCCACATTGGCCTTGAGCGGCACCGTGCGGCCGCCTCGCCTGCCCTCGTCGGCGGTCACGACCACCCTGCTGCCGCAATCGGTGATCCGGCCCGCCAGCGCATCCGGGGAGAACCCGCCGAACACCACGGAATGGACTGCCCCGATCCGCGCGCAGGCCAGCATGGCGAATGCGGCCTCCGGGATCATCGGCAGATAGATCGTCACGCGGTCCCCGCGCCTGACCCCCAGCCCCTTGAGAACATTGGCAAAACGGCACACCTCGTCGTGCAGCTGGTTGAAGGTGAACTGCCGCGCGCCATGGGAGGGATCGTCCGGCTCCCAGATCAGCGCCGTCTTGTCTCCATGGGTTGCCAGATGCCGGTCGATGCAATTGGCCGAGACATTGAGCACCCCATCCTCGAACCATTTGATCGAGACGTCCGGATAGTCGAACCGCGCGTCCTTGACCCGGCTGTAAGGCACCATCCAGTCCAGCCGCCGGCCCTCCTGGGCCCAGAAGGCTTCCGGGTCGGCGATCGACGCCGCGTACCGGGCGGCGAACGTTTCCGGGCTCAGCCGCGTGTGCCGGCTGATGGGGGCCTGAGTGTTCATGAGCAAATCCTCCCGATTGCTCCGGACGCATCGACCGCGTCCGGAGCCTTTGTCGTTGATCGCTCCCCCACGCAGCCGCACCGCCATACCGCCGCCAGAGCGTGTTGTCGAAATCCCGGCGCGTCGTGCACGCCCGGCCGGCAAGCCGCTAGATCGCGAGGTATTCCTGCCTCAGCTCTTCATTGTCGAGCACATCGCGGGCCGAGCCGGCGAACGCGACTTCGCCGGTGTCGAGAATGACCGCGCGGTCGGCGAGCTTGAGCGCCGCGATGGCGTTCTGTTCGACGATGATCGTGGTGATTCCCAGTCCCTTGATTTCGTGCAGAATGCCCTCGATCTCCTGGACGATCACCGGCGCGAGCCCCTCATAGGGCTCGTCGAGCAACAACAGCTTGAGGTCGCGCGCCAGCGCCCGGGCGATCGCCAGCATCTGCTGCTCGCCGCCCGAAAGCGTGGTGCCCTCCTGCTTGCGCCGCTCGGCGAGTCGGGGGAAATGTCCATAGATGCGCTCGAGATCCCAGCCGGTCCCGGGCGCCACTTGCGCAAGCGCGAGGTTTTCTTCCACCGACAGGCCCTGAATGATCCTGCGGTCCTCGGGCACGAGCTGGACCCCCGCCCGCGCGGCCTCATGGGCCTTCATCTTGTGCAATTCGGCGCCGTCGAGAATGATTTCCCCGGTCTTGAGCGCGGGGTTGTCCAGCCGGGCGATCGCGCGCAACGTCGAGGTCTTGCCCGCCCCGTTCCGCCCCAGCAGCGCCAGGATTTCCCCGTGGGCGATCTCGAGGCTCACACCCTGAACGATATAGCTCTCCCCGTAATAGGCGTGGATGTCCCTGACCGAGAGGAAGGGCGCCTTCTGGGGTTCGGGAGGCGCGGTTTCGGGCCGCATCTGTGTGGACAGGGCATTCATCAGTGCGCTCCTCCCAGATAGGCTTCCTGTACGCGCGGGTTGCCGCGCACATCGGCGGGCAGGCCCTCGGCGATGATCCGGCCCCCGGCCAGGACCGAGATTTTGTCGGCGAGCGAGAACACCACATGCATGTCGTGTTCGATGATGACCTTGGTCATGCCCCGGCTCTTGATCTTCTTGAGCAGTTCGATCGTCGTGTTGGTGTCGTGGCGGCTCATGCCGGCGGTCGGTTCATCGAGCAGCAAGAGGCGCGGCTTCTGAATCAGGCACATGGCCAGCTCCAGCCGCCGCTTGTCCCCGCGCGAGAGCGAACCCGCCCCCACCGCGCGGCGATCGATCAGCCCCACATCCTCCAGAGTGGCCTCGGCCTCCTCGCGCACCGCCTTCTCGTCGTCGAGCGGTCGGAAGATGTTCACCTTGAAGGCCCCGTCCCGCTTGGCGAAAGCCGGGGTCATGACGTTCTGGAGCACCGAAAGGTCGGTAAAGATCTCCGGGGTCTGGAACACCCGGCTCACGCCGAGCTGGTTGATCTCGTGAGGCTTCTTGCCCGTCAGCACCTGGCCGTCGAACACCACCGCCCCGCTGGTGGGCGCCAGCCGGCCGATCACCACATTGAGCAGCGTCGACTTGCCGGCCCCGTTGGGCCCGATGATCGCATGGGTCTTGCCTTCCTCGACCTGAAGGTCGATGTCCGCAAGCGCATGCAGGCCGCCGAAATTCTTGTGCACGTCGGCAACGTGCAGCACCACGTTTTCGGGTGTCTTCATGGTCTCTCTCCCTACTCGGCTGCCGTTGTGCTGAGCTGTTCCTTGCTGGCAGACCGGTTGGCCCGCCTGGCGCCGAACAGGCTTTTGATGCGCCGCGTGCCTTCCATAATCCCGCCGGGCAGGAATACGACGACAAGGACGAAGACGAGCCCCTCGGTCAGCTTCCAGCCTTCGCCCACGAATTTGGACGAGACCAGAACCACCCCGTCCTGCACGCCATCGGGCAGCCAGGAAAAGAGGTCCGCGAGAATGCGTGCGTTGAACGCGGAAAAGATGTTTTCCATGTACTTGATCAGCCAGGCGCCGATCACCGGACCCAGCAGCGTGCCGACCCCTCCAAGGATGGTCATCAGCACCACCTCGCCCGAGGCGGTCCACTGCATGCGCTCGGCACCGGCCAGGGGATCGGTCACCGCCAGCAGCCCGCCCGCAAGCCCTGCATACATGCCCGAGATCACGAACGCGGCCAGCGTATAGGGACGGGTGTTGAACCCGGTATAGCTCATGCGCGTCTGGTTGGACTTGATGGCCCGGAGCTGCATGCCGAACGGGGACGTGAAGATCTTCTGGGCGATAAAGAACACGACCAGCAGAATGGCCGCGCAGAGGTAAAATCCGCCATAGCCGCCAAGCGAAGTGCCCAGAAGGCTCGGGGAAGGCAGCCCCGCGAGCCGGTCGCGGAACATCATGTCGATGATGCGCGGGTCCTGACTGGTCAACTGGAGCGCGGTTTCACCATTGGTGATCGGCGTGAGCACCGAATAGGCGAGATTGTAGGACATCTGCGCGAAGGCCAGCGTCAGGATCGAGAAATAGATGCCCGAGCGCCGCAGGCTCACGAACCCGATCGCCAGCGCAAACACCCCCGACATGATGATGGCAAAGATCAACGCCGGGATCGCATCCATGGTCAGGAGCTTGAACGACCAGACCGCAGTATAGGAGCCCACGCCCAGAAACGCGGCGTGCCCGAAGCTGAGATAGCCGGTGAGCCCGAACAGGATATTGAAGCCCACAGCGAAGATCGCAAAGATCGCGAATTGCTGCATCAGGCCAGGATAGGCGGCGCCCAGCGGCGCGAGCCAGATCGGCATGGTGAGCACGACGATCGAGAACAGGGCGAGGGTAATGACGTCCTTGCGGGGGAGGCGGAAGATATCCATCGGTCAGCCCTCCATGACGCCGCGCCGGCCGAGCAGGCCGCGAGGGCGAACCAGCAGGATGACGACGGCAACAAAATAGATGATGATCTGGTCGATGCCCGGGATCAGGGCTTTGATCTGGGTCATCGAGGCGAAGGACTGCAGGATCCCCAGAAGGAAGCCCGCCGCGACCGCACCGGGCAGCGAGCCCATGCCCCCCACCACGACCACCACGAAGGACAGGACGAGGAAGTCCATGCCCAGATTGTAGTTGGGCGGCAGCAGCGGCGTGTACATAACCCCCGCGAGCCCGGCGACCACGGCTGCGATGCCGAACATGATCGTGAACCGCCTGTCGATATTGATGCCGAGCAGGCCGACAGTCTCACGGTCGGCCATGCCGGCCCGCACCACCATCCCGAATGTCGTGAACCGCAGGAAGGCGAACACCGCACCCAGGATGACCCCGGCGAACAGAAGGTAGACCAGCCGCCAGAGCGGATAGGTCACGGCCCCCGCCTGCATGCCGAACCACGCGCCCACATCGGCGGCGCCTCGGAAATCGGACGGGATCGGTTGGGGCCAGGGATTGGGGCCAAAGAAGGTCTTGACCAGCTCCTGGAGCACGATGGCGAGCCCGAAAGTCACGAGGATCTGCTCGGCATGGGAGCGCTTGTAGAAATGCTTGATCAGCCCGCGTTCCATCGCGATGCCGACCAGCAGCATGAAGGGTATGGCCAGCACGATGGAGATCGGCACCGAATAGTCGATCAAAAAGGGCGCCCAGTCCCCGAACCACTGCTCGGCCATCGGCGTGCGGACTTCGAGCGGCGTGCCCCAGGGCGAAAGCTGGGTCTCGTCGATCGTGACCGTCTCCGTGGTGATGAACTGGCGGAAGGCCACCGCGCAGAACGCGCCGAGCATGAACAGCGCCCCATGGGCGAAATTGACCACGCCCAGCGTGCCGAAAACGAGTGTGAGCCCAAGGGCGATCAGGGCGTATGCGGCGCCCTTGTCCAGCCCGTTGAGCAATTGTGCGAGTATCGCATCCATCGAAATGGCTCCAGATGGTCCTGTTTGTCCGGCCACCGCGGCGGCCGGACAAACAGGTTGGTTGCTTTGCCGGACTGGCTAGGCGCACATGTTGGGTTCGTAAGGTCCAAGCTCGCCACCGAAGATCTCGGGGTCGTAGGTCACGCTCTCGCGCGAGGCCGTCGACACCACTTCGAGCAGGTCGTACTGGTTGGACGGCGTTTCCTTGCCCTGTACGACCAGAACATCCTTGAAGCACTGGTGGTCCGAACCGCGGTAGAGCGTGGGACCGTTGCCCATGCCGTCGAACTCGAAATCCTCGAGCGCGCGGATGACTTCGGGCGGATAGAAGGTTCCGGCCCGCTCCACCGCATCGGCATAGAGCAGCGTCTGCACATAGGAGGTATGGGCCGCCTGGCTCGGGGGTGATCCCCAGCGGGCCCCGAACGAGGCGGTGAACGCCTGGGAGGCTTCGTCGGGCTGGCTCCAGTACCAGTTGGATGTCCCGTACACGCCCTGCATGGCCTCGCCGGCACCGGCCGCCATCAGGTCCGACACCAGCGGCAGGACGAGCTGGAAGTCCTGCCCGTTGGCCTGCCGGTCCTTGAGCCCGAACTGGACCGCCTGGGTCAGCGAATTGACCCCGTCGAACCCGTAGTGGTTGAGGATCAGCACGTCGGCGCCCGAATTGAGCACGGGCGTGATGTACTGGCTGAAATCGCCGGCCCCCACGGGCGTGCGCACGGCCTCGACCGTCTCCCAGCCCAGGGCCTCGGTCGCCGCGATCATCGACTCCTCCTGGGTCCAGCCCCAGGTGTAATCGGCAGTCAGGTGATAGGCGCGGCGCTGGTTGCCATAGGCCTGGCCGAGCTGCGGGCCGAGCCCGACGCCCGACTGGTAGGCGTTGAAGAAGTGGCGGAACCCGTAGCGGCGCTTGTCCTTGCCGGTGGTGTCGTTGGAGTGGGTCAGCGCCGACATGAAGATGATCCCCATGTCCTGGCACAGGCTCTGGACTGCGACGGCCACGCCCGAGGACGAGCCGCCCGTGATCATCACCGCCCCATCGCGCTCGATCATGCGGCGCGCGGATTCGCGAGCCGGATCGGACTGGGTCTGGGTATCGCCGGTCACATACTCGACCCGCTTGCCCAGAATGCCGTTGCCGGTCAGTGTGTCCGACGAAAAGTGCGGGATCAGCCCGCCATCGCCTTCCCCGTTCAGATGCTCGACCGCCAGTTCATAGGCCCGGAGCTCGTCGGCCCCTTCATCGGCGTAAGCGCCCGTCTGGGGCACGTTGAAGCCGAGCGTGACGGTGTCGCCCGTCGGCGCGTTGCAGAATTCCTGTGCCCAGGCACCCCGGGACAGAATGAGGGGCGAAACGCCCGTGGCAAGAATACCGGCAAGCCCGCCCTGAATGACGCGGCGACGACCGTACCTGCGCTTGAAATCGCTCATGGAATCTCCTCCTGAAATGCAGCGACGCGGTCTCCTCCTCACGCCTGCCTGCTGGAGGGAAGTATTCCGCCCCGGTCACGATTCCGCAATACGCCCTTGTAATATATGAATTATTCTGTAAATCTTTGCACTATTTTCGCCACAATCCTGTCAATTCATCGACAAACCCGAGGATTCCCAAGCCCCATGCGCGCCCCCATCGGCATCAGGATCAGCTCCCGCCGCAAGGCGCTCGGCCTGTCCCAGGCCGGTCTGGCGCGCAGCGTCGACATCTCCCCGAGCTATCTGAACCTGATCGAGGCCGACAAGCGGCAGGTCGGCGGCACGCTGCTCCAGAGAATCGCCGCGGGTCTGGACATCGACATTGGCGAGTTGACCGGGGAGGCCGAGCACAGACTGATCCACGAGCTCGTCGAGGCCTTCGCCGATCCGCTGCTGGCCGATCGCCGGCTGGGCATGGACGAAGCTCGGGCGCTGGTCGCGACCCAGCCCCACATCGCCCAGATCGTCGCGCGCCTTCATCGCGCCTATGGCGCCGCCGCCCAGAGCGCGGACATCTATGCCGACCGGCTCCGCGCCGATCCGCTGCTCAGTGCGCTCCTCCACCAGATCCTGTCGGCTATCACCGCCGTGCGATCGAGCGCAGAGATTCTCGAGGACATCGACGAGAGCGACACCGACGCCCGCACGCGCTTTCTCTCGTCGATCGGCAGGGAAAGCCGGACCGTGGCCAGCGTGGCGCACAACCTGATCGGCCAGTTCGATCAGGCCAGCACCGCCGGGCGCTCGATTTCGGCCCGGCGCGAACTCGATGACATGATCTTTGCCGCCCGCAATCATTTCGCTCCGCTCGAGGAGATCGGCGCAAGGCTCGGGGAGACCCTGCGCGGCGCCGGTGAACTCACCGAAGCGGGCATCGAGGCGGAGCTTTCGCGCGCTCACAAGGTTACCGTCGCCCGCGCCGCGCCGGCCTCGGGCGGCAACGAGTTCGGCTATGATGCCAGCACGCGCACCCTGTGGTTCCGCAATTCGGTGCTCCGCTCCACGCGACAGTTCCAACTCGCCCGCCTGCTCGCCAGCCTCACCAGTGCCGACCGCATCCAGGCCCTCGTTGCCGCATCGCCCCTCACGACCCCCGGCGCGCGCCGGGACGCGGCCCGCTACCTCGCCTCCTACATCGCCGGCGCGATCCTGTTTCCCTACGACCGCTTCCGCGCCGACGCGGAAAAGCTGCGCTATGACGTCGATGCCCTGAGCGAACTCTACACCGCCAGCTTCGAGCAGATCGCCCACCGACTCGTCACCCTGCGCCGGGAGAATGACGAGGGCGTACCCTTCGGCTTCCTGCGCGCCGATCCCTCGGGCCGGCTCACCAAGCACTTCCCCTTGCCCGGCCTGCTTTTGCCCCAGACCGGACACGCCTGCCCGCTCTGGGCCATCTACAGCGCCTTTCGGACCCCCGGCCAGATCGTGCGTCAGCCGGTCCGCTTCCCCGACGGTTCCCGCTTCCTGTTCGTCGCCAAGGCGGTCACCCGTCGCACATCGGGCTTTGCCGATCAGGTCCTGCCCCATTCGATCCTCCTGGTCATGGACATGCTGCACGCGGACCGGACCGTTTACTCCGACGGGCTCGACCTGGGTTCGCCACGCGCCGATATTCCCGTCGGGCCAACCTGCCGGCTGTGCACGCGCGAGGACTGCTCGAGCCGTCAGGAGGCGCCCTTTTCGCCAGACGGCACGGGACAGTGAGCAGGCCCCATCGTGTGAGGGGGCTTGGCGAACCGATGCAATTGAGCTTATCTGAGCGCCGTCCCCATGGAGGCAAGGGGGACGGGAGGGGGAGTTTTGGCACTCGATGTTCTCATCGCGGAAGACGAGCCGAGCATTCTTGAAGCACTTGATTTCGTTCTGAAAAAAGCAGGATGGACGATAGGTTCGGTCATGGATGGAGAGGTGGTGGTCGACACCGTCCGCCGCCTGCGGCCGCGCATGCTGGTGCTCGATGTGATGCTGCCCAAGCGCAGCGGATTCGAAGTGCTCAAGCAGATCAGAGCCGATGCCAGCACCGCGAAACTGCCGGTGCTGGTGCTCACGGCCAAGGGCCAGCAGCAGGACCGGAGGGTGGCCGAGGAGCTGGGCGCCGACATCTTCGTGACCAAGCCCTATTCCAATGTCGAGGTCGTCGAGGCGGTGCGCAGCCTCCTGGGCGATCCCGCCGACAAGCGCGCCGGGGCTTGACCCGTGCATCGGCGCAAGGTGATCGGGAGCGCGCTGTTTTTCTCCCTCTTCGGGATGATGGCCAGCGTGCCGCCGCTGATCATGCTGTTCCGGTTCGAAGGCTTTGTGTTCGGCATCCCCGCTGCCACGGTGTTCCTTTTCGGCCTGTGGGTGTTTCTCGTTGTTGGCGCCGCCTGGTTCAGCCGGGCGCTGCCCCGTGACGAGCCGGCTTCGGGGGTAACCAAAGCGCCATGACGCTGACGGCCGACCTCGTGATCGCCACGGCGGTGGCCTATGTCGGCCTGCTGTTCGTCATCGCCTATCTGGGCGACCGCCAGACCCGGCGCGGGGCAGCCAGCTTCCTGCGTTCTCCCTTCGTCTACACGCTCTCGATCTCCGTCTATTGCACAAGCTGGACATTTTACGGCGCCGTTGGCACGGCCGCGCGCAGCGGGCTGGAATTCCTCACCATCTATCTCGGGCCGACGCTGGTTTTCGTGGGCTGGTGGTTCATCCTGCGCCGTCTGGTGCGCATCAGCCACGATCAGCGCATCACCTCGATCGCCGATCTGCTGTCGTCCCGGTTCGGCAAGTCGAGCCGGCTCGCCGTGCTCATCACCGTGCTCGCCGTCATCGCCATCGCGCCCTATATCGCCCTGCAGCTCAAGGCGATCACCTCTTCTATCGAAGCCATCGCGGGCTCTTCGGAATTCGGCCGCGGCAGTCTCGAGGGCTGGGACGAGGTCGGGCTTGCCTTCGGGGTCGCGGCGGGCATGGCCCTCTTCACCATCCTCTTTGGCACCCGAAACGTCGATGCCAAGGAGCAGCACCACGGCGTGGTGGCCGCCATCGCGTTCGAGGCGGTCATCAAGCTCACCGCGCTGATCGCGGTGGGGATATTCGTGGTCTATATCGGCGGGGGCATGGACACCATCTTCGCCGATGCCGCCCGCGTGGGCATCGATGTGCACGCCAGCAACACCTTCGGGGACCGCTGGATCGCCATGCTTGTGCTCTCGGCGGCGGCCGTCATCTGCCTGCCGCGTCAGTTTCAGGTCACGGTCGTCGAGAATTCCAACGAGAACCATCTGCGCACCGCGAGCTGGGCCTTCCCCGCCTATATGCTGGCCATGAGCGTCTTCACCCTGCCCATCGCGCTCTTCGGGCTCACCTTCATGCCCGTGGGGTCCAACCCCGACATGTTCGTTCTGACCCTCCCCCTCGCCCAGGGTCAGGACTGGCTGGCGCTCTTTGCCTTTATCGGCGGATTTTCCTCGGCGACCTCCATGATCATCCTGGAATCGATCGCCCTCTCGATCATGGTGTCCAACCATATCGTCGTGCCCATCATGCTGCGTCTGACCTCGGGCGATGGCATCGGCGAGGGCAAGGGCGTGCGCCGTCTGATCCTCAATGCCCGGCGCCTTTCGATCGTGCTCATCCTGTTTCTGGGGTTCGGGTATTTCTACTTCACCCGCACCTCCGATGCCCTCGCCCCCATCGGCCTGATCTCGTTCACTGGCGTTGCCCAGTTCCTCCCCGCCATCCTTGCCAGCCTCTTCTGGCGCGATGCGTCCGCACGCGCGGCCATCGCGGCGGTGGCCGTGGGGTTCGTGGTCTGGCTCTGGTCGAGCCTGATGCCATCCTTCGCCTCCTCCTCGAGCCTTGTGGCCGACGTACTCGCCAACGGACCCTGGGGCATCGCATGGCTGCGGCCCCAGGCCCTGTTCGGGCTCGATGGCCTCGATCCCCTGACCCATGCGGTGTTCTGGAGCCTGTTCCTCAACGCCACGGTGCTGATCCTGGGCTCGCTGGCCTCGAACCAGTCCGCACTCGAACACGTCCAGGCCGCGCTGTTCCTCAACGTCTTCCGCCGCACCAGCACCGACGCCGCCTCCATGACCGGCTCGGCGACCGCCGATGACCTCTTTCTCGTCGCTCGCCGGGTCCTCGGGCACGACCGGGCGGTGGACCTGTTTTCCGAAGAAGCCCGGATCGCCGGCACACCCTGGTCGGCGCTCGAGCCGAGCCCGGCCTTCATCCGCAAGCTCGAACGCGAGCTGGCCGGATCTATCGGCGCGGCCTCGGCCCATGTGATGCTCTCGAAAGTCGTCTCGGGGGATTCGATCTCGCTCGAGGAGGTCATGCAGATCACCGACGAGACCCAGCAGGCCATCGAATATTCCCAGGAGCTCGAGCGCACCTCCACCCAGTTGCGCGCCACCGCCGAAAAGCTCGAACAGGCCAACCGCCAGTTGCGCCGGGTCGATCTGCAAAAGGACGAGTTCCTCAGCCAGGTAAGCCACGAGGTCCGCACGCCGATGACCGCGATCCGCGCCTTCTCGGAAATCCTGCTCGACGAGCCCGGGCTCGACAGCACCTCGCGCGACCGCTTCATGACCACCATCCACCGCGAAAGCCTGCGACTCACATCCCTGCTCGACGAAATCCTCGACCTTTCGGCCCTGGAACGCGGCGAGCGGGCCTGGGAGAACCGGCGGCTCGATGCCGAAGACACGCTCGATCAGGCCATCAGGGTGTGCGACGCCCTCGCCCGACAGAGCGCCATGACCATCCGGCTCGGCCCCCGCGCCGAGCGGGCGATCGTGCGCGCCGATCCCGATCGCCTGAGCCAGGTGCTCATCAACCTCATATCCAACGCCATCAAGTACAACCGCGCTGCCGAACCCGAGGTCGAGGTCCGCTCGCGCTGCCAGGACGGCACCTACATCATCGAGGTCGAGGACAATGGCACCGGCATCGATGCCGCCGAGCGCGAGCGCATCTTCGAGAAATTCTACCGCGGCGACCACATCGCCACCGCCGGCAATGCCGGCGCCGGCCTCGGCCTGCCGATCAGCCGTGAGATCGTCGCTCGCATGAACGGCACGCTGGAGTTGATCGCCACCGCCCGCGCGGGCGCCTGCTTCCGCGTGTCCCTTCCCATGGCCGAGCCCGGCGCACGGGCCTGACCCCTTGTTCGTGCACGCATTTGCCTTTGGGCAGAGGGCCAACGCACGCTATGGTGTTCCAATGAAGTTTGACCTGCTTGTCCCCTGCCGCGCCGAAGTGGGAGAATCCCCGGTCTGGGATGGCCCGGCCAACCGGCTCTGGTGGGTGGATGGCCCGCCGGGCATTCTCTACCGGCTCGACCTTGAAACCCGCGCTCTCGCCCACTGGACCTTCGGCCGCCGCCTTGGTTCGATCGCGTTGACTCCTGACAACCGCGTCCTGCTCGCGCTGCGCGACGGATTGCACCTCTTTGATCCCCACACCGAAGAGCTGGTGTTTCTCGTCCATCCCGAGCCCGGTGGCGTGGACAATTTCCTCAATGACGGCAAGGTCGGCCCCGACGGCGCCTTCTGGATCGGCAGCGCCGGCATCGCCCCCGATGGCGGCCCGGCCGGCGCGCTCTATCGCGTCCTGCCCGACGGCACCGTGACAAAAAGGGTGAGCGAGGTCTTCACCTCCAACGGGCTCGCCTGGAGTGCGGACGGCAAGACCATGATCCACTCCGATTCCCGCGGCCAGTGGATCGACCGCTACCGCTTCGATCCCGCGACCGGCGAGATGTCACAGCGCAGGCGGATCGCCACCCCCGGCCCCGCCGATGGTCGTCCCGATGGCGGCGCGTTCGACCGCGACGACTGCTACTGGAGCGCCGGGGTCTCGGCCGGTTGCGTCAACCGATACGCCATGGATGGCACTCTGCTGGCCCGCTACCCGATGCCGGCCCTCGCTCCCACCATGCCGTGCTTTGGCGGCCCCGACATGCGCCACCTCTTCGTCACCTCGCTGCGGCGCAAGGACGATGCGACGGACGCCTGCGGGCACCTCTACTGGACGACCACCCA
>NZ_RZMX01000009.1 GCF_003992665.1 Pelagibacterium montanilacus
CGGCAAGCATTGGTGAGGGTGCTGCGGCGGGGAGAGGCTGCAGTGGGCTGTGTGCCTGGCCTGGTGCCGGGCTTGCCCTGGTAGCGGCGCGGGATCGTCCCGCAGCTGAGGCAAGGGAGCCAAGCGATGACGCACACAATCAACCAGACGCGCGAAGATCAGAACGAGCCCAAGACTGCGGCCGAAGAGCAGATTGGTGTCGGTGAGGCCAGTCAGCTGGCGCGCGCGACCGACACTCAACAAAAGCCAGCCGAGCGCGATGCGGACGACGCTGTCGCTGGTGAGGGAACCGAGCAGGCTGCGGGACCAGGGCCCGAGGCGAAGGCAGCAGAAGCGCCTGATAGCCGCGTTCCCCAGCCCGGCGCATCCCATGACGTCACCCGGCGGTCGGGTCCAGTGAAGGCAGTGGGGGCATCTGCCAGCCCGCGCATCTCCAAGTCCGAGGCGGCGCTCAAACACCTGCGCCGCAAGTCCGGCGCCTCGCTCGCCGAGCTGCAAGAGACGACCGGCTGGCAGGTCCACTCGGTGCGCGGCTTTCTTTCGGGTACGGTCAGAAAGAAGATGGCCCTCGAGCTTTCCAGCGAGGTCACCAAACAGGGCGTCCGACGTTATCACGTCAACGTCGATGCGAAAGCGGTGTGAGCGCCATGCGCGCCTCGGACCAATTGGAGCAGGAGGTCGCGGCCATCGGCGCCCTCTCACGCGAAGACCTCATCGCCCGATGGAAGAAGGCCTTTGGCTGTGCGCCGCCCAAGGGGATCAACAGGCCGCTTTTGGAACGCTCGGCTGCTTGGCATCTACAGGCCGGCAAGCTCGGTGGACTGTCCTCATCGGCGAGAGTTGCGCTTGGGACCAGGGGAAAAGGGGGAGCACGGACCAGGCAGCGCTTTGGAAAGGCTGATAGCGGGAAGGCTCGACAGGGTGCAGATGCGATGTCGGCCTCTGATGGCGCACCCGATCGCAAGGCCAAGACGCCGGCTCCTTCGGTCGGCACGCGGCTGATGCGCGAGTGGAACGGGCGCATGCATGTGGTGGACGTGACCGACCAGGGCATCGTGTTCGACGGGCGGGTCTATGGTTCGCTCAGCGCAGTCGCCAAGCGCATCACCGGCGCGCACTGGTCGGGCCCGAGGTTCTTTGGACTATGAGCGCCCCTCCACACCTGCGCTGTGCCATCTATACCCGGAAGTCTACCGAGGACGGGCTCGAGCAGGAGTTCAACTCCCTCGATGCCCAGCGTGAAGCCTGCGAGGCCTATATCGTCTCGCAGGGCTCGCTCGGTTGGCGCCTGCTCGCTGACCGCTATGATGATGGCGGCATATCGGGGGGCACGATGGAGCGCCCCGGTCTCAAGCGCCTGCTTGCCGACCTGAGGGATGGAAAGGTCGATGTGGTGGTGGTCTACAAGATCGATCGGCTGACCCGGTCGCTTTTCGACTTCGCGCGGCTCGTGGACATCTTAGATGGCGCCAAGGCCTCGTTCGTGTCCGTCACCCAGCAGTTCAACACCACGACCTCCATGGGCAGGCTGACGCTGAACGTCCTGCTTTCGTTCGCCCAGTTCGAGCGGGAGGTTACCGCCGAGCGTATCCGCGACAAGATCGCTGCCTCCAAGCGCAAGGGCATGTGGATGGGAGGCGCCGTCCCCTTGGGCTATCGCGCAAAAGACCGCAAGCTCAGAATCGATGAGGGCGAAGCGACGATCGTGCGCTATCTCTTTGGCCGCTATCTTGAACTGGGGTCGGTGCGCGCGCTGGTGGCCGAGGCCAATGCCGAGCGCTTTCCGGCGAGAAGATGCCCAGATCGCAAGGGTGCAGCTTTGGCGGATGCAGATACCAGCACAGCAAGCGAGAGACAGGAAGGCCAAGACGGTCAGGTAAGATCAATCGCAATCGCTGTGAGCGAAGCTGACCCCGATCCGCAGGTCCGCACCTTCAGCCGGGGCCATCTCTATCACCTGCTTTCCAATCCGATCTATATCGGCAAGGTCAGGCACAAGGGCGTCATCCACCAAGGCGAGCATGCGGCGATCATCGAGCCCGAGACGTTTGCGCGGGCCGAACGCCTGCTCGCCACTCAGGCTCCGGCTCGAAAATCTGCCACCAACGCAACCGATCTGCATCTACTGACCGGTCTCATCCATGACGAGAACGGCACCAGGCTTCGGTCCGTCCACACCAGGCGGGGCGATATGCGCTATCGCTACTATGTCTCCAAAGCGCTCGTTGAGGAGCGCGGGCGCAGCGATGAGCGCGGCTGGCGACTGCCGGCGCGGGAGATCGAACAGGCGTTCGAGATGAACCTGCTAGGCCTCTTCACCGACCCCCGGCGGCTGGCCAACCTCGTTGAGGGCCGCATTCCCGCCGCGAGCATTCCGGCTCTGATCAAAGAGGCTTCAAAGTTGGCTTTGACCTATCGTCAAGCCAGCCCGCAAGATAAGCGCGCGACGATCCGCACGCTCATCACTCGGATTGAGCTCACCGCGGCGCGGATGGTCATCCTGATCGACACGATGGCGCTGGCTGCTGCGCTGGGCCACCAGCCTGGGAACGCCGACCGGTCCACAGCCTCATCTCGCGACGGTATCGACATCGGGTGCCCCATTGCCCTGCGCCGCCGTGGCAAGGAAACACGGATCGTTCTCTCGGAGAAAAGCCAGCGCACCGCGGCGCCGGATGCAACGCTGATCGGGTTGATCCGGAGAGCCCATCACTATCTCACGCAATTGACCGATGGCTCGGGCCGGACCATCAGCGACATCGCTTCGGTCAACAACGTCGATCGATCGGACGTAGGGCGTGCGCTGCGCCTGGCCTTCCTGGCCCCTTCGATCGTCGACAAGATTATCGCCGGCACCCAGCCGGCCGATCTCACCGCCCACAAGCTCTCCCGGCTTGCCGAGTTGCCCGCATCCTGGGCCGAGCAGCAGAAGCTGTTCGAAACCTGAAGCGGACAAAATGGCCCGGCGCAATCCAGCGCCCTTCCTGCCATCACCATCCATCATATCCCCAAACATGGGGACGTCGGGACCGGCCCGGAGAGACTGGCGCCCCAATACCGACGTCCCGCCCCAGGCGTCTCTGTCCAACGCCGCGTCTCTGATGGACCACCCCCTGCCAAATCCCCGTAACACCACAGTTATTGGGGATCCAAGTAGTGCTTGGCGAGAGAGAACCGTGGAGCGGGGAAAGTATGGTGCCGCTTACGTGACTCGAACACGTGACCCCATCATTACGAATGATGTGCTCTACCAACTGAGCTAAAGCGGCACTCGGGACGGTCGCGGGCGGGCCGCGATGTCGTTCACTGCGCCTTTTACTGGCGCACTGTGGTTCGCGCAAGCCCCGGGACGCGTTCGGGTGTCGGTTTCCTTTCCTCACCCGCCATCGCGCCGGGCTCTCTGTTTCCCCTACGCATTTCAGGAGCGCTCTGGCGTGTCCGGGCCGGGGTGGGGAGCCGACGCGAGGGCCTGAGGCATGGCCTCGGCTGCGGGCGGGGCGGTGTCGCTGTCCTGCTCTATGGCCTTGACGGGGCGCGAGGTGACAGGCGATTTCCACTCGAAGGCATCGAGCCGGCCGGTTTCGGGGGAAACCGGTGCCCATTCATCGAGCGCCAGGCCGTCCGCCGTCCATACGGGATCGCGCGGCGCATCGACCGCCCGGGCGAGCCATTGCCTCGCCCGGCCCTGATCACCCGACTGGCCCTCCTCGATCTCGGCCATCAGGACGCATACCGTCTGTGTGGGGTCCTTGGCGGCGTGTGGGGCCAGTGCGTTGCGTGCCGTCGCCCATTCATAGGCGTCGATGGCGGCACGGGCCAGAACGATCGCGGCAGCGCGGTCCTCGGTGCGGTCCGAAAGAAGCGCGCGGGCGCGGTCGAGCCGGTCGAGCGCCGAGGCCCCGGGCTGGACATGGACATAAAGGTTGGCCGCATCGGGATGGCCCGTGGACTGCCAGGTGCGCTTGAGCAGGCGGGAGGCCTTCTTGGTGTCTGCCTTGTTGATATAAACGCGCGCCGCGATCAGGGCCGGGGGTACGAAATCGGGCAGGAGCTTGAGTGCCGACTTGGCGTGCTCGAGCGCGGAGTCCGGATCGGATGTCTCGCGGGATCGGGCGAGGGCGGCGTGGAGTACGCCGCGCCGTCTCTGGCCGGCGGCTTTCTGGCCCCTTGTGCGGGCCGGCAGGCGCTCGGCCATCTCGAGGGCTTCGGTCCATTCCTCGCGCCCGGTAAGATCGTCGAACACCGCTCGCGAGGCCCAGTCGAGATCGGGGGCGAGGGTCAATGCCTTGCGCGCGAAAGCGATCGCGGCGGTAGGGCGGGCCTGGAGGCGCGCCTGCTCGTAGAGCCCAGAGAGCGCTGCCAGCGCCGTCTTGTCGTCGGCAAGCAGCGCGCGATAGCGCTCACGCGCTTCGCCCATGGCGCCAAGGGCGAGCTGGGCGCGCGCTTCGAGCAGCCGGGCCGCGGCGTTGTCAGGAAGCTTGGACTGCGCGTCCCTGGCGAGGGTCCGGGCGCGGGCGTGGTCCCCGGCTTCGAGCGCGATCAGCCCGTCGGAGAGGGCATCGAGCCCGGCGGTAAACCGGCGCTTTTCGTTCCGGCGCGCGATGGCGTCGGGCAGCCCGATCACCCGGCGCACAAGCCCCCACAGCACGATGGCAAACCCGATGAGGAGGACGAGCGCAAAGATTGCCGCCCCGAGGCTGGGCTGGAGCCTGTAGGTGCCCACATCGATCGAGACGGTGCCCGGCAGGGCGATCAGCCAGGCCGAGAAGGCCGCGACGAGAAGGCTGGCGAGAAGGTAGACAATAAGACGGGTCATTGGCCATTCTCCCCGGCCTGCCGGCGCAGTTGATCGAGCAGGGCCCGGGCTGCGAGCCGGTCGGCGAGCAACTTCCGTGTGCCCGCGGCGGCCTCGAGCATGGGCTCGGGAAAGGTTTCGATCGCGTCGAGGGCACGGGCAAAATCGCCGGTTTCGAGCGCGCGTTCGGTCCGGGCGATCAGGGCGTCGGGTGTATCCCCGCTCAGGTCACCGGCCGGCCGCAGGGCGATGGCGGCGCCTGCCTGATCGGCGAGCCGGCGCAGCCAGCCGGCCTCCTCGTCGAGCGGACGTGAAGAGAGGATTTCGGGCAGCTCGGTCTCGAAGGTTTCCATGATATCGGTCGGCTGCGGCGCCCCGCTTGTGGAAAGGGTTCGTATATCCGGAGCGATGGTGAGTTCCGGATAGGCGTCCTGGACGCGTCCAAGCAGGGAGCTGAAGGGCTCGCCGGTGTCCAGAGCGGTTTCCATCTCCGCCAGAAGTCCGGGAATGGCCGCAAAGCGGTCCCGCTCGGCCTGGGCCTCCTCGATCGCGGGCTGATCATCGATGGCGGTTTCGAGCGCAGCGATGCGGGGCTCGAGAGATGCCAGGCGGTCCTGGAAATCGGTGCGCAGCTCGGTCAGCGCGGAGCCCAACGTGTCAGCATCCTCCCCGCCGGCGCCGGCGGCGACGGCCTCGACCCGGTCCGCGAGCGCGCCGAGCCGGTCTTCGAGGTCGTTCACGGCCTGTGTGGAGACCGGTTCCTGACCTTCCATCTCGCTCATCCCGGCTTCAAGGCGCGCGATCCGCTCCTCGAGCCCCGCAAGCCCGTCGCCCGCGTCTGCGCTGCGATCGACGGCCTGGAGCGCGATGCCCTCGATCTCGGCCATGCGGTTTTCGATCTCGGTCGGATCGAAGCTGTCCTCGGCTATGGGAAGCATCCCCCAAAGGGCGAGGCCATAAACGATGATGGCGCCGCCCAGGGCGCCTGCGCCGGCGGTGAGCGCCATGGCGGGCAGGCTGGTGGTAGACGAACGCTGGGGATCGGCTGTGCTGGCCGGAGGCTTGCCGGTCGTTGCGCCTTCTGGTCCGGCCTTGCCGGACCCGGACGCAGCGGCGGGGCGGGTGGAGGCATCGCCTGGAGTTGCGGTGTCTTTGGCCGGGGTGCCGGAGGGCTTGGTCGGTTTGCTCGCCGGAGACGCGGCGGGTTCGGCCCCGCGGGCCTGCTCGGGGGTGGGGCCGGATTTGTTCGCGGCCGCGGAACCGGCCTTGGGCTCCGGCTTGCCGTTCTCACGCGCGTCGGCTTGCTTGTGCTTTTCGGCCTTCTGCTTTTCCGCCTCGCGCGCCTTGAGGTCGAGAACGGGTGGCTTGACCGGTCCGCTCTTGTCGTCCGTCATGTGAGATGCCTTGCGTGTTCGGTGTCGGTGTGCAGCGATGGGGCCGCCTCGGATTCGATACGATCGGGGGTCATCATGCCTCGATTTGCTCGCGGGCAAAAGCCAAGGCCAGGACAAGCATGGCTTCGGCGTCGGGCGCGTCGGCGAGGGAAATACGGGTGAAGTGCCGCGCAACCAGCGGTTCGGCGCACGTCTCGGAGATGCACAGGGCTTCGAGATCGGCCCGAGTGGCGGCAAATTCAGGGTCCGCACAGAGCCCCGAAAAGACCTCTGCGGTGCGCCGTGAATAGAATAGGGCGCCCGCGATGGTGCCCTCGTGCAGGCGCTCGGCAACGTCCTGAGGCATCTGGGTTGTGGCGACCATCTCGTAGAGAACGCGTGTCTCGACCACCCGGTCGTGCGGCGCCATCAGACCGGCCAGGTCGCCGCTGCGGTGGTGGGCCGCCGGGTACAAAATCGTGCCTGGTGGCGCGGCCCTTCCCATCAGTTCGGCCAGATCGGCGAGGGTGCCTCGCGCGCTCGTCACTTTGGAAAACCCTGCCTGCCGGCATTCATGAGCGCTGGCGTCCCCGACCGTGAACACGGGCAGGTCGACAAAATCCTGATGCTGACCACTGGCTACGAGGAAGCGGACCGCATTGGCGCTGGTGATCGCGATCGCGCCCAGGGTTCGGTCAAGAGGCATGGTCGCATGCGGGATCGCGCGGGCTTCGAGCATGGGGGCCAGAACCGGCTCTATGCCCAGCGCGTCGAGGTGGTCGGCCAGACGGTCTGCGTCCGGCTGAGGCCGCGTAACGAGCAGGGCAGGGCGCCGGGCCATCTCAGTGCCCCCGGCGCAGGGAATCGATGAAATCCTTGCCGGCGCGCGAAATCAGCGTCTCGCCCAGCTCCTGTCCGAGGCGCTCGGCATCGGCCGTGGGCCCCGAGACTTCGTCTTCAAAGCTCGCGCTGCCGTCCGGCGCAAGGATCTGGCCAAAAAGGGTCAGCGTCTCGCCATCGAGAGTGGAAAGCGCGGCGATCGGGGTCTTGCACGACCCGTCCAGCGTCGCAAGAAACGCGCGCTCTGCGGCCACGCGCAGCGCGGTGGGCGGGTGATCGAGCGCTTCCACGAGCGTGCGGACCCGTGTGTCACCGGTGCGCGTCTCGATGCAGATGGCGCCCTGGGCCGGCGCCGGCGCGAAGGCTGGCCCATCGAGAACCAGCGTGGCCCGATGCGCTTCGCCCAGCCGGTTGAGACCGGCCAGCGCCAGAAGGGTCGCATCGGCAACGCCGTCGGCGAGCTTGCGCAGCCTCGTGGCCACATTGCCCCTGAACATCACCACCTTGAAATCGGACCGGAAGCGCTTGAACTGGGCAGCCCGGCGCAGCGAGGCGGTGCCGATGCGGGCGCCCTCGGGCAGATGGTCGGGGCTGCGGGCGATCAGGGAAATGAACGCGTCGCGCACATCCTCGCGCTCGAGAAAGGCGGAGAGCTCGAGCCCGTCGGGAAGGGAGGTGTGCATGTCCTTGCCCGAATGGACCGCGAGGTCGATTTCGCCATCGACCAGCGCCTGCTCGATCTCCTTTATGAACAGGCCCTTGCCGCCGACTTCCGAAAGCGGCCGGTCCAAAATGATGTCGCCGCTGGTCTTGATGACCCGGATCGCGATCGCTTCGCGGGCCATGCCATGGGCCGCGCACAGCCGGTCGCGCACCTCATGGGCCTGGGCCAGCGCCAGGGGCGATCCGCGGGTTCCGATGGTGAGTTCGGCGGTTTGGGTGGAAGATTGCAATGCGCCCCCGTCCTGCTATGAGTGCTTGAAAGCTCAACGCGGCAGCCCTGATTTGCGTTGCCGCAGGTTCTTATTCAACAGACCATATTCGATGGCCAGAGACCAGATCGACGCAAGCGTGCACCTTGTTCTCGGGATCGAGACCTCTTGCGACGAGACCGCGGCGGCCGTCGTCCGCCGGCATTGCGATGGCACCGGGGAGATCGTTTCGAACATCGTGCGCAGCCAGATCGCCGAGCATTCCGCCTATGGCGGGGTGGTGCCGGAACTGGCGGCGCGCTCCCATATAGCCCATCTCGATGCAATCGTCATCGCCGCACTCGATGAGGCCGGAATCGGGACCGGCGCGCTTTCGGCGGTGGCGGCGACCGCGGGCCCGGGACTGATCGGCGGGGTTCTGGTCGGCCTGACCACGGCGAAAGGCATCGCCGCGGCAAGCGGCAAACCGCTGATTGCGGTCAATCACCTTGAGGGTCACGCGCTCACCGCGCGGCTGACCGATGGGCTGGACTTCCCCTATCTTTTGCTTCTGGTCTCGGGCGGGCATTCCCAATTCCTCCTCGTGCGGGGGGTGGGGGACTACGAGCGCTGGGGCACCACGATCGACGACGCGCTTGGCGAAGCCTTCGACAAGGCCGCCAAGCTCATGGATCTGGGCTATCCCGGCGGGCCCGAGGTGGAGCGCCGGGCCGGGTCCGGCGATCCCGCGCGGTTCAGATTACCCAGACCCTTGCTGTCCGAGCGGCGCCTGGATTTCTCCTTTTCCGGGCTCAAGACCGCCCTGCGGCTGGCTGCGGAAGCCATAGAACCGGTAAACGAGACCGATATCGCGGATCTATGCGCGAGCTTCCAGGCGGCGATCGTGGATATTCTGTCTTCGCGCAGTGCCGATGCGCTGGAGCGGTTTTCAAAGGCGTGTCCGGACGCGCCCCCCACGCTGGTGGTGGCCGGCGGGGTGGCGGCCAACCGGGCGATCGCCAAAGCCCTCGAAGGTGTCTGCGATGGCGCGGGAGCGCGGCTCGTGGTGCCGCCAGCGGCCTTGTGCGCCGACAATGGCGCCATGATCGCCTGGGCCGGTGCCGAGCGGCTGGTTCTGGGGCGGACCGACCGGCTCGACGCGCCCGCCCGCCCGCGCTGGCCGCTGGACGAGCCCGGGATGAGGATAGCCTCTTGAGCGCGCATGTCTTTGTCATCGGGGCCGGGGCGTGGGGCACCGCGCTCGGCCAGGCCGCAGCGGCGGCGGGAAATGCCGTGACCATCGTGGGCCGGGACGCCGAGGGGGTGGCCGGCATCAACCGCGATCACCGTCTCAAGCGCTATCTCGGTGACATTGCCCTTGATCCCTCGATCAGGGCCCAGACGGACTTGACCGGGCTCGACGACGCAAACCTCATCCTGCTGGCGGTGCCCGCCCAGGCGAGCCGGGCGATGCTCGGCGCGATCGGGCCGGGGGTTCTGGACCGCAAGCCCGTGGTGCTCTGCGCCAAGGGGCTCGAGCGCGAGACCAATCTGCGCCAGAGCGAAGTTCTCGCCCAATGCGCGCCCAGGGCCGAGCCCTTCGTTCTTTCGGGTCCCAGCTTTGCCCATGACGTGGCGCGCGGACGGCCAACAGCGATCACGCTCGCCGGTTCCAAGGCCTCGCGGGCGGAATCGATCGCCACTGCGCTCGCGAGCGGCAGCTTCCGCCCCTATGCCAGCGGCGATGTTGTGGGGGTCGAGACCTGCGGGGCGCTCAAGAACGTCTACGCGCTGGGTGCCGGGGCGATCGAGGGCGCGGGGCTCGGGCTTTCGGCGCGTTCGGCTTTCCTTGCGCGGGCGTTCGCCGAGCTTGGCCGCCTCGTCGCGGCGGTGGGCGGGCGCGAGGCGACCCTTGGCGGGCTAGCCGGGATCGGGGATCTGGCGCTGAGCTGCACGTCGGGCCAGTCGCGCAACTTCTCGTTCGGCATGGCGCTGGGGCGGGGCGAGACCCGTGACCAGATCGCGGCCTCCGGCGTGGGGCTTGCCGAAGGGGTGCTCACCGCGCCCGTCGCCCTTGCGCTGGCGCGGGCCCATAAGGTCGATGCGCCGCTTATCGAGGCGGTCAATATGCTGGTTTCGGGGCGGGCCCGGATCGACTCCATCGTGCCCATGCTCATGGCGCGGCCGCTCAAGAGGGAAGAATAGGAGCAACATCATGGCCTACTGGCTGTTCAAATCCGAGCCCGAGACCTGGGGGTGGGACGACCAGGTCAAGAAGGGCGCGCCCGAGGAGTGGAACGGGGTGCGCAACTATCAGGCCCGCAACAACATGCGGGAGATGAAGGTCGGCGATCTCGGGTTCTTCTACCACTCGGTCAAGGAAAAGGCGGTGGTGGGGATCGTCCGGGTCGCGGTGGAAATCCATCCGGACTCCACGACCGACGATCATCGCTGGGAGTGCGTGGATATCGAGGCGGTGCGCCCGTTCGGGCGCCGGGTGACGCTCGATGACATCAAGGCCAATCCCGATCTCTCGGAGATGGTTCTGGTCAACAATTCAAGGCTTTCGGTGCAACCGGTCTCGAAACGGGAATGGGAGATCGTCTGCCGTATGGGGGGCGTCGAGCCCTGACCGCACCTCTGGTCACCGCGACTTGCCGGGCGTAGGATTGCGCAGCTAGGGCGCTCAGCGCGCCGACCGGGGGAGGATCACAAGATGGATGGATTCGGGATCAACTGGCTGGCTGTCGTGCTGGCGATGGTTGCGTCCATGGCGCTGGGCGCGGCCTGGTATATGGGGCTCTCCAGGCAGTGGGTCGCGGCAACCGGCAAGTCTCAAGGCCAGATCATGGCCGGTTCCGGCGGCCCTGTCGTCCCGCTGCTTTGGGGCGCGGCGTGCCAGCTGGTGATGGCCGGTTTCCTGGCGTTTCTGACCCCGGCGGTGTTCGGGGAAACCTCGGTTTACGCGGCGGTGCGGCTCGGGGTGATGCTCTGGGCGGGGTTCATCATGACCTCGATGGTGCTCAACCATCGCTACCAGGGGCACACATGGTCGCTCGCGGTGATCGACGGGGGCTATCTGCTGGGGGTGATGATCGTCCAGGGCGTGGTGATCGGCGTACTGGGATAGCGCCCGATCACGCGATGATATGACGCCAAGAGACGTTAGAAGTCGCTTGTAAGGCCCTTGATCTCCCAATCGCCGTAGCGGGCGGGATCGAGACCGCCCCGGCCGGAGATTTCCGCTGGGCGCGCCTCGATCGCCGCGTCGATTTCGGCCCGGCGCGCTTCAGCTTCGGCGCGCGCCTTGCGGGCGGTCTCGGGATCGGGGCGTCTGGCGGAGAAGGCTTTCGCCTTGGACGGTTCGGTCATGGGGAGTCTCACGGACAGGATCGGGAACAGGGGCTCATGACAAAGAGTTTAGACTGCGCACTCTTGTGCGGGCTCCAAGCTGTATCCATCTTGATGCCACGAAACGTCCCAACGAGCGAGTCCGTACGACGATGATGAACGCCATGCGCACTTCAATCCTTCTTGCCGGCATGACCGCGCTGTTCATGGGCGTGGGCTTTCTGGTCGGCGGCACGGGCGGCATGATGATCGCGCTGGTGGTGGCGGTCGGCATGAACGCCTTTGCGTTCTTCAATTCCGACAAGATGGTGCTCTCGATGCAGGGGGCCCGCGAGATCGACGAGCGCAGCGCGCCCGAACTCTTTTCCATGACCCGCCGGCTCGCCGAGCGGGCGGAACTGCCCATGCCTCGGCTCTACCTGATCGATACCGACCAGCCCAACGCCTTTGCGACCGGGCCGACGCCCGAGCGCGGCGTGGTTGCGGTGACTCGGGGGCTGGTGAGCCAACTCACTCCCGATGAAGTTGCCGCAGTGATCGCCCACGAGCTGGCCCATATCAAGAACCGCGACACTCTCACCATGACGATCACCGCGACGCTCGCGGGTGCGGTGTCCATGCTGGCCCAGTTCGGCCTGTTTTTTGGCGGGCGCGACAACGACTCCCCGGTCGGCCTGGTGGGGACCATCGCCATGGTTCTGCTGGCGCCGATCGCCGCCGCGCTCGTCCAGATGGCGGTCAGCCGGACCCGTGAATATGAGGCCGACAAGGTGGGCGCCGCGATCTGCGGGGACCCCATGGCGCTGGCCAGTGCGCTGGGCAAGATCAGCCAGATGGCCAAGCGCCAGCACAACATGCAGGCCGAACGGGCTCCGGCCATGGCCCATATGTATATCGCAAACCCGCTTTCGGGCGCGCGCATGGACAATCTGTTTGCCACCCACCCCGATCCGGCCAATCGCATCGCCGCGCTCGAGGCCATGGCCGAGAACCCGGACATCGTGGGCGGTGGATTTTCCGCGCCCCGACGTGTAGAGCCGTCTCCGGCCCGGTCGCGTTCGACCCCGGGCTGGCGGACGCCGGGCACCCGGCCGCGTTCCGGCCCCAGCCAACCGGGTCCCTGGGGATGATCCGATAGCCACGACCCAACGACACAAGCTGTCCCGCACACCATCGATCGGCCTCGAGCCCCGGCTCGAGGCTGCATCGCGTCTGAGCGAAGTGCTGCGCGGCGCGCCGTTCGTGCCCTTCGGCGCCGAGCGTTTTCCCGACGGGCGCGATCGGGCGCTGGCCAACAGGCTGGTGACCGTGGCGCTGCGCCGGCACGGTCACATCTCCGCGGTTCTCGATGCCATGCTCGACAAGGGCCTGCCCGGACGCTCTGGCGTGCTGGAAGCCGCCCTGCGGATCGGGATCGCGCAATTGCTGTTCATCGAGGATGTGCCGGCCCATTCGGCGGTGCACCTGGCGGTGGAAACCGTGCGCGCCGACCGGCGCGCGGGGCGGTTCGACAAGCTGGCCAATGCGGTGCTGCGCGGGGCCGACCGCAGGCGCGAGGAATTTACCGCCCAGCCCGAGATCGCCACTCTGCCGCCCCGGCGCGCAGAGCGTTGGGCCGACCAGTATGGCGCGGACGCACCGGCGGCGTTTGCGCGGGCGCTTTTGGCGGGTGCGCCGCTCGATCTGACGTTCAGGGCAGACGATCCCGAACTGGTCGCGCGCCTGGGCGCAACGCCGCTCCTGGGCCGGTCGGTGCGTGTGCCGGTGCGCGATGCGGCGGTTCACGACCTGGCCGGCTTTGCCGAAGGCCAATGGTGGGTGCAGGATGTCGCCGCGACCCTGCCGGCCCTGCTGCTGGGCGCGAAGCCCGGCATGCGCGTGGTCGATCTGTGCGCAGCGCCCGGAGGCAAGACCGCGCAATTGGCGGCGCTGGGGGGAGAGGTGACGGCCATCGATCTCGACCCTGCGCGGCTCGAGCGCCTTGCTTCCAATCTCGACCGGCTGGGACTCAAGGCCCGTCTCGAGACCGCGGACGTTCTGACCTATCGGCCCGAGGCGCCCTTCGATGCGGTGCTTCTCGATGCGCCATGCTCGGCGACGGGCACGTTCCGGCGTCATCCCGAAGTGCTCCTCAACCGCACCGATGCAGGAATAGCCGACCGGGTCGGGCTGCAGCGCGAGATGATCGGAGCCGCCCACGGGATGCTCGCGCCCGGCGGGGTGCTGGTCTATTGCGTGTGCTCGCTTGAGGCCAGTGAGGGCGAGGAGCAGATGGGCTGGGCGCTGGAGACCTTCCCCGATCTGGCACTTTCCCCGGTCACGGCCGACGAGCTCCATGGCTGGGCCGCGCCGATCACACGGGAAGGGGCGGTGCGCACCACACCGGCTCTGGCGCTTCCCGGGGCTGTCGAGGGGGGCATGGACGGGTTCTTCGCTGCGCGTTTCATCAAGCGCTGAAGCAAACCCGGGAAAACCGGTTTCAGCTTTTGTGGTTCATGACCGCTTGATGATAGTTTCGCGAACGTGATTGTCCATCGGGAAACAAGACCTTGCTCGATCTCTGGCGCTACGTTGTGAAAAAGGGCGCGTTCGTTGCCGCCGATCGCGTAGTGACGAGTCCGCTGTTTTCCTGGACCTGGTCGGGCAGCGATGCCCCGTCCTTTGTGGGACGGCTGACCGAGTTTCGGCCCACCGACAGCCATTCGGTCATCGAGATGATGGATGGCAAATATCTGTTGGCCGGACATCTGGTCGACACGGGTGGCGCGTCCCCGTTTTCGGTGGATACCGACGCGCGCAACTGGCTCGACCACCTGCATGGCTTTGCCTGGCTGCGCCATTTCCGCGAGCTGTCCGATCCCGGCCAGCGCCGCTTCGCGCGCACTCTGGTGCTCGACTGGCTTGGCCGGCACGGGGATTTCGAGCGCGAGACCTGGGCGGTGCCGATCGCCTCCAAGCGCGTCCTGAACTGGCTCAAGAACCACACCCTTCTGGTCGAAGGCGCCACGACCGACGAGGTGCGCGCCATCAACCGCTCTCTGGGCACCCAGATCCAGTCGATCAAGGCGCGCGTCGAGCTGGCGTGCGAGCCCTTCGACAGGCTGATGGCGCGCATCGCGCTTCTGGGCGCATCCATGTGCCTTGCCACCGAAGAGGCCGAAGTGCCCGGGCTCGTGGCCCAGCTCGAGGCGGAACTGGCGCGCCAGACCGATGAGGACGGGCTGCACCTGTCGCGCAACCCCTATTTCCAGCTCCAGGCGCTTGGCGAACTGATTCCGGTCAACAGGCTTCTGGGCCTGCGCCAGCCCGAGCATGTGCGCGAGATCGCCGCCTCTGTCGAGCGGATGCACCGGGCCTTCGAGCGCCTGGTGCTGGGCACGCGCGAGCCGGTCTATATGAACGGCTGCGGACAGGTGCCCGTGGGCATGGTGCTGTCAGTGCTGGCCCAGTCGAGCGCGCGCACCGACCAGTCGGTGATCTCGAGCGGATATGGTGTGCTCGTGGACGGGGAGGGCCGGGTGGTCGCCGATGGAGGCAAGGTCCCTCCGCTGGCCCATTCGGGGACGGCCCATGCCGGGGCTCTGAGTTTCGAATACAGCTGCGGGGGCAGCTTCATTGTGGGAAATTGCGGCCCGGCGCCGTCCCAGCTTCCTGAATCCCACACCCTGTTCCGGCACGGCTCGGCCCATTGTGCGCCCACCATCGACGATCTCTCGGCCGCCGAGCTGGGTGGCGGGCTGTTCATCGCCGACCGGTTGCGGCCACGGAGCGCAGACCCCACGCTCAGCCTCGATCGGAGCGACAACGTGCTCGAGATGCGCACAGCCGGATACGCCGAGCGCTACGGGCTCGATCTGGTGCGCAGGCTGACCCTGATGGGAGGCGGCCATACCCTGGCGGGACAGGATTTCTTCGTGGCCAACGGGGATACGGCCAAGATTCCGGGCGCATTCTCGATCCGGTTCCATCTCGGTCCGGGTGTCGCGCCCGAGATCGATCCGGCTGCCGCGCTGATCCGGATGCGCCACAGGAATGGGGAGCAGTGGTCGTTTCTCTGGGAGGGGGCCGAGGCGCGGATCGAGGAAAGCGTTCGCCACTCGGCCTATTACGGGCTGATGCGGACCTTCCAGATCGTCCTGAGCGGGGTCGCGGCGCCCGGCGCCGAGGCGGCCTGGGTGATCACCCGGCAATAGACCCGGGTGCGGCGGAAGGTTCCCTAGACCTTCCAGACGTGCTAGCCACGCGCCGATCCCGGCATTACCCGCACAAAGGACAGGGCCATGGCTTTGAGTGAAACACGCGGCATCAGGCGTGCCCTGCTTTCGGTCTCCGACAAGACCGGCATCATCGATTTCGCCCGGGCGCTCTCGGGCCATGGCATCGAGATCGTTTCTACCGGAGGGACGCGCAAGGCGCTGACCGATGCCGGTATCGCGGTCATAGACATCTCGGAAGTGACCGGGTTCCCCGAGATCATGGACGGGCGTGTCAAGACGCTGCATCCGAGCGTGCATGGGGCGCTTCTGGGCGTGCGCGACAATCCGGCCCACACCAGCGCCATGCGCATCCACGGGATTTCCCCGATCGATCTGGTGGTGGTCAATCTCTATCCCTTCGCCAGGACCGTGCGCGCGGGCGCTGATTACGACACCATCATCGAGAACATCGATATCGGCGGGCCCGCGATGATCCGGGCGGCGGCAAAGAACCATGCCGATGTGACCGTCGTGGTCGATCCGGCCGATTACGACGCCGTGCTCGAGGAGATCGGGAGCCATGGGGAAGTCTCCTACGAGGCCCGCCAGCAGCTCGCCGCCAAGGCCTATGGCAGGACCTCGGCCTATGATTCGGCCATTTCCGCCTGGTTCGCGCGCACGCTGGACTGCGAGGACGGGCCCAAATGGCGCAGCGTTGCGGGCGTGTTGCGCCAGACCATGCGCTATGGGGAAAACCCCCATCAATGGGCGGCCTTTTATGCGGACGGCTCGGAGCGGGCAGGCGTGGCCACGGCCGAGCAGGTCCAGGGTAAGGTGCTGTCCTACAACAACATCAACGACACCGACGCCGCGTTCGAGCTGGTGGCCGAGTTCGATCCCAACGCCACTGCCGCGGTGGCGATCATCAAACACGCCAATCCGAGCGGCGTGGGGCTGGGGGCCACCCTTGCGACCGCCTATCAGGGGGCGCTGGCCTGCGATCCGGTAAGCGCATTTGGCGGCATCGTGGCGCTCAACCGCACGATCGATGCGGAAGTGGCCGCCGAGATCGTCAAGCTGTTCACCGAAGTGGTGATCGCCCCCGATGCAACCGCGGACGCCCGCGCGATATTCGAGGGCAAGAAGAATTTGCGGCTGCTTTTGACCGGCGGGCTGCCCGACCCCAAGGCGGACGGGGTGAGCGTGCGCACGGTGGCCGGCGGCATGCTGGTGCAGTCACGCGACAACCGGAGCGCCGAGGATTGCGCGCTCAAGGTGGTGACCCGCCGCGCGCCCACCGAGACGGAGATGGCCGATCTGATGGTCGCCGCCAAGGTGGCCAAGCACGTCAAGTCCAACGCCATCGTCTATGCCCGCAACGGGGCGACTGTGGGGATCGGCGCGGGCCAGATGAGCCGGGTGGATTCCGCGCGCATCGCCCATTCCAAATCCCGCGATGCGGCAAAAGCCGCAGGAATCGAGGGCGCGTTGACCCAAGGCTCGGTCGTGGCGTCAGACGCGTTCTTCCCGTTTGCCGACGGGCTTGAGGCGCTGATCGAAGCGGGGGCGACCGCGGTGATCCAGCCGGGCGGCTCGATCCGTGACGAGGAGGTGATCGCCGCCGCCGATGCAGCGGGGCTCGCCATGGTGTTTACCGGCATGCGCCACTTCCGCCACTGACCGGCAGAACAGGCGAGACGCGCTAGGGTGCCATGAGCTCCGGCCGGGCGCGGGCAAAGGTCTTCCTGCCGCGCTTGAGCGCAAAGAGCGGCATGGCGAGCGCGCCGAGCGCCTCGATCTGGTCGGGCGCGTCAAGGACCACCAGATCGGCCACGGCGCCCACTCTCGTGCCGTAGTCGGGCAGGTTGAGCAGCCGGGCGGGGCTGGTCGTTATGAGGTCGAGCACCTGGGCGAACCGGTCGGGGCCCGCGTGGCAGACATTGGCGTAAAGATTGGCCATGCGCAGCAGCGAGAAATCGCCGAAGGGCGTAAAGGGGTTGAGGACGTTGTTGGTGGCGATCGAGCAGCACACGCCCCCCTCAGCCAGCCGGTGGACCGGGGCGACCCCGCGCGGCACGTTTTCGGTATGGTCCCGGCCCATGAGGTAAAGATCGGTCGCGGGCAGGGCGGTCACCGCCACGCCGGCATCGGCAAGGCGCGCCATGACTTGTGCCAGTGGAGCGGGCGCGAGCGCGGAGAGCTTGGTGGCATGGCCGACCGCCACCCGCCCGCCGCGCTCGCGCGCCCGGGTTTCGGCCAGAACCGCATCGAGGTGCATCCAGCCGGGGTCGAGATCGAAGTCGAGATGAAAGTCGATATCGATGTCGAAGCGCTCGGCGAGATCGAAGATGCGGGCCACATGAGCGTGGGGATCGGAATCGGTATAGGGGCATCCGCCGACCAGATCGGCGCCCCCTTCTAGCGCCATGACCATCAGCTCATCGGTGCCGGGATTGTTGAGAAGGCCCTCCTGGGGGAAGACGCAGATCGAAAGGTCGAGGGCCCAGCGGTAATCGTCCCGAAGCTGGCGGATGGCCTCGAACGCGCGCAGGCCGATGACGGGGTCGATCTCAACATGGGTGCGCATGTGCGTGGTGCCCTGGACGATGGCCATCTCGAGACACCGGGCGCCGCGGGCATAGACATCCTCGGCGGTGAACCCCGCCTTGAGCCTGGAAATCGCGGCGATGGCGCCGGCGAGCGCGCCGTGGCGGTGGTCGCTGCGCCCGAGCAGGCAGGCCTTGTCGAGGTGCACATGGGTGTCGCAAAAGCCCGGGAGGACGAGGCGCCCTTCCAGATTCTCGATGCGCGCGTCGGCTGTTATCCGTCGTTCGATGGCCGCGATCGACTGGCCCGAAATGCCGATGTCCCAAAGGCCATCGCGGTCGCGCAGATGCGCGTTGCGGACGATCAGATCGATCATGGACAGGAACTCCCTTGATTGGGCATGCAAGGTTCGCATACACTTTTGAGACACTATTGCATTCAGTTGAAGCAAATTCCAGTGCGCCAGAGGCGCGCTGCACCAAGAAGGGATCATGAGATGTCCGCAGCCGACACCGTGAGCGCCGACGCCGATCGGCTGGAGGATCCGGATGCCGAAGTGGTCCGGCTCTATCTCGAGGCGTCGATGATCCCCGATCCCGAGGGCGCGGCGCGTTATATCGCGGACGATTTCGTGGTCACCTTCACCGGGGGGCGGGATTACGACAGCCCGCAGGGGCCCACGGGGTTTAACGCGGCGCGCTACCAATGGGTCAAAAAGGATATGCGGCGCTTCGATGTGGCCAAGTCGGACACCGAGACCGTGGTCTACAGCATCGGTACACTCTATGGCGCGTGGATCGACGGCACGCCTTTCAAGGACAACCGTTATGTTGACCGGTTCGTCGTCCGGGACGGGAAAATCGTCAAGATGGACGTCTGGAACGACAGCGCCGAATGGATCCTCGATCCGTCCGTTGCGCGGCGCTGAGCCTCGGTCCGTGCACGCGGAGTGCTCAGCGTTTTGTGCGGCGCGGGCGGGCGGGGGACCCGGCGGCTTCCTCGGCATAGGGGGCGAGGATGTCCATGAGGTCGCGGCTGCGCGCTTCGGGCGCCACCAGCAGCGCCCGCTCGGCGACATCCTCGAGATGGGTGCTCATCAGCCGCATGGCGTTCTCGGAATCCCCGGCGATCAGCGCGTCGATGATTTCGCTGTGTTCGCTGACGGCGCATTCCGATGAATGGGGCCGGCTGAACGCCGAGAGCATCAGCCCGCAGCGATAGGACACCTCGTTGACATAGCGGGTCAGGATCGACTTGCCGGTCATTTCCGCTAGAAGAACGTGGAACTCGGTGGCAAGGCGGATCGAGGTCGCCTCGCTGCCCCCCCGCGCCGCCTGTTCGGCCTCGACATGGGCGCGCAACTGAGCGATCTGGTCGGGCTCGAGCCGGCCGGCCAGCGCCTTGACCACGAGACGCTCCAACTCGATCCGGATATCGAAGGTGTCGCGCGCCTCTTCCATGGATGGGGTTGCGACGACGGCTATGCGGTTGCGCCGCAGATCGACCAGGCCCTCTGAGCCGAGCTGTCCCAGCGCGTGGCGCGCTATGGTGCGGCTGACGCCGAAGCGCTCGCCCAGCGCATCCTCGGGCAGCCGGTCCCCCGGGCGCAGCGCGCGCTCGACGATGGCGCGGCGGATAGCCCGGCAGATCGTGCCCGCCTTGTCCTCGCCTGCGCCCCCCAAGGTGCGGGTCTTGCCCGTTGCTGTGCTGCCGGCCATGTACGCCCCCTTTGCGGCCCCGAGCCTCGTGATTAGCCATCGAGCCGCGGTTTTTCAATCGCCTATGCGCGCTCTGGAGCGCTTTGGTCGCCTAATTTGAATCCAGTCCGATGCCCAAACGATGTGCAATTGACGATGGTGCCTCGGTTTTGCCCGCTTGCCGGCTGGCCGCCCTGGACGGCGCAGGCCCGGAAAACCGGGATTTCGCCGCCGAGCCCAGCGATTGGCATCATGATTGCATGCACTATTGGTCATGAACAGTATGCAAACATCATCGCCCCTATCAGGTGTTCCGCAAACGGACGCAAAGGCTGCGCCCGGATCGGGCTTTCCTGCCGTCGAGTTGTCGCAGGCCAGTGTCACGTTCGGCCAGGGCGACCAGCAGGTGCCGGCCCTTTCGGAAACCTCGCTCAAGATTGCCGATGGCGAGTTTCTCGCCCTCGTGGGCCCTTCCGGATGCGGAAAATCGACGATCCTGAAACTGACCGCGGGGCTGATCCGGCCCACGAGCGGTGCGGTGATCGTGGGTGGCCGGGAGGTCGAGGCCAAGGCGCTGCGGATCGGGATGGCTTTCCAGAACCCCACCATGCTGCCCTGGCTGACGATCGAGAAGAACGTCATGATGCCGCTCAAGATCGTGCGGCCGTTCCGCCAGCAGTTCCACGCCAAGAAAAAGACCGAGTTTCGCGACCGCGTGCATGCGCTGCTCGAAGATGTGGGGCTCAAGGGCTTTGCCAATCATTTTCCCTGGCAGTTGTCCGGCGGCATGCTCCAGCGGGCCAATCTGTGCCGCGCGCTGGTGCACGAGCCGCGCCTGCTGCTCCTGGACGAGCCCTTCGGGGCGCTCGACCAGTTCACCCGCGAGGAGCTTTGGGGGACCCTGCAGGATCTCTGGCTCAAGCTGCGCCCGACCGTCCTGCTGGTCACCCACGATCTCAAGGAGGCGGGCTATCTCGCCGAGCGCATCTGCGTGATGAGCGCGCGCCCGGGCCGCATCCTCGATGACAGCGCGATCGAGCTGCCGCGTCCGCGCACCATCGAGATGACCTTCGAGCCCGGGTTCGTTGAGCTCAACCAGCGCCTGCGCGGGCTGATCGTCAATGCCCGCGGCGGGGTGCGCCCAAGCCAGGAGTCCCGGACATGAACTATGCCATCAAGCGCCGGGTCTCGGCGGGGGCCCTGATCGTGAGCTTTTTCCTCGTCTGGGAAGTGCTGTGCATCATCCTGGGGGTTTCGGACCTGGTGCTGCCGCGTCCCAGCCAGGTGTTCTATACCCTGTTCACGCGCATGAACGTGCTCTGGCCGCATATGGTCCAGACGCTGGTCACGACCATGATCGGGTTCGCGCTCGGCGTCGCGATCGGTGTGGTGATCGGCGCTGTGATCGGGGTGTCGCGCACCGCCTATGACACCGCCTATCCGCTCCTGATCGGGTTTTCCTCCATCCCCAAGGTGGCGGTGGTCCCGATCTTCGTGCTCTGGTTCGGCTCGGGGACCGTGCCCGCCATCCTCACGGCGATCGTGATCTGCTTTTTCCCCATCGTGGTCAACATCGCCACGGGCCTTGCGACCACCGAGCCCGAGCAGGAGGACGTGCTCAAGGCGCTGGGGGCGAGCAAGCTCGACATTCTCTGGAATGTGGGGCTGCCCCGCACCATGCCGTTCTTTTTCGCCTCGCTCAAGGTCGCGGTGACCTATGCGTTCGTGGGCACCGTGCTCTCGGAGACCGTCGCCTCCAATCGCGGCATCGGCAATGTGATGATGACCGCCTCCTCCAATTTCGATGTGCCGCTCGTCTTTTCGGGCCTGTTCATTCTCGCCGCACTGGGTGTGGCGCTCTACGCCATCTTCTCGGCCATCGAGGGCCGGGTGACGGGCTGGGCAACGCGCAAGAACGAAATCCCAGCCTGATCCGACCGTCATTCCAGACGCAAACGCCTCAAGGAGAACTTTGATGAAGAGACTGCTGACCGCCACGCTCGGCCTTGCCGCGCTCACCATGTCTTCGGCCTTCGCCCAGGACCTCACCGATGTGCGCTTCACCCTGGGCTGGGTGACCCAGGGATCGGACGCCGCGTTCTTCGTGGCCAAAGACAAGGGCTATTTCGAGGACGAGGGCCTCAACGTCATCATCGACCAGGGCGAGGGCTCGGGGGCGACGGTGACGCGCATCATGGGCGGGGCCTATGATGCGGGGTTCGGCGACATCAACGCCATCATCCAGAACGCTGCCGACCGTCCCGACCAGGTGCCGGTCATGGTCTACATGATGTGGAACCAGCCCCCTTTTGCCGTCGTCACCAAGAAATCGAGCGGAATTTCCGCGATCGAGGATTTCGAGGGACGGGTTCTGGGCGGCGCGCAGGGCACGCCCACCACGCGCCTGTTGCCGGTGTTTGCGCGCACCAACGGGCTGGACATCGACGCCATCGAGATTTCCAACATGGCGCCGAACCTGCAAGAGCCGATGCTGATCCGCGACGAGATCGACGGCGCACTAGTCTTTAACATCACCAGCTATTTCAATCTCCTCAACAACCGCCAGGATCCCGAGAACGATTTCGACTGGTGGCTGTTCGGTGACTACGGCATGGATCTTTATTCCAACGGGATGATGGTGTCCCAGGACATGATCGAGAACAATCCCGAAGCGGTGGCCGGGCTGGTGCGTGCGGTCAACAAGGCCTCGATCGAGATCGGGCTGGACCAGGACATGGCCATGGAAGCGGTGATGAACTTCGATAACCTCGTCAATGAAGAGATCGAGCGCATGCGCCTCAACTTCGCCTATGAGCGCCTGATGGCCTCCGAGGAAGCTGCCGAGATCGGACTGGGCGACGTTGATGACGAGAGGCTGGCCCGCGCCATCGACATCGTGGTCGAGGGCTACGACCTTTCGAGCACGCCAGAGACCAGCGATGTGTTCAGCCGCGAATTTCTCCCCGCGCGCGAGGAGCGTGAACTGGTCTACCAGGCCCAGTAACCTTAAGGTGCGTCCAACCCGCCCCTCTCCGGCGTTCGACCGGGGAGGGGCTTTTTCTTTTCAGGAGGCGAAAAATGGCATCGATCAAGGTGAGCCATGCCCTGCTCGACCCCACGCGCCCGGTCGACCGGCAGGTCGCGATCGGCTGGAAGGACGGGGTCTTTTCCGAGGTGAAGCCGGGAACGCCAGAGCGGCGCGGCGCGGGGCGCAGGCTGGCGGTGCCCGCGCTCGCCAATGGCCATGACCACGCGCGGCCTCTGGCGCTGTCCTCGTTCGGGGCTGCGTTCATGGGGCTCGAGACCTGGCTGCCCAGATCCATGCTCGCCACGCCCCCCGATGCCCATCTCGCCGCGCTGGCGCCCTTTGCCCGCGCCGCCCGGTCCGGCTGCGGGTCGGTGATGGTGCACTATACCCGTCCCAGCGGACGGCTGTCGGCACTCGATGAAGCGCGCGCAGTGGCCAGAGCGGCGGGGGAAGTGGGAATCCGCATTGCCTATGCTCCGGCGCTCAGAGATCGCAATCCGCTGGTTTATGGCGAGGAGGCGGACATGCTCGCGCGCCTGCCGGCAGAGGTCGCCGCGATCGTGGAGGACACCTATTGCCGGCCGGCGGCGCCCCCCGAGGCCATGATCGAGATGACCGAGGCGATCGGGGAGGCGATCGGCGGGCCGATGGTGGACGTGCAGTTCGGGCCCGCGGGCGTGCAGTGGTGCTCGCACGCGCTGCTGGTGGCGATCGCGGAGCGCTCGGCCGCAACCGGGCGCGGGGTCCATATGCACCTGCTGGAGACCCCCTACCAGCGGCTCTGGGCGGACCGGACGTTTCCCGGCGGGATCGTCACCTATCTGAAGGATATCGGGCTTCTTTCCCCGCGCCTGACGCTGGCCCATTGCGTCCATGCCCGGCCCGGGGAACTCGAGATGATCGCGGACGCCGGGGCCGTGATCGTCACCAATTCGAGTTCGAACATGCACCTGGGCTCGGGCAAGGGGCCGATCGCGGACGCCCATGGGCGGGGATGCAGGATCGCTGTGGGCATGGACGGGCTGGCGTTCGACGAGGACGACGACATGGTGCGAGAAACGCGGCTGGCCAATGCGCTGCATGGCGGGCCGGCATTCGCGCGCACCTGGGATCGCAAGGCGTTTCTCCTCGAGAGCATCGCCAACGGCCGGGCGGCGACGGGGGCGCCCGGAGCGGGGCGGATCGCCAGGGGGGAGGCGGCGGATCTGCTGGTCCTCGATTATGACCGGCTGGATCGGGACCGGATCATGGATGTCGATCCGATCGACCTGCTGTTTGCCCGCGCGAGCGCCCAGGAGGTCAGCGATCTTGTGGTGGCGGGGCGCTATGTTGTGCGAGAGGGGCAGTTGACCGGGGTAGACCTCGAGGGCACCGAGCGGGCCCTGCGCGAGCTCTACCGGCACGAAATCGCCCGTTTCGCTGCGCTCGAAGGCGCGTGGCCGGTCATAGAGCGCGAGATCGAGGCCTGGTTCAGGGACTTCTCGGGCTGCTGCTGAGCGGTGACGGGCCGAGGCCTGATGACGCGCGAGCCGGGGGTGGCGCCGGAGGCGGCGATGATCTCGCCGACGATCGCGGTGGCGATTTCCATCGGCGCGCGGGCTCCGATCTCGAGCCCTATGGGCGCGCGCAGGCGACCGATCAGGGGCTCGGGGACGCCGGCCTGGAGTAGTCGGGCCCGCCGTGCCGCGATCCGGGAGCGCGAGCCCATGACGCCGACAAAGCCCGCATCGGAACGCAGGACGGCGGCAAGCAGTGCGACCTCGGTCGCAGTGTCGTGGGTCAGGATGGCGATCGCGGTCCAGGGGTCGGCCTCGGCGAGCCTTGCCGGATCTGCGGCGGCTGGGGGCAGAAGCACGGCCTTCCATCCCAGTGCTTCGGCCAAAGTCACGAGCGCCAGGGCGAAGGGATCGGTGCCCACCACGATCAGTCTCTGGCGCGGGACGAACAGGGCGCGGGCGGGCCAGCGGTCCGAGCCCCGCCAGGCGGTGGCGGTCGTTGCGCGCTGATAGCCGTCGCTCGCATAAAAGGCGGGGCGGCGTGCCGCGCTCAGGTGCTCAAGGGCCGTGATCGCGCGGTCCCCGGGCGCCAAACGTTCGACAAGGACGACCAGTTGTCCGCCGCAGGGCAGGCGAATGTCGATAAAGGGGCTGGACCGGCCATAGACGAGGCGTCGCGGCCGGCCCTCCGCGATCACCGCGCGGGCGTGGCAGGCGACGTCGCCCTCGATGCAGCCGCCCGAAAGAAAGCCGGTGCGCTCGGCGTGGGTGACCACCATCTGGGTGCCGACGGGGCGCGGGCCGCCATCAGCCGCAACGATGGTGGCAAGGGCGAAGGGCTCGGGGCCTTCCGCCGCGGCCAGAAGCGCGGGGCGGATGTCGTCGATCTGCTCGTTTCGGGTCCAGGGGCTCATCGGCGGGGCCTCAGGCCTCTGGAACCAGCACGCTGCGGGTTCGCCGCAGGCCGATGGTCTGGGTGGTGGCGAAGGGCAGGCGGCGGATGCGGCGGCCCGTTGCGGCGTGGATGGCATTGCCAAGGGCCGCGGCGACGGGAACGATGCCCGGCTCGCCCGCGCCGCCGGGGGGCAGGTCGCTCTCGATGATCGAGACCTCCACTTCCGGGGCGTTGGCGAGGCGCTGGATGGGGTAGTCGTGAAAATTCGACTGGACCACCGCGCCGTCCTCGAAGGTGATGGCGCTCATCAGGGCGCTGGTGACCCCAAAGCTGATGCCGCCCTCCATCTGCGCCACAACGGCGTCGGGGTTGATCACGAGACCCACATCGATGGCGCACAGGACGCGATCGACCGTGATCTCGCCATCGGTGGCGATCGTCACCTCTGCGATCTGGGCGACGATGCTGCGGTGGCATTCCTCGATCGCGATGCCGCGCCCGCGGCCCGGTGTGAGCGGTGCGCCCCAGTCGGCCATTTCCGCCACCCGGTCGAGGACTGCGAGGTGGCGGGGATGATCGCGCAGGAGGGCGCGGCGATAGGCGAGCGGATCGGCGCCGGCGGCCAGCGCGCATTCGTCGATGAAGCTCTCGATAAAGAAGGTGTTGAAGGAATAGCCGTTGGACCGCCAGAGCCCGATGGGCACGTGGCTGGGCACATGCTGGCTGCGCACCCGTCTGCTGGGAACGGTGTAATAGGGCTTGTCGAGCCCTTCGACCGTGAAGCGGTCCCCGTCCGGGCCCGGGTTGAACGGGAGGTTGCGCCCGGCAATGCCCTCGATCGCCGATTGGGCGGTGACCCGGATGTCATAGGCGAGCGGCAGGCCGTCCGGGCCGAGGCCTGCGCGCAAACGAGCCGCAGCGTGACTGCGATAGAGCCCGCCTCTTATGTCCTCCTCGCGCGACCAGATCAGTTTGACCGGACGGCCCCGGTGCCGGGCGGCGAGGAAGGCGGCCTGGGCGACCACGTCCTGATCGCTGCGCCGCCCGAAGGCGCCTCCGTTCATGGTGATGTTGCAGGTGACCGAGGCGGGGTGGACATCGGCCCAGCTCGCCCCGTTGTAAACGCCCTGGCGCACGGCGATCGGCGCCTGGGAGGGCACCCAGGCCTCGGCCGCCCCGTCCTCGCGGATGATGACGGTGGCGTTCATGGGCTCCATGCAGGCATGGGTGACGAAGGGCGCCTCGTAGGTGGCCTCGACCCGGTCGGCTGCCGTGGTGATCGCTGCCTCGGCGTCGCCGTCATCGACGGCATCGTGGGGATCATCGCTTGTGAGCGCGGCGTTGAGATCCCGGGACATCTGGGCGGTCGCGAAGGTGTCGAAATCTGTCGAGGTCCAGGAGATGTCGAGAAGCTGGGCGGCCTGCTCGGCCTGCCACCAGGAGCGGGCGACCACCGCGACCTGCCGTCTATTGACGATTGCCACATCGAGGATGCCCGGCTGGGCGCGCACGTCGGGTTCGTTGTTGATGGCTGCGAGTTCGGCGCCAAACACCGGGGCATGGCGGATCGCGGCGTGGAGCATGTCGGGGAGGACGACGTCCATGCCAAAGACCGGGGCGCCGCGCACCTTGGCGGGCAGGTCGACCCGGGGCTGGGAGCGGCCTATGATCCGCCACTGGGCAGCCGGCTTGAGCGCGGGATCCTCGGGCGGGGAGAGCACTGCCGCGTCGGCGGCCAGCTGTCCGTAGGACAGCGTGCGCCCGGAGGCTGCATGGGTGACGAACCCGTCATCGGTCGTGAGCGCGGAGACGGGAACCCCGAGCCGGGCCGAGGCAGCGGCGATCAGCATCTGGCGGGCCGAGGCGCCGGCCACCCGCATGGGGTGCCACATGGCCATGGTGGATGCCGAGGCGCCGGTCGAGATGAAACCAGCAAGGCCCAGAACGCGCCGCCCGACCCAGACCACCGGGCCGCTCGCTTCCTCGGGGCGGACGCCGAGGACATTGAACCAGTTCGAGTAGGCCGGATGAAGCTCGGTGGGGAAGACCACGCTGAGCCTCTCGTCCATGGGAATGTCGAGCTCTTCGGCCACCACCATGGCGAGACCGGTATGGATGCCCTGACCCATTTCGGTGCGCGGCACGCTCACGACCACGCGGCCATCGCTGTGGATGGTGAGAAAGGCGTTGAGCACGGCGCGTTCGCCATCCACGAAACTCTCAAGCCCGTCGACATCGACGGTCGAGAGCAGGCCGACGCCGCCGACCGCGGCGACCATCGCGGTGCCGGCGACCGCGGCGCCGGTGAACAGAAAGGTGCGGCGGGACAATAACCGGGGCATGGCGGGCTCCTCAGGCCTGGTCGCGCGCGGCGGCGGCGCGGTGGATGGCACGGCGGATGCGCGGATAGGTGCCGCATCGGCAGATATTGGTGATCGCCTCGTCGATCTCGGCGTCGGTGGGCCGGGGGTTTTCCGCGAGCAGGGCCGTGGCGGCGATGATGAAACCGGGCTGGCAGAAGCCGCATTGGGGCACCTGCTCGTCGAGCCAGGCCTGCTGGACATCCGAGAGGGTGCCCTCGGTATCCGATAATCCCTCTATGGTCACGACCGAGGCGCCCGAGACGCTGCCCAGCGGAGTGATGCAGGAGGGGGTCGATTGCCCGTCGATCAGAACCCGGCAGGCGCCGCACTGGGCGATGCCGCAGCCATATTTGGGCCCCAGAAGTCCCAGCTCCTCGCGCAGCACCCAGAGAAGCGGTTTGGCGGCGTCTGCCTGGATATCAAGAGAAGTGCCGTTGACGGTCAGCGAAACCAATGTCATCTCCTTTTTGCACGTGCAGCCAGACGCGTTCCGGATCAATATTTGACATAAACAACAACACAGCTCCGCCGTTACTCGAATATGCGTCGAGTTTATTGAAAATCGTCAGTTCAGCGTCAAATTGAAGTGTGAATTTCGGTCGGTTGCGTGTTACTCTGGGGCAAGAGATTTCGGTCTCACTACGCTAGCTGTCGAAAGGAGTGGCGAGAATGCCTGTTGCCCCGAGAAGCTTGCCTATTCCTCCAGGAGGATCGGAAGATATGGATCACGAACGGATCACGGCCGAGGCTGGTGACAGGACCGCAGGCTCCCTGCTCCATACCGTGTTGACCGGGTATGCGGACGCCCATGGCGGCGGGGAGGGGTTCTTCCCCACCGAGATCAAGGCCATGCGGATCCTGCGCACCTATCGCCCCATCATGCCGGCGCATACGGTCTACGCGCCGCAATTGTGCATCGTGGTGCAGGGGGCCAAGCGGATCGAGTTCGGCGGAGACAGCCTCGATTACACCGCCATGCAGTGCCTTGTGGTCAGCGTCGAGCTGCCGGCCACCGGCCGGATCACCAAAGCGAGCGTCGAAGAGCCGTTCATCAGCGTCACCATCGATTTCGACGTCGCGACGCTGCGCGAGGTGATGACGATGGTCGATGTCAAGCCGGCGCAGGCCGGCGATCCGGGCCCCAGGCCTTTCATTGCCGATGTGGATGGGCCTCTGGCCGATTGCGTGGTGCGCCTGATCCGCATGCTCGACACGCCCAAGGCGATCCCGGTGCTCTTCCCGTCGGTGATGCGCGAGATCTGCTTCTGGCTGCTTTCGGGACCCCATGGGGCCGTGATCAGCCAGCTGGCGCTGCCCGAGACCCAGACCGGGGGAGTGGTGAACGCGATCCAGCTTCTGCGGCGCAACTACACCCAGACCATGCGGGTGGAACGGCTGGCCGAGGAGGCCCGGATGAGCCCGTCCTCGTTCCACCAGCATTTCAAATCCCTCACCTCGATGTCCCCGCTGCAGTATCAAAAGCACCTCAGACTCATCGAGGCCCGCAGGCTATTGATCGGGGGAGACGTGAAAGTGGCCGAAGCGGCTTACCGGGTTGGCTATGAGAGCGCTTCCCAGTTCAGCCGTGAATTTTCGCGCACCTTCGGGATGTCGCCCAGCCAGGTTGTCTCCAGCCTGACGCCCGAAGCGCGCCAGCAGATCGAGGCCGCTTCGGCGCTGATGCGCGCCCGCTGACCCGATTCCGGTTCTGGAGGATCAGGCATGCCATGCCGAGTTTCCGGCATGGCCATTTGAAGTCGCCTGTCGCTTTATGCACCCATCGGAAAATCAGGATGGGCACGCCATGGCACGCTGGACGACTTCGGAGATTGGTTCCCAAAAAGGACGGCTTGCGGTCGTCACGGGAACGGGGGGATTGGGGCTGGAAGACGCGCTGGCCCTGGCACGGGCCGGCTGTGAGGTGGTGATCGCTGGACGGAACCCGGACAAGGGCCGGGCGGCGGTGGCCCATGTGCGCGAGAGGGTGCCCACGGCGACGATCCGGTTCGAGCCGCTCGATCTGGCCAGTCTCGCTTCGGTCGATGATTTCGCGCAGCGCCTGTCGGCCCAGACCGACCGGCTGGACCTTTTGATCAACAATGCCGGGGTGATGGTGCCCCCCGAACGGCAGGAGACCGCCGAGGGGTTCGAGCTGCAACTGGGTACCAACCATCTGGGCCATTTCGCGCTCACGGCCCATTTGATGGCGCTGCTGCGCAAGGGCCAGAATCCGCGGGTCATCTCGCTCTCGAGCGTTGCGGCCCGGGACGGGCGTATCGACTTTGCCGATCTTCAGAGCGAAGAGACCTATGTGCCGATGAAGGCCTATAGCCAGTCCAAGATCGCCTGCCTGATGTTCGCACTCGAACTCCAGCGCCGGAGCGAGACCCTTGGGTGGGGCATAGCCAGTATCGCGGCCCATCCCGGGGTCGCGCGCACCGATCTCTTGCACAATGCCCCGGGCCGCTGGAGCGCGTACAGGCTCACCCGTTCGCTGCTGTGGTTCCTGTTCCAGCCGGCCGCGCAGGGCGCCCTGCCGACGCTTTATGCCGCCACCTCTCGGGATGCGAAGGGCGGTGGCTATTACGGTCCCGATCGGATGAGCGAAGTGCGCGGCTATCCCGCGCCGGCCCGCATTCCGCCCCAGGCGGCCGATCTCGCGGTCGCGAGGCGGCTCTGGACAGTGTCCGAACAGCTCACCGGGGTTGGCTTCGAGAGCCGCGCTGCCGGGTGAGGCGCGAACAGGGACGATGGGGCGTGGCGTGGCCTGGGCCGATGGCCGGTGCGGGCAGGAAGCTGTTAAGAGAAACGCTCCGGTGATTCTCTCTTCTGGTGCCCATGATTTCCAGCATGACTTCCAGCGCACTCGACATCCTCAAGACCGTCTATGGCTATGATGGGTTCAGGGGACCGCAGGCGCGAATCATCGAACACGTGATCGCGGGCAACAATGCCTTCGTCCTGATGCCGACGGGCGGGGGCAAGTCGCTGTGCTACCAGATCCCCGCGATCGCGCGGCCCGGCATGGGGCTCGTGGTCTCCCCGCTTCTGGCGCTGATGGCCGATCAGGTGCTGGCGCTGCGCGAAGCGGGGGTCAGGGCCGCCGCGCTCAACTCCGACCTCGACCCCGACGCGCGGCGGGCTCTCTGGCGAGATGTCCACAGCGGGGTGCTCGACCTGCTCTATGTCGCGCCGGAAACCCTGCTGCGCCCCGAGGTGCTCGAGGGGCTGGGCCGGGCCTCGCTGTCGCTGATCGCCATCGACGAGGCCCACTGCCTCTCCCAATGGGGCCATGACTTCCGCCCCTCCTATCGCCAGCTCGATGCGCTGGTTGCCAGATTCCCCGGGGTGCCGCGCATGGCGCTGACCGCGACGGCCGACGAGCCGACGCGCGCGGAGATCCTGTCCCATCTCGAGATCGGCGACGCGGATGCCTTCATCGCCGGGTTCGACCGCCCCAATATCCGCTACACCATCGCCGAAAAGGACAATCCGCGCGTCCAGCTACGGGATTTCCTCGCCCGGCACAAAGGGGAAAGCGGGATCGTTTATTGCCTGTCGAAACGCAAGACCGAGGAAACGGCGGCCTGGCTGCGCGAGAAGGGCCATGATGCGCTGGCCTATCACGCCGGGATGGACAAGGAGGAGCGGGCCGCCAACCAATTGCGCTTCCAGCATGGAGAGGCGGTGATCATGGTCGCCACCATCGCCTTCGGCATGGGGATCGACAAGCCCGACGTGCGCTTCGTTGTCCATCTGGACCTGCCCGGCAGCATCGAGGCCTTCTACCAGGAGACGGGACGCGCCGGGCGCGACGGGCTGCCCTCCGAGACGATGATGCTCTATGGGTCCGAGGACATCGCGCTGCGCACCCGGTTCATCGAACAATCGGACGCGCCCCGCGAGCGCAAGCACATGGAGCGCCAGAAGCTCGACGCGCTTTTGGGGCTGGCCGAGGCGGCGGGGTGCCGCCGGCAGGTGCTGCTCACCTATTTCGGCGATGCGTGCGGCCCTTGCGGAAACTGCGACACCTGCGCGGCGCCGCCCGAGCTCTTTGACGGCACCATCGCAGTGCAGAAGGCGCTCTCGTGCATCTACCGGACGGGCGAGCGCTTCGGGCAGGCCTATGTAATCGACGTGCTGCTGGGGGTCGAGAACGACCGGATCACCCGGGCGGGGCATGATGCGGTCTCGACCTTTGGCATCGGCAAGGAGCATGGCAGCCGCACCTGGCGCTCGATCCTGCGCCAGATGATCGCCATGCGGTTCGTGGATGTGGACGTCACCGGTCACGGGGGCCTCGCGATCGCGCCGTCGGGACGGCAGTTCCTGCGCGAAAAGCCAAAGCTGATGCTGCGGGTACCGGGAGCCCAGCGCGCACGGCGCCTCAAGGTGGCAAGGAGCGCCGCGCAGCCTGAGATCAGCGATCGGGATCGGGCGCTTTTCGACGCGCTGCGGGAAAAGCGGCTCGAGCTCGCGCGGGCCCAGAACGTACCTCCCTACGTCATCTTCCACGACAAGACGCTGATCGGGCTGGCAGCGGAGCGGCCCGGCTCGCGGGGGGAGATGGCCAAGGTGCCTGGCGTGGGAGAGACCAAGCTCGACCGATACGGTCCCCAATTCCTCGCGGTGATCGCCGAGCACGCCTGAGGGGCTTTCCGGGCATGGATGCGGGCCCGGCGGGCTGCACCGCAAACCCATGGTGGACCACTCTTTTTTCAAACTGCGCATTTGCCTCTGCCCGCAGGCACCGGTACACTGGTGCCGCAATATTATTTCAGTGGCGGTTTCCGTGTCTGACGCATCTGGCCCACGCGGTGCTGCCCGCGGCCTCGACCTCTTGCCCCAGGGGGGCCGGATGGTACAGCAGATCCGTGTCTTCGATTGGGAGCGCACCTCGCTGGGGCCAATAGAGACCTGGCCAAGGTCGCTTATGAACGTGCTGGCGATGGTCCTTGCATCGCGGCAGCCCATCTGTTTCTGGTGGGGACCCGAGCTGCTTCAGTTTCACAATGACGACTATCTGCCCATGCTCGCGGACCGCGTCGATCGCGCGCTCGGCGCGCCGTTCAAGGACCTGTGGTCGGATGTGTGGGAGGGCGTGAAGCCGTTCGTCGACGAAGCGTTGAGCGGGCAGGGCACATGGGCGGAGAACCTGCACCTCGCCATGGTCCGCAACGGCAGGGTCGAGCAGACATACTGGACGTTTTCCTACAGCCCCCTGTTCGATGATGACGGCCGGATTGCCGGGCTGATGAACGTGGTCACCGAGACGACCGCGGCGCTGCGGGATCGTGAGGCGCTTGCCGCCGAAGTCGCGCGCACCAATGCGGCGCTGGTCGCGCAGCGGGAGGCGGAGCGCCAGCAGCGGCTGCTCCAGCGCGAGCTTTCGCACCGCATGAAGAACACGCTCGCCATGGTTCAGGCTATCGTATCCCAGAGCCTGAGGCAGTCCGCCGGCGAGGAAGGCGCGCGACGCGCTTCAGAGCGCATCCAGGCGCTGGGCAGGGCGCAGGACATGCTTACCAGCGCGAGCTGGCAGGACGCAGACATACGCGACGTCATCATGGCCGCCGTCGAGCCTCACTGCGACAGACCCGACCGCATGGTGATCGAGGGGCCCGGCATCGGGCTGAGCGCCCAGCAGGGGCTCGGACTTTCTCTGGCGCTGCATGAGCTGTCCACCAACGCCTTGAAATACGGGGCGCTTTCGACCGACAGCGGGTGCGTGCATGTCCGGTGGGCCTGCGACGCCGATGGCGGCTTTGATTTCCGCTGGCAGGAAGAAGGCGGGCCCGAGGTGATCGAGCCCGAGCGCAAAGGATTTGGCTCGCGGCTGACGACCCGCGTCGTCCCCACCTATTTCGACGGCACGGCCAGCATCGAATTCCGGTCCGAGGGCCTCGTTTATGCTCTTGCCGGCCGGTTGGCTGGTGACCCCCGCAGCGGACCCTCCAGCCCGGCTTAAAGCTCCTGTCAGAACAGGATATGCTCTTGGGGCTTCAGGTGGCCGCGTTGGGCGCCAGCATGATGACCCCCAGTGGCGGCAAGGTGAGGCGGAGGGACGCGGGGCGGGCGTGCCAGGCGACCTCCTCGGCGTTGATGGTGCCGCCATTGCCGATGTTCGAGCCGCCATAGCACTCTGCGTCGGAATTGAGGATTTCACCCCAGCTGCCGCCCTGAGGGACACCAACCCGGTAATCGGAGCGCACCGTGGGGGTCATGTTGCAGACAACCAGCACAGGGTCCGTGCCCGGTTCGCCCTTGCGCAGGAAGACAAAGATGCTCGATTGGGCATCGCTCGCGTCGACCCATTCAAATCCGGCAGGGTCGGCATCGAGCTGATGGAGCGCCGCGCGGTCGCGGTAGAGGCGGTTGAGGTCGGCCACCAGAGACTGGACGCCCCGGTGAAGGGGGTCGTCCAGGAGGTGCCAGTCGAGAGACTGATCGTGATTCCACTCTCTCTCCTGGCCGAACTCGCAGCCCATGAACATCAGCTTCTTGCCCGGGTGCGCCCACATGAAGGCGTAGTAGGCCCGCAGATTGGCGAATTTCTGCCAGCGGTCGCCGGGCATTTTCCCGAGCATCGAGCCCTTGCCATAAACCACCTCGTCGTGGCTGAGGGGCAGGACGAAGTTCTCGGTATAGGCATAGTGCAGCCCGAACGTCATCTCGCCCTGGTGGTGGCTGCGATAGAGGGGGTCGAGTTGCATGTAGTGAAGCGTATCGTGCATCCAGCCCATGTTCCATTTGTACCCGAACCCCAAGCCGCCATCGTAGATGGGACGGCTGACTTTGGGAAAGGCCGTGGATTCCTCGGCGATGGTCTGGGAGCCGGGATAGAGCTCATAGGCGCGCGTGTTGGTTTCCTTGAGGAATGCGATGGCCTCGAGGTTCTCATTGCCGCCGAACCTGTTGGGGATCCATTCGCCCGGCTCGCGCGAATAGTCGAGATAGAGCATGGAGGCCACGGCATCCACGCGCAGCCCGTCGATGTGGTAGCGATCGAGCCAGAACAGGGCACTGGCTTCCAGGAAATTGGCCACTTCGTTGCGGCCGAAATTGTAGATCAGCGTGTTCCAGTCCCGGTGGAAGCCGAGCCGAGGATCCGCGTGCTCGTAAAGGGCCGTGCCGTCGAACTGCACAAGACCGTGGGCGTCGGACGGGAAATGGGCGGGCACCCAATCCATAAGCACCCCGATGCCGGCGCCATGGAGGCGGTCCACGAACCGGGCAAAGCCCTCGGGCGTGCCAAAGCGGCTGGTGGGCGCGAACAGGCCCACGGGCTGGTAGCCCCATGACCCACCAAAGGGATGTTCGGTGATCGGCATCAGCTCGACATGGGTAAAGCCCATATCGGTGACATAGGGCACGAGCAATTCGGCAATGGCATCGTAATCGAGGGCCTCGCCGTCCCCACCCGTGCGCCAGGAGCCCAGATGCAGCTCGTAGATGGACATGGGGGCATCGAGGGTCTGCCGGTCGGCGCGGGTGCTCATCCAGGCTCCGTCCTGCCAATCGTGCTCGGGAAGACCATGTACGATCGACGCGGTGGCGGGGGGCTGTTCCTGGAAAAAGGACAGGGGATCGGCCTTGAGCGGCAGTCTTTCGCCGTGCTGACCGATGATCTCGTATTTGTAGACGCTGCCTTTTTCCAGCCCGGGGATGAAGAGCTCCCAGACCCCCACGCCGATGCGCTTGCGCATGGGGTGGCGCCTGCCGTCCCAGGCGTTGAATTCACCCACGACGCTGACGCGCGAAGCGTTGGGCGCCCAGACCGCGAAAGTGACGCCAGCAATGCCCTCGATCGTGGTGGGATGGGCGCCGAGGCGCTCGTAAAGGTGGAAGTGCCGCCCCTCGCCCAACAGATGTTCGTCGATCTCCCCGAGGATCGGTGCAAACCGATAGGGATCCTCGCTCTCCCAGCTGAAATCGCCGGCCGTCAACGCCAGGCGATAGGCGAAGGGCTCGGTGCGTCCCGGGATGAAGCCGGAAAAGAAGCCCTCGGGGTGAATGAGCTTGAGTTGCGTCACGCTCTCCCCGGTCAGGCTGTCCACGATCTCGACCCGGGCCGCCTGGGGCGCAAAGACATTGATGGCCAGGGGCGCACCTTTGCCTCCCTGCGGGCCGAGCGTGGCGAACGGATTGCCGTGACGGCCGCGCACGATGGCTTCGACATCGGAAGGATAGGCCGATGGCTGCGTGATTGCTTCACTCATGGTTATTGTCCCGGGCTTTGGCCCTCGTTCAAAAGGTCTTGGATCCCGCTCAAGGGAATTTGGATCCAGTCGGGCCTGTTGGCCAACTCGTAGCCGACTTCGTAGATGGCCTTCTGGATCACGAAGAGGTCGGTCAGCGCCCTGGCGAACGCGGGATCGCTCGGGTAGCTGGCCGCGCCGGCCACGTGGGTTTGGTAGCTGGCGAGAAAATCGTCAGTGACGGTCCGGCGCCAGTCTTCGACGCGGGCGCGAACGGTGTCCGGCAGGTCGCCGGTTGTATCCCGGTAGCGGTCGAGCGCGGTCCAGGCCGCATAGTGGAACGAGCGCAGCATGCCCGCCACGTCCCGCAGGGGCGAGGACTTGGCCCGCCTTTCGGCAAGGCTTCGTTTGGGTTCGCCCTCGAAATCGATGATCATCACGTCGTCGCGGGTGACCAGCACCTGACCGAGATGGTAGTCGCCATGGATGCGCGAGCGGCCGCCGGACGGCGCCATGGCGCCACAGGCCTTGATCCGCGCGATCAGGCGGTCCTGCCGGGCCAATATATCTTCCGCTATGGCGCGGGCGAAGGGCGAGAGAGCCGACAAACGCCGCTCGAGGCGACCGAGCAGATCGCGCGTTTCGCCCACAGCCTCGCTCACCCAGCCGGCACTGTCAGAGGGCTGCAACGGGTCGACCCTGAAATCGATGTCGTCGGTATGAACGGCCAGTGCCTGATGCATTTCGGCCGTGCGTCGTCCAAGGACAGCGCCGAGCCATCTCCCGGCATCACCGGAGTCCTCGTTCAGGCTCAGGGCCAATGCGCCCGTGACCGCCGCCCAGGCATCGCCCTGATTGGGCACGAAGGCGAAGGCCGCCGCCAGCGTTGTTGCCGAGCCGTCCTTGGGGCGGAACCGGACTTCGCCCAGAAATTCCGGGGTGTTGCGAAAGCCGCCGACACCGGTGAGAAAGCGTGCCACCTCCACGTCGGGCTGATCGCCCTCACGCAGCCGGCGATAGAGCTTGAGAATGATGCTCGAACCGAAGGCGATCGAGACATTGCTCTGCTCGACACCGAGCGCATGCGGGGCCTCCAGAGGCTCATAGCGCCGCAGCGCGTCGCTCCCGATAAAAAGGACGGTGCCCCCTTCAGCATCAAGGTGCATGTCTTGGCGCATGGCATCGAGCAGGGCGAGTGCCAGCCCCTCATGGAGCGCGCTGTCGATCAGAACGCCGGACCGCTCCCCGGACCCGATGCGGGCAAGGACGGGCGCTCGGGTTTCACCCACCGCCTCCCAGATGGCCGAAACCGGCAGCAGATAGCGCTGGGTCTCGCCGTCCAGCCGGACATCGGCGACAAGCAGGGCGTGGTTGCCCGGCTCGAGTTCACCGAGCGAGACAAGCCGGACATTTTCGATGGTCTGGTCCTTGGCGCCGAACCAGCGCTGGCGCGGCAGGAAGGCGGGCAGGGTGGTGTTCTCGAGCTGAGCGAACCCCGGCCCCGCCCACGCGGAATTCAGGCTGCCGTCGGTCGAGACTAGTTTCGGGTCTGTTCCCACGTTGCCATCGGCTGGGCTCATCGCACGGCTCCGGGCGGAATGAGCCGCCAGATTGCATAGGGCTTATAATAGGGGTCGAGATGGATGTGCTGGTTCTTGCCGTGCCAGGTGAAATGATGGCCGGTCACCATGTCCTCAACCTCGATCGAGGCGTCGTCCGGCAAGCCGAATTTCCAAAGCGGCACCTCGAAATCGGCGCCCTGGGCGGTGTGGGGGTCGAGGCAGACGTGGAACAAAAGGAAGTCCGACAGGTCATCTGTGTACTTGGCGTAGCACATGATGGTGTCGTTCCAGGCGTTGATGAAATCGAGATTGGTGAACTGCTGGAGCGCCTTGTGCTCGCGGCGCAACCGATTGATGAACGCGATGTCCCCCTTGATGTTGTCGGGGCGGTCCATGTCCCAGGCCCGGATCTCGTATTTCTCGGAGTTGAGGTGTTCCTCCTTGCCCGGCACCGGCTCGGCTTCGCAGATTTCAAAGCCGTTGTAGACGCCATAGGTGCTGGCCAGGGTGGCGCCCAGAACCAGGCGCGTCTGGAACCCGGGGCGGCCGCTGGTCTGAAGGTAGCGCGGATTGATGTCGTGGGTGGTGGTGAAAAAGTTCGGCCGCATGTAATGCCGGCATTCCTCGGTGGTCAGCTCTGTCAGGTATTGCTCGAGCTCCCACTTGGCGTTGCGCCAGGTGAAATAAGAGTAGCTCTGCGCAAACCCCACCTTGGCCAGCCGCTTCATGACCTTGGGACGGGTGAAGGCTTCCGAGAGGAAGATTGCATCGGGGTGCTTTGCCCGGACCTCGCCGATCATCCACTCCCAGAACGGGAACGGCTTGGTATGGGGATTGTCGACCCGGAAAATCTTGACCCCGTGCTCGATCCACAACAGCACGATGTCGCGCAGCGCGTACCAGATGTCGGGAATGGCATCGCGATAGAAGTGGACGTTGACGATGTCCTCGTACTTCTTGGGCGGGTTCTCGGCGTATTTGATGGTCCCGTCCGGCCGCCAGTCGAACCATTCGGGATGGGATTTGATCCAGGGGTGGTCCGGAGAGCACTGAATGGCGAAATCCAGCGCGATCTCGAGGCCATGGGCGCTGGCGGCGGCGACCAGGCGGTCGAAATCCTCGAACGTGCCCAGCCTGGGGTCGATCGCCTCGTGTCCCCCGGCAGCCGACCCGATGGCATAGGGGCTGCCTGGATCATCGGGGCCCGCGGTCAGGGAGTTGTTCTTGCCCTTCTTGTTGGCCTCGCCGATCGGGTGGATGGGGGTGAAGAAAAGGACGTCGAAGCCCAAATCTCTCACATAGGGCAGCTTGCCGATGACGTCGTCGAACGTGCCGTGGCGGTGCGGATCGCCCGATTGCGAGCGCGGAAACATGCAGTACCAGGCGCCGAAGGCCGCGATCTTGCGATCAACGAAGATCTCGAGGTCACGCTCGTAGCGGCTCAGATTGGTCCGCGTCGCAGCCCGGGTCATCAGTGCAGCGATATCATCGGAGCTGAGCAGGGCCCACCTGACCCCATTGTCGGCGAGTCCGCCAAAGGTGTCCAGCACCCGGTCCAGCGCGCCTTTGTCGGCGGGGGTGGCCCGGTCGGCGTGCCGGGCAGAATCGAGCAGGCGTCGGCCTTCCTCGAGCTCGAGTGCGATATCGAGGCCTGCCGCGTATTTCTTGGCGGTGTCCTTGCGCCAGGTGCCGAAAAGGTCGCGCCAGCCGATGATGGTGAACTCGTAAAGCCGGTTCTCGGAAAAGACCACGCTTGCCCGCCAGCGGTCGTTCTCGACGAATTCCAGCGGCTCCTCGAGCCAGACAGCGTCGGTGCCCTTGGCGCGGTACAACACGGCTGCATCGATGCTTTCATGGCCGTCGGCAAAGACATCCGCTTGGATAAGGACGGGTTCCCCGATCACGGCCTTGGAGGCAAACCGCCCGCCGTCGATCTCTGGCTCGATGCCTTCGATGGCAATGCGGTTGGCTGCCAGAGCCATGAGGCGCTCGTCAGTCGTGCTCAGGGCGGGGCTCGTGGCGTCGGTGGCCAGGGGCAGCGTGGTCCGTTTCCCCGATTTGCTTTTCTCAGTCTTGCGCAGCATGTGGCCCCCGCAGCGTGTCCAGCCCTCCACGTCCAATGCGCCAGGGCAGAGTTGGTTTCGTTTTAACTCGCGGAACTCAAACTGAGTGAGTCTATTGCTTAAGTGGGGGCGCAAATGGCCCAGCTCCCCCGGTCCGCGTCCCGCCGGCGCACCAGGAGAGCTGATGAAACCCGACAAAGAGACCACACCTTCTCCATTGCAGCAATTGGCGGAGCGCTACGGAATATCCAGCCGGTTCGAAAACGCGTTTGGAACCACCGTCGCCGTAAGCAGCGAAACGCTTGGCCTTCTGCTCGACAGCATGGGGGTTCACATCGCCAGCGAGGCTGATGCCCGGGACGCGCTGGAGCTGGCCAAGGCGCGCGCCACGGCAAAGCTTCCGGCAAGTGTCGTCACCGTTCCCCGGGACGGTATCTGCCGCGTGGAGATCAGGGGCGGTGGGTTGCCCAACCCGCTCGAGTGGCGCGTGGTCCTTGAGACCGGCGAGCAAACCAGCGGGACATTCGACTGGTCCGGCATGGCCCCTTCGGAGAGCAGGATGGTGCTGGAGCTCACGGACCTTCCGTACGGTTACCATACGCTGCGCCTGCCTCAGGTGGAGGCCGCAACGCACCTGATCGTCAGTCCCGGCCAGTGCTGGCTGCCCCAGGAGGTCAAGGACGGCCAGTGGGGCATAGCCGTTCAGCTCTATCTCGTCCGGTCGGCCGGAAACTGGGGGATCGGCGATTTCTCCGACCTCGTCGCGCTGATTGGACTGGCGGGCGGCCGCGGCTGCGGACTGCTCGGGCTCAATCCCATGCACCAGATGTTCCTTGATGACCCCGAAGCAGCCAGCCCCTATTCCCCCGCCACACGCCTTTATCTCAATCCGATCTATATCGACGTGGAGGCCGTGCCGGAATGGGCGCTATCGCGGGCGGCTCAGGATCTGGCGCGCTCGGAGGTCTTCCAGGCCAAGCGCGAACGCTGCCGCGCCTCCGCGCTCGTGGACTATGCCGGTGTCACGGCGCTCAAGCTCGAAGCGTTGCGCATCCTGTTCACCACCTTCACCGATGATGCGGCTCTCGAGCGCAAGGCGGCTTTCGAGACGTTCCGCCACGACAAAGGCGAGAGCCTGCGGCGTGCTTCGCTCTTTCAGGTGCTGCGCCAGCGTTTCGCATCCTCAGGGTCCGACCATGTGGACTGGCGGGCCTGGTCCGAGGATCTGCAAACCTGCGGTTCGGTTGCACTGGAAGAATATGCGCGTGAGCACCGGGACGAGGTGGACTTCCAGGACTGGCTGCAATTCGTCGCCGACGAACAGTTCGCCCTCGCTGCAGAGGCCGCGCGGCGGAAGGGCATGGCGGTTGGGCTTTATCGCGACCTGGCGGTGGGGTGCGCCGCTGCCGGAGCCGAGACATGGGCCAACCCCGATGCGTTTCTCCGGCGCAGCCTTGTTGGCGCGCCGCCCGATATCTTCAACCCAGCGGGCCAGAACTGGGGCCTGCCGCCCTTCGATCCCGTTGAACTGGGCCGGGAGGGCTATCGCAGCTTTGCAGAGTTGATCCGCGCAAACATGCTCCACGCCGGCGGGCTGCGGATCGACCATGTCATGGGTCTGCGGCGGCTGTTCTGCATTCCCGAGGGCAAGAGCCCGGCCGAGGGCGCCTATGTGAGCTTCCCGCTGGACGATCTGCTTGGCGTTCTTGCCCTTGAATCCCAGCGCCAGCATTGCCTGGTGGTGGGCGAGGATCTGGGTACCGTGCCCAGCGGCTTTCGCGAACGGCTCTCGGCTGCCAATGTCCTGTCCTATCGCGTGCTGTTTTTCGAACAGGACTTCGACGTCGGCACGTTCTTTGCGCCGGACGTCTATCCGGCGCTGGCCTTCGCCAATACCGGAAGTCACGACCTGCCGACCCTGCTGGCGTGGTGGCGGGGCGACGACCTCGTCCTCAAGCAGAGTCTGGGCGCGTTCGAGACCGAGGAGGAAACGCGCAGCCAGCACGAGCGACGCGCGCGCGAACGCAAAAATATCCTTGCCGCCTTCGCCAGTGAGGGGCTCGTCCCGGACGGGTCGAATCCCTCTCTCGTTACGCCCGAGGCGTTTGCGCGATACGCTCACCGGTTTCTGGGGCTGACGGGTGCGATGCTTTTGTCCACCCAGCTCGACGACATGACCGGCGAGATCGATCCGGTCAACGTCCCGGGCACGGCATCGGAGCATCCGAACTGGCGACGGAAATACAGGTTGACCCTCGAGGAGCTTGCAAACGACGATCAGGCGTGGAGTCTTGTCGAGCCGCTCGCGCGTGGAAAACCGGTCCATGCCTAGGAGCGGATCGAATGCACAAGGACGCATCGGCGGCCCCATCCGAGCGTTGAGTTGGAAAGCCGACACTTCGCGTCAGCCCGGCTGGCGACAATCATTGCCCAACCATCGAACAGGCCAGACATGGACAAACCAGACCCTCAGTACATCGATTGGCTCCTGGAACAGTCGATGCTCGCCAATGCGCGCAAGCTCGCCGCCCGCTATGCGGGCAAGGGACGTTTCTGGCGCAACCCCTATGCCGAGGCACGCCCGCGGGCCGCTTCTGCTCTGGCCTCGGTGTGGTTCACCGCCTATCCCGCCGCGATCGTGACGCGCGAGGGTGAGAGCGTTCTCGCCACCCTGGGGGATCCCGAGCTTTGGCGCTGCCTTGCCTCGATCGGTGTGCAGGGTGTGCATACCGGGCCGATGAAGGAGGCCGGAGGCATCCGCGACGGGGTCAAGACGCCGACGGTGGACGGCAATTTCGATCGCATCAGCTTCGAGATCGATCCCCATTACGGCACGTCTGACGAATTCGTAGCGATGAGCCGGGTCGCGGCGGCCTACAATTCGATCGTGATCGACGACATCATCCCGGCCCATACCGGCAAGGGCGCCGACTTCCGCCTTGCCGAGATGTTTTACGGCGATTACCCCGGGCTCTACCACATGGTCGAGATTCCCGAGGAGGATTGGCACCTTCTGCCCGAGATCCCCGAGGGCCGGCGCGCGGCCAACATGTCTCCCGACTGTGTCGATGCCCTCAAGGCCAAGGGCCATATCGTGGGTCAGCTGCGCCGGGTGATCTTTTTCGAGCCCGGGGTCAAGGAGACCGACTGGAGCGCGACCGATGTCATCGTGGGGGTCGACGGCATTGCCCGGCGCTGGGTCTATCTTCACTATTTCAAGGAGGGCCAGCCTTCGCTCAACTGGCTCGATCCATCGTTCGCCGCCCCACAGATGATCGTGGGAGACGCGCTCCATTCGCTCGACGTGCTGGGCGCGCGCGGGCTGCGGCTCGATGCCAACGGATTTCTCGGCGTCGAGGTCCGGCATGAGGAGACGGCCTGGTCCGAGGGCCATCCGCTCTCGCTGGTGGGCAACCAGATCATCGCGGGCATGGTGCGCAAGGCGGGCGGGTTCACGTTCCAGGAACTCAACCTCACCGTCGACGACATCGCGGAAATGTCCAAGGGTGGCGCCGACCTCAGCTATGATTTCATCACCCGCCCGGCCTATCAGCACGCGCTCCTGACCGGCAACACGGAATTTCTGCGCATGATGCTGGGCATCATGGATGACTTCGATATCGACCCGGCCTCGCTGATCCATGCGCTCCAGAACCATGATGAGCTGACGCTCGAACTGGTGCATTTCTGGACCAAGCACGCCAGCGACACGTTCACCTTCGAGGGTCAGGCCTGGCCGGGCGCGCTGCTGCGCGAGCATCTGCGCGATATCCTCTATAACAAGCTCACCGGTGATGCCGCGCCTTACAATCTGCGTTTCGTGGCGAACGGGGTGGCCTGCACGACGATCAGCGTGATCACGGCGGCTCTGGGCATCCGGGATCTCGACGCCATCACACCCGAGCAAAAGGAGCTGATCCAGCGCATCCATCTGCTCCTCGTGATGTACAACGCATTCCAGCCGGGGGTCTTTGCGCTTTCGGGCTGGGATATCGTGGGCGCGCTTCCGCTGCCGGCGGACGCGGTCGGTGACCTGGTTGCCGAAGGCGACACCCGCTGGATCGAGCGCGGGGGCTATGATCTGATCGACGTCAATCCGGGGGCCCAGCATTCCAGTGCCGGTCTGCCCAAGGCGCAAACGCTGTACGGTTCGCTTCCCCAGCAGCTCGAAGATCCGAACTCCTTTGCAAACCAGCTCAAGCACCTGCTTGCCGTCCGGCAATCCTACGGGCTTTACGCGGCCCGCCAGATCGCCGTTCCGGACGTGCAGAACCCGGCGCTGCTGGTGATGGTGCACGAGCTGCCCGACGGGCGCGGCATACAGGTGACGGCGCTCAATTTCGGTCCTGAACCGCTCGAGGAAACGATCGTGCTCGATCATGTTGAGACCGGACCCGTGCTCGACATGCTGACGGGGGGAATTTACGGCGATCTGCCCGAGGACGGGCACTTGTTCATTCGCCTGAGCGGATATGAGGGCCAATCGCTCAGGATCGCGGGCAATGTCCCTTCGATCTGAAGCAGCAGCTAGGTAGAATGCGGGCATAGGCCGTTAACCGGAGGGCAAGGGGCCGAGTGCATTTTCGGTGCGGTCTGATCGGGCAGGATTGATGGCAATGGCGGCGACGCGCGCGGCCAGCAGATTTCGGGGGTGCTCAGGATGTTTCCCAAGCTGCGAAACCGGGATCGTGACGAAGCGCGAACCAAGCTCGAGGCCATAAACCGGTCGCAAGCGGTGATCGAGTTCCGGCTGGACGGAACGATCCTTGCGGCCAACGCCAATTTCCTTTCCGCAATGGGCTATGATCTGGCCGAGGTGCAGGGCAGGCACCACAGCCTGTTCGTCGATCCCGGTTATGCCGCCACCCAGGAGTACCGGACCTTCTGGACGGAGCTCGGGGAGGGGCAGTATCGCGCCGGCGAGTTCTGCCGCTATGCCAAGGGCGGGCGCGAGGTCTGGATTCAAGCGAGCTACAATCCGGTTCTGGACAGGGCCGGGCGGCCGATCAAGGTGATCAAGTTCGCCACCGACATCACCGAGCAGAAGCTGAAGGCGGCCGATCATTCGGCCCAGGTTGCCGCGATCAACCGTGTGCAGGCGGTTGTCGAGTTCACCCTCGATGGCGAGGTGATCACCGCCAACGAGAATTTCCTCGCAACACTGGGCTATGGCATGGAAGATATCCGGGGCCAGCATCACGCCATGTTCTGCGAAAAGGACTATGCCGCGAGCCCGGAGTACCGGGAGTTCTGGGCGCGGCTGCGCCGGGGGGAGTATGTGGCCGGGGAGTTTCGGCGCCTGGGACGCGGGGGCCGGGAAGTCTGGATTCAGGCGAGCTACAACCCGATCCTTGACCCCAAGGGCCAGCCGGTCAAGGTGATCAAGTTCGCCACCGACATCACCGAGCGCAAGCGCGCCGAAGCGATCATAGACACGCTGACCATCAGTCTGCAGTGCCTGGCGCAGGGGGATCTGACCGGGCGGATCGAGCAGCGCTTTTCCGGTCAGTACGAGGCCCTCCGTCTGGCCTACAACGCCTCGCTCGAAAAGCTGGTCGACATCGTAGACCGGCTCAAGCAGACATCGACGACGGTCAAGACTGCGACAGGAGAGATTCTTGCGGGCGCCAATGATCTTGCCGAGCGCACCGCCAGGCAGGCGACCACGGTCGAGGAGACGTCGGCGACCATGGAGCAGTTGTCGGGTGCGGTCGTTTCCAGCTCCAAGGATGCGCGCACGGCGGCGGAAAACACCCGCAACCTCTCGGATTCCGCTACCCAGGGGGGTGAGGTCATGGAGAGGGCCAATGAGGCCATGCAGAGGATTTCGGCGTCCTCGGCCAAGATCTCCAGCATCATCGGCATGATCGACGACATCGCCTTCCAGACCAACCTTCTGGCGCTCAATGCCTCGGTGGAGGCGGCGCGCGCGGGTGACGCGGGGCGCGGTTTTGCCGTGGTGGCGGTCGAGGTGCGCCGGCTCGCCCAATCGGCAGCTTCTGCATCCTCGGACGTCAAGGCCCTGGTGGAGACCAGCCTCAACGAAGTCGGCGGCGGCACCAAGCTCGTCGAGCAGGCCGCCGACCGGCTGGCGCAAATCCTCGACGCGGCACGCGAGAACGCAAGACTGGTCGATTCCATTGCCAAGGCCAGCGCCGAGCAATCCCTCGCGATCAAGGAAATCAACGTCGCGGTCCGCCAACTCGACGAGATGACCCAGCACAATGCGGCGCTGGTCGAAGAGACCAATGCCGCCGTGGAGCAGACCGAAGGCCAAGCTATCGAACTTGACGCCATAGTGGATATCTTTGTGACAACCACCGAGCAGGAAATGCCAGCGGCCCCGACGCCGATACGGCCAAAGCCAAGCGCGCCGGTATCGGGCAATCTGGCGATCAGTGCGGACTGGGACGAGTTCTAGGGCAAGACGGCCAAGGTGATGATCGCCCGCGCGCACATGCGCAAACGATAACAATATCAGTGGCCTGGACGGCGAATGGGGGAGAGGGAGGTCGCCGCTTTAGCGTCCGGTATCGTGCAGATAAAGACGTTAAGGCCCTGTCCGCCTTGCATTTTCGTATTCGGGTTGTGCGGCAGTGTGCAGAAAATATGGTGAAAGCCAATTGCTCTGTGGGGCAAAATTGAATGGCTGCGAGCAGGAAGAGACACCCGATAAACGCCCTCACGGCCGTCCAGGTGCGCAACCTGAAGGCTCCGGGACGATATGCGGAAGGCAATGGTCTTTATCTGGTTGTCGACCCGTCCGGCGCCCGACGATGGCTGAGGGCGCCAAGCCAACATGTTGGTTAATTGCCTCGCTGGAGGGGGCCGTTGCCGTTGATTCAGGAGCAACCTCGCCATCTGCGACGCAGCAGCTAACGCGCGAGCGAGACGGTTGACCGATTCCCCGTTTCCGCGTCACGCAGTTAATCCATACAATGCTGGACAGAAAGCATTTCCTCGGAGGGCCAAACTATTGTAACCGTCCACTAGCGTGCCCGGCGTCCTTCACGTTTGGCAACAAGATAAGATTTTATCGGATACCTATGGTGCAAAAGCCTTTCCTTGTTTCTCTCGTCATCGCAACGGTGGCGGACGACGGGGATTTGAGTGACTGTCTCGAGAGCCTCGCCGCATTGCGCGACCCTCCCGGTTTCGAAGTCGTCATCGTTGACCAGAACCTCGACGACCGTCTCAACGCGGTGATCGCCTCTTATGTCGGCAGGCTCGAGGTCGTTCATCTGCGCGTCGGATTCATCAGCCCGTTCCGTTCGATCAGCTTCATCACCCGCGCCTCATGCTGGGTGCGACGGAACTGCACGACGCCCGGGGGCCGCAGCTTGACCGTGACCTGCGGCTGGCGCTTGCCGTCGCTCTTGAACAGGATCCGGAACACGAGCTCGCCCAGCCGCCAGGCGCCGCCGAACGACACCGGTGTGCTGCCGAAATGCTGGAGCGCGTCACCGCCGAGATCCCGCGACCGCAGCGTGCGCACCACGCGGGGATACCCCTTCTTGCCGGGCGCCATCAGGTCGGCCGCCGCCTCGATGATCAGCACCTTGTCGATCAGTGGATCGTAGGCGGCATCGAAGACGAAGCCCGGTCCGGCCAGTTCGACCGGGCGCAGGGTATAGAGGTCCTGCGCATCGTCGCCGTCGAAGAAGCCGGGTCTGTCGAGGATGATCGAGGCGAAGAGTTCCGCGATCTCGGGCTGATGCGCCTTCCGGATACGGGCCAGCCGCAACATGCCGGTGTTCTCGGAGTATCGCAGCACGGCGTGGGAAATCTGGCGCACGCTGATGACCCGTTCAACCTGGCCCTCGACGACCGGCATGGTCGAGACCATCGAACCATGGCTGACCACGAGGTTGATCTCGTCATCGTCGTCGTAGTCGCCCACCCGGCAGTAGTCCCCGAGAAAGGCGTCACGGAAGAGCGCGGCGACGGCCGTTCGGAACGCCTCGACCTTCTCCGCCGTCAGATCGATCGCGACGCCACGTTCCCGCCCGGCATACTCATGCAGGCGGTCGGCGGTGAGCATCGCCATGTGATCGGCGGCCGCGTCGAACAGGTCAGGATGCTCCAGAAACACCCGGACGGCGATGTGCTTGGGATCATGCGCCTTGTTCGGCGCGTCCTCGTCGCCGGTCTTCATGTCGGGGAACAGATCGACGCCCTGACGCGCGGCCTGCGCCTGGATGATCTCAAGGCCGCGGGCGTCGCCCAGTTCCGCGATGCGGTGCAGATCGCCGCGCAGCCCCTCGGGATAGCTGTCCTCGGCACCGGTCAGCAGCTTCTCCAGCGCCTCGCGGGCGGTATCCTCCTCCTGGTCCAGCAGGTCGATGGAGAAGCCCTTGTACTTGCCCTCGTGCCGCGCCAGCAGCGGCTTCATCAGGGCGAGATCAATGGTCTTGATGAACCGGGGGTTAACGAACTTCTTCAAATTGCCTGCCACGACGAATCCCCTTTCCTGCAAAACCAGTGTTCTTGATACGTTCTTTTGCGTGATTCATCAACCTGCGCGGGATCGACTGGGACGGTTTCCGACAGCGACGAGTAGAGGCCAGAGGAGACGACCACTCCGAGGCCCGCATGAAACGCCCCAATCCTCTGCCGCCCGACCAGATGACCCCCGCCGAGCGACGCGCCGAACTGTGCGGGCTGCTGGCGCTCGGGCTGGTTCGGTTGCGGATGCGGGAGACGGGCGAAGTATCTGACGATACTGGAGAACGTTGCCTACACTATCCGCCCGACCAATGCCGTCATGCAACTCCAACTCACCGGAGAAATGCATGAACAAGCCCGCTCCCATCCCCGCGCGCCTGGCCGCGCTCAAGACCACGCCGACGCCCGACCTGAAGAAACAGTGGCGCGACCTGTTCGACAGCGAGCCGCCGCCGTTCAACCGCCGCTACCTGGAGAGTCGGCTGGCCTATCGGATCCAGGAACTTGCCTATGGCGGACTTAAGCCGGAGACGATCCGGCGGCTGGAACGGCTGGGCGAGGAACTGGACGGCGGTGACAAGAAGAAGCGTGGCATCCGCGCTGATCGCGACCGGCCCATCACCGGCACTCGGCTGCTGCGCGAGTGGCAGGGCAATGAGCAGATCGTCACAGTCACCGCCGACGGCTTCGAGTGGCAGGGCCGACCCTACAAGTCGTTGTCGGCCATCGCGCGCGCCATCACCGGCACGCGCTGGAACGGCTGGGTCTTCTTCGGGCTCAAGAACCACAGGGGGCGGACATGACGAAGCCACCCGATAAATCGAAGGTCGTCCGCAAGCTGCGGTGTGCCGTCTATACCCGGAAATCTTCCGAGGAAGGGCTGGAACAGGAGTTCAACTCGCTCCACGCCCAGCGCGAGGCCTGCGAGGCCTACATCGCCAGCCAGCGGTCAGAGGGCTGGGTGCTTGTCCGCGATCAGTATGGCGACGGCGGCATTTCGGGCGGCACGCTGGAACGGCCCGGCCTGAAACGCCTGATGGCTGACATCGAGGACGGGCTGGTCGATGTGGTGGTGGTCTACAAGATCGACCGCCTCAGCCGCTCGCTGGCTGATTTCGCCAAGCTGGTCGAGGTGTTCGACCGGAACGGCGTGACCTTCGTCTCGGTCACCCAGTCCTTCAACACCACCACGTCGATGGGCCGGCTGACGCTGAACATCCTGCTGTCTTTCGCCCAGTTCGAGCGGGAGGTGACGGCGGAGCGCATCCGCGACAAGGTCGCCGCCAGCCGGAAGAAGGGCATGTGGATGGGCGGCGTGCCGCCCTACGGCTATCGCGTCGAGAACCGGAAGCTGGTGATCGACGACGAGAGCGCCGCGCATGTGCGCTGGATCTTCTCTCGCTTCCTCGACATCGGATCCTGCACGGAACTGGCGCGGGAGGTCGGCGCGCGCGGCATCCGGACGCCGCGCGGCAACCGGATTGACAAGAAGTACATCTATCGGATGCTCAGCAACCGCGCCTACATCGGCGAGGCGGTCCACAAGGGCGATAGCTACCCCGGCGAGCACGACGCGATCATCGACCGCGAGACTTGGGAGAAGGTTCACGCCATCCTCCAGGAGAGCCCGCGCAAGCGCGCCGCGCGCACGCGCGCCGACACGCCCGCGCTGCTGAAGGGGCTGCTGTTCGGTCCCGATGGCGCCGCGTTCTCACCGACGCATACCCGCAAGGGCGACAGGCTCTACCGCTACTACGTCAGCCAGACGGTGCTGAAGCACGGTGCCGGGTCGTGCCCGGTGGGTCGTGTCCCCGCAGGCGAGATCGAGGCCGCCGTGATCGACCAGCTGCGCGCAGTCTTCCGCCAGCCCGAGATCGTTGCGGGGACGTGGAAGGCGGCGCGCGCCCACGCCGACGACATCACCGAGGCCGACGCCCGTGCGGCTCTGCAGCAACTCGATCCGCTTTGGGACGAGCTTTTCCCCGCCGAGCAGGCGCGTATCGTGGCGCTGATGGTCGAGCGCGTGGACATCGGCACGGATGGGCTCAACGTCCGGCTGCGCGTGGACGGCCTTGGCAGCCTCGCGCGCGAGATGCTGGCCGGCGGAATCGGAGAAGCCGCGTGACCCGCGGGGCTCCGATCCCCGACACGGTGACGCTGCATGTCCCGTTCCGCCTCGTGAAGCGCGGCGGGCGTAAGGAGACGCAGTTGCCGGAAGGCGCCGCTCCGCCGCACCGGAAGGACAGCGCCCTCGTCAAGGCGCTGGCGCGCGCGTTTAGATGGAAGCGCATGCTGGAGTCCGGCGAGTTCTCCACCATCGCGGAGCTTGCCGAGCGCGAGGTGATCACCTCCTCCTACATGACCCGCGTGCTGCGTCTGACGCTTCTCGCGCCGGATATCGTCGAGGCGATCCTTGACGGAAAGCAGGGGCCGGAGGTCACGCTGGCGCGAGTGATGGAGTCGGTCCCAGCCGAGTGGTCAGCAAAATTCTTAAAAACCCCTGATATGTCAGACCTTTAGACCCAAGTGAGGGATGTCCTGCTTGCTACACCACAGGCGCTTTTCGAGTGAACGCGACGGCAGAACGTTGCGTGAACATCGGCCGTCGTCTAGTGTATGCATGCAATTCAGACGTCGAAGCTGGACGAATCCTCCAGTCTGGGGTTGAAGGTAATGCTAATTTGGTGAATGATGGTGCACAAAACAGGCCTTCAGGAACATGCCCCGACCCAAAGGTAAGAAGGACGCTGTCCGCTTCACAGTGAGCTTGGACCCTCAGCTCCACGCGAAGTTGGTGCGCATAGCAGAGAGCAACGATCTCTCGTTGTCATGGGCTGTGCGCCGCGCAGTAGCCGAGTTCGTGGAGCGGCAAGACGAAACCAAGCAGGCCGAGCTGCCCTTCTCGCAGTCGGCTCCGAAGGACTGAGATGAGCATTAGAAAACCGATATATCTGGATTATCAAGCAACTACGCCGCTTGATCCAGAAGTGCGCACCGCAATGCTGCCCTTCCTTGATGACCGGTTCGGCAACCCGCATTCTGAGCACCGGTTTGGCTGGGAGGCTGCCGGGGCAGTGGAAGATGCTCGCCGCGCCGTGGCTGACCTTATCGGTGCCGCACCTGGCGAGATTATTCTCACTGCAGGCGCAACTGAGGCAAATAACCTCAGCGTGATGGGCGTCGCGCAGCGTACGAAGCGCCGGCATATTCTGGTGTCCGCCATTGAGCATAAATGCGTGCTTGCTCCGGCCGCGGCCCTCTCGAAACAGGGCTTTGAAGTTCAGATAATCCCCGTCGACGCGGATGGGATCATCGATCTGGAGCGTTTGGCGCAGCTGATCCGGCCCGACACGGCTTTAGTCTCTGTGATGGCAGCCAATAATGAAATTGGCACGCTGCAGCCGTTGGAGGAGATAAGCGCGCTCTGCTCCGAAATGGGAGCCCTTTTCCACAGTGACGCTGCGCAGCTCGCGGGAAAGCAGCCGCTTGATGTGCTCGCCCTCAACATCGATCTAGTCAGCCTGTCAGCGCATAAATTCTATGGACCGAAGGGTATCGGCGCGCTCTACATCGCCAGCAATGCGCGTTCACGGATTGCTCCAATCATGTATGGCGGCGGTCAGCAGGACGGGATGCGACCCGGCACACTTGCACCGATGCTCTGTGCGGGCCTTGCGGCCGCCGCGGAGAAGGCGCTTGTCCAGCATGATATAGATGAGCAGCATTCGATAGCACTCAGGGCGCGGTTGCTAACCCACCTGCGCGAAAGGATCCCCAGTGTTCGGGTCAATGGCTCAGAAGAGAGTAGCCTCAGTGGCTGTCTAAATATTCGCATTCCCGGCATCGACGCTCATGCTTTGCTGATGATGTTGCAGGCAGACCTTGCCGCATCAGTGGGATCTGCCTGCAATGCTGGCCTGATCGAGCCCTCGTATGTGCTTGGCGCGATTGGCCTTACACCCGACGAGGCCCGAGCGTCACTGCGCCTCGGCTTCGGGCGCTTCACCACACTCGATGATATTGATCAGGCGGTGGAGCTGATCTGCGAAAAGGCAATCCGCCTGTCTCACGCCGTCGCTGCGGAGTAAGACGAAGATGGATCGCCAAACCCTCGCAAAACTCCTTCTGCCTCACAGACTGGATGCCACGTCCAGGAGGAGCATTTCATGATCAGAGGTCCACTCGCCAACCCTGCTTTCCGGGCCCAGTTCTCTGGCCATGAAACCTTCCCGCTTCGCCATCTCTGGCTGAAGAAGGCTTACGATCAGGTTGCCGCTGCCAAGGGCGGCGTTGCGCCAAAATCACTGTTCAACGATGCTGAGGCCATTGTCACCTTCGGAGTTGGCAAGAATATGGTCGGCGCTATCCGCCATTGGGCGCTAACCTGCGGAATCTTGAAGGAAGACGGCGATGTCTTCCGCACCACGAATATTGGCGATTATCTGTTTTCCGATGAAACCGGCGTCGATCCGTTTCTCGAGGCTCCCGCAACGCTATGGCTGCTCCATTGGATGATGGCGGGTACGCCTGAGCGGTGCACGACATGGTTCTACGTCTTCAATCACCTCACCGTTCAGACCTTCGACCACGACGCGATTGCAGCGCCGCTCCGCGACTATCGCGATCAGCAGAATGCGCGCTTGAAGAACAAGATCCGAGCATCTGATGCGACCATCAAGCGGGACGTCGAGTGTTTCTTGCGCAGCTATGTGCCAACCCGTCAGGGCAAGTTCAGCGATGATCTTTTTGAGCCGGCCTTAGTGCCGCTCGGACTGATCCGGGCAGTGAGCAGCAAATCCTATCAGTTCCGGCGCGGGGCTAAGCCGACCCTGCCAGATGGCGTCTTTCTTTATGCGCTTCACGAGTTTTGGATGCGGCATGCGCCAGACCAACAGACGCTTTCGGTCGAGGCGTTGACTTTCGAGCCAGGCTCACCCGGGCGTGTTTTTAAGCTTGATGAGGATGCGTTGGTCGAGCGCCTAGCACGCATAGAGGAAAGCACAGCCCGAGCTTACCTCTGGTCCGACACGGCCGGGGTCCGCAACGTTGCGCGCCGTTCCCTCAACCCTGATCCCATGATGTTCCTGGCCTCCGCCTACGAGACCGCTAAGCAGAGGAGTGCCGCATGAGCAAGCTGTCCGACATTGTAACAGTTTCTCGTCGGTTCCAGCGTTCGGTCCGGCTCGACACAGATCACGCTATCGATGGCGCTTTGCAGGGCTATGTATGCCATGGCTCCAGCCGGCAGGCGATGGAGACTATGGCGCGACTATTCCAGGAAACCGGTCAGCATGCCTTCACCTGGACCGGTCCCTATGGTGGCGGCAAGTCAAGCCTGGCGCTTTTGCTCTGCCAAATACTCGGCGGCAGCTTCCAGCAGAACCAAGACGGCCTTGAGTTACTTGGAGATATGCCCTGCTTTCACGACGCCTTCCCACAGGAGGAAGAACCGTGGCTTGTCGTGCCCCTCGTTGGGCGCCGCGCGGATCCAGTATCTGATCTTCGCGAGGCCTTGGCGGATGCTGTTGCACGGGAGGCTAAGCCGGCGCGCACCAAGCGCCGACAGATTGATCTGGCAGGTCGGGATGTAATCGAACGTCTCGTGAAGGAAGCCTCTGCACGACCAGAGGCCGGCGTGCTGCTCGTTATTGATGAACTTGGCAAATACCTCGAAGCAGCCGCTGACGGCACTGCTGACATCCACTTCTTTCAAGATCTTGCTGAGGCTGCTGCGCGCTGCGAGGGTCGGCTGCTGATCGTCGGCGTCCTGCACCAATCCTTCGACCAGTATGCGCGCCGTTTCGGTGCCGAGATGCAGGAAGACTGGGCTAAGATCCAGGGCCGCTATGTGGATATCCCGATTGTCACTGCGACTGATGAGGTGCTCGATCTGATTGGCCGTGCCCTTATCCATTCGGATGAGGCTGAGGTCCCCGCCACTATCATCGAGACTGTCGCCGGTGCCATTCGCCGACGCAGACCTGGTAGCCCTGAGGATCTTTTCACGCGCTTGGCTGCCTGCTGGCCGCTGCATCCAGTCACGGCGTCGTTGATTGGCCCCTTGTCGCGCCGGCGCTTCGGCCAGAATGAGCGCAGCGTGTTCGGCTTCCTCAATTCTGCGGAACCGGGCGGGTTTCAGGAATTCCTGAAAACCCACGAGGCTGGCGGGACGCTCTATGACCCGTCACAGCTTTGGGACTATCTTCGAGCGAACCTAGAGCCCGCCATCCTGGCCTCGCCGGATTCCCATCGCTGGTCGCAGGCGGTCGAAGCACTCCAGCGCTGCGAGCACCGGGGTGGGCCACTGCAGCTGAAACTGGCCAAGAGCATTGCGGTAATCGAACTATTCCATGGCGGCAGCGGCGTCCTTCCAGAGCGCAGCATACTCGAAAGTTGCGCGCCGGAGGCCACATCTGAGGAAATTGATCAGGCGCTACAGCACCTTCAGGATTGGTCTGTTGCGGCGTTCAGGGGCCATCTAAATGCTTTTGCTCTGTTTGCCGGCAGTGACTTCGACATCGAGACTGCTCTGAGTGAAGCACAGGCCCAGCTCGGAGAACTCAACCTGGATCGGTTGTCAGCCTTCGCTGATTTGCAGCCAGTCCTTGCCAAGAAGCATTACTTCACCACGGGCACTCTGCGTTGGTTCACGACGGCGCTCACCTCGCCGCAGGCCGCGCCGAAACTGGTTGAACGTTATCAGCCGACCAATGGGGCTGCAGGCCAGTTTCTCTTGGTGATCCCCGATGATGTGGTGCCAGTCGCCCAGCTGGCGCAGAGCTGCTGTGACGCGTCTCACAGAGCGGGCTGCTATCCTGTGGCACTCGGCGTGCCTCCCAATGCGCAGCATATCCGTCGAGCTGGCTCGGCCCTGTTGGCTTTGGAAGCCATTCGCCAAGGGCACCCGGCGTTGGAGGGCGATGCGGTTGCGCGCCGTGAGGTTGAGGCTCGGCTTGCCGTGGTCAGCGCAGAGTTAGAGGACACCCTCCGCCGAGGCTTTGTTCAAGCGACCTGGTATGTGCGCGGTGCTAGCTACGAGGCCGGCACCACCAAAGCGATCGCGCAGATTGCCTCAACTCTGGCGGACGAAACTTTTCCCCTGACTCCGCATATCCGCAGTGAGCTGGTGAACCGCGAGCAGCCCTCCAGCAACAGCCAAGCCGCCGTACGTGCGCTGTTGCATGCCATGGTCAATCACTCGGACGAGGATGATCTCGGCATGGAAGGGTTCCCGGCTGAGATGGGTCTCTATCGCACCGTCCTCAAAGCCAACGGACTGCACCGCAAATACAACAGTGCCTTCGACTTCCGTGCACCGACCAAGGCAACCGGTCAGAGCCTAATCCCCATGTGGGATGCAGCCAAGGAGCATGCCCAGAATAGGGATGGCGAGTTCCCCTTGTTGGACGTGTATAGCCTATGGCAGCAGCCGCCGTTTGGGGTGCGCTCTGGCTTGCTGCCTTTGCTCGCCGCCGCCTTTGTCCTAGCCCATCGCTCTTCGATGGCTGTCTATGTCGAGGGCATCTTCCAGCCTGAGATCAATGACTACGTGATTGATCGGTTGCTACAGGACCCGCGCGATTTGTCCCTCCGGCATGTTGATCCCAAGACGGATGGAAAAGCTCTGCTCAAAGCACTCAGTGCAGAAATAGAAACCGTGATGGGACGTGCGCCCGAGTCCAAACCTTTGGATATCGCACAAGCCTTGGTGGAGTTTGTGATGCGCTTGCCGGACTGGACCCGGCGCACGTCCTCTCTATCCAAGGAATCCCAGGAGCTGTGCCGGATCATGCGCGCTGCCAATGATCCTCACCGCACCATCTTCGTCGATCTTGTGCAGTTAAGCGGCCGCGACACTCCGGCAGCGATAGCGGGTGAAATCGGCGGAATGCTGCGTGAGCTGCATCAAGCGTACGAAGCCATGCTGACCCGCCTAAGGGACAAAATGCTGGATGCGCTTGGCCACGATGGCAACCTGCTAGAGGAACTGCAGCGCCGCGCTGAGACCATCAAGGGGATCTCAGGTGATCTTCGCTTGGACGCATTTGCCTCACGCCTTCAGAGCTTCTTAGGCACCCTTCCAGATATGGAATCCTTGGCCGGCTTGCTCGTCAGCAAACCGCCCCGCAATTGGAGTGATCTGGAGCCCAGCCGGGCGGCGATGGAAGCCGGCCAGCTCGCTCTGGCATTCCGCCAAGCCGAAATGCTGGCGAAAGTCCAGGGGCGCGTTCCAAGCCGCCATGCCCTTGGGGTGGTGGTCGGTACGGGTGAAAATGGCAAGACGGCGCTTTGGGCTGTCGAGTTATCTGCCAAAGAGCAAGACACCGCCAAGGCGATCGCGGAAAGCCTGCAGGATATCTTTGCCCAAGCCGGCGTAAGTGACGCTGTGGCGCTCGCCGCTCTGGCAGAGGCTGGCATGCAGCGCATGAGCGATCCCAATGACGATATAAGGAGCCAAGCCGTATGAGTGCGCGCCATGTTCTGGGCTTGTCTGGCGGGCGTGACAGCGCGGCTTTGGCTGTGTTTATGCGCCAAACCTACCCGGACCTGCCGATCGAGTATTTCTTCACCGACACGGGTAAGGAGTTGCCAGAGGTCTACGAATTCTTAGGGCGCTTGGAGGGCTTTCTCGGACGACCTATTGCGTATCTCAATCCCGACCGGGACTTCGATTTTTGGCTCAAGGAGTATGGTAACTTCCTCCCTTCTCCGCGCACACGTTGGTGCACACGCCAGCTTAAGCTGCGTCCCTTTGAGAAATGGGTGAAGAGCGACCTCGATGCTGGAATAGAAATCATCAGCTATGTCGCGATCCGAGCAGATGAGCCTGCACGCACCGGCATGCTAGCCACCCATCCCAATTTGAAGATTACCCTTCCGTTGCGCGAACATGGCCTCGACAAGGCAGCTGTGGTCGAGTTGCTGGAATCGTCAGGCCTTGGCCTTCCCACCTATTATGACTGGCGCTCCCGTAGTGGCTGCACCTTCTGCTTTTATCAGCAAAAGATCGAATGGGTGCGACTGAAACGGACCCATCCAGAGGCCTTCGAAGAGGCCAAGGCATACGAAAAGACGGCACTTGAACATGGCTCGCCGTTTACCTGGAGCGACCGGGAGTCGCTCTCTGAACTAGAGCAGCCGAAGCGCATCAAGCAAATCGAAGAGGATTACGAACGGCGCCTCGCGCGCGCGAAAGCACGTCGGCCAAAGAACCCACTGCGCGCCAATCTCAGTGAGGTCGAGATTGACGAAGCCTACGGCACGGCAGAGGTCGCGGCTTCATGTGTTATTTGTCACAAGTAGGCTTGCAACATGAATGGCACTGAGTACTCCACTCGCTTAAAGAGTATTCTAGCGTTAAATCGGAACCGGTCAATCAAGCGATTGGTCAGTGAAATTCCCATCCAGGCGCTGATAGACGAAGACTTCTGTATACAGGTAAGCTCCGCTATGAATGGCGGCTCGCAAAAATGGCAGAAACTTCGCGCTAATCCTGATGTTGGCCAGATGCTACCAGACAGGCATGGGATCTATATGTTCTGTTGGGAGCCACCGCTCGCGTTTCAAACGGAGGCCGGTGAGAACCGCTTTGACTGGTGTCTTTATGTCGGAAAAGCGTTCGATACCACCATACGGAAACGATTCGAGGGCGAGTACAAAAAGTACATAATGGGCGACCCGCGGCTCCTGTACGAAACGAAAGAAAATATGACGAGAGAACAGAGACTGTCGAAATATCTCTGCCTTCAGCCATTAAGTATTTGGTTTCTTGTGGTTGACGACAAACTCTCAATTCCAGACCTGGAAGACAAACTAATAGATCTTCTAAATCCACCCCTAAACAAGCAGAAATCAATTCGAGGTCGGTACCTCGAGGCAGAAACTGCGTTCTAGATCGAAAGGAGCACTCGTGGGCAACAAGACACTCATACCAGCCTTCAAAGCGAAAGTTGGTGACTGGAATTACTACATTTGCCACATGAGCTATGGCCAAGTGGCGCGAGAGGTGAATTTCGCGCACGAACTGGCGGGCAACAAGGAGCTCAACCAATTAATTCAACGAGGCCTTTCTGATCGAACGAAAGAAATTACAGAGTATTTGATTAACTCGCCTCATCGCTTTCTCGGTGCGTTGATCATTGCCGCATGGGGAGGTGAGCCGCATTACACACCTGTCGAGATAACTGATTCCGACTCACTCACTGAGGGCCTTGACAAGGGCTTCGGAGTTTTAACGTTTGATGGGAACCAGCAATATTTTGCACTTGACGGACAGCATCGCCTAAAAGCAATCAAAGAGGCGGTCATGAAAAATCAAGATCTCCTTACGGAAGATATCTGCGTCATAATGGTGTCGCATTTTGACACCCAAGAAGGCCGGCAGAGAACTCGACGACTTTTCACGAACATAAACAGGAACGCAAAAGTCACTTCTGGTGCCGAGAACATTGTTCTCGATGAGGATGATGGCATAGCGATTCTTACGCGGCGGCTAATTCAAGAGCATGAATTCCTCAGGCAAGAAGGAAAGGTTCGCGTCATCCTTGGTCAGGATAGCGAGGGAAAACTAAAGATTGCCGGCAAGAGCATTCCAAAAGCGGACAGGTCTGCAATCACGAGCATAATGACTCTGTATAATGTCCTTAGGAGCTTGGCATTTGACCAGCCAAAGGAGATCCGTGACGAGAAGGCCCGACCCAGCAACGACTTGCTCGATGCTTCGTATGAGGTTCTCGCCACAAGAGTTGACGACCTTCTCTCCAATTGCGGCGCAATTAAGGATCGTCTTCTGAAGTCTGATAGCGCGCGGGACGTCAGGGCGCCGAAGGACAACGAGGGAGCTGGGCATCCGTTCATGAGGCCAATTGTTCAAGAGGCCCTCGCTAAAGCAGTCGCTCAGTGCATCCAGCAGGAGCTTATCGATTGGAGCGGCGCCATGAAGCAACTTTCCAAGCTCGATTGGAAACTGACCGCAGCGCCATGGACTGCGATCTGGTCTTCAGAGGGCAGCAAGATCCTCAGCGGAACTGACTTTTCGAAAGTACTTGTCGATTTGCTTATCTGCAACATTGCACCGCCGAGCAAGCAATTTGTGAAAGAGGCTCGCCGAAACTATAAGAACCTTCGGGAGCGCGATTATCCACAATCGGCGGAGCTATTGCATGAGAACATCCCCAGCGCACCCGACGGTTCGCCAACCTCTGCTGTGACTGAAGATGGGCATTCTGATGAGACGAGCGGTACCAGTTGAGAGTTTCGACGTTTCGTCGTTAGGGCAAAGAGTGAATGGCAGGTCGTCTCAAACGTACCAGACCGATCACTTTTGTCGACGATGCAGTTCTGGGTTTTTGTGCGGTCAACGCCCGCGTATTTTCCTGCTCCAAACCTATGCGTCCCGATTTCGCCAGGTGTTCGGAGGTGAGCTCTTGGTTTTCGATCCCGGTGCCATCTACCAAACGCCTCTGGAATCGAAGTGCTCAGCCACGAGCTCGAAAAAGACCTATATTTCCAGAGGCTTGAGAAGAATTTACCGATTGCGCGCAGTCATGAGGTCCGGAGAATATCGGCCCCTAGAGACCGCTTCTGGACCTTCTGGCACCGCTGCCAGTGCTTAGCACCTCCCGCATAACCCTCGAAAACAACGAGAAAATCCGGCCGCAGCCGGATCGGGAGAACGCTTTCGCGAGGCCAAGTGGCGGAGAGGGAGGCCGCCGCGTTTGCGTCCGGTAGCGTGCAGATAAGGACGTTAAGGCCCTGTTCGCCTTGCATTTTCGCATTCGGGTTGTGCCATAGTGTGCAGTAAAATATCGTGAAAGCCAATTATTTTGTGGGGCAAAATGTGGGGCACGATTGAATGGCTGCGAGCAAGAAGAGACACCCGATAAACGCCCTCACGGCCGTCCAGGTGCGTAACCTGAAGGCTCCGGGACGATATGCGGACGGAAATGGTCTCTATCTCGTTGTCGACCCGTCCGGCGCCCGACGATGGCTGTTGAGGATAATGGTAAAGGGTCGACGGCGCGATATCGGATTGGGCAGCGCCGTGCTCATACCGCTCGCGGAGGCGCGTGACGCGGCAATGCGGCTCCGCAAGGTCGCACGGGAAGGCGGCGATCCGGTCCTTGAGCGCGACAGGGAAAAGCTCCGCGATATTCCCACCTTCAAGACCGCAGCCGAAACGGTCCACGAGGCCCAAAAGGCTAGCTGGAAGAACGCCAAGCACCGCAACCAGTGGATCAACACGCTGATCACCTATGCCTATCCCCATATCGGGGAGCGCACAGTCGACCAGATTGAGACACCCGACATATTGAAGGTGCTTGCGCCGATCTGGCTGAGCAAGCCCGAGACCGCCGGTCGCGTGCGCCAACGCATGCGAACCGTCCTCGATTGGGCCAAGGCCGCTGGGTATCGCGAAGGGGACAATCCGGTCGATGCCGTCGCGGGTGGCCTTCCCAAGCAGCCTGAGAAGGTTCGCCACCATGCTGCCCTGCCCTACCAACAGGTTCCCGAGTTCATGAAGACCCTGCAGGGGAGCGCATCGAGCTTGATCGTGAAGCATGCGTTTGAATTCCTCATCCTCACCGCCGCGCGAACCGGGGAAGCACGTTTCGCGCGATGGGACGAGGTGAGCGCCGATAAAAGGCTCTGGACGATTCCGGCGTCACGCATGAAGGCCGGGAGAGAGCATAGGGTGCCGTTGAGTGACCGCTGCTCCGCAATACTCACCGAAGCGGCGTCTTACAGGGGTGATTCGCCTTACCTGTTCCCCGGAATGAGCAAGGAGGGCACCTTGTCGGACATGGTGTTCACCAAGATCCTGCGCAGCCTAAACATCCCCGCCACTGCACATGGTTTTCGGTCTTCGTTCCGGGATTGGGCTTCGGAGACGACGAGTTACCCGAACGAGGTTGCGGAAATGGCTCTGGCCCATACAATCTCGAACAAGGTTGAGGCGGCCTATAGGCGGGGTGACCTGCTCGAGAAGCGCCGTGAGATGATGAATGATTGGGGGAACTACTGTGAAGCTACGGGAAGCGATAAAGCGGGTGGCCAATCGGCGTCATCGGAGCGCGATGATTGAGAGCCTTTTGTACAGACAGTTTCCAGGTCTCAATGAGGATAGCTGGGCAATATTATCTGAGATTCTGGATCAGTCTGAAGAACTCGATCCGCTCCATTTTGCCAGAATATTCATTGATGCTGTCGGAGAACAGCATGTTCGATTGGAGGGTCTATCCTCAGAAAGCCAGGAAAAAATAGCTCGCTATCGGGACGAGTTGACCGAGAAGCAGTATTTTGAGTCCCTTTGCGCACATTGGCTGGACGAAATCCTTGAGTATAACCTTTTTCTGTCAGAGCTCGAACAAGAAGAAATCTCTAACGCTCACGATAGTGGCGAAGCCTTGGACTACACGCCGGTCAGCCTAGACATTGATTCCTTTGTCCCTGAGCACGACGTCCATATCTCGTACTGGGCAAAAATGCCGTCTTGGACGGTAGAGGAAGCGGCGGCGATTTCGTTCGATGTCGACCCTTCTCATCTGCCAGCCGCAGACGAGCAGTCTGAGGATGAAGATGAACTGTCGTGGTTTTTATGGGCACATTCCAAGCGGGTCGAGCGGATACGCAGAGAACAACAGGCGCAGCGGCTCCCTCAGCAGCTTACCCTACCATCGCTGGCTCGCTGGTTCCAGAAATCTGGATTGACGCTAGCGCCCAAAGCGCGGGAATGGTCCGGTCGAGAACACCATGACGAAGATGACCTTAAGCCGACTGGCCAAAAGCAGACCACGCTGGATCGGCTTCTCGTTGGTATGGCAATTATGACCTACGGATACGATCCTGATCAGAAGGACAGGAGCGGGTCCTATGAGCGCATTGCGAGCGAACTATCGGAAGTCTGGGAGAGCATGAACATCCAAACTGTTAGAACCCATTTAGTGGCTGCAGTGGACAGACTAGAAGGAAAGCAACTCAAGCCCAAGATTCCCAATGCCGCGATTAGACGTTCTAAGTGATTGAAAAATATCGCCTGTCTATGACACTGAAGGGTTTGTCAGCCTTAAAGTCCCTTTCCCACTACTGACGTGATTTTCCTTGCCCATCGCCTCAACCCGAGGCGAGTAACGCAAGGAGACTCCAATGTCTGTTCTAAAGCCCACCCATCACCTTCTACGACTTTCTGACATATTAAGACCCCACGGCCCGATCCCTATATCCAGGTCGGCCTGGTGGTCAGGCGTCCGCGAAGGTCGCTATCCGCAGCCGGTAAAGCTGGGGCCGCGCACCACCTGCTGGAAAGCTGAAGATATAGAGGCATTCATTGCCAATCCCTCTGCTTGGGGGGGAGGTCGATGAGCGCGCAGAGCTATCCACTCGCAAGGTCCGGCAGACAAGTAGAGCGGATCTCAGTTGCCAAAGCTTCGAAGGCCTCGCGGATCAGGAGTTTGCTTAGGCATGCACCGGATTCGCTAGTCATCGCCAAGCTTTCATGCTGCTCAAGCGCAAGTCCTTGCCACTCAGAGGCATGTCCGGTTTGTACCCGCAGATTCCGAATGGAAATTCTGCGCAGTGCGAGAGACCTGAGCTTTGGGTCTCATGAATGGGTTCGGGTCAGCGTAATTCCCCAAAATATGCGTTTCGCTGCGGGAGAGCTTTCAAATTTGCGTCTGATCGCGACGCTCAAAGCCATTCGGCGCCGTACCCAGCGTGCTGGACTCGGCAATCGTCTGCTAATCGGGGGCCTAGACCTGTCTTGGAACACGGTCGAGAACTCTGATGGGCACTGGCAGGCGCACTACTACGCTCTCATCTCGGGCATTGCTGATGCCAACTTGGCAAACTCGGTTAAGCTTATCTTCAAGCCATGCTCAGAGGTGCTCAGGCCTATCCATACCCAAAGGGTACAACAGCCGCTCCCGGGGGCCTGCCTTACCTACCTCTATAAGGCCGAGTTTTACGCTCGATCTTCGTACCCAGAAACGCGTCTTCGCGTCGATGGGACTCCTCGTCAAAACGTGCGTCCCAACCGGCTTCCAGCCGATCGGCGCACAGAACTGATCGAGTGGTTGGGGACAAACGAGATTGGCTCCAGACTCTTGCTTCATGGCCTGCGGCGTAACCGCTCGTGGTCCGGCCAGCTGAGTTTGTGGCCATCACCTTCGTCTGTCGCCTAGCGACCACGGTAGCACCAGGACAATCCGTCCTAACTGCCCGCCTAGATGCGTTTAGACCCTTTGTAAAGGTGAACTGACGCTCTCGACCATGTTGGGGGGTGCCAACACTGCCGCCCCCAGCTCGAGGCTCTATCGAGCCTCACTGAAGCTACACCAAACCTCAAAAACTGCCGCGATTGCCGCGATTGCCCCAAGGGTTCGCTTGAATCGCGCTAAAAACAGGAAATATGCTATGACTGATAAGTCTCTTCCGAGCGGGTTCTCTGTGGCCCGGTTCGAACACGAAAAGTTCGGCGACGATCGCATCGTGTTCACCTTTCCGCGCACCGGCGGACGGCTTCCGGGCAGCGCCGTACTAAAAGCTAATGATGCGCACAAGCTGAGAACGGTAAAAGACGCGCTTCAGGGCTCGGGGTGTGCTCTTCCTGACAATTGGGCCATTGAGCCCCTTGCGCGTAGCTTGATGGACCATATTCCAGATGAAGCCGGACTCATGGCCGCAAAGCCGGGATGGAAAACAGTTGGGGACACCCCCTGCTTCGTGATGCCCTATCGCGCCTTCGGCTCGCCCGAGGGGACCGTGTGGTTTGATCCAGGCAGCGCCGACATCGGTGCGGAGATCAAGGGCACGTTGGAGGAGTGGAAAAGCTCAGTTGCTGAGCCCGCCGTCGACGCTCCAGCGGCAGCAATGGCAATTATGGCTGCTTTGGCCTGCCCGTTGCTAAGATTCTCTACGCTGACTGAAACCTTCATCCTGAACATTGCCGGTGAATCATCTAGCGGGAAATCGACCGCAAACAAGGCCGGCTGGTCTGTCTGGGGCAACGACGAGCACTTGCCCAAGTGGAATGCAACCGAACGCAGGATGTATGAAGATGCGGAACGTCGGAACGACCTTCCCCTCGTCTTGGATGACGTCGAGGTCTCAGACAAGGATCCGGAAAAGCGGATGAAAATTATTTCTGAGCGGCTGCATCGCCTAGCAAACGGCGGAGGTGCGGACTACTCAAAGGTGGTGTCTGGAGAGAACCAGCTCGAGCCGATCGCATTTCGCTGCATCGTCTTATCCTCAAGCCCAGTGTCCGTGGTCGATCACGAAATGAAGAAAGGCACGCTTGGGACTCCCGGAGATCGTGTGCGGTTGTTGGAACTTAAAGTGCCCGAAGGCACCGACGGAGGCATCTGGCATGAATCCGGCAGCGGGGCATACGAGAGCACTGCTGAACGCACTGACCAGTTCCTTGAAGCGATGCGGGCTTCTCACGGGGCCGCAGGCGAAGCTTGGATTCGTTATCTCGTTGAACACGAAGCGAAGCTCGCGAAGCGCGTAGGTATTTATATCCGGAAATTCGAGAAGCTCTTTAAATACGGTAGCAGTCTCGAACATCGCATTGCCAAGAAAATTGGATTGCTTTTTGCAGCAGGAATGATCGCTCGCAGGGCCGGCATTATTCCGTGGGACAAAAATACTATAACAAATATTTGTGTGATGTCATATGGCGCGGTAATCGAGACAGCATTTCCCGACATAAAGATCGAGCGAGATGCTGTTCGCCGTATATTCGAGCATCTGCGCCAGGTCAAAAATTACTATACGGTCGCATCGGGCCAAGTCTTGAAGGCTACTACTTGGGTTGGACAGTGGTACGGCAAATATAGGGCTGACAAAGAGCATTTCGTGATCCCGCTCAGAACGTTTCAGCAGGTTTGCAGCGACTCCACGGATCCATCTGCGAAACTAGCAGACCGGCTTCTATCGCAGATGCGCGAATGTGGTGCTTTGGATGCCTCTGTGGGCAAAGGCTGGACCAAGGATGTGGTGACGGCGGACGGAAATCGAAAGGCACTCGTTTTGCCGAAGGACCAAATTAGCAAGTTCCTTAAGGGAAAAGATCCATCCCTCTCGGGTGAAGCAAAGAAAGCACGTGAGTTGGCCCGCAAGCGAAGGAATGCCAGGGCTTAGGTCTCTTGATCGCCCCTGGCAGGACGCACTTGACGGTCCTCTAGGGCGCTCTGTCACGATGGGGTCGCGCCTGCCCATTCTGGGCGCGGCCCCTATTTCATTTCCCGGTGCAGGCGCTCAACCCATGGAGCCCTGCAATGTCTGAAGTTCACACCCTCGACCAGACCAAGCGCCAAGTGCGCGATCTTAACGACGCCCTGAGAACCAGTTTCTTCGGTGGGCGATGGATACTCACCACCGGCGTTCTCGCACTGGGCGCGCCGATCGCCACCAAGGCCGTCCGATCCATACAGGCCTTCGACGGTTTCACCCCCGACAATGATCCCTATGGAGAGCACGATTTCGGGTCGATCGTGGTCGAAGGGCATACCCTGTTCTGGAAGATCGATTACCTCGACAAGCAGCTCGAGTACGGCTCTCCCGACCCCACCAATCCAGAGGTGACCGAACGGGTTCTGACCCTGATGCTCGCGTCGGAATATTGAGGGATGCGATGGGGGTGTTCGGGGAGGGTTTCGGCTAAAACATTGACATAATTGTCTTTTTGGGCTATGCTGGCGCTGCACGGTGCTGTGCATGGCGGTTCGTGCCGCTATCGCCGTCACCGATGTGAACCCTGATCCGAGCCCCCCATGTGGGGGCTCTTTTGTTAGAAAAGGACACGACAATGGCCGTACCTGCTCAGAAACTCCCCGGTGAGGTCACCGACCTCCCCGCCATCGTGCTGATCGGACAATCGGACAACGAAAAGCCTCGCGGCTCCTGGTTCGCCAAGACCGATCGCGCCTCGGCCAGGAAGGCTGC
>NZ_RZMX01000010.1 GCF_003992665.1 Pelagibacterium montanilacus
CCTATCTGGACCCCAATCGGCTGGTGTTCATCGACGAGACCTGGATCAAGACCAACATGGCTCCGATCCGGGGATGGGGACCAAGAGGTCAACGCCTGCGCGGCTTCGCCCCGAACGGCCATTGGCGCACCATGACCTTTTTGGGCGCTTTGCGCTGCGACGGGCTGATCGCGCCCTGCGTTTTCGACGGCCCGATCAACGGGACATCGTTCCGGGCCTATGTCGAACAAGTGCTCCTGCCCACCCTCCGGCCCGGCGATATCGTCGTCATGGACAATCTCGGCTCCCACAAGGCCGCCATCATCCGGCAGATGATCAAAAGTGCGGGAGCACGGCTCTGGTTCCTGCCGCCCTACTCACCCGACCTCAACCCCATCGAGCAGGCCTTCTCCAAGATAAAGCATTGGATGCGTATGGCCCAGAAACGAACCGTCGATGAAACCTGGCGACACATCGGGCGCCTCGTGCAGACAATCTCCCCGCACGAATGTGCAAACTACATCCAAAATGCCGGGTATGCTTCCGTCACAAAATGACAGAGCCTAGAGCATATCCTGTTCTGATTGAATCAGAACAGGAGTTCTAAGTCTTTGGTTTGGCGCGTTTCCGAACCGGAAAAGTGTTTCCACTTTTTCTGGAAACGCTCTAGTACCGTGCCGAAACGTTGAGGAACACGCCGTGATCGTCGGCTTCGACCTTGCGCAGATCGTCGGAGAAATGGCCGAAATTGTAGCCCGCACCGATTCTCACCGTGTCGTTGATGTCGTAGCTGATCATCGCGAGCGCGCCCAGATCGAGCACTTCGGTCTCCGCATGGAGAAGCCCGCGGGCCTCGAGCAGCACGCGCCAGTCCTCGAGCACCTGCAGATCGGCCCTGAGCACGCCCAGATGCACAGATGAGGCCTCGAAATCATCGGCCTCTCGGGTCTCGGAAATCTCTCCGATACGGAACCCGTATTTGGCACCGATGGTCAGCCATTCCGTAAGGTCGTAATTGGCATCGGCGCTGAAGATGTGGCTGCGCTGGGCCGGCCCCATGGTCGTGCCGTCGACCGATACCTGATCGGACGCGGGCAGATCGTAAAGATAGGTGTAGCGGATCAGCGCGTTCAACCTGTCGTTCTCGACCGGCCGATAAGCCGCCCCGATGCTCGCTTCGATATATTCGCCATCCAGGATCGAGCTCTGGTCGGACGCACTGAGCACGGCGCTCGCCGCCCCCAGAGCCCGCCATGTGTCGTCGATCTGAACCGAGAGGCCTGACTGGCCCAGGATCGTGGCCCGGTCCCGGGTGTCGTCATCGGAATCCTCGAGCCGCAATTCGCCTCGTCCTGTCCATTCCACCCCGCCATCGGTGTAGGCAAGCGCCGTGGACAGCGCATGGCGCGAGAAGTCTTCAGCGTCTGGATCTTCGATGGTGCCCGTCTCGTAGGTGCCAGAGGCGGTCCAGCGCTCATCGGGCGTGAACGTCACCCCATAGAGTCCGGTGAGCGACTGCTTGCCTCCGAAGACATCGTAGATATTCTCGGCATGAACGCTCGCGACGTCGCTGATCCGGCGCTCGGCGCCCGAAACGATGCCATTGGCCGGCGTATTGCGTACAAGGAAGCTGTCCATGATATCCGGCGACATGCGCAGGCCCAGATAGGAGCGGTTTCCGTCGGTGTCGGCATGAGCCACGGTGGCGTCGACCTGGGGCCCGGTCGTGCCGCCCGATGCCTCCAGACCGGCTGTCCAGCCATTCCCGATTTCCCATTCAAAGCCACCACCCACGCGGTCGTTACGCGGATATCCGGGCGTGTGGACGAGGGACGTTTGGCCGAACCCGTAAACGTCGAGCCGTTCGAAGCCCGTGTAATCAACGCGTGCACCCACATCTGTGCGGCTGCCACTGGTCCTGGAACCCGATCGCTGGCTGGAGGTGGTGCGGTGGATCATGCCCACGCTGATCGTCCAGTCCGGGTTCAGCATATACCCCAGTTCGGCCGCCACTTCGGTCCGCCGCTCGCCCTTGGCGTTCTCGGTGTGATCGGCTTTGACCTCCATATCCGCCACTTCACCGAACTCGGCCGACACGAACGTCGAAGCCGACACGGTGTCGGAAAGAACCTGATGGTCGAGTGTCGAAAAGCCCTCTTCCCTGTGTTCGACCGTCGCACCGGCCACAAGGCCGAAACTGCCGTCGAAATAGCTGCCCAGGTCGGTCCGGGCCGACACGCGGTAGGCGTTTGCCCCATTGGTCGAACCGGACACGGGCTGCTGGAAATGGGTGAAGCCGCCATCGGTCGAAAGCCAACTCCCCCGCTCCCGGCCTTCGCTATGAAGCACTTCGGCTTCGAGATAGGTATCGGCGTCAGCCTGCACACGGGCATTCACGCCAATCACCCTCAGGTCCTCGTCATCCCCATTGGTCTCGGCCATGCCGACCGCCCCCACCCGCACATGGTCGCCCAGCCAGGTCGAAGCACTGCCGCCGTAGGCGTATTCCTGTACGTCGGTGCCGATGGGCTTGTACTCGTACTGGACGAGCAGGTTTGCCACATCGGATTCGCTCGAGCTCACCGCTCCGCCGTCGCGGACCGACGCAGAAAGGGGCTCGGCCAGGATGATCAGGCCCTGCATATAGTTGATGGTGTAGTCCACGCCCGCGCGCAGGCGGCGCGTCGACGTCACCATGCCCGTCACCCCGTTCAGGGTCTCGATGGAGATGTTTTCGGAGGCCGGAACCACGTCCTGGCGCCGCAGCACATAGGCCGAGCCTCCCGTGCCGCGGAATGTGTCGCGCGCGGGCAGCGTCTGGGGCTGGGCGGCATAAAGGGTTGTCTCGGCATGCGGGCGCCCCTCGGAGGTAACGCTGGCGGTTTCGGCATGGAGAGAGGCCCCATAGAGCGTGCGCTGGGCCTGCAACATCGTCCCGTCGCCGATCTCGGTCTTGAAGTTACCCCACATGACGTGGTTGTTGCCGCGCTCCAGACGCAGATAGAGCTTCCCGCTCGTGGGTGCGTCATCGACCAGTTCGGAATCATCGCCATAGACCGGATAGTACTGGTTCGGATCGATCCGGCGCAGCAGCGCCTGCGGATCGGTCGAGAAAACGCCGGTGAACATCTCCTCCAGCGGCCCTTCGCCCGAATCGCCCGCTGCGGTCAGCAGCACGTCGCCCCGCATCTTGCCCCGCAGGTAGAACGCGGCGCGTCCCTTGACGTAAACGTCGTCGAACTCCTCGGGCGCGGCGTCGATGATTTCGCCCTCGCCCCAGCGGGCGCCGACGGTGAGGTCAGCCAGACCCACATAGAACCATTCGCTGTCGGGAATATTGATATCGCGGCTGAAGGCCACCGACTTGCCATCCAACCCCTCGACCGTGATGTCCACGGCGTGATCGCCTGCGGGCAGGATGCGCTGGACGACGAATGCCCCCGAGGCATCGACCGGCACGGGCTCGCCCAACACATATGCAACGCTCCCCGGCTTGAGGGCCGTGGCGTGCACGCTCACCGCACCGCCATGCACAGAGATCGACCGGTGCGCTGTCTGGTCCTGTCCCCAGATCGCGTGCCGGCCGACGCTGCGGCCGGTCTCATGACCGGCATAGAACGCCTGGGGCACGGTCTCGTCGAACCTGCCGTTGCCGTCGTAGACGCGTGCCACATAGTGATAGGTGGCGCTACGCCCGGCCGGCACGCCCCATTCCACGCGGTTCTCGGTGAATGGAAGGACCGCGAGGAGGGTTTTCATGTCCTCGTCAAAGACCCGGATCTCCGCCCGATCGATCCACTGCGCGTAGTTGGTGTCGAGCCGGAACGGTACCGTGCTGCCCGGCTCGGCCCTGCGGACACCATGCGTCGGGCCAACGGCCAGCCGCGCCTCGTTCTGCAGCCCCTCATAGGTCACCTGAATGTCGGCCTTGGCGAGCGCGACATCGGACTTGCGAACCGGATCGGTGGGCGTGGGATCCCCCGCCACATGCTCGCCATCCACCGAAATCGAGAACCCGGCCATCGCCAGCGCGGCGGGCGATAGCCCCAGCACCGGAACGGTGGCAATCGCGGTTCCCATGAGCAGTGAGAGTGCGCGTGTGCGCAAGGATGCGTAGGCGAAAATGGTCATGCCTCAGCGCCCCCCAATCGTGGTGTCAATGACGAGTTCATAGGGCGCGCCGGCCTCGGCCCAGCGCTGGCGGATGGCCCGCACGAGCCTGTCCATGCGGCTCCGGGCCATGGCCTGATCGCCGGCTGCTTCGTATTCCACGTGCAGATGCGCCTCCTGCTCGGCCAGAAGAGCGATCAGTTGGCCCAGCCCTGCCTCGAGTTCAGCGCCGGGCGTCGTCGCGTTTGCATCGAAGGCCGGATCGCTGACCGCGATCTTGATCTGACGTCCAACCTGCACCCCGAAATTGACTTCCACCATCTTGCCCGGGGTGACCCGCACCATGGCGGGGTTGTCGGTCGTCAGGGTGAAGCCGGTCGGCAGCGTGCCGCCATCGAGCTTGAGCACGAAGTTCGAGCCGATATTGGCATTGGGGATCGCCGCGCAGGGGATCGAGAAGCGCCCGAAGGCATCGGTGGTGACCAGCGTGCCGCGCACGGTGCTCAACCGGACGCCCGGAATCCCCGGCTCGCCCTCGTCCTGATAGCCGTTGCCGTCGCGGTCATCAAAGACCGTGCCGATAATGTCGCTGCAATCGAATACCGCATCGGGCACGATCTCGAATTCGGCCACCGATTGCGGTCCAAGCGGGGTGCCAAGCTCGTCATAGCCCAGCGCGAGATTGCGGTATCGACCTGGCGGGGTACCAGGCAGGGCCCGCAGGACCAGACCGATCTCGATGCGCTGCTCCGCGCCCAATGGAAGATCGGGAAAGGTGATCTCGTTGCCGGCAATTTCGGGCTCGAATGCAACCCCGTCAACGCTTGCCGAACCGTCCACGAGGACAAAGCCTGAAGGGATGCGGTCGACAATGGTGACGTCCCCGGCATTGGAGAGCGAATTGTTGCGCACCTCGATCTCGAAGGGGATCGTTTCCCCGCGATGGATCATCGGCCGGCTGGTGGTCTTGGTGATCACCACGTCGCTCGGCGGCTGGGGACTGAGCGTGAGAACGACGCTGTCCTCGGGTGAGGACACCGGACTCTCGGCGTCGTTCAACCCGATCGCGGTGCCCGTGGCGCGCGCGGTGTTCACCACGCCGTCGGTGACCCCGGCCCCGGCATTGAGGTCGTTCTGGGTCAACACATAGCTGGCCGTGAAAACCTGCGACTCACCGCGCGCGATCGTGGCGGACGGCGGATCGAATTCGGTGATCTCGGTCTCGGCGGGCGTGCCGTCGAACGCGAACGAGATTTCCTCAGGGCTGACATCCTCGACCGGAACGTTGCCGGTGTTGCTGACCGTGAAGGTGAAGTCGATCCGGTCGCCCACCAGCGTGTAGCTCGAACCGCCGCCCACGAACTCGGCTTCCTTGACGATGGCGAGTTCGGGCGCGACCGGGATGGTCGGCACGATCAGAGGTTCGTCAGTGTCGTTGGTCGGACCCGAGAGGTCCTCGATCGACTGCTCCCCATCACCGACATCGTAAGTGGCGCTGACAGTGGCCTGGTTCTCGACGAACTCGCGTTCGATGTCGTCTGCGTCGAGCGCGTAAGTGAAGGGTCCGACCGTAAGATCCTCTCCGGGCAGCAGTGTTCGGTCATCGGGGGCGTACGGCGTCGTCCACAGCATCTCATCGACGATCTCGATATCGTCGATGATGATATTGCCGGTGTTGGTGATGTCGAAATAATAGTCGATCTCCTCGCCCACTTCCGTGGGATCGCCCAGATCGGACTCTTGCCGCTTGACGATGGCCAGACCAGGCACCTGTTCGAGTTCAACGACAATCTCATTGGAGTCCGATGAGATCGGGGTCTCGTTCCCGGCATCGGTGAAACCGTCAGCCGTCGCGGTATTCCTTACCTCGCCGGACTGCACATCATCCTGGTCGATCGTGTAGGTCACCGGGCCATGGGTGACGGCATTGCCCTCCCCCGGCTGGAGTTCATCGATCGTCGTCAACGGATCGTCCGAAATCATCGGATCGGTGATCGCAACGTCATAGAGCGTGATGTTTCCGGTGTTTGTGACAACGAAGCTGTAATCGATCGTGTCTCCTGCCTGAGGCGGTGTCTGCAGGCTCGTCTCTTCTGACTTGACGATCTCCAGTCCGGTTTCGGTCTCCAGCTCCACTTCCGTGGCCGTGTCGTTGTCCACTGCAGTGCCGGATGCATCGGTGACCGTGACCAGTTCCCCGCTCTCGCCGATCCCTCGACCGCTCACGGTCGCCTGGTTTTCCACGATCCCGGCGTTGATGTCGTCCTGGGTCAGCGCATAGGTCGCCGTGAAGACGTCATCGACACGTTCGCCAGGCGACAGCGTGCCGCTCCACGAGCTTGGCGAAATCTCCGCGCCCTCGAGGGTTTCCGTGAGCGTGATCTCCCCGAGCACCACATTGCCCACGTTCCGGATCTCGAAGGCATAGGTGACCTCGTCACCCACCCGCGCAACACCTTCAGGCTGGCTGGTGATCGTCTTGATCAGACGAATCTGCGGGTTCCGATCGAGCGAGGTTTCGACCTGGTCGGTGTCGGTCACCGGTTCGTCAGTCGAGCCGACGGTGGGATAGGCCTCGACATCGGCAGTGTTGACCACTTCTCCCGCGTTGATGTCGTTCTGGTCCAGCGTAAAGAGGCCCTCGACCACGATGGTCGTGTCGGCCTCGGGGATGGTATCGCCCGCGTTCTGGGGCTGGAGAACAGCGTCAGCGAGCGCGGTTTCGTCCCCCTCATCGAGAACGAAGCCAGCAAGGCCATCGGTCAATGTGAGCGTATCGAGCGGGACGTTCCCTGTATTGGTGATGGTGAACCGGTATCGCAGCGTTTCTCCGGGCTCCCGCGGCACCGAAAGGTCCGTGATCATCTGCTTGGTGAGCGCGATGCCCGGGCTCTGGGTCAATGCGACGGTTTCATCATCGCTGTCGGTCGCCCCCTCCTCGGAGGACACGCTTGCCGTGTTCGTCACGTCCCCGGCGTTGATGTGCTCCTGGGTGATAGGCGCTTGGACGGTGAAAATGACCTCCCCATCGGGCGCGACGCTTGGATGGGATGCCGGTGATATCTCGGCTCCCGCGATGGGATCGGTCAGCACCAGATCGGTCAGCGTCACATTGCCGGTGTTGGTCGCCGTCACAGTCCAGGTGAGAATATCGCCGGCACTGGGGATCTCCGGGAGGGAATCGGTATCGATATCCTTGCTGATCTCCACCAATGGCTGCTGATAGACCGGTTGGGTCGCGTCGTCCGGCTCGCTTTCAACCGTCCCGGCCGCGTAGTCGCCAGTGGCATAGGCCTCGTTATCGACCCGCCCAGCGTCGATGTCGTCCTGGTCGATCGCGTAGGGGGCGGCGACAACCTCAGCCGCGCCGCCACGCGGCATCTCCCCGATGTCCAGCTCCGAGATTTCTCCCAGCAACGGATCGACGACGACCACGTCGGTCAGATCGGTGTTGCCGGTATTGGTGACCGTGAACTGGTATGTGATCGTTTCGCCGAGGCTACTGGGATCGCTGACCGTGGTGGACTGAACGCTTTTCTCGATCATGAGACCCGGATCGGCCAAGCCATCGATTTCGGCCTCGTCGGTGTCGGAAACAGTCAGAGCCTCGCCCCCGGCGTTCTCGCCCCACTGGCCTTGAGCCGAGGCGGTGTTGGCCACCGCATCATTGTTGAGATCGGTTTGTTCGAGATCATAGGTGGCGGTGAACGTCGCATCCTCGCCCGGCTCCAGCCTCAAAGGCTGGGTGGGACCATCGAGCGCCGACAGGCCGGGAAGATCATCGGTGACGGTGACGTCGATGAGCGGTGTGTTGCCGGTGTTGGTGACAACGAACGTGTAGGTGATCGTATCCCCGACATCGGCAACTTCGCCAGCCGGCTCGAAGTCCGCTGTCTTGTCCAACGAGATCGAGGGCGCGAAGTCCGGACTGACGACTGTCGGGGTGTTGTTGCCCGTCTCATTGCCGATCCCGTTATTGTCTGGGTCCGGGTTCGCGGTGTTGTTGGAAATGTCCGAAAGCTGATCGTTGCTGGAAGAATCCTGCCCCGAATACCTACCCTGTGCAGATATCGTGGCCTGGTTGGTGTGCGAGAGCCCTTCGGTCCGCGGTACGGCCGGATTGACGTGAACCGTATAACTCACCGTGCCGCTCTCGCCGACGCCAAGCGTGCCATCACTCACCAGCGTCTGCTGGGCATCCCCGCCAAAGTCGGTATTGAGCGTGCCGAAAGCCCCGCCCGTCACGGCGGTGACGGTATAGGACCCTTCCGGCGGCGTACCCGCGTCGCCGGTATAAGTGCCGAAATTCCGGTCGGGCCCATCGAGATCATCCTCGATCACAACATTGTCGACCGGCTCGAGGCTGAAATTCTCGGCCGTCAGCGTGTAGGTGATGGTGTAGCTGCCATCCTCCTCGAACTGCGCTGCGGTTGCGACCTTGCCAAGCCCTATCCGCGCCGTGGGAATGCGCGTGAAATCATAGTCGGTGCCGGCAACATCGGTCGTGATGACGACTTCGCTGATCGTTGTTTCATCATCGATGGTTCCGGCAGGATCGTTTGCGGTGGAATCGGTTCCCGGCAGCGCACTGCCTTCAACGAGGTGATCCTCGGAGATCGAGCCAGGGTCGTAGGACACCGTGTAGGTGCCCGGCGGTATGTTGGAGACGGTATAGTCGCCATTGCCGTCCGTCTGCGCCGACGCGGTGATCGTCTCGCCGTCATGCAGCGCCGTGCCGGAGACGTTGACCGTGACATTGGCGATTCCCGTGTCCTGACCGCCCGTCAGGATATCGTCAGCGTTGAAGTCACGATAGATCGTGCCGCTGATCGAGGACGCCTGGACCGTGTTCACACTACCCTCTGCGGTGTTGTCATCCTCATTCTGTTCGAAGGATTGCGTGGTGACGCTGACTTCGTTGACCACCGCGTCACCCGGCTCGTCCACCGCGATCACCTTCACCCAGATGCGTACCGTGACGGTCTCGCCGGCGCCGATTTCGTCAAGCTGGCAGACGATCCCTGTATCGTTCACACCGCCCGTACAACTGCGCGTTTCCGAAGGCTGAAGAATTTCCGGAACTTGCGTGAGCACCATACCTTCAGGGAAATCATCGGTGAGCACCACCGCCTCGGCGACGTCCAGTCCATCGCCTTGCTGCGCCGTGACCGCTATGTCCCAGGAAAACTCGTCGCGCAGATCGATCTGCGAGACGCTGGAGGACTTGGTCACCATAAGGTCGGACTTGACGCGGACAGTGGTGTCCTCGTTGGAGACATTGTTGCCCTCAACCGTGTCGTAGCCGGCCACTGTCTCTGCCGAGCGCACCGTCGCGGTGTTCGTGTGACGCCCGCGCGCGACGGCCTCCATGTCGATCTCGATGTCGACCTCGCTGCCCGCCATCAGCAAGTCCGCCCAGCAGGTCACGGTACTGTCCGGCGTGCTGGTGTCGGTGATCTCGATGTCGCAGTCCCAGCCCTCCGGCACAGAACTCACCCGCGGATTGGCGAGGCCGCTCTCGGGCAGATCGTCGACCACAAATATTCTCGTGGCATCGGAGGGACCGGAATTGATGACGGTGATGCTGTAGGTGGTGTCGGTATCGATTTCGACCGGGTCGGGCCCATCCACCTTCTGAATCTCGAGGTCGATCTCGGGCGGCAGGATCTCGATGGAGACATCGTCGGAGTTGTTGGTCTCGTCGATTTCCGGCGTGCTTGTTGAGACGCTCACGGAATTGAGGATGGCCATGGGCGTATCCGCGTCAAAGACATCCATAGTGGGCACCACCGTGATCGTGACGGTCTGCTGGCCCAGATTGCCGATGGTCCCCAGATTGCACTCGAGGACATCGTTCACGCCCGTGGTGATGATGGCCCCCGAAGCGGGCCCACCCGGGCCACAGCTACCCGCGCTGGGAATGGCCTCGAGGAACCGCACGCCAGCCGGAAGCGTATCGGTTATGGTCACGTTTCGGGCCGCGCTGAGCCCCAGATCTGGCACCTCCGCGGTGATCACATAGGTCAGCGACTGGCCCACCGCAGCACCGACCGCCTCGGACGTGCTTGTCTTGGTGACGGTGACGTCGGTGCGGGGGGTAACGGTGTAGTCCTCAGTCGAGATGTTGTTCTCGGTGTCGTCGTCGGGCGTCGCGAAGGAATAGGCAGAGGCCGTGTTCTGCTTGCTTCCCTCATCGCCGGGTCGCACCGTGATCTCGACCGTTGGGCAATCATCGTTCGGAGTGCAGACCGGCAGCGTGGCGATCGTACAGTTCAGCGTCCGCGAATATCCGCTGCCGGTCAGCGGGTCACACGTCAGTTCTTCGACGTTTCCCAGAGAAATCTGGGGCGTGATGTTCCCAGGCTCGCCGCCGTTTTCCCCGACGATCTCCGTCAATTGATCGACGAGCCGCACATCCTCAGCAACGGCATCGCCGGCATTGACGATCTCGATCCGGAACGTGATCTCGTCCCCCGAAACGACCGTGTCATCCCCGACGACCGTCTTGGTAACGTAGACATCCGCCCAGTTCCCTTCATTCGCACTGGTCAGGTCACCCGCATCCGCCGTGTTGTTGGTCGGATCGGCGTCCTCGCTTTCGAACTCGACCTCCATCTGGTTGTCCAGATCGCCCTCTTCGGTCACGAGCGCAGTCACCGTTATGGTGTCGGTCCACTGACCGATGCCCAGGGGCGCCGTCTCGTATTTTTCGGTTGTGCAGACGAGCGTGTCGGGGTTCACGATCGGATCCGTATCCGAAGGAGACGATCCCGACGTCGAAGAGACGCATGTCCAGTCGTCGGGAGCATCTACCGCAGTGATCGCAAGCCCCGCGCTCGGCACATCGATAATGCTCACCGGCTCGCTGAACGGAAGGTTGCCATTGTTGCGGGCCCGCAGCGTGAACTCATAGTCGTTGCCCACGGTAACCAGCCCACGCGGGGGCCCCTCTTTGTCGGCAACCAGGTCGATGCGGGGCACGTCGATCTGGGCACCGCCGTCATCGGCAGAATTGTTGTCCTCGGCCCCCTCGTTCTCGCCGTCCGAGGATATCTCGGCGACGTTGGTGACCACCCCGCCACCAGTGTTGGTCGCCGCCGTCGTTTCGATCATGATAGGATTGAGGAAATCGGCGTCCACACCGTCCAGGTAATTGCATTCGATCACCTGACCGTTCGCCTCACAGGTCCAGCCCTCACCCGCAATCACGTCTGCGATGTCGTAGTTTTCCGGCACCGTATCGGTGATCTGCGCAGCGCTCGGGACTGCCCCGGCCAGCGTTGGCTGCAGCGTGAAGGTGACTTGCTGTCCTTCAACGAGAACGCCCGATGGCGAGCGCGACTTGGTCAGCCCCAGGTCGGAGCCTTCCTGGATGTCGATAGCCGCCGTCATGATGTCGTTATCACTGATCGGATCGCGGGGCGTGGACCCGTCGACCTGCGCCTCCGCTGTCGCCGTCGATGCGTTGGCTGCGGTGACCTGCGTCGTGAAATCGAAATCTGCGGTTTCGTCTACCGCCAGATCTGCGAGATCGCAGGTAATGCGGCGATCGTTGATCGAGCAGGACGACGAGGGCGGGAACTGCACGTTGCGCGACAGCCCTACCGGCACATCCAGGATCAGTTGACCCTCTGTCGATTCGTCCGGTCCGTAGTTGGTCACCGCCGCCGAAAGCGTGACCATATCACCGGCCTGGACCGGAGACGGGTCCGCCGAAAGGGCCACGCCCAAATCCGCCCCGCGCTGCACGGTCGTCGTACGGCTGAAGTTCGGCCCGCCTTGGATCTGCGAGAAAAGAGTCGCTGCGCCCTGTTCCATATGCCGGAGGCTGACCACAGCCCCGATGTTACCTGCCGGTTGAATCACGGGCACGTCGCAAACCACGTCGACCGGAGCGGTGGTCGGGCTGGGTACGGTTTCGGGGGCCGGCGCGCAGTTCTCCAGTCCCGTTATCCCCACATAGATCGAGGGCTCGGGAATGGTGAAAGTCACTTCGGTTGCGGGGGTGGCGATATTGCCGGCGTTGTCGATGCGCACGGTGTACTCGACCACCCCGCCCGCAGGCATTGGGGTAAAACCGGTATTGTTGACGTTGATCGCCCAGTTCGACTGCGCCATGGCCGGTCCTGCACCGGCGGCCAGAAGCACTCCGCTCGCGACCGCAAGCCTGCCAAACAGTCCCACCCCGGCTCTACCCGTTCGTACGCCGAACGCATCGGTCAGAAAATCGAGGACAGCCGATGCCCGAGACAACAGGGAAAGTGGCGTCATATACAAATACCCGGAACCAGAAGACTGCGCGATCAATCAAGGGCAAAGCGCGCCCGGACCCGGACGTAGTTTCTCCCCGATCATAGAATACGGCGAAATCTTGCCTGTTCGACTGCGCGGTTAACCAGTTTTTAAGTATGCGCGAATCATATAGGCTTGCCCAAACTTGCCTAAGGCTTTGGGGGCATCCGGACTACATGCGTCCGGATTTGGGTTCATCGTGATCAGTTGGCTTTCCGAGACAGTGTCGTCGGCATGCGATGCCACGACGCGCAGCGAACTCCACGCCGTGGTGTCCACGGCGATCGACGCGCTGGGGTTTTCGAGTTTCAATCTCGCAGTGCTCAAGGCCGACAAGCGCGAGTTCATGACCGAGCCGACGCTCACCTCATGGACCTGGGACGAGCTCTCCCATTACGATGCCAATCAGTGGTATCTGCGCGACCCCCTGCTCGAGCGAGCCGCCTACGGAACCGAGCCGCTGATCTGGACGGCAAGCCAATGGGACGGGCAGCCTGAGCATGCCGACTACAGCAGCTTCATCAAGGCGCTCGGCCTGCGTGCGGGCGTGACCGTTCCCTTGCTTTGCAACAAGCCGGAACTCAGCGCCTTGACTGCGCTGTCATTTACCCGGGACAGTTTTTCAGAGCCCACGGCCCACGCACTCAAGATTCTCGGTGAAGTGGTCGCCGAAAAAACCTGCAGCCTCGGGATCACCCGCACACCGTCCCAGGCCGACATCAATGCCTTGCGGTCGCTCTCTGACCAGCAGATGACGATTCTCGAATGGGCAAGGCAAGGTAAGTCCAACGCCGACATCGCGGTCATCACGAACCGCTCGAAGCGTTCTGTAGACTACCATATGTCGGAAATCTTGAGACGGCTGTCGGTTTCGAGCCGCGCCCAGGCCATCTCGATCTATTGCGGGCGGTGAGCAGCGCTCTCCACCTCGCGGCGCCCGCAACCGGAAGGGTCAGAGACGAACGTGGACCGGAGAGCCGACGCCGGCGCGCGCAAACAGATCGAGGATATCGGCATTGAGCATGCGGATGCAGCCATAGGATACAAAGCCGCCGATCGAGGCGGGCGCATTGGTGCCGTGAATGGCGTAATCGCCCCCGGCAAGCGTCATGGCCGCCGCGCCCATCGGGTTTTCCGGCGCGCCGCCTGCAATCATCTCGGGAAGATGGGGATTGTCCCGCCTGATCTCGGCGGGCGGCACCCAGCCCGGCGCGACGAATTTCGCCTCGACATAGGTCTGGCCGGTCCATTGCCGGTCGATCCGTCCCACCCCCACAGGGTAGCGGATGGCGGTCCTCTCATCGACAATCAGGTACAGCGTCCTGATCGAGGTCTCGACCACGATGGTGCCCGCCGCGAACCCGGTCGTGAGCGACACCAGATCCCCAGCCCGGACATCGGACGGCAAGGCCGCACAGACCACCATCGCCATCCCGCCCAGGGCGTGAAGCCGTCGCGCCACCATAGGGAGTGCCAGCCGGCTCACCACGCGTAGCTGAGCGTGACGGCGCCGTCATAGCTGGCAGCATTTGCCGAGAAATCTCCACCGACCTGTGCGCCAAACGCCAGCCCGCCATCGAAAGAAAGTTCCATGCCCAGGTTCGCTTCGATCATATCGGCCTGCCCCCCTGCGCCCTGCACATCAAATTGCGAGCCGGCAATGGCCTGAAAGCTCGCCTCGAGGCTGTCCTGGGCGACGAGCGCATGGGTCCAGGCGAGCCCCGCGCCGAAATCGACCCGTCCGAAATCGGTTTCAATGCCGTGGTCGAGCCGAATGCCCAGTTCGGTAGCGAGGGCAATGCTGTGCTGGGCCTCGTAACTCAGGCTGTATGTCGACACCCCGGCCAGCACCGTTTCCGAATAGGCCGGCGCATCGAAGGACTGGGCATTGATGCCCAGATAGGGCGTGAAAATGCCCATCTGATAGCCTGCTTCGAGATCGGCGGCCAATGTATGGGCCTCGAACTCTGCGCCGAAGCGGTCAAGCCCGGCGATCGTCACGCTTCTCTCGGTGGAGACCGTGCCATAGCCGTATCCGAGCGCAGCGGTCACATAGGCCGCGTCACGCTCGGCGCGCAAATGAACGGCGGCCTGCAGAAGGTCGCTTGTACCGGCTCCTGCATCGTCCTCGAGCGAATAGATCGACCGTGTCTTGCCGACCGCGAAGCCGACCGTGGTGTCGGCATTGAGAAAGAAGTCCACCCCCGCGACGATGCCGTAATTGTGCTCCGTCCGGTCGCGGCTCCCCACGTCATCATCGCCTGCGGTCAGCCCGTATCCTCCGAATCCTGACGTCCAGATATTCCACGCGGGCGGAGATTGCGGCGGCAGGTCGAAAGCGGCGAACTCGGGCCGCACCGGCGCCACCGGAGCATAGCCCAGTGCACTGACCGTGTTGGACGCCGGGCCCGGTTGCCGGGTTGCCTGGGAACGTGGGCGGCTTGTGGAACGGGAGACGACGAGATCGAGGAAATTGCCCATCGCGCGCCGATTCGAAGGAGCCACCCCCGTCGCAACCTCCCCCGACAGCTGCGCCAGTGCCTCGCGCAATTCATCGAGGGTCAAGCTGGCCGCAAGGAGGGCAAACCCGGCCGGCAGAGTGCCGCCATCGGTCTCGAACGCATCGAGCAGCGCGGCGATAGCCTCTGCGTTCTCGGTCACGGGCGTGTCGTCGTCTTCGGTGTCCAGCGCCTCCTCAAATGTGGTTGAGTCGAGCACGCACACGTTGATCGTGTTGGTGTCGAGCGTTACCGCGGCGTTCCGGGCCAGGGCTGCGCCACAATCAATCGTGGCCTCTGTCTGCAGGGAGATCGAGGTCAGCGCGACAATCTGCCCGACGAAGCTGGTCGTGGTTCCAATCGTTGCCGAACTGCCGACGCGAAAAAATACATTGCCACCATGGGCCCCGTTCTCGAGCACGATTTCGGAGCCCGAGAGCGTTGTCAGGGTCGACCCGATATTGAAGATGAAGATGGAGTCCGGATTGCCGTTGCCATTGAGGGTCAGTGTCTCCCCCGCGCCCAGACCGGCCGAGGTATCGAAATTATAGACCCCCGGCAGCAACGTTCTGTTTCCCAGATTTTGGCCCGTCAGGTTCCCTCCCGAGGAGGTCGGCCGCGCCGCGAGGAAATTGTAAAGCGTGGTCAAATCCGCCTGGGCGCGCGCAGCAACTTCGTCGGTTATGAACGCGGTGCCGTTCAGCGTGATCCCCGTGCTGTCATACGCAGTGCCGGGGCTCAAACCGACATTTCCGTCGATCGTCGTGCTTCCGGTGTTGGTAATTGTCGTTCCGGCCAGGATTGCGAAGCTGTCGAGGTCCTGGGCCCATATGGGCTCAATCGCGATCGAGCTGAACACCACAAAACCCAAGGGCAAGGCGGCAATGGAGCGGATGGGGCGTTTCGAAGAGATATCGATCGTGGGGGCGGCACGCATTCTGGAGCCTCGTTCTCTGAACAATCACCTATCTTGCACGTCGCGATTGCCAGATCAATTTTATTCACAGTATTTTTCCAAATATACGAAATCAAACTATGTCCGTATTGGTGTCTTATTTTCTGAAGACTAAAATTACATCAAATAATTTTAACAACTCTACATGATCGTGGCAGACATTTATTTCATCTAAAAAGCTATCCGCCGTCCCTAACGCCATATGGACATGAAGCATTCTCACAATCATGGGTACGCTGGGGCCAAGCGCGCCAAAAGGGCCGGCCCATCGTGTGCGGGCGAGCAGCCCCGCAAGCTCGCAGAGTTGCCAGCCATCCCGTGCCCGGCCAGTTCCCGGTATTTGCTGGCCATAACGATAGTCCGGCGCAGCGTCGGGGGCGCCGACCGCCAGCCCCGGCCCGTTTGCACGCGAGATGCCGACGCCGCTGCATCCACGCAAGTCCCCGAACCGGAGGCCGTGCAGCGTGCGGATCGGACGCACGCCGCCACTCGGTCCTGAGCGACACAACAAAGTGATGAAATATTTGAAAAGTATGGTGGGTGTGACTGGGATTGAACCAGTGACCCCTGCCGTGTGAAGGCAGTGCTCTCCCGCTGAGCTACACACCCGCAGGCCGTTACCGCCAAAGTCTGGCCGCGATGGCGGCCGGCGGAGCCAGCGTTTCGTTCTGCCGACCGTGAGGTCGGCATTCCCGGCATGAGAAGGGCCGGTAAGAGAAATGGTGGGCGTAACTGGGATTGAACCAGTGACCCCTACGATGTCAACGTAGTGCTCTCCCGCTGAGCTATACGCCCATTTTCTCCCGCCCGCACGTCTTGATCAAGCTGCCCAGGCGCTGCGCAGGGATACACCACAAAACGCGCAGTGCGGTCAAGAGGGTAGCTCGGGCAAAATTTCCGTTGAGACGCCGTCGCCCATGGGGCCATGCCGCGCCGTGATTGCGGCCCCTCAGGCGGCCAGCATGCGTTCGACTTCCCCCACCAGATCCTTGAGGTGGAAGGGCTTGGACAGCACCGCTGCCCCCTTGGGGGCGGCGCTGTCGGGGTTAAGCGCCACGGCCGCGAACCCGGTGATGAACATGACCTTGAGGTCTGGGTCCAGTTCGGTGGCGCGCCGCGCCAGCTCGATGCCGTCCATCTCGGGCATCACGATATCGGACAACAGCAGGGTGAAAGGCTCTTCGCGCAGCCGCTCATAGGCTGACTTGCCATTGTCGAACGCCACCACGTCGTAGCCTGCGTTCTTGAGCGCGCGGGTGAGAAAGCGGCGCATGTCCGCGTCGTCTTCGGCCAGCAAGATCCGGTTCATCGGCACATCCTCTCGCGAACGGCGCATGCCGCCCTGCAGTCTGATTCGCATGTTTTACAGGCTAGGCCACATTGGCAACAGCCCTGTTCACGACTGAACTCCGCCCCTGGAATCCCGACGCGAATCTGTGGACAAAGCGGGCCTCTCATTGCACACTTGAGGCCAACCCGTCCCCTTGTCCGGCCAGGAACCGCGCGTGCAGTCCGATTTTGCCAACAGACCGGCTTTCGAGACCATCCGCCCGCGGCGCCAGCTCGCTCCCCTGGTGTTGAACTCCGCTCATTCCGGTTGCGACTATCCGGCGCGCTTCCTCGCCCTCTCACGGCTCAATGAGCGCACCATCCGCCAGTCCGAAGACGCGTTCGTGGATGCGCTCTTTGCCCGGGCCCCGCATATGGGCGCTCCCCTGCTCAAGGCGAACTTCCCCCGCGCCTATCTCGATGTGAACCGCGAGCCTTACGAGCTCGACCCCCGCATGTTCCGCGAGCCCCTGCCCGAGCATTTCAACACGTCCTCGCCGCGCATCGCCGCCGGGCTCGGCACGATCGCCCGCATCGTCTCGGAGAACCGCCCGATCTACCGTGAGCAGTTGACGCTCGAGGACGCGGCCATGCGGATCGAGGGGATTTATCGGCCCTATCACCGCACGCTCCAGCAATTGCTCAGCGAAACGGTCAACCGCTTTGGCGTCGCAATCCTGATCGATTGCCATTCCATGCCCCGGCTCAGCCGCGGCAAGGACCGGAGCGCGCCCGACATTGTTCTGGGGGACCGCTACGGCACAACCTGTGCGCCCGAACTGGTCGATCTGGTCGAAACGCTCATGTCCGCTGCCGGGCTCACCGTGGCGCGCAACCGCCCTTATGCGGGCGGCTACATCACCCGGAGCTATGGCCGCCCGCAGTACGGCGTCCATGCGCTCCAGATCGAGATCAGCCGGCACCTTTACATGCACGAGGCCACGCTGATGCGCCATTCGGGGTTCGATCGGCTCGCCGCGCTGGCCAATGGGCTGGTTTCCGCCCTCATGGCCTTCAACCATACCACTCTCGCCCAAGCCCGGGCAGCGGCAGAGTAAAGCAGGACCCTGCAGTTCCGGAGCGCGTTCAAAGCACCATGACCGCAGGCTCTACCCGCGCCCTCGAAACGCCCCCTGAAAAAAGAATGGGCCGCTCCAGGCGGCCCAAGTCAAGGGAGGAAACGTTGACCGCCCCGCCGGAAAAGCTGTCCGGAACGCGACGATCAAACCATCATGCACCCAATTGAATGGCCCCATTCGCACACATGTGCAAGAGATCGCTCATGACCGCACAACCAATGGGCAAGTGCTGTTGCAAAAAGGAATCACTTTTGAAAAGGACTTGTTAACGTTCAACTGCGGGACACGGTTCCCCGTTTCGCCCACCCAGTTTTCCGGAGCCCAGATGCCCTCTTCCATCGATCAGATCACGGATTCAGCCATCCGCTCGACCATGCTCGCTGCCTCCGCTGCGGCCTCGGACATCACCCTGGGGATGTTTCGCACCGGGCTTTCGGTCGACAACAAGCTCAAATCCGGCTTCGACCCGGTCACCGCCGCGGACCGGGACGCCGAAACGGTGATTCGCGGGATCATCTCGGACGGCCACCCGACCCATGGCATCATCGGCGAGGAGTGGGATGCGCTGCGATCGGAGAGCACCTTTACCTGGATCATCGATCCCATCGATGGCACCCGCGCCTATATCGCGGGCGTGCCGGTCTGGGGCACGCTGATCGGTCTGCTCGAAGGAGACCGGCCCGTCGCAGGGCTCATGCACCAGCCCTTCATCGACGAATGCTGGATCGCGACGGGGGGCCAGACCCTTTACCGACGCTCAGGCGTCGAGACCCCGGCCCGGACCAGCGCCGTCACCAGCCTTGCCCGGGCCCGTGCCACCACCACATCGCCCGAGATCTTCCAGGGCCCTCATACGGTGGGCTGGTCGGCGATCCGCGATGCGGTGCTCCAGGTGCGTTATGGGCTCGATTGCTACGGATACTGCCTGCTGGCCTCGGGTCATATCGATCTTGTGGTCGAAACCGAGCTCAAGGACGTCGACATCGCCCCCCTGATCCCCATCATCGAAGGCGCTGGCGGCGTCGTCAGCACATGGGATGGTGGGCCTGCAGCACGCGGCGGAACCTGCGTGGCGGCGGCCACTCCCGAGCTTCACGCCCAGGCACTGGCCCTTCTGCGCCGCGCCGTACTCGAATAGCGCTGGCCGTGGCCGGACCGCGAACTTTGTTAGCGCGTCTGGTCAGTCACGAACGCATCGAAGGCGGCAAACACCTGATTGCGCACCATGTCGGTTTCCATGAACAGCTCATGATGCGCACCGGCCAGCACCACATGATGGCCGGTGCGCATGCGCAGCGCCAACTGCTCGGTGGCAGCGGTCGAAACCACGCGGTCATTGCCCGCCGCAGCGATAAAGGTGGGAATCTGCAGCCGTGAGGGGAAAGAGACGGACTGCGCCGTGGTGATCCCCGAAAGCGCCGCGCTCACCCACCCGATGGTGGGCGCGCCGACCCCTAGATCGGGGCGGGACGCAAGCACCGCCATCATGCGCGCGAATCGCTTCGCATCGTGGGTGATGACATTGGTCTCGAAGCGCTGCGTCGCATCGACCCGACGCTGAAGCGGGATACCCGAAAGTCCCACGAACCGTAGGGCGTTGAGAATAACGAGGCACGCCCGGGGCGAGAAGGGCAGTCCGGGCAGCCCGATCATCGGGGAGGTGACGAACACTCTGTCGAACATCAGCCGGTCCCGGGCCGCGGCCAGAAGCGAAACCAGCCCGCCGGTCGAGTGGCCCACTAGGTAATAAGGGGGTGGGCAGTCGGGCAGGAGAATGCGCGAGTGAAAGCTTTTGAGGTCGATCCAGTAATCTTCGAACTGGTCCACATGGCCCAGCCTGCCATTGCCGATCAGCCGGTCCGATCCCCCCTGCCCGCGCAGGTCGAACGTCGCCACGGCAAAGCCGCGCTTCTGGAAATCGGTGATTGTCTCGAAATATTTCTCGATGAATTCGGTGCGCCCCTGCACCAGACACACGGTGCCCCGGTGCTCATCGCCCGTGCGGGCAAAGCGCCCGTAACGCAGCCGCACCCCGTCTTCGGTCTGGAAATAACCCGCCCGGGCGCCAGGGGGGACGGGGTTGTCCGGAATGTCGCACAGGATTGGGCGGTCGGTATTTGCTGTCACCGTGGCGGTCTCCGGGCTGGGTGCCGGATGGAGCCAGCCGGCAGATGGCGCTGACCATAGCCATAAATTCCGGCCCGGCGAAAGGCCAGTGGCCCAATGAAAAGACACGCCCTCCGCCGTTGGGCGAAGGGCGTGTCCAGGGAAACGACGATGCCGTTGCGGGGGGCGGTGAACGGCATCGGCGCCCCTGCAAGCCCCCCGTTGAGGACTTACAGTGCCCCCTTCTAGCCGAGACCACCTGAACCCAAGCCGAGTGCGCCGTTCAGATTCGATTCATCGAACCGAGTGGGGGTCTTGAACCGGCCACGCGCGCTCCTAAATCAATGCTGCGGTTGCCGGATGGTCCGGGTCCGCTCCTGTCGCCAGGCCTCGCCCAGCAGGGGAGGCAGAGGCGACGCCCAATGCTGTGATTCTTGCTGACAAGGAGAACGAACATGCAGCGTCTCGACTTCACCCCCTTCTACCGGTCCACGGTTGGTTTTGACCGGCTGTTCTCACGGCTCGACACCATGGTGGGCGAGGATGCCAAAAGCTATCCGCCCTACAATATCGAGCGCACCGGCGAAAACGCATATCGCGTGACCGTCGCCGTGGCGGGCTTTTCGAACGACGACATCGTCGTCGAGACCCGGGAAAACAGCCTTCTGGTCAAGGGCGGGCGCACGACCTCTCCTGCAGAGGACAAGCGCGAGTTCCTCCATCGCGGCATAGCCGAGCGCTCCTTCGAGTTGCGCTTCCAGCTTGCCGACTACGTGGAGGTCGCCGGAGCCAATATGGAAAACGGTCTGCTCCACATCGACCTTAGGCGCGAGTTGCCTGAATCTAAGCGCCCGCGCCAGATCGAGATCGGAGGCGCCCGCACGGCGACCATTGAGGACCAGACCGTCAACTGACCGGCGTTCGGACCGTTCAGGAGTCCGAACCCGCCGTTTACATGCGGCAAGGGGGCGCGGCCTTTGGGCCACGCCCTTTTTTGTTGGCTGGGCGACAGCATCATTTGCACACCCTCCCCTTGCCCCCAGCACCAAAATCTGACAATGTCGCCGCAAATTAGGACAGGGCTCCTGTCGCAAAAGCCACTGCCGATGGGCAGTGGCCTGCGTGAAGCTGCCGCCATCGGAGCGGCAAAAAGTCGGGTGATCCCCGAGCACAATTGTGCGATGGGTAACCCGTTCGCACCTCCTGCCGTCTCCCGGCCGGAGCGTGCGCTCGCGAAGGTCCGGATCTGGGAGGAACCGGGCCATTCGCGAGGAGACCGACAGGTCTTTGCAGGGCGGCCATTTGGATGCAGTGCCGCCCCGGTGTATTGAAACAGAAGGGCCGCTTGAGCCGAGCCGTACGCATTCGCGGTACGACCCGCCCAAGCACCCTGCACGACACAACCCGTACCGGGATATCCGGTACCTGAGGCGAGGATTGGTGTATGGGCGAATTTGACACGAGGCGGGCGGGTGCGGACATCAAGGCCGGAGTACCGGCCGTTGTCAAAGGCGCACCTCCGGCCCAGGGGCTCTACGATCCGGGCAATGAGCACGATGCCTGCGGCATCGGCATGATCGCCAACATCAAGAACAAGGCGTCCCACGAGGTCGTTCAGAAGGGACTCGAGATCCTTGAAAATCTCGAGCATCGCGGTGCGACCGGCGCCGACCCACTCATGGGCGACGGCGCGGGCATCCTCGTTCAGGTGCCCCACGCCTTCTTTGCCGCCACTGTCGATTTCGGTCTGCCCGAGGCCGGCCACTACGCCCCCGCGATGATCTTTTTCCCCAACGATACCGCGATGCGGGACCGGTGTGCGGCGCTGGTACGCAAGTGCATCGAGGCCGAGGGCCTTTCGGTCCTGGGCGAGCGCGTCGTCCCGTTCGATAATTCCTGCCTGTCCGAAGGAGTCATCGCCACCCAGCCGATCATCGAGCAGATGTTCGTCTCGCGCCCCGATGGGCTCACCATCGAGGAATATGAGCGCCGGCTTCTGGTCGTGCGCAAGATCATCTCGAATACGGTCTACCGCGAAATCCCCGAGGTCCAGGCCGATGACGGGTTCTACATCGTGTCGATGTCGGCCCGCACCATCGTCTACAAGGGCATGTTCCTTGCCGATCAGTTGGGCAAATTCTATCCCGACCTTTCCGAGGAGAGCTTCCAGAGCGCCATTGCGCTCGTGCACCAGCGCTTCTCAACCAACACATTCCCGTCCTGGAAACTGGCCCATCCCTACCGGATGACCATCCACAACGGAGAAATCAACACCATTCGCGGCAACGTCAATTGGATGGCGGCGCGCCAGGCTTCCGTGGCCTCCGAGCTTTTTGGCGATGAAATCTCCAAGCTCTGGCCGATCTCGTATGAAGGCCAGTCCGACACCGCCTGCTTTGACAACGCGCTCGAATTTCTCGTGCGCGGGGGCTATTCGCTGCCCCATGCCGCGATGATGCTGATCCCCGAGGCCTGGGCGGGCAACACGCTCATGGACGAAGAACGGCGCGCCTTTTACGAGTACCACGCCGCGCTCATGGAGCCCTGGGACGGACCGGCCGCGGTGTCGCTCTCGGATGGCCGCTATGTCGTTGCCACCCTCGACCGCAACGGGCTGCGCCCCGCACGCTATCTCGTCACCCGCGAGGGCCATGTGGTTCTCGCCTCCGAATCGGGCGTGCTCGACATCCCCGACGAGGACGTCGTCGAGCGCTGGCGTCTCCAGCCGGGCCGGATGCTGCTCATCGATCTCGAGGAAGGCCGGATCGTTTCCGACGAGGAGATCAAGAAGCAGCTTGCGGGCAAGAACCCTTATGCGGCCTGGCTTGCGCGCACCCAGATCGTGCTCGAGGACCTGCCCAACACCGAGCCCAAGGCCCCGCGCACGACCGAGAGCCTGCTCGATCGCATGCAGGCGTTCGGCTACACCCAGGAAGACGTCAAGCTTTTGATGACGCCGATGGCGACCACCGGCCAGGAGGCCGTGGGCTCCATGGGCACCGACACGCCCATTTCCGCGCTTTCGGACAAGCCCAAGCTGCTGTTCACCTATTTCAAGCAGAACTTCGCGCAGGTGACCAACCCGCCGATCGATCCGATCCGCGAGGAATCGGTCATGAGCCTGGTCTCGTTCATCGGCCCGCGCCCGAACCTGTTCGATCTCGAAGGCCTTTCGACCGTCAAGCGTCTCGAAGTGCGCCAGCCCATCCTCACCAATGAGGACCTCGAGAAGATCCGCGCCATCGGGGATATGGCCGACAACCAGTTCCAGACCGTGACGCTGGACATCACCTATGCGGCCGAGAAGGGCAAGCAGGGGATGGATGGGGCGCTGCACATCCTGTGCGAGCGTGCTGAACAGGCCGTGCTCAACGGGCACAACATCATCATCCTGTCCGACCGGCTTGTCTCGGCCGGCCGGATCGCCATTCCCTCGCTGCTGGCCACCGCTGCGGTCCACCATCACCTGATCCGCAAGGGCCTGCGCACCTCCTCGGGCCTCGTCGTGGAAACCGGTGAAGCGCGCGAAGTCCACCACTTTGCCGTTTTGGCCGGCTATGGCGCCGAAGCGATCAACCCTTATCTGGCGTTCGAAACCGTTGCGGCCATGCACGCCGAAGGCGAGTTCCCGCCCGAGGTCGACGCCCGCGAGGTCATCCACCGCTACATCAAGTCCGTGGGCAAGGGTCTTTTGAAGATCATGTCCAAGATGGGCATCTCGACCTACCAGTCCTATTGCGGCGCGCAGATCTTTGACGCTGTCGGCCTCTCCCAGGAGCTGGTCGATCGCTTCTTTTTTGGCACCGCCAGCTCGATCCAGGGCGTTGACCTCGATGCCATCGCCGAAGAGACCCTGCGTCGCCACACCCTTGCCTTCGGCGAGGACCAGGTGCTGCGCAAGGCGCTCGACGTGGGCGGTGAATACGCCTATCGCGTCCGTGGGGAGGCCCATGCCTGGGATCCGGGCATTGTTGCCAATCTCCAGCACGCGGTCCGGCTCAAGGACGAGACCCCACAATCCTCCCAGGAACGCTATGACGCGTTTGCCCGCGCGGTGAACGGGGACAGCGAGCGGTTCCTGACCATCCGGTCCATGTTCGGCGTCAAGCCGATCGGCGCGCCGATCGATATCGCGGACGTCGAATCGGTCGAAGACATCGTGCGGCGGTTCTCCACTGGCGCCATGAGCTTTGGCTCGATCTCGCGTGAGGCTCATTCGGCCCTTGCGGTCGCGATGAACAGGATCGGCGGCAAGTCCAACACCGGCGAGGGCGGCGAGGAACCGGACCGGTTCTATCCCCTGCCCGACGGATCGATGAACCCCCAGCGCTCGGCGATCAAGCAAATCGCGTCGGGGCGGTTCGGGGTGACCACCGAATATCTCGTCAACGCCGACATGCTCCAGATCAAGGTCGCTCAGGGCGCCAAGCCCGGCGAGGGCGGCCAGCTGCCCGGGCACAAGGTCGACTGGGTGATCGCCAAGACGCGGCACTCGACCCCAGGCGTGGGTCTCATCTCGCCCCCGCCGCACCACGACATCTATTCGATCGAGGATCTGGCACAGCTCATCTACGACCTCAAGAACGTCAACCCGGCGGCCGATGTCTCGGTCAAGCTCGTCTCCGAGGTCGGCGTGGGCACGGTCGCGGCGGGCGTCGCCAAGGCCCGGGCCGATCACATCACCATCTCGGGCTATGACGGGGGCACGGGCGCATCCCCGCTCACCTCGCTCAAGCACGCGGGCGGTCCCTGGGAGATCGGCCTTGCCGAAACCCACCAGACCCTCGTGCTCAACAGGCTGCGCAGCCGCGTCAAGCTCCAGGTCGATGGCGGGCTCAAGACCGGCCGGGACGTGCTGATCGGCGCGCTTCTGGGCGCCGACGAGTTCGGCTTTTCCACCGCGCCGCTCATTGCGGCGGGCTGCATCATGATGCGCAAGTGCCACCTCAACACCTGCCCGGTCGGCATCGCCACCCAGGATCCGGTGCTGCGCAAGCGCTTCAAGGGCACGCCCGAGCATGTCATCAACTACTTCTTTTACGTGGCCGAAGAACTGCGTGGCCTGATGGCCGAACTCGGCGCCCGCACGCTCGACGAGTTGATCGGACGTTCGGACCTGCTCGACCAGACCTCGCTCGTCGATCACTGGAAGGCCAAAGGGCTGGACTTCTCCAAGCTCTTTTACAAGCCTGAGCCGCTCGGCGGCGATACGCTGCATCATTCAGAGACCCAGAACCATCATCTCGAAGCGGTTCTCGATCGCCAGCTGCTCGAGAAGGCCAGCCCTGCCATCGAGTCGCGCCAGCCGGTGCGTTTCGATATGCCGATCCGGTCGGTCAACCGCACCGCCGGCGCCATGCTCTCGGGGGCCGTGGCCAAGGCCCATGGGCACAAGGGCCTGCCCGAGGACACCATTTCGGTGACCTTCAAGGGCACCGCCGGCCAGAGCTTCGGGGCGTTCCTCGCCGCGGGCGTCTCCTTCGAGCTGATCGGTGACGCCAACGACTATGTGGGCAAGGGCCTTTCGGGCGGACGGATCGTCATCCGGCCTTCGGAAACCGCCAGGATCATCCCCGAGAAGTCGATCATCGTGGGCAACACGGTGCTCTATGGCGCCATCGCCGGGGAGTGCTATTTCCGGGGCGTTGCCGGCGAGCGTTTCGCGGTGCGCAATTCGGGCGCGGTGGCCGTGGTCGAGGGCACGGGCGATCATGGATGCGAATACATGACCGGCGGTGTTGTCGTTGTGATCGGCGGCACCGGGCGCAATTTCGCGGCCGGCATGTCGGGCGGTGTGGCCTATGTCCTTGACGAAGACGACAGCTTCCGCTCGCGCTGCAACCTCGCCATGGTCGATCTCGAGCCCGTAGTCGAGGAAGAGGAGCTGATGCGCCGCCTCCACCACCACGGCGGCGATCTGGAATGGCATGGCCGCGTCGATGTTTCGGGCGACATGACCAAGCATGATGACGAGCGGCTTTTCCAGCTCATCTCCAACCATCTGCATTATACCGGATCGGATCGCGCCAGGACCATTCTCGACGATTGGGAAGCCTATCGGCCCAAATTCGTCAAGGTCATGCCCGTCGAATACCGTCGTGCGATCCAGGAAATGGAACAGCGGCGCAAGGGCGGTCACAGCCGTCCCGCCGCCGAATAGGGAGAGGCCAAGCCATGGGTAAGGTCACAGGCTTTCTGGAAATCGACCGTCAGGAGCCGCGCTACGAGCCGGCTTCGGACCGGATTCGCCATTTCGGTGAGTTCACCATTCCCCTCTCGACCGACGAGGTGCGCAAGCAGGCGGCCCGCTGCATGGATTGCGGCATCCCCTATTGCCACAACGAGGTCACCGGCTGTCCGGTCAACAACCAGATCCCGGACTGGAACGACCTCGTCTGGCAGGATGACTGGGAAGAGGCCGCGCGCAATCTGCACTCCACCAACAACTTCCCCGAGTTCACGGGCCGGGTCTGCCCCGCCCCCTGCGAGGAAGGCTGCACGCTCAACCTCGAGGACACGCCCGTCGCCATCAAGACCGTCGAGCAGTCGATCGCCGACCGGTCCATCGCCAATGGCTGGGTGCGTCCCCAGCCCTCGGAAACCCGTACGGGCAAGAGCATAGCGATCGTGGGGGCCGGTCCTGCCGGCCTTGCCGCCGCCCAGCAGCTCGCCCGCGTCGGCCATGATGTTCACCTTTACGAACGCGAGCCCCGCCCGGGCGGCCTGCTGCGCTATGGCATTCCCGACTTCAAGATGGAAAAGCACCACATCGACTTCCGCCAGGCCCAGCTTGAAGCGGAAGGTGTCGTGTTCCATTTCGGCGAAAACATCGGGGTGACCCGTCCGCTCTCGGACCTCCAATCCAGCCATGACGCAGTTCTGCTGTGCGGCGGCTGCGAGCATCCGCGCCATCCCGGCTGCGAGGGAACCGAGCTCGAGGGCGTGCATTACGCCATGCCCTTTCTCGTCCAGCAGAACCGTCGGGTGGGCGGCGAGGTCATCGAGGGCGAGGAACTTCTGGCCTCGGGCAAGCACGTCGTGGTGATCGGCGGCGGCGACACCGCCTCGGACTGCATCGGCACCTCGTTCCGCCAGGGTGCGATCTCGGTGGTTCAGCTCGACATTCGTCCCCAGCCGCCCCTCAAGGAAGACAAGCTGGTCTCGTGGCCGAACTGGGCCATCAAGATGCGCACCTCCTCGTCCCAGGCCGAGGGCGCGATCCGCGAGTTTTCTTCGGGCACCCTCGAAATCGTGGGCAATGAGCGCGGGCATGTGACCGGCGTCAAGTGCGCGCGCGTGGGCACCGAGCGCAAGCCCATCGAGGGCACGGACTTCATCCTCAAGGCCGACCTCGTGCTCATGGCTATCGGCTTTGCCCATCCCGTGCACGAAGGCATGCTCGATACGCTGGGCGCCACGCTCGACAAGCGCGGCAACCTGTTCGCAGACACCTTCAGCTACAAGACGTCTGTGGATGGCGTTTACGCCGCGGGCGACATGCGCCGGGGCCAGTCCCTGATCGTCTGGGCCATCCGCGAAGGCCGTCAGGCCGCGCGCGCCATCGACCTGGACCTGATGGGGACCACCAGCCTGCCCCGCTGATCGGCGGACAGGGCCCGAGCTCTGCCGCCCAGTCCGGTCTTTGGCGCGTCTCCAGGAAAGGTTGTGACCTTTTTCCCGATCGGAAACGCGGCAACTCACGGACTTGGAGCGCCTGTTCCGATTCAATCAGAATCGAAGCTGCTCTGTAAGAACAGATACGGCGCCTCGGTCGATCCACCGAGGCGCCGTATTCGTTTCAGCCGCCACTAGAAGATTTCCAGGGCAAAACACTTTTCCGGCTCGGAAACGCGACAAATCAAAGACTTAGAGCTCCTGCTCTGCGTCTATCAGAACAGGATATGCTCTAAGGACGTAACGCTCCAGGTCTATCCCGCGTCGCCGGTGTCCACCGGGTCCGAGGTTGCCGGGGCCGCCTCTGCATCCAGTTCGGCCCAGGCATCCATCACCGAGTCAAAAATCGCCGCGCCCTCATCACTCTTTTCCAGCGTGATGATCGCGCGCCGCCCGGTGCCATAGACCATGGCCAGATCCATCCAGGCGCGCTCCCGCAGCAACTGGCGGTTGTTAGCCACGTCCTGATCGCTCGCGCCCGACAGCGCAAAGAGGAATGAATTGCCCACGATCCTGGCCGAAGCGCCGGTCAAAGGCTGTCCCTGCACCAATTCCTCGTCCTTGAGCAGCACGCCCGGGAGATTGGCGATATTACCGCCCACAAAGCTCTCGGCCACGGTGAAATTAACTTCCATCAGATGGCTGGCAGGAAGGTTGGAGTCCGAATTGCGCCGCAGCAGAATCCGGACATCTAGGTTCCGGGCCGGAATCGACGCTTCACCGATGATCGTGGGGTGCCCCAGTTCGTCGGTGCCGCGCGCCCATTCCACAGACCCCGAATAAGGCACGGCCCCGGCTGCGCCATTGGCCTGCTCTTCGAGCAGCAGCGATTGCGGCCCGTCCGCGGGAACGACGGCCGCTACGTCACCTTCCGTCGTTTCTCCCTCCGCCAACGGCTCTGGCGCCGTCTCGGTGGGCAACCGGTCGTTGAAGGTCGCATCGGGCGCCCCGTTCGCCGTGCTGTCGGGTGTCTCGGTTTCGGCCCCCGCTTCCCCATCCTCGGCCACAGCCTCGGGCACGGGCGGCACGTCCGGCGTTGTGTTGCCCGGCTCGGGCGTTTCGGGCTGGAGCGGCTCGGGCTCTTCCTCGACCGCAGCGACTTCCTGCTGCTGGAGCGGCTCGGTGGTATCGCCCTGCGCAAAGACCGTGGAAAGGTCGATATAGCCCTCCCGCCACGCCCAGAAACCACCCACACCGCCGCCCGCGAGCAGCAGAACCGCAATCAGAAGAAATACGCTCAGCGCGCCGAAGCCACGCCGGCCCTCTTCCTCGTCGTCCTCATCATCCTCGTCGTCTTCGGCCTCGTGATCCCCTTCGGCTCCGATGGCACCAGCCATTGGCCGTGCCTGCGCTGCGGGGACCGCCGCCCGCCCGCCACGAGCCTCGGCAAAGGGCGTCTCGTCTGCCATGGAGAACGCGTCGGGCAACGGATCGACATCGCCCGGCTCAGCCTCTGCGTGCACGCTCTGGCTGCGGGCGGGAGCGCGGTCCGGGTCGACCGGCGCAACGGCCGCCGAACGCGCGGCTTCCGCCGCTTCCAGATCGCCCCGCGCTTCCCGGTCGAGCGTTGCGATGGCCCGATCAATCGCAACCTGAGCGTCGGTGAACTGTCCGCCATTGGCGTCCAGATCGACTTCGCGCACGCTCGACATTGCCTGACCGATGTAGGCGGCCGATGCGGCGGCGTCCGATACGGCCCCCTCACGCCCCCGCATGTCCACCGAGACATTGCGAATATCATAGGCGCGCGAGGCGTCGGGCAGCGGATCGAAATCGTCCCGCTCCTGATGGATCGGCAACTGCTCTGCGGGGCCGCGAAGCGGCAATCCACCCGGAGGCGCAAAGCGCGTCGCCGCCCGCGAGGGCCGGGATGCAGTCGACCGGCTGGCCGCTTCGGCCGCGGCAATGATCTCTTCGATGGACTGACCGTCATCGTTCAGGGGACCGGAATCATAACCATCGTCAAAGGGGCCATCTTCCCCCTCAGCGACCGCGTCGAACCGGTCGGGTTGGCGCTCGGGCGCGGACGGGCGCGATCGGGAGAACCCTGAATTGACCTTTATGCCCGTGCGGAACGGCGAGAACCGCGCACGGGGCTCTGGCTCGACGGCTTCGGGAGCCGGCTCATCCTCGAACTCGTCTTCCAGCGGTGGCGGAGCGGGTCGTGAAGGCGCCGAGCCCCGCGAAGCCCGAGAGCCCGGGCTTGCCGAGGCGGGACGGCTGGGCGCTGAACGCCGCGAGGGCGCTGCCGGGGCGGCAGATTCTTCGTCGTAATCGGGTGCATAGGGATCGCCGCCCGAAGCGGTCGGATCCTCGATAGCCGCCTCGAATCCATCATCGAAGGTATCCGGCTCCGAATCGGCAGGATATCCGGCCTGTGGATAGGGGTTCTGCCAGGTTTCCTCCTCGGGATACCCGCTTTGCGCATCATAGGCGTCGTGATCGGGATAAGAGGGGCGGCTGATCTTCTGGGCCGGCCGCGATGGCGCACTGGTCCGGGACTGTGGTTGAGGCCGCGAAGGCGCGCTGACCGGCAGGGAGGGTGCACTGGCGCGGGACGCCGGTCTCGGGCGCGAAGGCGCACTGGGCTGGGAGGCAGCGCTCGCCCGGCTCGGCATGGGACGCGAAGGCTGGGCCGGCTCGGGGCGGGAGGGCCCGCTCCGCACGGAGGGACGGGACGGAGCGCTGGGCGCGGATCCGGCCGATGGACGGCTGCGCTCGGCGCCGCGCAGATTGCTCAGCAATTGCTCGGTCGCGCTCTGCTCGACCTCGCGGATGCAATCCTCGAGCTTGAGCCGTTGCTGGGTAATCTCGCGCGCAGGCAAGGGCGGCTCTACCGCCCGCAACTGCGCAACGAGAGCTGCCCTGGCCTTTTCGTAGACCGCGCGACGGTTGGCGCCAGTATTGTCCGGCAAAGCTTCGACTGCCTTGCGCAACAGTTCGCGATAATCGGCCATTATTTACTCAACGTCATGGTCGTGCCGAAGGTTCTATCAAAAAAACCTAAACTTGGAACGGGTCCTGTACCAAAATCGTGTCCTCGCGTTCCGGACTGGTCGACAGCATCGCCACCGGCGCGCCGATCAGCTCTTCCACGCGGCGGACATACTTGACCGCCTGCGCTGGCAGATCGGCCCAGCTTCTGGCGCCTGCTGTGGTTTCAGCCCAACCCTCAAGGGATTCGTATATGGGCTTGACTCCACTTTGTGCCCCCATTGAGGCAGGCAGGTAATCAATTCGCGTTCCATTGAGTTCATAGCCCACGCAGACCCGGATTTCCTCGAGGCCATCAAGCACGTCGAGCTTGGTCAGCGCGATCCCGTGGATCCCCGAGGTGCGCACCGTTTGACGCACGATCACCGCGTCGAACCAGCCGCAGCGACGCTTGCGCCCGGTCACGACCCCGAACTCCCGGCCCCGCTCGCCCAGGAACTGGCCGACCTCGTTGTCCTGCTCGGTCGGGAACGGACCTTCCCCCACCCGTGTCGTGTAGGCCTTGGTGATCCCCAGGACATAATCGATCGCCGAGGGCCCCAGCCCCGAACCCGGCGCGGCCTGCCCAGCCACGGTGTTCGATGAGGTCACAAACGGATAGGTGCCGTGATCGTTGTCGAGCAGAGCCCCCTGAGCGCCTTCGAACAGGATGCGCTCGCCCCTGCGGCGGCGCTCGTCCAGCAGGGCCCAGACCCGGTCCACATAGGGCAGCACCTTGTCCGAGACGGCCATCAGCTCGTCCCATATCCGCTGGGCCGGGATTTCGTCGATTCCCATGCCCCGGCGCAGCGCGTTGTGGTGGGTCAGAAGACGCTCGATCTTGGCCATGAGCGTCTCGGGCTCGGCCAGATCGATCACGCGGATCGCGCGGCGGCCCACCTTGTCCTCATAGGCCGGGCCGATCCCGCGCTTGGTGGTCCCGATCTTGAGCCCGCTCGTGGCGTTCTCGCGGATCGCGTCGAGCTCCTGGTGCACCGACAGGATGAGCGGCGCGTTGTCGGCAATCCGCAGCAGCTCGGGCGTGATCGTCACCCCCTGGCCGGCCAGCTTGTCGATCTCCTCGACCAGATGCCGGGGATCGACCACCACACCGTTGCCGATCACCGAGAACTTGCCGCGTACGAGCCCGGAGGGAAGCAGCGAGAGCTTGTAGCTCACCCCGTCTATGACGAGGGTATGTCCGGCATTGTGCCCGCCCTGATAGCGCACCACCACATCGGCGCGCTCCGAAAGCCAGTCCACGATCTTGCCTTTGCCCTCGTCGCCCCATTGCGAGCCGACCACAACAACGTTTGCCACAGTGCCAATTACCCTTTCATATTCACCACGAAGCGGCGCCGGCGGGTCCATCGACCTCGCCTTGCCACCCTCAATGCCGGGGAAATCCGCGCGCGCCGATCAACGGCTGGTTTCGATTGCCCATTCAATCGCGGCGCGAAATGCTCTAAGCCCCCCGGGGTCTATAACCCACAAGGGGGCTCATGACAAAGCTCAAGAACGACCCTGGATCGGGCGGGGGATGGCTCGCTGCCCTCGCGGGACAGTCCTATCTTCTGCTGGTGCTCGCCCAACTATCCTGGGCGGGCAATATCGTCTCTGGCAAGCTGGCGGTCGACCAGATCGACCCGCTTTCGCTGTCTCTGCTGCGCTGGACCATCGCGCTGCTCGTGCTCGCGCCCTTTGCGCTCTCCCACGTGCGCCGGGACCTGCCCGCGATCAAATCCAATCTGCACTGGCTCTGCCTTTATGGCGCGCTGGGTTTTACCACCTTCAACGTGCTGATTTACGGGGCCTCGACCTTCACCTCCTCAATCAACATCTCGATGGAGCAGGCCGCGATTCCGGTCCTCGTGATGGTGGGCAATTTTCTCGTCTTTAAAGTCCGGGCCACCTGGATGCACATTCTGGGCGTCATCCTGACCATCTACGGAGTGGCCATGGTTGCCACCCATGGCGAGCCCGCCCGCATCCTGGGGCTCGACGTCAATATCGGCGACGGAATGGTCCTGCTCGCCTGCCTCTGTTACGCGTTCTATTCGCTTGTCCTGCGCTTCCGGCCGGCTATCCACTGGCTGAGTTTCCTGTTCGTGACCACCGCAGCCGCCGCGCTCGCGGCGCTCGGCTACCAGCTGTCGCTGGGCGGTGGCCCCGGTGCCTTGGTTGACGCCGTCGCCAACACCCCGCCCGCCGGCTGGATCATCGTTGGCTATGTCGCGATCTTCCCCTCGATCCTTGCCCAGCTCTGCTATGCGCGGGGCGTGGAATTGATCGGCCCGAACCGGGCGAGCCTCTTTATCAACCTGCTGCCGGTCTTCGGTGCCATCCTCTCGGTGGTCCTCGCGGGGGAAAAGCTGGAGGGTTATCACCTCATTGCGGCGCTCTTTATCATCGGGGGGATCGTGATCGCCGAATACGCAGCCCGCCGCCGCACGGCACGGACCCTCAAGCCGCCGGTCTGAGCGGTAAGGAGCTGGCCCCCGGCCCTCACCGCCCGGTCGGGTTCTCCACGACCGGGCCGTCCGCTTCGGCCGACCGGCCGACCCCAAAAGCATCGACACGCCCAGAAGGCGCGGCCAGCAGATCCTCGAGCGCAAAAGCCGAAGGCCGAACGGGCCCGGCCTCCAGATCGGCCAGCAGCAGATCGCCCGCACGCTGCGCGCCCCCGCCAATCTGCCGGATCGAGCCCGCGGTTTCATAGAGCCGCATCTGCCCCAATCCCTGAAAGGGAGGCCGAAGCAACCCGGCGGCATCAGTGCCCGCAAGAAGGTCCGCCACCTCCACGCTGAGCCCGCCCCCGCTGTAATGACGCCCGAGGGCACCATCGACGTAGAACGCCAGCTTGTCGGACCCGGCATCGGAAAAGTGGATGCCGTCGGACTTGCGCATGGACACCGTCTGGCCGTTGAGATCGGGGCCGGACGCGGCATAGCCGCCATCAGGCCCCATGTAGCGCTCATAGGTTTCCACCCATTCGCCGCCCGCCGCGGTCACCGCCTCCCTGTGCAGGGCCGAAATCTGCACCATGTCGGCTGAATAGCTGGGCTGCTCCATGGGCGGCAATTCGATCCAGACCACGGGCTTGCCCTCCGCGCGCAGCGCATCGAGAAAGCGATCGAGCCGCGCGCTATAGGCCTGTCTCCACCCGTCCGAAAGCGGCGAAGATCCGCCGAGGGCCTGCCGGTCGTTGATCCCGATCGCCACCACCGCGATATCGAACCGGTCCGCGGACAGCGCATCGGTCAGCGTGCGGTTCCAATCGTGGAAATCGTCGCGCACGAACCCCGAGGAGCCCACCCCCATACCCAGCACGGCCGTCTGGGGATCATCGGCGTAAAACCGCTGCATGGCGCGCGCCAGATCCACGGCGAGGGAATCCCCCATCACCGCGATACGGGTCGCGTCCTCGGCCTTGTCGGCGGCCGGAGCGGGCGCCGGAGCACTTGCCTGACGCGCGGGCGCCGGCGCGCTCTGGCGCCGCGGCGCAGGGGCTGGCGCGGGCTGGGTCCGCCTTGGCTGGGCCTGGGCCGGAGCCTGTGCGGGCGGAGCCGCCTGCTGGGTCTGCTGGTCGTCGCTGCCGAACAGCACTTCAAAAAGGCTCCGGCGCGGCCGATCCTGACCGAACGCCTCTGGCACAGCGAGCGGGACGACCAGCACAGCTAGCACGAGGCAGACCATGAAATGCTTGAGCGTTGTCATTGTGAGAGCTTACCCCAACTGCACCGGCACGACAAAACACGTCACCTCGAGCGATCGATATCGTTCCGGACCATCAGCTTCTGCTCCCAGGCGTGGGCCGCGGCGACGATCTCGTCGAGATGATCGTGCGCCGGCACCCACCCCATGGCGCGGATCCGCTCTGCGCCCGCAACGATCGAGGCAGGGTCCCCTGCCCTCCGATCCCCCCGCGTGACGGGGAAATCCACCCCCGTGACCGCCTTGACCTCGGCAATCACGTCATCGACGGAGAACCCGCGTCCATATCCGCAATTGAGTGTGACGCTCTCGCCCCCGGCCCGCAGATGCGCCAGCACCACCCCATGGGCCGCAGCCAGGTCCGAGACATGGATATAATCGCGCACGCAGGTGCCGTCGGGCGTGGGATAGTCGGTGCCGAACACGCTCATGGACGGCCTGAGCCCCAGCGCGGTCTGCACGGCGACCTTGATCAGGTGGGTCGCTTCGGCGGTCGCCTGGCCGGATCGCAATTGAGGGTCCGCTCCGGCAACGTTGAAATAGCGCAGCACGCCGAATTTCAGGGGATGGGCCGCCGCGACGTCGGCCAGCATCCATTCGCTCATCAGCTTTGAACGCCCATAAGGAGAGATCGGGGCCAGTGGCACATCCTCGCCGACCGGCTCGAGCCCGCCGACCAGCCCATAGACCGCTGCGGTCGAGGAAAAGATGAAATGTTCCACGCCCCCCGCCACGCAGGCCTCGATCAGCGTCCGGGTCGCGGCGGTGTTGTTGGCGTAATATTTGAGCGGATTGCCCACAGATTCGGGCACCACGACCGACCCCGCGAAATGGATCACCGAGCGCACGTCATGCTCTGCGATCAGCCGCGCAACCAGTTCGGTGTCTGCGACGTTGCCTGCCACGAAACGGGCACGGGAATCGACCAGCCATTGGAAGCCTGTGATCAGCGCGTCGAGCACCACGACCTCCTCGCCAGCGTCGAGAAGATTGAGGACCATATGCGAGCCGATATAGCCTGCTCCGCCAGTGACAAGTACGCTCATGAACACCCCATGCCATTGACCCTGATGGTCAAACCGTTCGAAACTGACACCCATAACCAGAACGGGCGCCGACCGAGACACTGTTGGCCCGCAGCCAGTTTGTAAAGGAGCCTTACCCCTTGGTTCGCAGAGTTCGTACAGCCGTCCTGCCCGTCGCCGGCCTGGGCACCCGCTTCCTGCCCGCCACAAAGGCTATGCCCAAGGAAATGCTCACCGTGGTGGACAAGCCCGTCATCCAGTATGCGGTAGACGAAGCCCGGGAAGCGGGCATCGAGCATCTGGTATTCGTGACCGGCCGGAACAAGGGCGTGATCGAGGACCATTTCGACCGCCAGTTCGAGCTCGAAGCCACCCTCGAATCGCGCGGCAAGCTCGAAGAGCTCGAACAGCTTCGCCGCGATCTGCCCCGCGCCGGCCAGACCAGCTTCACCCGCCAGCAGGAGCCTTTGGGGCTCGGCCATGCGGTCTGGTGCGCGCGCGACATCGTGGGCCGCGAGCCCTTCGCGCTGCTGCTCCCCGACATGATCTTCAAATCCGAACCGGGCGTCCTCAAGCAGATGATGGACGCCTATGAGGAAAGCGGCGGAAACGTCATCGCCGTCGAGGAAGTCGATCCTGCGGACGTCGCCTCTTATGGCGTGGTGGCCCGCGGCGAAGGCCCTGACAGCGGCTTTTCGATCACCGGCATGGTGGAAAAGCCCAGCCCCGAGGAGGCGCCCTCCAATCTCATCATTTCGGGCCGCTACATCCTCCAGCCCGAGATCTTCATGCTGCTGTCCGAGCAGACCGTGGGCACGGGCGGGGAAATCCAGATCACCGATTCCATGCGCCACCTGATGGACATGCAGCCCTTCACCGGCGTGAAATACGAAGGCCGGTCCTTCGACTGCGGCTCCAAGATCGGCTTTCTCACCGCCAATGTGGTCTTTGCGCTCGACCGGCCCGACATCGCCGAAACCTTCATGGACGAGTTGCGGGCCCTGACCGGGGAAATCCCCATCACCGTCGAAGAGTGAGCCCTGCCCCGATCCGGTGCTCATCGGCCTCGGCCGGGACCTGTGCCGGGTCGGTGCGCACCGCGTAATCATAACTCAGCGATGCCGCCACATGCGGGCCGATCTCCAACGTTCCGCTGGCGCCCGCGCCCAGCCGGCGGCTCGCTGGCTCATCCCCGGATTCGTCCTCCCAGCGGGCCTCGACCCGCGCGGTCAGCGACAGAAAGGGATTGATGCGATAGTCGGCACTGGCTTCCAGACCATGGGTGGTCCGGGGGCCTTGATCGGCCGAACCCGGCTCGATGCTGGTATCGAACGCCATCCGCAGCCCCAGCGTCGGGTTGGGGTCGAACTGCACACTCGATTCAAACAGCAGATCGTCCGCTTCAGTCGCGCCCGTACCGTCGTCTCGCCGCCACCCCTGCCCGATCACGGCCTCCCCGCTCCAGCCATTGGTCCATTGCGCGGATGCACCGACCAGAAGGCTGAGCGCAGTGCTCGACCGCCCCAGATCGAACCGGTCGTTCGCTATCCGCGCTTCAATGAACGGCGCAAGGATCGGGGAAACGGAATAGCCCAGCCGCAGCCCTGCGCCCGTGCGCCAGCCGCTCTCGGTCTCGTCCTCCGAGACCGTGCGGCCTGCAGAAATCTGCCCGCTCGCGTCCAGCCGACCGAAGCGTCGGGACACCCCCGCCTCGCCCTCGATAGTGACCACCGGCGCGTCGACCTCACCGCCCCCGCCTAGCCCGTCGGGGTCCGGATCGGTCACCGACAGCCCACCCGAAAGCGCGACCGCGGTCACCGAATCGATCTGCCGCCCATACGCGCCATCGATCTCGACGCTCCGGGCCTGGACATCGTCCTCGGCCCGCACCAGCCGGGCCGATCCGCGCAGATCCAGCGAATCGCCCGGCCCAGTGCGCGTGAGCGCGAAGGACGGAATGATCCCCAGCTCGAACCGGGTCCCCTCCTCATCGAGAACGGCGGTTCCCCGGGTTTCGAGTGCAAATTCCGTCTCGAAGGGCAAACTCTGGATCGGCTCGGGAGGCGCCGGGGGCGCGTTGAAGGCTTCCGGCTGATGGTACACAGACGCAAGCGACGGCCGAGGCTCCGGGGCCACCGGCCCAGGCGCGGGCGTCCTGGCCACCGGTGCCGGCGCGGGCACAGGTGCCGCGGCCGCCCGGTCCGGGATATCGCCCGCACCTCGCGTTCCGTAGTGGCAGAGCATGGCCGCCTCGCAGAACGGGCTGTAGGAGGTGCGCAACAGATCGAGATTGTCGGTATGCGAGCCATCGCCCTGCGCAAGGGCGCCCAGCCCCGTCACCAGAAGCGGCGCGGCCGCGACGAGGCTCAGACGATGCCGATGCGGGCGGATCATGAAGGCTCCAGATGCCGGTGTCCGGCGCGAGGACACCATCACCCCACCTTGGAAGTTTATGGTTAACAAAGCTTTAGCGCCGCAGCGAACCGGCAGATACGCGCACAGGGCGCAGCACCCGATTAAGGGCTGATTAGCCTATGGCCCTTAGAGTGCCCGCATCAGTATCGCGTACGTGCCCGCCCGGCACGAGGAGTAGGGCATGGATCTCGCCACAATTATTGGCATCATCGTCGGAGCGGCGGTGATTGCCTTTGCGATCTTCATGGGGGGCTCGTTCGGGGCCTTTCTCGACGTGCCATCCGTCTTCATCGTCATTGGGGGCGGCTTTGCCGCCACGCTCATACGCTTCCCGCTCGCCGGAGTAGGCCAGGCGCTGATCACCGGAGGCCGCGTTGCCTTCACCCACAAGAAGGTCGAGCCGCGCGAATTGATCGAGCGCATCGCCGAGATGAGCGACGTCGTCCGTCGCCAGGGCCCGCTCGGGCTCGAAGGCATCGAACTCGACGAGGCCAATCTGCGCAAGGGCGCCCAGTATATCGCCGACGGCTATGACGGCGCCTTCATCCGCGAGACCATGGAACTCGAGCGCGACCAGTATCTCAATCGCCTGTCCGAGGGCCAGCGCGTCTTCAAATCCTTGGGCGATGCCGCCCCTGCCTTCGGGATGATCGGTACCCTGGTGGGCCTCGTCCAGATGCTGGGCAACATGGACGACCCCTCAGCCATCGGCCCGGCCATGGCCGTCGCGCTGCTGACAACGCTTTATGGCGCGGTCATCGCCAACCTCGTCTGCCTGCCCATCTCCGACAAGCTGCTGGCCAAGTTCGACGTCGAGGAAGTCAACCAGACCCTGATCATCGACGGGATCATGTCGATCCGCGACGGCAAGAGCCCCAACCTCATCCGCGAAATGCTCGTCGCATACCTACCCGAAAACCAGCGCGAGGCTGTCGACGAGCCGCAGCTGCGGGCAGCGTGAGGGTCTGACCGGTGGCAAGGGCGCAAACGGGCGGCAGGAAGAAGAACAATAAGGCCGAAGTGCCCGAATGGCTTGTTACCTTTGCGGACCTGATGTCGATCCTTGTGTGCTTTTTCGTCCTGATCATCTCGTTTTCCATCCAGGACGAACAAAAGCTCCAGATCGTCGCCGGCTCGATGCGCGAGGCCTTCGGCGTCGTCCAGACCTTCTCGCGCGCTGCCATGATCGAGCGTGACGGCAACCCCGAGCGCGAGCATCTCAAATCGGTGACCCACGAACTCGAGCCACTCGAAACCCAGTTCGCCAGTGAAGATCACGACCGCTTCTCCCAGCAGGGCCCCGAGGCCAACACCTTCGAGGAAAAGCCCGCCGAGATCGAGCAGCCTGGACGCTTCGCGCTCGCCGCGGCGAGCCTGCGGCAGGCCTGGCGCGAGAACCCTGACATCACCGCGCTCAGTGCCCATCTGATCCTCGAGGAGACCGATGAAGGCCTCGATATCGTCATCGTCGATCAGGAAGGTCGGCCCATGTTCCCCGAGGGGTCCAGATTTCCCTACGAGGCCACCCGCAAGGCCATCGCCGCGATGGCGCCGCTGCTTGAGCGCATGCCCAATCCCATCCGGATCTCGGGCCACACAGCCGCAGGCCATGTGCAGCCTGGTGCCCTGCGGGACAACTGGCAGCTCTCGTTCGAGCGCGCCAACACCACGCGCACAATCCTCGAGGAATTCGGTCTTTCGGCCGCCCGGGTCGAATCGGTGATCGGCCGGGCCGACACCCAGCCCTATTTCGCCAACGACCCGTATCTGGCGGCCAACCAGCGGGTAAGCATCACGCTCCTTAACGAGGAGCCGCCGGTTCCCAACTCTCTCGAACCCTGATGGCGGTTCTGCTGGCCGATCAACGGCCGGGCCCGCGGGTCAGAGCCAACCCGAAAGCTCACGCCGTGCGATCGCCTCGATCACCTTCATCCCGCCCGCACTGTCATTGAGGCACGGGATGTAGCCATAGTGCTCGCCGCCCGCTTCCATGAACTCCTCGCGGCCTTCCATCTGGATTTCCTCCAGCGTCTCGATGCAATCGACCGAGAACGCCGGGGCGAGAATGGCCACCTTCTTGATCCCCTTGCCCGGTAGGGCTTTTAGGGTCTCGTCGGTATAGGGCTGAAGCCATTCGGTGGGCCCGAACCGGCTTTGGAAGGTGACCATCAGCTTCTCGGGCGCCCAGCCCAGATGCTCACGCACCAGCCGCGTGGTCTTGTAACACTGGCAGTGATAGGGATCCCCGCGCATCAGATAGGTCTTGGGCATCCCGTGATAGGAGGTGATCACCAGATCCGGCTCGAAGTCGAGCGCGGCAACGCCATCAAGGATCGACTGGGCCAGCACCTCGACATACAGCGGGTCCTCGAAATAGGCCGGCACGGTGCGCACCGCCGGCTGCCAGCGGATGTCGCGCAGCGCCATGAAGGCCTTGTCGTTCGCCGTGCCGGTCGTGGTCGCCGAGTATTGCGGGTAGAGCGGGAACATCAGGATACGGTCGCACCCCGCGTCCTTGAGCTTTTCGATCACGCTTTCGGTGGAAGGATTGCCGTAACGCATGGCGAAATCGACCACCACATCGTCCGCCGCGAACGCGGCCTGCAATTTTTCCGCCTGCCTTCGCGTGATCACCCGCAGTGGGCTGTCATTGTTGTCCTTGTCCCAGATCTTTGCATAGTTCGCCCCCGCCTTCTGGGGGCGAAGCGAAAGGATCACGCCATTGAGCAGCGGCCACCAGATCAATCGGGGCGTCTCGATCACCCGCCGGTCCGACAAAAACTCCTTGAGATAGCGCCGGACGCTCCAGTAGTCGGTGGCGTCCGGCGTGCCGAGGTTGAGCAGGACCACCCCGATCTTCTTGGGCTTGACCACAGGGTGGTCGGGCGGCAGCACTTGCGTCATGGACATCTCGCATATCCGGTTGTGAGGCGCGCCGGGCAAGGCCCCCTGGCCAGCGCGATAAGGGATCGGACGCACCATACAAGACGGGCCCCGTCGGGCAACATCGTGGACCCCGATTGCGTCCTTTTGCCCGTTTCTACGCGATATCCCAGCGTCCGGATTACGCGAGACTCGCAAACAGCAGCAAAAGCCCAAAGCCCATCACCGCGATGGCCGCGGCCAACTCGAGCCACCAGACCACGGCTCCGGCGCGCTCGCCGCCCCCGAAGATGCGCCCTACGGCGCCCTTGGCTCCAACCGCCAGCGCGGCCAGCACCGCCACCGTCAGCGCGGTGCCCGCCGCCATCGCAAAGGTCGCAACCACGCCTGCGGCAAAGAGCCCCTGGGTCAGCGCAAAGACCAGCACCACCAGCGCCCCCGAGCACGGCCGCAGGCCGACGGAGAACACCACCCCCGCCATCTCGCGCCAGTCCCCGCCCGTCCGATCGGGCGTGACCACATGATGGTCGCACCTGCCCCCCTCATCGGGATGCTGATCATGATGACCGTGATGATGATGGCCGTGGCCCGCCCCGGTATGGACATGAGCATGATTGTGCCCGAACCCCAGGATCTTGCGGGCCGCCAGCCAGGCGCCCAGCACCGCGATCATGGCATACGAGCCGACCGCCAGCCAGTTGGCCGCCCCGCTCATGGCCATGGAGGTGAGCTGGAGGAACCCCGCCGCCACGCCCACGAAGGCAACCGCGACCACCGCCTGCATCAGCGCCGAAAGCACGCTCAGCACGATCCCGCGCCGCAACTGGCGCTCATTGGCGAGCATGTATGAGGAGATGACCACCTTGCCATGCCCGGGCCCGGCGGCGTGGAACACTCCATAGAGAAAACTCAGGCCTCCCAACACCCAGAAGGCGTTGTTGTCGGCCCGGAGCGCGCCGAGCGCCGAGGTCAGCGCCCGGTAGAATTCGGATTGCCGGTCCGCGATCCAGCCGATCAGCCCACCGCGTCCGGTCCCCAGGTTGGGCTCGGCCGGCGGCGCGGCAAAGGGCGTGGGCGGCGGCCCGGCCTGACTGCGCGCCGTGGCATCGGCGATCGCGTCGAGCCCGTTGTCGGCCGGCCCGGTCGGGCACGATACCGTCACCAGATTGGCCAGGTCCCGCGCCGCCTGGCGCAGGTCGTCTGGCAACTCGGTGACATCGGGCCCCAGCGAGAACAGCCGCTCCTCCAGATCGGCGGAAATCGGCCTCGGCTCGCTGACCTCAACATAACAGGTCTCGGGCGCGTTCGAGAGCGAGACCGCATCGGCGCCCTCGAAGGTGAAGGCCGCATAATATTCGGGATCGCCCACCGAGATGTCATAGCCCCGCTCGATCTGGCGGGGCGTATCGAAAATCAGCGTGAAGGTCAGCTCGAGCTCGCCGTCCTCATAACGCATGGTGGGGTCGCGCACATCGGCAAAGCCCAGCGGATCCTGGTCGGCCCCCGAAAACGTGTAGTAGTCGTAGAACGCCAGCCCCACCATGTTCTCTTCGGCGAGCGGCTGCAGCTCCGATTGGGACAGATCCCCGTCCCCGTCGGTGTCCAGTCCCTGGACCGCCCAGGATGAGAAATACTCGTCGAACGTCCAGAAATGACGCATGCCCGACATCCTGCCGTCCTCGAACAGCAATTCGCCCCGCGCGTCGATAAAGACGTGCGGATGGGCGAGGGCCTGGCCGCCCCCGAACAGTCCTGCGAGCGTTGCGAGGCAGATTAGGCCGATGGATCGGCCCGGAAATCGGAACATGTCTTCCCCTATTTGCCCGTCAGACCGGGTTTCTGGCGAACCATTCGACAAGGAAATCGATCAGCGCCCTGACCTTGCCCGAAAGATGCCGGCGATGCGGATAGACCGCCTGCAGGAGCGGGCGCTGCGGCAGGTACTCGGCCAGCACCGGCACCAGTTCTCCCGACTCTATCGCCGATTCGCAAAGAAAACTTGGCAATAAGGCAAAGCCAAGGCCCTGCCGGGCAGCCGTGGCCACCGCCATGGGCGAATTGACCCGCACCGGTCCGTCCACATGCACCGAGAGCGTCCGCCCCTCCTCGATGAACCGCCAATTGGCCTGCCCACTCATATTGGTGTCGATGATGCAGGGCAGCCCGCGCAGCGCCTCGGGGGTCTTTGGCACCCCATGCGCCTTGATGACCTGTGGGGAGGCGCAGATATGGACCGAGGTTTCCGCGATCTTTCGCGCAATCAGCGAGGAATCCGACATCTCGGAAATCCGCAGCGCCACATCGTAGCCCTCATCGACTAGGTCGACCATCCGGTCCTCGAGCCGCAGGTCCAGCGTCACGTCCGGGTGCTCGCACACAAAGGCAAAGAGCGGTTCGGCCAGCGTCGATTCCCCGAAATTGCGCGGCGCGGAGACCTTGAGGATCCCCCGCGGTGCCGCGGTCTGCTCGGTGATCGTGGCGTCCAGATCATCGAGCTGGTTGAGGATCTGGCTCACCTCCCGGTAATAGGCCTCCCCCGCTTCGGTCAGGCCGAGCTTGCGGGTGGTCCGGTTCATCAGCCTGACGCCCAGATAATCCTCGAGGTCGGTGACATATTTCGAGAGCAGCGCCTTTGACCGCCCGTGAATACGCGCGGCGGCGGAGAACCCGCCCGCATCGTGGACCTGGACGAATGCCCGGATGCGGGCGAGATCCTGCGTCATGGCGTTCCCGCCCTCCGTTTTTCATCGAACAGCGAAAGGTCGAACCGCGCCACATCTGCGAGCAGTTCATTGAAGCCATTGAGGATGTGGGCAGCCAGTGCCGCGCCCTTGGCCGCATCGGCCGCCCCGGCATTGCCCACCACGCCCAGGTCGTTGAGGTCGGTGGACATCCAGCCGAACCGGTGCGGGCCATAGGCCGAAAGCCGATCGAACTCGGTCTCCCACCGGGCCAGCCGCGAGGGAAACTGCCCTGCCTTGTCCATCTTCACGAGATCGGGACGGTAATGGAGCATCAGCGAGGTCTCGATGGCCCCGCCATGGATGCCATGACGCCGCTCGATCTCGTCAAAAAGTCCATCGGGCTGCCCGAAGCGCAGCCAGGCGGTGCCCACTGCAAGCATGGAGAACCGGGCCCGGGCATTGAGCGTTACCGCATCGACGACCGGAGTGTTCCCGCCATGGCTCGAGACGATCACCAGACGCCTGCAGCCCGCCCCTGCAACCCTGCCGGCGATCGACGTCCAGTCGGCGACGAGATCGGCAACGTCGCGGCTTTGCGTTTCGGCGAACCCGCTGTGCTCGAGCGAGGCGCCTATGCGCGCGATGGGCAGCACCACTGCGTCGATGGCGCTGGACAGGCTCCCGGCAAGCGCCGCAATATGACCCTCGGCGATGTCGCAATCGGTGGACGCAGGCAGGTGAGGCCCGTGCGCCTCGGTCGCGGCGACGGGCAAAATGGCCACCGTCTCGGCCGTCGGCCGGAAGGCATCGAGATCGGACAATGCCCTGAAGATGGCGAGGGACACGGTGTCGGGAACTCCGTTTAACGGATCGGTCACAATAGAGATAGCCCGTGCGCTTTTCGCGAACAACCTTGAAGACGCTGATCAACTTTCGCCGCACTGTCGATTCGACGGGACGCCAGCCTTTGGATAATGCTTTGGTCATGCCCAGACCGCCCGCTGCATCGACGCTCTACAAACTGATCGAAGCCGGCCAGCTCGCGCGCCAGGCGCTGCTGGCGCCTTTGGCCGCGCGCGGGCTCGAAGCGGGCGACGATGCGATCCTGCTCGCGCTCGAAACGCCCGAAGGCGAGCCCCTCCCCGCCATCGAAGAGATGACCGGACTGTCCGGCCCGCCACTCGATGCCATGCTGGCCCGGCTCGAGGACAAGGGCCTCCTGCTCCGGCTGGCCGTGGGCCCCGAGATGGAACCCGGCGCGCGGCTCTCCCAGCAGGGCCAGGCCATGCGCCAGGGCATCGCCGATCATTGGGCCGTCCTCGAAGAGGCGCTGACCGAACAACTTGGCCGCAAGGATCGCAAGACCCTGCGCGCCGGCCTCAAGTCCATCATCGGCCTTCTGGGCCGCTGAACCCTAGAGCATGTCATTTGGCGATTGAATCAGATTTTGGATTCCGTTCAGGGAGTAAATCTGATTCATATGTGGACGCCCCCTATGGCAAGAGCTGGTTTTGTCATGTTGCGGTGATCGGTTGCTTTCATATGTCCGGCCTGTTTGTGCGGCGTGATATTCGCTGCTGGCCCTGATGGAAATCCGCCGGTGAGGTCCCTGATCAAGCTGGCGCGCACGAGTGGCGCATTGAATCAGACGGGTTTGCCTCTCCATTGGCTCGATCGTTACGCATCATCGACTGCCATTGCCAATTTGGTTCGGGCTGCGCGCGGTCAGGCAGGCCGCCCATAGGGTCTATATGTCTCTCCGCGGGTTAGTACTACCCAGGCGATGCGGGCGAGCTTGTTAGCGAGGGCGACCGAGGCGAGCCGGAACGGCTTCTTCTCCAGCAACCCATTCACCCAGTCTGTTATCGGCGTCGGGTTACGCTTGGCGTGTCGCATGACGGCCGTTGCGCCAACGACGAGCAGGCGCCGCAAATACCTGTCGCCCTGTTTGGATATACCACCGAGACGTGTTTTGCCTCCGGTCGACTGCTGCTGCGGCGTCAGCCCAAGCCAGGCGGCGAATTGCCTGCCTGATTGGAACTGATCGGGGTCTGTCACTGTTGCCGCGATGGCTGTCGCTGTGATCACCCCGACACCCGGGATAGCCGCGAGCCTTCGACTGGCCTCGTTCTCGGCATGCCAGATGCGTAATTCCTGATCGAGTTCGCCGACCTCCTCGGTTAACTCGGTGATCCGTCGGATCAATATCTCAAGCGCTCGATGAGCGTAAGTAGGAAGGGCTTCATCAGCAAAGGCCCTATCGGCCAGCTTCGCCAGATTGGCGATGCCGGGATTTGCGACGAAGCCGAATTCGGCCAGGTGAGCGCGCAGTGCATTCGCTGCCATGGTGCGCTGGCGCACCAGGAGAGATCGCGCCCGATGCGCCATCAGGATGCCCTGCTGCTCAACCGTCTTGACGGGCACGAACCGCATCGTGGGACGTTGCACGGCTTCGCAGATCGCTTCTGCGTCCAGCGCATCACTTTTGCCGCGCTTGACGTATCCTTTTACATAAGACGGCGGCATGATCCTGACGTCATGGCCCATGGCGATCAGCGTACGCGCCCAGTGATGCGCCGTAGCGCAGGCTTCAACCCCGATCAGGCAGGGTGCCAGTTTCGAAAAGAATGGCAGCATCTGTTTGCGATGCAGCTTCTTCACCAGCACTGTCTTCCCGGTGTCATCCACGCCATGTGCCTGGAAAACGCTCTTGGCCAGATCCAGTCCGATTGTATTGATATTCATTGTAAACGCTCCTTCTCTTGCTTTCACTTCCACAGCACCTTAACCGGCACTGCGCTGGCCGGGGGCGTCCACATCATCAAG
>NZ_RZMX01000011.1:0-2500 GCF_003992665.1 Pelagibacterium montanilacus
CCTATCTGGACCCCAATCGGCTGGTGTTCATCGACGAGACCTGGATCAAGACCAACATGGCTCCGATCCGGGGATGGGGACCAAGAGGTCAACGCCTGCGCGGCTTCGCCCCGAACGGCCATTGGCGCACCATGACCTTTTTGGGCGCTTTGCGCTGCGACGGGCTGATCGCGCCCTGCGTTTTCGACGGCCCGATCAACGGGACATCGTTCCGGGCCTATGTCGAACAAGTGCTCCTGCCCACCCTCCGGCCCGGCGATATCGTCGTCATGGACAATCTCGGCTCCCACAAGGCCGCCATCATCCGGCAGATGATCAAAAGTGCGGGAGCACGGCTCTGGTTCCTGCCGCCCTACTCACCCGACCTCAACCCCATCGAGCAGGCCTTCTCCAAGATAAAGCATTGGATGCGTATGGCCCAGAAACGAACCGTCGATGAAACCTGGCGACACATCGGGCGCCTCGTGCAGACAATCTCCCCACACGAATGTGCAAACTACATCCAAAATGCCGGGTATGCTTCCGTCACAAAATGACAGAGTCTAGTTGGACGCGACAGTGACGGGAGAGGGATCGTTCTCCCGGTTCACCAGGGCCCGGATCTGGGCCACCGTGTTCTCGAAATCGGCCCGGTGCTGGGCGGCCAGCGAGTTCGCACGGGGCAGCTTGACCGCCATGGGATCGACGGTATTGCCGTTGATCTTCATCTCGTAGTGAAGATGCGGTCCGGTCGAGAGCCCCGTAGAGCCGACATAGCCGATGACCTCGCCCTGGTTGACCCTGGTGCCGGGGGTGATCCCGTCTTCGATGGCACTCATATGGGCATAAGCGGTGGCATAGCCATTGGCATGCCGGACTTCGACATAGCGTCCATAGCCCGAGAACCACTGCGCGCGCTCGATCACCCCGTCTCCCGCCGCGTAGATTGGCGTGCCGGTGCGCGCCGCAAAGTCCACGCCGGCATGAAGCCGGTAGTCGCCGAAAACCGGATGGCGGCGATAGCCGTAGCGCGAGCGCATATTGCCCCCGCCCTCGAGCGGACGGCGCAGCAGGAACTGCTTTCCGGTCTCTCCATCGGGATTGTAGAAGTCGATGACCCCGTCCTCGGTGTGATAGCGGAACAGCTCGCGCTCGGTGTTGCCGAGCTTGAGGTTAACGTAAAGCAGCTCGCGATCCTCGCTCTCGGGAGTATCGGACATCAGGATGGCGATGGAATCTCCGGGCGCGATGCGGCGCGTGAGGTCCACGTCATAGGCGAACATGGCCGCGATCCGGTCGATGACGGCATCATCGAGATTGTGCTTGCGGCCCGTTTCCCAGATCGAGCGGTAGATCGAGGGCAGATTGGAAAGATTGACCTCCTCGGTATCGACTTCCGAGAAGTCGATCCGCGGCGGCTCGAGTGCCATGACGTACTGGCCGCGGTCCGCAAGGGCGACCGTCACCCGGTGTGTGGTGTCCTGGTATATGCTCAGGCGCTGGGGAAGCAGCGTTTCGGTGCCGCGGTTCGGACCAAAGAGGATCCGTAGCCGGGCACCGGGTGAAAGGCTGGTTTCGGGATGCACATTGCGCATCGCCCGGATCACGGCCTCGGCCATTGCCTGTGTAAACCCGTTCCGGACAAGGGCTTCGCCCAGGGGCGTCTGCTCCCTGATGGTCTGGATGCGCTCGGTCCGTGCCATGTTGGCCGATTCATCCATGCTGGTGCGGGGCACGATGGTCACGTTCTCTGCCTCGAGAACAGTGGCCGGCGCGCCGCTCTCGACCCCGAGCTCGCGCAGCCCGCCCACAGTGCCGATTGATGCATAGCCCAGAACCGGCGACGTGTCGTCGGCATATGCTCCCTCGACACTGGTGCGCAGGAAGCGGGCCGCGTTGGTATCGTTGATCGTGCGCCGCGGAGGGGTGTCCAGCGAAAGCGCAGCGGTGCGGATCGTCACTTCTCCGCCGACGTCGGCGCCGTAGATATCGGTGCTCACCAGATCGGCGGTCTGCTCGGCGCGCATGGTCTCGTTGCGCGCAAGAAGCGCCACCGGGTCGTAGGCCGGAATGTCCTCGGACAAAGCGGTTGCCGAGGTCGCTAGGCTGGCGTCGATCAGGGTGAAGGGACGGTTGCGGATATGGGCGACCCCTTCGACCACTTCACGGATCGAGGCTTCGATGATCTCGAGATCGGAATGGGTCTCGGTCACAGGCTTTGCCCTGCGGCTCTTGACCATGAGAGAGTCGGCCACCGAAACAGAGCGCTCGGGTACCTGCACGGCCAGCGCATCATAGGGAGTGGAGAATGTGTCCTGGCCCTTGAAGGAGACGTGGATTGCCGCGGCCATGAGCATGAAGGACGTGAGGCCCGTAAGTACGGTTCCGGCCAGCCAGGTCAGGCTGATTTCCCGGCCCTGCGGCAACTCCCCTTCCGAGGAGGTCACGGTCAGCGCCGGAGAGTCTTCAAAGCCCGTTGCCTTGAGAAGGGCGGTCTGACGGTTGCGATGTGCTGCGTTCA
>NZ_RZMX01000012.1 GCF_003992665.1 Pelagibacterium montanilacus
TTACGCGACGATTTTGGAAACGACGCCGGCGCCGACGGTGCGGCCGCCTTCGCGGATGGCGAAGCGAAGCTTCTCTTCCATCGCGATCGGAACGATCAGTTCCACGTTCATTTCCACGTTGTCGCCGGGCATCACCATCTCAACGCCCTCGTTCAGCGTCACGACACCGGTCACGTCCGTCGTCCGGAAGTAGAACTGCGGACGGTAGTTCGTGAAGAACGGGGTGTGGCGACCGCCCTCTTCCTTGGTCAGGATGTAGGCTTCGGCAACGAACTTGGTGTGCGGGGTCACAGAACCGGGCTTGCACAGCACCTGCCCGCGCTCCACCTGGCTGCGGTCGATACCGCGGATCAGAGCACCGATGTTGTCACCAGCCTGGCCCGAATCGAGCAGCTTGCGGAACATCTCGACGCCGGTCACCGTGGTCTTCTGGGTCGCCTTGATCCCGATGATCTCGACTTCCTCGCCAACCTTGACGATGCCGCGCTCAACCCGACCGGTCACAACCGTGCCACGACCGGAAATCGAGAACACGTCTTCGACCGGCATCAGGAAGGGCTGATCCACGGGGCGCTCGGGCTGCGGAATGTAGTCGTCCACAGTCTTCATCAGCTCCAGGATCGCGTCATGGCCGATCTCGGGACGCTTGTCCTCGAGTGCCATCAGCGCAGAACCCTTGGTGATCGGAATGTCGTCACCGGGGAACTCATAGGACGAGAGAAGCTCGCGAACCTCGAGCTCGACCAGCTCAAGAAGCTCCTCGTCGTCGACCTGGTCGACCTTGTTGAGGAACACAACAAGCGCCGGAACGCCAACCTGGCGGGCGAGCAGAATGTGCTCGCGCGTCTGGGGCATCGGGCCGTCGGCAGCCGAGACCACAAGGATCGCGCCGTCCATCTGCGCCGCGCCGGTGATCATGTTCTTCACATAGTCCGCGTGACCGGGGCAGTCCACATGCGCATAGTGGCGCTTCTCGGTCTCGTACTCGACGTGCGCCGTCGAGATCGTGATACCGCGGGCCTTCTCTTCGGGCGCCTTGTCGATCTGGTCGTAAGCGGAGAACGTCGCACCGCCCGTCTCGGCCAATACCTTCGTGATCGCAGCCGTCAATGACGTCTTGCCGTGGTCAACATGGCCAATCGTGCCAATGTTGCAGTGCGGCTTCGTGCGGCTGAACTTTTCCTTACCCATCGCTCACAACCATCGTTCAAGAGTTGAAACTGCGGGGCGTTTACCTTCTGGCTCCCGGCAACACAAGCCCTTTTTGCTCGGGCGACAATGGCTTGCGGACCGCCGCGCCCCTCAGCCGACCAGCCGCGCGCTGCGTTCACCCTCGGTCACGAAGGTGGGGCATTCGATGATGACACGGATGTCATCATAGTCCCGGTCGGTCCATGCGAAATCCTGCCACCCCCCGCTTGCCCCGGTCTGCCCGGGAGGCCGGTCCTCCCAGCCGTAATACATGTACTTGCCCGGCTCGCACTCCCCGGACGCGCGCTGCGGATTGCGCCCGGTGCCCGAGGGGACCACCCCGCCCGAACCCGACCGGCATTCCTCCAGCGTGTCGCACAGCACCGTCTCGAGAATCTGCACCGGCTGGGCGGTCGTCGGGTGCATCAGGTGGGCGTACTGCTCGGTCGGGTCGCCCGCCGAAAAATACGTGTCGGTGTAATAGTCGAACCGCCCGGTATGCCGGTCCCCGCCGCCATTGGGCGCTTCGCCCTCGTCCCAGTACCGATGCGCGCTCCGGGCGAACCGGACGTTCTCGAGCCTCAGGCTCAGATGCGAGCCTGCAGGGCAGTCGGGCAACATGTAGCGGTAGACCCTGTCGGCCGTCCCCGCACCGTCGGCGAGCCGCCAAGCGCCCTCTTCCTGACCATCGAGCCCGAAATGATTGGTCCTCAGGATCTCTTCATAGATGATGCGCAACCCGGCATCGGACGGCGGCACATCGGTATCGGCGACGAACTCGGACCCGCCATTGTCGGCGATCGGCACCATGCGTGTGCGCTTGGGCAGGGTCGCTGTCGGCGTGTCGCGGCTGGGCCAGTAGCAATACATCCAGATCCGGTTGTAGTCCCCGGCTTCTGGGTCGAGCGTGGTGTTGATCGGAGGCTTGCGGATTTCGGTCGGCTCGCTCACCCGCGCAATTGCGGACACCACGACGGTCTGGGATTGCGGGATTCCCGGTATGATGTGCATGAACGAGAGCGGCACTTGGGCTGTCACTGTGACAGTCACGTCCGATCCGCTGTCGTTGAGCGCGTTCTCGACGGCCACGTCGCGGGCCCAGGCGCCCTCGTATTTCCGATCGAGCTCCGCCAGCAACAGCATGCGCCACTGATCGGCCGGCGCATCTTCCACCCAATAGTTGAGCGCGGCGGCGTCTGCCTGGGCCTGCAGATGGTCGTTCACATGCTGGAGCCGCACATAATCCACCGTCCAGCCGCCGAGGGCGATGAACGGAATAGCCATAAGCGCGAATATGACGGCGACAACACCGCCTTCGTCCTTGGCGAACTGTTTCATCATGTGCGCGAGCAGCCTCCCGGTGCCATTCGGGGACCGGCGCACATTGTATTCATGATCGCCTGTGCCGGCGCCCCCGCCAACCAGACACTAAACCCGCAAATTTTAGATGAACTTTCAAAGCCCAATCAAATTGCCGGCCTGCGATTAACCGCTTGGCACCGATGTGCATCTGCAGTGGCGCTGCGTCAGTAAAAGCTGCAGGCTCGCTTAACATCGTCGCGCGACCCGATGATCACCCCAACCCTCTGGTGCAGACCGCCCGGCTCGATATCGAGGATGCGCCGCGTCCCGTCGCTGGCCGCGCCGCCTGCGGCCTCCACGATCATCGCCATGGGGCTGGCCTCATAGAGCAGCCGCAGCCGTCCGCCCTTCTCGCGCGTGCCCGTATCGACCGGATAAAGGAAGATCCCGCCCCGGCACAGGATCCGGTGCAGATCCGCGACCATCGCCGCACACCAGCGCATATTGTAGCTGCGCCCGAACGGCCCGGACTTGCCGGCAAGGCAGGCCTCGATATAGGCGCGCGTCGGCTCCTCCCATGAATCACGCCGCGACGCGTTTATGGCGAACTCGCCGGCCTGGGGCGGGATGGACACTTTCTCCCGGGTCAGAACGAAGGTCCCGCTGGTCTCCTCGAGCGCGAACATCGCCACGTCTGCGCCCGCGGTCAGAACCAGGACCGTGGCGGGCCCGTAAAGGATATACCCCGCCGCGATCTGCCGGTGGCCGGGCACCAGTACGCGCCCGGTCTCCATCGCCTGGGGCGTGCCCACGTCCAGGATCGAAAAGATCGTCCCCACGCCTCCGTTGACCTCGAGGTTCGACGACCCGTCCAGCGGATCGAACACCAGCGCCAGCCGCGCATCGCCCCCGGCACCCGAGGGCACTACGATCTCTTCAAGTTCCTCGGAAACGATCGCCGAGACGACACCCGACGCCTCGCAGGCGGCCGAAAGGATCTCGTTGGAGATGATATCGAGCGGCTTCTGCTCCTCGCCCTGCACGTTGATCGATCCCGTACCGGCGGAGATACCCTTGGCAGCCTCGATCCGCAGCGCCTGGGATATCTCGCGCCCGCTCTCCGCGACTGCCGCCAGGAGCCGCGCCACGTCCTCGGCGACCGCCTGCGATTCGATCCAGCCAATAAGTGTCGTCACCGCCGGTCTCCCGTTCCTGCTCGTCTGTGGATGGCTGTTATGGACGCCCCGCCTCCCCGCTGTCGACCGCGAAAAAGGTCTGAGGCGAGGCCGGCAACGCGAGCCGTGCAGCTGGAGGAAGGCGGTACACCCGGCGACACTGTGCGCTCGTTCTTTGACACCAAACGAGAGTCTACGGCCCCGAGCCGCGCAAGAAAGGTCAGCGCGGCATGACCGGCACGTTGTCGATCAGCCGCACCCCATCGAGCCAGGCCGCAGCCAACAGCCGGGACGGCGCTTCGAGCACCTCGACCGGAGCCAGCGACCCGGCCTCGCGCAGCTCGATGTACTCGACCTCGCTATAACCGGCGGCCAGCACCATCTCGCGCGCCTTGGCGATCGTGGGTTCGATGGCCGCTCCAACCGAGATAGCGTCAGCGGCACTGTGCAGGGCCCGGGCCAGTGCCGGAGCCTGCGCCCGCGCTTGTTTCGATAGCCTTGCGTTGCGGGAAGACAGCGCCAACCCGTCCGCCTCACGCACCGTGGGACATCCCACCACCTCGATCCCAATATCGAGATCGCGTGCCATGCGCCGGATGATCGCGAGCTGCTGGAAGTCTTTTTCCCCGAACAGCGCAACATCGGCGCGGCTCTGGAGGAAAAGTTTGGCCACCACCGTGGCCACGCCCTCGAAATGGCCGGGCCGGAAGGCGCCGCACAGCCCTTCGCTCAGCCCGTCGACCCGCACCACGGTGGAGAACCCGTCAGGATACATCTCCTCGACCGGCGGCGCGAACAGCACATCGACGCCCAGCGGACCCAGCGCCGCGGCGTCGCTCTCCTCGGTCCGCGGATAAGCGGCGAGATCATTGGGGTTGTTGAATTGCTTGGGATTGACGAACAGCGTCACCACCACCCTGTCGGCCCGCGTCCGTGCGGCTTGGACCAGCGAGAAATGGCCCTCGTGCAGCGCCCCCATGGTGGGCACCAGCGCCACGGTCTCTCCCGCGTCATGATAGCCCGCCACCTTCTCCCGCAGCGCGGCAACGGTTCTGGCTATTGCGATCATCAGGTCTTGCCGGCCTTGGCCGGGCCCTCGCCATAGACATGATCGGGCCCCGGGAACGTCCGCGTCCGGACCTCCTCGGCATAGCGCGCGATCGCTTCCTGAGCGTGACCGGCAAGTTCGCCATAGCGCTTGACGAATTTGGGCGTGAAATCGGTAAACATGCCGAGCATGTCGTCGACAACGAGGATCTGGCCATCGCACGTCGCGGATGCACCGATCCCGATCGTGGGCACCGCGATCGCCTCGGTGATCCGGGTCCCCAGCGATTCAGGCACCGATTCCACCACCACCGCAAAGGCCCCTGCCTCGGAGACCGCCACCGCATCGGCCAGCACATGGTCGGCGGCATCGCCCCGGCCCTGTACCTTGTAGCCGCCAAACCGGCGGATCGACTGCGGCGTGAGCCCGATATGGGCGACCACCGGGATCGAGCGTTCGGTCAGGAACCTGATCGTCTCGGCCATGTGCACGCCGCCCTCGATCTTGATCGCGTCGCACCCGGTTTCCTTGACCAGCCGCACCGCGTTGGCGAAGGCCTGATCGGGCCCGGCCTCATAGGCGCCGAATGGCAGGTCCACCACCATCAGCGCATGCCGCAGCCCGCGCCGCACCGCCTGGCCGTGCAGGATCATCATCTCCATTGTGACCCCGAGCGTGTTGTCCAGCCCGTGCACGACCATGCCGACGCTGTCCCCCACGAGGATCAGGTCGCAATGGCCATCGACCAGCTTGGCCACCGGCGTTGTATAGGCCGTCAGGCACACCAGAGGATCGCCGCCCTTTCGGGCGATGATATCGGGCGGGGTCAGCGCCTTTGCGGGTCTTGCGGTCTGGGTGGACATGGGGACTCCCCGGCGCGCTTCGCGCTCGTTTGTCGTTCTGCGCCGTCTTATCCCAACACCGGGCCGGCGCAAAGTCCGCCAAAAGGCGAGGGCGGGAAAAGTGCTTTGCGCCTCGCCGCCGGTCGTCCCGGAGTGGGACCGGAAGGATTTCCCCCGGCCCCGAAATGTGCCTGCGATTAGCTCGGAGCGTTTCCAGAAAAAGTAGAATTACCTCTCCGGCTCGGAAACGCGACAACTCGATGACTTGGAGCTCCTGTTCTGATTCAATCAGAACAGGAAATGCACTAGTGCAGGTCGCCCGGCAGCAGCGCGTCCGGCATCGCCTGGAAGCAGACAGGCCGCAGGAAGCGCCGGATCGAGAGCGTGCCCACCGAGGTGGCGCCGAAATTGGTCGATGCGGGGTAAGGACCGCCATGGACCATCGCATCGGCGACTTCCACGCCCGTCGGGAAACCGTTGGCGAGAATGCGCCCGGCCTTGCGCTCGAGGATCGGCACGAGGGTCTGGGCCAGAGCCGTGTCGCCGTCGTCGAGGTGGATGGTGCAGGTCAACTGGCCTTCAAGGCTCCTGGCCACCTTGCGCATCTCGTCCTCGTCCTTGACCCGGACCACGAGCCCCAGCGGGCCGAACACTTCCTCGCCCAACTCGTGATTGGCCAGCCAGTTCTCGCCCGTGGTCTCATAGAGATAAGGCGTAGCGTTGCGCAGGTCGCAGGTGCTGGAGAGCACTTCGCGCACACCGGAGGTCTTGGCGATCCGGTCACGGCCCGAGCGATAGGCTTCGGCGATCCCGTCGGTCAGCATGGTCTGCGGGCCGACTTCGCCCAGAGCGTCCTTGGCCGCGGCAACGAACGCGTCGGCATCGCTGCCTTCGAGCACCACGGCAATGCCGGGATTGGTACAGAACTGGCCTGCGCCCATGGTCAGCGAACCGGCCCAGCCCTTGCCGATCTCGGCGCCACGCGCACCGAGCGCTGCCGGCATCAGGAACATGGGGTTGACCGAACCGAGCTCACCGAAGAACGGGATCGGCTCAGGCCGCTGCGCGCAAAGGTCATAGAGCGCGCGCCCGCCACCGAGCGAACCGGTGAACCCGACCGCCTTGATGTTGGGGTGCTGGATCAGCGTCTGGCCCACATCGCGCTTGCCACCCTGGATGAGCGAGAAGACGCCCTTGTGCAGCCCGTGCTTTTCGCGGGCGGCATTGACCGCTTCGGCAACGATCTCGCCGGTTCCCGGATGCGCCGAGTGGCCCTTGACCACGACGGGGCAGCCGGAGGCCAGCGCCGCTGCGGTATCGCCGCCGGCGGTGGAAAACGCGAGCGGGAAGTTCGACGCACCGAACACGGCCACCGGCCCGATCGGACGCTGGACCATCTTGAGGTCCGGGCGCGGCGCCGGCTTGCGGTCCGGCAGAGCCTCGTCGTGACGGCGGTCCAGATAATCGCCCTTCAGGATATGCTCGGCGAAAAGGCGAAGCTGGCCGGTCGTGCGGCCGCGCTCGCCATTGAGCCGTGCTTCGGGGAGCCCGGTTTCCTGCGTACCGATTGCGGTGATCTGCTCGGCGCGCGCTTCGATCTCGTCGGCGATCGAATTGAGGAACGCGGCGCGCTGCTCACGGGTGGTGTAGCCATAGGACCAAAACGCCTCTTCGGCGGCCTCGCAGGCTGCGTTCACGTTTTCGGGCGTGCCGACGGAAAAGGAATGGGCCTCGCCCGATGCGGGGGAGGATGTGAAGGTTTCGTCTCCAGCGACCCAGTCTCCGGCGATCAGGTGCTTGCCATGCGGCGTGAAAGTCATCTGGTGCTTCCTCGATTCTTTGGTCTTTTCATCATCCCCCGAGCGGCTGCCCGGAGGTGCGTTCGACGTGGTGAGTACCACGAGGGGTGTGACATGCACATGGTGTCCCGCGCCCCCGGTACAAGGGGCGATCGGCCATGCGATGACTACATGACGGCCCCGATCTGCCAGGGCACGAATTCATTGTCGCCCAGCCCGAGCGCTTCGCTCTTGGAGGCCTCGCCGCTCGCGACCTTGAGGATCATGTCCACGATCTGCCGGCCCTTGTCCTCGAGCGAAACTCCGGCCAGCACGTCCCCGCAATCGAGGTCCATGTCGTCGGGCATCGCCGCGGCCAGAGCGCTGTTGGTCGCCAGCTTGATCGTCGGCGCGGGCTTGGAGCCGAAAGCCGACCCGCGCCCGGTGGTGAACACCACGATCTGGGCGCCCGTCGCGATCTGGCCAGTCACCGAGGCCGGATCGTAGCCCGGACTGTCCATGAAGGCGAAGCCCGGCACATCGGCGGGCGCACCATAATCGATCACCGAAGTCAGCGGGGTCGATCCGCCCTTGGCGGCGGCCCCCAGCGACTTCTCGAGGATCGTGGTCAGCCCGCCAGCCTTGTTGCCGGGGCTGGGGTTATTGTCCATCGTCCCGCCGTTGATGCGGGTGTAGTTCTCCCACCACCCGATCCGCTCGATCAGCTTGTCGGCGACCTCCTGGGACGCGGCACGGCGCAACAGGAGCTGTTCTGCGCCATAGATCTCAGGGGTTTCGGCCAGCACCACCGTACCGCCCATGCCCACGAGAATATCGCTTGCCACCCCCAGCGCCGGGTTCGCGGTGATCCCTGAAAATCCATCAGATCCCCCGCATTGCAGCGCCACGCGCAGCGCCGAGGCCGGTGCCGGTGCACGCGTCACCGCATTGGCTTGTGGCAACAGCTTGGCTACCGCATCCACGATCGCCGCGATGGTCCTGGTCGTGCCTCCGCTATCCTGGATCGTGAGCCCCTTGAAGCGCTCGGCCGACCCCACGTCCCCGAAGGTCGCCTTCATGCGGGCGATCTGGATCACCTCGCAGCCCAGCCCGACGAACAGCGCCGCGCCCACATTGGGGTGCGTCGCATGACCCCAGAGCACGCGCTGGAGATTGTCGTGGCCCGGCCCGTCCGGCGCCATGCCACAGCCCGTGCCGTGGGCGAAGGCCACCACGCCATCGACATTGGGATAGTCATCCAGCATGCCGCTGGTGTTGATCTGGAAAGCCGCCTGCCGGATCACCGTCGTCGAGCAGTTCACCGTCGCGATCAGCGCCACATAGTTCCGCGTCCCGATCTGGCCGTTGGCCCGGTGGATGCCCATGAACTCGCCCGGCGCGACCTTGGGAATATTGGCCCGCGCCTGCTCGAGATCGACGCCGATCTCATAGGCGGTGTCGTGCTCGCCCATGGCGCAGTTGTGGGTGTGTATATGCTCGCCCGCCGCCACGGGCTGTGTGGCATAGCCGATGATCTGCCCGAACTTGATGATCGGCGCACCCTGCGCGATGGTATCGAGCGCAAGCTTGTGCCCTGCTGGCACAGCCCGTTCGAGGGCAGCACCATGGCCCAGCGGCTGGCTGCCGCTCGGCGCCTTCGCCGTGAGCACCGCCACCGTATCGCTGGCGTGCATCTTCAACCATCCGTCCGCGGCCATTGCGAACCTGCTCCTCGGGAATCTGGGAATGAGGCCTTTTAGACCCTAACATGTTTGTTGGAAAGGGGCGTCCCTGTCTCTTCCAGTTCGATCAACACCCCGTGGAAGTCCTTGGGATGCAGGAACACCACCGGCACCCCATGGGCGCCCGTCCGGGGCCGGCCGCCGCCGAGAACGCGCATGCCCTGCCCCACCAGCCGCTCCACCGCTGCGGCGATATCCTCGACCTCGAAACACATGTGATGCATCCCGCCGTCGGGATTGCGCTCTAGGAACTTCGCGATCGGCGATTGCGCGCCCAGCGGCGCCATTAGCTCCACCTTCGTGTTCCCGGTCTCGATGAACACCACGGTCACCCCGTGCTCCGGCAGCGCCTGCGGGGCCGAGACCCTCGCCCCTAGCCCGTCGCGGTAGCGCGCCACCGCAGCATCGAGATCGGGCACCGCGATCGCGATATGGTTGAGCCGCCCGATCATCGGTTCGTCAGCCTCCCCTCGATCCTGTCGAGCACCGTGAATGCAGCATCAAGGACGTTTGTGCCGGGCCCGAAAATCTCGGTCACCCCGTGCTCGCGCAGGAAATCGTAATCTCCGCTCGGGATCACGCCCCCCACGAACACCGCCAAATCGCCCAGCTCCCGGGCCTTGAGCGCAGCGACCAGCTCGGGGACCAGCGCCTTGTGCCCTGCCGCCAGCGAAGACACGCCCACCGCATCCACGCCGAGCGCATCGGCCTGGGCCGCGACCTCCTGGGGCGTCTCGAACAACGCGCCCATCTCCACGGCAAAGCCGATATCGGCAAACGCGGTGGCGATCACCTTGGCGCCGCGATCATGGCCGTCCTGCCCCATCTTGGCGATCAGGATCGCCGGCTTGCGCCCGTGACGCTGTGCAAAGGTATCGGTGCGTTCCCGGGCCGCGGCAAACTCCGGATCACCCGCATACTGATCCGCGTATACCCCGGAAATCATGCTCTGGGTGGCGTCATAGCGCCCGAAGACATCCTCCATGGCCTGGGATATCTCCCCCAATGTGGCCCGCGCCCGCGCCGCCGCAATCGCCGCCTCGAGCAGATTGCCCTCGTTCATCGCTGCGTATTCGCGCAACGCGTTGAGTGCGAAGGCGCAGTTCTCCTCATTGCGCGCGCGTCGCACCGCCCCGATCCGCTCGATCTGGCCGGCCCGGACCTTGGCGGTGTCGATTTCGAGCGCGTCGACGCCATCCTCGGTTTCAAGCCGGTAGCGATTGACCCCCACGATCACCGCATCGCCCCGGTCGATCAAAGCCTGGCGCCGCGCCGCCACCTCCTCGATGGCCCGCTTGGGTGCTCCCGATTGCACGGCGCGCGTCATCCCGCCATCCGCCTCGATCTCGGCGATCAGCGCGCGGGCCTCTACCACCAACTGCTCGGTCAGCGCCTCGACGTAGTATGAGCCCCCCAACGGATCGACCACGTCTGTCACGGCCGTTTCATGCTGCAGTATCAACTGCGTATTGCGCGCGATTCGCGAAGAGGTTTCGGTCGGCAGCGCGATGGCTTCATCGAATGAATTGGTGTGCAGGCTCTGCGTTCCGCCCAGCACCGCCGCCAGCGCCTCATAAGCGGTGCGCACCACATTGTTGAGCGGATCCTGCTCGGTCAGCGAAACCCCAGAGGTCTGGCAATGCGTGCGCAGCATTTTCGAGCGCGGGTCCGACGCGCCCAACCCCGTCATGATATCCGACCACAGCGTCCGCGCCGCCCTGAGCTTGGCGATCTCGGTGAAGAAATCCATCCCGATGCCGAAAAAGAATGAAAGCCTGGGCGCAAAGCTGTCGATAGCTAGGCCCCGCCCCCGCGCCGTGCGGACATAGTCGATCCCGTCCGCCAGCGTATAGGCCAGTTCCTGGACTGCCGTCGCCCCGGCCTCGTGCATGTGATAGCCCGAGATGGAAATCGAATTGAAGCGCGGCATGTGTTCCGAGCAATACCCGATCACGTCGCCCACGATCCGCATGGAAGGCTCGGGCGGGTAGATATAGGTGTTGCGGACCATGAACTCCTTGAGGATGTCGTTCTGGATAGTCCCCGACAGCGCTTCGGGCCCAATACCCTGCTCGTCGGCCGCCACGATGAACATGGCCAGCACCGGGATCACCGCCCCGTTCATGGTCATCGACACGCTCACCGCGTCGAGCGGTATGCCCTCGAACAGCGTTTTCATGTCCTCGACCGTGTCGATGGCCACTCCGGCCTTGCCCACATCCCCCGCAACGCGCGGATGGTCGGAATCATAGCCCCTGTGGGTGGCGAGATCGAAGGCGACCGAAAGCCCCTTCTGCCCCTTGTCCAGCGCCCGACGGTAGAACCTGTTGCTCTCCTCTGCAGTGGAAAAGCCCGCGTATTGCCGGATCGTCCAGGGGCGGTTGGCGTACATGGTCGCCCGCACCCCGCGCGTATAGGGTTCGACGCCCGGCACCGCGCCATCCTCGCCAAAATAGACCGGCTCGATCGGCACGCCCCCGCGCTCACGCCTCAGCGCCTCGAGCGGCGTGCCGCGCAACTCGGTGCTTGCGATATGGTCCCAGACCTCGCGGGGCGTCCGGGTCATTGAGGTCTCTCGATGGGGGGCATTTGGCAAGCGCGAACGATAGCTTCCATCACACGGCCTCGAATTCCATGATCACCGCGTCGACCGCCAGCACGTCGCCCTCAGACGCGGCCAGCCGCGAAACCCGGGCCCGCCGCTCGGCGCGCAGCACGTTTTCCATCTTCATGGCCTCAACGATCGCCAGCGCCTGCCCGTCCTCGACCACATCGCCCTCGGCCACTGAAAGCCGCACCACCTGCCCGGGCATCGGGCACAACAGGAACCGGCTCATGTCCGGCGGCGTCTTGACCGGCATGTGAACCATCAGATCGGCCACATGCGGAGCCACGACCCGCGCACGCAAATCCGCGCCCCTGTAACGCAGGCGAAACCCGGAGGTGATCCGATCCATGCGCACCACGAAGGTGCGCCCGTCGATCTCGCTGACCGCCAGCGAAGCGCCCGGTTGCCAACCATCCTCGATGGAAACCCCCTGCCCGCCGCTCATCAGAACGAATGAGTCCCCCGATTTCGGGATCGAGAAATCCCAGCGCTTGTCTCCGATCAGGACGCTGCGCTCGGCGCTATCATGCCCCCCGGCCAGCGCGGGAGGCTCGACGAACCCGCGGGTCTCGAGCTGATAGGCGGCCCGGCAGGCGAGCGCCGCCAGCGCCTTGAGCGTGCCCTCATCGGGTTCGGTCCCGGCGAACCCATCTGGAAATTGCTCCGCGATATAATTGGTCGAGAGGTCCCCTGAACGGAACCGGGCTTGCGCGGCGACAGCCGAGAGAAAAGGCACGTTGTTGCCCACGCCCTCGATCTCGAACGCGTCGAGCGCGGTCGCCATGGTCTCGATCGCCGCCTCCCGGGTCTCGCCCCAGGTCACCAGTTTTGCGATCATCGGATCGTAATAGGGGCTGATTTCCGAGCCTTCCTGAACGCCGGTATCGTTACGCACCACAAGGCGCGTCGACGCCTCCTCGGCGGGCGGACGATAGCGCTTGAGCCGGCCGGTCGAGGGCAGGAAATTGCGATAGGGATCTTCGGCATAAACCCGCGCCTCGATCGCGTGACCGGTGAGCGTAACCGCATCCTGATCGAGCCGGAGCGGCTCTCCGTCAGCGATCCGCAGCATTTCCTCGACCAGATCGAGCCCCGTCACCAGTTCGGTCACCGGATGCTCCACCTGCAGCCGGGTGTTCATCTCCAGAAAGTAGAAATTGCGGTCCCGATCGACGATGAATTCCACCGTCCCGGCGCTCACGTAATTGACTGCCTTGGCCAGCGCCACGGCCTGCGCGCCCATCATCTCGCGTGTCGCTGCGTCGAGAAACGGCGATGGCGCCTCCTCGATCACCTTCTGGTTGCGCCGCTGGATCGAGCATTCCCGCTCGCCCAGATGAATGCAATTGCCCCGCCCATCGGCCAGCACTTGGATTTCAATGTGGCGCGGGTTTTCGATGAACTTCTCGATGAAGATCCGGTCGTCCCCGAACGAGGACGCCGCTTCGGACTTCGCCCGCTCGAACCCCTCGGCCACCTCGTCCACCGAGCGGGCAATCCGCATGCCCTTGCCGCCTCCGCCCGCCGACGCCTTGATCATCACCGGGAATCCGATCTGGCACGCGATTGCGACCGCCTCGTCCGCATCTGCGATCAGCCCCATGTGCCCGGGAACCGTCGACACCCCGGCCTGTGCGGCGATCTTCTTGGAAGCGATCTTGTCGCCCATCGCCTCGATCGCCTTGACCGGCGGCCCGATGAAATAAATGCCCTCGCGGCGCAGCCGCTCGGCGAACACCGGGTTCTCCGAGAGAAACCCATAGCCCGGATGCACCGCCACGGCGCCCGTGGATTTGCACGCGGCAACGATTTTTTCGATATCCAGATAGGACCGGGCAGCCGGCGCCGGCCCGATATGGACCGCCTCGTCGGCCATCTTTACATGCACCGCATCTCTGTCCGCATCCGAATAGACCGCGACCGTCGCAATACCCATCCTGCGCGCCGTCTTGATCACCCGACACGCAATCTCGCCCCGATTGGCAATGAGGATCTTGGGAAACATCTATCTGGACCTCACAGCGGAATATTCCCGTGCTTTTTCACCGGTACATGCGCCTTCTTGTTGCGCAGCGTCTCGAAGGCCCGGGCCACCCGGCGGCGGGTGTTGTGGGGCATGATGACGTCGTCGATAAAGCCCCGCTCCGCCGCCACGAACGGGTTGGCGAAGCGGTCTTCGTATTCGCGCGTCCGCTCCGCGATCTTCTCGGGCTCGCCGAGTTCGGAACGATAGAGGATCTCGGTGGCGCCCTTGGCACCCATCACGGCGATCTCCGCGCTCGGCCAGGCATAGTTCACATCGGCGCGGATGTGCTTTGAACTCATCACGTCATAGGCCCCGCCATAGGCCTTGCGGGTTATCACCGTCACCTTGGGCACGGTCGCCTCGGCATAGGCGAACAAGAGCTTGGCGCCGTGCTTGATGATCCCGCCATATTCCTGAGCCACCCCGGGCAGGAAACCCGGCACGTCCACCAGCGTCAGAATCGGAATCTCAAAACAATCGCAGAAGCGTATGAATCGCGCCGCCTTTTTGCTCGCGGCAATGTCGAGGCACCCGGCAAGAACCAGTGGCTGGTTGGCCACTACGCCCACCGTCTCGCCATTGAGACGGATGAACCCCACGAGGATATTGCCCGCATGCTCGCGCTGGAGCTCGAGGAACTCGCCCTCGTCGGCGATCTTGCCGATCACCTCGCCCATGTCGTAGGGCATGTTGGCGCTTGCCGGCACCAGCGTATCGAGGCTGTCCTCGCGCCGGTCAATCTGGTCGTTGGTGGCCACGCGCGGCGCCTTTTCGCGCGCCGAAAGCGGAAGGAAGTCGAACAGCCTGCGCACTTCGAGCAGGGTCTCAATGTCGTTCTCGAACGCCGCATCGGCCACAGAGGAAAGCTTGGTGTGCGTCCCCGCCCCGCCCAGCTCCTCGGCGGTCACCACCTCGTTGGTCACCGTCTTGACCACGTCCGGTCCTGTGACGAACATGTAGGAGGTGTCACGCACCATGTAGATGAAGTCGGTCATCGCCGGGGAATAGACCGCCCCGCCCGCGCACGGGCCCATGATCACGGAAATCTGCGGCACCGCACCCGAGGCCTGCACATTGCGCCAGAAGACTTCCGCATAGCCCCCCAGCGAGGCCACGCCCTCCTGGATGCGCGCTCCGCCCGAATCGTTGAGCCCGATGATCGGCGCGCCGTTCTGGACCGCGAGATCCATGATCTTGCAGATCTTCTGGGCGTGGGTTTCCGAAAGCGAGCCCCCGAACACGGTGAAGTCCTGGGAAAACACGTAGGTGAGTCGGCCGTTGATCGTGCCCCAGCCGGTCACCACTCCGTCCCCGGGCACGATCTGGCCATCCATGCCGAAATCGCGGGCCCGGTGGGTCACGAACATGTCGTACTCTTCGAAGCTCCCCGGATCGAGCAGCACGTCGAGACGCTCGCGCGCCGTCAGCTTGCCCTTGGCGTGCTGAACCTCGATCCGGCGCGCACCGCCGCCCTGCCGGGCCTCCTCCCGGCGCGCTTCGAGCGCATCGATCACATGCTGCATGCCTTGCCCCTCCCTCGTCCGTTCACACTAGCGCACAGGTTCGACCGCGCCAGCCATCATTTGCAAAGTGCCCTATCAGGCCGCGTCCAGCCGCTGGGCATGCCAGCGGATGTGGCTGTCCATGAAGGTGGAGATGAAGAAATAGGAGTGGTCGTACCCCTCCTGCATGCGCAGCCGCAGCGGCTGGCCCGCAGCCTCGCAGGCCTTGGCGAACCGCTCGGGCATCAACCCGCTTTCGAGGAAACCATCTGCCGTGCCCTGGTCGATCAGAAGCTCGCCATTGAACCGCGCGCCGTCTTCGATGAGCGCGCACGCATCATGGGCGCGCCACGCAGCCTGGTCGGGCCCCAGATATTTCTCGAACGCGCCCTTGGACCAGTCCGCCTCCATCGGGTTGACGATGGGCGCGAACGCCGAGCACGAGCGGAACCGGCCGGGATTGGACAGCGCGAACGTCAGCGCGCCATGCCCGCCCATCGAGTGCCCGAAGACCGACTGGCGGTCCATATCGGCGGGAAAGTGCTCGCGCACCAGCGCGGGCAATTCATCGAGCAGATAGCTGCGCATGCGGTAGTTCGCATCATAGGGCGCCTGGGTCGCATCCACATAGAACCCCGCCCCGCAGCCGAACTGCCAGTTATCGGGTTCGTCCGGCACGCCCTCGCCGCGCGGGCTCGTGTCCGGGCAGATCACAATCACGCCCAGTTCGGCGGCGGTGCGCCGGTATTCGCCCTTGTCCATGACGTTCTGATGCGTGCAGGTCAGCCCCGAAAGATACCAGAGCACCGGCAGGGTCTGCCCCTTCTCGTGCTCGGGCACGAAAACGGCAAAGGTCATCTCGCACCCCGTCGTCCGCGCGGCGTGCGAATGCACGCTCTGCGTACCGCCAAAGGATAGGGCTTGCGATAGGGTCTTCATGATCGGGCTCCCGGTCGTCTGTGATGTCATCCAGCCAGCGAAACCGCCGCGTTCACCGCGGCGGCAACCAGCACAGTGTTGAAAAAGAACGAGACCACCGCATGGACCAGATTGGCCTTGCGCATGGATGTGGCGGTGATCGCGACGTCCGAGGTCTGGCATGTCATCCCGATCACCAGCGCGAAATAGAGAAAGTCGAACCCGCCGGGCGCATCGGAATGCGGGAATTCCAGCCCCCGCTCCTTGACCGCCCGAGAGGGGCGCCAATAAAGGTGCGCATAATGGAGCGCAGCCATGGTGTGGATCGTCAGCCAGCCCAGCGCCACCGCGGCGAAGCCGAGGAGCAGATCGGAGATGGTGGGCTCGTTCTCGCGGTTGAGTAGCAGGAACAGCGAAGCCAGCGAGATCATGATCGCGGCCAGCGTCACCAGGAAGATGATGGGGGCAGGCTCGTCGGTGTCTGTGGCATGGCGGCGCAGATAGGTCGCATCGAGCCGGGGCATACGGATGGCGACCACCGCCAGATAGACGAGGAAAAACCCGACCGCTGCCAGCTCCACGGCAAGGCCGGGCACCAAGGCCAGGCCCAACACAAGCGCAAAAACCCCGCCCATGAGCCCTGCGTAGAACGGCAGATGCCGGAGGTGTCTTCCCTTCGCCGCCCGTGTACTCACTGCGCCGCCCCGCCAGGCGCCGTGCGCTTGGCCTTGATGCACAGCGTGTCGAAGGCCTGAAGGAAGTTCGAGCGGTCCCGGGGCGTGAAGCTGGCATTGAGGCCGCGGCTCTCCCCGGTCTCACGCAGGTGCTGATTGAGATTGCGCATAGCCAGCGCCATACCGATCGAACTGGTGTCGAATATGCGCCCGGTCGGCCCGATGGCGTAAGCGTCTTTCTTGAGCGCCCTGTCCGCCAGCGGAATATCGGCGGTCACCACGATATCGCTGGCCGCGATTTCCTCGGCGATCCAGTCGTCGGCTGCATCGGGGTCCTTGGGCACGGTCACCATGCGGACAAGCGGATCGCGGCTGGGCCGCAATCCGGTATTGGCGACCATCGAGACGCGCATCTGGTGCCGCTCGGCCACCTTGAGCACCTCTGCCTTGACCGGGCAGGCATCCGCATCGACGTAGATTTGCGGCACCCGAACGCTCAGTACAGCACCACTGAGCGGATCGATTCGCCCTTGTGCATCAGATCGAACCCGGTGTTGATGTCTTCGAGCCGCAGCGTGTGGGTGATCATCGGGTCGATCTCGATCTTGCCCGACATGTACCAGTCCACGATCTTGGGCACGTCTGTGCGCCCACGCGCGCCGCCGAATGCCGTACCCATCCACTGACGGCCGGTCACCAGCTGGAAGGGGCGGGTGGAAATCTCCGCCCCCGCGGCCGCCACCCCGATCACCACAGATTTGCCCCAGCCGCGATGGCTGGCCTCGAGCGCCTGACGCATCACGGTCACGTTGCCGGTGCAGTCGAAGGTATAATCCGCGCCCCCGATCTGGTCGGCCCCGCGCTTGGTCATATTGACGAGATGGGGCACGATATCGCCGTCGATCTCCTTGGGATTGACGAAATGAGTCATCCCGAAGCGCTCGCCCCAGCTTTTCTTGTCGTTGTTCAGATCCACGCCGATGATCATGTCGGCGCCGGCCATCTTCAGGCCCTGGATCACATTGAGCCCGATGCCTCCGAGCCCGAAGACCACCGCCGTCGATCCCTGTTCGACCTTGGCGGTGTTGATCACCGCGCCCACGCCCGTGGTCACCCCGCAACCGACGTAGCAGACCTTGTCGAACGGCGCGTTCGCATCGATCTTGGCCACCGCGATTTCCGGCATCACCGTGTAGTTGGAAAAGGTCGAGCACCCCATGTAGTGAAAGATAGGCTTGCCCTTGTAGGAGAACCGCGAGGTCCCATCGGGCATCAGCCCTTGGCCCTGGGTGGACCGGATCGCCGTGCACAGATTGGTCTTGCGCGACAGGCACGAGGGGCACTCGCGGCATTCGGGCGTATAGAGCGGGATGACGTGATCGCCCTTCTTGACGCTGGTCACCCCCGGCCCGACATCGACCACGATACCCGCGCCCTCATGGCCAAGGATCGCCGGGAACAGCCCTTCAGGGTCGGCGCCCGAAAGCGTGAACTCGTCGGTGTGGCAGATACCCGTTGCCTTGATCTCGATGAGGACTTCGCCAGCCTTGGGGCCCTCCAGATCGACCTCTACGATCTCGAGAGGCTTGCCCGCCTCAAATGCCACCGCCGCGCGCGTCTTCATGTGCGTATCTCCATTCCCTTGCAGACGGCCCGCCCGCAAAGCGCCGCGCCGATCACCGTTGTCGAACGATTTCAAGTCTGTATTGGCCGAGGCGTCAACCCGCACGAGCCATCGTTACCGCCAACAGCGCAGTTGACGCGCGACGGCATCGACCGAACTGCGCCAGGAAAAGCCCGCAATGTGAGGGGGATGGCGTTGGAGCGGGTGAAGGGAATCGAACCCTCGTCGTAAGCTTGGAAGGCTTCTGCTCTACCATTGAGCTACACCCGCTCAGGGTGCGCCCCGTCTCGGGGGCAGTGCGTGCTCGCGCGGGCCGCAGTCTGGTGGAGGGGGCTGGATTCGAACCAGCGTAGCCATAGGCGTCAGATTTACAGTCTGATGGATTTAACCACTCTCCCACCCCTCCCCGAAGCATCGGCGAAGCGCGATGTCGACACGACCGGAACCCCAACCGCGTCTGTGGCGGTTTATGCTGACCGGGAGCCCATGTGTCAACTGCCCGCCATGGGAAAATTGCAGACTCTTCAACACGCACGATCCGCTTGCCGACCCATGACAAAGGGGCTACCCCTCTGGCCATGAGCAAGAACAAGTTCCCGCCCAGAAAGCGGCCGCAGCGCGCGCCCGAAGACGAGCCGGTCTACCTCTATGGTATCCATACCGTTCGCGCCGCGCTGGACAACCCCAGACGCGTCCGGCGCCAGTTGCTCGCCACCACCAACGGGCTCAACAGGCTGGCCGAGGGCGGCCCCCTGCCCGCGATCGAAACCATCGAAAAGACGCCGCGCGAACTCGACGCGCTTCTGGGCACCGATGCGGTGCATCAGGGCGTGGCGCTCGAAGTCGATCCAGTCGACCGCGCGCGGCTCGACGATATCAGTTCGCTCGATCTCGTTATCGTGCTCGATCAGGTCACCGACCCTCACAATGTGGGCGCCATTCTGCGCACCGCCTGCGCATTCGGGGCCGATGCGGTGGTCACCACCAACCGCTACGCCCCCCGGGAAACCGGAGTTCTGGCCAAGTCGGCCTCCGGCGCGCTGGACATGATCCCGCTGGTCGCGGTGCGCAATCTCGGGGATGCAATCGAGGAGCTCAAGGCTCAGGGCCTCATGTGCCTCGGCTTTGATTCCGAGGCTCCGGCCCTGCTGCGCCCCCGCGCGCCGGGCGGGCGCCTCGCCATTGTTCTGGGCGCCGAGGGCAAGGGATTGCGTCAGAAGACCCGTTCGCTATGCGACGAGATGGTCCGGCTCGACATGCCCGGCCCGATCAAGTCGCTCAACGTGTCCAACGCTGCCGCAATCGCGCTATTCGCCGCGACGGCGGGCCGCTGACGAGCGTCCCGAAATACGGCCGACGCTTTCCGCTTCGTAAGCGCAGAAGAACCCCGGCTTACAGCCCCGCCGTCACCAACGGCGTGTCAAACACCGATCCGTCCGTGCTCTTGAGCGAAACCACGCTGTAGCCCCGCTCGGCCAGGGCGGCGAGGAAATCGGGCAGCATGGCGACGGTCCGCGCATGGATGTCGTGGAACAGGATCACGCCCCTCCCCTTGCGCTCGAGTGCATCGAGCGTCGACTGCAGCAGTTCAGACGCGGTGACCGAGTAGTAATCCTTGGAATCGATGTCCACGCCCAGCTCGATCAGATGCCCATCGGCCACCGCCGTGCGCAGCACCCCGTCATAGGCGAGATAGGGAAACCGGAAGAACCGCGAGACATCGCCCGCCCCGTCCGCGCCGAGCGCCTCGGCAACTGCCTCATGGCCCGCCTGCACTTCAGCCATAGCCTCGGCCGGGGAAAGCTCGGTCAGTCGGGCATGGTCATAGGTGTGAGAGCCGATCGTGTGCCCATCAGCCGCCACGGCCCGGACCAGTCCGGGATGCGCCCGGGCGGCCCGTCCCAGCATGAAAAACACCGCCTTGGCCTCATGGCGCCCGAGCGCATCCAGCACAGCCTCGGTCCGTTCCGGCCGGGGACCATCGTCGAAGGTCAGCACCACTTCGCCGGGGGCAAGGGCAATACCCGCCCGCTCGCCCACGATCAGCGTCCGGCCGGCCAGCGATGTCGCCCGCTGGTCAATGCCTGCCATTCGATATTCTGGTGTCGACCGCAAATGCCCCGACCCGGTCGACGCGGTGATGACCGTATCGATGCCGGCATTATAGGCGCTGAGCGTAGGACCGGCCTCTGGTGGCCGGGCACAACCGGCGAGCGCCAGCGCTGCAAGACTTGCAATAGATAAGAGTTTGAACACGATCCCCACCAGGTGCCCCCATGCCCGAAAGCGCCTGATGCAGTCTTGATGATTATGGTTAACAACCGGTTCCGTAGCTCCGTGTTTATACTTAACGAAGTCTTACCCTTCGCGCCCGGAACGCCACTGCCACAAGCCACCTTACCGCCCGGCCCGCACCAGTCTTGCGCCGGCCTGGACATGGTGATAGCTAGCGCTCGTTGCCGGTATAGCTCAGTTGGTAGAGCATCTGATTTGTAATCAGAGGGTCGCGGGTTCAAGTCCTGCTGCCGGCACCAGCTAATCAGGCACTTAGCACACATTCTTCATAAGCCGGTGTAGCTGCCCGCCTACAGGGTAACGCCCGGGGTAAATCGGAACCACGTTTCGCCTGCACTTGCGCGTTCCGGGTTATTTCCACGCTGGAAAAAACGTCTGCGCGCCACCTGCATGATGCAGGTGCCATGCCCCAGATTTGGGCTGTGGCCGCAAGGGGGTACGCACCGGGCGCGTACCCTTGCCGCGACATGTGACGGAATTCGTCGGATGTGAGGTGTGGCCATGATGGCCCTACCCTTGCTGAATTCTAAGCAGACCCCCTGCGCAGTTTTGCGCAGACCCCTCGGCGCCTTACTGCACGGGCAGTTGTTTCGATATCGAAACAACTGAACCCACCGAAACGGCAGTGCAGACATCTCCGCAATTTTGCGGATATGTTTCGCGGGCGCGCGCCACGGTGGCGCGGGACCATCTGCATGAAACTGTGCAGACCCAACCGTGTTCATATGAACACAGCTGCCCAGAGTAAGGATGTGCTCTATTTGGAACGGCGGACAACTTGTCCACCGTTTCGATATCGAAACGGTCGGACGAAATTCCCACCACCGCACTGGGCAACTGTAACCATATGGCTACGGTTGAGTTTGGCGCCGCGCTGCACTGCGCAGCGCAATTTTGCATCGTTTAAAGCCAAGCACTTACCGGGCCCTGCGCTTCACCTCTGCCTTGCTGCCGAGATGGGCCGAACGGCTGTCGGGTGGGCGCCCGTTGCGCCGCGCGCCCTGGGGCAACCCAAAGAACGCCCGTTCCTTGGCCAGTATCCGGTCAGCGCGCCGGGATAAGGCCAAATAGCAGTTTGCCGCTCTCTGGGCCCTCCAGCGCAACCAACGCAACATGGCGAACCGCACAAGGCTAAGGGCCAGTCTGGGGCCTAGCATGTGGTCACCTCGTCGCACCCGGGACATCATGCGAGGTCCCCGATCCGTTTGCCAATTGTGGTTTCCAGAACGTGCTCGAGCCTACGGCTTCGCTCGCCCGGGCATGACACGATGAAGGTTCGGTATCCGTCGATGACTTCATTGGTCAATTCGACCCGGTAATGAATCCGCGCGCCCAAAGCGGTTTCATGGCCGCTCTCATAGATCCCGTCGCCTTCGTAGCGACCCGTTACGCGATTGCCGACCAGTAGCATCGGGTCACCGGGCCGCTCCGGTAGATTGAGCCTCCAGCGCACAAGCATCGGGTCGAGCTCTTCGGCTGCGCGTTTGAACTCGGCCAGGTGGTATTTCAATCGCTCGTAAGCCGTCATCACTTCGTCGGCGGCAGCCGGCGCAGACAATGCAACGGGCGTAAGAGCCGCGCCGGGCAGTGCCTTCAATATGTCACGGCGCTTCATGCTTCACCGCCTTTCGCGAGATCGACCACGCGCAAAAACCACTCGGGGCGCCATTCGCTGTTGCCGTGGTCAGTTTCGGCCAGCAATTGCATGGCCAGTTCTTGCGCGGTCACGGGAACTGCGCTGACAATGGCCTCTTGCAACTCCAGATAGCGCGCTGTGCTCTGTGCCTCCTGCTCGGCGCTGCAATCTTCAAACCCAAGCTGGTGGCACTCAAGCCATTCGGCGAACATATCTGCGATGCCAGGGGCTCGCGCTGTGTGGTGCTCTGGGGTTATGATGTTGGGGACCATGTGAACCTCCGATGGTTGTTTGGTTGAAGGCTCGGGACAGGTGGCAGCCTGCCCGAGCCGTTTTGTCTCAGGCTGCGCGCAGGCGAACCCCCATCAGGGACTCGAACAGGAGCGCGCACTGCCGGCGGTCGAGCGTCTCGGTGTGGTGGGTGTGTATCTCGATGTACGCGAGCTTCCGCTGCAACTCGATGGTCGCTTCGGGGACGTGCGAGAGAAGGGCGTCGAACGCTTTTTCTTCCTCGGCTTCTGCAGTGTCCCATTCGGCCTGATCGGCTTCTGAGACTTCGCGACCTTCCTGCCGCGCCTGGGTATTGTCGATGCCGTCTGCTGCCTCTTCGAGGCGCGCTGCTGCTACGGCGTGGGCTGCGATCAGGTGATAGATTTTCAGAGCGCTCATACCAGAGCCCTCCGACGCATAGCGCCCGGGAAATTCGGGGGCGTGGGGTTGCTGTAGATTTTGCGCTTGGAAAAGCGAACCCTGATCACGTTCCCCGTCATTGCGGTAACGGTCGCGCGGGTTGTCTTGCCTTCAAACTTCGGCTGATAAGTGCGTGTAGCCATTTGCATTCCCCTCTGTGTGCTGATAGCATCATTAAAGGGCACATAGCATATGCTGTCAATACAGTATTTGTGCTATTAGCATAAAAAGTGAGACATATGACACCTGAACAATTTCGCATGGCCAAATCCGCTCTTGGATTGAGCAATCCCGAACTGGCGGAAATCACCGGACTGCATCGCAATACCCTGAACAAGATCGATCAGGGAGCGGGCAAACCCTCGACTGCCCAGCACGTGCGCTTAGCCCTTGAGGCCCGGGGGATTCAGTTTCTCGAAAGCGGAGAAGTGGCGGAAGGCTCTGGCGTTGCCGTTCGTCCGCCCATGTGATCCAATGCATCCCAGATCAGGGGGCAATCGTGAAAATCATCAAGGCAATATTCCGCGTGTTCGTCGGGGCAGTGTTCGGCATTGCGAGCGGGCTTGTGCTGTCACCGGCCATCGCAGCGTTCGCAGGCGAACCGGGAGACTCCGCTTGGCTGATCTGGGTAGTGGTGGCCATTGCTGCCGTGCTGGCCTTTTTCGCCCCTACCATTCGGCGCGCCTTTGGTCGGAGCTTTCTGGTGTTGGGAGCCAGTACCTTTGCGCTCCCGCTTTCGATGATGGTTCTATCAGGGCGCGTGACGAACGACATGATGAACCAAGCCCAGATGGGCGAGCAGGGCATGGCCGCATTCGGCGGCGTCGTTGCCGGCACGATGATGACGGGCGCAGCCGCTTTCATCGGGTTCTTTCTGGGAGCCATCTTCCTGATCATCGGGTTGGTGCTGTCTCTCGGGGGACGTAGAGAGGTTATCGTGGTCCACCATGGGCCGGATCAAGCGCGCTACACACACAGGTCGGATGGCTTGGGGCCAGCGCCCCACGTGATTGATGCCCATCAAGCGCCATCGATTGGCCATGCCCGGCGTGGGCCGGAGCCCTCCGTGAACCGCGATATCGAGCCCACGCTATAACCCCAGCGTTACCCTATAGGTCGGACATGAAAAAAGGGCCCAGATTTCCGGGTCCCTTTTGCATTTTCGCACTGATGGTCACTCAGGGAATCAACCGGCTTTGATGGCCCTGACGAAGTCGTACCCGACTCCGTCATTGATCTGGCCGGTCATGTCCTCGAGCATTGCTCTCACCTCGTCGCGGCTATATCTGCCATTACCCGCCAATGTGAGACTGATGCCGATCTGTTGGGGCGCTGCCTGCTGTTGCGGTGCCTGCGAAGGCGCGGAGCCGCTGGGGGCCCGGGGGGCACTGCCCCCGCGCACATTGGTTGATGCAATGGCGGCGATCTGCCCGGCTGTGGCAGCGGCTGCGGTAGCTGCGAAGGCAGCGCCTACCACCGGGCCGCCAATCTTGGCGCCCGCCGCGTATGAGCTGACAACTGCCTCGATGCCCTTCACAACGGCTGTGGCGTAGGCCAAGGCTCGATTGTCCTCGAACGCGCCGGAAAGCATCGCGAGTTGATTGCCAACCGCGCCCGCCACCGACGCTGTTGCGTTCGCCATCGATTTGGATACGGCAGCGGCATATTCCTGCGCGGAAATAACGCCATCCACGCGGAACATCTGGTTCAGCCCCGCAAGCTCGGTCTGCATGCGCCCGAAAGGCGTCTCGATATCGTTTACCAGTCGCAGACCCGCATCGAGGTGGGCAAGATTGGCATTTGCCGCCACTAGGTTGTCATTCGCCGCCGTCAAAGCCTCCCCAAGCCCGCCTGTCTTTTCCGTCAGCTCGGTAAGCATCCCGCTCGCGCCGGGAGCGATGGAATTGAACTGCTCCCACTGCCCGCTGATGTTGCCCGCCCCTAGGTCTCGGTCCTGCCCGTCGCCCTGCGTCAGACGGCTCCAGTTGCTGCCCATGGCATCGTATGCGGTCCTGGTCGCTTCGCGGGACGAGTTGAACGCTTGCGTGCCCGCTGTCGGGTCGGCTTTCCACCCCGAAACGTCCACCCCTGGGATTGACGAAAGCCCGTCAAGAATCGTGTTCATCAGCGCCGCGAAACTATCCCGGACGGTCGCGAACGCCCCGAGAAAGAACGTGGCAATGCTGCTCGATGCCCAATCAAACGATGAAACGACAAGCTCGGCACCAACTTGCATGGTTTCAAAGAACGACCGCCCCGTCTCCCCGACACGATCGATCGATTCACCGAACGCGCGCACCCCGACCGTGGCGTCATAGATCCTGTAAACCACATCGGTGATGAGCAGGACCAAAAGCCCTACACCAGTGCCGGCGATGGCGGTTCGAAGGAATACAAGAGCGCCTGAGAGTGTCGCCGTGGCCCCGCCTGCCGCAACCATCGAGACGACATACTGACCTGCGAAATACACAGAAAACCCGGTTGCGGCCTGCAAAGCGGCATCCATATTGTCGGCAAGTGCGCGCAATAATTCTGTTGCCGTCTGTGTTCCCGCGCGGAGCGCTCCCGTCAGCCCGGCATCGCCCAAAGACAAAGTCACGGCCTCCACCGCCGACATGAGACCCTGAATGTCGCCCCCAAGGTTGTCTCGCATGGTGTCCGCCATGCGCTGGGCTTCTCCGGTTACATTTGACAATTCGTCTCCGAACGCCCCGACGCGATCGGCAGCATCCACCAGCACCAAGGCGCCGCTTGCCGCCTCGCGACCGAATATCGTCATCGCGTCTGCCGTGGAAAGGCTCGCAGAGCGCAACCGACCAAATATCGTTGCGAGGTCATTCGTCTCTGGGTTCACATCACCAATTGTCAGTCCGAGCCTTGAAAGAACCTCTGCCGCCTCGGCTGTCGGCCCGGCCAGTGAGGCCAGAACGCCCCGCATTGCAGTGCCCGCCCGTTCTCCCTGAATACCGGCATCAGACAGGACGCCGATTGCCGCCGCTGTGTCCGCAAGCGTGATATCGAGCGCCGCCGCAATGGGCGCCACGGTGGACATGGCCGCCCCCAGTTGCTGCACGTTCGTGTTCGCCCGGCTCGATGCAGCCGCTAGCACGTCCGCCACATCCGCCGCGTTGCTTGCCGCGATGCCGAAGCCCGACATGATGTTCGACGCGATATCGGCGGCGCTGCCCAGATCCATTGCCGCAGCCGTGGCGAGGTTGAGAACCGCCGGGATCGCGGCAACGCTCTCGGTGGCGGTGAAACCAGCCATGCCGAGAAACCGCAAACCGTCAGCCGCCTGAGACGCGCTGAATTCGGTCGTGGCGCCAAGCTCGCGAGCGACATTTCGCAAGGCTTCCATTTGCGCGGTATTGGCCCGAGTAATGGCCGCTACGGCCGACATGGATTGCTCAAAGGCCGCCAAAGTCCCGATGGTCCGCTGCAACCCGAATGCGGCGGCGGCCACGGCTGCTAGTTGGCCCGCAGCTCTGTTGAATGCGCTCGCCATCCGAGCTGCGGATTTCTCAGCATGGGTCCCGCTTCTCACCATCTCATTCAGATCGGATGAGGCGCGCCGAACCTTGCTGCTATTTACCTCCAGTCCGAGAACTGCGATTTCGCTCATTGCTGCCCCTTTCCGTGCGGCACGTGCCCGGTTGCCCGGAGCAACATTTCATGAATGGCTGCTGTGAAACGGATGTCGGGGCCACCAGGCTTATGGCTATCCATGGCTAGGCGGAGTTGTCCCCAGAGCATCGCGAGAAACCGCTCGTCATCTGGGAAATTGCGAATATCGCCGTGAATCGGCAAAGGCGTATGGCGCAAGGTGCCTGTGTCCTGCCGAACTATGATTGTCACTTGCGTGTCGAGATGCCGGCCAACCTCTAAATCATCTAGCTCGTGCTCCAGGGTCGGGCGCACCCAATGCAAGCGGTCCGGGTTGTCCCGAAAGAACTGCTCTACCATCTTGGCCCCCTGGGCTTTCGCCGCTCGGCATCTTGGCGATGGCTTTTTGGTTAGCTTAGGCATGTCTGCCGTTCCCCCTTCGATACCCTGAAACCGATTCACTCTTGGCCTTCATGCCGAAACCCTATCATACACTGGGTTTTCTCTGACGTGTTCCACTGATCGTAAGTCAGTGAGCATTGGACGATTCACTCTCATGAGCGGACCTCAATGTTCAGATCGCCCCGGCCATTGTCGGGAATCTCGAAATAAGCGCCGCTGGCTCCCTCGATCCGGATAACACCCGCTTGGATGGTCACGACCGGCTTGCCCCCGCCAGCCCCCGGCAGCTTCTTTTCCAGCGTCGTTACTCTGCTCTTGATGGACACTCTTGGCCCTCCGGTCACGTTGATAAAGGCGCCCGGGGCAGAAAGGGAAACACCCCCGGGCGCCTCTTCATCATTCCTGCTCCGGTGTCCCGAAGTTGGCGATGATGGTTTCAAGCCCGCTCCGAACCTGGGCACTGATGCCCGTCCCATTTTCTGGGGCGAATACCGGGTGCAGGATCTCTCCGGGGATGGCGTCGATCAGGCCATTGAACGACTGGTTACGGTGCCCGCCAATGTTGGCGTTGTTCATCGCGGCATCGAGGGTGGCAAGATCGATGTAGGCAGTGCGCAATTCCGCGATTGCCGCCCGGTAACGGACGCCGGCAGCTTCTCGGTGCCTCGAAATCTCTTGAAGCGTGGACATGCGCTTTCCCTTCACTGCGTATCCGGGCGAACCAAGTGCGCCCCTGGGTTGTCGGTTTCGTACTCGTGCTGGCTCGCATAGAACTTGCCAGCCGCTATCTCGTCAGCCGTCGCATGGGGATACTTGCTCTCCCCCGGAATCACGCGAACAATGTCGGCACCCTGGCGCATGAGCCATGGCGTCAGGCTGGACGACTTCAGCATGCCGTCAAACTGTCGGGCCGACACGCCGACCTCAGCCTTGATTTCGTTCAGTGCAACCTTGTGGGCAGCATTGGCCGACGCGATAGAATCCTCTGCCTCACGAAGCTCAGAAATGATCTGACCATGGCGCCGCTCAAGCGTGGCGTCGTGGATCTTGATGAATTCGTCATCGTTAAGCCCGCTCAGTGCTGCCGGCGCCGTCAGCACCGCGTCGAGTATGCGCTCGTCCTTGTTCCCGATCAGGTACCCCATGCGCTGGCCCCCGGTCATCTCACGAACCATGGCCCGTATCTCTTGCCGCTCAAGAGCTGCCGCGATGTTGGCGGGATCTGGCGCGGGGACCGAGACATCCCGGCGCTGACTCGTGATCGAGTCCACCGCCACCCCAATGGGGGCCTGCGCGGCATTGAGGGCCGGCAGATAGGTTTTCACAGCCTCGTCATGCAAAGCCTTGGCCTTGCCCGCCTGTGTCAGATTCTCATCGGCCTTGATCTTGGCAGCTCGATCGGCAAACTGGCGGGCAACGTCGAGACATTTCTCCGCTGCCGACCGAACGCCCTTAGCGCGTTCCGTTTCCTTGATCCGGGCCAGCAAAGCCTTATGGTTGTGGTTCAATTTCTTACTCCCTTTCCTGAGATGTAAGCGTTTGGAGGGTACGCAGATTGTGCGTGCCCGCTTCCCGGGTCCAAGTCCGCCCGACATAGTCGAAAGGTATTGGGCGCCCGGTTGGTGGGATCTCGACGCCATACAGGCGGCCATCATCTTCGCAGACGAATTCAAGTGTCGCTGGCAACCGCTCGGATGCCGATGTGATGGCCTCCAGCTTGGCCAGCCTGTCGCGTATCGACCTCATGAGCGCGCCGCCTTCTCTATCGCTGTCACACGCGCCTCAAGATCCGAAACCTCGATTGCGCGGGAATAGCGCTCCAGGATGCCCGAAAGGTCCCCTGCCTCGTCTGGGGTCAGCTTGCCCGCGGCGACTGCCTTGATAATCTCAGCGAACGCCAGCGGAACATCCTGAATCCCGTTCACTGGCGGGAAAGCCCGGAGATCAACAACGCGCCCTTTGCGAACTGGTGCAATGCGCTCCAGGCACAGCCTCAGTGCCACGTTGTCACCCGCCAGAGCGCTCTTGATTGCTTTCTCGGTCAGGGCCTCGGCTTCACCCTGCAAAAGCTTCTCGACTGCGACGGTAGTCTTGTGGCGAGCGCCGCGCGGACGGCCACTGTTACCGCGAGCGAACCGGCCCTTACCGTCCCGTTCCTTTTTGTTTCCGTCGTTTTCGGCGCTGTCGCTTTCGCTCATAAAAATTCCCTGCATGTGCCCCGATAACACCCGTATGTTACCCGGAATGCGCCCGTTTCGGTTTCCGTCAGTGTAACCCCTTGAGAGAAAAAAGGAAAAGCAAGGCATTCTCCTGATAGGATATCAGTGAGTAACGATGACAATCGGCGCTTGACCTAATTTTGGGTAGGAGGGGAAAAGATTACCCCTTGCCGTTTTCGGCCCGTAGATTCGGAGCGACATTCCTTGGCTGGGTTTGCACTGCATCGGTGCAAACCCCGGGGTATCGGCAATCACCATCTCCATTCCCGGCCAATCGCCGCCTTTGGTGGCGCTCTGCTTTTTTAGATTTGCTTTTTGATTTTCATTTGGATTTTCCCTCTGCATCTGCATTTGCTTCTGCTTCTTCCTTCTTCTTGTATCGGTAGGGTCTCGATACGGTATCAGCGGGTGCGAACGATGCTGTCATAGAGGCTTTGGGAAATAGGGGGCGAGTTGCGAGATGGTCCGTTCTGGGGCGCGGCGGCTTGTCCAAGCGGGTCGCGGGACCGATCAAAGTCCTCTTGGGCCCTCTCAGCGATGGACTCGCTCGGCAGCTCCACAATCATTCTCTGGACAGCCTGGGCGTGCTTGGGATTCTGGGCAGGGCACCACTTGAACCAATCGCAGATATAGACCGTGGCGTTTTCTTCATCGAACAGGATCAAACCCGCTTCGACCAATTCAGCCCGGGTGGATCGGTATTTGTCCTGGGGCCATTCCAGATCGGTAGCAGCGTACCCATCAGGCAGATGATAGGCACCGGCGCTGCACTGGTGCTTGGATGTCATCAGGTAGAGCAACAGGAGCTTGGCGTCCGGAGACGCCAAGCTGTTGAAACGGGCCGACGACCATATGGCCGGATAGACCTTGGTGAATTTGGCGCTCACGCTGCACACCCCGCAGGGTATCGCACCCCAGCCGGGCGCCACTCATCGAGGTTGCCCCCGTCGAGCGTGACGGCATCATGCAGGACATAGCGAGCATGCGAGCCGGCGAAGGGACCATCATGGGGCTCGTCAACCGTCTCGACCGTGAAGCCATGGCCCCTCAATAGCCAGACATAGTGCGACCATCGAGGCGCGGGGTTATCAATCGGAGTGCATCCCCGCTTGCCAGCCTCGACAAGCTCGAGCAGTGCCCATGCCTCCCGGCCCACCAGATCAATGGAGTGGTCGCCATCGGCGCGCCCGTGGATCTTCGCGGTGAGGTGAAGTTTCTTAGGCATGCGCGCCCCCCAGTCCCGAAAGTTCGCAAACCACCCTGGCCACAGGCAGGGAAAGCCCCATCCGGCCCGCAATGCGCCTGGCTGCAATTTCTCTTGCGGGGAATGCCTCGGGAACGTAGTGTGAGGGTGCCTGAATATCTTTGCCGCCGTGCCCGGTGCCAGCCGGGGCGGCGGTTTCCTTTTGGGGGTGCTTCATGCGGCCGCCTCCACTGTGCGCCGCGCTTCCCAATCGATGATGTCTTGTTCCTTGAACAGACGACGATTGCGGACTTTCATTGGACGGGGAAAGTTCAGGCTGTCGTCTTCCAGCCACCGCCAGAGGGTCATATCGCTGATGCCACCGAAGCGGGCGCGAACCTCTGTTGCGGTCAGGTAACGATTATCGGACATGGTGTCTGTCTCGGTCTCTCATGGTTGAACACGAGACCGAGAGTGTATTATCGTTACGCGGTGCGAAATTACTGTCGCCAAACTTGCCACTAGTGCAATCGAGCGCTGCACTAGTTTGCTTATTTCAGATTCTGCACTGGAGCCCGGTACGCATCAAGGTTGGACTTGCCGAACGTGTCAAAGTCCGGAATCTCGAAGGAAACTGGCGGAATCGGCCAGCTTTCCTGGGCCCGCCACATGGTCGCGCTAAACCGCATGCCCGCTTGCTCTGCCTTATCCAAAAGCGCGTGGGCCAGCCCGACGAATCCGCGCGGATCCTCGATCATTAGATCTTGCTCAAGAGCGAATGCTGCGCAGAGATGGGCCGCAGGCAGAAACTCAGTCCACCAACTTTGCAGGGTTCTCTTGCTCGTCGGGGCAAGGTGCCCGTTCACCAGCACCATCCCGTCTCGCATATCGCACCAGACCAAGTGCCAAGCCTTGTTGATGCTCTTTTTTTCCGGGTGATGCTCCGCCAGCATCAGGTAATAGAGCAGGACACGTCCGACCAATGACCATTCAAGGCCGGCACTCGACAAATCGCTAAGACGCGACTGCGTCAGCTCCGTCAAAGGGTCGCCATCCTCCGACATGGCGAGATCGAGTTGCATTGCAGATATGAGCATCTGGGCTTCGCGCGGCTTGCGCGGCCATCGCATAATGGCAGCAAGGGAGAGGAAACCCCTGTCCCCAAGATCGATCAGCGGGAGTGCTGCCGGACCCGTCATTCTGCTGCCCTTATCTGAACCACGTTAGCGGGCTTGTTCGTCACCAGCGTTTCCACATAGCTGGCCCACGCGTTGGCAGCTCTCCGCTTTTCGTCCGCATAGTCGTAGCGGTTGTATACGGCAGCAACCCCTTTCACGGTGCCGCTCTTGTGGTTGAGCAGCGCCTCGACAACGTGCACCGGCTGACCAAGGCGCGCCATTCCGCTTGCAGCGGTCCTGCGCAGGTCGTGGAACCGCCAGGCCGGCAGGCTGATATCGTCTGACGGCTTCCCGCGCTTCTGAGCCTCCGCAACCGCCGCAGCGAGCATTGCAGCGTCCAAATCTCGCTTATGCTTTGACCATCCGCTTGAAGGCGTGCGCCCGTTGCTCGTGAAAACCAGACCGGCGCGCCCAAGTTCGGGCTGGGCAGCAAGGGTTGTCTGCGCAAGCGGGGAAAGCGGAACTGTGTGTGCGTTGCCGTTTTTCGTCCGCTCGGGCGGAATATGCCAATCGCTGCCGTCAATCTCCTGCCGGGTCATTTCGCCAACCTCGCTCCGACGCTGGCCGGTCAGTACGAGCATGCGGACTGCCCCGTTCAGCGGGCCTTGGGCCTCTGTGGCTTTCCAGAGCCATCGGATCTCCGAGTCATTGAGCACGCGGTCGCGGCTAATCTCCGGCGCCGGGGCCTTCACCCCGGCTGTGGGCGGCGCTTCGATGACGCCCCGCTCGGCACACCAGTTGAAAAAGCGCCGAACCAAGGCCAGTACCCGATTTGCCAGCGTCTCCGCGCCACGCTCCACAATGCCGTCGAGCAAATCGATCACCTCGCGCCGCGTGATGGCGTGCACCTTGCGGTTACCCCAGAGGGGGCGAACCTCGCGCTCGATCAGCCGGCGCATTTCGGCGGCGGTACTGTCCTTTTTCTTATCCACATGGCGCTTGATGAACGTGTCCAGAAGCTCCCCGACCATGTCGGATCGATCCTGAGCGCCTATGCGAGCGGCCAGCTTCTCTGTCGCGGGATCGCGCGCCTCCGCAACGTCCCGAGCAGCCTTGCCAGCCGCTTTGCGTGCATCGGTGAGGGGGAATGCAGGATACCGGCCAATGGTCAGCTTCTTGGGCTTGCCATCGATCGGAGAGCGGTAGCGATAGGCCCAGCTCGCCACCCCGGACGGCTGAACCACCAAATAGAGCCCGGGCATGCCGCCGTCCGCAACCTCGCGGCGTGACGCGAACTCGCCACGCTCCGCCTTCGCTATCTCTGCCTTTATGGCTCGATCTGTGAGCGGCTTTGCCATGGGGTATCCTTAGGGTAATCAAATCACCTTGATAGGATACGTTACCCCAAGATATTATCAAGCCCTAACAGGGGTAACCAACCCCCGTAATCCGCAAGGTTTCCGGGCGCTCCAGCGATAAGCATGGTGTCAACCTGATGGGCTTGTCTCGCTGATTTGTAATCAGAGGGTCGCGGGTTCAAGTCCTGCTGCCGGCACCAGCCCCCCGCATCGCTGATCGCACAGTGAACCGCCCATCGGACCGACACGTATGCTGTGGGAAAGGTGGTGCCTCATGAACGCCCTGCGTTTTCTGCTCGCCCTTTGTGCCCTTGGCCTTGCTGCGCTCATCGTCTGGGCTACGGCGCAGGCCAACATGTTTGCAAGCTTCGGCACCGTTCTCGCCGATCCCTGGGGCATCGTGGCCATCGTCGATCTCTATCTCGGATTCATCGCCATTTCCGTGCTTGTCTGGATGCTCGAACCCGACTGGCGTATCCGCCTGGCCACCATCCTTCCCACTTTCATTCTGGGCAATCCCTGGGTCATCATCTGGCTGGTCTGGCGCCTGCCGATGATCGTTCGGCGCGTCGGCCTGTCCTGAACGGGTTCTGGCCTCTCTCGAGTGCGCATGATAAACGCGTCCGAGGCGTGCTCGATGGCGCGGGCACAGTCCCGCGTCTCGGGAACGCGCGGCAGAACAGGACCTTGGGGCAAATCCGCTACTTCGCAACGGGCGGAGCGCCCTGGGACGGTCGGCTTGGGCCCGGGGGAGGCACGATTGGCGCTATATACGGACGGCAGGGTCCATTTCGTCTCCAGCAGCGCCCCCGAGGCCATGGCCGCGCTGGAAAAGCTGTGCGCCATCCACGGCAATGCCGACCTCGATAACGCCAGCATCGTGGTGGCACTGGGCGGCGACGGGCTGATGCTGGAAACGCTGCACAAGGTCATGGACCGGTCCATCCCCGTCTACGGGATGAATTTCGGGTCCGTCGGATTCCTGATGAACGACTACCGGCCAGAGGCTCTGGACGTGCGCCTGCGTGCTGCGCTGCCCACCACCATTCACCCGCTCAACATGCGGGTCACCGGACCCGATGGCGTGGTGGCCGAAGCCCTCGCGCTCAACGAGGTCTCGCTCTACCGCTCGTCCTATCAGGCGGCCAAGATCCAGATATCAGTCGATGGAGAAAGACGCCTCGAGGAGTTGGTCTGCGATGGTATCATCATCGCCACTCCCGCCGGATCGACCGCCTACAACCTGTCGGCTCACGGTCCCATCCTGCCCATCGATTCCCCTTTGCTCGCCATGACGCCGATCTCCCCGTTCCGGCCCCGGCGCTGGCGTGGCGCGATTCTCTCGAACCGCGCGAGCATCGCGCTGGTTACCCGCGAGCCCGCAAAGCGCCCGGTCAACGCCGTGGCGGACAATGTGGAATTCAACGATGTCCGCGAAGTGCGCGTGCATGAGGACCGCAGCCACAGCGTCACGCTGCTGTTCGATCCGGGCCACGGCCTTGAAGAGCGCGTACTGGTCGAGCAGTTCCGGTATTAGCGCTTACAGGAAAAGCGGAAATGCTCTTCAGGTTCAGCGGCGCGACACGACAAACACTTGGATGACGCCTCAGGCCACCGCCGCCGGCAGGGCCAACAGCCCTGCAGACCTTCGGCCTTCGATCATCTCCAGATCAGGAGAGCTTGCCGCGAAGGCGGGCATCACCTGCCGCGCCGCGGCGCGCGCCAGCAGCACGTTCTGGTCGTTGAGATAGGCGAAGGCCTCCTCAAGGGCAGCGGGTATTTCGCCCTCGTGCTCTGCGATCATCTCGCCCAAAAGCACGGTCACGACGAAATGGCGGGCACTGATGTCCTCGGCCATATCCATCCGACGCGCATGCACGACCAGCCGCGCCATCAGGTTGCGCAGCGCAGGGGAGATTCCGCACCGCGCGAACAGGGCATTGAGCGCCCCACGGCTGCCGGTGTCGAGCAGCGCGCAGACCTTTCCATGCGGCGTCTGGGCAAGCTGGGCGAGGCAATCGGCGAAAAACAGCACCTGCCCGCTCACCACCGCATGCAGCATCAGCCGCGCATTGATCTGCCCGTTTTCTTCCAGCGCCGCCACATAGCGCTTGCGGCCGTGTCCTGCCTCCCGCTCACCGATCGTTGTCGCGGCCGTGTCGCACGCATCGCGCATCACGCGCCCGAGGCGCCGGGGCTGAATCGCTCCCGCCACCATCCGCGCGCCCATCAGCGCTTCGCGCACCTGCCCGACAAGGTGCAGACGCGCCAGCGCCGGAAGGTCGGCGCGCGCCAGCATAGCCCCGCGCAACTCCGCATCCTCGCCCCAGCGCTCGGCCAGCTCGATCAGGTCGTCCTCAGGCAAGGCGGGATCAGTCCGCTCGAGCACGCGCAGGCAAAGGTCCTCCTGGCCCAGCCGCAAAAGCGCCAGCGCCACCCGCGCGCTCAGCGCGGTGCGGGCGGTCATCGCCGTGAGCATGTCCGGATCGCCTGCCCGGATGATGCCCACGAGGTCCGCGTCCAGCAACACCGGCGAGAACTGCACCACCGCGCGCGATATCACCGGCGCATCCTGGGCCAGCGACAGCATGACGGGGCGTGGCGCGCGTTCGGAATGCAGCAGTCCGTAGGCGAGCGCGGCCCGGACCTTGACCGAAGGATCATCGAGAAAGCCGATCAGCGCCGCATAGAGCGCCGCTTCCTCGTCGACGGGACCGGAATGGCTCAGATAGGCAAGGGCCGCCATATGGGCCGCTTGGCCCCGCTCCTCGCTGTCGCTCGACTGCGCGAGCGCAATATATCGATGGTAGGCGACCATTACGCATCCCCCGGGTACTCATACTCGGGGCCAACTCTAGCGGCCAAGACTTAAGGATTGGTTCACCATAAATGGACGACTTGGCGTCTCTACTCGCCCGAATACAGGTCCGAGAACAGCGCCCGCGCAGCCGGGCCATCGCCCGCGGGCAAGGGCCCGCCGGATGCTCCGCCGGCCTCGGTCGAGAACAACGCTGTGAACGACACCCCCTGAGGCAGCGGCGGGCGCTGCTCGATTTCGAACCGTGAGGGCAAGGGCGGAGGCGACGCCCGTTCGGCTGCCATTTGCTGGGCCGCAAATTGCGGACTGGCCGAAGGCACCTGCTGGTGATGGCGCGCGACGAGGACCTGGTAGACTTCCCTGACGCTGCGCGGACGCCCATTGTCGTAGAATATCGTCGGGTTCGCCACGGCAGGACGCGGAAACAGGGCCGCCGCCTGCGCATCGGGCTGGCTCAGCCCGGCCTCAAAGAATCGCTCGGCCCCTCGGGCCCCGAGGAAATGGGCGATATAAAGTTCGCCGGCACTCGGCATCCGCCCGAACTTGGTGAACAGGTAATCGCCGTTGCGCCGGGTGAACGCCGCCGCCATGTCCGAGGCCACTTGCGGATCCTTGCGCAGATCCAGGATCTGCTGGCGCACCGTGGGATTTCGCACGAGGAACTCCCCGCCCCGCTCCTCGATCTGGTCGGCAAGCTGCTGATAGCCGAGCCGGCCGCCCTCGTCCTTCATCATCTCGAACCATGTGCTCTCGATGAATTGGAACAGCCCCGTCGCCGACGATGTCGCCGCCTTGGCCTTGGGGTTGAGGCTGCTCTCGCGAATCGCTGTCTGAACCAGATAGTCGAAATCCACACCATTGCGCTGCCCCGCCCGGTTCATGGCGTAGGCAAGCTCCTGGGGAATCGATTTTACGGCCGACGTCAAAGCGGGATCTCGCGACTCGGATGAATCAGTATGGTTAATGAAATATGACCGGGGTTAAGACCCGGTTAACCGGTCCACTTCGTCATCTTCTCAAGCGCGTCGGGACGGTCGCGGTCCTCAAGCCGGGTTTCGGGCCTCCCGATATGGACAAACCCCACGAACCGCTCGCCGGGTCCCGCGCCCAGCATCGCCGCCGCCTCCTGGTCATAGGCGAACCAGCGCGTCACCCAATGGGCCCCGAACCCCAGCGCGTTGGCACCGTGGCACAGGTTGAAGCAGGCATTGCCCGCCGCGATAAGCTGCTCGAACTCGGGGATCTTGGGGTGGATCGCAGCGGTCGAGACAACGCCCACGGTCAGCGGCGCGGGCAGGAATTGCTTGCGTTCGACCTCCAGCCGCTCGGGCGGGCAATCGGGCTCGCGCGACGCCACCAGTGCGGCCAGCTTCTCCCCGGCCTTGTGCCGCGCCTCACCCTCGAAGACGATGAACCGCCAGGGGGCCAGCTTGCCGTGGTCGGGCACCCGGCAGGCGATCGTGAGCAGGATTTCCAGCTGGGCTGCATCAGGGCCCGGCGCACCGAGGAAGGCAGCGGTCACGGTCCTGCGCGAGAGCAGGTAATCCTTGAGGGCGGCATTTTCAGTCATGGAAGAGGCGGTCCTTCATTCTTGCTCTTGAATGCCCCTTATGACACAGCTTTTCCCCATTCCAAGCGTATCGGTCGCCGCATCGGCGCATGTGGCGCGCACAGTCCAGGGAGATCGTTAGGCCAATGCCTCTTCGTGCCGGCCTTGCCGTACTGCTCACCCTTCTGGCGGCTCCAGTCCATGCGCAATCGGATGGCACCCAGGGCGCAATGGAAGAGGGCTTCGTCCCGCCGCCGCGCCCTGCGGAGATGGGCGGCGTTCCCTATGGCGGGGAAGGCGCTGGTCCGTCCTCGAACATCAACTCCGCCCAGGAGCTCGAGGAGCCTTTTTCCGACCGGTTCGCCGGGATCACCGATCCCCAGCCGGTCACCCTCTCTGCGCGCATTTCGGCAGAGGGCGATCTGATTCCCGAAGGCCTTGTCTGGCGCGTCTTCGAACCCCGCGTCGATGAGAGCGGCGAACTGGCCATGGTGGCAAAGTCCGAAGACGCAACCGCTACCTTTTCGCTTCCCCCGGGTGAATACCTGCTGCACGTCGCGTTCGGGCGCGCCCAGACCAGCGATTCCCTTTATGTCGAGCCGGGCCCCAACAACCGCACGATCATATTCGAGGTCGGCGCCCTGCAACTCGCCGCGATGATCGACGGCGATCTGCCCATTCCAGCCGACCAGCTCACCTTCGATATCCAGTCCACGGGCCCCGAAGGCCAGACACTGGTCGCCCAGGACGTGGTTCCCGGAGAGCTCGTGCATCTGAACGCGGGGATCTACACCATCATCTCGCGCTACGGCGAGGTGAACGCCGAGATCCATTCCGATCTGCACGTCGAGCCCGGACAGATCACCGAGGCGACGCTCTATCACCGCGCCGCGCAGGTCAATCTCAGGCTGGTGTCCGAGGAGGGCGGCGAAGCCATCGCCGACGTGGAATGGTCGGTTCAGACCCCGACCGGCGAGACCATCTACACCGAGATCGGGGCCTTCCCCGAAGCGGTGCTGGCCGAGGGCGAGTATGTCGCCCTGGCCCGTCTCGGCGAGAATGTCTACAACCGCGAGTTCGAGGTGCGTCCCGGCGCCCGCAATGAAGTCGAGATCCTCACCACCGTCTACTGACCGGTTCAGTCCGCCTTGCGGCGCAGGTCGGGGGCGAGGATATCGGCCGACAGCGTCGCGATGGCCTCGGCCAGTGGCTTTACGGTCTGCCCCTGGCTGCCCAGTTGCCGGATCGAAACGGTCTGCTCGTCAGCCTCGCGCCGCCCGGCAACGAAGATGAACGGGACGCGCCCCACCGAGTGCTCGCGCACCTTGTAGTTGATCGACTCGTTGCGGATGTCGAGTTCGGCCCTGATGCCCTGAGCCCGCAACTGGTCCACTACAGAGCGCGCATAGTCGTCCGCATCGGAAACGATGGTCGCGACCACCACCTGCACCGGCGCCAGCCACAGGGGCATGCGCCCGGCATAGCTTTCGATCATCATGCCGATGAAGCGCTCGAGCGAGCCCAGGATCGCCCGGTGCAGCATCACGGGCCTCTGGCGCGATCCGTCCTCGGCCACATAGGAGGCCTCCAGCCGCTCGGGCATCACGAAGTCGAGCTGCAGCGTGCCGCACTGCCAGGACCGGCCGATGGCGTCCTTGAGGTGGAATTCGAGCTTGGGCCCATAAAACGCCCCCTCGCCTTCCGCGATCTCGAAATCCCGCCCGGTCGCCTTTAGCGCATCGCCCAGGCTTTTTTCTGCCAGGTCCCAGACGCTGTCCTCGCCGGCCCGGGTCTCGGGCCGCGTGGCGAGCAGAACCTTGACCTCGGTGAAGCCCATGTCCTCATAGACCGAATCCAGCAGCGCGCAGAATTTTTCGGTCTCGGCTTGGATCTGGTCGATCCGGCAAAAGATATGTGCGTCGTCCTGCGTCATCTGCCGCACACGCATCAGCCCGTGCAGCGCGCCATGCGCCTCGTTGCGATGGCAGCAGCCGAATTCCGCAAGCCGCAGGGGCAGATCGCGGTACGACTTGATTCCCTGGTTGAACACCTGAACGTGCGCCGGGCAGTTCATCGGCTTGAGCGCCAGAAGGTTCGCGTCAGCCGAAATCTCGGGCTGGTCACCTTCGGTCGAGGGCGTCTCGTCGGGCACAACGAACATGTTCTCGCGGAACTTGCCCCAATGGCCCGATTTTTCCCAGAGCTTGTTGTCCAGAAGCTGGGGCGTCTTGATTTCCTTGTATCCGGCCTTGGTCAGCCGACGGCGGATATAGGCCTCCATCTGGTTGTAGATGGTGAAGCCCTTGGGATGCCAGAACACCGAACCCTGCGCCTCGGGCTGGAAATGATAGAGGTCCATCTCCTGCCCGATCTTGCGATGATCGCGCTTCTCGGCCTCCTCGATCATATGCAGGTGATCGTCGAGCTGCTGCTTGGTCGCCCACGCCGTCCCGTAGATGCGCGAGAGCACGGGATTGTTGGAATCCCCGCGCCAATAGGCGCCCGCCACCTTGGTCAGCTTGAAGGCCTTGCCCACGTCCTTGGTGGTGCGCATGTGCGGGCCACGGCACAGGTCGAACCAGTCGCCCTGCCGGTAGATCTTGATCTGCTGGTCCGCCGGGATCGCGTCCACCAGTTCAACCTTGAAATGCTCGCCCTTGTCGGCAAAGACGCGCTTGGTCTCCTCGCGGTCCCACACTTCCTTGGTGAACGGGGCGCCCCGGTCCACGATCTCTTCCATCTTCTTTTCGATTTCGCGCAGTTCGTCCTCGGTGAAGGGCGCCTCGCGATGGAAGTCGTAGAAAAACCCGTTCTCGATCACCGGGCCGATGGTCACCTGCGTGGTCGGCCACAGCTCCTGCACCGCTTCGGCCAGCACATGGGCCGTGTCGTGGCGAATGAGTTCGAGCGCCGCGCTGTCCTCGCGCAGCACGAACTCGATCCGCCCGTCGGCGTGCAGCGCATCGGAGAGGTCCGAGAGCACGCCGTTCCAGCGCATGGCGACGGTCTTCTTGGCCAGCGACTTGGAGATACCCTCGACGATGGTGGTCCCGGTGGTGCCAGAAGCGTAGTCACGCACTGCACCGTCGAGGAACGTCACCTTGATCGTCATGTCTCAAATCTCCAGAACTGCTCACGATTGAGCGGGGTATAGCGGGCGGTTGATTACCATGAATTGGGCGTCAATCCAGCCCTTTGTCTGCCCGCCACCGCCCGTAGCGCCACGGCAGATACCACCGCGCCGGACCCGGCACCGCCTGCGGCACCGGGTCATAGCCATGGGTTCCCCCCGGACGGCAGCGCCAGATCCGTGCCGCGCCCATCCATCCCCCAGGCCAGAAGCCATGGGCAAGGATAGCGTCGCGGGTGAATTCCGAACAGCTCGGCGCGTGCCGGCATTGCCGCCCGATAAGGGCGGAAAGCGAATGGCGGTAGATCTGGATCAGCCCGTAAGCCGCCCATTTGAAGGGCCAGTCGATCACGGCCCAGATTCGGCCCATCACGCCCCTGCCTTGTCCAGCGCCTCGACGATCGCTTCGAACACCAGAAGGGTCGAGGCATGGCGCGGGGGATAGGCGCGCACCGGCTGGAGATAGCGCAGATCGTCCCATTTGCCGTCCGGCGGCCCGCCCTCGCTCTTGAGCATGTCCACCATGGTCCGGCGCAATTGCCGCAATTGCTCGGGCGTCGAGCCCAGCACGTGCTCGGCAACGATCGCCGCGCTGGCCTGCCCCAACGCACATGCCTGGATATCGGCGCCATAGGCGCTCACCCGCCCATCCTCGAGCGCAAGGTCCACCTCGACCACCGATCCGCAGACCCGCGAGGATTTCCGCGCGGTGCCATCGGGCGCATCGAGCCTTGGAAGCTGCCGCGCGGCCCCGACGATCTCTAGAATTCGGGTACTGTAGAGGTCGGAGAACTCCATTGTGCTAGTCTCCTTGCCCGGAGCAGGATTTGCCTTTGTTCACCGCTTGCGGCCAATCTGTTTGCTTGTCGGGGACATGATGCGCCCTATATAAGAGCCTGGACGCCGACCTGCAAAAGGCAATGGTCTAAAATTCTCACCCCGGCGTATTAGCTGCCGAGGGGCCGCATGGGAGATGGCCCGGCCATCCGATGCGAAAGGGATGCACCCAGATGGACATGAACGCCAAACCCACGCTCGCCGCAGCGCCCGTCACGCCGATGCCGCGCCAGCGCCCGTCCCGTGAAGAGGCCGAAGCCGCCGTGCGAACGCTGATCCAGTGGGCTGGCGACGATCCGGATCGCGAGGGTCTCATCGACACCCCACGCCGGGTGCTCGATGCCTATCGGGAGATGTTTGCCGGCTACGAGATCGACGCCCGCTCCGTGCTCAAGCGTACCTTCACCGAAGTGGGGGGCTATGACGACATCGTCCTGGTGCGCGACATTCCCTTCAACTCGCACTGCGAGCACCACATGGTCCCCTTCGTGGGCAAGGCGCACATCGCCTACCTGCCCCATGATGGCGTTGTCGGCCTCTCCAAGCTCGCCCGGGTAACCGACGTCTTTGCCAAGCGGCTCCAGACCCAGGAAAACCTCACCGCGCAGATCATCGAGGCGATCAACGACTCGATCAATCCGCGCGGCGCGGCGGTTATGCTCGAGGCCGAGCACATGTGCATGTCCATGCGCGGCATCCAGAAGCACGGCTCGTCCACGGTCACCCACCGGTTCACCGGTGTGTTCGCCGAAGACCGTCAGGAGCAGGACCGCTTCTTCGCCCTCATCCGCGCCGGTCGCTGATCCTCGCCCCTTGCGCGGGCTCTGGCCCAGCGCGATACAATTCCCTATGAGCGGCGCCATGACGCATCCTGACAGCCCTTTCCCCGCCGCCGACTCCATCACAAACACCGAGCGCGAATTGGGCGCCGTCTTCGCCCCGAAGTTCGACGCGTCGGGCCTCGTCACCGCCGTGACCGTGGACGCGGCAACCGGCCAGGTGCTCATGGTCGCCCACATGAATGCCCAGGCGCTCGAAGCGACCGTCAGGACGGGCTTGGCCCATTACTGGTCCCGGTCGCGGTCGGCGCTCTGGAAAAAGGGCGAAAGCTCGGGCGAGCTCCAGGAAGTGGTCGAAATCCGCACCGATTGCGATCAGGACGCCGTGATCGTCATGGTTAACCAGACCGGCCGTGGCGCGGCCTGCCACACCGGTCGCCGCACCTGCTTTTTCCGCCGCGTGGTCACAGGTTCCGATGGCGCGATCAGCCTCGAGGACGCCGGCGAGCCTACGCTTTTCGACCCCGAAGCGGTTTATGGATCCTGACGGCTGCGCACGTAGCGGTCAAACAGTGTCGGAAGCCACAGCCCGAAGATGAACCCGCCCACATGCGCCTCCCAGGCGATGGGAATCGCCTCGCCCGTCACCAGCGGCGCAAGCGGGATCAGAAGGTTCAGTCCCAGCCAGATCAGGATGAAGGCACGGGTGCGCGTATTGCGCATCAGCTCTCCGAATGTCGCCGTCCGCCGGCCCAGCACCACGATCTCACCCGTCTCGGGATGGCGCGCCCGCAGCACCGGCTGGAAGGCGAATCGCATGGCCGCGCCCGTCAGCGCCGATACCCCGCCCGAGGCCCCGATCAGCACCAGGAACTGGGCGAGTTGGCTGAACTGGATCACCGTCATCAGCATTGCTCCGGCCAGCGCACCACCGAGGAACACGATGACAGTGGCACCTGCCCCATAGCGCCGGGCCACCGGCGTGCCGAACACCAGAAGCCAACCGCTGTTGACCAGCAGATGCATGAGATCGGCGTGCAGAAAGGCGTGGGTAAACCCGCTCCAGAGCAGCGGCGCTGCACCGCCTGGCAAGGCGTTGGGGTCGACGATTCGCATGGGCACGAATCCCGCCCACATCCGCAGATTCGCCTCTCCCACCTCGTCGAGGACGAACGCGGAGCCGAAATGGACCGCCCACATGAGCCCGAGCACGATAGTGATCACGCCCGGCACGAGGAAAATCGGCTGCCGGACCGGGGGCTCCTGGCCGGGATCGGATGGCTGCCCGGGCGTGGTCATGGTCTGCTTTCTCCCGTTGCGCGGGCGGTTTCCCGGGCCCCGACGCGGCTTTCCACAATGGCACCGTGGAAATTAACCTTAACCAATGTTTAAGGGCGATTTCGCGGGCCGTTTTTGCCACTTTGGCATTCGAGCATGAAGGGCGATCCACCACCGGTCCGCACGTCCTTCACTTACCTATTGGGGATAGCGGGACACGATGCAACTGCGCAGCACAAAAACGCTCTACTCGTACTGGAACGACATCCGCGGCGCCCGCAGCGCCCCTGATCGGCGCGACATCGATCCCACCCGTATCCGGGACGCCCTCGCCTATACCTTCATCCTCGAATCCGAGGATGGGCTGGACTTTTCCTTCCGGCTCGCGGGCTCGCATCTGTGCGCCAGCTATTGCCGCGAGCTCAAGGGCCGCAGCTTCGGCGCGCTCTGGCCGGCCCGGGACCGGGACGCGCTCGATACGCTGGTGCGCGCCGTCACCGAGGACCACGCGATTGCCGTTCTCACCTTCGAGGGTCGCTCCGAGCGCAACGAGACCCTCGCCTTCGAGACGGCACTTTTTCCCCTGCGCCACAACGGGGTCACCTGCTCGCGCATCATGGGCAGCATGACGGCGCTCGATACCCCGTACTGGCTCGGCATTCACCCCATCGTGCAGCAGCGGATCACGGGCCTGCGGCTGATCTGGCCCGACGACGCCTCCGATTCGATCGCCACCGGTTTCTCCATCGCCAGCGACAGCGATCAGACCACGCGGTTCGGCGCCGCCCTGCGCGAACCCATGCCGTCCATGCCCTCGAGCCTGGCCGGCGTCTCCGCCCGGCGCTATGCGCATCTGGCGGTCATCGACGGCGGCAAAGCCCAGTAGCGCTGCGGAAGCGATTGGACTAAAATCGGCAGCGCTGGCCTTACCAACCGTTAAGGCAAATGCACTTAAGGTTGACCTGACCGATAATCCGCGACGATTCAGCGAGAGCCCAAATGCTCACCGAGAACCTTGCCTTGGCGACCCGGGCCCAGCGCGGCCCGCGCGAAACCGAGGATCGATTCCAGAGCGTTCGGGTTTCGCTTCTTGGCCGTTACATGCTCGCCGACCGGCGTGAGTTTCCCTGCCAGGTCATCGAGATGTCCCCCGGCGATGCATGCGTCATCGCGCCCGTGGTCGGGATCGAGGGCGAGAAAGTCGTCGCCTACCTCGATCATCTGGGCCGCGTGGAAGGCCGTATTCTCGCGCTGATCGACGGCGGGTTCCGGATGGACCTCATCGCCTCCCCCCGCAAGCGCGACAAGATGGCCGCCCAGCTCACCTGGCTGGCCAACAAGGACCTTCTCGATCTGCCCGAAGACCGCCGTCACGAGCGTGTGGTCCCCGATATCCGGCATTCCTCGATCCTTCTCGAGGATGGTCGGCGCTACAATTGCAAGATCACCGACATCTCGCTCGGCGGCGCCGCCGTCGAGATGGACGTGCGGCCGGCCATAGGCACGCCGGTGACCCTCGGGCGCATGCGCGCCCGCGTGGTGCGCCATTTCCCCGACGGCATCGCGGTCGAGTTCGCCTCGGTCCAGGAAATGCTCACCGTGGTCCAGCAGAACCTGCGGATCAACTGATCGCGCCTGCCCGGTGCCGCCGATCGGTCTTGGTCAACACACCATTAACGTCCCATGGTTTAGTTTAGCGTTCTCAGTGCTGGGAGGCCCCATGCTGTTTGGACGGATTTTTCCATGACCACCCCATTTCGCACCCTGAGCACACTTATGGCCGGCGCCGTGCTGGCCACCACGCTTTCGGGGTGCATCACCCTCTTTGGCTGGGGTGGCGGAAAAGGGGCGCATGAATGTCTCGTACGCGCCATGTATTTCGAATCCATCCGTTCGAGCGATGAGGGCATGCTGGCGGTCGGCACCGTCGTCATGAACCGGGTCGATGACCGGGCTTTTCCCGACGATGTGTGCGGTGTCGTCGGCCAGAAGAACCAGTTCGCGCCCGGCGTGCTCACGCGCGCCATGACCGAGCCGCGCAGCGTCGAGCGCGCTTCCAGGGTGGCCAGCGATGTGTTGCGCGGCAAGCGCCATCACGGCGTACGCGGCGCGAAATACTTCCACACCGCCGGGCTCACCTTCCCTTACAAGAACATGCACTACGTGCTGGTCGCCGGCGGCAACGCCTTCTACGAGCGCCACTAGAGCGTTTACAGAAACAGTGAGAACACTTCGCCGGTTCAGCCGCGACAGTTCAAAGACTTGGAACGCCTGTTCCGATTCCATCAGAGCAGCAGCTCTAGCCATCGCAAATGCCGGCCTGTCATAGCCGGGCACATCACGCCAAGCTGCTCATCACTTGAGCAGCTTGGCTTGCCCTGCCCATCAAACGCGCAAATCCGGCATTGGAAGCCGCGAGCACCAGGCGTACAGCCCCGGAAACCGGGCGCTGGCACAGCGCTTGCAACTCTTTTCCCCGTCAGACACTGGAACACGGGGAACCGCAATGCAGAGACGTTCATTCATCGCCCTCGCCGCAGCCTTGGCGACACTGGCCGGGGCCACGGCGCCCGCCCACGCCGATGCGCTCGAGACGATCATGGAAACCGGCACGATCCGCATCGCGGTCCCGCAGGACTTCCCGCCCTTCGGCAGCGTGGGCACCGATCTCCAGCCTGTCGGGTACGACATCGACATGGCCATGCTCATCGGCGAGCGGCTTGGCGTCGACGTCGAGATCGTTCCCGTCACCAGCGCCAACCGCATCCCCTATCTGCAGACGGACATGGTCGATCTCGTCATTTCCAGTCTCGGCAAGAATGCCGAGCGCGAGGCGGTCATCGACTTCACCGATGCCTATGCGCCCTTCTTTAACGGCGTCTTCGGGCCCGACAGCATCGACGTGGGCAGCGTCGAGGATCTTGATGGCCAGATCGTCGGCGTAACGCGCGGGTCGGTCGAGGATCTCACCCTCACCGACATGATCGGCGACGGCGTCACCATGCGCCGCTACGAGGACAACAACGGCACCATTTCGGCCTTCCTGTCCGGCCAGGTCGAACTGATCGCTACCGGCAACGTCGTTGCGGCCGCCATTCTCGAGCGCGACCCCGACATCCGGCCCGAAATCAAGTTCCTGGTCCAGGATTCGCCCTGCTATATCGGGCTCAACCAGGGCGAGGATGCGCTCAAGGCAGCGATCAACGAGATCATCGCGGAGGCCAAGACCGACGGATCGCTCGAGGCCATCTCCATGGAATGGCTCGGCCAGGAGCTTCCCGAGGACCTGTGATCACGCGCGGCGTGTCGGCGCGATCGGCGCCGGCCCGCTCCCCCTTCCTCTCCCGGAGAGCGATCGATGGGCTATCAGCTCAATTTCGGCTGGATTCCCCAGTATATGCCCGTGCTCCTGCACGGCATCGGCATCACGATCTATCTGATCGCGGTGGGCGCCGTTGCCGGCTGCATCCTGGGCATCGTCTGCGCGTGGACGCGGGCCCTCGGGCCTGTCTGGGCGCGGCCACCCGTGGCCGCCTATGTCGAGCTGATCCGCAACACGCCATTCATGGTGCAGCTCTTCTTCATCTTCTTCGGCCTGCCTTCCCTGGGCGTCCAGATGAACGAGTTGCAGGCAGCGACCCTCGCGATGATCGTCAATCTGGGCGCCTATAGCTGCGAGATCATCAGGGCCGGCATTCAGGCGACGCCCAAAGGCCAGTTCGAGGCCGGCGCGAGCCTCGCCATGAGCCGCATCCAGACCTTTCGCCATGTGGTGCTGATCCCCGCCCTCCAGCGCATCTGGCCGGCGCTGAGCTCTCAGATCGTCATTGTCATGCTCGGCTCGGCGGTCGTGTCGCAGGTCGCGGCCGAGGACCTCACCTACGCGGCCAATTTCATCCAGTCGCGCAATTTCCGGGCATTCGAGACCTATATCGTCGCCACGGTGGTTTATCTGGGGCTGTCCATCCTGCTGCGCTTTGCGCTCGACGCTCTGGGCTGGGTCCTGTTTCCCCGGCGAAAGGCAGCGCGATGATCGAGTTCACCTACTGGGACATCATCCGCAATCTGCTGCTGGCCACGCGCTGGACCATCCTGCTGTCGCTGGTGTCGTTCATCGGTGGGGGCCTTGTCGGGCTGATCGTGATGTCGATGCGCATCAGCAAAAACCGCATCGTCTCCGCGATCGCGCGCGGCTATATCGAGCTCTTCCAGGGCACCCCGCTCCTGATGCAGCTTTTCCTCGCCTTTTTCGGCATGGCCCTGCTCGGCTTCACCGTGCCCGCATGGCTTGCAGCGGGCACCGCGCTCATCCTGTGGACGGCCGCCTTCCTGTCGGAGATCTGGCGCGGCTGCGTCCAGGCGATTGCCAAGGGGCAGTGGGAAGCCTCGGCGAGTCTTGCCATGAGCCGGTTCGAGCAGATGCGCTACGTCATCCTGCCCCAGGCCATCAGGATCGCCATACCGCCCACGGTCGGCTTTTCGGTGCAGGTGGTCAAAGGAACCGCGCTCACCTCGATCATCGGCTTCATCGAGCTCACACGGGCCGGCACCACGCTCACCAATGCAACCTTCCAGCCCTTTCTCGTCTATGGGCTCGTCGCGCTGATCTACTTTGCCCTGTGCTGGCCGCTCTCGAAAAGCAGCCAGATTCTCGAAAGGAGACTAAATGTCTCTCATAACCGTCACTGACGTCAGAAAGCGCTTCGGCGAAAACGAGGTCCTCAAGGGCATCACGCTTGAGGTCGGCCGGGGCGAGGTAGTGGCGATCATCGGAAAATCCGGATCGGGTAAATCGACCCTCCTGCGCTGCATCAATGGCCTCGAGCAGATCAATGACGGCGCGATCTCCGTGGCCGGAGCCCAACTGCTGCCCGGAGAGGCCGCCCTGCGGCAATTGCGGCTCAAGATCGGGATGATCTTCCAGTCCTTCAATCTCTTCCCTCATCTCACCGCTGGCCGGAACGTCATGCTCAGCCAGCAGGTCGTCAAAAAGACGCCCGCCCCAGAGGCCGAGGGGATGGCCCGCCGCATGCTCGAGCAGGTCGGCCTCTCCGAAAAATTCGATGCCTATCCCGACGAGCTGTCCGGCGGCCAGCAGCAGCGGGTTGCGATCGCCCGCGCCCTTGCCATGGAGCCAATGGGCCTTCTTTGCGATGAGATCACCTCAGCGCTCGACCCAGAGCTGGTGAGCGAGGTTCTGGCGGTGGTCAAGCAACTGGCGGCCGAGGGGATGACGCTGGTCATGGTGACCCATGAGATGAAGTTCGCCCGCGATGTCTGCGACCGGGTCGTGTTCATGCACCAGGGCCGCGTGCACGAGGTCGGACCACCCGCCGAAGTCTTCGCCAATCCCGGAACGCCCGAACTCAAGCAGTTCCTCGGAATGCTTTAGGCCGCTGAGCTGTGGCGTTTCCGAACCGGACGGGTGTCTCCGGTTATCATCGAAACGCTCTAATCCTGCAGGTCGGGCGCACGCCGCGAATTGTGCTCGGGCTCCCCGGCCGCGATCGCGGCCTCGGCGCTGACGAGGAGTTCCTCGATCCATGCCCAGACCGAGTCGTGGACTTTCTTGACCCTACCCGATGCGAAGTCCAGCACCCACACCGCCGAGTCCGCATGGCCCTCAGCCAGGAGGTACATGGGCTTTTCCCCGTGGTGGGCGGCGATGAACAGCGCCTCTTCGGGCACGTCCGGATCGATGTCGTCTTCGGCATATTCGTCGATCACATCCCGGGCCTGCCGGTTGATCCGCCCGAGCTGATCGAAATAGACCCAGTCCGCATGGTCGTCCACAAGCCTCCCCGCGCGGTGCCCGATGACCGACAGGATATCCCTGTAGGACTCCGGCAGGGGCCCGAACCGGGAGACCAGATGGTCGATCTCCTCGGGTGTACATCCCTCGATATCCTGGGGATCGGCGATGTTGGACGCAATCAGTCTCGCCCTTAGCGCTTCAGGCCCCATACCGGATTCTCCGTGTGATTTTTCATGGCTAACAGCCTGTAAATAAACCAGATCAAACTCGATTCAAAACTGGCTATCAGTTTTCGGATCGGTGCAATTCGCCCCGGTTACCGTGATCTCCATCGGGGAGATTGCACAATGAACATCAAATCGATCGTCGCATCCGGCCTTATCGGCCTTCTGGCACTGACCGGCATGACCACTCTGGCAATGGCCCAGGATCATTATGGGCATCCGGCTTTCGCAAGCGTCGCCGGCCCAACCTCGGTGCCCATCGGCCACCACGAATACTGCCAGCGCCGCTCCGGCGATTGCCAAGCGTTCCACACTCCCGGCGATCGCGTCAACCTGACCGATGCAAAATGGGCGGACCTGCAGGCGGTCAACAACCACTACAACGTCACGGTGACTCCCGCCAGCGACCAGGACCTTTACGGCGCTCCGGAGTTCTGGACCTATCCGGTCAACGGCTATGGTGATTGCGAGGACATCGTCATCGGCAAGCGCGCCGCGCTCATCGAGCGGGGCTGGGATGCCTCGAATTTGCTGATCACGGTGGTGTCCCAGCCCGACGGCGAAGGCCATGCCGTTCTGATGGTCCGCACCGACCGCGGTGACCTCGTCCTCGACAATCAGGACAGCCTCATCAAGATCTGGACCGACACCCCCTACACATATCTCAAGCGCCAGTCACAGACCCACGCCGGCCAGTGGGTCGATATCCTCGACGCCCGCGGCGAGGTCGCCGTCACTGCCGGTTACTGAGCCAACGCCTCGCGCCTCCCCGACATCGGGCGCCAACTGGGCCGGCCTTTCACACGAAAGGCCGGCCATTTTCATGCGATCGCGCGCATGATCCCCACATAGGTGCCAAGGATCATCAGCCCGGTGAAAAAGCTCCAGCCAAAGGCGATGAAGGACGCCAGAAGCGCCGAGGTGGTCGAGATGCGGTTGCTTTCATCAGATGAGAACCCCAGGCGCAGCATCAGATAGGGACCGCAGACAAAACTCACGAACAGATTGAGGACGGCCTCGATCCCCGTCTCCCCATGCCATCGGAACACCGCTGTCTGACGCGCGACGCCCTGGTAGAGATGCGTCCCCATGCCAGCTACGCACAATCCCACCCCGATGATGAACATGGACAGGACAAGATCGTGCATGGTGAATCACCACCCCTTGTTCTCGGCACATACCGCATTTGCTTAATGGTTTATTAAGCATATCGGGGTTCACACTGCTTGTCATGCAGGCTCACCCCGGTTGGTTAATTGTGAAGACGTATCCACGATGAGCGCATCCGGCCTGTCGCGTCCGTCTGCGACCACCTCGTCCCTCCCCTACACGCTTGCAGTGATCGCGCTCACGGTCGCGATTATTGGCATGGGCGCGGCCCTTGGAATTTCGACCTGGCTCGATTGGCGGGCCGAGCGGTCCGCCGCGGCGGCGCTGGAGGCCACCTACATCAAGACGATCGGCGCCCAGCACTATGTGGTGCCCGCGGCGCTCCTGCCCCAGCCGGGACAGCACCGGGAGGGCTTTGCCGAGCGCATGGACCTCGCCTTTACCCTGCCTCTGGGGCCGGCCGGCGCACTCACCGAAATCGGGATGACCATTGTGCCGCGCGGCCGAATCGTCCCCAGCGCCACGCTTCTGGATTCGGTGTACATGCGCCAGTTCGGCACCGGTCAGGCCTCGGGGGTTCCGGGTCTGGTGGGCAAGCCGCTCGATGGCGATGCCGGCACGTCCGGGGAAACGGTGTGGTACGACCCGCTGAGCGCCCAGCCCTTCGCCGCCAAGTGCATGCAGCCTATCTCGACGGAGACGCCCGGGCTCACATGCCTGCGCGCGCTCCCGCTCTCGGACCGCAACACAGCCGTGATCAGGTTCGCGCCACATGCGCTGGCAAATTGGCGGGCTTTCGACCGGACGGTCGAGCAATGGCTGGACGGGCTGCGACGTTAAACGCGTTCGCCGAGATGACCTCGCAAACGCCAAGAGCAGGAAGCAGTGCACCGCTCCCGCGGAAGGGAAGCACCCAGGATCGTCTCACGGGCGCTTCTCGAAGTCCTTTTGCGCTTAAAGCGTTTCCGGGAAATGCCTGTCCCAGACCCCGATCTGGGATGGTCCCACTTTTCCGGTTCACAAACGCGACAAATCAAAGACTTTGAGCTCCTGCTCTGATTTCAATCAGAACAGGATATGCTCTAGCTGACTTCGTCGAGATCGATATCGAGGATCGAGACCTGCATCATGTAGGAGCGCTCGCCCTCGTCCTCATCGAGATAGATCAGCCCGATGAATTCGTCGCCCAGATACAGCTCGACAGAGTCGTCCTGCTTGGGACGCGGGCGCACATCGATGGACGCATTTGCGAATTTCTTTTGCAGATACTTCTGCAGCTTGATGATTTCTTCGTGCTTCACAAAATTTCTCCGGTTCGCGTGGGCGGACCATTACCCATCACGCGCTGCACTTCAATGCCGAAGCACGGGAAATCAGAAGCTCTCAATCCTTGACGGGGACCATCACGATCTGATCCATCACCGTCGCAGGCTGGTTGCATCCCGCTTCGCCCACCACCCGGGCAGGCACGCCCGCCACTGTCGTGCGCGGCGGCACTTCCTTGAGAACCACCGACCCCGCGGCGATGCGCGAGCAGTCGCCCACGCGGATATTGCCCAGGATCTTGGCACCCGCACCGATCAGCACGCCGTTCCCGATCTTGGGGTGGCGGTCCTGATCGGACTTGCCCGTCCCCCCAAGCGTCACGCTGTGCAGGATCGAGACGTGATCGCCGATCTCGGCCGTCTCGCCCACGACAAAGCCTGTGGCATGGTCGAGCATGATGCCCTTGCCGATCTTTGCGGCCGGGTTGATGTCCACCTGGAACACGACGCTGGCCCGGCTCTGCAGGTACAGCGCGAAATCCCGCCGCCCCTGCTGCCAGAGCGCGTGTGCGAACCGGTGGGTCTGGATGGCCTGGAAGCCCTTGAAGAACAGGAACGGCTCGATCACCCGCTCGCAGGCCGGATCGCGCTCATAGGTCGCCGCGAGATCGGCGCGCGCGCCATCCCCGATCTCAGGGTGCGCGACGAGCACATCGTCGAGCGCCTGCCGGATCAGATCGGCGGGAACGTCAGCATGGTCGAGCCGCGCGGCCAGTCTGTGGGCCAGCGCGGATTCGAAGCTCTCGTGATTGAGCACGCAGGAGATCACCATCTGCGTCAGCGATGGTTCGCTCGCGCAGATCTGATGGCCTTCCGAAACGATGGCATCCCAGACCGGATCAATGGCCTTGAGCCTGGAAGACGACTTGAAGCTGGTGCTCATTGTGTTCTCCGAGGAACCTGCCAGACGGCCAGATATAGGAGATTCATTCTCCCAGACAACGGGCAGCGTGGCAAATTGGTTCACATTTGCCTTCCGTCCCGCCAATCGCGCCCTGCCGTGCCGGCGCCCTGAGAATCACGCTGCCCTCAGGCCGGATGGATCCGCCCCAGGAACTCCAGGGCCCCGGCCTTGAACTTGGGATCGCCGGTGGTGCGCATGTGATCGCGCCCCTCTACGGTAATCGCCTCGCCCTTGGGGATCATGCCCGCAAGTGTCGGCGCGTCGCCCCCTGTGGTATCCTCGCTGCCCGTCACCACCAGCACGGGCACGGGGATCGAGCCCACCTGCTCCTCGGTGATCCGCGTGCGCGATCCGGCCATGCAGGCGGCCAGCGCCTCGCGATCGCTGCCGGTGTGGTCGGCAAAGATCCGGAACTGCCGCCCGGTCTTGTGCGTCACGTCCGAAAGTGCGGGCGCCTTGAGCGCCGCGATGATCTCGTCGCTGTCGATCATGGGGCTGACCATATTGGCGCCCAGCCCCCCGAAAATCGCACAGGCGACCTTCTCCGGCGCCTGCAAGCAAACGAAGGCCGATATCCGCGCACCCATCGAAAACCCGATCAGCGCCACTTTCCCCAACCCCAGGTGGTCGATCAGATTGGCCACGTCGCGCGCCATGTCCTGTGCGCCATAGACGTCCGGATCGTAGATCTTTTCGGACTTGCCGTGCCCGCGATTGTCCAACGCTACCACCTGATAGCCTGCCGCGTTGAGCGTTTCGACCCAGCCGGTATTGACCCAGTTGATCTCGATATTGGACCCGAACCCGTGTACCGCGATGACGGGCGGGCCCTCTCCGAAGACCTCGTAGCGCAGATCGAAACCTTCGGATTGAAACATCGGCATAAGGGATTCTTTCGACTCTGGTTTTCATCGGGCAACTGCCCACTGCTTTTAAATGCCGCACCGCGATCTGCCAACCGTGCCCAGATCAGCGCTGGCCATCACGCCCCCTAATGGGTATGGTCCGGCCCAATCGCCAACCACCGGCAATGATCTCTCATGGCTCAGCACAGCACCCCCCATTTTCATAACTCCGAAGGCCTGGCGCGCATCGAAATCGGCGCACGGGAATTTCAGTGCGTGGGCGCCAAGCCGCCCTACGATCACCCGCACGTTTTTCTCGACATGGGTGGAGACGACGAGATCGTCTGCCCCTACTGCTCCACGCTCTTTGTCTTCAGCGCAGCCCTGCCAAGAGGGTCTGCCAATCCCGAATCGGCGATCTTTCACCTCGAAGACGCCTGAGAGGATCGAACCCGATGGCGGCCAACCGCACCATCGTTGTGGTCGGCGCGGGCATAGCGGGGCTCTCGCTGTCGCTTGCCCTGGCCAAGTTCGGTCTCCACGTCACGCTTCTTGAGCGCGAGACCGTCATCAGCGAGCTCGGAGCCGGTCTCCAGATCAGCCCCAACGCGCGGCGCACGCTCGATCGGATGGGCCTGGGTCCGGCCATTGCCACCACCAGCTTTGAGCCCGACGGGATCGACATCTATCGCGGCGGTGCGCGCAAACCCATCCAGACGCTCACGCTGGGCGACCAGATGCGCCAGCGCTACAAGTTGCCCTATGTGGTCATGCACAGGGCCGATCTCGCCCAGGCGCTCCACACCGCCGTCCGGCGCTTCGCCAATATCGAACTGGTGACCGGCGCCAGAGACCTGGAAATCGATCAGTCCGGCCCCTCCCCCCGGGTCCGCTTTTCCGAAGCGGATGGCACGGCCCGCAAGGCGAGTGCCTTTGCCGTCGTCGGCGCCGATGGCGTGCGCTCGGATATCCGCACGCGGGCTCTGGGCGGACCGCAGGCGCAGTACAGTGGCCGCGTGGCCTGGCGCACCCTCGCCCCCTCCGCCGCGCTCGACGGGCTGGTCGACCGCCGCCGCACATCGCTGGTTCTGGGCTCGGGCTATCACTGCGTGATCTATCCTTTGCCCCACCGCGACGCCATCAACGTGGTTCTTTTTTCCTCGGCGCCGGAAAGCCGGTTGGCTGGCCTTCTCTCGGCCCGCGCGCCCGATCTCAAGCCAAGGATGAACAAGCGCCTCTCATCTCTCCTTGCCCGAACCGGCGACACGTGGACGCCCTGGGTCGTCTCCACCGTGCGCACCGATCTCTGGCACCGCGGCGCCGTGGGGCTGATCGGGGACGCGGCCCACGCCATGCTGCCCTTCCAGGCGCAGGGCGCGGCCATGGCCATCGAGGATGCCGAGACGCTGGCGCCCCTGCTCTATTCCTCGCCCAATGCCCAGCATGCCTTCCAGCGGTTTACCGCGCTCCGCAGGCCCCGTGTGCACAAGGTCATGGACATCTCCGAAGCGAACGGGCGCGCCTTCCACATGCGCTGGCCGCTCTCGCTGGCCCGTGACACCGTCATCCGCATGCAAGGTCCCCATGGTCATCTGCGCCGACTCGATTGGCTCTACGGCTTTGACACCATGAAGAGTTCCTGAAACCGCACCTCCCCCCGATCCGGGGGGATTGTCTTGGGGGGTCAACTATGCGACCCCCCGCACGCAACGCGATAACCATAGCTGGACCAGATGCGCGCAGATCACCGGTCGCGACTGCCCCTCGTCTTTATCCTGATCACGGTGTTTCTCGACATCGTGGGACTGGGCATAATCCTGCCCGTCCTGCCCGGCCTGATCCTCGAGGTCACTGGGGAATCGGTGGTCGAAGCCGCGGTCATAGGCGGCTACCTCGTGTTCGTTTATGCGACCATGCAGTTCTTCTTTTCCCCGATCCTGGGAAACCTCTCGGATCGCTGGGGACGTCGGCCCGTGCTCCTGCTCTCGTTGGTGGGGCTCTCGGTGGACTACCTCATCATGGCCTGGGCCCCCACGCTGATCTGGCTGTTCGTCGGCCGGGCACTTTCTGGCATCTGCGGCGCGGCCATGGGAACGGCAACCGCCTATGTCGCCGACATTACCCCCAAGGAAAAACGCGCCCAGCGCTTCGGGCTGATCGGCGCGGCCTTCGGGCTGGGCTTTATCGTCGGCCCGGTGATCGGCGGTGAGCTGGGCGAGTTCGGGCCCCGGGCACCCTTCTATTTCGCCGCGGCACTCGCCGCCGCCAATGTGGTCTTCGGCTTTTTCGTCCTGCCCGAAAGCCTCTCCAAGTTCCGCCGCCGCCGCTTCAACTTCAAGCGCGCCAACCCCTTCGGCGCCATTCTGGCCTTCCGGCACAGCCCGGTGATCATCGTGCTCCTGGGCTGCCTGTTCCTGTTTGCCCTCGCCGGGCAGACCTATCCCAACGTCTGGAACTTCTTCACCATCCAGCAATTCGACTGGAGCACTTCTCAGGTCGGCCGCTCACTTGCGGTCTTCGGGATCCTGTTCGCGCTCAGCCAGGCCGTTCTCATCGGGCCCGCCAACCGGCTCGTCGGCCCTGCCGGCACAGTCCTCATCGGCCTCTCCTTCGCCGTCGTGGCGCTGTTCGGCGTGGCCTTCGTGTGGACCGAACTCGGCCTCTGGACGTTCCTGGTCATCGGCGCCCTGAGCGGGGTGGCCGCGCCCGCCCTCACCGGTCTTCTGGCCAACAATGTGCGCTCCAACCGCCAGGGCGAGCTTCAGGGCGCGGTCAATGCCACCAACGCGCTCACCGCCATCATCGCCCCGGTGGCCGCCACCCAGCTTTTTGCCCGTTTTACAGGCGAGAACGCCCCGATCATGTTCCCCGGAGCCCCCTTCTTTGCTTCGGGCATTCTTGTCACGTTCTCCGTCGGCGTCTTCCTTTACGCCGCGTTCCGGTTCGACCTCTTCGGCTCGCACCTGACCGAGGAGGCGACCAGGCCCGTAATGAGCCCGCCGCACGGCCAGGCCGTCAATCTTCCAGCCATCGAGCAGCAATTGCGCGAGCAGGACATCGCGCTCGAAGACCTCATGGATCTCGAAAACATCGTGATCACCGGCAACGCCCCGCCTGTCGACGAGGGCTCCATGGGCAGCGGGCGCCACCGGCGGCCAGACACCTGACAACGAAAAACGCCGGGTCAATGACCCAGCGTTTTCCATCTGGTTGGTCTCGGGGGCTCAGCCCGCCTTGCCGATCAGACTAGGCCAGTCATGGTGGAAGTCGCCGTCCTCATCGGTCCGTTTGAAGCCATGCGCGCCGAAGAAGTCGCGCTGGCCCTGGGTAATGTTGGTGGTCCCCTGCGCCTGCCGGTAAGCGTCGAAATACGCGAGCGCCGAGGACAGGCACGGCGTGGGCAACTCGGCCATGGCACAGGCGGCGACGACCTCGCGCAGCGACCCGTTGGACTCTTTCATCATTGTGACGAAATCGGGCTGGGTCAGAAGGTTGGCCGCGTCGCCCTTGGCGAAGGCCTGGGAAATCGTGTCCAGGAACCGCGAGCGGATGATGCAACCCGCGCGCCAGATCTTGGCGATCTCGTCGAGCGGAAGATCCCATCCGTTTTCTTCGGAAGCCTTGGCCATCACGGCAAAGCCCTGCGCGTAAGCGGCGATCTTGCCGGCCAGCAGTGCGTTCTCGAGCGTCTTGAGGTCGACCCTCGCCTTGCCCTTGGGCGCCGCGCCATAGAGTTTTTCGCCCGCGATCCGCTCTGGCTTCATGGCCGAGATCGACCGCGCCGCCACCGCACCCTCGATCGTTGTTGCCGACACGCCGAGATTGAGCGCCTCGATCGCCGACCAGCGCCCGGTGCCCTTCTGGCCGGCCTGATCGACGATGATCTCGACCAGCGGGCGCCCGGATTTGCTGTCCACCGCGTCGAGCACGTGAGAGGTGATTTCGATCAGGTAGGAATCGAGCGGCCCCTTGTTCCACTCGCGGAACACTTCGGCACACTGGGCCGGGCTCATGTCCAGCCCGTCACGCATCACGCCATAGACCTCGGCGATCATCTGCATGTCGGCATACTCGATGCCATTGTGGATCGTCTTTACGAAATGGCCCGCGCCCCCGGTCCCAAGATAGGCGCAGCACGGCTCGCCATTGAACTTGGCCGAGATCGCCTTGAGCACCTCTTCGGCATTGTGCCACTCGTCCTCGGACCCGCCGACCATGATCGAGGGACCGTGCCGCGCGCCTTCCTCGCCGCCCGAGACGCCGATGCCGAGAAATCCGATTCCCGTGCCGTCGAGCTCGGCAAAGCGCCGGACCGTGTCGTGATAATTGGCATTGCCCGCATCGATGATCACGTCGCCCTTCTCGAGGTGCGGCTTGAGTTGGGCGATCACCGCGTCCACGGGATCGCCGGCCTTGACCATGATGATGACAGAGCGCGGCGCTTTCAGCATGGACACGAAGGTTGCGATATCGGCGTCGCCGCTGACGCGGTCGGCCAGCGGCCCGGCATTGGCGATGAACGCCTCGATCTTGTCGGGCGTGCGGTTGTTCACCGCGATCCTGTACCCGTTGTCCGCAATATTGAGCGCAAGGTTTTCGCCCATGACACCGAGCCCGACCAGTCCGATATCTGCTTGAGGCATCTGGTTTTCTCCCCGAGGATGTTGTCTTTGGTGCGCGCTGCGTGCATGAGACAGCATGGTGGCGCGAGTGATGTGCTCCCGGTTTAATCGGTTTGGGGCAAGAATGCGAGCGCGGCTGTACCGGTATCATGCGAGAAATGTAACCGGTTACACGCCGCGCACGGGGCAAGACGAGAAATGAACGAAACGCACTTCGATACCGCTTCGGCCAACGCCGAGGGCTTGCGAAAGGCCCGGCTGTTCGTGGTCATGGGCGTCTCGGGATCGGGCAAGTCCACCATCGGCGAAGCGCTGGCCGACCGCATCGGCGCAGCGTTCATCGACGCAGACGATCTGCACCCCAGGGCCAATGTGGCCAAAATGGCCGGCGGACACGCGCTCGAGGATTCCGACCGCTGGCCCTGGCTCGAGATCGTCGCCAACGCCATGCGCGACCGCGCCCAGAGCATGGGCAGCAGCGTGTGCGCCTGCTCGGCGCTCAAGCGCAGCTATCGCGATTTTCTGGTTCGGCACGCGGGCGAGGCGATCGGCTTCGTCCATCTTCATGGGGACAAGGCGGTGATCGCCGAGCGCCAGTCGGGTCGCAAGGGCCACTTCATGCCCTCGAGCCTCCTCAAGAGCCAGTTCGATACCCTCGAGCCGCTGGCTCGGGACGAACTGGGCGTCCTGATCGACGTCAGCGGCACGGTAAGCGAGACCATAGATGCCGCCGCGCGCGCACTGGGCGCACCCGGTCAGCGCAGCTCGACCTCGTAGCCACGCGCCTCGAGCAGCTCGGGGATCGAGCCCTCGCCCACGAAATGACCGAGCCCCACCGCGACCAGCGCCGTGCCCCCGTCGGCCACGATCTCCTCAATCTGGTCGGCAAAGCCGATATTGCGCTGGGTAAAGAGCCGGTCGTGGAATTCCGGCGCCGTCACATAGGCTTGCTCAATGGACTCCGCCAGCGCGTCCAGGTCACCATCGGCCCAGGCGTCCACCTGCTCGACCATCGCATCACCCGAATTACGGATATCCAGCAGCGTCTGGCGCAGCATTTCGATCTGCGCCTCCTCGCTCATCCCCGCCAGGGTTTCGATCTGCTCCTCGACCGTCTCGAAGGCCAGAATCCGCTTGCCGGCGTCCTCCGCCTCCGCTTCGATCAGGAGGTCTAGGCTGTTGGCCGGATCGAACCCGGCTTCCACCAGCGGTATCGTGGTCAGTTGCAGCGCCGCGAACCAGGGCTGGACATGATTGATCGCCTCGATAGGCACCCCATAGGTCTCGAGCGCGTCCTCCAGCAGCGCGAAATCGTCCGCCTCCAGCCTCTCACTCAACGAAGCCTCGGGCGAAAGCGCACGCTCCATGATGTCCGGCACCATCGCCTCGGGATCGCCCGCGCCTGCCAGTTCGAGCCACACCACATCGGCCGCCTCGAACGCGGCGTCAAAGGCCTCGGTGCGCCACGCGGCCCCATCGCGCATCAGATGGATGGTCCCCACCATATAGACGGTCGCATCCTCCTCCTCGATCACCCACAGCGGAGGCTCTGCAAGAGCCGCCCCCCCGATCATCGAGACGGTTCCGGCCAAAAGGAGAGGTGCAACAAGGCGAGAGGGCATGGGCTTTCCTTTTTCGATAAAGGGGGTCGATGACCACCGGACCATAACAAAGGGGCCGCTCCGTGTCCCGGAACGGCCCCCAAGAGGGAATGGTGAGTGAAGTCAGTCTTCGAGCTTGTCGCGCACGGCGTCCTTGGCCTTGCCGGACTTCTCCTGAACATGGCCCTTGGCCTTGTCCATCTTGCCCTCGGCCTGAAGCTGTTCGTTTCCGACAGCCTTGCCAACGGCTTCCTTTACGGCACCCTTGGCTTTGTTGCCGGCGCCTTTGACTTCATCTTTGTGCATGGGATGTCTCACCTTGGTAGGATGAACATATAACGTCATGCACGAGGACAGGTTCCTTCACGCCTGCGTTACTGCGCGGCGTAGGCTCCATCGACGAGATGGTACGATCGGTGATGAACGAAGCCTCGTCCGAGAGCAGGAAGGCCACGAGCGCCGCCACTTCCTCGGGCTTGCCCAGCCGGCCGATCGGATGCAGCCCGGTCAGCTGCTCTTGCGCCTCTGCGTCGAGGTTATCGTCGATCAGCGGCGTCTTGATGAACCCCGGTCCCACGGCGTTCACGCGGATGCCCTTCGCCGAATATTCGATCGCGGCGGTCTTGGTGAGCCCCACTACGCCGTGCTTGGCGGCCACATAGCCCGAGGCCGTCGCAAAGCCATTGGTCCCCAGAATAGATGAGACATTGACGATCGCGCCGCCGCCCCGCTCGAGCATGGCCGGGATCTGGTGCTTCATGCAGTAGAATACCGAGTTGAGATTCACCGCGATGACCTTGTTCCAGCCCTCGTCGCTGGTCTCGGCCACCGGCTTGTTGTCGCCTGCGATCCCGGCGTTGTTGACGGCGAGGTCCAGACCACCGAATGTCGAGACGGCATGCCTGACCATTTCGGCCACCGCCGCCGGGTCCGCCACATCGGCGCGCACAGCGCTGGCCTCGCCACCCGCCGCCTCGATCTCCCCGACCACCGACTTCGCACCATCGAGGTCCAGGTCCGAGACCACCACTCTGGCGCCGGCCCCGGCCAGCTTGAGGCTGACCGCCTTGCCGATGCCCGAAGCCCCGCCTGTAACCAGGGCGACCTTGTCCTTGAACCCGTCCGTCATGTCCAATCTCCGTGTTCTGGTTGTGCTGGGCGCCGTGCGCCCGCCTTCATGGGAGATGGGAATTCAGTGGCATGAACGAAAGGTGCGGCGACCACGCTCCCCGACACTGAACCGCCCGGCAATGGCCTCCAGATCGCCCAAACCCTGCCCGAACCTCGTCACACCCGGCGTTCACGTTGGCATCACGAACTCGCGATCAGGCGGGCTCGGAGGGCGGCAGGCAGTCGTGCTGGCGCCCTTGCCTACCGACGAAATCCAGGAGTAGACCGTTGAAAAACATCACACTTACCCTCGCCACCGCATTCGGGCTCACCATCGGCGCGGCAGGCGGCGCTTTCGCGCAAGGGGTCGATTTCAACTCGGTTGACGCCAACAATGACGGCCAGGTCAGCTTTGAGGAGCTTCAGGCTCTCCTCCCGAACATGACCCCGGAGGACTTTGACGTGCTCGATGCCTCGGGCACCGGCAGCCTTTCGCAGGCCGAATTCAACGTGCTGCTCGAAGCTCCGGCCGAACCAGCTCCCGCGGATCCGATGGCCCCAGCCGAGCCAGCCCCTGCGGATCCGATGGCCCCTGCCGATCCCATGGCGCCTGCGCCCTGATCGCGCCGCCACATTGCAATCCTCCCGGCCGCCCTGCGCTCATCGCGCGGGGCGGTTTTTCCATGAACGTTCTGTGACATGGGCCCGGTCCCCTTGCCCGCTCAAACCGCTTCCTGCAAAAGGCGTATGTCGAGACCATAAGGGGGAGGCACGGCGATGCAGCAAGGTGTCGAGGGGAACCGCACTCCTGAAGCCAGGGGCACGCCTCTCGAAGTCTTTGTCGCGTTTCTGATGCTTGGGCTGACCTCGTTCGGCGGCCCCATCGCTCATCTGGGCTATTTCCGGACCGAGTTCGTCGAGCGGCGCAAATGGCTCGATGATCGCAGCTATGCCGATCTCGTCGCGCTCTGCCAGTTTCTCCCCGGTCCCGCTTCGAGCCAGGTTGGGTTCGCCATCGGCCTCTCGCGCGCCGGACCGCTCGGCGCATTGGCCGCATGGACCGCTTTCACCCTGCCCTCGGCCATCCTGCTCGTCGCCTTCGCCTATGGAGCCGCCGCCTTCGCAGGGCCCGTCGGATCGGGCATCGTCACGGGGCTCAAGATCGTCGCCGTGGCCATCGTGGCTCAGGCCGTGTGGGGCATGGCCCAGGCCCTTTGTCCGGACCGCGAGCGCGCCGGCATCGCGCTCGGCGCCGTTATCCTTGCCGTCTTCGTGGCTGGCTCGCTCGGTCAGGTCTCGGCGATCGCGCTCGGCGGGCTCGCCGGCCTGCTCCTTTGCCGCCCCGATCCCGGCACCGCGCGCCCATCGGAGGCCCAACCCCTCCACATTCCTGTCTCCCGCTCCGCCGGGATCGGATTGCTGGCCGCCTTTGCGCTGCTGCTCCTTGCCTTGCCCCTCCTCGCGGGAACGGCCCAGCCCATAGCCATCTTCGATGCCTTCTACCGCGCCGGCGCGCTGGTCTTTGGCGGCGGCCACGTCGTCCTGCCCCTGCTCGAAGCCGAAGTGGTGCAAGGCGGCCGAGTCGCAGCCGACCAGTTCCTCGCAGGCTATGGCGCGGCACAGGCAGTGCCCGGCCCGCTCTTCACCTTCGCGGCCTATCTCGGTGCGATTCTCGATCCCGGCCCCAACGGCATCGCCGGCGCGGCCATATCGCTCGTTGCTATCTTCCTGCCCGGGCTGCTCCTGCTGGTCGGTATCATGCCCTTCTGGGACCAGTTGCGGACCCGGCCCGCCATCCAGGCCGTCATGCGGGGTGCCAATGCGGCGGTCGTCGGCATTCTCGGCGCCGCGCTCTACGATCCGGTGTTCACCAGCGCCATCATCGACGGCCCGTCATTCGCCCTCGCCCTCGTCTGCTTCATACTGCTCGTCCGCTTCAGGGCACCGCCCTGGGCGATCGTTATTGCCGGCGCCATTGGAGGCGTTGCGCTCTCGCTTTTGTGAAATGTGATCGAACCGTCACACAGCCTATATCGAACTGTCATACGGACATGGTGGAAGGACGGTGCTCAAACAGTCACCTGTCCTTTCAAGGAGTTCAGACCGTGAACCGCCTGACCATTTCCCTCGCCGCGCTGACGCTTGCCGCGCTCACCGGCACCGCCAACGCCCAGAGCGTCGCCGACACCTGCCCCGCCACCCTTTCGATGGCCGACACCGGCATCGAAGGCATGGCATCGCTCGATGAGGCCTTCGGCCCTTTCGCGGAAAAGTTCGAGGAACTGACCGGGGTGGAGCTGGAGCTCTTCTCGCTCTCCAACCGCACCGCTGCCGGCACCGCGCTCGCCTTTGACGAAGTCGACTTCGTCTTCGCCGGCCCGTCCGAATTCGTCCTCTTCCAGCAGCTCGCCGAAATGGACATCCTGTTCTCGGTCGTGCGTCCCGAATACGGCTCGAGCTTCGTGGTCAAGGCCGACAGCGGCATCGAATCCATGGCCGACCTTGCCGGCAAGCGCGTCGCCCTCAAGGACGCCGGCTCGACCTCGGGCCACATCTTCCCGATGATGATGATGACCGAGGCTGGACTTGACGTGGACAGCGACGTCGAGATCATCATGGCCGGCGACGCCCGCATCCAGGTTCTGATCAACGATGACGTCGACGCCATGGGCGGCGGCAACAAGGATTGGGACGCCGTGCGCGAGCAGGATCCCGAGACCGAGTATCGCCTCCTGGCCCAGACCGAGACCCTCCCCGGTGACCCGGTCGTGATGCGCGCTACCCTCGCCCAGGAGTGCCGGGACGCCCTGCGCACCACCCTGGCTGATCACCACGACGAACTCTGGGAAGCGCTGACCGCAACCGACCGCAACGCCGACAAGTTCATCGAGCGCGGCGCCTATATGTCGTTCGAGACCGACCCGGCCATCTACGACATGGTCCGCGATGCCTACGAAGTCGCGGGTATCGCGCTGGACGACTAGTCCTCCGCCAGACCGACCTCTGGCCTCCCCCGGCGCCAGTCTTCGGGGGAGGCTTTCGCATACCGAAAGGACGACAGATGACCGACGCCCCGCTCATTGCCCGCGACGTGCACGCCAGCTATGGCAAGCTCCATGTGCTGCGCGGCATCACGCTTTCGGTCGGTAGCGCGGAGGGCGCGGTCCTGCTCGGCGCCAATGGCTGCGGGAAATCCACCCTCATGCGCGCTCTGAACGGTCTCGAGCGCATCGAGAGGGGCGAGATCATCGCCAACGGCATCTCCATCCCCAGCGCCTCGCGCGCCCAGCTGCGCAAAGCCCGCGCCGGCATGGGCTATGTCTTCCAGCAGTTCAATCTCGTGCCCCAGCTCACCGCCTATCAGAACGTCCTGTTCGGCATCATGGGTCAGCGCCCGCTCGGCATCCTCAATTGCCTCAACATGTTCGCCTCCCACGAGGACCGCGAACGCGCGCTGGAGTGCCTCCACCGGGTCGGGCTTTCGGACCGGGCCGAGCACCGGCCCTCCGAGCTGTCGGGCGGCCAGCAGCAGCGCGTGGCCATCGCCCGCATGCTCATGCAGTCCCCGCGCATCGTCATCGCCGACGAACCCATCGCCAGCCTCGACCCCAAAGCCGGCCGTGAGGTTCTCGAACTGCTCTGGCGCATCGTGGACGAGGACAGGCTGAGCCTTCTCTGCACCCTCCACCAGCTCGATCTCGCCCGGGAATTCGGCACCCGCCTCATCGGCATGAAGGCCGGGCGCATCGCGCTGGACTGCCCCGCCGCCGACGTCGCCCGCAGCGATCTGGACGCCCTCTATCACGGCCAGGTCCGGGTCGATGAAACCCTCGAAAGGACGGCAGCATGACCGACCAGACCGCGTCCAGCGGCCGCGCCCCCGCGCGCTTCCGCCGCCCCTCCCCGCTCGCCTTCGTCTTGGTCATCGGCTTTGCGGCGTTTTTCGTCCAGGGCCTTGTCGGCGCCGATGTCTCACTCGATCGCCTTCAGCGCGGCGCCTTCAATTTCGTGCGCTTCATTTCCATGGCCATCCCGCCCGATTTCACCCGCTGGCCGCGTATGGCAGCGTCGATGCTCGAAACCCTCAACATCGCGATCGTCGGCGTGGCGTTCGGGTGCCTGTTTTCCATTCCCCTGGCGTTCCTTGCCGCCACCAACACCGCGCCCCACCCGATCGTGCGCACCATTGCGCGCCTCTTCATCTCGATCTCCCGGACCATCCCAGACCTTATCTGGGCGCTGATCTTCGTGGTCGCAGTGGGCCTCGGCCCCCTCGCGGGCATTCTCGCCATCATCATGGACACGATCGGCTATGCTGCGCGGTTCTATTCCGAGCGCTTCGAGGAAGTGCCCCCCGGCCCCTCCCAGGCGCTGACCGCCACGGGTGCCGGGCGCGTATCAGTGATCCTGGGCGCGATCCTGCCCGAAAGTTTCGCCTCGATGACCGCGACCTCGCTCTACAGCGTGGAGAAGTCGATCCGCTCAGCGGTGACGCTCGGGCTCGTGGGGGCTGGCGGCATCGGGGTGGAACTGTCCACCGCCATGCGTCTCTTCCAGTACGATGTGGCTGCCGCGATCATCCTCGTGATCCTCGTCGCCGTCATCGGCTTCGAGCACCTGTCCACCATCATCCGCCGACGCTTGCTCTGATCGGCACCGCACCTGGCTCAGCATCCCGGAGCATTCCTGCTCCGGGCCCGGTGTTCATGTCTGGAAAAGCTCTGGTGCGGGCGGCGGGACTCGAACCCGCACGGGGATACCCCCTCAAGATTTTAAGTCTTGTGTGTCTACCGGTTCCACCACGCCCGCGGTGAAGTGCGTTCAGTCCGTGCCGCCCGTGATCGGGGGCGCGTACGAGAAGTCCAGATCCCAGGGGAAGTAGATCCAGGTGTCCTGGCTCACTTCCGTAATGAAGGTGTCAACCATCTCCCGGCCCTGCGGCTTGGCATAGACCGTCGCGAAATGGGCGTTGGGCAGCATGTCGCGAACCGCGCGCGCCGTGGCACCCGTGTCCACCAGATCGTCGATGATCAGCAGCCGCTCGCCCGAGGCATCGGCGGCCAGAAGGTCGGAGTTGATCGCTTTGAGAACCGTGATCTGGCCCTGGTTCTTGTGATCGTAGGATTTGACCGAAACGCTCTCGACCATCCGGACATTGAGCTCGCGCGCGATGATCGCCGCGGGCACCAGCCCCCCGCGCGTGATCGCCACGATGGCGCGGAACGGGCCTTCGCTGGTCAGCCGCCAGGCGAGCGCACGGGAATCGCGATGGAACTGATCCCAGGAAACAGGGAACGACTTGTTGGGCTGGTTCATGCTGAGGTGTCCTCGGGGATCGTGATGTTGCGTTCGGCGTGAAGGGTGTCGACCAGCTTGCGAACCTCGGCGGTCGCCTGCTCGAGCCGGTCGATGTCGTGGCTGCGCATCACAAGATACGTCATGACGTGGGCATGGCCCATCTGCGGGTACGACCCGATCTTGACGTCCGGATACGCCTCCTGGATTTTGCCGAGCGGCCCGCCGACCGTCCCCTCGCCCACGCCCGCCGCCACGGTGCGGCTCTCGACCTTGCGCCCGCCACGGAGCGTGGGCGCCAGCGCCTCGAGCATGGCACGCATGATCACCGGCACTCCGGCCATCACGTGCACGTTCTCGATCCTGAAGCCCGGCGCCGCGGAAACCGAATTGACGATCAGATCCGCGCCCTCGGGAATCCGCGCCATGCGCAGCCGGGATTCGGTCACCTCGATATTGGATTCCTTCCAGCGCGTCTCTAGCATCGCCCGCGCGTCCGGGTTGATCGGCAGGGCCACCCCGAAGGCCTTGGCCACCGCATCGGCGGTGATGTCGTCATGGGTCGGCCCGATCCCGCCGGTCGTGAACACATAGCTGTAGCGCGCCCGCAGCGTGTTGATCGCCTCGATGATCATGTCCATGTCGTCGGGCACGATCCGGACTTCGGCCAGCTCGATGCCCAGATCGGCGCAGAACACCGCCGTGGCGTTGATGTTGACGTCCTGGGTGCGGCCCGACAGGATTTCATCGCCAATAACGATGAGCCCTGCGGTTACTGTGGCTTCTGACATGGGATTGACCGGCTGAACATGGGAGGTCATGGATGCCCGCCCGGCCCCGAAAAATCAAGCCGAACTGAAGTCTTGCCATGCTGTTTCCCACCCCACTCGTCCCCGGAACCCTGCTGAGGCGCTACAAGAGGTTCCTCGCCGATGTGATTCTGGACACTGGCGAAGAGATCATCGCCCACTGTGCCAATCCCGGCGCCATGACCGGGCTTGCGGCCCCGGGTCTGCCCGTCTGGCTCTCGCGCTCGGACGATCCCAGGCGCAAGCTCGCCCATTCGCTCGAACTCGTCGAACTGCACACCGGGCTCGTCGGCATCAACACCGCCCACCCCAACCGCATCGTCGGCGAAGCCCTGCGAGCCCGCGCCATTCCCGAACTCGCGGCCTACCGAACCATCCGACCGGAGGTGAAATACGCCGACAAGAGCCGGGTCGATTTCCACCTCAGCGGGCCGGGGCTTCCCGATTGCTATCTCGAGGTCAAGAACGTCCACCTTGTGCGCAGGGACGGCCTTGCCGAATTCCCCGATTCCGTCACCGCCCGCGGCGCGCGGCATCTGGCCGATCTGGCGCGGATGGTGGGCGAAGGGCACAGAGCGGTGATGCTCTATCTTGTCCAGCGCACGGACTGCACCCATTTCGATCTCGCCGCCGACATCGACCCCGCCTATGCCGGGGCCTTCGAAGCGGCCCGCACCGCCGGTGTCGAGGCCATCTGCCACGGCACGACCATCACCCGCGAAGCGATAACGCTCGCCGCCCCCCTTCCCTTCGCGCCGGGTCGAGGCTAGATTCGCGGCCCTGTCCGGAGACTGCAATGACCACTTACGTAGATGCCACCGCCAAGAAGAAACGTATGGCCGGGATCATCCCCATCCACGGCGCCGAGGGCTTTGCGGGCATGCGCAAGGCGGGGGCCCTCACGGCCGAAGCGCTCGATCTGCTGGTGCCCATGGTCGAGCCCGGCGTGCCGACCGCCACGCTCGACCGCTTCGTTTACGAATTCGCGCGCGACAACGGCGCGATTCCCGCGACATTGAACTATCGTGGCTACCGCTATTCCACATGCACCTCGATCAACCACGTGGTCTGCCACGGCATGCCGTCCGATCGTCCCCTGCGCGAAGGCGATATCGTCAATATCGACGTCACCCTGATCGTGGACGGCTGGCACGGCGATTCCAGCCGCATGTATCCTGTCGGGGCGATCTCGCGAAAGGCAGAGCGCCTGATCGAGATCACCTATGAATCCCTGCGCCTGGGCATCCAGGAGGCCCGCGCGGGCAACACCACCGGAGACATCGGCGCGGCCATCCAGCGCTATGCGGAATGCGAGCGCGCCAGCGTCGTGCGCGATTTCGTGGGCCATGGCCTGGGGCGGCTCTTTCACGACGAGCCCAACATCCTTCATTTCGGCAACCCCGGCACCGGCGTCGAGATCAAGCCCGGCATGATCTTCACCATCGAGCCCATGATCAATCTGGGTCGCCCGCAGGTGAAAATCCTCAATGATGGCTGGACCGCCGTTACCCGCGACCGGACGCTCTCGGCCCAGTGCGAGCATTCCATCGGCATCACCGAGGATGGCGTGGAAGTCTTCACCGCGTCCCCCCGGGGCCTCTTTGACCCTCTGGCAGCGCGCACCGGATGACGCGTCGCGGGGGCCTATCGGAATCACAGCCGGCCCGTCCCCACTATCACGGGCACCGGGAGCGCCTCAGGGAGCGCTTCGTCACCGGCGGCTCCGCAGCGCTTCAGGATTACGAATTGCTCGAGCTGGTGCTCTTCCGCATCCTGCCGCGCCGGGACACCAAGCCCATCGCCAAGGCCATGCTCGAACGCTTCGGCAGCTTTTCCGAGGCGCTGGGCGCACCGCCCCATCTGCTCGAGGAAATCGATGGGCTCGGGCCCACCGCCATTGCCGACCTCAAGGTCATCCTCGCCGCCGCCCAGCGCATCGGGCGCGATGCCATCCAGGACCGTCCGATTCTCTCCTCATGGAGCGAGGTCGTCGACTACTGCAAGGCCCAGATGGCCTATGAGACAAAGGAACAGTTCCGCATCCTGTTCCTGGACAAGAAGAACCGGCTGATCGCCGACGAGGTCCAGCAGACCGGGACGGTCGATCACACCCCCGTCTATCCCCGCGAGGTGATCAGGCGCAGCCTCGAGCTCTCGGCCACAGCCCTGATTCTGGTGCACAATCACCCCTCGGGCGACCCGGCCCCGTCTTCCGCCGATATCACCATGACCCGGCAGATCCTCGACATCGCCAAGCCGCTGGGCATCTCGGTGCATGACCACATCATCATCGGACGCTCGGGACATGCCTCCCTGCGCGGCATGAAGCTGATCTGAGCTTGTGAACTTAGAGCGTTTCCAGGACAAGTGGAAACACTTTTCCGGTTCGGAAACGCGACAAATCAAAGACTTAGAGCTCCTGTTCTGATTCAATCAGAACAGGATATGCTCTTGGAGCGCTGCTGCTCTACCCGAACTCGGCCAGCGCCGGGAACGTCTCGAGGAACCAGAACGAGATGCGGGTGAAATTGCCCGTCAGGAACAGCACCCCGATTACAACGAGAAAGGCGCCCATCACCTTCTCCACCGTGCCCAGATGCTTGCGGAAGCCCTCAAAGAAGGTGAGGAACGGCCCGAGCGCCAGCGCAGCCAGCAGGAACGGCACGCCCAGCCCGGCCGAATAGACGCCCAGAAGCGCCGCCCCTTCCCAGGCTGTGTTCTGGTTGGCCGCCACCGTCAGGATCGCGGCCAGAACCGGCCCGATGCACGGCGTCCAGCCGATCGCGAACGCCAGCCCGAGGAGGAACCCGCCCGCCGGCCCGCTCGCGAGCTTGGGCCCCTCGAACCGAAATTGCCGGTAGAGCGCGGAGATCCGGAACAGCCCCAGAAAATGCAGGCCCATGATGATGATCACGATGCCAGCCAGCGGCATCAGCAGCGGCAGTGCGCGGCGCAGCGCCTGACCGAAGACCGTCGCGGTCGCCCCAAAGGCGATGAACACCACCGAGAACCCGATCACAAAACACAGCGCGGTGATCGCGGTGCGCCGGTAGAGCGCCCCGCCCTGCACCCCCTCGTCCCGCAGCCGCTCGAACGTCGCCCCGCTCATATAGGTCAGATAGGGCGGCACGAGCGGGAGCACGCACGGGCTGAGAAAGCTCAGTATTCCGGCGCCGAAGACGGCGTACAGCTCGAAGCCGAACATGGGGGCTCCCCTTGGTGGATGCCGCCGTTCTATCGCGTCACAAGATTTAGGCAATGGTCAGCGGTGACGCATCGCAGGGGTGTGATGGGCCCGGCTGGCCGATTCCAGTCCGAACGCCTATAGATGCCCCACCGGCCGGGGAGGATTTCATGCGCCTTGCGCTTTTGACGGGTGTCGCGATGATCGCGTTCGCCGCCAATTCGGTGCTCGCCCGGATGGCGCTAGGCTCCGATCTGATCGATGCCGCAAGCTATACCGGAATACGGCTGATTTCCGGGGCAGCGCTACTGTTCGTGCTGGTCAGCCTGCGTGCCCCGGCGCGCGCCTCCGGCCGCATCGGCGGCGGCTGGGCCGGCGCCGCATCGCTCCTGGGCTATGCCCTGGCCTTTTCCCTCGCCTATCTCATGGTCGGAGCCGGCATGGGTGCCCTCATCCTGTTTGCCAGTGTCCAGATCAGCATGCTCGGCTGGGCACTCTGGAAGGGCGACCGGATGAGCATCGCGGAATGGTCGGGCGTAGCGCTCGCCCTTGCGTCCCTAGCCTATCTGCTCTCCCCCGGCGCGGCAGCCCCCAACCCGGTCGGCGCGGCACTGATGGCGGGTGCCGGCGCCTGCTGGGCCGCCTATTCGCTCATCGGGCGCGGCTCGGCTTCGCCCCTCGCCGATACGGCGGGCAATTTCATCCGCTGCGTGCCCCTCAGCCTCGTGTTGCTCGGCGGACTGGCCCTCGCCGGCAACGCCACGCTCGAAGGCATTCTGCTCGCCTGCGCGTCGGGGGCCATCGCATCGGGCCTGGGCTATGCCATCTGGTATCTGGCCCTGCCCGGGCTGTCGCGCACACAGGCCTCCGCCGTCCAGCTGACGGTTCCCGCCATCGCGGCTTTGGGGGGAATCATCCTCGTGGGCGAGCCCCTGACCACGCGGCTGGTCCTCGCCTCGGCCGGCATTCTCGGCGGAGTCGCCCTGGCCCTGATCGCGGCGGATCGCCGAAAACGCCGCGCCCTCACCGCCGCTTAGACCAAAGTTCGGCGCGAAAATGAGCCTGTGCAGCAAATCCGCGTTTCATCCACGGCCGGATTTGCTCTAAGAAGCCCCCGAACCGCCTGCCCCCGATCGGACAGCGCCTCAGGGAGACCCGCCATGAGCCAACGCCCCATCATCATCTCGCCGTCGATCCTCTCGGCTGATTTCGCCCGGCTGGGCGATGAGGTGCGCGCCATCGGCGCAGCGGGGGCCGAATGGGTGCATGTGGATGTCATGGACGGCCATTTCGTGCCCAACATCACCATCGGTCCGCTGATCGTCGAGGCCATCCGCCCGGTCACCGACAAGGTGCTGGACGTCCACCTCATGATCGCGCCCGCCGACCCTTATCTCGAGGCCTTCGCCACCGCCGGCGCCGACATCATCACCGTGCACGCCGAAGCTGGCCCCCATCTTGACCGCTCTCTCCAGACCATTCGCGCTCTGGGCAAGCGCGCCGGCGTCTCGCTCAACCCCGCCACCCCCGTCTCGGCCATCCAGCACGTTCTCGACCGGCTGGACCTGATCCTCATCATGAGCGTCAATCCCGGTTTCGGCGGACAGGCGTTCATCCCCGAAGCCCTGCGCAAGGTGCGCGAGGCCCGCGCGCTGATGGGCGATCGCACTATCGACATCGAGGTCGACGGCGGGGTCACCCCGGCCAATGCCGGCGACCTCGCCGAAGCGGGCGCCAATGTGCTGGTTGCCGGCTCGGCGATCTTCAAGGGCAACGACCCCGCCACCTACACCCCCCGCATCACCGCCCTGCGCGATGCGGCATCGGAGCGTCTGCGCTAAGCCACGATCGAGCCGCTTCGTCATGATTCACTCTCAGAAAAAGGTCCGCTAACCTCATGATCCCGCGCTATTCCCGCAAGGAGATGGTCGACATCTGGTCGCCCGAGACCAAGTTCAAGATCTGGTTCGAGATCGAGGCCCACGCCGCCACCGCGCAGGCCAATCTGGGGATCGTCCCCATGGATGCGGCCGAGACCGTCTGGGCCAGGGGCCGGGATGCGCAGTTCGACGTCGACCGGATCGACGAGATCGAACGCGAGGTCAAGCACGACGTCATCGCCTTCCTCACCCACCTCTCGGAAATCGTTGGCCCCGAGGCCCGCTTCGTCCATCAGGGCATGACCTCCTCGGATGTGCTCGACACGACCCTCTCGGTCCAGCTCGCCCGCGCGTCTGACCTGCTGCTCGCCGACATCGATGCCCTGCTCGCAGCGCTCAGGACGCGCGCCCACGAGCACAGGAACACGATAACCATCGGCCGCAGCCACGGCATCCACGCCGAACCCACCACCTTCGGGGTCAAGCTCGCCCAGGCCTATGCCGAATTCGCCCGCTGCCGCGAGCGGCTGGTCAATGCGCGCCGGGAGATCGCCACCTGCGCCATTTCGGGTGCCGTGGGCACCTTCGCCAATATCGACCCCTCGGTCGAAGAATACGTCGCCGGACAGATGGGGCTCGAAGTCGAGCCGGTCTCCACCCAGGTCATCCCGCGTGACCGCCACGCCATGTATTTCGCAACGCTCGGGGTCATCGCCTCATCGGTCGAGCGCCTGGCCACCGAAATCCGGCACCTGCAGCGCACCGAAGTCCTTGAGGCAGAGGAGTTCTTCTCCAAGGGCCAGAAGGGCTCGTCGGCCATGCCGCACAAGCGCAATCCGGTCCTCACCGAAAACCTCACGGGCCTTGCCCGCATCGTGCGCGGCATGGTCACTCCCGCGCTCGAGAACGTCGCCCTTTGGCATGAGCGCGACATCTCCCACTCCTCGGTCGAGCGCATGATCGGCCCCGACGCCACCGTCACCCTCGATTTCGCCCTCGCCCGTCTGACCGGCGTGATCGAAAATCTCGTGGTTTACCCCGAGAATATGAGGGCCAACATGGACAAGCTCGGCGGCCTGCACAATTCCCAGCGCTTCTTGCTGGCGTTGACCCAGGCCGGCATGAGCCGGGAGGAAAGCTATTCGGCGGTCCAGCGCAACGCCATGAAGGTCTGGCGCGGCGAGGGCAAATTCCCCGACTTCCTCAAGGCCGACCCCGACGTCTCCGCGCTTCTCTCGGACGACCAGATCGACGCCAGCTTCGACGACGCATACCACCTCAAGCACGTCGACACGATCTTCCGCCGCGTCTTCGGGGACTGACCCGGCGGGCTGCAAACACCCAACGAGCCCCTCAGCCCTCGGCCTTCCGCCGCACGATCTCCTCGATCCACAGCGGCGCGAAGGGCGAGGTGCACCCCTTGGATACCGGATAATCCCTGAACGCGCCGATCGCCTCCCCGATCGCCATCGCCCGCTCGCGATGGACGGGGAAATTGATCCCGATGCCGGCAAGGCAGAAGTTCATCGTCCACTGCACCTCGGGCGCCGCAGCTCCCATCTCTGCTTCGATCCGGTCGAGCAGCCCGGCGATATCAAGACCATCGGGGTTATTGTCGATCCGCTCGGCGGTCAGGCTCCACCCCGCTCGCGCCACCCAGAGGTTCTCGTCAGCCATCCAACGCTCGCGAACCGCCTCCTTTTCGGGATGCGCCTTGAGCACATAGGCATTGAACCAGTCGGCAACTTGGACGAACGCGATCTCGCGTTCCATCCGCTCGAGCTCCGCGACCGTCAGGTCCTGTGGCTTGACCATCAGTGTTGCGAGCAGCCGCGCCTCGAGATTGCCCGTCCGCCAAAGCGCTTGCGCCAGCGCCGTATCGCCCTTGACCGCCTTGTGAACCTTGCGGATGTCGCCCAGCCGAACGCCGAACACGTTCTCGCCCGCGCCATTCCTCTGATACCGCGCCCGCACCGGCTCTGCCCCCAACGCCTCGAGCTTGGCCAGCACTGTGTCCACTGTTGCGCTCATCGCTTCGCCCCCGCGCCTGGAGTGTTTCCAGGAAAAGTGGAAACACTTTTCCGGTTCGGAAACGCGACAAATCAAAAACCCAGAGCTCCTGTTCTGATTCAATCAGAACAGGATATGCTCTAAGCCGCCCCGAACCGCTCGTTGAGCCATCCCTGCCATTCCGCCTCGATCCGCCCCGCCTTGCCGATCGCCTCGGCGCCATAGAGATAGAACCGCACCGAGACGTGCATCGCGCGCCCCATCGGAATTCCGATCATGTGAACGATCGCCCGCGCCGGATCATCGACACGCACAAGGACACTGAATCCTTCCTTCCCGCTCTGCACTTCCAGCAGGTCCCCAGCCAATGCCGGTGCGTCTTCCCCCGAGCGCACGCGCTGCGCATCGGTATCCGCACTCACCCCCAAGGGGCCCATCAGCCGCGAGAAGGTCTCGGCAACACTCGCCTCCGACCGCGCCGCCAGTTGCACCAGCATGCTCTCTTCGCCCGGGAAATACTCGAGGTAAAAGCGCAGGATCTTGAAGAACGACATCCAGCCCCAGCTATGACCCTCGAACTCGTTGTCCCAGTCGTCGCCCTCGGCCACCCAGCTATGGACCACCCGCACGGTGCACACGCCCCCGGCCCTGGCCTCCACGGACCACTCGGTCGCAACGATTCCCGGCCCTTCCTCGGTCTCGGCGACGAAGCGATACGGCGGCTGCCACTCGGTGATCCTCGCCACCGAATCCATGCTGCCGCCCGGCGCGAAATGGCACACGGTCGTACCCCCGACCCTCCCGTCGACCTCGGCAGGCACAAACCAGGCCGAAATGCCCGGCCCGCTCGCGATCGCCTCCCACACCGTCTCGGGCGTGCCCGGCACCTCGACTTCGGTTTGCACCGACCGGCGCCCGTTCGGCTCTTTTTTGACAGCCATCATGCGTCCTTTCGTGAACTGGGCGTGGGATGGGCGACGATCACCAGCCGGTGCGCTCGCCCGCCCGGCGCGGCCTCATCGTGATACCGGCTCGCCAGTGCGTTGACCGCCTGCGTCAAGTCCCGGGTGAAGGCCGCCCGGTCCGCCGCCGAGGCGAAGCGGATTTCCGTATCGATGGCCAGCGTGCCCAAATCCTTGTCCGCCGCGCGGGCCCGCGTCCACAGATCGCCGACCTCCCGCACGATCCGCGCGCCCAGCGCGATCAGATAACTCGCCGCCAGCCGGTCCGGGCTGCGCGCCGGATCAGCGGCAATAGCGCCGAGCGCCGCCGGCGAAACCACGAACGATCGGGCCGAGGCCACCACCAGCCGTTCGGTCAGCCCGCCCCAGCGCCGCTCTCCGGCCGGCTCCACCAGCCGCGCCGCCTGCAGCGCCTTGAGGTGATAATTGACCTTCTGGCGCGTCAGCCCCACGCTTTTGGCCAGCGCCGCCGCCGAAGCAGGCTCCGCCAGTTCGTCGAGCAATCTGCTGCGCACGGGATCGAGCGCCACCATCGCGGCCCTGGGATCAGCGATGACATCGACATCCAACATGCCCCCAGACTGCCCTTGACAACTTTTCTTGTCAATGGCCGTTCCGGCACGGAATCCGCCTTCGCTCAAGCCGGCGCGGCCCCTGCCCCCTCATAGCCGCTCGCCCCCGTGGCCACCCGCCGGTCCTGGTCCTGCCCCACCATCGCTGTCCCCGCGAAAGCGGGGACCATCAGCCTGCCTGCACTCACCCGCCCCACAGTCCCGGCACGGCGGCCCCGACCGGTCCAGCGGCCTCTCCCCTTGCCTCATGGCGGGCCATGCCGTATCGCACGAAGGTCCGGGCGGGGAATTCCGAATCCAATGTCAGTAACTTATGCACCAGAGCCGAATCTCTGCGTGAACGTGTACAGGCGCGTGCTCGTCGCCTCCACGCTCGGGGAGCGCCGTCCGGTCGACGACATCGCGCGTCTCTCGGAAATGCTCGCCCATTCCGATGTGATCGTCGTGGCGCGCGACGCCGGAGGAACGGCAATCGGCGTGGCGCGTTCGATTACCGACTACGCCTTCTGCCTGTACTGCTCGGATCTCGCCGTGGACGCCGCCCACCAGGGACAAGGCATCGGCAAAAGGCTCCTTGAGGAGACGGTTCGCGCCGCTCCAAGGGTGCGGAACTACCTTTTGCTCTCGGCACCCAAAGCTGTCAGTTTCTACGAACATGCGGGGTTTGAGCGTCTTCCCGACGCATTCCGCTTCTACCCTCAGGACGGCTGGAGCGTCCCATCACCTCCAGCCAGAAAAGCGAACCCATGAAAACCGCAGACGCCGATATTCTGGTCGTTCCGGGGCTGGGTCATTCAGGCCTAGGTCACTGGCAGCAGCGGTGGGTCGACAAGATCCGCACCGCACGCTTCGTCGAGCAGGAGAACTGGGATCGGCCCACTTTCGAGGATTGGGTCGGCACACTCGAGCGCGAGATCATCATGGCCACGCGCCCGGTGGTGCTGGTCGGCCATTCCCTTGGTGTGTCGGCCATCGTGGCCGCAAATGACCGCCTGGCCGATACCAAGGTGCGCGCGGCATTCCTCGTCGCCGCGCCCGATGTCGACGAGCACCCCGACGTGCCCCCGGCCACCGAACCGTTCCGGGACCTGCCGCGCGACCCGTTGAAATTCCCCTCCATGCTCGTCGCCTCGTCCAACGATCCTTTTTGCACGGTCGAGCGGGCTGCCGAGTTCGCGAACTGCTGGGGCTCGGACTTCCACATCGCCGGCGATGCGGGTCACATCAACCTCGATTCGGGCCACGGTCCGTGGCCCGAAGGCCTGTTGATGTTCACTCGGCTGATGGGCCGGATCTGACGCGTCCGATCTGCACCCGGACATGAAAAAGGGGCGCCACCGGCGCCCCCGTCAAGATTGTGGCTGACTGAAAGCCTCAGCTCCCCGCAAGGACTTCCTGCTTGGCCTGCGCGTCGAACTGATCGACCCTGCGGGCGATTTCCGCCTCGTCGAACGCCACGTTGCGGGCCTCGAAATCGGCCTTGAGCTTGCGGACCACGTCGGCGGGACCAGCTTCGGTCATGTCCGCAGCGATCACTTCGGCAACGTAGTTGGCGCGCTCGTCGGCGCCCTCGATACCGAGCTGGTCGCAGGCCCAGTAGGCGAGGTGCTTGTTCCGCCGCGCTTCGGCCTTGAACCGCAATTCCGCATCATGGGCAAACTTGGATTCTTCCGCCCTTTTCCGATCATCGAACGACGACATTTCCGGTCCCTCGGCTCTGGTGTTGTGCCCGCGCCGGTCCGGCTTGGGGCGTCTCGTCATTGAGATAGGCGGTTCGCCCCGTCAAATCAACGCCCTGCGCTAGTGGAGCCCCCCACATGCCCGGGCAGGGGGTCGAAAAAGCTTGCATTGGAGGGCCAAACCGGCGCATGAGTGCGCCCACTTCTCCCGTTCAGAACCACCCATGACCAACGGACAGGTTACATGAACCGTCGTCGCAAGATTTATGAAGGCAAGGCCAAGGTCCTCTACGAGGGCCCCGAGCCCGGGACACTCATCCAGCACTTCAAGGACGACGCCACCGCCGGCAATGGCGCCAAGCACGAGATCATCGATGGCAAGGGCGTCCTCAACAACCGGATTTCCGAGTTCATCTTCACCAAGCTCAACGGGCTGGGCATTCCCACCCACTTCCTGCGCCGGGTGAACATGCGCGAGCAGCTGATTCGCGAAGTCGAGATCATCCCCATCGAGGTGGTGATCCGCAACGTCGCCGCCGGTTCGCTCTGCAAGCGCCTCGGGCTCGAGCCGGGCACCCAGCTCCCCCGCTCGATCATAGAGTTCTACTACAAGGACGATGCGCTGGGCGATCCCATGGTCTCCGAAGAGCACATCACCGCCTTCGGTTGGGCCAACCCCCAGGAGCTCGACGACATCATGGCGCTCGCCGTGCGCGTCAACGATTTCCTGACCGGGCTGTTCATGGGCGTCGGTATCCAACTGGTCGATTTCAAGATAGAATGCGGACGGCTCTATGAGGGCGATCTCATGCGGATCGTGCTCGCCGATGAGATATCGCCGGACAATTGCCGGCTGTGGGACGTCAAGACCCGCAATAAGCTCGACAAGGACCGCTTCCGCGAGGATCTGGGCGGGCTCGTCGATGCCTATCGCGAGGTTGCCCAGCGGCTTGGCATTCTGGTCGAGGCAGAGAACGCCCTGACCACCGGCCCGCGTCTCGTGCAATAACGCGTCGGAGGGAGGCCGGTCGCCTTCCTCCAGAGAACGCGACAGTGCAGCACCGCCAGGGAGAAGAGTTCATGAAGGCCCGCGTCATCGTCACCCTCAAATCCGGGGTTCTCGACCCCCAGGGTCAGGCCATCGAAGGCTCGCTCACCAGCCTCGGTTTCGAAGGCGTCAGCGCCGTTCGTCAGGGCAAGGTTTTTGATGTGGAACTATCCACAGACGACGAGAGTTCAGCAAGGGAGGAGATCGACGCGATGTGCGAGAAGCTCCTCGCCAACACCGTCGTCGAGGACTACGCCGTCGAGATCATCGGTTAACTTCTCGATGCTATGTCTATCAACAGGCAAATATCAATTGCCGACCTGGAGCCTACGACTACCATGCGCATGCAAGCCACCCTCTCCCTCATGTTCGTTCTCGCCATGGGTATCATGATCGCAGCCTACGGCACCGTGCCGGTTTGATCCGATAGCCGGGCGCAGACGCCCCACATAAACGACCTCCAATTCCAATCGGCTCGATGCACCCGCATCGGGCCGATTGGCTTTTCAGCGACTCCTTCACCACCTTGACCCATCCCATCCGTCTATTTTCAATACGATCTTGACTACATATCATATAGATTCTAGATGATCTTTATCACAGATCATTTGAGAGTTTTGTCCCATGCCTTCGATCTTCCGCCTCGACGCCAGCATCCGCCAGGACGGCTCGGTGACCCGCTCCATCGCCGACAGCCTGGAGGCCGCGCTGGTATCGGCTGACCATGGCGAGGTGTCCGTCACCCGCCGCGACATCGGCCTCTCGCCCCTGCCCGCCACGGCATGGGCAAACGCCGTCTTCGGCCCGTACGCGCCCGAGGACACACGGACCCCCGAGCAGCAGGACTCCATCGCATTGGCCACCCGCCTGGCCGACGAGCTGGTTGAGGCCGACGCCTATATCTTCGCGCTGCCGTTCTACAATTTCGGCGTCTCACAGCACTTCAAGGCATGGGTGGATGTCGTTCTGACCGAGCCGCGCTTCGCGCCGGGGGCCGATGTTCTCATCAAGGGCAGGCCCGCCCACCTCATCGTCGCCCGCGGCGGCGGCTACGGCCCGGGCACTCCGCGCCATGGCTGGGATCACGGCACCGCCTGGTACCGGCGCGTGCTCGAGGACATCTGGATGCTCGACGTGCAGGTGATCGAATGCGAGCTCACGCTGGCCGACAGCACCCCCGCGATGGAAGAGCTGCGCGGCATGGCTGCAGAGAACCTGTCCAACGCCCACGCCAGCGCCGCCGATGGCGGCAAGCGCCTGGCCCGCACCCTCGCCGCGAAAGCTGCGTAAGGCACCCCGGCGCAAACGCGCACCACATCGCAAACGAGCCGGCGGGCAGGTTCTCGACTTGCCCGCCTCGCGCGGCTAAAATGATCCAATGAACAAGCGCTCACAGCCCATCGCGGACCCTCACCACCAGGTCGATCTCGGCTGGGCGCTGGCGACCTTGCTGCGCACCTACCAGAAAGAAGTCGAGGTGGCCCTCGAAGGCCTCCCCGGCGGCGCCCGCGCCTTTCTCGTGATGTCACTCGTCGGCCGCGAGACCTGCAACAGCCAGGTGGCCATCGCCGACCGGCTCGGGCTGGACAAGACGGCGCTGACCTATCTGCTCGACGGGCTGGAAAACCAGTCCCTCGTCCGGCGCACCCCCGATCCCAACGACCGGCGCACCCGCCACATAAGCCTGACCGACGCGGGCGCCCAGACCCTCGCCCGTTCGCAAAAGGCCGTACACGAGGTCGAGCGCAAGGTGCTCGCCCGGCTCGGCGCCCAGGAGGCCGACCAGTTCCAGCTCGCCCTGGTCAAGGCCGCCGGCCTCGCCGACCGCGCGGGCGTCGCCCTTGGGGACGCTCCCGAGGACGGGCACATCTGTCGGGCGGCCATGGAGCCGCCCTCCTGCTGATCCGGGCGCGTCGCCCTACCCTCGTTTTGCGTCCGCAGCGGCGAAATGGGCTATCTGGTCGCCATGGGCCTTGATGAACGCCGGCCTGCCGATCCCGCGCGCCACATAGGCCTCGCAGGCCGGATACCCTGACAGCTCGCCGAACCTGTCGACCAGCCGCAACACATCCACCATGGCGATATCGGCCACCGAGAAGGCCCCGGCCAGCCATTCCCGGCGCTCCAGCACCGCTTCCATATGCGTCAGCCGCTTGGCCAGAAACCCGTCCAGCGCGGTGCGGCCCGGCGTCTCGTGCTCATCGCCCGAAAACTTGTAGAGCGTCCAGGGCACCACCGGCATCTCGACCGAATTGAGCGCCCCGAAAAGCCATGAGATCACGTCTGCCCGGCCTCCTCCATCCTGCGGCATGAGCGCCGCGCTCTTTTCGCCCAGATGCAGAAGGATCGCCCCGGTCTCGAAGATCGAAAGCCCGTCATCGGTCAGCCAGGGCACCTGCCCGAAGGGCTGATGACGGAAATGCTCGGCCCCCCGGTCCGCGATGGGCACGCTCGCCACCCGGTAGGCCAGCCCCGCCTCCTCGAGCGCCCAGCGCACCCGCAGGTCGCGCACATAGCCGCGCGGCCCCTCGGGCACCCAGTCGAACGTGGTCACGACGATGTCGCTCATGGCTTTTCTCCCTTGCCTGCGATGCCCCCCAAGGACGCTTCATCGCGCCCCGTCCCGACAGCCTGTCCCAATCAGGCCGCCACACCGAAAAGCGTTCCCACCCCGGCGGTGATCGCCATGGCGATCGCGCCCCAGAACAGCACCCGGACCGTGGGCCGCAGCCTTGCCGCGCCGCCGGCCTGCGCGCCCAGCGCCCCGAGCCCGGCCAGCGCGATGAGCGTGGTCACCACCACCACGGGGATGACGAGCCCTTCGGGCGCCAGCATCGCGGCCACCAGCGGCACCGCGGCCGCGACCGTGAACGTCACCCCCGAGGCGAAGGCCGCCTGCAGCGGATTGGCCGCATGGATGTCGGAAAGCCCCAGCTCGTCGCGCACATGGGCCGCCAGCCCGTCCTTTTCCATCAGCTCGCGCGCCACGAGCGCTGCCGTGGCCGGAGAAAGCCCCCGCGCCTCGTAGATCGAGGCCAGCTCGGCCTCCTCCTCTGCGGGCATGGATACCAGTGCCTCGCGCTCCCGCGCGATGTCGGCCCGCTCGATGTCCGATTGCGAGCTCACCGACACATATTCGCCCGCCGCCATCGACATCGCCCCCGCCGCCAGCCCCGCCGCGCCGGCGACCAGAATCGCCGAATGCGCCGGAGTGGCCGCCGCCACCCCCACGATCAGCGAGGAGACCGACACGATCCCGTCATTGGCCCCCAGCACCGCCGCCCGCAACCAGCCCGAGCGGTTGACGAAATGGACCTCCTCATGCGCCGATCTGTACCCCACCATCGCTCACCGCTCCCGTGCATCGAAAAAACTCGGCCCCGTCACCGGACACCCAACCCCGCCAACCGGCAAGGCCCTTCCCGAACAGCAGGGCCTGCCCCCCTCATGTCCGCGAGGCGAACCGCTCGACCTGTTCGGTTTCCCCCAGCACGATCAGCAGATCGCCCTGTTCGAGCACGGTGTCGGCCTGCGCGTAGGTGAACACTTCGCCCGCCCGCTTGATGCCGACCACCGTCACCCCGTATTTCTGGCGCACCTTGCCCTCTTCGAGCGTCTGGCCCATCAGCTCCTTTGGCACCCTGGTCTTGACCATGGCGAAGTCGCTGTCGAGCTCGACGAAATCCATCATCTTGCCGGTCAGGATATGGGCCACCATCTGGCCCATCCGCGCTTCGGGATAGATGACGTTGCGCACCCCGATGCTCTTGAGGATCTTGCCGTGGCGCTCATTGTTGGCCTTGGCCCAGATGGTGGGCACCTCCGCCTCGATTACCGCCAGCGCGGTCAGGATGCTGGCCTCGAGGTCGGCCCCGATGGCGATCACTGCCGTCTTGAAATCCCCGATCCCGATCTGGCGCAGGGTTTCGGGGTTCGAGCAGTCGGCCTGCACCACATGGGTCAGCCGGCTCGAGGCCTCCTGAACGACGGCGGCGTTCTCGTCGACCCCCATCACCTCGTGACCCATCCGGATCAGCGAGGTCGCCACCGCGCTGCCGAACCTGCCCAACCCGATGATGAGCACGGTTTCGGATTTGGGGCGATTAAGGAAATTAGCCAATGATCGGGCGCTCCTCTGGATAATGCAGTTCGCTCCTGCCGCTTCCCAGCGCCAGGGCCGTTGCGATTGTGATGGTCCCAACCCGGCCGATCACCATCAGAACGATGAGCACCAGCTCGCCCGTGGGCGGCAACTGGCCGGTGATCCCGGTCGAGAGCCCCACCGTCGCGAAGGCCGAGATCGTCTCGAACAGCACCGCGGTCAGGGGCAGCTCGGTCACCGAGAGGATGATCATGGTCCCCGTCGAGACCGCCGCCAGCGACAGCATCACCACCGTGAGCGCCTGCCGCTCGGTCCCCGAGCTGATCCGCCGGCCGAATACGGCCGCCTCCTTTTCCCCGCGCACCTCCGACCATACGACGATGGCGAGCAGAAAGAACGTGGTGATCTTGATCCCGCCGGCCGTGCCCGCGCTCCCGCCACCGATGAACATCAAAAGGTAGGTGATCGCCAGCGACTCGTCCTTGAGGGCCCCGGTATCGAGCGCGTTGAACCCCGCCGTGCGCGTCGTGATCGACTGGAACGCGCCATTGAGCAGCTTGTCGCCAAGATCCATCGCCCCCAGCGTGGCCGGGTTGTGCCACTCGACGTAAAGGATCGTCCCGCACCCCACCACCAGGAGGATCACCGTCCCCCCCAGCGTGATCTTGGTGTGCAGTGTCCAGGGCTGCCGGCCGGACCGCAAATGGTTGCGCAGCTCGTGCAGCACGGGAAACCCCAGCGAGCTGATGATGATCGCCAGCCCGATCGGCAACAGGATCAGCCAGTCCCGCGCAAACCCCATCAGGCTGTCCGAATAGGTCGAGAACCCCGCATTGTTGAACGCCGAGACCGCGTGGAACACCCCGTGCCAGGCCGCCTCCGGCCAGTCATAACCATAGGCGAAATGCAGCCGCACCGTCAGCGCGACAGAAAGCGTCACCTCGGCGACCACCGTCACCAGAACGATCAGCCAGAGCACGTCCCGGGCATTGCTCATGTCGATCGCCCCGCGCTCGACCTGGGTGCGCAGCCGGTCCTTGAGCCGGATCCCCCGCCCCACGAGAAGCCCCAGCAGCGTCGCCGCAGCCATGATCCCGAACCCACCGATCTGGAACAGCGCGAGAATGACCGCCTGCCCGAACGGGGACCAGTAGGTCGAGGTGTCCACCACCGCCAGCCCGGTCACGCACACCGCCGATGTGGCGGTAAACAGCGCCGTCAGAAACGGACTGAACCCATCCCCCGCCCGCGAGACCGGCAGCATCAGCACAAGCGTTCCGATAGCGATGGCAATGAGAAAAGCTAAAGGCACCAGCCGAGTAGGATGCATCATCCTGGCTGCTCCGAGACAAAGGGCGGCCCTTATAATCCCGGGGGCAATGGCGGGCAAGGGGGTGGGTGATTGGGGTGGAATTCGGGTGGTGCCAGTTGGCTCGCATGATGGCTGCGGCAGAAATGACGAGCAGGTTGGATAGATGCCCAGAATGACGGCATACTGGCGAGGACGGCCAAGTAAGCAATTATCATCAGCTTCGCGCCGCTTCCGGACTTTTACGCCAACAAAGATATGCAATAACGCTTACAGCATAGGCATTTCTATATGGAGACAGAAAACATGAAGAACTCCGATAGTGCGGAGGGCGCGCCGCTGCCGCCGGAGAATGAGAGCCTATTTAAGCACACTCAGAAGGAGTGGGATTTCATTCTTAGTTGGTGGAAACGCGGATATGCGGCGGATAGCAAATTGGAATCTCTCGAGGCGTTGATCGATCATAGGCGCCGCGTAATATTTGTTGAGCGGAACATTGACGCGAAATTTGATTGGCATTCCGATTGGATAAATGCAAAAAACTTACATGACTACCATATCGATGGTATTAGAAATAATGGACATCATCTAGCCGGAGTCAAGAATTTCTGGGAAAAATGGACCGATACTACAACGAGCCATTTCTCTAACATTAGCCTCGAAGCGCTGCGCTCAACATTACTTCTAAACGGCGCTGCAATTATAGCATCACTATCTGTACTAACCGGACAAATAGATACACCTCGTGACAGCGCCATACTAACTGCAAAGATCACTACGATAACATCCGTCGTTAGCATGATTATGATGGCTAGTGGTCATGCGATTCTCTGGGATCGTATTAGCAAAACAATTGGGCAAGTGCGTAGCAGTATCCTCGGGTCACCTAGGCATAGGCGAGTTTACTCGGTAAGCCGCTACCTTCGGCGTCACCTGGATCCGGTCACCAACTGGGCGAACGCGCTAATTTATGGCTCAATTGTGGTTTTTGCTGGAAGCGCCTTCGCTTGCTCAATTATATTAGCATTCGGATAGCGAATTGTGAAAATATTATAAAAATTATCTCGTTTGCACAACATGTTTACCGGCTTCTGAAAATGCACACTCTTGGCATTCACCGGTTATTGAGCGGATTGCTGTAGACAAAAGAATGCCGACGGGAATCGTCGGAAATCACAAACCATCAACAACGGCATAGATATGAATCATTTTCGGTTGATTGACAGTGGATGGTCCGAAGAATTCGACAAAGCATTGCGTCTCAAAACAGCAGCGCTGCGGATTGTTTGTCCGTTCATAAAGCGATCTGTCGCTGAGAGCCTCCTAAAGCACGGACGCCCCGAGGTGATCGAAGTTCTCACTCGCTTTGACTTGAATGCATTCAAAGACGGCGTATCCGATTTATCAGCTTTGAGCAGGCTCCTTGCCGCTGGCGCAACCATTCGAGGCATCAAGGGCCTTCACTCCAAGATGTACCTCTTTAGCGGATCAATGGCTATCGTCACCAGCGCCAATCTGACTGAAGCGGCATTGTTCAAGAATAGGGAATTTGGCTTCGCTTCCAGTGATCCTTATATTGTCGATCATTGCGAATGTTACTTCAGATCACTGTGGTCTCAGACTACTTTTAATCTTAATGATAAGTTTATTGCTGAGTGGACATCGGATATAGATAATTCACGACGAAATTTTTGTTCAGTTTCGAATTCACTAGCTGACCACGGAGAATCCGTTTCTGGCAGTTCTCCATTTGTATCGGGAGATATATACGGCACACCACTTCAGTCGTTCGTTAAATTTTTTGGACGAAGTCAATACCGTGCGCCATTATCTCAGCCGATCAAGAATGAAGTTATTGCCTCCGGATCGCATTGGGCTTGTTCATACCCTACAGGTCGACGTCCGATGCAAGTTCGCGACGGCGCTGTGATGTTCATGGCACGAATGGTTCAAGATCCGAACGACTTGCGCATTTATGGCCGAGCAATCGGAACAGGCTATCGCGGGACAGTCGATGATGCCACCTCAGCCGATATCTCAGTTCGAAGTTGGAAATCTGCGTGGTCACACTACATTCGTGTACATGCCCCCGTGTTTATCAACGGACCATTGTCCGAGGGAGTGTCTATGGTAAAGATGATGGAAGAACTCGGGGCAGAGGCTTTTGCGCCCACCCTAAGGAACCAACTTTCTGGCTCAGGGAACACAGATCCAAGACGTTCGATTATGCGTAAGCCTGCGATGGAGTTGACCCCGCGAGCTTATGACTGGATTTCTACGCGACTTGATGCAGCCTTGCTTAAGAACGGCTCTATAAATCTGACCAGCCCGGAGTTCGACTCTCCTCTGCCGTGAGGGATGAGTTATCTTCTATCGCCGCGGGAGCACTTAGATCATTTTGGTGGGCACGCCGCTGCAGAGACTGGTGCGCAAGCAGCTTTGCAGGAGCATCATGCGAGCCGGACAGCCTAAACGCCCCCCACACCCCCCATCACGATTCCCCCTTGCGTTTTGCGCCCGGAATTCCGAAAAGGCCCCCATCCGGCACAATACTCCCGATCCTTAAAAGAGGCCCCGCGTGATGAAGTCCGCAGTCGTCGTCTTTCCCGGCCTCAATCGCGAGCGCGACATGATCGCGGCGCTGACACGGATCGGCGGCGTGCCGCCGGCGGTGGTCTGGCATAAGGACGCCGAACTCCCCGACGTCGATCTCATCGTCATCCCCGGCGGCTTTTCCTATGGCGATTATCTGCGCGCCGGCGCCATCGCCGCCCGCTCGCCCATGATGGATGTCATCCGCGCGCGCGCCGAAAAGGGCGTCACCGTCCTCGGCGTCTGCAACGGCTTCCAGATTCTCACCGAGGCGGGGCTTCTGCCCGGCGTCCTCATGCGCAACGGATCGCTCCGCTTCGTCTGCCGCAAGGTCCGGCTCGAGATCGCCAACGCCAACACCCCCTTCTCGCGCGGCTATCAGGGCGGGCAGGTCATCGATTGCCCCGTCGCCCACCACGACGGCAATTTCTTTGCCGAGGCCGAAACCCTGCGCGCCATCGAAGACAATGGCCAGGTCGTCTTCCGCTATGCCGAGGGCACCAACCCCAACGGCTCGGTCAACGACATCGCCGGCATCACCAACAGGCGCGGCAATGTCATGGGCATGATGCCCCATCCGGAAAACCTCATCGAGCCCGAGCATGGCGGCACCGACGGCCGCGCCATCTTCGCCGGGCTGCTGGCGGGTTGAGGCCCATGCCCACCGCCCTGCACCCGCGCCCCTCTTCCCTTCTCCCCCGGCGGGAGAAGGTGGCCGCAGAGCGGTCGGATGAGGGGGCAACGGCCTCCCATCCCCACCGCCGCCCGATACGTCCCCTCCGATCCCACGGCTGACATGACCCTTCGCACCGATATCGCCATCACGCCCGAACTCGTCGCCGATCACGGATTGAAGCCCGACGAGTACCAGAAGATTCTCGACCTGATCGGCCGCGAACCCAGCTTCACCGAGCTGGGCATCTTCTCGGCCATGTGGAACGAGCACTGTTCCTACAAGAGCTCGAAGAAATGGCTGCGCACCCTGCCCACCAAGGGGCCGCGCGTCATCCAGGGCCCGGGCGAGAACGCCGGCGTCGTCAATATCGGGGATGGCCAGGCCGTCATCTTCAAGATGGAGAGCCACAACCACCCCTCCTTCATCGAGCCCTATCAGGGCGCGGCAACCGGGGTCGGCGGCATCCTGCGCGATGTCTTCACCATGGGCGCACGCCCCATCGCGGCCATGAACGCCCTGCGCTTCGGCGCACCCGATCATGAAAAGACAAAGCACCTCGTCTCGGGCGTCGTCGCCGGTGTCGGGGGCTATGGCAATGCCTTCGGCGTTCCCACCGTGGGCGGCGAGGTCCAGTTCGACGCCCGCTACAACGGCAACATCCTCGTCAACGCCTTCGCCGCCGGCCTTGCCGACGCCGACAAGATCTTTCTTTCCGAAGCCAAGGGCGTCGGCCTGCCCGTCGTTTATCTCGGGGCCAAGACCGGGCGAGATGGGGTGGGCGGCGCCACCATGGCCTCGGCCGAGTTCGGCGCCGATATCGAGGAAAAGCGCCCCACCGTGCAGGTGGGCGATCCCTTCACCGAAAAGCGCCTGCTCGAGGCGTGCCTGGAATTGATGGCCACCGGCGCGGTCATCGCCATTCAGGACATGGGCGCCGCCGGGCTCACCTGCTCGGCGGTGGAAATGGGCGCCAAGGGCGGGCTCGGGATCGAACTCAACCTTGATGCGGTCCCGGTGCGCGAGGCGCGCATGACCCCATACGAGATGATGCTTTCGGAATCCCAGGAGCGCATGCTCATGGTCCTGCATCCCGAAAAGGAGGCCGAGGCCCGCGCCGTCTTCGAAAAGTGGGAGCTCGATTTCGCCACCGTCGGCAAGACCACGGACGATCTGCGCTTCCGCGTGCTGTTCCAGGGCGAGGAAGTCGCCAACCTGCCCATCAAGGAGCTCGGCGACGAGGCCCCCGAATATGACCGCCCCTGGGTCGCGCCAGAGGCCCCCGCCCCGCTCGACGAGACCACCCTGCCCGCGCTCGACGTCGCCGAGAGCCTCCTTGCGCTTCTGGGTTCGGCCAATCATTCCTCGCGCCGCTGGGTTTACGAGCAGTACGACACGCTCATCCAGGGCAATTCGCTGGTCACCCCCGGCTCGGACGCCGGCATCGTGCGCGTCGATGGCCATCCGACAAAGGCCCTCGCCTTCTCCTCTGACGTCAATCCGCGCTATTGCGAGGCCGATCCTTTCGAGGGCGGCAAGCAGGCCGTCGCCGAATGCTGGCGCAACCTCGTCGCCTCGGGCGCCGAACCGCTCGCGGCCACCGACAATCTCAATTTCGGCAATCCCGAGCGCCCCGAGATCATGGGCCAGATCGTCCACGCCATCAAAGGCATCGGCGAGGCCTGCGCGTCACTCGATTTCCCCATCGTTTCGGGCAATGTCTCGCTCTACAACGAAACCAACGGCCGGGGCATCCTGCCCACCCCCACCATCGCCGGCGTCGGGCTGATCGAGGACCGCAGCCGCATCGGCCGCATCGGCTTTGCGGACGCGGGCCAGACCATTCTCCTCGTCGGCGCGCCCGACGGCTGGGGCACCCATCTGGGCCAGTCCGCCCTCCTGCGCGATTGTCTGGGCCGGCACGAAGGCACCGCGCCGCACGTCGACCTCGCCGCCGAAAAAGCCACGGGCCAATGCGTCCTCGCGCTCATCCGGTCGGGCCTTGCCACCGCGGTGCACGACGTCTCGGATGGCGGCATCGCCCTCGCGCTCGCGGAAATGGCGATGGCCGGCGGCATGGGCGCAGAGATCGAGGCCCGATCAGCCCCGATCAGGGCCTTCTTCGGCGAAGATCAGGGCCGCTATCTGGTCACGATCGACCCGAAAAACCTCGAGCAGATCGTCGCCGAAGCCAGCGTCCCCCTCGCCGTCATCGGCACCACGGGCGGCGATGCCTTGAAGCTGGGCGATGCCCGCTCCATATCTCTCGATGACCTCAAGACCGCCTACGAGGGCTGGTTTCCGGCCTTCATGGGCGATACACTGAACTGAATTAACTGAACAAACGGGAGCAGACCATGCCGATGGACGCGTCGGAAATCGAAGGACTGATCAAGGCCGCCCTGCCCGATGCGCGGGTCGATATCCGCGATCTGGCCGGCGATGGCGACCACTACTCGGCCACCGTGGTCTCAGAAGCCTTCCGCGGCAAGTCCCGCGTGCAGCAGCACCAGCTCGTCTACCAGGCGCTCAAGGGCAATATGGGGGGCACGCTGCACGCCCTCGCCCTCCAGACCAGCGCCCCGGACTGATCCGATGTCCCTGCGCGACAGCCTCGATCTCATCAAGGCCGTCAATCCCGAAGGCGGCCAGGCCGTGCTCGAGCACGAGATCATGGCCGAGCGCGCCTCCTCGCTCAACGCCGCCGAGCAGCGCGTCGCCAAAGCCATGGCCGCGCTCAACGGCGCTCAAGGGGCGGACCGCGCGGTCCCGCTGGCCGAGGCCCGCAGGGCGGTCTGGGCCTATTTCGTACAGCGCGAATTGATCGGCTTCCGCCGCCATCAGGATGTCATCTCGGCCTTCGGCATCACCCGCGACGTTCTCAACGGTCTTGGGGCGTTTCACCCCTGATCCGCTTGAAAACGATCGGCGCCACCGAGACCACTCCCAGCAGCACCGTCGCGATCACGATCTCCGCGGTCACGAAATCGGCCAGCGCGAAATCGGGACGGCACGGAGGCACTTCGAGCCCGCAGGCCCTGATCCTCTCGTCGATCACCCCGCGCAGCCCCTCGCCTGCAAAGCAATAGGCCGCCAGCCGGGGCGCCATGCCCGCCAGCGTGGTGAGGAGAAACTGCACATAGGGCACCCGCAGCACGGGCAGCGCCACGTTGAGCACGGTAAAGGGCACCGGCGGCATCAGCCGCATGAACAGCATGTAGCCCACCGCATCCTCACGCAGGCCCTTGGCCATGCGGTCGAGCATGCCGCTGTTGCCGCGCGCGAACCGGTCCGGAACGATCCACACCGCCAGCACATAGAGAAGCGAAATGCCGATCGCCGTGGCGCTCATGGTCACCGCGATGGCCATGCCCCAACCCAGGATCAGCCCCACCGGGATCGAGAGCAGCGGCACCCCGGGCAAGAGCAGCAGGACGAGCAGCGAATAGATCGCCGTGCCGACAACGAATGCCAGCAATGGACGGGTCTCTGTCTCTGCCGAGATTTCTGCATAGCGGGCGATCAGTGCGCTCATGTCGACCCCGTCGAAAAGCGCGTAGCCGATACCCGCCATCGCGAGCAGCGCGGCGCCGCCCGCGACCATCCAGCCATGGCGCCGGATCAAATGAGTCAGTCTGTGGAGCATGGGTGCGGGCCGCTGGTCATTGCCATTCACACTTGCGATCCCGCGGCCCCTGTCAAGCGGGCCCGGCCTCGACATCGCCACTCCGATCACCTATCTATCGCGAAACACCGATGAACAGGTCCCGCTTGGCGGGGCGGAAAGGTCAGTTTTCCCATGAGCGATATCAACGCGATCATCGACGCACAGGTCAAAGCCAACGACGTGGTGCTGTTCATGAAGGGCACCCCCGATTTCCCCCAGTGCGGATTTTCCGGACAGGTCGTCCAGATTCTCGAATATCTCGGCGTGCCCTATGCCAGCACCAACGTGCTTGAGACCGACGCCATGCGTCAGGGCATCAAGGACTATTCCAACTGGCCGACCATCCCCCAGCTTTATGTGAAGGGCGAATTCGTGGGCGGGTGCGATATCATCCGGGAAATGTTCCAGGCCGGCGAACTCCAGACCCATTTCGAGAACGCGGGCATCCCGGTCAAGCAGAGCGCCTGACCGCACCCCTCTCTCTCGCGCGCACTCCCTGCTTCCAGACCACAGGACGGTATCCTCATGGCCAGAACCTGGTCGGTTTATCTTTCCGGCGAAATCCACACCGACTGGCGTGATCAGATCCAGTCCGAAGCCCAGTCCCGCGGCCTTCCGGTGCAGTTCTCGGCGCCCGTCACCAATCATGAGGCGTCAGACGATTGCGGCGTCGCAATCATGGGCGCGGAAAGCGACAAGTTCTGGCATGACCACAAGGGTGCCAAGCTCAATGCCATCCGCACCCGCACGCTGATCGCGGAGGCCGACATCGTCGTCGTGCGCTTCGGGGACAAGTACAAGCAGTGGAATGCCGCCTTCGATGCGGGCTTTGCCTCCGCGCTCGACAAGCCCCTGATCGTCATGCATCAGGACGAGCACCAGCACGCCCTCAAGGAAGTCGACGCCGCCGCGCTCGCGGTCACCAGCACACCCAGCCAGGTCGTCGATATCCTCGACTATGTGATCAACGGTACCCTTGCGGGATATTGATTCCTTCCGGCCGGGCGAGCCCACCGCCCGGCCCCGATCACGCGAAGTGATCGATGCCATGACACTTATGCGCTTGAGCCGTTGACCCGTTGGGCGTTAGATCGCCGCCCGATCAGCAGGTCCGCTCATGTCCCACACCGCCCCCTCACGCCGCCTTCTGCCCGTTCCGCTGCCGCTGGTCATCGCGGCCGGCTGCCTGATCGCGCTCGTCACCTTTGGCGCGCGTTCCTCGGCGGGCGTGTTCCTCGTGCCGATGACCGACGAACTGGGCTGGTCGCGCGAGGGCTTTGCGATGGCGCTGGCCATCCAGAACCTCGTCTGGGGCTTCACCCAGCCCTTCGCGGGCGGGTTCGCCGACCGGTTCGGCACCGGCCGGACGCTGGCGCTGGGCGCCGTGATCTACGCACTCGGCCTCGCGCTCTGGTCGATCAGCTCCACGGTTGAAGTGTTTTATCTCACCGGCGGCGTCCTCATGGGCGTCGGGGTGGGCACGGCCTCCTTCCCGGTGGTCATGGCCGCTTTCGGCAGGGCGGTCCCGCCCGAAAAGCGCTCCTTTGTCTTCGGCGTGGCCACCGCGGCCTCCTCCATGGGCCAGTTCATTTTCGCCCCGCTCGGTCAGGCCTTCATCTCCAGCTTCGGCTGGCAGACGGCGCTGCTCTATTTCGGGCTCATCATCCTCATGGTGGTGCCCCTCTCCTTTCTCATGCGCGGCAACACGACCAGCGCGCCCGGGGATGCCGACATGCCCTTCATGCAGGCACTCGCCAAGGCCATGGGCCACGGCTCTTACCGGCTGCTGATCGTAGGCTTTTTCGTCTGCGGGTTTCACCTCGCCTTCATCACCGTCCACTTCCCCGCCTTCCTCATCCAGTGTGGGCTCACGCCCGAGGCCAGTTCATGGGCGCTGGGGCTCATTGGCCTGTTCAACGTCGCGGGATCGCTTCTGGCCGGCTGGCTGGGCGATCGCCTGCCCAAGCAGATCCTGCTCGCCACCATCTATCTGCTCCGCGCCATCGGCACCGCGGCCTTCCTCTTGCTGCCCATCACCGAGGTGAGCGCCTATATCTACGCCGCGACGCTGGGCCTCTTGTGGCTCGCGACGGTTCCGCTGACCGCCGGCCTCGTCAGCCTTTTCTTCGGCCCGCGCTTCATGGGCATGCTGTACGGCGTGGCGTTTCTCTCTCACCAGGTGGGCTCATTCTTCGGCGTCTGGCTGGGGGGCCTCGCCTTCGATCTCACCGGCTCATACGATCTGGTCTGGTATCTCGGAATTTTGATCGGGCTCGCCTCGGCGGCAGTACACCTGCCGATCCGGGAATCCCGCGCACCTGCCTTTGCCGCACCCGTAGCGGTTGCGTGACCTTTGGGGTTGCCTTCCCAACGCGACGGGTTCAAACTTGCACATGTAATTGACCGGCAGTTCGCGCCGGCCTCAATCCTTAGAGCTTTCCATGACTGTTACATCGCCACAGGCCCGGGACGTTTCCCGGCCTGAATTCATCGCCCTGATTGCGGGGCTGATGGCCCTCAATGCTATGGCCATCGACATCATGCTGCCCGCCCTTCCCTATATGGGCGAGGCGCTCGGCGTTCTCACCGAGAACGACCGCCACTACGTGCTGACCGCCTACATGATCGGCTTCGGCCTCGCCCAGATCGCGTTCGGGCCCCTGTCGGACCGCTTCGGCCGCAAGATCCCGCTGGTCATCGGCATGAGCATCTATGTGATTGCAGCCTTCGCCGCCGCCTTTTCCCCCAACTTCACCACACTGCTCGTGCTGCGCATGATCCAGGGCATGGGCGCCGCAAGCACGCGGGTCATCTCGACCTCGCTGGTGCGTGACCGCTTCGGCGGACGGGCCATGGCCGAGGTGATGTCGCTTGTCTTCATGGTGTTCATGATCGTGCCGGTCATCGCGCCCGCGCTCGGACAGGTTCTGCTGCTGACCGGCCCCTGGGAATACATCTTCTTTTTCATGGCGGGGCTGGGCTTCATCATCACCGTCTGGACCTGGACCCGCCTGCCCGAAACGCTGGCGCCCGAAAACCGCCGCGCCCTGCGCCCGGCGATCATCATCGAGAGCTTCCGGCTGGTCTTTTCCAACCGCATGGCCTTCAGCTACGGGCTTTCGGCGATGTTCGTGTTCGGCGCCCTGTTCGGCTTCATCTCCACGGCCCAGCAGATCTACGTGGACATCTACGATCTGGGCGCGCTGTTCCCGCTCGCCTTCGCGCTCATCGCCAGCCTGATGGCCGTCTCGTCCTACACCAATTCGCGCATCGTGCGCCGGATCGGCATGCGCAGGCTCAGCCACGGCGCCATGCTCGTGTTCACGGCCATGAGCGGGCTGTGGTTCCTCGTGTCGCTCACCGGCTTCATGCCGCTCTGGCTGTTCTTCTGCTTTCTGGCCGTGATCATGTTCATGTTCGGCTGGATCATGGCCAACATCAATTCGCTGGCCATGGAGCCTCTGGGCAAGGTCGCCGGCACCGCATCTGCGGTCTTCGGGCTCATCCAGACCGTCGGCGGCGCGCTGATGGGAACGATCATCGGCCAGTTCTTCAACGGCACGATCGTGCCGATTGCGGCGGGCTATTTCGTCCTCGGCGCCCTCGCGCTCGGCTGCATCCTCGTGGCAGAGAAGGGCAAGCTCTTCGGCGTCGGCGAGGAATACCGCGACGAAAGCCCCGCAGCCCTCGCCGGACACTGATCGGCGGGACGAGTTCTAGACGGTGAACACCTCGCGGCGCAGCGTCTCCCATGACGCTGCGTCCGGGGCCACAAGGATGCCCCCGTCCCGATGCTCGGGCCGATAGGCCGAGCCATCCAGCCGAGCCACATATCCGCCCGCCTCGGTGACGATCAGCGCGCCGGCCAGATGGTCCCAGGGCATCAGTTTCGAATACATCAGGAAATGGGAATGTCCGCCCGCGGCGGCGCGATATTCGTGGCCCGCACAGCGATAGGACGTCATCACCCGGACCTTGGCGAGGTTCGCCATGTACGCGGCGCGCGCTACCGGCTCCCCATAGCTTGTCGAAGCCGACCCGCCCATGTCTTCGAGCGCCGCCGGCGCGGCAAAGCTCTGGCGGGTCATCGCCCCATCGGGCGTCTTGAGCCACGCCCCGCAGCCCCGCTCGGCCATCACCCAGTCGTCGCCCATGGGGTCATAGATTACCCCCGCAACAGTCTCGCCCTTGTGCACCACTGCCGCCATCACCGCAAAGAGCGGCAGCCCCGCGGCGAAATTGCCCGTGCCATCGACCGGATCCACATAGATCACCGTCTCGGCGTCGATGTGCCGGTCCAAAAGCTCCGGATCGGCCGCCACCGCCTCTTCGCCCACGACCATGGTCCCCGGGGTGGCTTCGGTGATCGCTCTTGTGATGAACACCTCCGCCTTCCGGTCGGCCTCGGTCACCAGATCGAAGGCGCTGGATTTGGTCTCGATGGCGCCGGGATCGAGCTTGCGGAAGCGCGGCAGGATTTCCGCCTGCGCGGCCTGGCGCAGTATGGCGGCGAGCCGTTCGATGTTCATGGTCTCAGACTTTCGGTTCGGCGTGGATCGCGGCGAAATCGAACAGCCGCGGGTCGAGCATGTGGCTGGAATTGACGTTGCCCAGCGCGCGCATCATCACGTCCTTGCGCCCGGGCATCTTGCGCTCGAAATCCTCGAGCATCGCTTTCATCGCGTTGCGCTGGAGCCCGTCCTGGGACCCGCACAGGTCGCAGGGGATGATGGGGAAGTCCATGGCCTCGGCGAACCGCGCCAGATCGGCCTCCGCGCACAGCGCCAGGGGCCGCAGCACTTCGAGATCCCCCTCGTCATTGACCAGCTTGGGGGGCATGGCGGCCAGCCTGCCACCGTGCAGGAGGTTCATGAAGAACGTCTCGAGGATATCCTCGCGGTGATGGCCCAGCACCAGCGCCGAACACCCCTCCTCGCGCGCCACCCGGTAGAGATGCCCCCGACGCAGCCGCGAGCACAGCGAGCAATACGTGCTGCCTTGGGGCAGCTTGTCGGTCACGATGGAATAGGTGTCCTTATATTCGATCCGGTGAGCGACCCCGTGCCGGTTGAGAAACTCGGGCAGGATATGCTTGGGAAAGCCCGGCTGGCCCTGGTCGAGATTGCACGCCAGAAGATCGACCGGCAGCAGGCCCCGCCATTTGAGGTCCAGAAGGATCGCCAGCAGCCCGTAGCTGTCCTTGCCGCCCGACAGCGCCACCAGCCAGCGTGCACCCGGACGGATCATGCCGTAGGTTTCCATCGCCTCGCGCGTCTGGCGCACCAGCCGCTTGCGCAGCTTGTTGAATTCCACGCCGCCCGGCGCGCCGGCGAAAAGCGAATGGCCGGGACCCTCCTCGATCTCGGAAACGGCCGCTGTCGATGCGCTGGTCATGAGGCAAACTCCCTGCACAGCGTGTGTGCTGCGCGCGTGCCTTGATACCGCGCGGGGGGAGCCAAGAAAACCCCGCAGGATGGACCGGGAAACATGGTCTGCTCCCGGCCATCCCTTGGGTGACGCAGAACAATGGAGATCCTGCACGAGCTGGCCGGAGAGACGGGCAGAACCCGTCACCGGCCGAACTCGCGGCGATCCTGACAGCAAGTGTTTTCCCCCGGCTCAACCCGATCCTGACAATTTGGATAAAATCGGCTTGCAGAGCGCCACGGCTTCACGAAACTTTGCAGCCGCGCGCTTCGTCCCCTGATGTTAAGCGCATTGCAAACCCTTGCGGACCAAACATAGTTACCTTGCCCTTGTCGGGCGCCAGTTCGTCCACGCCGCTCAGGCCGCGTATACACTCATGAGGATGCACCCGTGTTTCGCTCCTTCTTTCCCGAACCGAGGCTTTTCTTTTCCAGCGCCGTCGCCTGGGTGATCCTGGCCATGGCGCTCTGGTTTCTGATCGGCGACCAGCTCGCCGCAGTCCTGAGCCTCGGCCCGATCCTCGCCATCGCCCCCACCGAGCTCAACCCCGAGCCCTTCTTTAACGCCGAGCGGGTCTGGCTCTACCAGTACGTCATCATGGTGGGCTACGGCTTCTGCGTCCCCTGGTACTTTTACAAGCGCAACCGCTGGTACTGGTGGTCGGTGGTCACTTCGGTGACCATCCTCCTGATCATCTACTTCCAGGTCCAGATCAGCGCCTGGCTCAACGACTGGTATGGCCGGTTCTTCAACCTCGTGCAGGAAGCGCTCACCAACCCGGGCGAGTTCACCATCGAGGAATTCTACGGCGAGATGTTCACCGTCGCCTTCGTGCTCATTCCCTCGATCACCGTGGCGGTCATCCTGGCCTTCATCTCCGCGCACTACGTCTTCCGCTGGCGGCGGGCCATGAGCTTTTACTACCACCATTTCTGGCCTCACCTGCGCCATATCGAGGGCGCCGCCCAGCGCGTCCAGGAAGACACCATGCGCTTTGCGGCCATCATGCAGGGACTCGGCACGTCCTTCGTGGGGTCGATGATTACGCTGGTGGTCTTCCTGCCCCTGCTCTACGGGCTATCGGGCCAGATCTCGGAAATCCCCTTTATCGGGGACGTGGATGGCGGGCTGGTTTTCGTGGCGCTGCTCTCGGCGTCCTTCGGCACGGTGCTGCTCGCTGTGGTGGGCATCAAGCTGCCGGGCCTCGAGTTCGAGAACCAGAAGGTGGAAGCCGCGATCAGAAAGGAACTGGTCTATGGCGAGGACGATCCCGACCGCGCCGATCCGGTCTCGTTCCGGGAGTTCTTCGCCGCCGTCCAGCGCAACTATTTCCGGCTTTACTGGCACTACCTCTATTTCAACGTCGCCCGCTATGCCTATCTGCAGGGCGCCAATTTCGTGCCTTTGATCGCCCTGGGCCCCTCGATCGTCACCGGCGCGATCACCCTCGGGGTCTACCAGCAGGTCTCCAACGCCTTCGACAGGGTGGAGAACTCCCTCCAGTACCTTGCCAATTCGTGGACGACCATCATCGAGCTGATTTCGGTCTACAAGCGCCTGCGCGCCTTCGAGAGCCACATCCCCGACGATCTCGAAGAGCCCGACGCAGATGTGGCAGTGGTGCCCCAGTAAAGCGCTTCGAGGAGAACTGGGAACACAGACCTCAACGAAAAAGGGGCTGCCCATCAGGCAGCCCCTTTTCAAATCCATATGCGCGATCGGCAGATCAGCGCGAGTAGAATTCCACGACCAGGTTCGGTTCCATCTGGACCGGATAGGGCACGTCCGACAGGGTCGGGATGCGCACGAAGGTTGCGGTCATCTTGGAGTGGTCGGTGTCGAGATAGTCCGGCACGTCGCGCTCTGCGAGGTGGGTAGCCTCGATCACGACGGCGAGCTCCTTGGAGCGGTCGCGCAGCGAAATCACGTCACCCGGCTGGCAGTTGTAGGACGGAATGTTGACCCGCTTGCCGTTGACCAGGACATGGCCGTGGTTGACGAACTGGCGGGCGGCGAACACCGTCGGCACGAACTTGGCGCGGTAGACGATGGCGTCCAGCCGGCTCTCGAGAATCCCGATGAGGTTCTCGCCGGTATCGCCACGACGCCGGGCGGCCTCGGCATAGACGCGACGGAAGGCCTTCTCGGTGATCGAGCCGTAATAGCCCTTCAGCTTCTGCTTTGCGCGGAGCTGGATACCGAAATCGGAAAGCTTGCCCTTGCGGCGCTGGCCGTGCTGGCCCGGGCCGTAGGCGCGTGCGTTGACCGGGCTCTTGGGGCGACCCCAGATGTTCTCGCCCAGGCGACGGTCAATCTTGTACTTCTGCGAATGACGTTTCGACATCGCATGTCCTTCTCAATCGATTTAAAGACAGCGCCCTCCTTTGTACCACTCCTTTCGGAATGATACCGACAGACCGTGCGAAAAACGCGAAACCCGGGCCCGACCTCGCGGTCGAACCCGAGACGGCAAACCGACGGTCCCGGGTGCATTCTCGAAGGCAGGCCCTCGACAATGGCGCGTTTCTATGGGCCGGAGCCCGGCAAGTCAAGCGGAATGGGCCGTTACCGTGGTCGAGCGCCGCGCCCGGCGCTCGCGGTGGAACACATAAAGCCCCGAGCCCAGGATGATGGCGGTTCCCACCCAGGTCCAGAAATCGGGGAAATCGCCGAAGACGATAAAGCCCAGCGCCGTCGCCCCGACGATCTCGATGTATTGGAACGGGGCGATGGTGCTCGCCGGCGCACGCCGGAAGGCCTCGGAAATCAAAAAGAACGTGCCGCCCGACAAAAGCCCCATCAGCACCAGCATGCCCCATGGCCCGCCCGTATCCAGCCCGCTGGCACCAACCAGCGTGAACCCGCCGGTCACCGTCAGCCCTGCCCCCAGCCCGATACAGGCCACGATCGCGAACCAGAACTGGATCGCCACCGACGAGAGCGTTTCGGACGCCTTGCGCATGGAGATGGCCGAGAGCGCGAACGCCAGCGCGGCGGCCACCGGCAGCAGCGTGCGCCAGCCAAAGGCGTCCCAGCTCGGGCGGATGACGATCAGCGCCCCCACCAGCCCCACCAGCACGGCGACGTAGCGCCGCCACCCCACCTTCTCCCGCAGAATCAGCGCCGAAAGCACGATCAGCAGCAGCGGCTCGACGAAAAAGATCGCGATCGCCGTGGCGATCGGCATTACAGCGAACGCCCCGATCAGCGTCACCAGCGTCGCCGCGCTCATCAGCCCGCCAAGGATGAGCCAACCCACCGGACCACCACCGATCTTCTGGCGGAACGCAACGATCACCGCGGCCAGGATCAGGGCCTGGAACGAAAAGCGCCAGAACGCGATCTCGGGGGCCGCCAGAATTTCGGTCAGGAGCTTGGAGAGCGTGTCGCCCAGCGGCACCAGCATCATGGCGATCACCATGATGACGATCCCGCGCTCTGGCGTATTGATGCGCGCCGGAGACGCGGAAGCCTGCGAAGACATGAAAGAGCCCTTCCCTCGGAGACCGAGACCTAACATGTCACCTTGGCAGTCTCAATCGCCCCCGCACTCGGCTTTGGTCTGCCGTGTGGGGTTGGGCCGCTCGTGGCGCCTGTCCAGCGAAGCGATGATGCCGCGCAGGGTGCGGATTTCCTGCACGTTGAACCCGGCCCGGGCGAACATGGCCCGGAAATTGTTCATCATGCCCGGGCGCTTTTCGGGGGATTTGAAGAAGTTCGCGCGGTCCAGCGCCTCCCCCAATTGCTCGACCATTCCCGAAAGGTCTTCCAGAGTCGCGGGCTCGCCCTTGTCTTCCTCGAACGGCAAAGGCACGTCGGCGAGCGCCGCGCGGCGCCATTCATAGGCCAGCACCAGCACTGCCTGCGCGATGTTGAGCGAGGCGAACGCCGCTTCCACCGGCAGGGTCACCAGGGCATCAGCCAGCGCCACCTCGTCATTGGTCAGCCCCCAGCGCTCGCGCCCGAAGAGAATTCCCACCCCCTGGGACTGACCGATCGCCGCATTGGCGCGGTCCGCAGCGACGTCGGGCCCGATTACGGGCTTGAACATCTCGCGGTTGCGCGCCGTGGTCGCAAACAGCACGTGCAGGTCCGCGACCGCCGCATCGAGCGTCTCGAACACCTGCACCCGCTCGATCACGTGGTCCGCCCGCGATGCCGCGGCGATGGCGCGCTCATTGGGCCAGCCATCGCGCGGATTGACCAGCCGCAGGTCCCACAGCCCGAAATTGGCCATGGCCCGCGCCGCCGCGCCGATGTTTTCGCCCAATTGGGGTTCCACGAGGATCACCGCCGGTGAAGGACGGAAGACCACCTGCTTGCTGGTATCTGTACCGGCCATGTGCGCATCCTTTCGTTGCGGCGAATTACGCTGCCTTGGCGCAGGGATCAAGCACCCAGGCGCGCCGATGCCCGGCTTCTCGGTTCGGCACACCCCATCTCCCCGCCCGCGCGCTTTGCGCCCGGCCCCGCTGATGGTATAGGGACGCACCCCGTCCGGCCGCCCTGGCGACCGGACTACACAGATTTGCGCGGACGAGGAGCAATTCATGGAAAAGATCAAAGTCGCCAATCCGGTCGTCGAGCTCGACGGCGACGAGATGACCCGGATCATCTGGCAGGCCATCAAGGACAAGCTGATCCACCCCTATCTCGACATCGATCTTGAATATTACGATCTCTCCGTTGAAAACCGCGATGCGACTGACGATCAGGTCACCATCGACTCGGCCAACGCCATCAAGAAGCACGGCGTCGGCGTCAAATGCGCCACCATCACACCCGACGAGGACCGCGTCGAGGAATTCGGCCTCAAGAAGATGTGGCGCTCGCCCAACGGCACCATCCGTAACATTCTTGGCGGCGTGATCTTCCGCGAGCCCATCATCTGCAAGAACGTGCCGCGTTTGGTCCCCGGCTGGACCCAGCCGATCATCGTGGGCCGCCACGCCTTCGGCGACCAGTACCGCGCAACCGATTTCAGGTTCCCCGGCAAGGGCAAGCTGACCATGAAGTTCGTCGGCGAGGACGGCACCGAGATCGAGCACGAAGTGTTCGACGCACCGGGCGCCGGCGTGGCCATGGGCATGTACAACCTCGACGATTCGATCCGCGACTTCGCCCGCGCCTCGATGAACTACGCGCTCAACCGCGGCGTGCCCTGCTATCTCTCGACCAAGAACACCATCCTCAAGGCCTATGACGGCCGCTTCAAGGACATCTTCCAGGAGATCTACGAAGCCGAGTTCAAGGATCAGTTCGAAGCCAAGAAAATCACCTACGAGCACCGCCTGATCGACGACATGGTCGCCGCTGCGCTCAAATGGTCGGGCGGCTATGTCTGGGCCTGCAAGAACTATGACGGCGACGTGCAGTCCGACACCGTCGCCCAGGGCTTCGGCTCGCTCGGCCTGATGACCTCGGTCCTGATGACCCCCGATGGAAAGACCGTCGAGGCGGAGGCCGCCCACGGCACGGTAACCCGTCACTACCGCCAGCACCAGCAGGGCAAGGACACCTCCACCAATTCCTGCGCCTCGATCTTTGCCTGGACCCGTGGCCTCGCCCACCGCGCCAAGCTCGACGACAACGCCGAACTCGCGACCTTCGCGACCACGCTCGAGAAGGTCGTCGTCGACACCATCGAAGGCGGCCAAATGACCAAGGACCTGGCGCTCCTCGTGGGTCCGGACCAGAAGTGGCTGACCACCATGGGGTTCCTGGACGCCATCGACGCCAACCTTCAGAAGGCCATGGCATAAAGGCTCCGCGCCACGCGCTGGAGATGAAATCGGAGGGGCGGGATCGGAAACGGTCCCGCCCCTTTCGCGTCTCCCCGATTCTTGCCCCGCCCCCGGCCATCCGCCCCCCGAACGGGGGATAGCGCCCGCGGGGCCCTGCCCGCACCCTGCGCCGGGAAACTCACGCCATAAGGCATTGCAGGAGACGCAGGGACGATGAAACCGGTAACATTGGCTCGGCTGGCCGGCACGATGACGGCGGCAGTTGCACTGGCCGCCAGTGGCGCGGCATATGCGGGCCAGATCGAGCATGTCTCGATGGCCTATTCCACCACCCATCCGGTGCCCCATTTCCATTACAGCGGCCCCGTCGAAATGGGCGATCTCGACGCCCTGGCCGAGCTTTATTTCTCGGTTGTGAGCTGCCAGCCCGACCTGCTGCCCGCCGACGGCGGCAATTGCGGCGTCATCACCTTCGACAGCCCCGGCGGCAATTACGTCGAGGGACTCAACATCGCCCACTGGCTGCGCGCCAATGCCATTGCCACCGTCGTCGAAGTGGGCAATGGCTGTTATTCGGCCTGCGCCTTCGCCTTTCTGGGCGGCTCGGGCAAGTCAGGCGACAGCGCTATCGGCGCCTATATCGACCGCGTTGTCGAGCCCGGCGGCGTCGCGGGCTTCCACGCGCCCTACTACGAAAACGAAACCGTCGAGGAACTGATCGCCTCCTATGGCGTGGTCGAGGTTCTCGGCGACACCCGCGACGGCATCGCGCTGATGGTGGACCAACTCGTGGAATGGAACGTCAACCAGCACGCGATTGCCGATATGGTCGCGATGGGCCCCGACCAGTCCTTCGACGTCACGCGCCCCGAGGAGATGTTCCTCGTGCGCGCAGATCTGCCCCAGGCCCCGCTTTCGCTCTGGAACAGCGATCCCGAGGCCATGCTCCGCAACGCCTGCATCACCCTGATCGCCGACCATCGCGACACCTCCCCGGCCATGGTGACCGACACGGTCACCGGCCCGATGGAATACGACATCGTCACCGACCAGAACGGGCGGTCGCTCTCGGGCTACCGGCTGGGACCCGACAACGGGCTCGCCATCAGCTATTGCGCCGTGCCCACCGACGAGGCGAGTCTGCAAGGCGATGCCGACATCGCGCTCTTTTCAGGCCGGGGCGTGGAGGGCACCGTACGCCCCATGCACAGCTTCTTTCACCGACCCCAGGGCTGGTCGACCATCGGCACCGGCGGCCAGTCGGACCGCCGCATCATGGAGAAGGGCATGATCGTGCGCGCCTTCCTCGATCCGCTCACCTCTCCCGCGCCGGTCCCGCCCCTGCTTCAGGCCTATCTGCTCGGGCAGAACTTCATCGGCCGCGATGCAGCGGGGCAATACTACCTGCCCACGCTGGCCACCATGCCCGATGGTCTCGAAATGCGTTACCGCAGCTCGGCCATGGAAGTTTGGGGCAATGGCAATGTCACGGTCTTCACCCAGGCCGGCAACGCGCTGCTGTTCGAAACCATGCGCGACGCCCTCGATAACGGCAATGTCGAGATCACCCACAGCTCGGTGGGCGAAGATGCATTCGTCTTCATCGGCCGGCGCATGGACATCCAGCGCCACTTCTCGCTGATCGGCTTCCGCTCGGGCGAGGACAGCTCGATCACCCTCGTTGAGGCCCGCAGCCTCAATGGCACCGAGCCCGCCCAGTCCGATATCGAGCTGCGCAATTCCATCCACTGCGCCGTCACCTTCGCCTCGCTGAAGCTTAACTGCGGCTGACGCCAGACCCAGGCGACCAACAGGGTGGCCCGGCATGGCTGCCCTGCTCTGCCCCGGATCGCCAGGCGTGCCGGAAGGCTCGAGATCTATCGGCACCACAGCATCAAGGAACAGTCCGCGACAGTAATACGGCAGCAATACTGCCCGGTTCTGTGGATGACTTATCTTGTAGATTGATCTCCAACGAATCGATTACCATCCGGACGAGCGCCGCAAATCAAAGATTTAGAGCTTCTGCGCCAGTTCAGCCAGAACAGGATATGCTCTGATCTATCAAGTCGTGCGTCAGGACTATGGATGGTTGCTTGAACCTCGCTGCGACAGCGGTGGATGTTCAGCGGATTGATACGCTCTTTGGCCTGGCAGGCGCAGCGCGCACCAATCAAACGCCCATTGCCCGCCCGTTCGTGCCGGTCGTCAAACCGGCACCGATCAAGTTCCTTGTCTCAACCAAAGAGGATGTTGGGGATGTACTTCAAGCTCTACAAGGACGCCGCCAATGAGTGGCGCTGGACCCTGCGCGCTGCGAACCACCAGGCAATCGCGGATTCAGGCGAAGGCTATGTCAACAAGTCCGATTGCGAACACGCAATCGCGCTCGTCAAGAACTCCGCTTCCGCGCCCGTCAAGGAAGATTAGAGCGTTTCCAGGAAAAGTGGAAACACTTCTCAGGCTCGGAAACGCGACAAATCAAAGACTTGGAGCTCCTGTTCTGATCCGGTCAGAACTGGAGCTTCATGCCATTTTCGCGCTCGTCGCTCAGGCCCTGCCGGCCTCAGAACGCCTGGCTCAGAGCCGCCCGCGCGCTCCAGGTGTGCGTGTCGCTGCCCAGCCCGTCATACTGCCCGTCGAGCGCGATCTGCCCGCCTTCGCCCAGCGACATCGAGACCCCCGAGGTCAGCCGCGCCGACCACGCCGCGGTGCTCGCTCCATCCGCCCTACCGTCGCGCGCATGGTCCCAAATGCCATAGGCGCCCGCATAGACCGTCACGCCCATGCCATTGAGCGCCTCGGGGCTGACGAGACGCCCGCCGAGCGCGACCGTCTCCGCCGACACCTCCCGGCCGTCGTGAGCCTCACCCTCGCTGTCCTCCCAACCCGGCTGCCACTCGCGAACCACGAGCAGGCTGACCGAAGGCTCGAGTTCTATAGTGCCCACAGGAATAGACCCGGTCAGCGCCGTCGCCACGATCGCCCGATTGCCCGAGAATTCTCCCGTCGCCGTCTCGGTCGCGATGTCGTAGAAAAGTCCCGTATAGGCCGCCAGCACGTCCCAGCGCAGTTCGGGCAAAATGCGCCAGGCGCCATAGCCGCCCAGTGTCGCCCCGGTGCTGCGCAGGGCATCGTCGTTCACCGAATACACACCGCGCTCGGCACCCACGAAAGCCCCCACCAGCATGTCCGGCGAGAGCTTGTAGGTAACGCCCGTGCTGAAATTGGCCTGCCCGCCCTGCGTCGCGTCCTCGGCACCCTGCAGGCTATAGGTCCCGCTTCCCTGCAGGTCCGCCCAGACCGACCAGTCCGCTTCCCGAGCCTCCGGGGTCAGGTCGGCAAAGGGATCGGAACCCAGCGCCGTGCGCGTGGGCACATAGCTTAGCGTGACGCCGGAGGGCCCAAGGGACCCCGTGCTCTCCAGATTCGCAAAAGACTGCCCTATGACCCGCCCGATCACCGAGGACGTGATCTGCGCCGAAGTCCGCGCCATGCGCGCACTCCCCGCCGCCTGCACATCCTCTATGGTGGACCCGACGGCATCGAGAACCACCGGCACGCACGTCGCGGTAACGCCGATAAAGTCGCCGGTGCTTCGTATCTGACTTCTGAGCGCAGAATCGAGATCGCTTGCGACGATATATGTGTGCGTGGACGTGCCCGTTGAGAACCCAGATGAAACCAGGACATCTGCGGAACTGTTGAGCAGCCGCCATACCGAAGACAACCCCGCTTTTGTCACGACAAAATTCAGCGTTTCGCCCGGCTCAAACCCCGTCTGCGGCTGGGTTTTGGTTCCAATGCTGGAGGTCTCGTTATCGAAGCCTCCGGCATTGACCGCATCGCAGGCCGCCGATGCGTAGGCCGCTCCACCTGACGCCAATACCATCAGGCCCGCCGAGCCCCATCTTTGCAGCTCGCGCGTAAGCACCAATGCGGTATCCCCAATATGAAAAAATGCCTATGCGGCCCATCGCTGGTAAGCCATGGGCACGCACCGCACAAGCGCTTTCACCATATGGGAACTTCTCAGCTCGCCAGCATCGCCTTCACTGCGGCGACGGCTTCGTCGGCCTTGCCCGCATCCGGGCCGCCGGCCTGGGCCATGTCCGGCCGGCCGCCGCCGCCCTTGCCGCCGAGCGCTTCGGACCCGGCCCGCACCAGATCAACCGCCGAGAAGCGGGCCGTCAGGTCCTCGGTCACGCCCACGGCAATGCCCGCCTTGCCATCTTCGGTCAGCCCGACGATCGTCACGATGCCCGAGCCGATCTGCTTTTTGCCCTGGTCCACGAGCCCGCGCAAATCCTTGGGTTGCAGGCCCTCCACCACACGGCCGAGAAACTGCACCCCCTCGATGGTTTCGGCCGCGGCGCCGTTCTCGTTGGCGCCTCCGCCCATGGCCATCTTCTGGCGCGCGTCGGCCAGTTGCCGCTCGAGCGTCCGGCGCTCTTCCACAAGCGCCTCGACCCGGGCCAGCGCATCGCGCGGGCTGACCTTGAGCGCGGAGGCCACGGCGCGAAGCTGGGCCTCCTGCTCGGCGAAATAGGCGCGCGCGCCGTCTGCGGTCAGCGCTTCCACGCGCCGCACACCCGAGGCGACCGAAGTTTCCTGCACGACCCTGACCAATCCGATCTCACCGGTCCGGCGCACATGGGTTCCCCCGCATAGCTCCATCGAATAGGTCTTGCCGGCTTTCTCGCCCTCGAGCGCGGTGCCCATGGAGACCACGCGGACCTCCTCGCCATATTTCTCGCCGAACAGCGCCATCGCGCCTGCGGCCACGGCATCGTCCACGGCCATCAGCCGCGTTTCCACGGGCCCGTTCTGCAGGACGATCCCATTGGCCAGCCGCTCGACTTCGGCCAGTTCATCATCGCTCAGGGGCTTTGTGTGCGAAAAGTCGAACCGCAGCCGGTCGGGGCCAACCATCGAGCCCTTCTGGGCCACATGGCTGCCCAGCACTTCCCGCAGCGCTTCGTGCAGAAGGTGCGTCGCCGAGTGGTTCGCCCGGATTGCGGTGCGGCGCGCCCGGTCGACCGCAAGGGTCAGCGGCGCGCCCTTTTCCAGCCGGCCCCCGGTCACCCGCACCCGATGGGCGAAGACCCCGCCGGCCTGCTTGGTGGTCTCGAGCACCACGGCCGACGCGTCCTCGCCGGACATGGTGCCCGTGTCCCCCACCTGGCCGCCGCTTTCGGCATAAAACGGCGTCTGGTTGAGCACCACGAACCCTTCTTCGCCCTCGCCGAGCGCCTCGACCTCGGCACCTTCGCGCACAAGCGCGGTGACGGCCCCGTCGCTCTCCTCGGATTCATATCCCAGAAATTCCGTAGCCCCGACCCGGTCGAGCACCGAGAACCAGACCGCGCTCGTCGCCGCTTCGCCCGACCCGGTCCAGTTCTTGCGCGCCTCGGCCTTCTGGCGGGCCATGGCCGCATCGAAACCGCCCTGGTCCACCCCGATGCCCCGCCCGCGCAGCGCATCCTGGGTCAGATCGAGCGGAAAGCCATAGGTGTCGTAGAGCTTGAACGCGGTATCCCCGCCCAGCGTATCGCCATCGGCGAGCCCCGCCGTTTCGTCCTCGAGGATCTGCAGGCCGCGGCTCAGCGTCTTGAGGAACCGTTCTTCCTCGAGCCGCACCGTCTCGGCGATCATCGCCTCCCCATGCACCAGCTCGGGATAGGCCTGCCCCATTTCGCGCACCAGCGTCGGCACCAGCTTGTGGATCGTGGGCTCGTTGGTGCCCAGAAGCGTGGCGTGGCGCATCGCCCGGCGCATGATCCGGCGCAGCACATAGCCGCGTCCTTCGTTCGCCGGGAGGACACCCTCGGCGATCAGGAACGCCATGGACCGCAAATGGTCGGCGATCACGCGATAGGACGCGACAGTCTCGGATGTCGGCGATTTGCGGACCGCAGAGGCAGCCGCGTCGATCAGGTGCTTGAACAGATCGGTTTCGAACACCGACTCCACGCCCTGGAGAATCGAGGCCATGCGCTCGAGCCCCATGCCCGTATCGATCGAAGGCCGCGGCAGCGGGTCCTGCCCGCCTTCGGGGGTCTGCTCGTACTGCATGAAGACCAGGTTCCAGAATTCCAGGAACCGGTCCCCGTCTTCTTCCGGTGAGCCCGGAGGGCCACCCCAGATATGTTCGCCCCGGTCGATGAAGATTTCCGAGCACGGGCCGCACGGGCCGGTGTCGCCCATGGTCCAGAAATTGTCCGAAGTCGGAATGCGGATGATCCGGTCGTCGGAGAACCCGGCGATCTTCTTCCAGTAGTCCGCCGCCTCGTCGTCGGTGTGGTAGACCGTGACCAGAAGCTTGTTCCGGTCCAGCCCGAACTCCTTGGTCACCAGCGTCCAGGCCAGCTCGATCGCCTGTTCCTTGAAATAGTCGCCGAACGAGAAATTGCCCAGCATCTCAAAGAACGTCAGGTGCCGCGCGGTGAACCCGACATTGTCGAGATCATTGTGCTTGCCGCCCGCACGCACGCATTTCTGGGAGGTCGTGGCCCGGCTGTAGGGGCGCTTTTCGAGCCCTGTGAACACGTTCTTGAACTGCACCATCCCAGCATTTGTGAACATCAGCGTGGGATCGTTGCGCGGCACCAGCGGGCTCGAAGCCAGCTTTTCGTGGCCGTGCTCCGCGAAATAGTCGAGGAAAGTCGAGCGGATGTCGTTTACGCTTGTCATTACCGAGCCAGAATGATTTTGGCGCCGAGCCGCGCCGGAAAAAGGAGTGCGAGCGTTCTAGCGCGCCGCTGCGTCAAGCGCAATCGGGCGCTGGCCCTGCCCTGTGGCCTTACCCCCTGGCCAGCCCCGGCACGAGCCGATCCCGAACGATCACCACCTGCCCCACCGTCTACCCCGGCACCGGCGCAAGCCCACCGAGCGGCGTTTCACTTGCCTATCGAACAGACCAACCGACCAACCTCGCACCGGAATAGCCACACCAGCCACCTTCTCACCGGGATGCGGCCCAAGCCATGCCCGATCCCGAGCCCGCGCCAATCGCGATCAAGCCCTCCAACGCCCGCAATCATTCGCACGCCCTCCGCCCGGCGCACGTCTCTCAGCCACCTGCCCGTCCCTGGACGCAGCACCGCGATCAGGCAGCGCTCCAACCAGGCTGAGATTAAAATGCAAAAGGGGCGCGGCTTGCGCCAGCACCCCTTGAGAGTCTCAGCCGCCGCGAGCACCTACTCCTCGGCGCCCTCGGTGTCTTCGGTCTCGCTGTCATTGCCGCCATGGCCGATCATGTCGGTAGCGATCAGCCCGGCGCTCTCGCGCACCCCGCTTTCGATCTGCAGCGCGATCTCGGGATTGTCCTTGAGGAACTGGCGGGCATTCTCACGCCCCTGTCCCAGCCGCTGGCTGTCATAGGAGAACCACGATCCCGACTTCTCCACGATCCCGGACTTCACGCCCAGATCGAGCAATTCGCCGGTCTTGGATACGCCCTCGCCATACATGATGTCGAACTCGACCTGCCGGAACGGAGGGGCCAGCTTGTTCTTGACCACCTTGACCCGCGTCTGGTTGCCCACCACCTCGTCGCGGTCCTTGATCGCGCCGATGCGGCGGATATCGAGCCGCACCGAGGAATAGAACTTGAGCGCATTGCCGCCCGTCGTGGTCTCGGGCGAACCGAACATCACGCCGATCTTCATGCGGATCTGGTTGATGAAGATCACCATGCCCTTGGACCGCGAGATCGAGGCGGTCAGCTTGCGCATCGCCTGGCTCATCAGCCGCGCCTGCAGCCCGGGCAGCGAATCGCCCATCTCGCCTTCGAGCTCGGCCCGCGGCGTCAGCGCTGCCACCGAATCGACCACCAGCACGTCGATGGCGCCCGAGCGGATCAGCGTGTCGGCGATCTCGAGCGCCTGCTCGCCTGCGTCAGGCTGGGAGATCAGCAAATCATCGATATTGACGCCCAGCTTGCGCGCATAGATGGGGTCGAGCGCATGCTCGGCGTCCACGAACGCACAGATGCCACCGGCCTTCTGCGCCTCGGCGATCACATGGAGCGCCAGCGTGGTCTTGCCCGAGCTTTCCGGCCCGAAGATCTCGACGATACGTCCGCGCGGCAACCCGCCGATCCCCAGCGCGATATCGAGCCCGAGCGAGCCCGTGGAAATCGATTCGACATTGACCGAGGTGTTCTCCCCCAGCCGCATGATCGAACCCTTGCCGTAATTGCGCTCGATCTGGCCCAGCGCGGCCTCGAGCGCCTTGTTCTTGTCCATCGAATCCCCTTGGATCACGCGAAGCTGTGAGGTTGCCATTGATGCTCTCCTTATTTCACCGATACCGGGACGACGCAACGCGCGCACTGGGGTTGGACCACTTCGTTCAGTAGAGCGATGTTCTTATTTTGTTTCAGTGTTGTCAAGGGACAAAATAAGAACATTTGGCGATAGGAACCCCTCTCACCCCGCGTTCAACTCGGGACAAGGAGTTCGCCTCATGACCATGGGAGTCGGCATCGCCATCGGAATCGCCCTGGGCGCCGCAATCGGTGCGGCGCTCGACCAGCTCGCACTCGGCGTGGGCCTCGGGGTCGTCGGCGGCGTGGCTCTTGCGGTCGCGATTCGCGCGCGGGCCTCGCCCGACCGGAACCGCGACAAAGGCTTAGCGCTCCTGTTCCGATTCAATCAGAACAGGACATGCTCTACTCGTCCTCGCCCGAGCGGCCCGAGAGCACTTCCTTGACCTTGGAGTTGATCTGGTCGAGCGAATAGGGCTTGGGCAGGAACTCCACGCTCCGGTCGTCCTCCAGCCCCTGGCGCACGCTTTCCTCGGCATAGCCCGAAACGAAGATCACCTTGAGGTCGGGATAGGTCTTGCGCACCTGCACCAGAAGGCTCGGCCCGTCCATCTCCGGCATCACCACGTCCGAGATCAGGAGGTCGAGCTTGCCATCAAGCTCCTCGAGCACCTCGAGCGCCTCCTCGCCGGAGCCCGCCTCGAACACCTCGTAACCGGTCGCCGAGAGGGCCCTTGCCGAGAACGCGCGCACGCTCTCCTCGTCCTCCACGATCAGGATGCGTTCATTACCCGTCAGGTCCTTGACTGGCGCTGCGACCGCCTTGACCACTTCCTTGGGCTCGATCGGGATATGCCTGGGCAGGAACATCCGGAAGGTCGTGCCCTTGCCCACCACCGATTCGGGATAGATGAACCCGCCGGTCTGCTTGACGATGCCATAAACCATCGAGAGCCCCAGCCCGGTCCCCTTGCCCAGCTCCTTGGTGGAAAAGAACGGCTCGAAAATCTTCTCCATGATCTCGGCTGTCATGCCCGTTCCGGTGTCTTCCACCTCGACCAGCACATAGTCCGCCGCCGGCATGCCGCGATAATCGAGGCTGCCGGCTTCCTCCTCGCCCACATTGCGGGTCCGCAGCGTTATCTGCCCGCCCTCGGGCATGGCGTCGCGCGCGTTGACCACGAGGTTGATGATCACCTGCTCGAGCTGCACCAGGTCGGCGCGCACCGGCCACACATCGCGCCCGTGCTCCACGTCGAGCGCCACATGCTCGCCGATCAGCCGCTTGAGCAGCACCGTGAGGTCGTCGATATGCTGGGGCACCTCGAGCACCTGCGGGCGCAGGGTCTGGCGGCGTGAGAACGCCAGGAGCTGGCGCACCAGCCCCGCCGCGCGGTTGGCGCTCTGCTTGATCGACATGATGTCGGAAAACGAGGGGTCCGATGGCTTGTGCTTGAGCAGCAGGAGGTCGGAAAACCCGATGATGGCGGTCAGCACGTTGTTGAAATCGTGCGCCACCCCGCCCGCGAGCTGGCCCACCGCCTGCATCTTCTGGCCCTGGGCGAACTGCTCCTCGAGCAGCCGCTGCTCGGTGGTGTCGAGCGCATAGAGCACGGCGGATTCGTCCTTGTCCCCGCCGTCCTCGACCCCCGAGAGGTAGATGCGCACATTGCGCGGCTTGTCGCCGGCCACCGTCGCGTCCACCGGCGGAATTTCCGCCATATGGGCACGCGCCTCGCGCAGGGCGCGCTCGAATTTGGGCCGGCTTTCGGTGTCGATCAGCCCGGCGATATCCAGCCCCTCGATGCCGCGATCGCCCGAGGTCAGCCCGAATATGCGCGTGAAGGGCGCGTTGGTGCGCACCACCCGGCCCTCGGTATCGAGCGCCGCGATGGCGATCGGGGTGTTGTTGAAAAAGCGCGAGAACCGCACTTCGGCGGCGCGCAGCGCCTCGTCCCCGCCGATCCCGCGCGAGCGGTCGAGCACCAGGGTCCGGGTTTCGCCCAGCTCGCCTTCGGCCAGCCGCGCCGCCCTGTGCAAAAGCCGCACGGGAAAATTGGTGCCGTCCTGGCGCACGAGGTCGAGGTCGAACACCTCGGTGCGCACCGTGCCGTCCTGCCCGCCGCCCAGCAGCAGGCCCGCCCCGTCCCCATGGACGATTTCATTGAGGTCGAGATCGCCCGCCTCGAACGCGGCGAGGTCGCGCCCCAGCCAGTCCGCGAGCGTCGAGTTGATGTACTGGATCCGTCCGCGCGCATTGGCCGAGAAGAACCCTGCTGGCGCGTGATCGAGATAGTCTATGGCCTTCTGGAGCTCGACATAGAAGTTCTCCTGGCCTTCCTTGTCGCGGGAGATGTCCTCGACCGTCCAGACCACCGAGCGCCCCTGCTGGCCCTCGAAGGGCGGCAGGCTGCGCACACGCACCCGCAGCCAGCGCACCTGTCGGCGCGCGCCCATGATCCGGATGTCCTCGAGGATCGAGCGCCCCTCCCGCGCCGCGCGCGAGAGCCGGTACACCGCCTCGCTCGCTTCGGGCTGGCTGGCCAGCAGCCGGGGCACGCTCACCGCCATGCCGCGCGAGACTTCGGCGGAAAGCTCGGAATAGCGGGAATTGGCGTAAAGGATCTTGCCGTCCAGATCGGTCACCACAGCGCCTTCGGGCAGGCTGTCCACGATGGCGCGCGAAAGCGTGCGCCGCTCTTCGGTGCCGGTGAACCGGAACAGCCCCGCCGCCAGCGCGAACAGCGAGAAGACGCCCACCACCGCCAACAGGCCCAGAAACAGCAGCACGACGCTTGGGGGCACGGTCTCGCCCAGCAGCGAAAGCCCCACGGCGATGGCGACGAAGCCGAGCGCCAGACCCACCACGCGCCACAGCGCGGCGTTGGACGCTGGGCGACCGACCACGGGTTCGGGATAGCTATCCTCGTCCAACCGCGTCACCGCCCATCCCTTCGTATTGTGCCAATTTGCGAATCGCCCTTGCTCATAGGTAACAAAACCGCCTTGGCCTTGGGAGCCTTCATCGGCCCGCTGTCAACAGGTTGCCCCATGGCGTGCTCCGCGCGCCACCATCTTCCAGTCCCCGCGCTCCGCGCGCCACAGGTTTGCAACGCCCGCGCGCGCCCAGCTCAGCGCGGCGCCGGTTTCCAGCCCCCGCGCTGGCGCAGGCGCATCACATAGCCGATCACCTGGGCCACCGCCTTGAAGTGCTCGGCCGGGATCTGCTCGCCCACCTCGGCGCCCGCATAAAGCGCGCGCGCCAGCGGCGGGTTCTCGATGATCGGCACGTCGTGGTCGCTCGCCAGCGCCCTTATGCGCAGGGCCAGCGCGTCCACGCCCTTGGCCACCACCTTGGGCGCGGCCATTTCGCTGTCGTATTTCAGCGCCACGGCAAAGTGGGTCGGGTTGGTCACCACCACCGTCGCGTCGGGCACCGCGGCCATCATGCGCTTGCGGCTGCGCTCGAGCCGGATCTGCCGGATGCGGCCCTTGATATGCGGGTCGCCCTCCATCTGCTTGTACTCGTCCTTGACCTCCTTGACGGTCATCATCTGCCGCTTCCACCATTTGTGGCGCATGTACATGTAGTCCAGCAGCGCGATGATGGTGATCGTCAGGATGACCACCACGAAGATCTTGAGCCCGATTTCCTGAAAGATCGCCAGCAGTGCCACCGGGTCGGCAGCAATCATGGTGTCGAGCCGGTCCCGCTCGGGCCAGACGACGACGAACATCACCACCGAGAAGATCAGCAGCTTGCCCAGCCCCTTGGCGAAATTGACCAGGGCCTCGGTCGAGAACAGCCGCTTGAACCCCGCGATCGGGGAGACCTTGGAGAATTTGGGCTTGATCGGGTCGACCGAAAACACCATCCGGTGCTGCACCATGTTGCCCGCAATCCCGCACACCGCCAGCAGCGCCATGGGGACCAGCATGGCCACCAGCACCGTGCCGGCCAGCGCCTGCATGAACGGGCCGAATCCGTCCCCGCCCACCTCGAGCTGATGGGCGTTGTCGAGCACGCCCCGCAGCGTCTCGGTGATCGATGCAGCGGTCATGGGCGCCACGAACGCAAACACCAGCGCCGAGCCCACGATCATGAACCAGGTCGTCACCTCCTGGCTTTTGACCACATCGCCCTTCTTGTGGGCGTCGTTGAGCCGTTTTTGGGAGGGGTCCTCTGTCTTTTCGCTCTGTTCGGGCTGGTCGCTCATCGATCACCCGAGAAACAGCGAAAAATTGTCTTCGAGATAGCTCATGTAGAGCCCCATGATCATCGTGAGCAGCAGCGCGAACAGCATCAGCCCGATGATGATGTTGGCCGGCATCATCATGAAGAACACCTGGATCTGGGGCATAAGCCGTCCCAGAATGCCGAGCCCGAGATAAAACACCAGCCCGAAGACCAGCAGCGGCGCCGACATCTGCACGCCCACAACGAACGCGCCCGAAACGATGCGCACCGCCATTTCGGCGGCATCTCCCAGCATCAGCGGGGAGCCGGGCGGAAAATAGGCGTAGCTCTCATAGATGCCGACCAGCAGCATGTGATGCAGATCGGTGGCAAAGATCAGCGCAATCCCCATGAAGGCCAGGAAATTGCCGACGATCGCCCCCTGCACCCCACCCTGCGTGGGGTCGGCGGTCTGGGCCATCGATAGCCCCATCTGGTAGGCGATCACCGCGCCAGCCACCTGCGCCGCAGAGAGCAAGAGCCGCGCCAGTCCGCCCAGGATCAGCCCCACCGCGATTTCGTGCAGGATATTGGCCACCAGCCCCGCCAGCGTCTCGGGCGGCCCCGGCAGTTCGCCACCCACCAGCGGATAGAGCATGAACGCGAAGGCCAGCGCGAAGGAGAGCTTGAGCCGCGAGGGGATCGTCTGCTCGCCGAGCGCCGGCAACAGCATGATCATGGTGCCCACACGCGCAAACAGCAGAAAGAAGGTATAGGCGACCTCCGGGCCCCAGGTGATGCTCATCAGCCGCCCAGGATGATGAGATCCACCACCCGATCCATGTATCCTGCCATGGTGGCGCCAAGGAACGGCAGGACGATCATCATTGTGAAGAAGATCGCGATGATCTTGGGCACGAAGACCAGCGTCATTTCCTGGATCTGGGTCAGCGCCTGGAAGAGCGCGATCACCACGCCCACCACCAGCCCCACGATCATCATTGGCGCCGACACCACGATCAGCACCCAGATCCCGTCACGGGCGATGTCGAGGGTTTCGGCTCCGGTCATGGCAAGGCTCCGGCCGGTCGATCCGGCGAATCGGATGTCAGTTTACCGGTTCGCGGCCCTGCCGTCAGATCGGCATGCGCATGATTTCCTCATATGCGGAAATCACCCGGTCGCGGACCGTCACCATGGTTTCCATGGTCGCTTCGGTTTCCGCCAGCGCCGTCACCACGTCCACGATGTTGGCCTGGCCGTTGATCATGTCGAGGCCCACCTGGTCGCTGGCCCGCCCGGTCTCGACCACATTGCTCAACTGCTGGGACAGCATCTGCGCGAAATCGCCGCCCGGGGCTTCCGCGCCCACGCCCGTGGCGCGGCCCGAGGCCTGTTCGGAAATCAGCCGCGCCGCCGAGGCATAGGCGCTGGTCGCGCTGGTAAAGGGTGCCGACATGAACCTAGCCTCTCAGGATATCGAGTGTGCGCCCGAGCATCTGGCGCGAAACGGTGACCACGTTCAGGTTCGCCTCATAGGTGCGCTGGGCCTCGCGCATGTCCATGGTCTCGATCAGCGTGTTGACGTTGGGATATTTCACATACCCCGTCTCGTCGGCGGCCGGATGTCCCGGCTCGAAGCGCGAATCGAAGTCCGACATGTCGTAGGAAAGCTGACCCACCCTGGTCTCATAGGCACCCATCTCGCGGTTGAGCACCGCATGGAAGGTGGGCACCCGCCGGCGATAGGGATCCTCATCGGGCGTCTTGCCGACCGAATCGGCATTGGCCATGTTCTCGGCGATCACCCGCATACGCGCCGTCTGGGCGTTGAGCCCGCCGCCGGCGATCTTGATCGATGTCATGAAGTCGTTCATGGCGAACTGCCCTGTTTGAAGCGCGCCCGTGTAGGCCGGAAGCGCGTTATTTCATTGTCTTAGCCCTGCTTGCCCAGCGCGATGCGCAAGAGCCGCATGGAGCGGGAATAAAGTGTCGTGGCGGCCTGGTAGTCCATCTGGTTGGTCGTCACCTTCATCATCTCTTCCTCGAGCGTGACCCCGTTGCCGCTCGGGGTGGTCTCGAAACTGTTCATCGGCCGCGCCCCATAGCGCTCGGTTGCCGTGCCCGCGCCGATGGAAAAGTGCCGGTCATTGGTCGCAACCGTCGTCACCCCCGAACGGGTGCGCTGCAATTGCTCCGAAAAGCTGTATGGTTCCAGATCGCGGCCGCGATAGCCCGGCGTTTCCGCGTTGGCCACGTTCTCGGCCAATACGGTCTGGCGCGCCTGATGCCAGTGCATCTTGTCGCGCAGCGCTGCGAATATGGGCAGGTCGCCGATGGACATTTTGGGCCCTCGTCCCGATGAGATGGGCAATTCTTGCCTGCCTCATGGTTAACACGACGTTAACTCTTGACCGTCACCCTGGCTTTGGGCCCCGATTTTGGCCCATTGCGAGACTATGGTAGGCAAGTCTTGCCTGCACGCATTGCACGTGCAGTGATGTTTGAGTGCGAAACCGGGAGATGGTTGTTTGGGCTGGCTTGCAGACATTCTGGGCATCGAGACCACCTATCTCACCGCCGTGATCGCCCTCGGTATCGTGGTGGTCCTGATCATTCTGGTCGCCTGGGCGCTCAAATTCTTCGGCACAGCCTCGCGCACCGTCGGACGCCCCCGCGCCCGGCGCCTCACCGTGGTCGAGGCGATTCCGCTCGATGCCCGCCGCCAGGCCCTGATCCTGCGGCGCGACGGCGTCGAGCACCTGATCGTCACCGGCGGGCCCAACGATCTGCTGGTGGAATCGGGATTCGACGCCCCGCCCCAGCCCGCCTATGGCCGCCCGGGCCGCCGCGCGGTCGAGCCCCAGCCTACGGCCGAACCCGAGCCCGACCGGCAACTGCCGGGCCGCGGGCGCCCCATGCAGAACGCCTCGCGCCCCGAGCCCTTCACCTCCCGGCTGCGCCCCAAGGTCTACGATCCGCGTCAACTTGCCGGTGGAAACCGCGCCGCGAACGGCCGTTTGCCCGGCGACTCAGCTACAACCGGCTATGACCTGTCCGATGAGGACGAACGGCCGGAGGTGACGCCTGAGCCCGTCGAGGACGACTACGACCGCCACAAACGGCAGGGCTGATCCCCGCGTCGCGGGCCTTTTCACGCGCATCACCGGCCTTCTTGCCGCCTCAGCGCTGCTGCTGGCCCTTCTCCCCGACGCCGCGCTGGCCCAGGACATATCTATCGATTTCGGCGACGACACCACGCTGACCGAGCGTGCGGTCCAGCTCATCGCGCTCATCACCATCCTCGCGCTCGCGCCCTCGATCCTCGTCATGGTCACAAGTTTCACCCGCATCGTGGTGGTCCTGTCGCTCCTGCGCACCGCCATCGGGCTCCAGACCGCCCCGCCCAATTCGGTGATGATCTCGCTGGCCCTGTTCCTCACGGCCTTCATCATGGCCCCGACCCTGCAGGAGAGCTACGATCAGGGCATCGTCCCGCTGGTCGCCGGCGAGGTCGAGATCGAGGAAGGGCTCGAACTCGCCGCCGGGCCCGTGCACGCATTCATGCTCGCCCATGTCCGCGAGCGCGACGTGATGCTGTTTCTCGACCTCACCGAGACCCAGCCGCCGGAAAACCCGGAAGATCTCGAGCTGCGCATCCTCATCCCCGCGTTCATGATCTCCGAACTCCGCCGGGCCTTCGAGATCGGCTTTCTCCTGTTTCTCCCCTTCGTGGTCATCGACATGGTCGTGGCCTCGGTGCTCATGAGCATGGGCATGATGATGCTGCCCCCGGTCATCATCTCGCTGCCGTTCAAGCTCATCTTCTTTGTGCTCGTGGATGGCTGGCATCTGGTCGCCGGCTCGCTGCTGCGAAGTTTCAGCGGCTGAGACCGCTTCCCAACGCCTTGAATTCTCTGGGCAACCGCTTACCTTCAGGCCTGACCGGAGGCCAGCGCATTTGTCCAGATCGCCCACCACCCTTGCCGACGAGGTCGGACTGACCCTCGGCAATCTCGCCGATGCGGCTGCGGGCACCGTCACCCCCACACTGCGACTGGGCGTGACGGGGCTTTCACGCGCCGGCAAGACCGTGTTCATCACCGCGCTTGTCCACAATTTGCTCTCGGGCACCCGCCTGCCGGGCTTCGCGCCCCTCGCCGAAGGGCGGCTGATCGGCGCGCGCCTTGCCGAGCACCCCGACCGCGCCACCCCGCGCTTTGCCTATGAGACCCACCTTCAGTCGCTGTTTTCCCACAGCCCCCACTGGCCCGAATCCACCCGCCGGATTTCCCAGATCCGCATCGCCCTGCGCTTCCAGTCCGCCCACTGGCTGATGGGCCGGTTCGGACCCACGACCCTCAATGTCGACATCGTCGACTATCCCGGCGAATGGCTTCTCGACCTGCCGCTCCTTGCCCGGTCCTTCGCCGAATGGAGCGCCGAGGCGCTGACCCTCGCCAATCGCCCCGCACGCGCCGCCGAAGCCGGGGATTTCCTTGCCGCCCTCGCGCAAACCGACATCCTTGCCCCCGCCGAGGAGCCCACCGCCGAGCGGCTCGCCACCGCCTTCGTGAACTATCTCCGCAATTCGCGCATCGATGGCCGGGCGCTCTCGACCCTGCCGCCCGGCCGTTTCCTCATGCCCGGCGATCTCGAGGGTTCGCCCGCGCTCACCTTCGCGCCGCTGCCGCCCCCCGATCAGCGCCCCGACAGCGCCAGCCTCTACGCCATGTTCGAGCGGCGCTACGAGGCCTACAAATCCATTGTCGTGCGCCCCTTCTTCCGCGATCACTTCGCCCGGCTTGACCGCCAGATCGTGCTCGTCGATGCCCTCCGGGCGCTGAACGCCGGCCCCGAGGCCGTCTCGGACCTGGAAACCGCGCTCACCTCGGTCCTCTCGTGCTTCCGTCAGGGCACGTCCAATCCCATCTCCCGGCTCCTCACGCGCAGGATCGACCGCATCCTTTTTGCCGCCACCAAGGCAGACCTCCTCCACCACACCAGCCATTCCCGGCTCGAAGCGATCCTCAATCGCCTTGTCGCCAACGCCGTCGACCGCGCCCGCTTTGCCGGGGCCGAAACCCGCTCGCTCGCCATCGCCGCGGTCCGCGCCACCCGCGAAGGCACCATCCGCGAGAACGGCGATATCCTCGACACCATTGTGGGCACCCCCCAGCCCGGCGAGCGGCTGGGCGACACCACCTACGACGGAAAAACCGAAATCGCCTTGTTTCCCGGAGACTTGCCGGAAAATCCGGATTCACTCTTCAAGGACGATGACTCGACACCTCAAGTCAATTTCCTGCGCTTCCAGCCCCCCGGCGTGCTCGATCGCACTGAGCGCGGCGCGCCCATCCTCCCCTCCGTCAGGCTCGACCGGGCCCTCGATTTCCTCCTGGGAGACAAGCTGGCATGAGAGAGCCCCGCGCCATCCCCACCGCACAGCAGCGCCCCGCGGACGCCGCGCCGCGCGCGCCCCGCGCCTTTGGCGCCGCGCAGGCGGACCTCACCGAATATGATTTTGCCGCCGAAGATCCGTTGGGGACCGATGAAGCGGTAGTACCGCCCCCGCCCCGGCGCGGCCGCTTCTGGCGCACCCTCGCGCTCGGCACGGGTGGCGCGCTGGTCATGGCGGGTCTCGGCCTTGCCGCAGAGCGGCTCGTGGCCGATCTCTTCGCACGCCATGAATGGCTCGGCTGGGCCGGCAGCGCCCTTCTGGCGGTCTTTCTCGTCGCGCTCGCGGTGCTCCTCGTGCGCGAAATCCTCGGCATTCTGCGCCTCAAGGTTCTCGACCGGCTGCGCGACCGGGCGTCAGCCGTCCTCGCCTCGGACGATCTGGCCGGCGGCAAGGCGGTACTGGCCGAACTCGACGCACTCTATGGCGCGCGCCCGGACCTCGCGCGCGCCCGCACCCAGCTCGCCGCCGATGCAACGGACCGGTTCGACGGCGCCGAGCTGATCGGCATGGCCGAACGCGACCTCATGGCGCCGCTCGATGCCCGCGCGAAAGCGCTCACCGCGGCCAGCGCGCGCCGCGTCGCGCTCGTCACCGCCGTCTCCCCGCGGGCCCTGATCGACATTGCCTATGTGCTGTTCGAAAGCGTCCGGCTTGCGCGCGGGCTCGCCGATCTTTACGGCGCCCGCCCGGGATTTCTGGGCTTCGTGCGACTGGCCGGCTCGATCCTCTCCCACCTCGCGGTCACCGGCGGGCTCGTCCTCACCGATGGCGCCGTCGAGCAGCTTTTAGGCCAGGGACTTGCCACCAAGCTGTCGGCGCGTCTCGGCGAGGGCGTCGTCAATGGGCTCATGACCGTGCGCGTCGGCATCGCCGCCATGCGGGTCGTCCGCCCGCTCCCCTTCCACGCGCGCCCTGCTCCTGTGGTCACCGACTTCATCAAGGATTTACTGTCCGTCGCCACCAGCGCCCGCAAGCCACGCTGATTCCAGCCCAAACAAAAAGGCGGATCCCGAAGGGTCCGCCTCATTTTATGTCCGTGACCGGATCGCTTGACCGCAGCCGGTCAGAAGGACCGATCAGTCCTCTTCGCCTTCGGACTCCATGTCCGCGTCGACATCGACGTCAGCACCCACATCGGCATCGATGCCAATGTCATCGCCATCGTCCGAGTCTTCCAGGCCGGCATCTATATCGGCATCCGCGCCAGCGTCTGCACCCATGCCACCATCGGTCTCGTCGACGATCAGGCCAGCATCGATACAATCCTGCAAAGTGATGGCCTCCAGGTCGATGTCGGTTTCCGCAGTGGCGCCGGCTTCCATCGAATTGTCGGATGACATCGCATCCGTTTCCATGGCGTCAGCGTCCACGGCATCGGACTCCATACCGTCGTCCTCGCCATCTTCCTCGCTCATGTCGCCCGCAGCGCCAGCCGACGCATCGGCCGCTGTATCAAGGTCCATGTCCAAGGCTTCGCAGTGCGCCTCCACTGCGGGAAGTTCGATGTCGGATATATCCTGATCGCCCACACTCGTCTGGGCTGCTGCGCCGCCGGTCATGGCAAGGCCGGCAAGAAGCGCGATCGGTGAAACAAAAGACTTGATGGTCATTCTAGTTCTCCTGGAACGAAAGGCTTGCAGCGTCCCCGCAAGTTGAGCAGCCGCGCAAAGCGCGACCGCCAAGCTTGGTGATTAGGCGCTCAAGCGCTTAGTCCTCGGGCAGAGCCGACTCTTCGACGTTCCCGCCGTCCATGTCGGTCAGACCAGCTTCGATGCAGTCGTCACGCGTGATGGAGTCCAGCTCCACATTCACGGCAACTTCCTGCTCAACGGTAGCTTCGAAATCAGGGATCGTGGCCCCGTCTTCCATGTCGTACGCGTTCTCGAGGTGGTTGCAGTACTGCTCCACGACCGGCAGATCCTCATCGGAGACCTCAATGGTGCCAACCATGGTCTGAGCCATGGCCGCGCCGCTGAAACCAAGGCCGACGGCAATAGCGAAAGGGGCAACGAGCGTTTTGATGGACATGAGTGAAACTCCATTCTGTTTTTGCGGGCATCCAGCGCCCGACTGCTCCAACAACCGCCTGGCTCGACGATTGGTTGCGCATTCTTTCGGGGTTTTTTCGGGGCAGGTTTGCCATAATTTCCGAAGTAACTCATAGACTTAACCTACGATAAGCCTTACCTGTTGACCGCATCGAAACATATCGATATATCCAGATATATGGATACAAATGACGCATTGGATGCCTTTGGCGCTCTCGCCAGCCCGACCCGCCTTGATATTTTTAGGGCGTTGGTTTCAGCCGAGCCTGAAGGGATCAGCGCCGGGCGCGTGGCCGAGCTGTTGGGAGGCCGCCAGAACACCGTCTCGGCCCATCTTGCGGCCCTGTCACGCGCTGGTCTGATCGTCGGCGAACGGGACGGGCGCACGATTGTCTACCGGGCGCGCATGGAAACCGTCGCGAGCTTGGTGTCCTTCCTGCTCGAGGACTGCTGCGGCGGCCGTCCAGAGATATGCCGGCCCGTCGCTTCGGCGCTCGCCTGTCTTCAGCCCGCCCCTTCGGAGTCTCGACCATGACCGATCGCACCTACAATGCGCTGTTTCTCTGCACCGGCAATTCCGCCCGCTCGATCATCGGCGAAGCGCTGCTCAACCGCGATGGCGGAGGCCGCTTCAAGGCCTGGTCCGCCGGCAGCCGCCCGCGCGGCGAGGTTCATCCCTATACGATTGCCCTGCTCGAAGGGCTGGGCATTGATGCCGGCTTCGCCCGCTCCAAGAGCTGGGACGAGTTTGCCGAACCCGGCGCACCCGAATTCGATTTCATCTTCACGGTCTGCGACAGTGCCGCTGCGGAAGAATGCCCGATCTGGCCGGGCCACCCCACAACCGCTCATTGGGGCATTCCCGATCCCGCAGCGGTTGAGGGCAGCGAAGCGGAAAAGCATTTCGCCTTTGCCGAGGCGGCGCGCCAGTTGAGCAACCGCATCTCGCTGCTGCTCAATCTGCCCATCGCGAGCCTCGACCGGCTGACGCTCAAATCCCGGCTCGACACCATCGGCCAGACGAAAGACTGAACCCAATGACCAACCGCGTTTCTCCTGCCCCGGCGGCGCCGGGCGGCATCGGCTTTTTCGAAAAGTGGCTCTCGGTGTGGGTCGGGCTCGGCATCGTCGCCGGCATCATACTCGGCAATCTCGTGCCGGGCCTTTTCGCCGCGCTCGCGGCGTTCGAATACGCATCGGTCAATTTCGCCGTCGCCGTGCTTATCTGGGCCATGGTCTACCCGATGATGGTATCGGTCGATTTCTCGGCCATCCGGCGTATCGGTGAGCGGCCCAAGGGCATCGTGCTCACGGTAATAGTCAACTGGCTCATAAAGCCGTTTACAATGGCCCTGCTCGCGGTCGTTTTCTTCAACTTCGTCTTCGCGCCTTTCGTCGATCCGGCCGATGCCCAGCAATATATCGCAGGGTTGATCATCCTCGGAGCGGCGCCGTGTACGGCAATGGTGTTCGTTTGGTCACAATTGACCAGGGGCGACCCGGCCTACACCCTGGTGCAGGTGTCGATAAACGACGTGATCATGGTCTTTGCCTTCGCGCCGATTGTTGCGCTGTTGCTTGGACTTACCGAGATTTCGGTGCCTTGGGAAACCCTCCTTCTCTCCGTCGGGCTCTACGTCATCGTCCCGCTCGTTGCAGGCGCGATCACGCGTATATCATTGCTTAATAGCGGCGATCATGGCCGTCTTGACCGCTTCAACGCGCAGATCAAACCGGTATCTGTGGCCGCCCTGCTCGCCACAGTGGTCCTCCTCTTCGGCTTCCAGGGCCAGACCATCATCGACAATCCGCTGGTCATCATCCTGATCGCAATTCCCCTTCTGATTCAGAGCTATGGCATCTTCGCCATCACGTTCTGGGCCGCCTGGAAGTGGAAGATCCCCTTCAACGTCGCAGCTCCCTGCGCGCTGATCGGCACCTCCAACTTCTTCGAGTTGGCCGTGGCCGTCGCCATCGCGCTTTTCGGGCTCAATTCCGGGGCCGCCCTCGCCACCGTCGTGGGCGTGCTCGTCGAGGTGCCAGTCATGCTCTCGCTGGTCGCCTTCGCCAACCGCAACCGTCATCGCTTCGGGTAAACCCAATGACCACAACGATTTATCACAACCCCGCCTGCGGGACCTCGCGCAACACCCTCGCCATGATCCGCCAAAGCGGCGTCGAACCCGAGGTCATCCTGTACCTCGAAAACCCGCCCGATCGCGCGACCCTTGTGGACCTCATCTCCCGCTCGGGCCTCGGCGTCAGGCAGGCCATGCGGACCAAGGAACCGGTCTTTGCCGAACTCGGTCTCGATGCCCCTGAAACCCTCGACGAGCGGCTGATCGACGCTATGCTGGCCCACCCGATCCTCATCAACCGCCCCTTTGTCACGACCCCAAAAGGCGTGCGCCAGTGCCGGCCCTCGGAACTGGTGCTCGATATCCTTGAGAACCCCGATATCGGGCCCTTCACCAAGGAGGATGGCGAGGTCATCATTGACGAAAATGGACAGCGTATTGTCTGAGACCGACAGTTTCCCCGCTCTCGACGAGGCCCAGTTCCGCCCCATCGACGACGCCCGCCTGCACGCTCCCGAACGCAAGACTTATCCTCCACGCATCCTGCTGCTTTATGGTTCTCTGCGTGAGCGGTCCTATTCCCGTCTCGCGACACAAGAGGCCGCCCGTATCCTGCGCCGGCTCGGAGCCGAAACGAGGATATTTAATCCCGAGGGCCTCCCGCTCCCAGATGGCGCGCCCAAGGAGCACCCCAAGGTGCAGGAGCTGCGCGATCTCTCCATGTGGTCGGAAGGCCATGTGTGGTGCTCACCCGAGCGCCATGGCGCCATGAGCGGCATCATGAAGGCCCAGATCGACTGGCTGCCCCTTTCCATGGGCGGCATGCGCCCCACCCAGGGCCGCACGCTGGCCGTCATGCAGGTCAATGGCGGAAGCCAGTCCTTCAACGCCGTCAATCAACTCCGCATCCTGGGACGATGGATGCGCATGGTCACCATCCCCAACCAGTCCTCGGTGCCCAAGGCTTTCACCGAGTTCGATGACTCCGGGCGGATGAAACCGTCCCCATACTACAACCGAATCGTGGACGTCATGGAGGAGCTGATGAAGTTCACCCTCCTCGTCCGCGATCGCTCAGACTACCTCGTCGACCGCTACTCCGAACGCGTTGAATCCGCTGCCGAAGTTTCCAAACGTGTTAATCAGGCCAGTCTGTAAGGCCTATCCCGGCTGAAGACTGAAGATTCCTGCGCGGATCGTGTTTTAGAGGTTGCCGTGTCTCGGTTAATGCCCCCCTTATTGCTGCCGATAGCTTAATTCATTTAGAAAAATAGACCCGTGACCAAGTTGTTTGACGTCGCCTCCCCCCGGTCCCAGAACGCACCGGGATCCCGGTATTGGGGGGTAGCGCTCCTGCTTGGCACCGCCTCCGCCGCCTTGCTCGCAGCCAGCCCCGCCATCGCCGCCGAGGTGGAGCGCTCCTTGTTCGAGTGGAACGCCAACGAGGCGTCCCAGGAACCAACCGCCGAGCCCTGGAACAGCCCCGAGAACTGGCTCAAGGACGCCGAGCCCGCCGACGAGGTGCCCACGATCGATGATATTGTCTCGATCACCTATGGCGGGGCCGCTATCGCTGACAAGGCGACCGCATACAGCCTGACCACCTCGGGCGGCATCAACGTCAATGCCGGCGGCACGCTCACCGTCGAGGCCGGCATCGTCAACACCGCGCCCGAGAACGTCTATTTCATCAATGACGGTGAGGTCTTCGCCGATATCGACAGCTCCGGCTATCTCAGAACCAGCAATTCCATCGAGGGCAAGCTAGTCGTGCGCGAGGACGGCGACATCTACAACCAGACGAGCTCGGACGATGGCGCTCCCATCGCGACATGGCTCGGCGATGTCGAGAACGCTGGCTACATCGTCAACAGCGGGGCTGAAATGGACGGTGCCGTGCTGTCCAACACGGGGGCTGAATGGGACGGTGCCGTGCTGTCCAACACCGGCACCATCGTCAATTCCAAAGGGAGCACCTGGGATGGAGAAGTTCTCGTCAACACCGGCGAGATCCGGGTCGAGGATACATCCAGTTGGACCGGCACCGTTCATTCCAGCTCCGGTAACCTCGTCCTCTTGTCCGCCGATTCGTCATGGCACGGCGATGTTCTCGACAGCTCCGGCAGCATCTCGAGCTCCGGCAACTGGTACGGCTCGATCGACAGCACTGGCTGGCTGCACTTGTCCGGCTATGTCGGAGGCGACATCTCCAGCGTTGATGAACACTCAAGTCAGTTGAAGGTCGACGGAAACCTCGAAGTCGATGGCGATATTTTCGTGGATGGTTCGTTTTGGTTCATCAACGACGAGTTCCATACGCTGCAAGCCGAGAACTTGGAACTCAGCCAGAACACCTGGCTCGAAATCGATATCGACGCGGGCAACAACGACCGTATCGAACTCTCCGGAACTGCAACGCTGGCCGGCAACCTCTGGGTCCAGGCTACTACGGGCGAGAACTACGTCGAAGACATGCGCTACAGCATTCTTTCCGCCGAATCTATCTCCGGCACGTTCGGCTACGTCGGCAGCAGCAACCTCGACTTCCTTACCCCTATGTTGAGCATCGACGGCAGCGAACTCTCCGTGGTCCTGAAGCGCAACGGCTTCAGCTTTGCCGATGGCGCCGCCGGCGCAAACGACAAGGCCGCCGCAGGCGCCATCGATTCGCTGGGCGCCGGCAATTCTCTTTACGAGGCAGCCCTCAACCTTTCGAACGGGCAGGCACCTGCTGCATTCTCTGGGCTGGCGGGAGATATCCACGCCACTGCGCCCAACGCTATGATGGCCACGACGGTTGCAACCACCGGCCAGGTGATAAACCACCTGCACCAGAGCTTCGACGCGCTGGGCGCGACGCCTGGGCCCGCCGCCTACGCCGCTTCGGGCGCGCCCGCCGCCTCCGCCGAGCCGGTCACCGGCCCCTGGGGCACGGTCTATGGCGTTCGGTCCGATACCGAAGCCACGGACACCCTGCCGGGCAGCACTTCGGTTTATGGCGGTGTCGTGGGCGGCATCGATACACTTGTCGACACCTGGCGCGTCGGCATAATGCTCGAAGCCGGCAGCGGCCGCAGCGACATGAACGGGCACGACGCCTCGACCGATACCACGAGCTACGGCGCTGGCGTTTATGCGGGCAATGAATGGGGCGACACGCGTCTGCTGCTCGGCGGCAGCATCACCGGCCACGCCATCGAATCGCGTCGCACCGTCACCCTTCCCGAATTGGAAAGCCTTGAGGCCGATTACGGCGCCGCCACCGCCATGGCCTTCGCCGAACTCGCCCATCGCGTCGATCTCGGTGCAGTCGAACTCACCCCGCGCATCGGCCTCAGCCATGTCCGCTACAGCAGCGACGGCTATACCGAAACCGGCGGCGATGCCGCGCTGACCGGCGCGCCAAGTGCGTTTGACAACACCTTTGCCACGCTGGGGTTCGATATCGGACGCCAGTTCATTCTGGGCGAAAGCGCATTGCTGACCGCCAGCGGCAGCGTCGGCTGGCGCCATGCCTTCGGCGACGCCGAGTTAGCAGAACATGCGTTTGGCTCGGGCCCGTCCTTCTCTGTCGACACCGCCGGCCAGGCCGCCGATACGCTGATGCTCGGGGCCGATCTCGCCTTCGACCTCAACGAATCGACCGTTCTCGGCCTCGCCTACGGCAGCGAGCACGCCGAGGGTTCGACTGCCCATAGCCTGAAAGCAAGCTGGAACGGCCGTTTCTGATCGGCTCTAGATCGTTTCCAGAAAAAGTTGAAACACTTTTCCGGTTCGGAAACGCGCCAAATCAAAGACATAGAGCTCCTGTTCTGATTCAATCAGAACAGGATATGCTCTAGGCTGCGAGACCTTCAATCTCATCGAGCATGGAGAAGGTCTCAAGCTGCGGTCTGGCGAAGAGGTAGCCCTGGAACAGGGTGATCCCCAGATCCGCAAGAGCCTGGCGCTCCGCGTGGCGCTCTATGCCTTCGGCGATGATGGTGAGCCCAAGGTCCCGGCCGATGGTGGCGATCCCGCTCACAATGGCGTGGCGGCGCGCATGGCTATCGATGTTTCGGACGAGCTCCATGTCGATCTTGATCACATCGGGCTCGAGCATGGAGAGCAGGTTGAGACCCGCAAACCCGGCGCCGAAATCATCGATCGCGGTGATGAACCCGATATGTTTGTAGGCCTCGATAATCTTGGAGACGTGAGCAATGTCTGTCATTTGCTCGTTCTCGGTGAACTCGAACATGATCCGGTTGGGATTGAAGCCCGCGCGCGCAGCGGCCGCCAGGGACGCCCGAATGCAGGCGCGTGGCTCATAGACCGCATTGGGCATGAAGTTGATCGACAGCCGCGCGTCGCCCTTGAGCTTTTCGCCCGCCAGATCAATGGCTTTGACCCGGCACGCTTGATCGAAGGCATAGCGGTTCTCGTCGGTCACCGCCGACAGAATCGACCAGGCCGATTGGCCTTCGCGCCCCCGCACCAGCGCCTCATAGCCCCATATGCGCTGGCGTGGCAGGTCGATAATGGGGTGGAAAGCCATTGTGAATTCCACCGGAAAGGCAGCGCCGTCCTTGCAGCCTTGGCAAATTTTTGTGTCGGGCATGCCGAATATCCAGAGTGAGTGTTTGCACTCAATCTTGACTTAACCAGATGAACAAATGCCTTACGCGCGCAAAAAAGCCGGACCTTAGGACCCGGGCCGCCGATCGTCGCAGCGTGGTCTGGCTTAGAGCTCCTGTTCTGATTGAATAAGAACAGGAGCTCTAAGTCTTTGATTGGTCGCGTTTCCGAACCGGAAAAGTGTCCCCACTTGTCCTGGAAACGCTCTAGGCCGCTTCTTCGTCCTGCCGTGCAGACTCGGCGAGGGTCACCTTGAGACCGTCGAGATCGTCGCTCATCAGGATCTGGCAGGAGAGACGCGAATTCTCCTTTACGTCAGCGACCGTATCGAGCATGTCCTCTTCCTCATCGGTCGGCGGGTTGAGCCTGTCTTCCCAGGCCTCGTCCACATAAACGTGGCACGTTGCGCAGGCGCACGAACCGCCGCACTCGGCCTTGATGTTCAGGCCCCAGTCCCGGATCACTTCCATGACCCGCCATCCCTCGAGGGCCTCGAGTTCGTGAACCGTGCCGTTCTGGTCCGTGACGATGATTTGCATCAGGCAACTCCGAGCTTTTTCTGCAGCTTGGTCGAGGACGTGGTGTACTGGAACACGACCTTCTCGTCAGGATGCACGATCCGCTTGGCGGCCTGGGCCATCAGGGCAGCCTCGTGGAACCCGGAGAGAATGAGCTTGAGCTTTCCCGGATACCAATTGATGTCGCCGATGGCAAATATGCCCGGCGCGCTGGTTTCGAATTTCTCGGTGTCCACCTTGATCAGAGCATTTTCGTGCAGCTCGAGCCCCCAATCAGCGACGGGGCCCAGCTTCATGGTCAACCCGAAGAATGGCAGCAGCCGCGTGCCGGGAATGCCCATTTCTCCGGCCTTGGTGTTGAGCACAACTTCCGAGATCTGCCCGTTCTCGCCCTCGAGCCTGCCAAGCTGACCCATGACAAAATTGATGCGGCCTTCCTCGACCAGGGCCCGCATCTTGTTGACGCTGTCGGCATGACCGCGGAACTGGTCGCGGCGATGCACCAGGGTCAGCGACCGCGCGATCGGCTCGAGACTGAGGGTCCAGTCCAGCGCCGAATCCCCGCCCCCGACGATAACGACGTCCTGGTCGCGGAACTCGTCCATCTTGCGCACGGCATAAAAGACCGACTTGCCCTCATAAGCCTCGATTCCGGGCACCGGAGGCCGCTTGGGCTGGAACGATCCCCCACCGGCAGCCACCACGATCACCTTGGCCACAAAGGTCTGGTCAGCGTCGGTGGTGACGCGGTATCCGCCATCGGCCAGCTTCTCGACATTGGTGACCATCTGGCTGAAATGAAACTCGGCGCCGAACGGCGCGATCTGCTTCATCAGATTGTCCGTGAGCCCCTGCCCTGAAATCTCGGGAAAGGCCGGAATGTCGTAGATCGGCTTTTCCGGATAGAGTTCCGCGCATTGCCCGCCCGGGCGGTCGAGAATGTCGATCACCTGGCATTTGAGGTCCACGAGTCCCAGCTCGAACACCGCGAACAGGCCAACCGGGCCTGCACCGATGATGATGACATCCGTGACGATTTCATTTCCGGTCATCTGGAAAATCCTGTTTGGGCAAGAGCTGGCGCAACCGCGCTTTGTCGAGTTTGCGGCGCTCTGTCAAGCGTCCGCAAGCGCGCGCCGGAGGAAGGGTCGGGTCCCGACGGGCACTTCGGCCCGGGTTCCGACAGGTTGATAATACAGCGACACCTCGGCAAATGCATCGTTTTCGAGGGCCTGCCGCGTCGCGGGGTTGGCCACCACGAAGGCATCGATGCCGCACCGCCGAAGGAACGGCACCTGGTCGGCAAGAATATCGCCCACAGCCCGAACCTCGCCCTGAAATCCGAAGCGTTCGCGGACCAGCCGGGCACTGGAAAAGCCCCTCCCGTCACCGAATGCGGGGAAGCTGATCGCAACCGACGAGAACCGCGCCATGTCGGCTTCCACGTCCTCGACGCGGTGGCCCGGATCCACCCGCAGGCCGAGCGGGTGCGGGCTGGCGATGAACGCTTCCCGATGCGCTACGAAGACATCGAGGGGCACATGGGTGTAGCTGGCCTCGGCCGGATCGAGCGCCTCTACCCAATCAGTCCAGGGATCGGCCATGAACCCACCATTCTTGAACAGCCTCATCTCTTTCGTCTTGCCTGCCTGCTTTCGGGTCGGAGCGATCTGCCCGTTGAAATCGAAATGGATGCCGCATTCTCTCTTGTCCAGCCCTCGCCAGCGTCCGGCGCGGGGATCCTCACCCTCGGCCACCGCGCTGGTGCACGGAGCGCAGCCGATCGACTTGTAGCCCTGATGGTAGAGAGGATGGTCGGGCAAACCATACCGATGTTTGTACGCCTCGATATCGTCATGGGTGTAATAGGCAAGCGGATTGACCTTGATCCGGTTGTCCGAAGTGAGCTCGAAGTGGGGCAGCACCCCGCGCTCGGCCGTCTGGAACCGCTTGCGTCCAGTCACCCATCCGCCATAGCCGGAAAGCACCTTCTCGAGCGGTTCGGTCTTGCGGATGTGGCAGCACGAGTCTGGATCGGTCTCCCACAGCTCCCCGGTCGGATCGAACCGCGCGAGATCGGCTGGATCGGGAACCACGGCGATGACGTTTGTAAGCCCCAGCTCGGCTTTGAGCTGCTCGACATACTCCAGTGTTTCGGCAAAGTGCTTGCCGGTTTCCAGGAAATAGACGGGCAGCGAGGGGTCGACGCGCGAGACGATGTGCAACAGCACCGCCGAATCCGCACCGAACGAGGACACAAGGGCCAGATCAGCCGGCAGGATATCCTCGGCGGCCTGACGCAGGACACCCTCGGCATCCATCTCGTCGAACATTCCGTTGAGCGCGACGATGCCAAGCGCCCGCAGCTTGTCGGGGCCCTGCGAGGGGACGGGGTCAGCCATTGCCATAAAGCGCCTCCTTGAAGGGTGCATCGCCCAGCCGCCGATACGCGGCGATGAAAGGCTCTTCGGCACTCTCGCGCTGCGCGATATAGGCATCGACCAGCCGTTCGATGGCGTCCGGCACTTCGTCGGCGACAAAGCCCGGCCCGAGGATTTTGCCGACGGCCGCATCTTCCGTCCCGTCGCCACCGACCGTGATCTGGTAAAGTTCTGTGCCCTTCTTCTCGACGCCGAGAATGCCGATATGGCCCACGTGATGGTGCCCGCATGCGTTGATGCAGCCGGAAATCTTGATCTTGAGCTTGCCGATCTCGCGCTGGCGCTCCGGATCGGCAAAGCGCCTCGAGATGTCCTGTGCGATCGGGATCGACCGGGCATTGGCAAGCGCGCAGAAGTCGAGACCCGGGCAGGTGATCGTGTCGGTGATCTCCCCGGCATTGGCCTCCGCAAGTCCCGCTTCGGCCAGTGCCTGGTAGACCGCGCGCAGCTCCGACAGCGCCACATGCGGCAGCACCAGGTTCTGCTCGTGACTGACCCTCAATTCATCGAAACTGAAACGCTCGGCAATGTCGGCAACGGCATCCATCTGCTCGGCCGTGGCGTCGCCAGGCGCCCCGCCGATGGGCTTGAGCGAGACGGTGACCGAGGTGTAGCCCTGCCGCGCGTGGGAGAACGTGTTGTTTACAAGAAAGCGCCCGAAGGCCGGGTCGAGGATCTTCTCGCGCTCGACATCGATGGAGACAACGCCGGAATCTATGAAGGCCGGCGGGGAGAAATACGCGTCGATGCGATCGAGTTCGGTCTGGGGCAGGGTCAGAATCCCTCCCCTCACATGAGAGAACTCCTCCTCGACCTGCGCCTTGATGGTCTCGAGCCCTTCCTCATGGACGAGGATCTTGATGCGGGCCTTGTACTTGTTGTCCCGCCGTCCGTAACGATTGTAAACGCGCAGGATCGATTCCAGATAGGCTAGCAGATGCTCGTGGGGCACAAAGCCATTGATCTGCTTGCCGATCATCGGGGTCCGCCCCAGCCCGCCACCGACATAGACCGCCCAGCCGACCTGGCCGGCGCCATTAGTCTGCGCCATCAGCCCGATATCGTGAAATTTGACCGCCGCCCGGTCATTGGGTGACCCGGTGATCGCGATCTTGAACTTGCGCGGCAGGAAGGTGAATTCCGGGTGCAGGCTGGACCATTGCCGGATGATCTCGGCAATCGGCCGCGGATCGATGATCTCGTCGGCAGCAGCGCCGGCGAACTGGTCTGTGGTCACGTTGCGAATGCAGTTGCCCGAGGTCTGGATGGCGTGCATCTCGACGCTGGCAAGATCGGCGAGGATCTCCGGCACGTCGCGCAGCTTGGGCCAATTGAACTGGATGTTCTGGCGCGTCGTGAAATGACCGTAACCCCGATCGTATTTGCGCGCGATATGGGCGAGCATCCGCATCTGGCGAGACGACAGCGTGCCATAGGGCACGGCGACCCGCAGCATGTAGGCGTGAAGCTGCAGGTAGAGCCCGTTCATCAGCCGCAAGGGCCTGAACTGGTCCTCGGTCAGTTCGCCCGAAATGCGGCGCCTGACCTGATCGGAGAACTGGGCAACGCGCTCGGAAACGAACGCGGCGTCAAACTCGTCATATCGATACATGTTCGTCCTCTGCCAGATGCTGGCGTTCGAAACGCGGAGCGGTCGGTCCGCCGGCGCGGATGCGGGCCCGCGTACGGGCCGGCACCAAGGCTCCGTCCTCAAGAACCACGTCCTCGACCTCCAGACTGATGAGACGTCCCGTTGAGCTCGCCGCGACCCGCGCCGCCTCGAGCGCATGGGCATCGTCCTTGTCGAACTGCCGAGCGCCCTGGAGATTCTCTACCCATGCGCCGTCGGCGCCGAGATAGACCACTGCGCCCGAGAGCAGCTCGTTTGCGGTCAGAACCTGCTTGCTCATCATGCCACCCTGCTTTGCTGCCGCATCAATTCCGCCGCGCCGGCCCAATCGCCGCTGGCCACCGCCGGCCCAATGAAAATAATCGCGGGCCCCTCGGCGAACTCCGCCTGGCCCGAGGCAAGGCCAGCGATCGTGCCCGCGTGAAGCGATTTGTCCGCCCGGCCGGCATTGACAACGACCCCGACCGGCACCTGACCCGAAAGCCCCCGGGCCATCAGATCACTCGCCACTTTCGCGGCGATTGACTTACCCATGTAAAGCCCGAGCGTGAGCCCGGACTGGGCAAGAGCCGCCCAATGGGTCAGATCCTGGTTGTCGGCGCCATGTGCCGTTGCAAAGACGAAGCCGCTCGAAACTTTGCGCAAGGTGACTGGTGTGGCCGTATCGGCTGCCGCAGCGAGGGCAGAAGTCACGCCCGGCACGATTGCATAATCGATCCCCGCCTTGCGCAGCGCCGCGACTTCCTCGCCCGCCCGGCCGAACACCATCGGATCGCCGGACTTGAGCCGGGCAACCTTCTTGCCCTCGCTGGCAAGCCGAACAATGAGCGTGTTGATCTGCGCCTGGCTGAAGGAATGATGCCCCTTGGCCTTGCCGACCGAAACGCGCTCGGCATCGCGGCGCCCCATTTCCACTACTGCATCCGGCACGAGCTGGTCGTGAACGATGACGTCCGCCTCCTGAAGCAGCCGCTGGGCGCGAAGGGTGAGAAGATCGACCGCACCCGGACCGGCACCAATCAGCCAGACGACACCGGCGCCGCTCGGTTGACGCGCCGCATGCCTCGAGAGCAGCGCGTCGGCAACGGCCTCGCCCTGCCCCGACTCAAGCGCGCGTTCAAGCGCTGGCGCCGTTACAAGATCCTCGTAATAGCGCCGCCGCGATACGCCATCGGTCAGCAGACGTGAGACCTTGGCCCGCATCGATCCGGCCAGCCGGGCGATATCGCCCAGCCGCGGCGAGAGCACAGACTCGATCCTGGCGCGCACCAGCCGGGCGAGCACCGGCGCGGCTCCCTCAGACGATATCGCGATGGAAATCGGCGCCCGATCTATGATCGCCGGCGTGAAGAAATCGCAATTGCCCGGAACGTCCACCTCATTGGCGGGCACGCCGGCCAACCGAGCCATGCGTCGCGCCCTTGCGCCAGCGGCACCGTGATCGGCCACAAAGGCCAGCGCTGCGCCGAAAAAATCGCACGGAGCTGCGTGGCGCTCAACGAGTTTCACATCGAGCGCGGAGAAATCCGCCTCGAACTCCGGAGCGATGACCACGGTCTCGGCGCGGGTCCGCGCCGCAAGCCGCGCCTTGGCAAGCGCCTCATCGTCACCGCCGACGATGACAATCCGGCGTCCGTCCACCTTGACCGAAACTGGAAATGTGCCGAGACCGGGCATGGCCTTCGCTCCTGGTTGCAATTGGGCGTTCTCTTCCGGGGCGAAATGCCCACGGAGGTCATGCTGCGCCGCATGCTGTGATAGCGAACTGAGAAATAAGGGTTTTCGGCTTTACCGACAACCGCGTGCATCGAAGCGGGAGCTTTATTTCCCTGCCGGCAGCGCCCCTAGAACGGGCGCTGCGGACACCCCGGATACCACGCAACAAAATGCACGCTGTAGGCGTCCGAACGAAACACGACAGGCAGAATCGTGATTAGCCCTGGCGGCTCGGCACCCGGAGAATGAGCCCATCGAGTTCGTCGCGTACCTTGATCTGGCACGAGAGTCGGCTGGTCGCCTGCACGTCGAATGCGAAGTCGAGCATATCCTCTTCCATGGAGGACGGCCCGCCAGTGACCCCGAACCATTCCTCGTCGATATAGACGTGGCAGGTGGCGCACGTGCAGGCACCACCACATTCGGCGACGATTCCCCTCACCCCGCTGCGAATGGCTGTCTCCATCACCGTAGACCCCGCGTCAGCCTCGACCTCTCGGCGGGTTCCGTCGGGCTCGATATAGGTGATAGTGGGCATCTGGGCTCTCCATGAACAAAGTCAGCCCCGATATAGGAGGCCCCCCGGCGGGCGGCAAGCCGCGCGCGTCAGTCGACCACAAGCCGGGCGATATAGGCACACACCTCCTCGACCGCCATCGCCATGTCGGCGAGCGTCTCTTCTTCAAGCCCGCCGGTCTCGCGGAACTCGATCTCGGCGGAGCCAGCAAGATCTGCCAGCACCACGGCCCCTACTCCGGCCGATGCGCCCTTGAGCGTATGCAGGCCGATTGCCAACTCCTCCCTATCGGTGGTGGTACGGACACGGTCGAAGTACAAGCGAACCTGCTGCTCGAACAGGCGGAGGACTTCGCACTCCAGCATGCGGTCTCCGAACGTCTGGCGCGCAAGATGCACGAGATCGATCGGACGAGTGGTGCGATCGACCTTCTGCCTTGGGACTGCAGCGTGCCGCCGCGATAACGCCATAAGGAAAATCCTGTGCCTGAGGGACAAACCATGCTAACGTCCCACAGGTGAAAAGAGGCTTAATCTGCGGAATAGGCTTAAGAATTCCTTTCCCGCGGCTTGAGCGGAACGCATATTAACGACTTTTTAATAAAGAGTTCAGCTATCGCGCGGTTCGGTGTATAAAGCCGTGTTACGAGCAGAGTGGCGGAGTGGGTTCTCGTAAAGCGGTGTTGCCGCACCGGGCAGTTTTCGGGATGGTATCCACAGCCGACAGGGTGATGACAGCGTGTCAGTCGGAACCCTCATCGGGCTTTCGTCGCAATGAGTTGGCGGCACAGAGTAAGAGTAGTAAAGCGTATGGCGAACAAGTCGACCCCCCAGAAGGAAGATCCAGCAGCCCTCGCCTTCTCGGCTGTTGCAAGCGCCCTCAACGACCCCGGCGCACCGGCTCCTGAAGAGAAGCCTGCGCGCAAGGCGGAAAAAAAGGCCTCCCAGCCCAACAGCAGTGCATCGACCAACGATCGCCTGCGTGCCGCGGACAAGATCGCGTCGCGCGCAACAACGGTCGCAAACGATGACCGCGGAGCGGCGGGGGCACGCAGCTTCGGACTTGGCGCCCCCAAGCGCCCCACCAATTCCGCTCTCTGGATCGCCGCGACAGCTTCGGTTCTCTGGCTCGGCCTCGTCTACACCGTCGTCTCCATGCAGTACGGTTCGCCCGGAGGCTTTCTCGATTTCGGCCGCTCCATTGACTTCACGGTGATCGCGGCTGTCGCCGGACTGCCGGTGCTCGTCATCATGGCAGTGGGCGTCCTTATCCGCCGCGTCCACGATCTGCGCTATGCGGCCGCCACGATGGCGCAGGCCGCGATGCGCCTGAACGAACCCGAATCCACCGCGGCCCATCGCGTTGCGACGGTCGGACAGGCTGTGCGCCGTGAGGTCAATGCGATCGGGGACGGTCTTGAACGTGCTCTTTCGCGGGCCAGCGAGCTTGAGGTGATGGTCCACAACGAGGTCACGGCCCTTGAGCGCACTTATTCGGACAACGAAACCCGCATGCGCCAGCTGGTCGAAGAACTGGCCAACCAGCGCGAAGCCGTGGTCACCAACTCCGAACGCATGCGCGAAGCCATCGCGGCTGTGCACGGGAATGTGGCGGGCGAGCTCGATCAGATCGGAACCGTGCTGACCGAGCGCCTGCGGACAGCCGGATCGGACGTTACATCTACGCTCATGAACCGCGGCACCGAAATTGCCGACGCGATCGAAAACGCCGGTGGCGCAATTCAGACGGCGTTCGAGCGCCGCCGCAAGACCTTCGAGGAAACCCTCGACGACCGCACCTCCCAGCTCATGATGGCGCTGGAGGACGGCACCACCCGCCTCGACACCTCGCTCGCCGACCGGACCAACGAGCTTGCGCAGGCCATCGAAGGCTCGGCATCCTATCTCGACAGCACGCTGACCGAGCGGGCCGGGTCGGTCTCCCAGCTTATCGAGGAAACCGCTGCACGGGTCGACACCACTCTGACCGAGCGGGTAACCTCGGTTACCCAGTCGATCGAACAATCGACCGCGCGCCTCGACGAAGCCCTCTGGGGTACGGCCGAAGGGCTGCAGACGTCTCTCGACGGGCACGCCGCACGGGTGGAAACCAGTTTCTCGGGATCTTCCGAGCGCATCTCGCGTCTGTTCGATGAAAGCACCCGGGGGCTTGCAGAAACCCTCGACAGCCGTCTCAACATAATGTCGGAAGCCGTGGACTCGCGCGTCGGCAACCTCATCGAAGCACTCGACGGACGCGTCGACTCCATCTCGCTCGCCATCGAGGACAAGGGCATCAGCCTCTCGGAGGTTCTGCGCACCTCGTCCGATTCGATCCTGGCCGAATTCACGCGGCGCAGCGATGTCGTCGGATCGACCTTCGCGGCGCTGGGCGAACGCATGTCAAACGACATCGCCAGCCGGGGCGAAGAGGCCGAGGAAGTGCTCAGCCGCATAACCGGTCGCCTGGACGAGACCTTCGCCATTCAGTCCAACGCCATGCGCAGCCAGGTCGAGTCGCTGACCCTGGAAATCGGCGGTGCACTCGAGGAATCGGTCGAGCGAACCCGCTATACGCTCAGTGAAACGGGCGCCGAGACCATCTCGCAACTCAATGCCCGGGTCGAGGAAATCACCGGCACTCTTGATGCGAGGATCAGCCAGGCCGATTCCGTGGTCGGCACAAAGGGCGAGCGTCTGATCGCCGCGCTCGACGATCAGGCAGAGCGCTACGCCTACAGCGCCGACAAGCTTACCGCGACGATCGACGCCAAGTCGTCCGCCATCAACAGCTCGCTTGAAAACGCCAGCACACGCTTTGTCGAGATCGTGGATTCGCGCTCCGAGCAGCTTGGCGGCATCATCGATGACCGCAGCATTCGCTTCATCGAGAACGTCGATGCCCGCGCCGGCCAGATCGGCGAAACGATCGAAAACAAGGCGGGTTTTCTCATCCAGGCCCTGGACAGCCGCACCTCGCGGTTTGCCGAACTGGTCGATGTTCGCACCGGCCTATTGGGCACCACCATCGAGGGCAAGGCCAACGCGCTGGCCGAGGCGCTCGATTCGCGCAGCGAAGGCTTCGCCGCCCTGATTGACCAGCGCACCACGCGTCTCGGCGAGACCATCGAGAACAAGGCAGGCGCCTTTAGCGAAGCGCTGGATTCCCGCAGCCTGCATCTGGCCGAAATCCTCGACGAACGGGCCGGGCACCTGGCCTCTACGATCGACGCGCGTGCCTCATCTCTCAACAACGCGCTCGATAGCCGCAGCGCGCAGTTCGCCGAGCTGGTCCAGACCCGGACCCAGGAGCTGGGCGCCACCATCGCGGAGAGCGCGTCCGCCCTCGACGACACGCTCGTCAGCCGCAGCACACAGTTCTCCGAACTCGTGCAGTCGCGTACCGAGGAGCTGGGATCGACCATCGAGGAGCGGGCGGCCGCGCTCGACAATACGCTGGTCAGCCGCAGCGACATGTTCATCGAACTGGTCGACGTACGCACCGATCACCTCGCCTCCACGATCGAGCACCGCGCAGAGACACTCAACATCACGCTGGCCGACCGCAGCCAGGCCCTTTCCGAGATGCTCGAGACCCGCTCGACTGAGCTCGGCTCGGTCATCGACCAGCGTGCCGGTGCCCTCAATGAGGCGCTGGACAGCCGTAGCCGTAGCTTTGCCGGGCTGGTCGAAATCCGCACCAACCAGATGGCGACGACCATCGACCACAAAGCCGAGGCGCTCAATCAGGCGCTCGAAACCCGGTCCGAGCAGTTCGCCGAACTCGTGGAGGCCCGCACGCAACAGCTCGACTCCACGCTCGTCCAGCGGGCGAACGAACTCGATACCACCTTCGCGGCCCGTACCACCCAGCTCGATGACACCATCAGCGAGCGCACGGGCGCCCTGCATTCGATGCTCACGGTCACCACAAGCCAGTTTGCCGAGACCGTCACCGATCGCACCCGGTATCTGGGCAACACCATCGACCAAGCCACGAGCCGTCTCGACACCCAGATGGGCGAACGCGTCAATGCGCTCGAAGCCGCTCTCGAGGAGAAGGTCGAGCGTGTGGGCCAGTCGATTGCCGAGCGCACGACCGAACTCACCGGCGCCATGGAGACATCGGGCGACAAGTTCCGCCTCACCGTCGACAGCAGCCTGGCCAACGTCACCGAGACGATGGCGACGCGCACGGCCGAGGTGAGCACCGTGATCGAAGGCAAGGTTTCCGAACTCAACGCGACCCTGGGTCGTGGTGTGGAAACTGCCGTCGCGCGGATCTCCGATGCAGAAACCGGGATCACCTCGCGGATCGATACAGCCGCGCAGGCGGTGGGCGAAAGCGCCCGCGATGCGGCCGATCTCGTTGAGCAGCGTCTGGGCGCAGCCCGCAACGCGATCAGCGAAATGGTCGACGAGCGTTTGGGCACCCTGCCCGAAGCCATCACCGCTCGCGCCGAAATCACCGCAGAGCGCCTTTCGGGGCTCAACGAGGTTATTCACGGTACGATCACCGATTCCATGCGCGAACTCGAAGTGGGCGCAGACAAGATCGAGTCCACCATTTCCAAGTCGCTGCACACGGCCGTCGACCGGTCGGTCAAGGATCTGGAGGCCGGTGCAGACCGCATCGAGCACATCCTCACAGACAAGCTCGCGGCCACCACAGCCGACATATCGAGCGATGTCGAGAAAACGGCCCTCCGCATGGACCAGGTCGTGCGTGGCGCCATGGAGCAGTTCCGCACTGCGGCCAGTCAGATCGAGGAAATGGTCGACGTCCGTGCGGTCAATACGGCGGACGATCTTGCCCGCAAGACTGTCGAGCTCAACCGCATGGTCACCGAGCATACCGATACCTTCGCGGACCTGATCGATACCAAGCGCGATCAGCTCACGAGCGCATTGGGCACGCAGACCAACCTTCTGCGCAACGCGCTTGAATCGAACGCGCGCGAGTCCGAACAGCTGATGACCGAAACGACCAGCCGTATCGAGGCCGAGGTCACCGAGACCCTGCGCAAGCTCAACGACGCCAACATGCTGCTTCATCGCGTTCTGGAAAGCTCCTCGGGCAATCTGGCTCGACTGCAGAGCGACGTGGGCGATCAGACCCAAACCTACGCTACTGCAGTCGACAAGGCGCTGGAAGGCACTGAAAAGGCCGGTGCCGTGGTCGGCCAGCATGTGGAGGCCCTGCAGGCCACCATCACGGCGATGCTCGAGCAGTTCGGCTCCATCTCGGGACGCCTCAAGTCCGAGACCGAGACGTTCACAAGTGCAGCGGCCACGCTGGCCGAAACCAGCACCTCGACCGCCGATACGCTGGAGTCCCGCCGCACGGCCATGGAAAGCCTCGCGGAAGGCTTCACGGCGCGGACCGAGGAAATCGACACAAGGCTGCGCACCTTCGCCCAGTCGATCGCCGATACCGTCAACGATACCGAACGGCGGCTGCTGGGCGCGCGTCAGGCCATGGAACAGGCTCTCGCCTCGACCACTCAGACGGTCAGCAGCGAGATCGAGTCCATTGGCAAGCTGGCGGCCAGCGAAGGCGGTCGCGCGGGCGAATCCCTGCGCAAGGCCCAAGGCGAACTGCTGGCAGACGTCGAGCGCGCCTATGCCGAGGCAACGCGTCGGTTCGGCGACACAGCAGAAGCCATGCGCAAGACCGCTGCGGAACTGGGCAAAGAACTGGAGTCCACCCGCAACGAGTTGCAGCGCAGCGTTCTCGACCTCCCCGAGGAGACGCGGGCAAGCGCGGCAGCAATGCGCCGGGTTGTTGCAGAACAGATCGAAGCGCTCTCCGAACTCAATGCGATCGTCCACGGCCAGCCGGGCACACACGACGTCGCTGCGCGTCAGACCGCGTCCGTGCGTCGGACCGCACCAGCTGCTCCCGTGCGTCCGGCTCGCGAGGAAGCCCGCGTGGCGCCCCAGGCGCCGGCACGACCCGTGCAACAGGAGCCGCAGTCTCCCTCGCAACGCGTGAGCGAGGCGCTGGACCAGTCCCGCGCCAGCGAGCCGGTTCAGCCCCAGACCCCGTCGACTCAGGCCGGGCCAGAAGCTGGGTCGCAGACCGAAGGTCTGCCTGCGGAAAGCGGCTGGCTCCAGGACGTGCTTCGCAACGCGTCGGCGAACCAGCGCCCGATGAACCTGTCGAGCCTGACCGAAGAGATTGCCAAGTCCATGGACGACCGGTCCGTGACAGAAGCTTGGACGCGCTATCAGAGCGGTCAGCCCGGTGCCTTCAACCGCAAACTCTACACTATCAGCGGCCAGGGCACGTTCGACGAGGTGCGACGCAGGCTACAGCGGGACGCCGACTTCGCTCGGACCGCCAGTGCCTACATGAACGAGTTCGAGCAGATCCTGCGCGAAGCGGCGGCCGGCCCTGGTGGCAAGGAAGCCTATCTTGAACAACTCCGCTCCGGGCGCGGCAAGGTCTACACCATGCTCGCCCACGCGAGCGGCCGGTTGAGCTGACCTCGGTCCGCGATCGATCAATCACAAGCGCCGGGGCAATGCCCCGGCGCTTGTGATTCAGGCCGCGATCGGCTGCATGGTGGATTGGATCGGGCTCAGGCTGCCCATGAACTGGTCTGCGGCGCATGACCAGGTATAGCGCTGTGCAAGCGTGCGGGCATCGGAACCGCGGAGGGTCAGCGCACGCATGGTGGCCACTTCGAGATCCTCATCGAGAGCCCCTGCGCGGGTGTCGGTGAGGATATCGACCGGGCCCGGGACCGGATAGGCCGCCACCGGCAGGCCGCTGGCCAGAGCCTCTAGAATCACGTTGCCGAAGGTGTCGGTTCGCGAGGGGAAGACGAGCACCGACGCGCTTCGGTAGAGATGGGCGAGGCGCTCGCCGCGCTGAAATCCGAGAAACAGCGCTTCGGGATACCGGCTCTGTAGTTCAGCGCGGCAGGGACCATCGCCGACTAGAATTTTGGTGCCCGGCACATCCATATCCAGAAATGCGGTGACATTCTTTTCCACGGCCAACCGTCCCGCGTAAAGCAGGTGCGGACCGGGAAGGCCAGCGAACGCTCCACCCTCGCCCGGCGAAAAGGTTTCCGTGTCCACCCCACGGGACCAGAGGGTCAGGTTGGAGAACCCGCGCCGGGTCAACTCGGTGCAAATGCTGGCAGCAGGGACCATCGTGCGGACCGAAGCGCCATGGAACCACCGAAGATAGGCATAACTCCAGTCGGTCGGCACCGGCAGCCGCGCGGCGAGATATTCTGGGAATCGCGTGTGATAGCTAGTGGTAAAGCGCAGTCCTTCGGACGCACAGAACCGGCGGGCAAGAAGGCCGAGCGGACCTTCGGTGGCAATATGCACGCAATCGGGGGCGTAGCGACGGATGTAGCGCGCCACAGCACTGGTATGCGTCAGCGACAGCCGAATTTCCGGGTAGCTGGGAAGCGGCATGGTCCGGAACTGGGATGGCGTGAGGTAACGGACCTTGAAGCCTCGCCCTCGCAACTCCTGGCCGACTCTATCGAGAGAACGCACGACTCCGTTCACCTGTGGATGCCAGGCGTCCGACACGATCAACAATCTGCGCATGTCGCCCTCCGCGGCCTCCGGCCGCTCGCGAATGTCCATCGGGATCGATCAACGGATGCCCGATTTGAACAACCGTTTGATGACGCGGCTAGCGCTTGGAACGCACGATGGAGAGCGAGATCAGGATCAGGGCGCCGCCCAGGGCCGCGATCGCGGCGGCCACGTAGAAACTCGCCAGCCCCAAATGCGCAACCAGCGGCCCGAAGAGCAGCAATGCTCCCACCGTTGCAGCTTGACGGAGCACGACGAAAAAGCTCTGGGCCTGGGCCGCGATCTCCTCAGTGGTCCAGTTGGCAATGAAGTTCACGGTTCCCAGATATCCCAGGCCAAAGGTGGCCATATGCAGCATCTGCATTGCGGCAAGCCACCATGCGTCCTGGCTCAGCCCCATCCCCACCCAGCGGAACGCTCCGACAAAGCATGCCAGCGCCAGCAGATGCCGAGCAGAAAAGCGGCGCGCCAGCCGTGCAAAGAACAGCATGATCGCAATCTCGCAGATCGGCGCGATGGCCCACAGCACGCCGATGACGGACGGCGACACGCCGGCGGAGCGCCACATGAGGGCACCAAAGCCGATGAGCAGGAAGTGGCTCGCCTGAAGCAGCGCGGCACCGGCAAGCGTCAGCACGAACCACGGCTTCAGAATTTGCCTCATCGTGCTGGCGGCTTCGCTGTTGAGCACTTCGCCCGCCAGCAGGACTTCGGTCGAAGCGGCGCGGAACAGCGGCAGTTGCAGCGAGACCAATCCGCGCATCACGCATGCCGCGACGAACAGGGGCACGAACACGGCGATGCCCAGCCAGTCGAACGCCAGGCCCGAGAGCACGCTGCCCACGATGAAGCCTACGGTCCCCCAAACCCTCAGGCGTGAAAAATCGGATCCGCGCCGCCGGGTCATGCGTATCGCTGCAGCATCGGTTACCGGTTCACTGGCAAAGAAGGGTACCATGACCAGCGTCCAAACGATCAGGAAGCCCCAGAACTCGCCAGCGATGAAGAAGCCGACCGAGGCCAGGCCAGAGGCAATGGTGCCGATCACGATCACACCGCGCCAGTCTGGCGCGGCATCGGCAACGCGCCCGACGAACAGGCTGATCACGACCATGATCATCAGCGGCATAGCATTGATAAGCCCGATCTGCTCGGGCGACATTCCGCGCGAGTCGAGCCAAATAGGGAGCAGCAGCGTCGCTGCACCCGCCGGCAGGTACATCACGAGATAGTAGAGCGCCGTTCGCACCTCGGGGGATGCGGAACGCGCCTGGATCGGTGTCATGAGGAAAGCCCCGTCCGGTTTGGAACCAGGAGAGTGCTGGTCAAAGCGCGGCCGCGCAAGCTGAAATGTTAGTGCCGGCGACGAGCGCCTATGCCGCGCGACGTGCCCTTCGGAACCGCCGCCGCTTGGGCGGTGCGCTCATGTCCTTCCAGCGGATCAGCTCGAAGGCTCCGTCATGGTCCTCGATGATCGCCGTGCAACTTTCCACCCAGTCGCCGGAATTGAGGTAGTGAATCCCGAACTTGTGGTGCATGGCGGCATTGTGGATGTGGCCGCAAATCACGCCGTCGACCTTGCTGGTGCGCGCCTCGAGCGCCAGGGCTTCCTCGAACCGGCCCATCACGCTCACCGCGTTCTTGACCTTCTGCTTGGCCCATGCCGACAATGACCAGTAGGAGAGGCCCATACGGCGGCGCACCCAGTTGACCAGTACATTGACCCTGAGGGCGAAATTGTAGGCCCAGTCGCCCACATGGGCCAACCATTTAGCGTTGGCCACGACCACGTCGAACTGATCGCCATGGATCACCAGATAGCGCTTTCCGTCGGCCGTTTCGTGGATTGCACGGTCAGCGATCTCCACACCTCCGAAATAGGCGCCGAGGTAATCGCGAAGGAATTCGTCGTGATTGCCGGCGAGATAGACGATCCGCGCCCCGCGCCGCGCCTTGTCGAACAGCGACTGCGCGAGCTCGTCATATTCCGGCAGCCAGTTCCATTCCTTTTGCAGCCTCCAGCCGTCGATCAGGTCGCCCACGATGTAGATCGTGTCCGCGTCGAAATGGCTGAGGAACTTGAGGAGTTCGTCGACCCGAATCGCCTGCATCCCGAGATGCACATCGGAAATGAAAAGCGCCCTCACATGGCGGACGCCCTCGGACTGTGTCATTGGCAATATGGCCCTGTCCTTGCGCAAGACGCCCGTAATCGGGGCGGGTCGGGCGCACTATAGGCCGGGCGCGTTCGGCTTGGCAAAGGCGCGCGCTGTTTTCCCCCCAGATCGCGGCGCCTATGCAACATGCGTTCCTAGCGCAGGAACAGGATCACCGAAGCAACCATTAGCCCGGCCAGCACCCAGCCGAGCAGGCGCTCGGACCCGGTGCGTCGTAGGAAGGCGACCACCGCCCGCCCCGACACCATCCAGAGCCCGGCCGAAAATGGACCCATGGCCGTGCAGAGCCCTGCCAGCAGCACCAGTTGAACCACGCGCTCTTGGCCCGGGGTGATGAATAAGGCGACAAAGCTCACGGCCATCGCCCAGGCTTTGGGATTGACCCATTGGAACAAAGCTGCCTCGTGGAGCCGCATGGGACGCTCCGAGCCGCGGGCCTCTCCGATGCGAATTCCGAGCATGGTCCAGGCCATCCACAGAAAATACGCCGCAGACACAACACGCAGCGCCAGGTTGATTTGCGGATAGCGGGTGAAGATTTCGCCCAATCCAAGTCCAACGACGAAGACCATGAGCGGAAATCCCAGCACGATGCCTATGGCGTGCGGCAGCGTCCGCCACAGCCCGAACTTGGCGCTCGAGGTCATGAGCATAAGATTGTTCGGTCCGGGCGAGAAAAATCCTGCCGACGCCGCAAACAGGAATGCAATGAGCAAAGACGAGTCGTTCATGACGCACCATTAAGGTCAATATTACTGACCTATATCGCGTTTCAGCGCTGGTGTGAAGCGTGCTCGGTGCGCGTCGTTTGCCCCTCCTCTATCTCACAGCCCTGCGGACAGACGCTGCTTGAGTTGGGCAATTCGGGCGTAGCTCGCCTCGATCCGGTCGGCGAACGCCGGATCGGCCGCCGCCTGATCGACCATGATCTGGTGGATCCGGGCGCCCAGATCTGGGTCGTACGCGGCAGTGTTGGAAAACAGCAGGATATCGTTTCCTGCCATGACAGCACGAACGACAGTTTGTTCGAGATCGAAATGATCGGTCACAGCGCTCATTTCCATGTCGTCGCTGATGACGACGCCGTCATACCCGAGCTCACCACGCAGGACACCTTCGATCCATTCCGGCGCCAGGCTGGCCGGCAGGGCCTCCTCGTCCGTTGGCACGTAGTCGGCATTGTAGATATGAGCGACCATGATCATGTCGGCCATGTCGTCGGCAATGATCGCGCGGTATGGCTCGAGCTCGACCGGGTTCCACTCGCGCGTTACATCGACGAACCCGTCATGGGTGTCCCCCGAGCTCGATCCATGACCGGGAAAGTGCTTGAGCGCCGTTATGACCCCTGCTCGCCTGTGCGAATTGACGAAGGCCTCGGCAAAGCGTCGGACCCGATCCGGATCATCGCTGAATGCACGCTGGAATCGACCGATAACAGGGTTGGCGGGATTGAGGTCCAGATCGACCACCGGGCCAAAATTGAGCGTGAAGCCGAGGCTCTGGAGCCCCGTCGCGAGCTCGGTGTAGCGACCACCTGCGGCCTCGACGCTGCCCCGTCCCACCGCCTCCGCAGAGGGCGTATCGACAAAGCCGGTGGCGCTCGTCAGCCGGCGCACCTGACCGCCCTCCTGATCCACCGCGATCAACGGCGGCATCCACGGGCTGGCCGCGAGCAACGCCCGGTTCATCGCCCGAACCGTATCCAGGCCAGAAACGTTCGTGCGCAGGTACATGACCCCGCCGATCCGGCCTTGAGCGATCTGTCGCCGAACGGCCCGAAACCCACTGTCGGACACATCATCGCCCGTAAATCCCACCATGATCATCTGGCCCGCCATGCGCTCGATGCTCTGGGCGTTGGCAGTCGTCGCAGATACGACGATCATGAGAACGGCGATGAGGCGGGCTATGAGGAACATGATATCTCCCTGTTGGACGAGCCTGGTTGCGCTCAGGCGCTGACCTTATCGCCACCGAATGGAGAGATAATGGGGCAAGTGCTCTTTGCGGACTACCCTTCCCTACGGGCAAGGCGACCAAGGCGCATCTCATCGACCTGCTCGATCAGCACATCGGCGGGGCCCGGGCCGCCGAAATGATAGCCCTGCCCCATCCCGCACCCCGCGAGCCCCAGCATCCAGGCCTGGTCTTCGGTCTCAATTCCTTCGGCGATGACGGTCTTGCCCAGCGATTCGGCCAGCATCAGCACGGCGCGCACGATTGCTGTCAACTGCCGGGATTCCGGCAGGCCCCGCACGGAGTTCTGGTCGATCTTTATCTTGTCGACGGGCAGACTTCCCCCGAACGCAATCAGATTCAGCGAACGCTTCACCGTGCCTCCCTAAACTTGGCGCACGGGCCGATCCGGCTCCATGCGATCGTCCCGGTCAGGCTGCGGCAAGGGAAGTTCTCAAATCCTTGATGCCGGACCGGGGCGACCGCCTTTTTCGTGTAGCCCGTTAACTATTGCCCTATGAAATCAACGGTTTTTCCGGTTCTCGATCAGATCGTCCACCACACCGGGATCGGCAAGAGTCGATGTGTCGCCAAGGGCACCATAATCGTTCTCGGCAACCTTGCGCAGAATCCTGCGCATGATCTTGCCCGAGCGGGTCTTGGGCAGGCCCGGGGCGAACTGGATGTGATCGGGACTGGCGATCGGCCCGATCTCCTTGCGGACCCAATTCCGCAGTTCGACTGCCAGCCCGTCGCTGGGCGTCTCGCCGGACATCAGCGTCACATAGCAGTAGATGCCCTGCCCCTTGACGTCATGGGGAAACCCGACGACGGCGGCTTCGGAGACCTTGGAATGCGCCACAAGAGCGCTTTCGATCTCGGCGGTGCCCAGACGATGACCGGAGACGTTGAGCACGTCGTCCACGCGCCCAGTGATCCAGTAGTAACCATCTTCATCTCGCCGGCAGCCGTCGCCGGTGAAGTAGTAGCCTTTGTACTGCTGGAAATAAGTGTCAACGAACCGCTGATGGTCGCCATAGACGCTGCGCATCTGACCCGGCCAGCTATCGGCAATGCAGAGCACACCTTCAGCCTTCAGGTCGTCGATAACCTGACCTTCGGGCGTCATCACCACAGGCTGAACGCCGAAGAACGGCTTGGTCGCAGAACCGGGCTTGGTGGGGATCGCACCGGGTAGCGGCGTGATCATGAACCCTCCAGTCTCGGTCTGCCACCAGGTATCGACAACAATGCAGCGCTCGCGGCCCACCTGCTTGTGATACCACTGCCAGGCCTCCGGATTGATCGGCTCACCGACCGAACCGAGAATGCGCAGGCTGGAAAGGTCGGCGCGCTCGACGAATGCGTTGCCCGCACCCATCAGGGCACGGATGGCCGTCGGAGCGGTATAGAAGATGTTGACCTTGTGCTTGTCGACGACATCCCAGAACCGGCCCGCATCGGGGTAGTTGGGGACGCCCTCGAACATCAGGGTCGTCGCGCCGTTGGCAAGGGGCCCGTAGACGATATAGCTGTGCCCGGTGACCCAGCCGACGTCGGCGGTGCACCAGTAGACCTCTCCATCGCGATAATCGAACGTGAGCTGATGGGTAAGAGCCGCGTAAACCAGATATCCGCCTGAGGTGTGCAGCACGCCCTTGGGCTTGCCCGTCGATCCGGACGTATAGAGGATGAAGAGCGGATCCTCGGCGTTCATCGGCTCGGGCTCGTGAACCGCGTCGACCCCTGCCGCAGCCTCGTGCCACCAGACGTCGCGACTGCCCTTCATGGGCACTTCGTTGCCCGTGTTGCGGACAACGAGCACCTTATCGACACCTGCGCAGTCCTTGAGGGCGGTGTCGACATTGGCTTTGAGCGCCACCGTCTTGCCGCCGCGGCGGCCCTCATCCGCGGTGATCACAACGCGGCTGTCACAGTCGTTGATCCGGCCCGCAAGGGCATCGGGCGAAAAGCCGCCGAACACCACCGAATGGACAGCGCCGATCCGGGCGCATGCCAGCATGGCATAGGCAGCTTCGGGGATCATCGGCATGTAAATGGTGACGCGTTCACCCTTTTTGACGCCTATGTCCTTGAGGACATTGGCAAAGCGGCAGACCTCGGCATGAAGCTGGGTATACGTGATATGCCGAGCCTCGGCCTCGGGGTCATCCGGCTCGAAGATGATGGCGGTCTGCTCGCCGCGCGATTCCAGGTGCCGATCTATGCAGTTCGCCGCAACGTTGAGCACTCCGTCCTCGAACCATTTGATCGAGACGTCAGGATAGGCGAAGGACGTGTTCTTGACCTTGGTGAAGGGCTTGATCCAGTCCAGCCTGCGCCCGTGTTCGCCCCAGAACGCCTCGGGATGTTCGATCGAGCGGGCGTACATGTCATCGTATTGGCGGGCGTTGACGAACGTCTTTTCCACAACCTCGTCCGACGGGGCGTAAATGGCCTCCGAACTCATGCTGGCTCCTCCAGACTCTATACGTTTCCCCACCTATTAACCCGCCCCCGCTTGCCCCTGCAAGGCCGGCCCTCCGCGCGACCGGCAGAATATCCTTAACCCTCGGAGGGTTATCGTCTTGGATCAAAGCATCCGGGGAGCTGGGCAATGGCGGAATTCAGTGCACGTGCAGCACGGCACGCCGACATCGGACTGATCCATCGCGAATTGATGGAATTGATCGATTCGATGCCTTACTACAGCGACAGGTTCAAGGCGCACGAAAAGGCGCGGCTGGACAAGACATTCCTGCGTACCCTGATCGAAATCGACCCCTGGCACGTCATGGTGCTGCTCAGCGATTCCGAGCCCGGCGGATTTCTGATCTCGGGGCCCGATTGCGGAACCATCTTCCAGTTCTGGTCCTGCGTCTTTCCGCGCCATCGGAAGACCTCGCTGGGCATGCACGGCATGCGGGCATTCATCGAGCACTGGGACAATTCGCGGTTTCACAAGGCCTCGACCTACGTCCGGCCGGACAACCGGATCGCGCTCGCCCTCCTGCGCCGATATGGCTACGAGCAGGTTGCACTGCTCGAGCAGCACATCTTCGGGGAGGACTATTGCGTGATGGAGCGCAAGTTCACCAAGGCGACCGAGGGCTATGATTCCGGCATGCAACTCCCCCTGGCGAGCCGGCTGCGGCTGCGGGCTCAGGCTCTCCTCGATCGCTAGCCGATCAGCAAGACATCCGGTTCGCCCTCAGGCTGCTGCGCGGGCCCGAAAGCGCGCGAGCAGAGATACGTCCACCTTGGCGCGGCGAAGCGCCGTGAACCAAAGGGCGAACGACCAGAGTGTGATGGCTGTGAATGCGGAGACCGCCGCCCCCATCAGACCGTGCTGGGGGACAAGCAGGTAGTTTCCGGCAACGAGCGCCAGGATTCCCAGTCCCACCGCCGGAAGGCTGGCTGCGGGTTGGTCATGCATGGACAGGACCAGCGAAGCCGGGCCAAACATGGCGCGCACGACCAGCGCGAGGCACAGGATGCTCAACGGTCCGCTGCCCGCAACGAACTCGTCCCCGAACAGCGCCAGGGCATAGCGGCCAAAGAGTGCAACACCAGCAAAAAGACCGAACGCCAGAAGCGTCGCGACGAGGTTCGCTTCCCCGACCCGCCTGCCGAATGCGGTCGTATCAGAAGCCCTGTCGGCCTCGAACATGTCGGGCAAGGTCAGCGAATAGACAGTCACGATCCCGAACGACACGAGCGCAAAGATGCGTGTGCTCACCCCGAAGACGGCCAGGTCGGTGCGATCAAGGAGGCCGGCAAGCATCAGCAGATTGAGATCGAAGAAATAGTCCGATGCCAGGGTGATGAACACCCAGGGAGCGGCGAACCGCCACCAGAGGCCAAACTCTGCAGGACGCCTGGGCTCGGCGCGAGGCACGGTGCGCACGAACTGCGCCATGACCCCCAAATGCACGATGCAGATCGCCGTCGTGCCGCCCGCGATCAGCCAAAGGAGCAGGCTGAGCTGCGCCCCGTCCGTCAGCAAGATGACAACGGCGAAGAGGCCAAGCATCACGATCGGCCGTACCAGCATATCGGCCCCATAGCCCAGAAAGGGCTGCTTCATGCCGATGAGGGTCGTCGAGTTGACATACAATACCGCCGAGGACAGCGCGATCAGGGCGGTGGGCGTCCACACGCTGCGCAGATGCGCGCCCGTCTCACCCATAGGGAACGTCCCGACCCAGCCGAGCGCCACGACCAGCGTGCCAACCACAAGGACGTGGCCATAGGACTGCACGAGAAAGCGGCGCAGCATATGCCCATCGCTGCGGGAGCTGTAGAGCGCGGTGAAATAGGCTCCGACCGTCTGGTAGCCCAGGGGTATGACGACCGCCAGAATGCTGGCGGCAGCGATGGCCAGAATGAAATCCCCGAGAACCGCGGCACCCCACAGTCGAGCGATCGCGATCTGCAGCACGAAGATCAGCCCTGCGCCCAGCAGGCGCGCGGCGAATATCAGAATCGATCGGGAGGCGAGGCGCCGGACCAGGGACATGACTAGGCTGCGTCCCTCCGCAGACCGCGCATGAGACGCTTACGGGCCGAAACCAGCCGGTTCTTGAAGTTGCGGAGCCCTTCATAGCCCCGGTAGGCGACCGAACCGAAAAGCCGTGCCCGCCAGGAGCTGGCGTAATTGGCAAAGGGAGGAGCCGGCACCACGAATCCGGCGGAACCGACCATGCCGCTCTTGAACTGATGAAGCCCGGAAAAGCCATCGGTGCCCCCCAGATCGTATAGCCTGGCCCGGGTGTTGTCCCTCAGCCACGCGATGATGTGCCAGTGCAGGAAATACCCTGCCCTGAGATCCAGAGCAGCGTCCGCAGTCGCACCATAGAGGTAGGTCGCCGTTCTACCCGCTGTAAAGATCACGGCCCCGGCGACGGTCTCGCCTCCGCGCGTCACAAAGAACATCTCCGGCCGCCCGGCGCAGCGCGGCAAGGCCAGCAGGTTGTCCAGCTCTGCGATCGCGGAATAGTCGGGAAATTGCTTGCGTTCGGACATGGCGCGATACAGCGCCATGAAGCGATCGAGCTGCGGCTGCTCGACATGTTCGAACTCCAGCTCCGTCTTGAAAGATTTGCGCAGATGATAGCGCCACTTCTGGGCGAATGCGGCGAGCCGGTCTTCGTCATTGAGGGTAACATCGACCACATAGCGGTCCGGATAGGGCACGCCCATGCCCTTTTGGAATCCGCGAGCCATCAATCTCCCGTAGCCCGTGTTCTCGGCCTGGGGCTCGAGCTTGGGCATGATCGACAGCATCATGCCGCGATGATCGGCATACTCGGAGACGAGCGCGGAGGTCATGGCCTCCACCAGAGCCTCGGCATCGGCGCGGTCGCCGTCGGCGAGCATTGGGCCCCATTTCACCAGAGCGAGCGTAGCCAGCCCCAGCGGCAGGACCTTCAGCAGCACAAGGGCTCCGCCGACGACGACCCCGTCCTTCTCAAAGAGGCGAGGCTCAATTCGCGAGCCACCCCAACGCGTGCTGGCATAGGCATATAGCTGTTCCTGGCAGACCCCGTCGAAATTCGCCACTGTCGCGTCCCAGGCGTCGTGCGCAACCGAAGTCATCTCGAGTTCGGCAGCGCCACTGGCGCCGCGTTCCATTGGCGCGTACGTGTCCTCGACCTCGATCCGCGATGTGGTTTGCGAAGTCACACTCATCACTCTTCCTCTCCCCCGCAGCTCGGCCCCCTGAGCACCGACAAGACGCGGTGCCCGGGACGCTTTGGCCAGACTAGGACGTGGAGGTGAAGAGTAAGTCTACCCCGCGCGATGACAGCATGGAGTTGGCATACTGGTTAACAACCCATGCAGCGGGCGGCAGACAGACCATACGATACGTACCGGACAAAGCGCTATAGCGCCCTGTCCGTAACGGGCATGTTCGTAATGTTTTCAGGAGAAGATGGTGGGTGTACAAGGGCTCGAACCTTGGACCCGCTGATTAAGAGGCTGATGGTCGATCCCGGAGAGGGCCGGAATTTCTGGGGTCTCGGATTCCCCATTTTACATTGCCGGGTCTGACGGGGTCAGGAAATCCGGTACTCTCCAGCAAGGGATGTAAAATGATTCTGCCGCCAGATTCCAAGCCGCCCCGTCGATTCTCTGCTGCCGGAGTGAGACGCACTGATGAGCTGGTCCACCTGCAGATGGGCCTACGAACGACTTAATGCCGGGAGACGACGGTCGTGTCCAAATCCGCCCGCTCGGACAACTTTTCCCGAACAGTTCGGGAGTTTGCGGCCGTCCCTGCAAAGCGCCGCTGCGGAACGAAACGGAAATTCGCGAACACCAGATTCCGACTTTCGTTCGTGGCGGCAGCAACCCTTCTAGAGGTTTGAGCGTTGGGACGGTGCTGAGGGGAACTAAATGACACTAGACGAACTCTATCGAATGCTTCGGAGCAGCCATGTCCAGTCCCAGGGCATTGTTGACACCTTGCGCGAGCCGTTGCTGGTCCTCGACAGGAACCTTGATGTCATAAATGCCAATCCGGCCTTCTTTAGGACGTTCAAGGCCAACCGGGATGAAATGATCGGGCATAACCTGTTCGATCTCGGCAATGGCCAATGGGACATTGGCGAGTTGCGGGGACTTCTGGCCGACGTATTGCCGAAGGCCATGGCTCTGGTAGGCTATGAGGTAACCCAAGAGTTTCCTGAGATCGGCCGGCGTACCATGCTCGTCACCGCCCGCCGGCTTCAGCACCCCGACGAAAACAGCTCCCAGATCCTGGTCGTCTTCGAGGATACAACCGAGCGCAAAAGAACAGATTCCGACAAGGACATCCTGCTTGCCGAGACCCGGCATCGGATGAAGAATCTCCTGTCGATCATGAGAGCGGTCGCTTCGCAGACCGGAACCGACGGACGGTCTGCTAAGGAATACCGGGACATCGTGTTGGGTAGGTTCGAAGCCGTGACCAATGCCCAGATGCTCATCTCCTCCAACGGATCGGAGGCCGAGCTGTCCGAACTGCTCGCGCAGATGCTGGCCCTGGCCACTGGAGCTCGTATCAAGGTGGCGCCCAGCCCTCCGGTCGTGCTGGCCCAGCATCAGGTGCTGCCGGTTTCCTTGATCCTGCACGAGCTGGCGACCAATGCGTTCAAGTATGGAGCGCTCTCCAACTCGAGTGGTGTCGTTCACGTCAGTTGGACCACCGGGGAACACAACAGTTCGGAGTGCCTTGTTCTCAGCTGGCGCGAAGAGGGCGGCCCCCCGGTTGTGCCCCCCGCGCGCAAGGGATTTGGGACGGATTTAATACGTCACGGAGCAACATCTGAGGGCGGCGAAGTCGAGCTCGATTATGATGCGGCAGGCCTCTGCGCCCGGATCACTCTGCCCATCGGCGGAAAAGGAGGATAGGTGAGACCAGCGCCCCCCAACCCGAAGGCGTTCACCATTCTCGTGGTCGAAGACGAGTTTCTGATCGGCCTGGAACTGGTTGATGTGCTGGAAGGTGCTGGATATGCGGTTCTGGGGCCAGCCCCAACCGTGAACGCCGCCCTGACCTTGATGGAACAGACCGCCTTCGATGCCTGTATTCTCGACGTCAGTCTGCGCGAGGGAGACAGCGGACCGGTGGCAGAAGCCCTGAAAGCGAAAGGTGTCCCGTTCGTCTTATCGAGTGCCTACGAGCGCGCGACGCTGGACAAGGTCCCCGCGTTCAGAGACGTTCCCAATATCGGCAAGCCGAACCCACCCCATGAGGTGCTGGCCGCGCTCGCAGCTATGACCGAAGATAGGGGCGTAGGCGGCCATTAAACGAGCTGAAACAGGATGCTCCTTGGGCCCTGCCGCCGCGCCGGGGCGGCGCCGTCAAATATTCAGAATATTGATGACGGGTAGGCAGCGCAAACGTGATAGTGTGTGTTCGTAAAACCCATCATGCGATGATCGGATTTGCAGCCGAGCGATGACTTGCTTCGCGAGTCTCCGGCCCCCAAGGGGCCCTTTTCATGCCGAACAGCCCTACTGACCATTTCGAGGCAGCGAGCACGCTTGCCGTGGTCGTTTCATCCCACGAGCCGCTGCTTTTTCTCTCCCAGGACCTCAAGGTTCTCGCTGCGAGCGCCTCGTTTTGCCGAACCTTCGGCATCGAACCCTCCACCGTCTCTCATAAACGCCTCAGCGATCTGGGAAAGGGTGAGTGGGCCATGCCCAAGCTTGCCTCGCTGTTGAAGGCGACCGCATCTGGAAACGCCCGGATCGAATCCTATGAGATAGACCTCATACGACTGGATCAGGAGCCACGCCAGCTCGTGGTCAACGCGTGCAAGCTCGATGATGGCGACGAACAACGTACGCGGCTATTGCTGGCGATAACCGATGTGACCGAGGGCCGCGCGGAAGCCCGGTTGAAGGACGCACTTATTCGCGACAGGGCAATGCTGCTGCAGGAAGTCCAGCACCGGGTTGCCAACAGTCTCCAGATCATTGCGAGCGTGCTCATGCAAAGTGCGCGGCGCGTGCAAACCGAAGAAGCGCGCGGCCATCTGCACAATGCGCACCACCGCGTCATGTCGATCGCGTCGCTGCAGCGGCAACTATCGGCGTCCCATGACGGGGACGTTGAACTGCGTGCCTATCTGATCCAGCTTTGCCAGAGCCTCGGTGCATCCATGATTTCCGACCCTTCCAGGCTCTCGATCGAGGTCAATGTCGATGAGAGCGTTGTCGGAGCAGACGTGTCGGTGAGTCTGGGACTGATCGTGACGGAGCTGGTGATAAATGCTCTCAAACATGGGTTCCCTGACGAGCGCGAAGGCATGATCCATGTCCAATACGGCTCTGGCGAGAACAACTGGAAGCTTTCGGTCATCGACGATGGCATTGGCATGCCCGCAGGCGACAACGCACCAAAGGCGGGCCTGGGAAGCGGCATCGTCGAGGCACTGGCCAGAAATCTGAACGGTGCCATTCAAGTCAGCGATGCAGGGCCAGGCACCAACGTGACCATCAGCCATCGGAACACCTCTGGTGCAGCGCCCAACTTTCTCGGCGCCGATAGCAACGCCACTATCTCATGAGCGCTGTTCCGATGCGCGCCCGTCGACCATTGCCCGACGTGACCGATGCATAACGGTAAAGCCGTCGTGCTGGTTGTCGAAGACAGCCCGATCATTCGCATGGGAGCGATCGATCTGGTGGTATCTGCCGGCTACGAAGCTCTGGAAGCGCAGGACGCGGACGAAGCAATTCGAATCTTGGAATTGCGAGATGATGTCGATCTCGTTTTCACCGACGTGGATATGCCAGGCACAATGGACGGCATTCGACTCGCTCACTATATTCGGGATCGTTGGCCACCCGTGAGGCTGCTTGTCGCGTCAGGAGCGGCAATCATAGAGGAGAGCAGCCTGCCGCTGGGGAGCAAATTCTTCTCCAAGCCCTACCACGACCACGCAATAACCGATGCGATGGCACGGATGCTTGCAGGCAATCCCTAGAGCGTTCGCATGGCTAGGGCTAACCGGCAGGCCCCTCAAACGGGCAGCGTTCGTCCCAATTTCCAGCCCCGTAAGCCGCTGGCCGCGCTCAGTCCCTGATCGACCAAACAGCTGACTTGAACAGACCGGACGCCCAGGCTCACCCCATCATCTCGGTCATCGTCCCGGCACAATGGTCTGGTACCCATATGCTGTCGTTGCAGCGCTAAGCGGCACGTGACGATTGAGAGACATAGAGCCCTGGCTCAAGAGGTTCATGCTCCCGCCGTTTTTGGAAGGAACGATCATGACCGAACCCCTTGAGGATCGGGCAGTGAAATGCCCGTTCTGCAATACCATCAATACCTTGATCGGCAGCTATGTTTCCCCGCATGCCGAAGTCGCCTGCTCGCATTGCCGGATGCCTCTGGGACACCATGGTGACGTGTTCGCGAAAACCCCGTGCAGCGCAGAGCGCAGTGCGCTCGTCTTCGCCGACGATCCTGGCCTGGCCTCAGGCGCGTCGAGATAAACTGGCCTGCGCCGACGCAAAAAAGGCCCGGGCATAAAGCTCGGGCCAGTGCGATTTCAGGATATTGCGATTGCTGTCGGAGCCTACTGTGCGGGCGGTTGCGCCGTCAGACGCTGGTCCTGCCGCTGGTCGACATAGGTCTCTTCGTCGTACTCGGGCTGGGCCTCGAGTTCGTCCTGCGTGAACGGCGTAAAGACGTACCAAGTCTGGTTGGCATCGGTCATGAATTGAAGGTTGTCTAGTCCGATGGCCATCTGATGGGCTCCAAGACCGAGAAATCCGCCGACGTCGACAATCAGTGCGTCGACCTCGCCGTCTTCGGTGAGAATGACGTCGGTCACGTTGCCGATGTTTTCGTCATTGGCACCATAGACGTCAGAGCCGATCACGGTGTCGGTCGAGAGCTGCTCGGGCTCCTGCGGCTGAAGATCCTGCTGCCACCCAATGTCTGTCCGGGTTTGTCCGGCCATGCCGCCAACGCCCTGGCCCGCCATTTCATCAGTCTGGCCGAACTGGAAGTTGAGCGTGAATGCACCCGACTGATCGGGCTGGATAACGATCGTATCGCCGCTGTTGACCTGAACCTGCTGACCGGCGCCTGTCTGTTGTGCCTCGGACTGAAGCCGGGCATCGTCTTGCTGGACGGGCTGGGCATCTTGCGCGAAGACAGCCGAGGTGCTCAGCGCGGCCAGGGCGGTCGTTGCCAGTAATGTGCGAAGCATGTGGCACTCCTTTGAATTTGGAAGGGTGGGCTTTCCATTGCCCATCATGATGCCAAGCCTGCGGCGGCCGATGTGGTTCAGAATATTTCGCGAGCGTTGCATAGGTTAGTCCAGGCTGGGGCAAGCGACCGATCTGGAGGCGCACGCGGTCGTCCGCGGCCTTTTGGTTCCGGCTTTGGCCCTCCGGATGACTCACGCCGACGCATGACAGCCAACGACACAACCTATGCGATGCCCGCGCCCCGACCTCGTCGCAAGGAAGGGACCGATGCAACGATGCCCTTCTCCCCGCATTGGCGTCGTATCAAGGCGGGTGACAGGTTGCCCGATCAGATCTCACATTCTGGCATCGAGCCCATGGTTGACGGCCCTACCTTTCCACCAGACGCGAATCCATCGGCATCCGCGTGTCGCAAGGCCATCGAGGCCAACTTCAACGCACTGGTGGCCGATGCCGTCCATGTCGGTTTGCCGTCCCTCCTCATCGCGCGCAGCTTGACCAGCCTCGCCAAAGAGCTCGAGCGAGAGATCGAGGAGTACGAAGCACTCGCGGACATGCCGACCGATCGACCGCCAACCAGATAGAATTCAATCTCCACCCTCTTCATCGCCTCGGCCCTTCGGGCCGCACGAAGGCGCCAGAACCCCAGTTCACAAGGCCAGGCCCGTCATGCTCCAGTGGATAGCCGACAACAGCGACACCATCAACACGATCTCCAATGTCGCAATGCTATTGGTATGGGTGGCGTATCTGCAGGTCTTTTTGCAGGGCTATCGGCGGCAGGTGCGGCCCAAGATCGTGATCAATCGCGCGGCCGGGTCGGGTCTGGATGCGTCCTGCTTTGTCAGCAACATGAGCTCTGAATCGATCTACCTCGAGATCGTGATTGTCACCCTCAGATGTGGAGAGTTCAACGCGAGCCATACGGTCACCGACGTTGATTCGCTCGATGGGGAGGAAAGGCCCAATGATCCGCGCAAGAGAACGCTGCAGGGCCCCCTGCGCCCCGGCGACTATACCTCCATCGGGTCATTCGATAGCCTCATCGCAACGGTGCTGCGCCGAAAAGGCGAAGCCGTGGATCGGCTCAAGAACAGCGAGGATCCCATCCATGTTGAGGTGATGGTTGCAGCCGACTACTCCTCGGATGATCTGCTCGTGGGGGCGAGAAGGGCTTTTGCGGCTGATTGGGAAGCTCGGGGATGGCATCTTACGCCCCGATCGGCTGAAACCGAGCAGATCCGATCGCGGCGGGAGCGCCACAAGATCAAACAGGCCATTGCTGGGCAGGGTTGAGCGGCATTGCCAATTGAACCACTTGCAGCCCCGCAGACAGGAAGGACGCGCGGCCGTTGCGCGGTGACGGCCACCGGACTGAGAATGCACATTTTTCTCTACCCCACTGCCTGAACCAAGCGGAACTACAAACTCCAGTCACCGTTTCCATGCGTCGAGGGGCAAAACCTCTGCCACGAAAAGGGAACAAGATGAAATCCGCTTTTGCCAAGACAGTATTGGCCGCAACTGCCGGCCTGCTGATGACGGGAACCGCTTTCGCACAGACGGCGACAGCCACCGCAACCACCGAGCTCAATATCCGTTCTGGTCCCGGCCCGCAGTATGAAGCCATCGGCGTGATCGACGGCGGTGCCCAGGCCTCCGTTGCGGGGTGCCTCGAGGAAGGCATGTGGTGCCAGGTGGACTACAACGGGACCACGGGCTGGGCCTATTCGGACTATCTGATCGTCGAATCCTCGGGGGAGACTTTCGTTCTCACCGAACGCGCGCCCGAACTGGTGGGCGTGGTCGAGCCGGACACCACGGGTGACTCCGCAGTGACCGGAGCTGCGGGCGGTGCAATCGCCGGCGCGCTTATCGCCGGTCCGATAGGTGCGGCGGTAGGCACCGCGATAGGTGCCACAACCGGCGTCGTCATCGATCCGCCCGAGTCCGCCCGCACCTATGTGACGTCCAACCCGATGGACCCGGTATACCTTGAAGGCGAGGTCGTCGTGGGCGCTCAGGTGCCCGATACGGTCACGGTCGAATCTATTCCCGACTACGATTATGATTACGTCTACGTTAACGGTCAGCCGGTCCTGATCGAGCGGGAGAGCCGGCAGATCGTCTACGTCTTCCGGTAGGAAAAAGACGAGCACCGAAATGAAGGGCGGCCCGCGGGTCGCCCTTTTCTTGAGTTAACACGGATGGGTCATATCAGAGCCATGGCGGCCGGTCTCCACTTGGCCCTCACCCATCGGTGTGTTTCAGCACGGTGAACCGGCTCTGTCGGCCACCCCACCAGAGCAAAAGAACCTGCGCGCGCGACTTCTTCGCGGAATGTTTTACCCGCCCTTAAACCCGCCCGTGCCAGCACGGACTTAGGGGACGCAACGGTGTCCCTCTGCCAAGGCGAGGCATCCTCGCCACGGATGGAGGACGAGATGAAATACCTTATAGCGGCAGCGACCGCACTCAGCCTGACCGTAGCGGCCGGAGCCGTCGAGATCACCGTGCCCATGGGTTACAACCCCAATGGCGTTGATCCGACGACGATGGAATGCACGGTGCCGGGCAAGGTCACGACGACCTACACCGATCGCAACGGGAACACCTACGTCTCGTGCACGTCGGCGCCCAACCCCCGCAAGTTTATCGACAGCGAGCTCGGCCGGGGTGGAAGTTCGCCAGAACCATGCGATATCAAGCAAGACGAAAAGTGCCTGATCGAAGACAACTATCGTTGATTTCTGCTCGCCGAGCCGCTCCAAAGCGGCTCGGCCCTCACAGGGCTGCGGCCAGGTAAAGGATCACCGCGATCGCCAGCCCGCCCATCAGCACTGTGGCGGTGTCAATCCATCTCATTGGCCGCCCAGGGTGCGGATCGCCCATGCGGCGACCCACCCCAGCCCCTGGACCACCAGCCCGCCCACCAGCAGCCAGACAAAGCCGATGATCATCAGCATGCCCACGCCGCGCTGCTTGAGCCGCCCGAATTCGTCGACCAGCGGACGCATCTTGCCCACGGTCTCCTCGACGGTGTGCATGCGGCTGTCGAGCTCGTGGGTGTTGCGCTCAACGCTCCCCACCCGGTCATAAAGCCGTGCGCGGCTGGCATCGGACTTCTCTCCCTGGGATTTGACCGTCTCGATCAGCGCGTCGAGCTTGCCTTCCAGCCGGCCGATCGCGCGGTCGTTGTTCGCCTCGGTCATCGCTTATCGCCCCCCGAGCTCGGCGCGCAGCTGCGCGTGATAGTCCGCGACCGCCGCAAGCTGCCCCGAACACCGCACCAGCGCGGCGCGATCCCGGGCCCAGAGCTGCTCGACCTGGGCCCGGGTGAGTGGGCCGGCCAGGGTCTGAGCCGGATCGCAGCGCGTCAGATCTTCCGGCAGCGCTTGGAGCTCAATCGGCGCCCTGGCCGATGGACTGCAGGCGGCGAGCGCCGACAGCATCAAGGCACAGGTCAGTAGCGCCAGGGCCGGCCGCGGCCGCCCGGTCGAGTTCGGAAAGCGCATGGTCGAGCTCCGTTGATTTCTCGGTGAGGGATTTGGCGAGCCGCTCGAGCCGGCGGTTCGCGTTCTCGATGGCCTGCCGGTTGGCGCGCTCGATCTCGGCCTGCTGCGCCTCGCAGCGCGCCATGGCCCGCTCATAGCCGCGACGCTCGACCGCCAGATAGAGCGTTCCGAGGACCGCGAGCGCCAGCGCGGCCGCCCCGATCCGCAGGGGCCAGGGGCCGAGCCCGATCATGACCGGCGCCCCAGCTGGCGGACCGCGATCAGAACGGTCAGCCCGAAGATGACGAGCGCGAAGGCAATGCGGACATAGTCCCCCGAGCCGAACGCATCCTCCTGCCCCTCCAGCGCCTCGAGCGCGACGGGCGCGACGGTGACGATTGCCCCTGTCCCGCCGACCAGCCCGGTGTCCCGCGCCGCCTTGGCGCGCTCGAGCGGCCTGGGCGCCTCCTCGCCGAACCGGTTGTCCGGCCGCGGCTTGAACCACCCGCCCTCGTTCCAGCGGCGCACGGGCCCCAGGTCGATATGCATGAAGTTGGAATTGGGATAGTGCCCGATGCCGAGAAAGCCGAGCGCATTGGCCTCTTTCTCGAACTGGACGGGATCGTGGTTGGCCATGGAGATGTCATAGGCATGGCCCTCCGGGTGTTTCGACCGGGGGGCTCCGCCGACCTTGCGGTTGTGCTCGGGGCTCCGATAGGCCGAGTTGACGATCATCGGCTTGCCGATCTTCTCGCGCAGCGCCTGGAGGCGGTCCAGCGCCTCCTCATGGACGAGGATCGCCCCGGTGCCCCGGCAGGCGATCTCCTCGGGCGAAAAGCTGGGCCAGCGCCAGGTCCCCTCGGGGATCTCGCGCCAATGGGAATAGAGCCGCTGCATGGCGGACCTCCTCGGTTCTGGAATCGCGGATACAAAAAAGCCGCCCGGGCGGGCGGCTTTTGACCTAGGATAGGGCGTGGATACGATCGGACGGGAAGCGGGTTACACGAGGACGGTGGGCCCGCCCTGCTCGCCGTTCGGCCATCGGTCGGCCGCAGCCCTGAGCCGTTCGGTGGTCTACTCTGACGCAACGCCAGAGTTTCTCCCTAGGCTGTCCGCCCTTTGCCGTGGCTTCCCTCGGGCGGGCAGCCGCTTGACCGTTAAGGATTTCGTAATCATGATGCACCCTCAAGTTTGGGGGAACATCATGAACACCAAGATCGCCTTTGCGGGGCTCGCCGCTGTTGTGCTTTTGGCTGGCTGCGCCAAGCGGCCGGAATCCATCGCGCCGTCCTATGTGTCACATTTGACCTATATGGACCTCAGCTGCAGCCAGTTGCTCGAGGAGCGCGCCCGCGTGGACGCTGCATATACTCAGGCAGCGCAGGCACAGAACGATGCCGCATCGGGCGACGCGGTCGGCGTATTCTTCCTCGGCATGCCCACCTCAACGCTCTCGGGCGGCAACATCGCGCCCCAGGTCGCCAACCTCAAAGGCCAGCAGGAAGCCTTGCACCAGGCATCGATCCGCAAGAACTGCTCGGCCTAGCATTACAGTTGCATTTTCGGTTGACATCTGAATCCATGAGTTTCCATGATTCGGAGGTCATGGATGACAGGTGCATCGGTCGAGACAACGCTTGAACTTTGGGCGTCTTCGTTACGGGAAGTGAAGGCACGGCTGCGCCCGTTGTTCACCCAGGAGCGTGTGGCAGCTTCAGCGGGGCAGTTTTTGGATGGCCTGCTGGGGGACGAAAGACGCAAGACGGGCTGGATGCGCGCGGAAGCGGTAGGCGATCCTGGTCCATGGCGGCAACAGGCAATTCTGGGCCGGGGGCGCTGGGATGCGGATCGGTTGCGTGACATCGTACGCGATTACACGCTCGAAACGCTTGCGGATCCTGATGCCGTCCTCGTGCTTGATGAGACCGGCTTTCTCAAGCAGGGCAAAGCGTCCTGCGGGGTCGGTCGGCAATATACAGGTTCGGCAGGCAAGATCACCAATTGCCAGATCGGCGTGTTCGCCTCTTACGTCTCCCGGCACGGCCATGCCTTCATCGACCGGGCGCTCTATCTGCCGAAAGTCTGGACGGATGACCGGGATCGTCTGGCGGCAGCGCATGTGCCCGAACACGTCCGCTTTGCCACCAAACCCGCCTTGGCGCTCACCATGATCGAGCACGCCATCGCTGGCAATGTGCCGTTCTCCTGGGTGGCGGCCGACAGCGTCTATGGCGTGGGTGACATCGAAATGGCCCTCAAACGAGCAGGCAAGGGCTATGTGCTGGGCGTGAACGCCACCCATTCCTTCCGCTCATGGGACAAGTCGCTGGCCGTGGCTGGAACGGCAAAGGATATCGCCGAAGCCTTGCCGGAGGAGGCCTGGAGACGGCTGTCGGCAGGCGAGGGAAGCAAAGGCGCGAGACTGCATGATTGGGCCTATCTCGAACTCGCCGATCTTGACGCCGATGATTTCGACGCGGACTTTGCCGGCACCTGGACCCGCGGGCTGATGATCCGCCGCAACATCGCCGATGGTGACCTCGCTTTTTTCTCCACCTGGTGTCCGGCTGGGACGACCCTGGAGAAATTGGTCACCGTGGAGGGGCACCGTTGGGCGATAGAAGACAGTTTCGAAACCGCCAAGAACGAGTTTGGCCTCGACCACAATGAGACCCGATCCTGGCATGGCTGGCATCGCCATGTATCGCTCGTCATGCTCGCCTTCGCGATGGTGGCGGTTATCCGCCATCGCGCCAACGCCGTGCCGCCCCCAAAAACGATGCGGCCCGCAAGGCGCAAGATCGACAGTTGATCCGATGGTCGATTCAGGAAATCCGGCGCATCGCTACCCGCCTTGCTCGCGCGCACATTGATCCATCATCCATTATCGCATGGTCGCTCTGGCGACGAGCACATCAGGCCGCCGCTCAACGCGCACAACTCAAATCGAAAATGCAACTGTAATGCTA
>NZ_RZMX01000013.1 GCF_003992665.1 Pelagibacterium montanilacus
CGATGGGTAAGGAAAAGTTCAGCCGCACGAAGCCGCACTGCAACATTGGCACGATTGGCCATGTTGACCACGGCAAGACGTCATTGACGGCTGCGATCACGAAGGTATTGGCCGAGACGGGCGGTGCGACGTTCTCCGCTTACGACCAGATCGACAAGGCGCCCGAAGAGAAGGCCCGCGGTATCACGATCTCGACGGCGCACGTCGAGTACGAGACCGAGAAGCGCCACTATGCGCATGTGGACTGCCCCGGTCACGCGGACTATGTGAAGAACATGATCACCGGCGCGGCGCAGATGGACGGCGCGATCCTTGTGGTCTCGGCTGCCGACGGCCCGATGCCCCAGACGCGCGAGCACATTCTGCTCGCCCGCCAGGTTGGCGTTCCGGCGCTTGTTGTGTTCCTCAACAAGGTCGACCAGGTCGACGACGAGGAGCTTCTTGAGCTGGTCGAGCTCGAGGTTCGCGAGCTTCTCTCGTCCTATGAGTTCCCCGGTGACGACATTCCGATCACCAAGGGTTCTGCGCTGATGGCACTCGAGGACAAGCGTCCCGAGATCGGCCATGACGCGATCCTGGAGCTGATGAAGACTGTGGACGACTACATTCCGCAGCCCGAGCGCCCCGTGGATCAGCCCTTCCTGATGCCGGTCGAAGACGTGTTCTCGATTTCCGGTCGTGGCACGGTTGTGACCGGTCGGGTTGAGCGCGGCATCGTCAAGGTTGGCGAGGAAGTCGAGATCATCGGGATCAAGGCGACCCAGAAGACCACGGTGACCGGCGTCGAGATGTTCCGCAAGCTGCTCGATTCGGGCCAGGCTGGTGACAACATCGGTGCTCTGATCCGCGGTATCGACCGCAGCCAGGTGGAGCGCGGGCAGGTGCTGTGCAAGCCCGGTTCTGTGACCCCGCACACCAAGTTCGTTGCCGAAGCCTACATCCTGACCAAGGAAGAGGGCGGTCGCCACACCCCGTTCTTCACGAACTACCGTCCGCAGTTCTACTTCCGGACGACGGACGTGACCGGTGTCGTGACGCTGAACGAGGGCGTTGAGATGGTGATGCCCGGCGACAACGTGGAAATGAACGTGGAACTGATCGTTCCGATCGCGATGGAAGAGAAGCTTCGCTTCGCCATCCGCGAAGGCGGCCGCACCGTCGGCGCCGGCGTCGTTTCCAAAATCGTCGCGTAATCGGCGACCATCGCCCCGCACGATCCGGGCTGGCCTGCCCGGCTTCCGGGCGCGGGGCAGAATCGAGGGCGGTCCCAAGGGGCCGCCCTTTTTGGTTTCGAGGAATGATCGATGACGTCTGGCGATATCGGGACGAAGACCGCGCTTCTCGATATGATCGGGACCGTGCCGCCCGGGCGCGTGACGACCGCAGCCGATCTGGCCGCGGCATTGGACGTCCCCCCGAAGCGCGTCTCCATGCTATTGGGCGCACTCACTCGAGCCGAGCGGCACGGCGCGCCGGTCCATCGGGTGGTGCCCAAGCAAGGCCGGTTCAAACGGCCCGAGGACCGAACGCCGGTACAACTGATCCAGCTCGTCGCGCTCGAGAAAGAGGGGTTGATGCTCGAGGGGCAGCGATTGGCTGGGTTCGACGCGCTGCGCTGGCCCATTGCAGGGCCGCCGGGGCCCGATGATTCATCCGGCACCGGCCAATAAGTCCTGCGAAATCTGAGAAATGCCCTTGCCTTGGGCGGGCATTCTCAGTAGATCAGGGGCCATTGCAGGGGTGTAGCTCAGTTGGTAGAGCATCGGTCTCCAAAACCGAGGGCCGTGGGTTCGAGTCCCTCCGCCCCTGCCAGTCGCTCATGCCACCAAGGGCCCTGCTGGCGACATCCCCCAGATACCCTGACATCATACAAGAGTGCCGAGAGTTGCTCCGAAGCTCAGGCGCTGTTCGGCCTGTCCATGGCTTCGAGCGAAAGCTTGGCGAGATTGTCGCCTTGTGCTGCCGCGCGGGCAAACCAGGCGTGGGCAGCCTCACGGTCTTGCACGATGCCGATGCCGTCTCGGCAGCACAAGCCCAGGCGGAACTGGGCCTGTGCAAATCCCTGATCGGCTGCGCGGCGGAACAATGCTGCAGCCCTGGGCAGATTCCGGTCGACGCCCAGTCCCCATTCGTGCAGATAGCCGAGCCAATACTGGGCGGCGGCGTCGTCCTGATCCGCAGCCTGTGCGAACCATCGGGCTGCAGCGGCATCGTCCTGTTCGACCCCCAGGCCCTCGCGGTAGCAGACCGCAAGGTCATGCTGGGCATGGACGTGACCCTGGTCGGCGGCCTTGCGGAACCAGTGCGCGGCCCTTGTGTGATCGCGACTGACGCCGCGTGCCAAGGCGCAGCAGATGGCCGCGTGATACTGGGCACGCGGATGCCCGGCCAGCGCCGCGCGTTCATACCAGTGGAATGCTGCCTGGTGATCGCGCGCCACTCCGTGGGCGAACTGATACATGGTCCCCACACGGCATTGGGCCTCGGGCTCGCCTGCCTCCGCCCAGCGGCGCAAGGCCGGATACGCGCGCGCATAATTGCCGGCCTTGTGCGCATCGATCGCGGCAGTGAGGCTCGTGATGCGGCCCCGGCCGGACAGCGCACCGAGAGCCGTGCCGAGCAGGCGGCCGATGCGAGAAATCATCGGAAGGACTCCATGGCGGAAGGAAGGTTGGAGGGTGACGCTACCCGACCCTCCGGGCCTCGCGTACCCCCGAAACCGGGGGCGAGTGGTCCGCCCTTGAGGGTATACCATCCAGAGTCGGCCATGTATGAGGAGCGGAGCAGGGCAGATGTGCTGCCAAACCTGCCGCATAGAAAGGAATGCCAATGTCGGCCGTTGCCGAACTTGCCAAGCTCCAGCGCGCCATAGCCGAGCTTTCGGCGGCGCTGGCCGGCCGTGGACCACGCGGGGATACGGACCGCCGGGCGCTGAAATCGGAGATCGAGGCCTGCATGCAGGATCTCGATGAGCTGCGGAACCGAATCTAGGCGAGGGCGTTTCTTTGACCATGACCAGCGGGGAGTAATCGCAACATGTCATCGGACGATATCCGTAACACCCTTGAGACCCAGGTCGAGGACCTGCGCAAGCAGCTCAAGCACATCACGAGCACGCTTTCCGAGCAGGGGCTCAATCTCGATGAATTGCGCGAGGGTGCGGAGGAAGGTCTGCACGGGGTCGGGCGGTCTGCCCAGCGCGCCGTGCGCCATGCGCAGGATGAGGCGGAAGCCGTCTTCGACGTGGCGCGCAAGGCGCCGGCAGCGACCACTACGGCGTTGACCATCGCCGGGGCGCTCGGGTTCCTCGTGGGCTATCTCGTTGCCACCAGCCAGCACGAGGACAGCAAGCATCACCCATGGCGCCGCCTCAAGCTTTGAGCGCACGAAAAGCCGTGATATAAGTTGTGGGCGGCCGCCAACTGGCCGCCCTTTTTTATTGCCAATCGCCTGGCCCGCCAGCCTCGTTCCGGCAGCGGCAGGAAAAAAACGGCATCGGACTTGCTTTAGGTGTGTCTAGGGTCTAGATAGGCCACTCTTGGCCGTGCGAAGCGACTCGCGCGGCGATAGCGTATGGTCACGCACTCCCGGAAGCCCAGCAGGTATCGAGCAATTCATGGCCCGAACTAACCCGTTCACGTTCATTCAGCAGGTCCGCACCGAGGTTTCCAAGGTCGTGTGGCCGACCCGTAATGAAACGCTGATTTCGACGATCATGGTTCTGGTCATGGTCATCTTTGCGAGTCTGTTCTTTCTCGCGGCAGACCAGATCATCCAATTTTTCGTCGGATTGCTGCTTTCGATCCGATAGTCCGGGGTAATTCATAACAATGGCCAAGCGCTGGTATATCGTTCAGGCGTATTCGAACTTCGAACGCAAGGTCGCGGAGTCCATCCGGGAAAAGGTTGTCTCGACCGGGCTTGATCATCTGTTCGAGGATGTGCTCGTACCGACCGAGAAGGTCACTGAAGTGCGCCGTGGCCGCAAGGTCGATGCGGAGCGTAAGTTCTTCCCGGGCTATGTGCTCGTGAAGATGGAGTTGACCGACGAGACGTTCCACCTGATCAAGAACACGCCGAAGGTCACGGGGTTCCTTGGCGCGGACAACAAGCCGCAGCCGATTTCCGAGCGCGAGGCGATGTCCATCCTCCAGCAGGTGCAGGAGGGGGTCGATCGTCCCAAGCCCTCGATCAGCTTCGAGATCGGCGAAAATGTCCGCGTGGCGGACGGGCCGTTCGCGAGCTTTTCGGGCATTGTCGAGGAAGTCGACGAAGAGCGCTCGCGCCTCAAGGTCGAGGTGTCGATCTTCGGGCGTCCGACGCCGGTCGAACTGGAATACGGACAGGTCGAAAAGGTCTGATCCGCAGCGCACCTCGGGGCGCATACTGTGTGGGAGAGAGCGGCGGTTGCCATCCGCCGGTGAACCTCTCGGACCACACCGTCACCAAATGGCCGTTTTGGCGGTCTACTGAAAGGAACGAAGATGGCAAAGAAGATTACAGGCTATATCAAGTTGCAGGTGCCCGCGGCATCGGCGACTCCCTCGCCCCCGATCGGCCCGGCCCTCGGTCAGCGTGGACTCAACATCATGGAATTCTGCAAGGCCTTCAATGCGGCTACGCAGGAAATGGAGAAGGGCGCCCCGATCCCGGTCGTGATCACCGCCTTCGCCGACAAGAGCTTCACATTCGAGATGAAGCTTCCGCCGGTGACCTATTTCATCAAGAAGGCGATCAACCTCAAGTCCGGCTCCAAGAAGCCGGGCCATGACAGCGCCGGCACCCTGTCCCAGGACCAGGTGCGTGAGATCGCCGAAAAGAAGATGAAGGACCTCAACGCAGATACCGTCGATGCCGCCATGAGCATGGTCGCCGGTTCCGCCCGGTCCATGGGTCTGCAGGTCGAGGGGTAAGCGATATGGCCAAGATTGCAAAGCGCACCAAGCAAATCCGTGACGGCATCGATCGCAAGAAGCTGTATCCCGTTTCCGACGCGATCAAGCTCGTCAAGGAACGCGCAACCGCCAAGTTCGACGAGACTGTCGAACTGGCGATGAACCTGGGTGTCGACCCGCGTCACGCCGACCAGATGGTCCGTGGCGTCGTGAACCTGCCCAACGGTACTGGCAAGACGGTCCGCGTGGCCGTGTTCGCCAAGGACGCCAAGGCCGATGAGGCCCGGGCCGCAGGCGCCGACATCGTGGGTGCCGACGATCTCGCCGAAGAGATCCAGAAGGGTAACATCAACTTCGACCGCTGCATCGCAACGCCGGACATGATGCCGCTCGTCGGTCGCCTCGGCAAGATCCTGGGTCCGCGCAACCTGATGCCGAATCCCAAGGTCGGCACCGTGACCCCCGACGTCGCCGGTGCGGTCAAGGCCGCCAAGGGCGGCGCCGTCGAGTTCCGCGTCGAGAAAGCCGGCATCATCCATGCCGGCGTCGGCAAGGCCTCGTTCTCTGACGAACATCTCGTTGAGAACATCAAGGCGCTGACCGATGCGGTCAACCGGGCGAAGCCTTCGGGCGCAAAGGGCACGTATTTCAAGCGTGTCGCGGTGTCCTCGACGATGGGCGCGGGCGTCCATGTCGATCCGTCCTCGGTCCTGAACTAGGATCGACGGCATACGAGATTTCGGGCGGTTCCGGCTGCCCGGGATGCCGGCAGGGAGGAAATTCCTTGCCGGTAAAGTCCTGTCCGAGACTGTGTGGTGATGGCCGGCTGGCCGTCATAATCGCCGGGAGCTCCCGGACGCCACCAATAGATGGGGTGACAACCGGACGAGATATGGGCCCAGTCGGCCAGTGTTTCGTTTCGGTTCGAACCGGGTCCCTGTGGCCCACAGGCGCTGCACCGCCTTTGCCTCTTTAAAGGGCAGGGCATATTGCAACGGTCCGGTCGATGAGCGACCGGGCTCTCACGTGGAGAGTAGCAGTGGATAGAGCGGAAAAAGCTGAGGTCGTCTCCTCGCTCCAGCAGGCATTTGCCGGCTCGGGCGCGGTTGTCGTCGCTCACTATACCGGTCTGTCGGTGTCTGAATTCGAAAGCCTTCGCAGGCAGATGAAGCAGGCCGGCGGACAGGTGAAGGTCGCCAAGAACCGCCTTGCCAAGCTCGCTCTTAAAGACTCCGACATAGCGGACATCTCGAGCCTTCTTACCGGCCCGACGGTCCTCGCCTACTCGGAAGATCCCATCACGGCGCCGAAAGTCGCCAAGACGTTTGCCGACAAGAACTCCAAGTTCGTGATCCTCGGCGGCGCAATGGGAGCAACCGAACTCGACGCCGATGGCGTCAAGGCGCTGGCCGATCTGCCCTCGCTGGACGAACTGCGCGCAAAGCTCGCAGGTCTGCTCACGCAGCCTGCCGCCAAGATCGCAGCAGTCCTGCAGGCACCCGGTGGACAGGTGGCTCGCGTCATCTCCGCTTATGCGGATAAGGGCGAAGCTGCGTAGTGGCGCGGTTGACCCGATCCCCACGGTTCGAACTGAAACCAGAACTTAAAAGAGAGTACCCAAATGGCTGATCTTGAGAAACTTGTGGACGAGCTGTCCGCGCTGACCGTCCTGGAAGCTTCCGAGCTGTCCAAGATGCTTGAAGAGAAGTGGGGCGTTTCCGCCGCCGCTCCCGTGGCCGTTGCTGCTGCTGGCGGCGCTGCCGCTGAAGCTCCTGCCGAGGAAAAGGACGAATTCGATGTCGTCCTCACCGAAGCCGGTGCTCAGAAGATCAACGTCATCAAGGAAGTCCGTGCCATCACCGGCCTGGGCCTGAAGGAAGCCAAGGACCTGGTCGAAGGCGCTCCCAAGGCCGTCAAGGAAGCTGTCAACAAGGCAGAAGCCGAAGACATCAAGGCAAAGCTGGAAGCAGCCGGCGCCAAGGTCGAACTCAAGTAGTTCGTCTCTTTCTTGCATGCTTGCGGGACGGCCCTTTTCGGGGGCCGTCCCGTTTCTGCCCTACAGGGGCAGGCGGTCCGGCAGAGATCCGGGCAGTGTCGCCTACAGGCGACATGACGGGCGAAAGACCCGTTTGGGCACCTGTTCAAAGAACCGACGGCTGATTGTCGATTCTTTGAACAGCTGCCTCCGAGACATTCGATACGAGAGGAAACGGGTATATGGGTACCACGTTCAATGGCCGCCGCAAGGTGCGCAAGTCCTTCGGTTCAATTCGCGAAGTCACGGAGATGCCGAACCTCATCGAGGTTCAGAAGGCCTCCTATGACCAGTTCCTGCTGGTCGACGAGCCCGAAGCCGGGCGCGGCGATGAAGGGCTGCAGTCGGTCTTCCGGTCGGTTTTCCCGATCACCGATTTCTCCAATACCGCGAGCCTGGAATTCGTGCGCTACGAGTTCGAGCAGCCCAAATACGACACCGAAGAGTGCCGTCAGCGCGACATGACGTTCGCCGCGCCGCTCAAGGTGACGCTGCGCCTGATCGTGTTCGAGGTCGACGAGGACACCGGCGCGCGTTCAGTCAAGGACATCAAGGAGCAGGACGTCTACATGGGCGACATGCCCTTCATGACGTCCAATGGTACGTTCATCGTCAACGGCACCGAGCGTGTGATCGTCTCCCAGATGCACCGCTCTCCCGGCGTGTTCTTTGATCACGACAAGGGCAAGACCCATTCGTCGGGCAAGCTGCTGTTTGCGGCCCGCATCATTCCCTATCGCGGTTCCTGGCTCGATATCGAGTTCGATGCCAAGGACGTGGTCTTCGCGCGCATCGATCGTCGGCGCAAGATTCCGGTCACCTCGCTGCTCAAGGCGCTGGGGCTGGATGCCGAAGAAATCCTGACGACCTATTACGACACCCAGATCTACTCCAAGAGCGACAAGGGCTGGCGCAAGCCGTTCGATGCCGAAAAGCTCAAGGGGTCCAAGCCGCTCCTCGACCTGATCGACGCCGACAGCGGTGACGTGGTGCACGAAGGCGGCACAAGGCTGACTGCGCGTGCCGCAAAGAAGATCGTGGAATCCGGTACGACCCATCTGCTGGTCAATGATGAAGACCTCTATGGGATGTATCTGGCCCAGGACATTGTCGACCTGGACTCGGGTGAGATCTTTGCCGAAGCCGGTGACGAGATCGACGAGAAGGTGCTGGCCGCGCTCGTGGAGAAGGGCTTTAACGAGCTTCCGATCCTCGATATCGATCACATCAATGTGGGCGCCTATATCCGCAACACGCTGGCCGTGGACAAGAACGAGTCCCGCGAGGACGCGCTCTTTGACATCTATCGCGTCATGCGTCCGGGCGAGCCGCCCACCATCGAGACCGCCGAGGCGATGTTCAAGTCGCTGTTCTTCGATCCCGAGCGCTACGACCTTTCGGCCGTGGGACGCGTGAAGATGAACATGCGTCTGGACCTGCACGCAGAGGACACCGTGCGCGTGCTGCGCAAGGAAGACATCGTTGAGGTCGTACGCACCCTCGTGGATCTGCGCGATGGCCGCGGCGAGATCGACGATATCGACAATCTGGGCAACCGGCGCGTGCGATCGGTCGGCGAGCTGATGGAGAACCATTACCGCCTCGGCCTGCTGCGCATGGAGCGTGCGATCAAGGAGCGGATGAGCTCTGTCGAGATCGATACGGTCATGCCCCAGGACCTGATCAACGCCAAGCCGGCCGCTGCAGCGGTGCGCGAGTTCTTCGGCTCGTCCCAGCTCAGCCAGTTCATGGATCAGACCAATCCGCTTTCGGAGATCACCCACAAGCGCCGTCTTTCGGCGCTTGGGCCGGGCGGTCTGACCCGCGAGCGCGCGGGCTTTGAAGTGCGCGACGTTCACGTGACGCACTATGGCCGCATCTGTCCGATCGAGACGCCGGAAGGGCCGAATATCGGTCTGATCAACTCGCTGGCGACGTTCGCGCGCGTCAACAAGTACGGGTTCATCGAGACCCCGTATCGCAAGGTTGTCGACGGCAAGGTCACCGATGACGTGGTCTATCTCTCGGCGATGGAAGAGGCCAAGCACTACGTTGCCCAGGCCAATGCCAATATCGGAGACAACGGCGCGTTCGTGAACGAGATGGTCATCGCCCGGCATGCCGGCGAGCCGTCCCTGACCCCGCGCGAGCTTGTCGACCTGATGGACGTTTCGCCCAAGCAGGTCATTTCGGTGGCTGCTTCGTTGATCCCGTTCCTTGAGAACGACGACGCCAACCGCGCTCTGATGGGCTCGAACATGCAGCGTCAGGCCGTGCCGCTTCTGCGTGCCGAAGCCCCTTATGTGGGCACGGGCATGGAATCGGTTGTGGCCCGGGATTCGGGTGCAGCGATTTCCGCGCGCCGCAGCGGTATCGTCGATCAGGTGGATGCGACCCGTGTCGTTATCCGCGCGACCGAAGAGACCGATGCGTCCAAGTCGGGCGTCGACATCTACAATCTTATGAAGTTCCAGCGTTCGAACCAGTCGACCTGCATCAACCAGCGTCCGCTGGTCAATGTGGGTGACCACGTGCAGGCAGGGGACATCATCGCCGATGGTCCCTCGACCGAGCTGGGCGACCTTGCCCTCGGCCGGAACGTGCTCGTCGCGTTCATGCCCTGGAACGGGTACAACTTCGAAGACTCGATCCTGCTCAGCGAAAAGATCGTCAAGGACGACGTGTTCACCTCGATCCACATCGAGGAGTACGAAGTCATGGCGCGTGACACCAAGCTCGGGCCCGAAGAAATTACCCGCGATATTCCCAACGTTTCGGAAGAAGCGCTCAAGAATCTCGACGAAGCGGGTATCGTGCATATCGGTGCGGAGGTTCAGGCCGGCGATATCCTCGTGGGCAAGATCACGCCCAAGGGCGAAAGCCCGATGACTCCGGAAGAAAAGCTGCTGCGCGCCATCTTCGGCGAGAAGGCTTCCGACGTTCGCGACACGTCGCTGCGCATCCCCCCCGGGGACGCGGGCATCGTGGTCGAGGTGCGGGTGTTCAATCGCCACGGCATCGACAAGGACGAGCGCGCGATGGCCATCGAGCGCGAGGAAATCGAGCGGCTGGCCAAGGACCGGGACGACGAACAGTCCATCCTGGACCGGAACGTCTATGCCCGTCTCAAGGAGATGCTGTTCGGCAAGGCCGCGACCTCGGGCCCCAAGGGCTATGTCGCGGGCACCAAGCTCAACGACTCGATCTTTGATGCGCATGGCCGCTCCAAGTGGTGGCAGTTTGCGGTCGAGGACGACAAGGTCATGTCCGAGATCGAGGCGCTTCAGGCTCAGTACGACGAGAGCCGGAAGCTTCTCGAGCAGCGGTTCATCGACAAGGTCGACAAGCTCCAGCGTGGTGACGAGCTGCCTCCCGGCGTGATGAAGATGGTCAAGGTCTTCGTTGCGACCAAGCGGAAGATCCAGTCGGGCGACAAGATGGCCGGCCGGCACGGCAACAAGGGTGTCATCAGCCGGATCATGCCGGTCGAGGACATGCCGTTCCTCGAGGACGGCACTCAGGTTGACATCGTGCTCAACCCGCTCGGCGTGCCGAGCCGGATGAACGTGGGTCAGATCCTCGAGACCCACCTTGGCTGGGCCTGCCGCGGCATGGGCAACAAGATCGACAAGATGCTCGAGGCCTACCGGCAGTCCAAGGACATCACGCCGCTCAAAAAAGAGATCGGCGCGCTCTATGAGGGTGACGAATACGTCGCCGATCTGGACGACGACGGCGTTGTCCGTCTCGGCCAGCAGGTGTCCAAGGGTGTCTCGATCGCCACGCCGGTGTTCGACGGTGCAAAGGAAGCCGATATCGTGGAGATGCTCGAAAGGGCGGGGCTCGATGCCTCGGGCCAGTCGACGCTCTATGACGGGCGGACAGGCGAAGCTTTCGACCGGTCGGTGACGGTGGGCTACATCTACATGCTCAAGCTGCACCACCTTGTCGACGACAAGATCCACGCCCGTTCGATCGGCCCGTACAGCCTCGTGACCCAGCAGCCGCTGGGCGGCAAGGCGCAGTTCGGCGGCCAGCGCTTCGGCGAGATGGAAGTCTGGGCACTGGAAGCCTACGGGGCGGCCTACACGCTTCAGGAAATGCTGACGGTCAAGTCTGACGACGTGGCCGGCCGCACCAAGGTCTACGAGGCCATCGTGCGGGGCGACGACACGTTCGAAGCAGGTATTCCCGAAAGCTTCAATGTGCTGGTCAAGGAAATCCGGTCTCTCGGCCTCAATGTCGAGCTGACGGAATCCGAAGCCGAGTCGGACCAGCCCGGAGGGGATCCGGAACTCGCACCTCCTGCGGACGCGGCGGAATAATCCGCCGCTCCCTACCGATCCCGTTTTCCCGCCCGTGAAAAGGGGCGATGCGCCGATCCTTCGGAAGCATCGCCCGGGCGCCAAGGAGAGACACGATGAATCATCATCAGCATGTCATGGACCCCTTCAATTCCCAGGCCAGCGCGCCGGTGTTCGATCAGATCAAGATCAACATTGCGAGCCCCGAGAAAATCCTGAGCTGGTCGTTCGGTGAGATCAAGAAGCCCGAGACCATCAACTACCGCACGTTCAAGCCCGAGCGTGACGGCCTGTTCTGCGCGCGTATCTTCGGCCCGACCAAGGACTACGAGTGCCTGTGCGGCAAGTACAAGCGGATGAAGTTCAAGGGCGTCATCTGCGAGAAGTGCGGCGTGGAAGTTACGCTCAGCCGCGTGCGGCGCGAGCGCATGGGCCACATCGAACTGGCCGCGCCGGTCGCCCACATCTGGTTCCTGAAGTCGCTGCCGTCCCGGATCAGCCAGCTTCTCGACATGACCCTCAAGGATGTCGAGCGGATTCTCTATTTCGAGAACTATGTGGTGATCGAGCCCGGCCTGACACCGTTCAGCCAGAACCAGCTCGTCACCGAAGAAGAATATCTCGATGCGCAGGACCAGTACGGTCCCGATGCCTTCACCGCCATGATCGGCGCGGAAGCTGTGCGCGAGTTGCTCGCTTCGCTCGACCTCGAGAAACTCGCCGCGGACCTGCGGGTGGAGATCGCCGAGGCGACCACCGAACTCAAGCCCAAGAAGCTGGCCAAGCGTCTCAAGATCGTCGAGCAGTTCATCGTTTCGGGCAACAAGCCCGAATGGATGATCATGACTGTGATTCCGGTCATTCCGCCCGAGCTGCGTCCGCTGGTTCCGCTCGATGGCGGCCGGTTCGCGACCTCGGACCTCAACGATCTCTATCGTCGCGTGATCAACCGCAACAACCGCCTCAAGCGCCTGATCGAGCTGCGTGCTCCGGACATCATCATCCGGAACGAGAAGCGCATGCTGCAGGAAGCCGTCGATGCGCTCTTCGACAACGGTCGCCGTGGCCGCACCATCACCGGTGCCAACAAGCGCCCGCTCAAGTCGCTTTCGGACATGCTCAAGGGCAAGCAGGGCCGGTTCCGCCAGAACCTGCTGGGCAAGCGCGTCGACTATTCGGGCCGTTCAGTGATCACCGTGGGCCCCGAGCTCAAGCTGCACCAGTGCGGCCTGCCCAAGAAGATGGCGCTCGAACTGTTCAAGCCGTTCATCTATTCGCGGCTGGACGCCAAGGGCCTGAGCTCGACGGTCAAGCAGGCCAAGAAGCTGGTCGAGAAGGAAAAGCCGGAAGTGTGGGATATCCTCGACGAGGTTATCCGTGAGCACCCCGTGCTGCTCAACCGCGCGCCGACGCTCCACCGTCTGGGCATCCAGGCGTTCGAGCCGATCCTGATCGAGGGCAAGGCCATCCAGCTTCACCCGCTGGTCTGCGCCGCGTTCAACGCGGACTTTGACGGCGACCAGATGGCCGTTCACGTTCCGCTTTCGCTCGAGGCCCAGCTCGAGGCCCGCGTGCTGATGATGTCGACCAACAACATCCTGCACCCGGCCAACGGCCAGCCGATCATCGTGCCGAGCCAGGACATCGTTCTGGGGCTCTACCACCTTTCGCTGATGGCGGAAGGCGAGCCCGGGCAGGGCATGGCCTTCTCCAATATCGGTGAGCTCGAAGCAGCGCTCGAGACCAAGGCTGTTACCCTGCACACCAAGATCAAGGGCAGGGTGCGTGCGCTCGATGCCGATGGGAACGTGACGACCCAGATCGTGGAAACGACCCCGGGCCGCATGATCCTTGGCCGGCTGCTGCCGGACGCGGTGCCCTATGAGGTCGCCAACCAGCTGATGACCAAGAAGGCCATCTCCAAGGTGATCGACACCGTCTACCGCTCCTGCGGCCAGAAGGAGACCGTGATCTTCTGCGACAGGGTCATGGACCTTGGCTTCAAGCAGGCCTGTCGCGCCGGCATTTCGTTCGGCAAGGACGACATGGTCATCCCCGACACCAAGGCCAAGATCGTGGGCGATGCCCGCACCCAGGTCGAGGAGTTCGAGCAGCAGTACAATGACGGCCTGATCACCCACGGCGAGAAGTATAACAAGGTCGTCGACGCCTGGGCCAAGTGCGGTGACAAGGTGGCCGACGAGATGATGAAGCGCATCTCGGCCATCGAGACCGATCCTGAGACCGGACGTCAGGCTCCGATCAACTCGGTATACATGATGAGCCACTCGGGTGCTCGTGGTTCGCTGGCCCAGATGAAACAGCTCGCCGGAATGCGCGGCCTCATGGCCAAGCCGTCGGGCGAAATCATCGAAACGCCGGTGATCTCGAACTTCAAGGAAGGCCTGACCGTTCTCGAGTACTTCAACTCCACGCACGGTGCTCGTAAGGGTCTGGCCGATACCGCGCTCAAGACCGCGAACTCGGGCTACCTCACCCGTCGCCTGGTGGACGTCGCACAGGATGCGATCATCACCGATGACGATTGCGGGACCGACAACGGTCTGACCATGGAAGCGATCATCGACTCCGGTCAGGTGGTGGCCTCTCTCGGCCAGCGTATTCTCGGCCGTGTCTCGGCTGAGGACATCATGGAGCCTGGGACCGATACGGTTCTGGTTGCACGCGGCACCCTTATGGACGAGGCCGATGCCGATCGCGTCGAAGAGGCCAAGGTCCAGCAGGTCCGTATCCGCTCGCCGCTCACCTGCGAAGTCCGTCAGGGCTGCTGTGCGGTCTGCTACGGCCGCGATCTGGCACGTGGTACTCCGGTGAACATGGGCGAAGCCGTGGGCGTTATCGCGGCTCAGTCCATTGGTGAGCCGGGCACCCAGCTGACCATGCGCACGTTCCATATCGGCGGCACCGCCCAGGTGGTGGACAGCTCGTATCTGGAAGCGGGCGCCGAGGGCAAGGTGACGTTCCGCAACAAGAACATCGCCACCAACTCGGATGGCCACACCGTCATCATGGGCCGGAACGTATCCATTGCCATCGTCGACGGCGAGGGCAAGGACCGGTCGGTGCACAAGGTCAACTACGGCGCCCGTCTGCGGGTGAACGAGGGTGATCAGGTCAAGCGCGGCCAGCGTATCGCCGAGTGGGATCCCTATACCCGTCCGGTGCTCTCGGAAGTCGAGGGCGAGGTGATCTTCGAGGATCTTGTGGACGGCACTTCGGTGGCCGAAACCACGGACGAGACCACGGGCTTCACCAAGCGTCTGGTCATCGACTGGCGGTCCAACCAGCGAGGTGATGGGCTGCGCCCGGCGATCTCGGTGGGGGCTTCCGGCCAGGTGCTCAAGTCCGATCGCGGCACGGATGCGCGCTATCTGCTCAGCGTGGATGCGGTGATTGCGGTCGAGCCGGGCAACCGGGTCGCCCAGGGCGATGTTCTCGCGCGTATTCCGCTCGAGAGCGCCAAGACAAAGGACATCACGGGCGGCCTGCCGCGCGTGGCGGAACTGTTCGAGGCACGCCGTCCCAAGGACCACGCAATCATAGCCGAAATCGATGGCACGATCAGGTTCGGTCGCGACTACAAGAACAAGCGCCGGATCATCATTGAGCCGTCCGAGGACGGCATGGAGCCCGTCGAGTACCTGATCCCCAAGGGCAAGCCCTTCCATTTGCAGGAAGGTGATCCCATCGAGCGGGGCGAGTACATCATGGACGGCAACCCGGCCCCCCATGACATCCTGGCAATCAAGGGCGTCGAGGAACTGGCGAAGTATCTGGTCAACGAGATCCAGGAGGTCTACCGCCTCCAGGGCGTGCTCATCAACGACAAGCACATCGAGGTGATCGTCCGGCAGATGCTCCAGAAGGTGGAAATCACCGAGGCCGGAGAATCCGGTCTGCTCAAGGAAGAGCAGATCGACCGGATCGACTTCGACGAACTCAACGAGCAGCTCATTGCCGATGGCAAGAAGCCCGCGACCGCCGTGCCGGTGCTCCTGGGCATCACCAAGGCGTCGCTGCAGACCCGTTCGTTCGTATCGGCCGCTTCGTTCCAGGAGACCACCCGCGTGCTGACCGAGGCTGCCGTCTCGGGCAAGGCGGATCTTCTCGAGGGCCTGAAGGAGAATGTCATTGTCGGCCGGCTCATCCCGGCAGGTACAGGTGCGCGGATTTCCAATGTGCGCCAGGTGGCTACCCGCCGCGACGACCTGATTCTCGACGAGCGTCGGCGTCAGGCCGAGACGGTGGCGATTGCCGCTCCGTCGGCTCCAGCCGAACCTGCGCCCGATACCCCGGCCGAATAGTTCGGTCACTATCGGTTGAATTGAGAAAGGGGCCCTTCGGGGGCCCCTTTTTGCATTGTGGGGCAGGGGCCAGAGACATTTGGCCGGCGATGCGCCCGCCCTAAGGCGCTGAATCCCGAAAAATCCCCGGAATGCCTTGACGAGTCGGAATCATACGCGTAATACGCGCCATACCTTAACGGTCGGTCGTGACCAGCGGGACGATGCGAGGCGCCCAATGCCCCTCATCCAAGCCGGTCAAACACACTGTCGGGTACGTTAGACGCAACAAGTCTTGGGCGCATGATCGTCTCCTTAACCGGGGGTGATCCTCTGCTTTCTTGGCGCCGCGGGTTTCTCTGAAGCCTGTGCGGGCGCCGCTCTCATGTTGCGGATAACGAAGAAGATTGTGTCTGTTACGGATGAAAAGAGGGTTCGAGCGACATGCCGACCATTAATCAGTTGATCCGCAAGCCCCGGCAGGCGAAGCCGAAGCGGAACAAGGTTCCGGCCATGGAGGCGAACCCGCAGAAGCGCGGCGTTTGCACCCGCGTCTACACGACGACGCCGAAGAAGCCGAACTCCGCTCTGCGCCGCGTTGCCAAGGTGCGGCTGGTCAACCAGCGCGAGGTCATCACCTATATTCCGGGTGAAGGCCATAACCTGCAGGAGCACTCGGTTGTGCTCATTCGTGGCGGGCGTGTGCGTGACCTTCCGGGCGTGCGGTACCACGTGCTGCGCGGCGTTCTGGATACCCAGAGCGTGAAGGATCGCAGGCAGCGTCGTTCCAAGTACGGCGCGAAGCGGCCGAAGTAAGGAGAGATCTAGCAAATGTCCCGTCGGCATCGTGCAGAAAAGCGTGAGATCAACCCCGATCCCAAGTTCGGTGATCTCGTCGTTTCCAAGTTTATGAATTCGCTCATGAAGGACGGCAAAAAGTCGTCCGCCGAGAGCATCGTTTACGGCGCATTCGACGTCGTTGAAGAGCGGACCAAGCAGGACCCCGTGCAGGCATTTCATGCCGCGCTGGAAAATATCCGTCCGGCCGTCGAGGTGCGTTCCCGCCGTGTTGGTGGTGCGACGTACCAGGTTCCCGTCGAAGTGCGCACCGAGCGCCAGCAGGCGCTCGCTATCCGCTGGCTGATCGACGCCGCGCGCAAGCGCGGCGAACAGACCATGGTTGGTCGCCTTTCCGGCGAGCTCATGGATGCGCTCAACGGGCGCGGTCAGGCCGTAAAGAAGCGCGAAGACACGCACCGGATGGCCGATGCCAACCGTGCGTTCTCGCACTACCGCTGGTAAGGACGATCTGAAATGGCCCGCGAATACAAGATCGAAGACTATCGCAATTTCGGCATCATGGCTCACATCGATGCCGGCAAGACGACCACGACCGAGCGGATTCTGTTCTACACCGGCAAGAGCCACAAGATCGGTGAAGTCCATGATGGCGCAGCCACCATGGACTGGATGGAGCAGGAGCAGGAGCGCGGCATCACCATCACGTCCGCTGCCACGACCACGTTCTGGCAGGGCCGTGACGGCAAGAAGCGCCGCTTCAACATCATCGATACACCGGGCCACGTGGATTTCACCATCGAAGTGGAGCGTTCGCTCCGCGTGCTCGATGGTGCCGTAGCGCTGCTCGACGCCAACGCCGGTGTGGAGCCCCAGACCGAGACCGTCTGGCGCCAGGCCGACAAATACGCCGTTCCGCGCCTCATCTTCGTGAACAAGATGGACAAGATCGGTGCCGACTTTTACCGCTCGGTCGAGATGATCGGCGAGCGCCTGGGTGCCAAGGCCGTTGTGCTGCAGCTCCCGATCGGCGCCGAGAACGAGTTTGCCGGCGTAGTCGATCTCATCGAGATGAAGGCCTATGTCTGGAACGGCGAGCAGCTTGGTGCGTCCTGGGACGTCCTCGACATTCCGGAAGACCTCAAGGCCAAGGCGGACGAGTATCGCGAGAGCATGATCGAGGCCGCCGTCGAACTCGACGAAGCTGCGATGGAAGCGTATCTGGAAGGCGAGATGCCGGACAACGATACGATCCGCAAATTGCTCCGCAAGGGCATCATCCGCAACGACTTCTTTGGCGTTCTGTGTGGTTCCGCGTTCAAGAACAAGGGCGTGCAGCCGCTTCTGGATGCAGTGGTGGATTTTCTGCCCGCTCCGAACGACATCGAGGCCATTCGTGGTATCGACGCCAAGACCGAGGAGCCGATCGAGCGTCACGCTGACGACGACGAGCCCCTTTCGATGCTGGCCTTCAAGATTGCCAACGACCCGCACATGGGTTCGCTGACTTTCTGCCGCGTCTATTCGGGCAAGCTCGAGGCAGGTGCGCAGCTGCAGAACACGGTCAAGGACAAGCGTGAACGCGTCGGTCGCATGTTCCAGATGCACTCCAACAGCCGCGAGCAGATCTCGGAGGCTTTTGCGGGCGATATCGTCGCGATCGTGGGTCTCAAGGACACCACCACCGGTGATACGCTGTGCACGCCGGCGAGCCAGGTGATCCTCGAGCGCATGATCTTCCCCGATCCGGTGATCGACATTGCCGTGGAGCCCAAGTCCAAGGCCGACCAGGAGAAGATGGGCCTCGCCCTTCAGCGCCTGGCTGCCGAGGATCCCAGCTTCCGGGTCCGCTCGGATGAGGAATCGGGCCAGACGATCATTTCGGGCATGGGCGAGCTTCACCTCGACATTCTGGTCGATCGCATGAAGCGTGAGTTCAAGGTTGAGGCCAATATCGGTCAGCCGCAGGTTGCGTATCGTGAGACGATCACCCGGGTTGCAGAGATCGATTACACCCACAAGAAGCAGTCGGGTGGTTCGGGCCAATTCGCTCGTGTGAAGATGGTCATCGAGCCCAACGATCCGGGCGCGGGGTTCAGCTTCGAGAGCAAGATCGTCGGTGGTTCGGTTCCCAAGGAATACATCCCCGGCGTGTCCAAGGGCATCGAGTCCGTTATGGGCGCCGGTATCCTTGCGGGCTTTCCGATCGTGGACGTCAAGGCAACCCTGGTGGACGGCGCGTATCACGACGTCGACTCCTCGGTCCTCGCGTTCGAGATTGCCGGCCGGGCCGGCTTCCGTGAAGGCCTTCAGAAGGCAGGGGCCAAGCTGCTCGAGCCGATCATGAAGGTCGAAGTGGTCACACCGGAAGAGTATATGGGCGACGTCATCGGCGACCTGAACTCCCGGCGCGGCCAGATCCAGGGCACCGAATCTCGCGGTATTGCGCAGGTGGTCAACGCCTTCGTGCCGCTGGCCAACATGTTCGGGTACGTCAACTCCCTCCGCTCCATGAGCCAGGGACGCGCGCAGTACACGATGGTGTTCGGCCATTACGAGCAGGTGCCGCAGGCGGTCGCCGACGAAGTCCAGGCCAAATACGCCTGATCGAGTTCATTTAAGAGACACTGAGCGGCGCCGAGGCGCTGCGACCATGGAGACGGACGATGGGTAAGGAAAAGTTCAGCCGCACGAAGCCGCACTGCAACATTGGCACGATTGGCCATGTTGACCACGGCAAGACGTCATTGACGGCTGCGATCACGAAGGTATTGGCCGAGACGGGCGGTGCGACGTTCTCCGCTTACGACCAGATCGACAAGGCGCCCGAAGAGAAGGCCCGCGGTATCACGATCTCGACGGCGCACGTCGAGTACGAGACCGAGAAGCGCCACTATGCGCATGTGGACTGCCCCGGTCACGCGGACTATGTGAAGAACATGATCACCGGCGCGGCGCAGATGGACGGCGCGATCCTTGTGGTCTCGGCTGCCGACGGCCCGATGCCCCAGACGCGCGAGCACATTCTGCTCGCCCGCCAGGTTGGCGTTCCGGCGCTTGTTGTGTTCCTCAACAAGGTCGACCAGGTCGACGACGAGGAGCTTCTTGAGCTGGTCGAGCTCGAGGTTCGCGAGCTTCTCTCGTCCTATGAGTTCCCCGGTGACGACATTCCGATCACCAAGGGTTCTGCGCTGATGGCACTCGAGGACAAGCGTCCCGAGATCGGCCATGACGCGATCCTGGAGCTGATGAAGACTGTGGACGACTACATTCCGCAGCCCGAGCGCCCCGTGGATCAGCCCTTCCTGATGCCGGTCGAAGACGTGTTCTCGATTTCCGGTCGTGGCACGGTTGTGACCGGTCGGGTTGAGCGCGGCATCGTCAAGGTTGGCGAGGAAGTCGAGATCATCGGGATCAAGGCGACCCAGAAGACCACGGTGACCGGCGTCGAGATGTTCCGCAAGCTGCTCGATTCGGGCCAGGCTGGTGACAACATCGGTGCTCTGATCCGCGGTATCGACCGCAGCCAGGTGGAGCGCGGGCAGGTGCTGTGCAAGCCCGGTTCTGTGACCCCGCACACCAAGTTCGTTGCCGAAGCCTACATCCTGACCAAGGAAGAGGGCGGTCGCCACACCCCGTTCTTCACGAACTACCGTCCGCAGTTCTACTTCCGGACGACGGACGTGACCGGTGTCGTGACGCTGAACGAGGGCGTTGAGATGGTGATGCCCGGCGACAACGTGGAAATGAACGTGGAACTGATCGTTCCGATCGCGATGGAAGAGAAGCTTCGCTTCGCCATCCGCGAAGGCGGCCGCACCGTCGGCGCCGGCGTCGTTTCCAAAATCGTCGCGTAA
>NZ_RZMX01000014.1 GCF_003992665.1 Pelagibacterium montanilacus
CGATGGGTAAGGAAAAGTTCAGCCGCACGAAGCCGCACTGCAACATTGGCACGATTGGCCATGTTGACCACGGCAAGACGTCATTGACGGCTGCGATCACGAAGGTATTGGCCGAGACGGGCGGTGCGACGTTCTCCGCTTACGACCAGATCGACAAGGCGCCCGAAGAGAAGGCCCGCGGTATCACGATCTCGACGGCGCACGTCGAGTACGAGACCGAGAAGCGCCACTATGCGCATGTGGACTGCCCCGGTCACGCGGACTATGTGAAGAACATGATCACCGGCGCGGCGCAGATGGACGGCGCGATCCTTGTGGTCTCGGCTGCCGACGGCCCGATGCCCCAGACGCGCGAGCACATTCTGCTCGCCCGCCAGGTTGGCGTTCCGGCGCTTGTTGTGTTCCTCAACAAGGTCGACCAGGTCGACGACGAGGAGCTTCTTGAGCTGGTCGAGCTCGAGGTTCGCGAGCTTCTCTCGTCCTATGAGTTCCCCGGTGACGACATTCCGATCACCAAGGGTTCTGCGCTGATGGCACTCGAGGACAAGCGTCCCGAGATCGGCCATGACGCGATCCTGGAGCTGATGAAGACTGTGGACGACTACATTCCGCAGCCCGAGCGCCCCGTGGATCAGCCCTTCCTGATGCCGGTCGAAGACGTGTTCTCGATTTCCGGTCGTGGCACGGTTGTGACCGGTCGGGTTGAGCGCGGCATCGTCAAGGTTGGCGAGGAAGTCGAGATCATCGGGATCAAGGCGACCCAGAAGACCACGGTGACCGGCGTCGAGATGTTCCGCAAGCTGCTCGATTCGGGCCAGGCTGGTGACAACATCGGTGCTCTGATCCGCGGTATCGACCGCAGCCAGGTGGAGCGCGGGCAGGTGCTGTGCAAGCCCGGTTCTGTGACCCCGCACACCAAGTTCGTTGCCGAAGCCTACATCCTGACCAAGGAAGAGGGCGGTCGCCACACCCCGTTCTTCACGAACTACCGTCCGCAGTTCTACTTCCGGACGACGGACGTGACCGGTGTCGTGACGCTGAACGAGGGCGTTGAGATGGTGATGCCCGGCGACAACGTGGAAATGAACGTGGAACTGATCGTTCCGATCGCGATGGAAGAGAAGCTTCGCTTCGCCATCCGCGAAGGCGGCCGCACCGTCGGCGCCGGCGTCGTTTCCAAAATCGTCGCGTAAGAAGAGTCGGACAAAAGAGTGCGGTGCGCGCTGCTGCGCACCGCGGTCCTTTTCCAAAGGATAGAACACAATGAACGGTCAGAACATTCGCATCCGGCTCAAGGCGTTCGATCATCGCGTGCTCGACAATTCGACCCGCGAGATCGTCAACACTGCCAAGCGCACGGGCGCCCAGGTTCGCGGTCCCATTCCGCTGCCGACGCGAATTGACAAGTACACCGTGAACCGGGGTCCTCACATCGACAAGAAGAGCCGCGAGCAGTTCGAAATCCGGACTCATAAGCGTCTCCTCGACATTGTCGATCCGACCCCGCAGACGGTGGACGCACTGATGAAGCTCGATCTCGCCGCCGGCGTCGATGTCGAGATCAAGCTCTGAGTGAACGAATTTAAAGCGTCTTTCGAAATCTACGGGTCCTCTTGGAAGAGCCAAAGACCCGGGAAGACGCACCAAAGAGAAGGTAGCAACCGATGCGTTCTGGAGTGATCGCACAAAAGCTGGGCATGACCCGCATCTTCACGGATGACGGCGCGCATGTACCCGTTACTGTCCTGGCGCTGCAAGGCTGCCAGGTGGTAGGCCAGCGGACGCAGGATAAAGACGGCTATGTGGCCCTGCAGATCGGCGCAGGTTCGGTCAAGGTCAAGAACGTCAACAAGGCCCAGCGTGGCCAGTACGCGGCAGCTCAGGTCGAGCCCAAGCGCAAGGTCGTGGAGTTCCGCGTCAGCGAGGACAACCTGATCGATGTTGGCGCAGAGTTCATGGCCGACCATTTCGTCGAGGGCCAGCTCGTCGACGTTACCGGCACTTCGATCGGCAAGGGCTTTGCCGGCGCGATGAAGCGGCACAATTTCGGCGGCCTCCGGGCGTCGCATGGCGTGTCCGTATCGCACCGCTCGCACGGTTCGACCGGTCAGAACCAGGACCCCGGCAAGGTGTTCAAGGGCAAGAAGATGGCTGGCCACATGGGCGATGCCCGCGTGACAACGCAAAACGTCAAGGTCGTCAAGACCGATGTCGAGCGCGGTCTGATCATGGTTCAGGGTTCGGTTCCGGGCTCCAAGGGTGGGTGGATCCAGATCCGCGACGCTGTCAAGCGCGCGGCCCCTGAAGGCATTGCCCGTCCCGGTTCGTTCAAGGCACCGGCTGCCGCAGGCAACGGGGAGATCGTATAATGGAACTCCAGGTCACAACTCTCGATGGCAAGTCGGCTGGCAAGGTCACGCTCGATGACGCCGTGTTCGGCCTCGAGCCCCGCGCCGATCTGATCCAGCGCATGGTTCGCTATCAGCAGCTCAAGAAGATGGCTGGTACGCACGCGGTCAAGAACCGCGCCGACGTCTCGATGACCGGCAAGAAGTTCGGTCGTCAGAAGGGCGGCGGCGGTGCACGTCACGGCTCGCGGCGCTCCAACATCTTCCGTGGCGGCGGCCGGGCTTTCGGGCCCACCCCGCGCAGCCACGCGATCGATCTGCCCAAGAAGGTCCGCGCCCTCGCTCTGCGGCATGCGCTCTCTGCCAAGGCCCAGGCCGGTGAGATCGTCATTCTCGAGAGTGCGGTTGCAACCGAGGCCAAGACAGCAGTGCTTCGCGCCGCATTCGGCAAGCTCGGCTTCGCCAATGCGCTGATCATCGGGGGCACCGAGCTCGACGAGAATTTCTCGCGAGCCGCACGCAACATCCCGCAGATCGATGTGCTGCCGGCTCAGGGCATCAACGTTTACGACATTCTGCGTCGCGAAAAGCTGGTCCTGACCAAGGACGCGCTGGCCGCGCTGGAGGGCCGGTTCCAATGAGCACGCTCAAGCACTACGACATCATTCGCAATCCGGTGGTCACCGAGAAGTCGACGATGGCATCGGAACACGGCCAGGTCGTGTTCGATGTGGCGGTCGATGCGTCCAAGCCCGAGATCAAGGCGGCCGTAGAGGCGCTGTTCTCGGTCAAGGTCAAGGCGGTCAATACTCTGGTCCGCAAGGGCAAGGCGAAGCGTTTTCGCGGGTTTGCGGGTAAGCGCAAGGACGTCAAGAAGGCGATCGTCACCCTCGTTGACGGTCAGACCATCGACATTTCGACGGGTCTGTAGGGACAGGTCGGGGAAGAAGAACAATGGCTTTGAAGCAGTACAATCCAACCTCGCCGGGACGCCGTCAGCTTATCGGCATCAACCGGTCCGAACTCTGGAACGGCGCTCCGGTCAAGAAGCTGACCGAGGGTCTGACCAAGTCGGGCGGCCGCAACAACCGGGGCCGGGTCACCGCGTTCAACCGTGGTGGCGGGCACAAGCGTCGCTATCGCGTCGTCGATTTCAAGCGCACCAAGTTCGATGCGGTCGGCACGGTCGAGCGCCTTGAATACGATCCCAACCGGACCGCATTCATCGCACTGATCACCTACGAGGACGGCGAGCAGGCCTACATCCTTGCTCCGCAGCGCCTCACCGCAGGTGACAAGGTCGTTTCGTCCTCCGGTGCGGTCGACGTCAAGCCGGGCAATGCCATGCCGCTCGAGCGGATGCCGGTGGGTACGATCGTCCACAACATCGAACTCAAGCCCAAGAAGGGCGGGCAGATGGCGCGTTCGGCCGGTGCGTACGCACAGTATGTCGGTCGCGATGCGGGCTGGGCCATTCTTCGCCTGAACTCGGGCGAGCAGCGTCTCGTCCATGGTTCGTGCATGGCCACGGTTGGCGCGGTGTCCAACCCGGATCACTCCAACACCAACCTGGGCAAGGCTGGTCGTAACCGCTGGCTTGGCCGTCGTCCGAGCGTTCGCGGTGTCGCGATGAACCCGGTCGACCACCCGCATGGTGGTGGTGAAGGCAGGACCTCGGGTGGTCGACACCCGGTCACGCCGTGGGGCAAGCCGACCAAGGGCAAGCGCACTCGTACCAACAAGTCGACGGACAAGTTCATCGTCCGCTCGCGTCACCAGAAGAAGGGCAGGTAAGGGCCATGGCACGTTCCGTCTGGAAAGGCCCGTTCGTCGACGGGTACCTGTTGAAGAAAGCAGACAAGGTCCGCGAGTCGGGCCGCAACGAGGTTATAAAGATCTGGAGCCGCCGTTCCACGATCCTGCCGCAGTTCGTCGGCCTGACCTTCGGTGTCTACAACGGTCAGAAGCATGTTCCGGTGAATGTTACCGAAGACATGATCGGCCACAAGTTCGGTGAGTTTTCGCCCACGCGCACCTATTACGGGCACGCGGCCGACAAGAAGGCGAAGAGGAAGTAACTATGGGCAAGCAGAAGAGCGAACGCGCGCTCAAGGACAATGAGGCGAAAGCCGTCCTGCGCATGGTCCGGTCCAGCCCTCAGAAGCTGAACCTCGTCGCCGCGCTGATCCGCGGCAAGAAGGTCGAGAAGGCGCTGGCCGAGCTGCAGTTTTCGCGCAAGCGGATTGCAGGGCCGGTCCGCAAGACCCTCGAGAGCGCCATTGCCAATGCCGAGAACAATCACGGCCTGGACACGGACGCCCTGGTCGTCGCCGAAGCTTATGTCGGCAACGCGCTGGTGATGAAGCGCTTCCATGCCCGCGCTCGCGGTCGTGGTGCGCGCATCCAGAAGCCGTTCTCGCATCTGACCATAGTCGTCCGTGAAGTTGAGGAAGCCGTCTGATGGGACAGAAAGTCAATCCAATCGGGCTGCGGCTCGGGATCAACCGGACCTGGGATTCGCGCTGGTACGCCGACAAGGGCGAGTACGGCTCGCTTCTTCAGGAAGACCTCAAGATCCGCAAGATGCTCCAGGATGACCTGAAGCAGGCCGCAGTTTCCAAGATCGTCATCGAGCGCCCGCACCGCAAGTGCCGCATTTCGATCCACTCGGCGCGTCCGGGTATCGTGATCGGCAAGAAGGGCGCGGACATCGAGAAGATCCGCAACAAGGTCAAGCAGTTCACCGACTCGGAAGTGCACATCAACATCGTTGAAGTTCGCAAGCCCGAGACCGATGCAACGCTCGTCGCGCAGGGCATTGCCCAGCAGCTCGAGCGCCGTGTGGCCTTCCGTCGTGCCATGAAGCGTGCGGTCCAGACCGCGATGCGCATGGGTGCCCTGGGTATTCGGGTTAATGTTGGTGGTCGCCTCGGCGGCGCGGACATCGCCCGGACCGAGTGGTACCGCGAAGGTCGCGTTCCGCTTCACACGCTGCGCGCGGACGTGGACTACGGCGTTGCCGAAGCGGCCACGACCTACGGGATCATCGGGATCAAGGTCTGGATCTTCAAGGGCGAAATCATGGAGCACGACCCCATGGCTCACGAGCGTCGCGCCACCGAAGGTGGTGACGGCGGCGGGCAGGGCCGTCGCGGTCCGGCTGCAAGCTGAAAGAAAGACTGAACAATGCTGCAACCGAAACGTACCAAGTTCCGCAAGGCGCACAAAGGTCGCATCCATGGCGTGGCCAAGGGTGGGACCGAACTCAATTTCGGCGAATATGGGTTGAAGGCTCAGGAGCCTGAGCGTATAACCGCCCGCCAGATCGAGGCCGCACGTCGCGCGATGACTCGCTATATGAAGCGCGCAGGACGTGTCTGGATCCGGGTGTTCCCGGATGTGCCCGTGTCGTCCAAGCCGACTGAAGTTCGTATGGGTAAGGGCAAGGGTGCTCCCGAATATTGGGCAGCCCGCGTCAAGCCCGGCCGGATCATGTTCGAGATCGACGGCGTGAGTGAAGAAATCGCGCGCGAAGCCCTGCGTCTGGCGGCCATGAAGCTGCCGATCAAGACGCGGTTCGTGGCCCGCATTACAGACTGAGGACGAGTGAGCGATGAAGCCGAGCGACGTTAGGACCAAGACGGTCGACGAACTCAACGACGAACTCGTCGGCCTGAAGAAAGAGCAGTTCAACCTGCGCTTCCAGCGGGCTACGCAGCAGTTGGACAATACCGCGCAGGTGCGCACGGTTCGCCGCAACATCGCGCGCGTCCAGACCATTCTGCGCGAGAAGAGCGCGGAAGCGAAGTAAGGAGATATCGATGCCCAAGCGTATCCTGCAGGGGACCGTGGTCTCCGACAAGAACGAAAAGACGGTCGTGGTGAGCGTTGAGCGCCGCTTTACCCACCCGATCATGAAAAAGACGGTGCGCCGTTCCAAGAAGTATCATGCCCATGACGAAGCCGGTGCGGCCAAGCTTGGCGACGTGGTGCAGATCCAGGAGTGCGCCCCGATCTCGAAGAACAAGCGCTGGACGATACTGAACCAGGCCTAGCGCTTAAAAGAGGTCAGGCGACGCACCGGACTGTCGGGCGGAACCAATAATTTAAAGAAGGCAACCAGTCATGATTCAGATGCAGACAAATCTCGACGTGGCCGATAATTCGGGCGCCCGTCGCGTTATGTGCATCAAGGTGCTGGGCGGCTCGCATCGCAAGTATGCGTCGGTTGGCGACATCATCGTTGTGTCTGTCAAGGACGCCATACCGCGCGGCCGCGTCAAGAAGGGTCAGGTCATGAAGGCCGTGGTGGTTCGCACCGCGTCCGACATCCGTCGCCCCGATGGCACCGTGATCCGTTTTGACCGCAATGCGGCGGTCATCATCAACAACAACAAGGAACCGGTCGGGACCCGTATTTTTGGCCCGGTTCCCCGTGAGCTGCGCGCGAAGAATCACATGAAGATCATCTCGCTCGCGCCGGAGGTGCTGTAATGGCTGCCAAGATCAAGAAGGGTGACAAGGTCATCGTCCTTGCAGGCAAGGATAAGGGCAAGACCGGCCAGGTCCTGCGCGTGATCCCGTCTGAGACCCGTGCCGTTGTTCAGGGCATCAACCTGATCCGCCGGCACCAGCGTCAGTCGGCCAACCAGGAAGCGGGCATCATTACCCGTGAGGCGCCGATCCATCTGAGCAACATCGCGCTGCTCGATGCCAAGGAAAACAAGCCGACCCGTGTCGGCTTCGAAATCAAGGACGGGGTCAAGCGCCGCGTCGCGAAGCGTTCCGGAGAAGTGATCGATGGCTGAGACCTATACCCCGCGCATGCGCACCCACTATGACGAGGTGGTGCGCGCCGGTCTGATCGAGACCTTCAACTACGCCAACCCGATGGCCGTGCCCAAGCTGGACAAGGTCGTGATCAACATGGGTGTGGGCGAGGCGGTTGCCGACTCCAAGAAGGTCAAGGCTGCTCTTGCCGACCTTCAGAAGATTTCTGGCCAGCAGCCCGTTATCACGCATGCTCGCAAGTCGATTGCCGGTTTCAAACTGCGTGAAGAGATGCCGATCGGCGTGAAGGTTACCCTTCGCAGGGCCCGTATGTACGAGTTCGTCGACCGGCTTGTGAACATCGCTCTTCCGCGCGTTCGCGACTTTCGCGGCCTGAATGCCAAGAGCTTCGACGGCCGCGGCAATTTCGCGATGGGCATCAAGGAGCACATCGTGTTCCCTGAGATCAATTATGACCAGGTCGACCAGATCTGGGGCATGGACGTGATCGTCTGCACCACGGCCAACACCGATGATGAAGCGCGTGCGCTTCTCAAGGCTTTCAATTTCCCGTTCCGGCAGTAACCGGTCCGCGGAAGAGAGACGAAAGAGAGAATTAAATGGCAAAAACGAGCGCCATCGAAAAGAACAAGCGTCGCGCCAAGCTGGCCAAGCAATATGCCCCCAAGCGTGCGGCGCTCAAGGCTAAGGCCAAGGACGAGTCGCTGTCTTTCGAGGAGCGGTTTGCAGCGCAGCTCAAGCTGGCCGAATTGCCGCGCAACGCCTCGCCCGTACGGGTTCGGAACCGTTGCGAAGTGTCGGGCCGGCCGCGCGGTTACTACCGCAAGCTGAGGCTGAGCCGTGTGGCGCTTCGTGAGTTGGGCTCGATGGGCAAGATCCCCGGCATGGTCAAGTCGAGCTGGTAAGGAAGAACAAAGATGACTCTTATCGATCCGCTTGGCGATATGCTCACTCGTATCCGGAACGCCCAGATGCGGCGCCGTGATACGGTGCGTACCCCGGCTTCCACGCTTCGGGCCCATGTGCTCGATGTGCTCAAGGCCGAGGGCTACATCCGCGGCTACACCGAAGATACCAGCGCCGAAGGCCACAAGGAGTTCAGCATCGAGCTGAAGTACTCCGAGGAAGAGCCTGTCATCCGTGAGATTCAGCGGGTGTCCAAGCCCGGGCGTCGTGTCTACGCTTCGGTCAAGAATATCCCGGTCATTGGAAATGGCCTGGGCGTTGCGATCCTGTCCACTCCCAAGGGAGTGATGGCCGATCACATGGCCCGCTCCGAGAACGTAGGCGGCGAGGTTCTCTGTCGCGTCTTCTAATGACGCGCGGGACACCTCCCTCTAGATAAAGACGAAAAGGCGAAGAAAATGTCGCGTATTGGCAAAAAGCCGGTAGCCCCGGTCAGCGGCGTGACGGTCACGGTCGATGGCCAGGCCGTTACGGCCAAGGGTCCCAAGGGGGAGCAGACCGTCGTTCTGGTGGATCTGGTCAGGGTCGAGTCCGGGGAAGACGGGATCGTCGTAACCCCGATCGACGACAGCCGCGAGGCCCGGTCGGCATGGGGCATGTCGCGGACCCTGATCGACAATATCGTTCGCGGTGTATCGACCGGCTTTGAGCGCAAGCTCGCCATTTCGGGCGTCGGTTACCGTGCACAGATGCAGGGGTCGGACCTGAAGCTCTCGCTGGGGTTCAGCCACGAAGTAATCTACAAGGCTCCCGACGGCATTCAGCTGGCGGCGCCGACCCAGACCGAGATCGTGGTCACGGGTATCGACAAGCAGCAGGTGGGTCAGGTTGCCGCGAATATTCGCGAATTCCGTCCCCCCGAGCCCTACAAGGGCAAGGGCGTGCGCTATTCTGACGAGCGCATCGTCCGCAAGGAAGGCAAGAAGAAGTAAGGAGTGGTGGCAATGGCTAAACTTTCCGGTATTGACCGCCGCAAGGCCCGTGTGCGCAAGGCTCTCAAAGCCCGCGCCAACGGTCGCCCGCGTCTGTCGGTCTTCCGTTCTGAAAAGAACATCTATGCCCAGATCATCGATGACGCCAACGGGGTTACCCTCGCTGCTGCGTCCTCGCTCGAGAAGGATCTTAAGATCGATAACGGTGCCAATCAGGCCGCAGCTGCGACTGTTGGCAAGGCGCTAGCCGAGCGGGCCACCAAGGCCGGTGTCGAGAACGTCATCTTCGATCGGGGCGGCTACATTTTCCATGGTCGGGTAAAGGCCCTGGCCGAGGCGGCCCGCGAGGGCGGGTTGAGCTTCTGATTGCAGAAGCCAACTGAACCGAAATCAAGAAGAGCTGGTTGAACGATGAGAGACAGTCAAGAGCGCGATAGCGAGTTCGTAGATCGCCTTGTGCATATCAATCGCGTCGCCAAGGTGGTGAAGGGCGGTCGGCGTTTCGGCTTTGCCGCGCTTGTCGTCGTTGGCGATCAGAAGGGCCGTGTCGGGTTCGGTCACGGCAAGGCACGCGAGGTGCCCGAGGCTATCCGCAAGGCAACCGAGCAGGCCAAGCGCCAGATGATCCGGGTGCCGCTTCGTGAAGCCCGGACGCTGCACCACGACGTCACCGGACGCCACGGCGCCGGAAAGGTGCTGCTTCGTGCAGCTCCGGCTGGTACAGGCATCATCGCCGGCGGTCCGATGCGTGCGGTCTTCGAGACGCTCGGTATCAACGATATCGTCGCCAAGTCCCAGGGCACGGCGAACCCTTACAACATGGTGCGGGCGACCTTCGAGGCACTCAAGAACGTCGACAGCCCGCGTGCTGTGGCTTCTCGACGTGGCCTGAAGGTCTCCGAACTGCAGGCACGCCGCGGCGAAGCGGCCGTCGAAGCCTGATCGGCGCCCGAGGACGGAGAAGACTGATGGCCAAGAAGACACTCATCGTCGAGCAGATCGGCAGCCCGATCCGCCGGGCACCGGACCAGCGCCAGACGCTGGTCGGGCTGGGGCTCAACAAGATGCACCGGCAGCGCGAACTGGAGGACACTCCTTCGGTCCGTGGCATGATTTCCAAGGTATCCCACCTCGTCCGCGTCGTGGACGGGAAGTAGGAAGGTAGAACAGATGCGTCTCAATCAGATTTCTGACAAGCCCGGCGCCAATAAGGCGAAGGTGCGCGTCGGTCGCGGCATCGGTTCTGGTCTGGGCAAGACCGGCGGTCGCGGCGTTAAGGGCCAGAAGTCGCGCTCGGGCGTGGCGATCAACGGCTTTGAAGGCGGGCAGATGCCGCTCCACATGCGGATGCCCAAGCGCGGCTTCAACAACGCGTTTGCCAAGAAATTCAACGCCGTGCGCCTCGATCGCGTTCAGTCCTATATCGACAGCGGCAAGCTCGACGCCAAGGGCGTCGTAGATGCCGCAGCCCTGGTCAAGGCCGGCGTGATCCGTCGGGTCCGGGACGGCGTGCGCCTGATCAATGGCGGCGAGTTCAAGGCCAGCAAGGTGACGTTCAGGGTCAACTACGCTTCGGCAGGCGCTATTGCGGCCGTCGAGGCGGCTGGCGGCAAGGTCGAGATCGACGGCGGCAAGGCCGACAAGGACAGCGAATAAATGCGCATACAGAGCGCGCGCGTGCCATTTCCCGCCCCGGCGGGATTGCGCATGCGTGCGCTCTGACTATATCAGAGCACCAGTCTTCGTAACGGGCCGCCACGGCCCGTTTCGTCTGCTCTAATTGCATCGAGAGGAAGCCGTCATGGCGTCTGCAGCCGAGCAACTCGCCCGAAACCTTAGTTTTTCTACCTTCTCCAAGGCCAAGGACCTGCAGAAGCGGATCCTTTTCACGCTTGGTGCGCTGCTCGTTTACCGCCTCGGTACCTACATTCCGATTCCCGGGATCGACCCGGATGCGTTCGCCGCGACCTTTCAGCAGGCGCAGGGCGGTATTTTCGGGCTGTTCAACATGTTCGCAGGTGGCGCCGTCGAGCGACTGGCGATCTTTGCGCTGAACCTGATTCCCTACATTACCGCCTCGATCGTCATCCAGGTGATGTCCACCGCTTCGCCCAAGCTGGAAGCCCTCAAGAAGGAGGGCGAGAGCGGTCGGCGCAAGCTCAACCAGTACACCCGCTACCTCACCGTGGTGTTCTGCACCGTGCAGGCCTACGGCATTGCCGTCGGACTCGAGGCCAGCGAAGGTGTTGTGGCCGATCCGGGCTGGTTCTTCCGCATCTCGACGATCATCACGCTGGTCGGCGGCACCATGTTCCTGATGTGGCTGGGCGAGCAGATGACCGCGCGCGGCATCGGCAATGGCATCTCGCTGATCATTTTCGCCGGGATCGTGGCTTCGCTGCCTGCGACGATCGCTCAAACTCTGGAGCTGAGCCGGACCGGCGCGCTGCCCACCATAGCAGTTGTCGGCATTCTGCTGGCTGCGATCGCTATCATAGCTGTCATCGTGTTCTTCGAGCGGGCCCAGCGCAGGCTGCTGATTCAGTATCCAAAGCGCCAGGTCGGCAACAAGATGTATCAGGGCGATACCTCGCACCTGCCGCTCAAGCTCAATACTGCAGGCGTGATTCCGGTGATCTTTGCGTCCTCGTTGCTGCTGCTGCCCGCGACCATTGCGACCTTCTCCGCCCAAGGCGATGCGCCGCAGTGGCTGCAGGTGATCTCGGCGGTGCTGGGCCGTGGCCAGCCGCTCTATCTGGCGCTCTTTGCCGCCATGATCATCTTCTTTGCGTTTTTCTACACCTCGATCGTCTTCAACCCGACCGAGACCGCGGACAATCTCAAGCGCTCGGGCGGGTTCATTCCGGGCATCCGTCCGGGTGAGCGCACCGCCCAGCACATCGACTACGTGCTGACGCGGATTACTGTGGCGGGCGCCCTGTATTTGACGGTTGTCGCGCTGATCCCCGAAGTGTTTCTGAGTCAGCTCAATATCTCGGCCTTTCTCGGGGGGACATCGCTGCTGATCATCGTGACCGTGACCCTCGATACGGTCAGCCAGATCCAAAGCCACCTGATTGCCCAGCAATACGAGGGCATGGTCAAGAAATCACGCTTGGGGGGACGTCGTCGATGAGACTGGTACTTTTGGGCCCGCCGGGAGCGGGGAAGGGAACTCAGGCTCAGATCCTGGTGCAAACTTACGGAATTCCCCAGCTCTCGACTGGAGACATGCTGCGTGCGGCAATTGCCGCGCAGACGCCGATGGGGCTCGAAGCGAAAGCAATCGTCGATCGCGGCGACCTCGTGTCCGATGAGATCGTTTCGGGCATCATTTCGGACCGCATGGACGAGCCGGATTGCGCGAACGGGTTCATCCTCGACGGGTTTCCCCGCACGATCGCTCAGGCCGAGGCGCTCAACCACATGCTGGACCGCAAGGGCTTGCATCTGGATGCTGTGGTCGAGATCAAGGCCGACCCCGATATCCTCGTGAAGCGGATCGTGAAGCGGGCCCAGGAATCGGGTGGTGCGCGCGCTGACGACAATGAAGAGGTGCTTCGCAAGCGGCTCGATGTCTATGTCCAGCAGACGGCTCCTCTGGTGAGCTTTTATGCAAACGAAGGGCTTTTGCGGTCGGTTGACGGCATGGCGCCCATCGATGATGTCACCGGTGCCATAAAGGCGGCTATCGGGGGAAGTTGAACGGGGTGTTGCGGCGGTGTTGACTTTAGTACCGCAACTCCTTAAGAACCGCGCCAGTCTCAAGGATTTCTAGGGCTGGATTCGGTTCCTTCAAGCGGGAAGGGGGTCGGATGCCGGTCCCTTGTTGTTGAATAATGCGGGGGCTACAACGCCCGCGATAACAGATTAGGAGATCAGGCGTGGCTCGTATTGCTGGCGTCAATATCCCGACGAACAAGCGCGTTGTCATCGCGCTGCAGTATATTCACGGGATCGGGGCCAAGATGGCCGAAGAAATTTGCGAAAAGGTTTCCATTCCGGCCGAGCGCCGCGTGAATGAGCTGACCGACGCAGAAGTCATCCAGATTCGCGAGACCATCGACCGCGACTATTCGGTCGAGGGTGATCTTCGCCGCAACGTGGCGATGAACATCAAGCGTCTTATGGATCTGGGGAATTATCGTGGCCTGCGCCACCGTCGCGGCCTGCCCGTGCGCGGTCAGCGCACCCATACCAATGCCCGCACCCGCAAGGGTCCGGCAAAGCCGATTGCCGGCAAGAAGAAATAAGGACGGGGCGCGGGGCGTGCTGCCGGGACCTTCGGGTGCCCAGAGCAGGTTCCGGTCTCGCCCAAGGTGTAGCCGCTGGCGTAACGGCGGCGTTCGATATCGATCAGAGGAACAGAATGGCCAAAGCAGATACCACCCGCGTTCGCCGTCGCGAGCGTAAGAACATCAGTGCAGGCGTCGCACACGTCAACGCATCGTTCAACAACACCATGGTTACCATCACCGACGTTCAGGGCAACACCATTTCGTGGTCGTCGGCCGGAACCATGGGGTTCAAGGGCTCGCGCAAGTCAACGCCCTACGCTGCACAGATGGCCGCCGAAGATGCTGCCCGCAAGGCTCAGGAACACGGCATGAAGACTCTTGAGGTCGAAGTTCGTGGTCCCGGTTCGGGGCGCGAGTCGGCGCTGCGGGCCCTCCAGGCTGCCGGATTTACCGTAACCTCCATCCGGGACGTTACCGCCATTCCCCACAATGGCTGCCGTCCGCGCAAGCGGCGTCGCGTTTGATGTGACCGAACCCTGGGCGCGCCACCAGGGTTCGTTCTTTTGCGGCATTGCGGTCGGGGCAGGGCCGCATTTTTGAAAGGATGTTGAACGTGATGATCCAGAAAAACTGGCAAGAACTGATCAAGCCGACCAAGCTGGATGTTATTCCGGGCAGCAATCCCGCGCGCGTCGCCTCCGTGGTCGCCGAGCCGCTTGAACGCGGTTATGGCTTGACCCTTGGCAACACGCTGCGCAGGGTTTTGCTGTCCTCACTTCAGGGCGCTGCGATTACCGCGATCCAGATTGATGGTGTGCTTCACGAGTTCTCCTCGGTCCCCGGGGTGCGTGAAGACGTGACCGATCTGGTCCTGAACGTCAAGGAAATCGCCGTTAAGATGGGCGACGAAGGCCCGAAGCGGCTGGGCCTGACCAAGCAGGGCCCGGGCGCCGTGACGGCGGGTGATATCCGCACGACGGGCGATATCGAGATCCTCAATCCCGATCTGGTGATCTGTCACCTCGATGACGGGGCGGAGATCAATGTCGAGTTCACCGTGAACACCGGCAAGGGCTATGTTCCTGCCGACCGCAACCGTCCCGAGGACGCCCCGATCGGCTACATCGCCATCGACGCGCTCTTCTCGCCGGTCAAGCGGGTCAGCTACAAGGTGGACAAGACCCGTGAGGGCCAGAACCTCGATTTCGACAAGCTGACGCTTCAGATCGAGACCAATGGTTCGATCACGCCGGAAGATGCCCTGGCCTATGCCGCGCGCATCGTTCAGGACCAGCTCAGCGTGTTCGTGAACTTTGAAGAGCCGACCAAGGAACGGTCCGAGGATTCGGCTCCCGAGCTGGCGTTCAATCCTGCGCTGCTCAAGAAGGTCGACGAGCTGGAGCTTTCCGTGCGTTCGGCCAACTGCCTCAAGAACGACAACATCGTCTATATCGGCGATCTGATCCAGAAGACGGAAGCGGAAATGCTCCGCACGCCGAACTTCGGGCGCAAGTCGCTCAACGAGATCAAGGAAGTGTTGGCCCAGATGGGGCTCCATCTCGGTATGGATGTCACCAACTGGCCGCCCGAAAACATCGAAGACCTCGCCAAGCGGTACGAAGATCACTACTGATCCGACCGGGCGACCAGCGTTTATTAGGAGAGCATCATGCGTCACGGAAAGTCCGGCCGCAAGCTGAACAGGACCTCTTCGCATCGCAAGGCGATGTTCAAGAACATGTCCGCTGCGCTCATCAAGCATGAGCAGATCGTTACCACTCTGCCCAAGGCCAAGGAACTGAGGCCGATCGTGGAGAAGCTCATCACGCTCGGTAAGCGCGGTGACCTTCATGCCCGTCGCCAGGCCATCTCCAAAGTTGGGGACGAGGCTATGGTCAAGAAGCTGTTCGAGGTCCTTGGCCCGCGCTATCAGGATCGCAACGGTGGTTATACCCGCGTTCTCAAGGCAGGCTTCCGCCACGGCGATAACGCGCCTGTGGGGATCATCGAGTTTGTCGATCGCGATGTCGACGCCAAGGGCAAGGACTCCGGTCCGACCGCTGAGCGCGTCTATGAAGACGAAGACGTCGCGGCCTGATCCATCAGATCCGCAGAATGACAAAAGGCCCGGAGCGATCCGGGCCTTTTTCGTGTCTGGCTCTGGCAGGGCGGGTCGATCGGAAAGTTGAGAGTCCTTCCGACCTCGCGACCGTCAATCGGCCAGGTCGATTGCATAGATGGCGGTCGTGCCGCTGACCTCGTTGCCAACGATCAGCAGCGGACGGCCATCGGCTTCCGGGCTCTGTTCGGCGGGAACGAAGTACAGGCCTTCCGCGCCGCGCTCGGTCTGGCTCTGGGCCACGGCATCATCACCCACGGTGAAATCGCGGCTGTTGATGTAGGTGACGAAGCTGGCCTCGCTGGGGGTGGTGATGTCGTAGACCATCACGCCGCCGATACGCTCGAGGCCAACAAAGGCGTAGGAGCGGCCATCGACCGTGCCCACGGCAACGCCCTCTGGCTCAGGGCCCTTGTTGGGCGAGCGGCGCTTGAACTGGACGTCACGGTAGCCGTTGTCGGCGTTAAAGAAGTCCGGGCTGGCTTCAGCGGTGATCTCTTCGAAATCCGAGCCGCTGTCGAACACGAGGTCGAGACCTTCGTCGGTGACCTGGAAGATCGAGAACGACCGCCCGCCATAGACGTAGAGCTCTTCGTAGACGCATTCGGCATGCACATATTCACGCAGCTCGCCGTAGCCCAGATCCTGGACTTCGGCGGTCGAGAGCGAGGGATCGCAGCTTTCGCCGAAGCCGAGGGTGGAGGTTACGCCCAGGCGGCCGATCTGCTCGAGCTGCTGGAGCTCCTCTGCGTCAGGGAAAACGGACGTATCGAGCTGCAGGTCGCGAATCTCGAATTCCTCGCTCCACCAGCCGTCTTCGTCATATTCGCGGGCATCACCCTCGTTGGCGGTGACGATATAGGTCTCGTCGCCGGTCTCCATGACGCGGATGGTATCGGGCAGAAAGATGCCCTGCACGGGCCAGTTGTGGAACTCGATGGAATCGGTGTCGCGGCTGGCATCGAAGCCTACGCCCGACCACTGGCCCTGTTCGGACCAGTCCTTGAAGCCGAGCGGCCAGACATCGGTGACGGTCGCGGACGCGATGTCGATCACGGCGATGGCGTTGTTTTCCTGCAGCGAGGCGTAGGCCGTGCTGTTGTCAGCCGAGACTTCGACCCACTCGGGCTCGAAGTCCTGGGCTGCGGAAGCGCCGGGCCCGTAGATGCGTACGCCGGCGGCGCGCAGATCGTCTTCCTGGCCATTGAAGCCCTGGAAGTTGGCGGTGCGGACATTGTCCTGGGTCACGTTTTCCGCGCCATCCGAGACGTCGATGACCGTGATCGAGCCTTCAGGGTCGATGCCGAAATCTTCGCGCGGCTCGCCCTCATTGGCGACGAGTACCCAATTTCCGTCCGGCGAGAAGGTCAGCGCGTCGGGCAAGGCACCGGCTTGTACGACCGAGACGATGTTGCCGTCGCTGTCGAGAAGCGCGACCGAACCGTTTTCGGTGGCTTCCGGATTCTGGACGGCCACGGCGACGATACCGTTGCGCACGGCGATGCTGTTGGCTTCCGCACCGATCTCGGAGACCGAAATCGAGTTGATCAGCGTGGGGTTGGCCGGATCTGCCAGGTCGAGCACGTCCACTTCACCGGATGCGGCGTTGACGGTGTAAGCGCGGCGGGTCTGGGGATCGTAGGTGACGATCTCGGCGGCGGACTCGTCATAAACCCCGGTTTCGTAACGGCTGAGCAGGGAGAGCCCGAGCGCCGCGTCGGACGCACTCAGTTCGTGAAACTGGGCAAAGGACGATGACGCCCCGGCAAGGGGGAGTGCAACGCCGGCGAGAAGCACGGCGGAGAAAAATCTCGTGTTCATAAGACCTCCGAAAAGCACGAGCGGCTGTCATGCACGCCATTTAAGAACTCGTGGACAGCCGCTCTGTAGCTTCGGTCGCTATCGGTTTTATGACAGAACCGCCTTGCGCGGTTCTGTCACTGGCCGACAGCCGAGGTCACACCAGAATATCGTCGACCCAATAGAGGTCGCGACGGTCGAACCCGTTGAACGGGGTCAGGGAGGCCTGGGTATAGGCGCCCATCAGGCCGAACTCGATATAGTCGTCCTCGGTGATGGCCTCAGGCAGGATGAAGGTCTGGGGCATCATGTCGTAGCTGTCGCAGGTCGGGCCGAAGACCGTGAAGTTCCAGGATTCCCCGGTCAGGATCCGGTCGCCTCGCCACACGCGGATGGGGGGCATGAACTCCAGGATCATCGCCTCCATGAGCGATCCGTAGACCCCGTCGTTGAGATAAACCGACTGCTCGCCGCGCTGGTGCTTGACGCGGAGCAGAAGCGAGGTGGAGGGGGTGACCAGCCCACGGCCCGGTTCTGCAATCAGCTCCGGCTTGCATGAGCCGAACGTGTCGGTGACCGCGGTGCGGATCGTCTCGAAATAGACCTCGAGCGGGGGCGCGGAGCTCGAGATGTAGGTGGCGGGAAAGCCGCCGCCGACATTGAGGCGCTTGAGGATGACGCCCGCGTCCTGCGCGATGCGCCCGGCCGCAGCGATGTGGCGCTCGAAGGCATAGGCCTCCTCGCACTGGGAGCCGACGTGAAAGCACAGGCTCGTGGTGTACCCCATGTGCCGCACGAGCGTCGCCAGTTCGACTGCGCCGGCCTCCATGACGCCGAACTTAGTGCCGAAGTCATAGGATTTGAGCGCCTTGCCGGCCTTGAACCGGACCGTGACCTCAACATCGGGAGACGGCGGCACCACTGCGGCGAGCTGGTCGAGCTGGGCGACGTGGTCGATCGTGAAGGTGCGGACCCCGAAATCCTCGTAGGCCCGCTTGATCTCGCGACGCGACTTGATGGGGTTGTTATAATGGAGTGCCGCTCCCGGGGCGTGCTCGCCGATCAATGCCATCTCCGTGAGAGAGGCGACGTCGAACGCAGAGATCCCTTCACGATGCATTATCGAGAGAATATGCGCCGAAGGGTTGGCCTTGACCGCATAGGTCAGCAGGCCGTCGAACCCGGACTGGAACGTCCTGATCGCTTCAACGAGCTTGGGCTCGGAGAACAGGAAGCTCGGAAAATCGGGCTCTTCAGCCGCAATGAGCTCTGCGGTGCTGGCGAAGCGGCGGGGCTGGCCGGGTATATCCATTCACGGGTCCCTCAAGGAGCGGGGTTGAAAGCGCGGACGTATAGGGCCTGGGCCCACTGCACGCAATGTCAATTGCCTCTATATGGCCACCATATGACGATTCTTTGCGCGAGCAGGACCGCGGAGCGCAAATTGACAGCCGGGCTTGCCTTCGGCGCACGATACACCCATGTCGCGTGGACCCAACCAGCATCGGGAATGACCATGATCCGGACGCTCTTCATCCTCCTTGCCCTCACCCTACCGCTGCAGCCGCTCCATGCCCAGAGCGAGCGGCGCCTGCCCGAGAGCCGGGCCGAGATGCAGCTCAGTTTCGCCCCCGTGGTGCGTGATGTGGCTCCCGCGGTCGTCAATGTCTATGCGACGCGGATCAGCCAGCAGCGCCAGTCGTTCTTCGGGGATCCGTTTTTCGACCAGTTCTTTGGCCGCTCCCCGTTTCTGGAGCGCCGCCCGCAACAGTCCCAGTCGCTGGGATCTGGGGTGCTCGTCACCGAGGATGGCATGATCCTGACCAATAACCACGTGGTGGAAGGGGCGACCGACATCCGCGTCGCCATGAGCGATGGGCGGGAATACGCGGTCGATCTGGTCGTCGCCGACAGTGCAACAGACCTTGCCGTCCTCAAGGTGCGGTCGAGCGAGGGACGCGTTTTCCCAACCGTGCCGTTCGCCGATTCGGACTGGCTGGAAGTGGGGGATCTCGTTCTGGCCATCGGCAATCCGTTCGGGGTCGGCCAGTCCGTCTCGAGCGGCATCGTTTCCGCCCTGGCGCGGACGGGCATGGGAATCACCGATTACCAGTTCTTCATCCAGACCGACGCGGCCATCAATCCGGGCAACTCGGGCGGTGCGCTGGTCAATCTCGATGGCGAACTGGTGGGGATCAACACTGCGATCTTCACGCGCTCAGGCGGCTCGCAGGGCATCGGGTTCGCCATTCCCGCCAACATGGCCCGGGTGATCGCCAATGCGGCGGAAGAAGGTGGGGAGATCGTTCGTCCATGGCTGGGCGCGCGGCTGCAGGCGCTCGATACCGAGTTGGCCCGGGGGTTGGGGCTGGACACGCCGCGCGGGGCGCTGGTCGCCGAAGTTGCCGCCGACAGTCCGGCGGATCGGGCAGGGCTCGCCTCGGGCGATGTGATCGTCTCGATCGATGGGCTTCCCGTCGAGGACCCCGAGGCGCTGGACTACCGGCTGGCGACCAAGCCGATCGGCAGCACGGTCCAGGTGGAGTTCGTCAGGGGCGGCGAGATGAACATTTCAGACATCGATGTCGCTGCGGCGCCCGAGGATCTGGGCAACCGTGCCGAGATCGGCGGCGACACGCGGTTCGCCGGTGTCACGGCTGCCCAGCTCACGCCCGCCCTCGCGCAGGAGATCGGGCTGGGTTTTTCCGCGCAAGGCATCGTGATCGTTGAGGTCGCGCAGGGCAGCCCCGCCCAGCGCCTTGGTCTCAGGCCCGGCGATGTGATCCTGAGCCTGAACGGAAACGAGATTCGTGATATCGAAACCTTCCAGGCCATCGCCAGCCAGCGGCCGCAGGGCTGGCAAATCGTGCTGCAGCGAGACGGCAGGGTAATACGGTCCTTTGTGAGTGGTTGATGAGCGATCTCTTTCCCGATGAAAAGCCGGCGCGGGCGCCCCAGATGCTCGACCCCGAGCGTCCGCTGGCGGATCGGCTGCGCCCGGCCAGTCTCGATGAGGTCATCGGCCAACTTCCCGTGCTCGGCCCCGAGGGCGCCCTTCGGCGCATGATTGCTTCTGGCCGGCTGGGATCGCTGATCCTCTGGGGGCCTCCGGGGACCGGCAAAACTACGGTGGCGCGCCTTCTGGCCGATGCGACGGACTACAGGTTCGAGCAGATATCGGCGATCTTCTCGGGCGTGGCCGATCTCAAGAAGGTATTCGAGACCGCCCGGACGGCGCGCCGCGCCGGCCAGCGAACCCTTTTGTTCGTGGACGAAATCCATCGGTTCAACCGGGCCCAGCAGGACAGTTTTCTCCCCGTGATGGAAGACGGCACCGTGGTGCTTGTGGGGGCGACGACCGAGAACCCAAGCTTCGAGCTCAACGCGGCGCTTTTGAGCCGGGCGCAGGTGCTCAAGTTCACCAGCCTCGACCGTAGCGATCTCGACGCGCTGGCCAGCCGCGCGGAAACGGAGATCGGGCGGGCGCTGCCGCTCGACGAGCAGGCGCGGGAGACGCTGATCTCGCTCGCCGATGGCGACGGACGGGCGTTCCTCGGTCTGATCGAGGAGATCGATGCGGCGACGGGCCCTAAGGATATGCTCGATCATGACGGGCTGACGCGGCTGGTCCAGCGCCGGGCGCCAATCTACGACAAGGGCCAGGACGGGCACTACAACCTGATTTCGGCGCTGCACAAGACGGTGCGCGGGTCCGACCCGGATGCGGCGCTTTATTATTTCGCGCGAATGATCGATGCGGGCGAAGACCCGATGTACCTCGCTCGCCGGCTGATCCGCATGGCGGTCGAGGATATCGGCATGGCCGATCCCCAGGCCCTGCCGATCGCGACGGCGGCCAAGGATGCCTACCATATGCTCGGTTCGCCCGAAGGGGAGCTGGCTCTGGCCCAGGTGGTCGTCTATCTGGCGACGGCGCCCAAATCCAACGCCGTCTACAACGCCTATAACACGGCGCTGTCGCTGGCCAAGCGCACGGGATCGCCGATCCCGCCCATGACGATCCTCAATGCCCCCACCAAGCTGATGAAGACAGAAGGCTACGGTGAGGGCTACATCTACGACCACGATACGCCCGAGGGCTTTTCCGGGCAGGAGTATTTCCCCGAGGCGATCGGACGGCAGGATTTCTACAAGCCCGTCGAGCGTGGATTTGAGCGCGATATCCGCAAGCGCATGGACTATTTCTCCAAGCTGCGTTCCGTACGCCGAGACGGCCAGTGACGGGACGGACTTTTCCCGTTAGAACGGCGCGAAATTGTTGGAACGACAGGCAGGCCAGATGAGCGGCGTACAATTGCGCGAAGTGAGCAGAGACGAAGACGGGATGCGGCTCGACCGCTGGTTCTCGATCCATTTCGCGCAGCTTCCGTTCGGACGGCTCCAGAAATTGCTGCGCTCGGGACAAGTGCGGGTGGACAGCGGGCGCGTGCAGAGCAGCACAAGGCTGGCTGCCGGTCAGACGGTGCGGGTGCCGCCGCTGGGCGAGGCCCCTGAAAAACCCGCGAGTGGACCGGCCCGGGTCAACGACAAGGATGCCGCGTTCTTGCGGGACCTCATTCTCTATGAGGATGACGAGATATACGTACTCAACAAGCCGCACGGGCTGGCGGTGCAGGGCGGCTCGGGGACGCGCCGGCATATCGACGGCATGCTGCGCAGCATGCCCAACAAGAAGGGCGAGCCGCCGCGGTTGGTGCACAGGCTGGACCGGGACACCTCCGGCTGCCTGTTGGTGGCCAAGACGCGTGCGGCGGCCAGCCATTTCGGCGCGGTCTTCCGGTCGCGGTCCGCGCGCAAGATCTACTGGGCGGTGACGGCGGGCGTTCCGGTTCCCCGCCAGGGGCGCATTTCCTGCTTTCTGGCCAAGCAGGGGACGCGGGACGGCGAGCAGATGGTGGTCGTCGAGAACGGGACCGAGGGGGCTCAGCATTCGGTCAGCCATTACTCGGTGACCGATAGCGCGGCCAACAAGTTCGCCTGGATCACGCTCAAGCCGGTGACCGGGCGCACGCATCAGTTGCGCGTGCACATGATGGAACTGGGCACGCCGATCCTCGATGATCCGCGCTACTTCATCACCGACAACTGGAATTTCGAGCGACCCGAGGAACTGGGCCAGGGCCTTCACCTCCATGCGCGCCGGCTGGCGCTGCCGCTGCCCGGCGGCAAGCGGTTCGACATCACCGCGCCTTTACCGCCTCACATGGTCACCACCTTCGATGCCCTGGGCTTCGATTCCGAGCGCTATGATGCGCAGAACACCGATCCCGAGGATGAATGATGAGCGCGCCGCGTCTCATCATGTTCGATATGGACGGCACGCTCATCGATTCCGGGGCGATCATCGCCGAGCACATGGCGGCGGCGTTCGTCAGCCATGGGCTGGACGCGCCGACGCGCGACAAGACCAACACGATCATCGGGTTGTCGCTGGAACTTGCGGTTCAGAATCTGGCGCAATGCGACGCCGAGACCGCGCTGACACTCGCCGAAACCTATCGCGGGCATTATCGGGCGATGTTGGCGGCCGGGGAGCGGCATGAGCCGCTCTACGCGGGCGCGCTGGACGCGCTGGTGCGGCTGAGGGCCCATGAGGCGTCCCTTCTGGGGATCGCGACGGGCAAGGGGCTGAGCGGGGTGCACCGCATCCTGGCGCTCCACGATCTCGCCGACCATTTCGTGACGTTGCAGACCCCCGATCACAATCCGTCCAAGCCCCACCCGGGCATGATCCTGCGTGCCTGCTCTGAGACAGGTATCGATCCCGACCGCACAGTGATGATCGGGGATACGGTTTTCGACATGGAACTGGGTCGTGCCGCAGGGGCCAGGACAATCGGGGTAACCTGGGGATACCACGACCGCGTAGCGCTCGAGGAGTCGGGCGCCGAGATCATCGTGCACGATTATGCCGATCTCGATGCGGCGATTGAAAAGGTGCTGAGCTGATGCGCGAATTCCTCGAAGAAGCCCTGGATCATCGCGACGACGGGTACGGGCGCTCCCAGAAGCAACAGCGGCGCGAATTGCCCAAGAGGTTCTATACCGAGGTGGCGGTCGCGTCTGCGGAGGGCGGGCACACGGTGACCCTGGACGGGCGGACCATCAAGACGCCGACCAAGCGGTCCGTCGTGGTGCCCAGCCGGATCCTGGCCGAACGGATGAGCGCGGAATGGTCAGCCCAGGGAACCCATATCGATCCCGAGACCATGCCGCACATCAAGCTGATCAACTCTGCTGTCGAAGGCGGCGAGCCAGCGCGCGTGCCGCTGATCGATGAGGTGCTCAAGTTCTGCGCCAACGATCTGCTGCTTTATCGCGCGGACACCCCGCGCGAACTGGTCGAACGGCAGGAGAAGGTCTGGGACGACGTGCTGATCAGACTCGCGCGCCACCATGGGGTCAGCTTTGCGCCCACGGTGGGGGTCATGCACCGGGACCAGCCGTCCGACACGCTGGCGCGGCTCCGGGCGCGGCTCGATCCGCTCGATTTCATCACCGCCACTGCGATGGTCTCGATCACCGGCATCATGGGCTCCGGTCTCTTGGCCATGGCCCACTACGACAGGCTGATCGATCGCGACGCGGCTTGGACCGCCGCCCATGTGGACGAAGACTACCAGATGTCGCTCTGGGGCGAGGATTACGAGGCGGCGGCGCGACGCGCCCGCCGGCGGATCGATTTTGACGCCGCTGTCAACGTGATCGAATGGTTGAGGGACCCCGAGGTTTAGCGTTGGGGCGCCTTGCGCTCCAAAAGCCAGTCGGCGACCTCCGGGGCGATCTCACGGACCGGCACCATTACGAAATCGCGTTTGTGGGCATATGGATGGGGCAGGGTGAGCCGATCGGTCTCGATCTGGGCCCGATCATAGGCGATCACGTCGATATCGATGACCCTCGGGCCCCAGTGTCGGGTGCGCACGCGGCCCATCTCGGCTTCGGTGCCGAGGCAGAGATCGAGCAATTGCAGAGGCGCCAGCGATGTGTCGATGGCGATGGCAGCGTTGTGGAAATCCCCTTGATCAGTGTCGCCCCAGGGCGCGGTGACGATCGTTGTCGAGCGTTCGAGCAACGCCACGTTCGGGTGCTTGCCAATCGCCTCGATCGCCCTAGCGATCATTTCGGCAGGGGCCTCGAGATTTGCGCCCAGCGCGAGAATGGCGAAGGCCATCACACCTGCTCGCGGGTGCGCAGAATTTCGATTGCGGCCTCACCGGCGACGATGGGCAGAGGGGCCTCTGGCTTGCGCACGCGGATGCGGATCCAGTCCAGCCGATCGAACCTGCCGAAAAGACGCTGCATGATGTGCAGCCCCAGCGCCTCGATCAGCTTGAAACGGCGCTCTTCGAAGGCCTCTTTCACGAGATCATAGACGTCCGCATAGGAGATGGTCGCCGAGACCTCATCGGCCTTCGCGGCCGGGCCGAGATCCATGCCCAGCTCGAGGTCGATCCGGAAGCGCTGGCCCAAGGCGTTCTCTTCCATCATGACGCCGTGATAGCCGTAAAAGGCAAGGCCCGCGAGGATGATGCGGTCCGTGTCGCCAAAGGAGTCCATAAGTCTATTCCCCGCCAGGTTCGGGCGGACCATAAGCCGCGGCCTGTGCCACGCGCAAGGCATCGCGGTTTTCGCGCACATCATGAACGCGGAAGACCTGCCCGCCCTTGAGCCAGCCAAGGACCGACGTTGCCACGGTGCCCGCAACGCGGGCTTCGGGACCGACGTCCAGAAGCTTGCCCAGCATGGATTTGCGCGAGGTCCCCACCAGAAGTGGGAAGCCCATCGACGCCAATTCATCGAGTCTGTTGAGGAGGATATAGTTTTCCCTGAAAGTCTTGGCGAAACCGAAGCCAGGGTCGAGAATGATGGCCTCGCGCGGGATGCCGGCGTCGAGCGCGATGGTGATCGAGGCCTCCAGCCAGCGCCTGATTTCCCCTAGCAGGTCCTTGTCCCGGTCACGATCGGGATCCCAGTGCATGGCGATGGCCGGCACGCCATGATGGGCTGCGACCGCTGCGATTTCGGGTTCGCGGCGAAACCCATGGACGTCGCTGACGATCCGCGCACCGGCCTGAATCGCCTGATCGGCGACGAGAGCCTTATAGGTGTCGATCGAGATCGGAGCGCGCATTCCCGCGTCGGCCAAGGTATCTAGGACTGGCATGATGCGGTCGAGCTCGGCCTGCACGCCCACTTCCTCCGAGCCGGGGCGGGTGCTTTCCCCGCCCACGTCGATGATGTCCGCGCCCTCGGCGACCATGATGCGGGCCTGGGCCAGCGCCGCGTCCACGCTGTCGTGTCGGCCTCCGTCCGAGAAGCTGTCGGGCGTGACGTTGAGGATGCCCATCACAAGCGGGGCCGGGCCCAGGCGCAGGAAACCGCCCGGAAAGGGTATGTCCCTCTCCGGATGGATCATTGGATGGGCCGGCCGGGTTCGGCGTATAGGTCGTAGGCGTCGGAATCCGTCACCGTTACCTCGATCATGTCCCCGGGCTTAACGCCGGTCACATTGTCCACGATCACATTGCCGTCGATGTCGGGTGCATCCCATTTGGAGCGGGCGATGGCCTGTTCCTCGTCGGGGCGGACATCGTCCACCAGGACGTCGATGGTGCGGCCGACCTTTTCGGCCAGCCGGGAGATAGAGACCTCCTGAAGCGCTTCCATCAGCCGCCCGTAACGCTCCTGCTTGAGCTCGTCGGGAATCTCGGCAAGGCCCAGATCATTGGCCTTTGCGCCGGTGACGGGCTCGTAGGGGAAGGCGCCGGCCCGGTCGATCCGCGTCTCGCGGACCCAGTCAAGCAGCATCTCGAAATCTTCATCGGTCTCGCCGGGGAAGCCGACGATGAAGGTCGAGCGCACCGCAAGATCCGGGCACATTTCGCGCCACTTGCGGATGCGGTCGGCCGTCTTTTCCTGATTGGCAGGACGGCGCATGGATTTGAGCACCTGGGGGGAGGCGTGCTGGAACGGAATGTCGAGGTAAGGCAGGATCACGCCGTCGGCCATCAGGGGGATGACCTTGTCTACATGCGGGTAGGGATAAACGTAGTGCATGCGCACCCAAGCGCCCAGTTGCCCGAGCTCTTCGGCCAGCGTCTGGAAGCGTGCCTCGACCTGTCGGCCCCGATAAGGCGACGTGGCGTATTTGAGATCCACGCCATAGGCGCTGGTGTCCTGGGAGATGACCATGATCTCCTTGACGCCGGCCTTGACCAGTCGCTCTGCCTCATAGAGCACCGAGGCGATGGGCCGGGACACGAGATCGCCGCGGATCGAGGGGATGATGCAGAAGGTGCAGCGATTGTTGCAGCCCTCTGAAATCTTGAGATAGGCGTAGTGGCGCGGAGTCAGCCTCAGGCCCTGCTCGGGCACCAGGTCCACATAGGCATTGGGCACGGGTGGCAGGTGCTCATGGACGGCGCCCACGACGGCCTCATACTGGTGCGGGCCCGAGACGGCCAGCACTCCGGGATGGGTCCTGCGGATGAGTTCTTCCTCGCCCCCGAGACATCCGGTGACGATGACCTTGCCGTTCTCGGCTATCGCTTCGCCGATGGCGTCGAGGCTCTCTTCCTTGGCGCTGTCGAGAAAGCCGCACGTGTTGACGATCACGACATCGGCGCCCTCGTAGGACGGCGAGAAGCTGTAGCCCTGCGCACGCAGGGTGGTCAGGATGCGTTCGGAGTCTACCAGCGCCTTGGGGCAACCAAGGCTCACGAGTCCGATCCTGGGGGCAGTCTGTGTCGGCGCGCTCATAGGGCGGCTGTCCGGTCCGTTTTCAAAGCGGGTGTCATAGCGAAATGCCGGCGAAGGTCAATCTTTGCCGGCCCATGCACCTGTGCATTGTCGTTTTTGTGGCAGGTCAGGGCTTGTCCTGCTCTGCCGGCGATGGGGCGATGGCATCCGAACCCTCACCGGTCTTCGGTGCGGCGGGTTCGGGGGATTTGGGTTCGGCCGGTACAGGCGCAGTCTTGGCACCTGTCGGGGTCAGCGTGGCGCCGGGTGCAGCCGTCGCAGCGCGGGCGGGGGCAGCCGTATCCTCGTCGTCCTCTTCCTCGGCGAGTTCTTCAATGGCGTCGCGGACGTCATCGAGCAGCGATGCGCCGGCGCGCGGGCGCGTGACCTGGGAAGCCTCGCTCTGGTGAGCCCGGAAGTAGACGATCACGGCCTCGCAGAAGACGCGTAGGACGATGAAGGACAGCATGCCGAACACCACGATCTCGAGCAGGCCCCAAAGCCCGTTCCCGAAACCGAAGCGGAAGGAATAAAAGAAGTGATTGACCGCCCACAGAACGATGGCGGCCAGACCGAGGAAATAGAGCACCGTCACGATGCGCGGGGTGATAATCCGCTTGAGATCGAAAAGAATCGACCCCGTCGCAAGCTTTCTCAGATCGTCGAAATTCATTGCACCATTCCTTTCCCGTGATGGGGAATCAATCGCATCAAGCGTGCGGGCCGGAGGGAGGAGAGGCAAGCCCGACGGGCCCGAAATGCCGTTCGAACGCGGTCCTGAGCGCGGTGTCGACCTCGGCCATCGACGCCAGATGTCCCAGCGCTTCCATGCTGGTCACACCGTGATCGGAGATACCGCAGGGCACGATACCCGAATAATGCTCGAGATCGGGTGAAACATTGAGCGAAATGCCGTGGAATGTCACCCAGCGCGACACGCGCACCCCGATCGCCGCGATCTTTTCTTCCACTAAGGGCCCTTTGTCGGGCCGGCGCACCCAGACCCCGATCCGGCCCTCGCGCTTCTCGCCCTTGATGTTGAACGCTGCCAGGGTATCGATGACCCAGTTCTCGAGCGCGGACACGAGGCAGCGGATGTCGCGGCCGCGCTCCCTGAGATCGAGCATGACATAGGCCACGCGCTGGCCGGGCCCGTGATAGGTGTACTGGCCGCCTCGGCCGGCATCGAAGACCGGGAATCGGGTGGGAACGAGCAAATCGTCGGCGCGGGCCGAGGTGCCAGCCGTGTAAAGGGGCGGGTGCTCGAGAAGCCACACCGCTTCTCCGGCTTGGCCATCGGCGATGGCGCGCGTGCGTGTGCGCATCGTTTCGAGCGCCTCGGGGTAGGCGACCACCGAATCGGATATGGACCATTGCACCGGCTCGCGATCGGCGCGGAGAAGGGCGGGGATGCCGCAGGCTTGGTCGTCCCTTAACGCTTCGCTAACCATGATGGGCCGATTCTCCAGCGGGGCATCCGGCCTCGATGCGATTCTCGGCGCTTGGCGCCTGTGCGGTCAGGTTGTGAATGAATACGCTTGAAACCATAGACGTGGACATATCCGTTGAACTGGGGTCGACGACGCTGCCGATCCATCACCTGCTGCGGCTGGGCCGAGGCGCGGTGATCGAGCTCGACGCGCTCGAGACCGATCCGATGCGTATCTACGCCAACAATACACTGATCGCAAAAGGGGAGATCCAGGTCGACGAGGGCAATCTCAATGTGGTGGTGACCGAGAAGGTCATCAAGCCCGCATGAATCCTGGCCTTTGCGAAGTTTATGGCAAAAGCGCCAAATAGCTCTTGAGCCTGCCCGAGCCTTTTGCTACATGCTGGCTCGCTTCGCAAATGCGAGGCTTTTCCATGACAGTGCGGTCGTGGCGGAATTGGTAGACGCGCAGCGTTGAGGTCGCTGTGGGGTAACTCCCGTGGAAGTTCGAGTCTTCTCGACCGCACCATCATCTCCCGCGTGACGGGACAGTTTTCATCAAATTGCCAGGCAGTTGCGACCCTTCTCTTGAAGCGTGTCGGGTTATGCTTTGCCTCCCGTGCATTGCATTGTGCCGGTTTGTCATGCGCGCGTCGGTGTTCACGCAGTCGTGATCGGTGGTGCCGGGCGGGCCACGCGGTTGCCGCAATTACGGTGAGCGAAGTTTTAACATTTGTGGTTAACATTCGTCTCACACAGACAACCACGGGTAGGGGAATATCGATGAGTTTGACACGCCGCGGATTCGTGATCGGGCTTCCATTTCTGCTGGCAGCTTGCACGAGCACGAGCAGGTCGAGTGTAACCTCTCCCATGGCCTATGCCGCGATCACCGATGACAGGTTTCCGGTGCCCGGCCTCACGGCAGAACAGGTCAGGCCCGAGTTGCGGCGTCAGGAGGTCGAGTACGTGACCAGCGCCCCCAAGGGCTCGCTCGTCGTGGATACGCCCAACAAGTACCTCTACCTCGTTCTGGGCGATAACCGGGCCATGCGCTATGGCGTCGGTGTGGGGCGCGAAGGGCTGGCGCTGCGCGGCAATGCCTATATCGGACGCAAGGGCGAATGGCCGAGCTGGACCCCTACGGCCAACATGCTGCGCCGCGATCCGGTAGCCAATGGTCCTTATGCGGGTGGTATGCCCGGCGGGCCGAACAATCCGCTCGGTGCCCGCGCGCTTTACCTCTACCGCAATGGCCGGGATACCATGTTCCGTATCCATGGCACCAACCAGCCGCATTCGATCGGCATGGCCATGTCCAGCGGCTGCATCCGCATGCTGAATCACGATGTGATCGACCTCTACGAGAGGGTCGGGGTCAATACGCGGGTCAACGTCATTCAGGCCTGATTGGTGAAGGGGCGGCTCAGATAGGGGCTGCCTGCCAGGCCGAAGCGCCAGGGCAGTTCCGCTGCCCTCGTGATGCCTATCCGCGGCCCGCAGACGATCTTTGCCAGCCCCGGTGCGGGAGTGAAGGCAAAAGGGTGCTGCCACAGGGGCAGCCCGTCATCGTCCAGCGACAGGCCCAGGGCCTGCCCGACACATCCCGGTCCGGCGCATAGCCGCTTCGCCGCATCCAATCCGCGCCTTTCCCTCATGACATCGAGCCCTATCGTGGGCTCCAGCGCCCGGATCAGCACCGCGCTGCCGGGTCGGCAGACGACGTTCAGGCACAGATGGATTCCGTATGAACGATAGACATAGGCGTGGCCGGCGGGGCCGAACATCGAGCGGTTGCGCCGTGTGGGGCCGATGAAGCTGTGCGAGGCAGGATCCGATGCGTCGTAGGCTTCGGTTTCCACGATGCGGCCGCCGGCTCCGTGGCCGGTGACGGTCGCGCCGATCAATGCCCTGGCGACCGTGACCGCATCCGCATCAAAGTCCTCTGAAATGGCTGATCGCATGGATATCCGGCTCGGTGGTCACCGGACATTGTAGGCACCGTGCGCCCCGCAGGCAACGATCAGCAGGACGCGTAGAGGCTCATGGCGATGCGGTTGCGTCCGGCGCGCTTGGCTTCGTAGAGCCGCTCATCGGCGCTCCGGAACAGTTCTTCGAACCGCGCATGGCGCTCGAAGCTGACGCCGCCCACGCTGACCGTCACGGCAAAGGGCAGCCCAGCCTCCTCCGCCATCGCCTCGACCATGCGCCGGAGGCGTTCGGCGACCGCCCGGGCAGCGGCAGGGTTTGCGCCAGGCAGGAACACGCCGAATTCCTCGCCGCCAAGCCGCCCCACGATATCGCCTCCTCGCACGGCTCCACGGACCGCTTCGGCAATCCTGCTCAGCGTAAGGTCCCCCAGATGATGGCCGTGGCTGTCATTTATGGATTTGAAATGATCGACGTCGATAACGAGCAGCGCTCCGCCGTTCATCGTTCGATAGTCGGTGGCGGCCGTTCGCAGCCGGCCCGAGACCGTCCCGATAAACGCGGTGCGGTTGAGGCAGGAGGTCAGTCCGTCAGTGGCTGCCAACAGCGAAAGGCGACTATTCTCACGGATGAGCTCGGCTACGCGCTGTGTGAAGTAGACCATCGATGGGAAGCACCCAAGAGCATTGAGAAACAGGGCGCCAGCAATGGTCTCGCGCAACCAGCCGGCGTCGGGTTTGCCGAGCATCAAGGCGGTCGCGAATGTGGTCATGGTAACATAGAGCAAAAAGCCGAACGCGATGGCCAGTGGCAGATCGGCAGATCCTCGTATAGCGTGAGCATGAAGCCTGGGCATGGGCATGGCTGGCGGTTCCTGGCGATGGTCCACGATGCCGGCGAAAGCGGTAAGAGCTTGCATAGAAGCTGTTCGGGGCAAATACGGACCAGCCATGCGTCTGGCGCGCACGCCCTGTGCGCGGGCGGATCAAGAGGCGGCTTGCCTCCCGACGGGCCTTTCGTTAATCAGACGTTACCGCAAGGCGCCTGAGCGCCTCCGCCGGGTTTGTAGTCAAATGCCAGGAGCTTCATGCGTAGCCAATCGAAAGCCATCTGCTGGCGGGCGGCAAGCTGGACCGTGCTTTCCCTCGTTTCACTCGGGTTCGTCATTTCGGTAGTTGCCGGAGGATAGGTAGGAGCGAGGCTTGCGAACACGGTGTCGCGGCCGCATTTCAGAGGGGCGCCACCAGCGGGCGCCCCTATTTGTTGGAGCAGAGCATTGGTGCATCTGATCAAGCTATGTGTCGGTATTTCCTCGGTGGACGAACTCATCGAGTGGCGTGCCCACAGGCAATCCCGAGGCGGTGATGGGCGGTCCATTCACAGAACGCGTATGATGCCGCGCCGGGCTGACGAAATCGTAGGCAAAGGCTCCATCTACTGGGTGATCGCCGGAGCCGTGCGCTGCCGTCAGCTCATCGTCGGGCTTGAGCCGGACGTTGACAGTGAGGGTAGGGGCTATTGCGACATCGTGCTCGATGCCGACATCATCCGCACCGCGCCCCATCCGCGCCGCCCTTTCCAAGGCTGGCGCTATCTCGAACCAAAGGACGCGCCTGCGGACCTTGCGGGCGAGGGCGAAGACCTCCCGCCCGAGGGCATGGCCGAGGAACTGGCAAAATATGGTCTTCTCTAGGCAACCGGAACCCCGGTTCACCCCATTCGTTTTTGTTTCAATCGAAACGACGAACGGAGAAGCACCATGGATACCAATGCTGAAAAAGGGCTCGGCAACGCCGAGGTCGACCGCAAGGAAACCGCTTCGCTGATCGGCAGCGACAAGGTCGAAGGCACCAAGGTCTACAGCATGGACGGCGATCACATCGGCTCGATCGAGCGGGTGATGCTGGACAAGTATTCCGGACAGGTCGCCTACGCGGTTCTCAGCTTCGGCGGATTCTTCGGGATCGGTGACGAACACTATCCGGTGCCGTGGGCCAAGCTTACCTATGACGAAGACCTCGGCGGCTACCGCACAGACCTCTCCAAGGAGCAGGTCGAAAACGCTCCCCGTGTTCATCGCAATGACGATGACCGGGCGTTCAACGAGAAGACTGCCGGTATCGGGATCTACAATTATTACGGAATCCCACCTTATTGGATTTGATTCCAAATCGGAAAATGCGAATGCGGCGTCACCGAAAGGCGCCGCATTTGTTCGACTGGCTTAGACGATTGTCAATCGAGCCCGCGTATGGTTGGATAATGAGGTCCAATCGGGGCAGATCATGTCGCAGAATGCCCATGTCATCGTGCTCGGAAACGAAAAAGGCGGTTCTGGCAAGTCCACGACCGCTTTTCACCTTGCCGTGCATCTTCTCTATGCCGGCTTCCGGGTCGCCACGATCGATTGCGACAGTCGCCAGCAGACGCTGACCCGCTATGTGCGCAACAGGAGAAAATGGGCGAGTCTGGGCGAACTCGACATTCCTCACAGCATCCACGTTCACCTTCCGCTCGCTGACACGGACTCCGCCCAGGAGGCCAACCGCATCGCCTTTGCCATGTTCCGAGACGCGGTGGGGCAGGTGGAGGACGTGGCCGATTTCATCGTTGTGGACACGCCCGGATTTGACACGCACCTCACACGTCTCTCCCATTCTCTCGCCGATACGCTGGTCACGCCCCTCAATGACAGCCTGATCGACCTCGATGTCCTCGCCAATTTCGACGATGAGCGCGAGCTCGCTTCGCTCAGCCACTACACGCGGCTTGTTCAGCGGGCACGCCGGGAGCGGCTGTCGGTGGATGGCCGGTCGATCGACTGGGTGCTCATGCGCAACCGAATCTCGATGCTCAACTCCCGCAACACACGCATGGTGCTGGGGGGTATCGAGCGGATTGCCGAACGGGTCGGTTGCCGGGTCGCCGACGGCATCGCCGAGCGGGTGATCTTCCGGGCACTATTTCCGCTGGGCATGACGGTGCTCGATCCGCTGAGCGAGGAGACGCTCGGTTCGGTGCCCTCGATGAGCCATGTCACGGCCCGCCAGGAATACCGAAAGCTCGTCGATGCGCTTCATCTCCCGGGCGAAGCCTGGCACCGGCAGTTTCGGTTCGAGGGCGCGCTTGCGACCACGAATTCGGTTCGTCCGCCGGTCTCGCTCGAGACACTTTAGCCGGTCAAACGAGCAAGGATTGGGCGCCGTCGATCCAGACCGGTGTTCCGGTGATGTGGCGTGCTGCGTCAGAGAACAGGAACACCGCGAGGTCCGCGACCTCTTCGGCGCTACCGCCCTTGGTGCCAGTCAGCGGAATATGGCCCTTGGGGTATTCTGCCGGGCGCATGGTAATCGATTCAAGGTTGCGCCGGGTCGTCTTGGCGTTGATGCCGGTGTCGATCTGGCCGGGGCAGATCGCGTTGACCCGGATCTTGTGCGGACCCAGTTCCACGGCGGCCATCTGCATGAAGGCGAGCTGGCCGGCCTTGGTGGTCGCATAGGCGGTGGCACCGGCGGTGGTGAAGGTCCGGGTGCCGTTGATCGAGGAGGTGATGACGATCGAGCCGCCATGCTCGCGCATCAATGGAATGGCGTGATGGACGGTCAGGAAAGTACCGCGCAGATTCACGGCGTTGACCAGATCCCATTCGTCGACCTCGAGATCGGCTATGGGCGCCCAGGTGCCGTTGATGCCGGCATTGGCAAAAACCATGTCGAGCCGGCCATAGGTTTCCTCGATCCGGTCGAAGGCGGCCTGCATGTCGGCCTTGTCGGACACGTCGGCGGGAAGGGGAAGGGCATTGCCTCCCTGGTCCGCGATCTCGGCCGACAGTTCATCGAGTTCGGATTTGGTGCGGCTCAGCACGGCGACGGTAGCGCCCTTCGCCGCGAGGGCGAGAGCAGTCGCCCGGCCAATGCCCGCCCCGGCGCCGGTGACCAGAGCGATCCTGTTCTCGAATGACATGCTAACCCCCAGATGCCGCCTGCTCGTGAGCGCAACGCAGCAAGCGAGGCCGTGGTTCCCCAGGTGCCGATATTGCTAGTGTTCCCGCCCGAAATGCATCCGCACCGCGCGCTTGCCCGCGGGGCTGAAGACGTCGATATCGACTTCGATCCTCGGGAGGATCATGCGGCGGGTTCGCGCGGACAGGGCAAGAACCACCGACAGCAGGTCGGAGACCTTGCGGCGCTGGGCGCGCTGGGGAAGAAGGCTGCGCTGCAGGGCAAGCAGAGCCTTGTCGCGAACGGTGTTGTCTTCAGAGGCCAGCGGGGAGCCGGCCTTGAACACTTTGAGGTTCTCAAGCGACAGGTTGACGTTCATGCGCTACTCCAAACACTTGCGCTTAATCCAAATTGGCCCTGTTGATCCCTATCCCTGCACCGCCAAGCATTGCACCGAGCCCTCGGTCAGCCGGTCGCAGGTGGAGCGAGCCTGGTTGCGATCCGCGAACCCGGCGAACCGGGCGCGGTAGAAAACCCGCCCATTGCGCTCGAACGTTTCGACATAGCTGCGCAGGTTGGCGAGGTCGTCGACGGTTTCGGTGGCCTGGGTGAGGAGAGCACGAGCCGCATCCTCGTTGTGGGCCGCGCCGACCTGAACGATCCAGCCGCTGATCGGCGTGGTTTCCGAACTCTGGGTCGACATGGGGTCCACGCCGATAGAGGCAGGAGGCACGAAAGACGGGCTTGCGGTATCGGGCCGCAGATCGGACGGGGTGGGGCCCAGCTTGAGGGTCTCGGCGATCCATGCGCCGATCGGATCGTCTGCCGGGTACCCGTTCTGCTGTCCCGGCGCGACGCCGGTGGCAACGTAAGTGGCCTGTTCAAGGGCGGCACTGCCGACGCGATCGGGAAGATCTTCGTTGGCGACCACCTCAAACGGGATATCGTCCGGGCGCGGCGGCGGGGGCGTGCCCACCGCGACTGCCGCCGGCTGTGCGGGAACCGAGGCGACCTGGGTGACCGCGGCGTTGGCTGCAGGCTGGGTCATGAAGCGGGCCGGACGAGGCGGCGGTGCGCCCTGGATCGATACCGGCGCATTGGCCACGGCAATGCCGCCGCGGGTGGCCAGCAGCGCGGGCCGTGCGATCATGGCTTCGCGCCAGTAATCGCCCTGGCGTGCCTTGGGCATGTAGTCGGCGACCAGCTTTGCAACCGAGGAATTGCGGGCGGCGCCGGTGTTGTATCCGAGCCCGATCGCCACGATATGGCGGTTGTTGAGCCGGGCGGCGGTCATCAGGTTATAGCCGGATGCATTGATGTAGCCGGTCTTGATGCCATCCACGCCGTTCTGGCCCAGCAGCCGGTTGTGATTGCCGAAGGTCTTGCCGGAGTAGGTAAAGCTGCGGGTCTGGAAATAGCTGTAGTAGTTCGGGAAGTGCTGGAATACCGCGCGGGCGAGGGTCGCCTGATCCGCAGCTGTGGTCACCTGTCCCCGGTCAGGCAGGCCCGAGGCGTTCCGGTAGGTGGTGCGGCTCATGCCGAGCGCGCGGGCGGTCTGGGTCATCCTCTCGCCGAAGCGGCTCTCGGTGCCCGAGATGTTTTCGGCGATCACCCGGGCCACGTCGTTGGCCGAAAGGGTCACGAGCGCCTTGATGGCGTTCTCGACCGTGATGGTCGAGCCCGGCTGCACCCAGAGCTTGGTGGGGACCGCCGCTGCGGCATGCTTGGAGACGGTGAGGGGCGTGTTGAGCGTCATGCGGCCGGCCTCGAGCTCCTGGAAGAGCACGTAGAGCGTCATGACCTTGGTCAGCGACGCCGGATAGCGCAGGTCGTTGCCCTTGTTGTTGTAGAGGACTTCGCCCGTTTTGGCGTCGACCACGATGCCGGCGATGGCGCGCGGAACGTTCTGGGCCTGCGCAGGGGCAGAAAGGCACATTGCCATCAAGGCGGCCAGGAACACAAAACGCACGAAAGCTAGGGGCTGCTCGGCAGCTTTACGCATGAGGGGCGGCACCCGATACTCCACTCTTTTACTATGCGGCCCTGATACACCGGGCCGGTACGCCACTGACTCGAGCCATGGTCGGTGCGCCGGTCCCCCGCGACGCATTGACTGGCTCGTACTGAAAGCAAGGCTAAGCCCGTGGCGTTACGAATCGGTAAAGTGTCTAAAAATTGAGCCAAATTCGCCGGCGCGCGGATCACGGGTTCTCGATGTTATGGCTGGGCTGGAATCTGGCCCTTAACATGACCAGGATTTTGCTTACATAATGGCCAGGGAAACCAACCGAGGGGCCGAATTCTTGACTACGCCAACTGCGTCATTGCTGCCCGGGGGCCTTCGGAGGGCAAGTGTCCGGGGAATGGGGAAGAGCCCCGTTTCCGGTCCGGAGGACGAAGGCGACCGCGAGGGTGGCGGACAGACCGGCCTGGCCACAAAGACCCGGACGCGAACCAAGCGTCCGAGCCTTTACCGCGTGCTGCTGCTCAATGACGACTACACACCGATGGAATTCGTGGTGCTGATCCTCGAAGAGGTGTTCAATAAATCCCGTGACGAAGCCACGCAGATCATGTGGCATGTGCACAATAAAGGTGTGGGGGAATGCGGAGTCTATCCCTACGAGGTGGCCGAAACCAAGGTCACCCGCGTCATGGACGCCGCGCGCCGAAACCAGCATCCGCTGCAATGCGTGATGGAAAAGCAATAGGACAGTATCTACATGCCTTCATTCTCCCGCGGTCTCGAAAAGGCCCTGCATCAGGCGATGAACCTCGCCAGAGAGCGTGCGCATGAATTCGCCACGCTCGAACACCTGCTCCTGGCGCTCACCGAGGATCGCGACACAATCGCGGTGCTGAACGGTTGCGACGTCGATATCGAGGGCTTGCGTGCCGACCTTGAGGAATTCATAGACGAGGAACTGGACAGTCTCATCGTGCCCAACGGGCAGGATGCGCGGCCGACCGCTGCCTTCCAGCGTGTCATCCAGCGCGCGGTCATTCACGTCCAGTCTTCCGGTCGGGAAGAAGTGACCGGTGCCAACGTGCTCGTGGCGATCTTCGCCGAGCGCGAGAGCCATGCCGCCTATTTCCTCGAGCAGCAGGACATGAGCCGACTCGACGCGGTCAATTTCATCTCGCACGGGATCGCTAAGTCCGGTCGAAATGCGGACCGGCATGTGCGCGGCTCCGAAGAGGGTGGCCCGGGCATCGGCGAAGATGGCGAGCGGGGCGGAGCCGCGCCCGAGAAAAGCTCAGCCCTTGCCGATTTCTGCGTCAACCTCAACGAGAAGGCCCGTGCCGGCAAGATCGATCCGCTGATCGGCCGGGCTTCGGAACTCGAGCGTACCATTCAGGTCCTGTGCCGGCGGTCCAAGAACAATCCGCTCTACGTGGGTGATCCCGGCGTGGGCAAGACCGCCATCGCCGAGGGCCTCGCACGCCGCATCATCGAGGGCGATGTGCCCGAGGTGCTGACTGGCACCACGATCTATGCGCTGGACATGGGTGCGCTGCTGGCCGGAACCCGCTACCGCGGCGATTTCGAGGAGCGGCTCAAGGCGATCATGAAGGAGCTGGAGAAGAAGGAGAACGTCGTTCTCTTCATCGACGAAATCCATACCGTGATCGGTGCGGGTGCGACTTCGGGTGGGGCGCTGGACGCGTCGAACCTGCTCAAGCCGGCGCTCGCGTCGGGGGAGATCCGGTGCATCGGCTCCACTACCTACAAGGAGTACCGTCAGTTCTTCGAAAAGGACCGCGCCCTGGTGCGCCGGTTCCAGAAGATCGATGTGAACGAGCCCACGATCCCCGATGCGATCGAGATCATGAAGGGTCTGCGTCCGTATTTCGAGGACTACCACAAGCTCAAATACACCGACGACGCGCTGAAGGCAGCGGTCGAGTTGTCCGCGCGCTACATCAACGACCGCAAGCTGCCCGACAAGGCCATCGACGTGGTCGACGAGACCGGCGCCCGGCAGATGCTCGTGGTCGAGAACAAGCGCAAGAAGCTCATCAATGTCGAGGACATCGAGGCGACCATCGCCACGATAGCACGGATCCCGCCCAAATCGGTCTCCAAGTCCGACACAGAGATGCTCTCGAACCTGGATGCCAACCTCAAACGCGTGGTTTTCGGGCAGGACAAGGCCATCGAGTCGCTGTCCTCGGCCATCAAGCTGGCGCGGGCGGGCCTGCGCGAGCCGGAAAAGCCGATCGGGTCATACATGTTCACCGGGCCGACGGGTGTGGGCAAGACGGAAGTCGCCAAGCAGCTCGCCGACACGCTGGGCGTGGAACTGCTCAGGTTCGATATGTCCGAGTACATGGAGCGTCATACGGTCAGCAGGCTGATCGGCGCGCCTCCGGGCTATGTCGGGTTCGACCAGGGCGGGCTGATGACCGATGGCGTGGACCAGCATCCGCACTGCGTGCTGCTGCTCGACGAAATCGAAAAGGCGCATCCCGATCTCTACAACATCCTGTTGCAGGTGATGGACCACGGCAAGCTCACCGACCATTCGGGCAAGCAGGTCGATTTCAGGAACGTGATCCTGATCATGACCTCCAATGTCGGCGCGACCGAACTGGCCAAATCGCCCATCGGGTTCGGCCGGGTGCGGCAGGAAGGGGACGACGAAGAGGCGATCAACCGCACCTTCAGCCCCGAGTTCCGCAACCGGCTCGATGCGATCATCTCGTTCGCTCCGCTTCCGGGCTCCACGGTGCGGCGCGTGGTCGAGAAGTTCGTGCTGCAGCTCGAAAGCCAGCTTTCGGAGCGTGGCATCACCATCGAGCTGACGCCCGAGGCTGCCGACTGGCTGGCCGAGCGTGGCTATGACGAGAAGATGGGCGCCCGTCCGCTGGGCCGGGTGATTCAGGAGCACGTCAAGAAGCCATTGGCAGAGGAAGTGCTGTTCGGCCTGCTCCAGAAGGGCGGATCTGTGAAGGTCACCGTGGTTGGCGAAGGCAGCGAAGCCCGGCTCGAGCTGGTGTCGGTGCCCCCGCGTCCGGCACGTCCCAAGGCGATCACCGGTCCCAAGGGCGGCAAGAAACCCAGCGCCAAGAAGCCGAGCGCCAAGGACAGCGCGAAGAACTCCTGAGCTTGAAAGCTCCGAACATGAAAAAGGGCCGGCAGCGATGCCGGCCCTTTCTGCGTTTCGTTCTGGTCCCTTCTCAAAGCGCAGCGCGGATCATTTCCGCCAGCGCGGCGAGTTGGCCGTGATCGGCTTCCTGTTCACCATGGGGGCGTAGGGGAATGCCCTCATAGACTGGGATGATGTGGAAATGCAGGTGGAAGACGGTCTGGCCCGCTGCCGGTTCGTTGAACTGGGCGATGCGGAACCCGTCCGCTTCGGTGGCCACGAGGATGGCGCGGGCGATCCGGCGTGTCTTGACGATCAGGTCGGCCAGAACGGCGTCTTTGGCATCGATCAGATTACGCGAGCCGGTCTTGGGGATGACGAGTGCGTGCCCCTTGGACTGGGGCATGATGTCCATGAAGGCGAAGGTTGTCTCGTCCTCAAAGATCTTGTGGCAGGGAATCTCGCCCTTGATGATCCTGGCAAAGATGTTGTCGGGCTCGTAGTCGCTCATAAGCTCGCTCCGGTCTGTGTCGGGAGAAGCTATAGCGCATCGGCCAAGGCGTGCGAACCGTTGGTCGCTACCCGTTTTTTTTGAACGGCGCGTGGTCGGCGAGGATGCGGTTTTGCTCGGCGATGGCCCGACGTTCCTGCTCGAGATAGTCAGCGACCGCCCCCCGCAGTCCGGGATGGACGATGTGGTGCATCGATCGGGTTGTGTGGGGCGCATAGCCGCGCGCCAGCTTGTGCTCGCCCTGTGCACCGGCTTCGACCGATTTCAGCCCATGGGCAATGGCGAAGTCGATGGCCTGATAATAGCAGATTTCGAAATGGAGAAACGGCACGTCGCGCAGCGTGCCCCAGTTCCGCCCGTATAGCGTATCGGTGCCGATGAAATTGAGCGCGCCGGCGATATAGTCGGTGCCATCGCGTGCGAGGATCAGCAGAACCCTGTCACCCATGGTCTCGGATATGCGCGAGAAGAATTCCCGGTTGAGATAGGGCCGGCCCCATTTGCGGCTGCCGGTGTCCATGTAGAACTCGAAGAACGCATCCCAATGGGCTTCCGTGAGGTCAGATCCGGTGACCCAATCGACCTCAAGCCCCTCGGCGAGAGCATCGCGGCGCTCGCGCCTGATGGCCTTGCGCTTGCGCGATTGCATGGTCTCGAGAAAGCTATCGAAGCTGGAGAACCCGTCGTTGGACCAATGGAACTGAGTGTCGTGGCGGATGAGCCAGTCTGCCTCGCGCGCCACCGCTTCCTCGTCCTCGGTCACGAAGGTGGCATGGATCGAGGAGGCGTCCAGCCGGTCCGCCAGCGTTTCCGCAGCGCGCAGAAGCACCATGCGGGTTTCGATGTCGTCGTTGCGGGCGAGGATCTTGGGGGAGGTGGCCGGGGTGAAGGGCAGGGCGCATTGCAGCTTTGGATAATATTTCCCGCCGGCGCGCTCGATGGCATCGGCCCAGGCGTGATCGAAGACGTATTCGCCCATGGAATGGGATTTGAGGAACAAGGGCATCAACCCCACCGGCTCGCCGGCTCGCTCCACCAGCAGATGCTGGGCCTGCCAGCCGGTGCGCGCGGTGGCGCAGCCGGCGTCCTCGAGCGCGAGAAAGAACGCGTGTTCGAGGAACGGGTTGGCGGGTCTCTCGGCGCTACCCGAAGCGACCGAATTCCAGGTGTCGGCTGGAATGGACGCGGTGGAGGGATGAACCGAGATGGTCAGGTCCGTGGTGTCGGTCACGTTTCGGGGTCAAAGCCTTCAAAGACGATCTGGTCCGCATGCGCGAGTGCGCTGTGCGCAGTGTCTGTATCGCGCACCGTCCAGGTCATCACAACGAGGCCCATCCGGCGGCAGAGACGGACCATCGGAAGGGTGATATCCTGGTGCGCGCACGAGATGAATGTGAAGCGCGTCAGGGGCCAGTGCAAGAGGTGCCTGCGCACAAATCGTTGAGCGTCCGTCAGTGCCGTGTCCCATTCCGGCGTCCGGTAGGCGTAGGTGACGATGCCGCAAGGCCCGGCAAAGCCGGCCCGCCGGACAGCCAGGAGCAGCGCTGGATCGAAGGACTTGAATCCGAGCAGGCCTTGGTAGTCTTCCGCCATTCTGACCGCGCGTTCGGCAAGCGCCGTAGTGCCTTGGCTATCGGCTTGCGCCTTCAGTTCCACGATCAGCGGAACGCGTCCTGCCACCTGGTCGAGAAAGGCCGGAAAGGCTTGCGGGCAGTCGCCACTGGCGCTGCCCTCGAGGGGCATCGCCCCGAGCGCGGCCGCCTCGATGCCGCGCACGGGGCCCGTGCGCGCGGTAAGCCTTTCGAGATCATCATCGTGGAAGACGATGGGCACCCCGTCGGCGGTGAGCTGCAGGTCGCACTCGATCGCAAAGCCACGCTCCATCGCCCCGGCGAAAGCCGATGCGGAGTTCTCGATGACGCCCATTGCCCGGTCATGGCGCCCGCGATGGGCAATGGGGCGGGCAAAAAGGGCGTCATGCATGGGTGGCTCAGGCCTCCAGTTCGATCACGGCGTCGATTTCGACCGCAGCGCCGAGGGGCAGAGCGGCGACGCCGAATGCGGCGCGGGCGTGCTTACCCTTTTCACCCAACACTTTGATGAACAGATCCGACGCGCCGTTGGCGACGACGTGCTGCTCGTTGAAATCAGGGTGGGAGGCCACCAGAACGGTGAGCTTGAGCACGGCGGCGATTTTTTCGAGCGGGGCGACCGTCGCCACCTGGCCCAGGATCTGGAGGGCACAGAACTCGGCGCATTTCTGGCCGGCGGCGACGTCGGTGCCGTCTCCCAGCCGCCCCTTCACGATGCCATCGGGACCGATCGAGATCTGGCCCGAGACGTAAAGCAGGTTCCCGCTCTGGCGCACGGGGGCGTAGCTCGCCGCCGGTGCGGCCGGCTTGGGCAGCTCGTGTCCGAGGTCCTTGAGGGTCTGTTCAATGGTCATTGTCGTTCTCCGGTTCCCTAGGCTTGGATTCGGCGCCACGATAGAGCTTTCCGCGCACCAGGGCACCCTTGCCGAAGCGGTCGCGCACCTTGTCCACAGCCCTCTCGGCAGCCGCCTTTCTGGCTACGGTGGGCTCAATAAGATCGACCGGGTCGCTGCCGTCCGCAGCAGCCAGCCCGGCTACCCCGATCCCCAGCAGCCGGAAGGCGGTGCCGTCGAGCTCGCGAGCCAGAAGCGTCCTTCCGACGTCATAAAGGGTATGGGCGAGCTGGGTTGGCACCGTCAGGTGCTGGGCCCGCGTCCGGGTGCGGAAGCCGGCGGTCTTGAGCTTGAGCGTTATGGTGTCGCCCACAAGCTTCTGGTTCTTGAGACGATCCGACAGCTTCTCGCATAGACCCATCAGGGCGGTGGAGAGGGAATCGAAATCGGCGAGGTCTGAAAAGAACGTGATTTCCGAGCTCACCGATTTGGTGTCCCGAGTGGTCGCCACTGGCCGTGCGTCGGTGCCGCGCGCCAGGCGCGCCAGGCGGGCGCCGGCCTCTCCGTAGCGGCGCATCAGATCCTCGGGCGCCATGGTCTGGAGCTGGCCGATCATGGTCAGGCCGTCGCGCCTGAGGGTTTCTTCCATGGCCTTGCCCACCCCATGGATCAGCGTAATGGGCTGGGCGGCGAGGAAGGAGATCGTCTCGGCGGCGCCGATCACGGCAAAGCCCCTCGGCTTGTCGAGGTCCGAGGCGATCTTGGCGAGGAACTTGTTGTGGCTCAACCCCACCGACACGGTCACGCCGACCTCGGTCTCGATGGTACGCGCGAACCGCGCGAGCACCACGGCCGGCGGTGCCTTGTGAACGCGCCCGGTGCCGGTGAGGTCGAGGAAGGCCTCGTCGATTGAGATCGGCTGGACCAGTGGGGTCAGTGCCTCCATATGGCTTCGGATGGCCCGGCTGGCCTCGGCATATTTGCGCATGTCGGGCTTGATGATCACCGCCTCGGGGCACAGGCGCCTCGCCTTGAACATGGGCATGGCCGATCGCACGCCGCTCATCCGGGCGATGTAGCAGCAGGTTGCCACCACGCCGCGCTGGCCGCCGCCCACGATCAGGGGCCGATCGCGCAACTCGGGATTATCCCGCTTCTCGATACTGGCGTAAAAGGCGTCACAATCGACATGGGCGATCGCCAGGTCGAGCAGTTCGGCATGGGCGAGTAGGCGCGGCGAGGCGCAGACAGGGCATCTGCGCAGCGGTGCCTGGGTCCGCCCGCTGGCATAACAGTCCCGGCAGACATAGGGGCTCGCAGTCATCGGGGCGATCACGTTTCGGGGTTGTACCTATGCCAGACGCGCATGATCCAATCGACCGGCAGGTTCGCATTCGCGCTCATGGCCAGAAGAAGGGGCTCGTTGCGCACGAAGTACTCCAGCAAGCCCGTCGCCAGCGCCTCGGAACCAAGGGAGGCCCTGAGCGACTGGGGCGAATAGCCTGCCAGCGCCATGAAGCGTTCGAGTTCGTCGACATCGGCGGCAAGCCATGCCAGACAGGCATCTGCGACCTGTTGAAGGTCCTGTTCCCGGGGACTATCGCGCACTGCGCAAGACTCGCGTATTTCTTGTTTCGTAACGTATTGATGCTAGCGGAGTTCAAGCGTAGCGGAAAGTTCCGACGCGATCGGCATCGAGCGAGGACCAATGGCCAAGACCGTGATGATCGTGGAAGACAACGAGCTCAACATGAAGCTCTTTCACGATCTGCTGGAGTCCCGCGGCTATGCGACGATCCAGACCCGCAATGGAATGGAAGCGCTCGACCTGGCCCGCGAGCACCGGCCGGACCTGATCCTCATGGATATCCAGCTTCCCGAGGTTTCCGGGCTGGTGGTGACCAAGTGGATCAAGGAAGACGAAGATCTGGCTGCCATCCCCATCATCGCCGTGACCGCCTTCGCCATGAAGGGGGATGAAGAACGCATCCTGCAGGGCGGATGTGAGGGGTACATCTCCAAGCCCATCTCCGTGCCACACTTTTTGGAAACGATTGAAGGCTACATTGGCAAGGCCGGGTAGCCCCCGATTTCGGACCGAAACATCCTAAGTGCAGGGAGACGGGTGTGACAGCGCGAGTGCTGGTCGTCGACGATGTCCCAACGAACGTCAAACTGCTCGATGCCCGGCTCAGCGCCGAGTATTTCGACGTGCTGACGGCCAGTTCCGCGCGCGAAGCGATCGAAATCTGCAACACCCAGGACGTCGATATCGTCCTGCTCGACGTGATGATGCCCGAGATGGACGGCTTCGAGTGCTGCGCCATCCTCAAGGACAATCCGCGTACGGCTCACATTCCCGTGGTTATGATCACGGCGCTCGACCAGGCGGGGGATCGGGTCCAGGGGCTCGAAGCGGGAGCCGACGATTTTCTCACCAAGCCGGTCGACGACATCCAGCTCATGGCGCGGGTCAAGAGCCTCGTACGGGTCAAGGCGCTGACAGACGAGCTGCGCGCCAGGGCCGTCACCAGCCAGCAGATCGCGCTCGAGAGGGTGGGTGCCGGGGCCAACGAGATGCCCGTGGAAGGCGGCCGCCTGCTGGTGATCGATACCGATAGGGGGCGGGCAGGGCGCCTGAATTCCCATCTCGAAGCCCATCATTCGGTCACGGTTCTGGCCAATCCTGCCGATGCGGTGCTGGAGGCCTCGGGCGGTGATTTCGAGCTTGTTCTGGTCAGCATGGAGTTGGAGGGGTTTGACGCCCTGCGCGTCTGCTCGCAGTTGCGCACGGTCGAGCAGACCCGGTCGGTGCCGATCATCCTCGTGGCAGAAGACGGAGACAGACAGCGCATCGTGCGCGCGCTAGAGCTCGGCGTGAACGACTTCATCCTGCGGCCCATCGAGCGCAACGAACTGTCCGCTCGGGTGCGCACGCAGTTGCGCCGGCACCGCTACACCGTAGAGCTGCGCGAGAGCGTCAACTCTACGATGGCTATGGCGGTCACCGACGAGCTGACCGGGCTATACAATCGCCGTTATCTCGACCGGCACCTGCAGATGATTCTCGACAAGGCCCAGGAGCAGGACCGCGAGATGGCCGTGATGATGCTGGACATCGATTTCTTCAAGGCCGTCAACGACACCCACGGGCATGATGTCGGCGACAAAATCCTCAAGGAATTCGCGGTGCGTCTGCAGCGGCACATCCGCGGGGTGGATCTGGCGTGCCGATTCGGGGGGGAGGAATTCGTGGTCGTCATGCCCGATACCGGCACCGCGCAGGCCGAGGCCATCGCTGAACGCGTGCGGGTCGCCATGGCCGAGCAGGGGTTCAGCGTGGGCACGGAGTTGCCGCTCGCCGTAACCGTAAGCGTCGGGCTGGCGTTCAACGAGCGGGATCACGATACGCCCGAAACGCTCATCAAGCGGGCCGATGTGGCGCTCTACCGGGCCAAGCGTGCCGGCCGCAATCGCGTGGTCGCAGACGCGGCCTAGTCGTGATCGACGCGCGGCAAGTCCAGTAAGGTTAACACTTCATTATATTTGCTTAAACGGGCGTCATGAAGGCCGGAAACGCTGGCCCTTTGCGGTGCTCGCCAATATGGTCGGATCCATGGAAGCAAGATGTCTCGAACATTGCTGCTTCCATGCCCTACGGCTTTCAGGTCCGCCGCAACTCCTGGGTCCGTGGGGCGGTTGGTCCGTCCCGGCAAGAGTGGCCTCTTCGACAACCGGGACGGGCCAACCACTCTCGAAGGCAGCATGGCGGAGGAGCACTGTTCCTGCCGCCGGAAAGCGTCCAGCCTTTCATTGGGCCTTCAGGCCCGCCGCACTTTCTCAGCGTCGCAGACAAAAAAAGCCCCGCCAATGCGGGGCTTTACGTATTTGGGACCGGGAAGCCGATCTTATTTGATCTTTGCTTCCTTGAAGTCGACGTGCTTGCGCACGACGGGGTCATACTTCCGGAACGAGAGCTTCTCGGTCATCGTCCGGGTATTTTTCTTGGTGACGTAGAAGAAACCGGTATCTGCGGTCGAGACCAGCTTGACTTTGATGGTGTTGGACTTGGCCATGGCACTGTTCCTGGAAAAAACGCGCCGCGCTGCCCGTTTCCGGCGCGCGGCCCTTGATCAATTGGCGGCAAACTATGGATTTTGGGTCGAAAGTCAAGCGTCGTCAGTGGAGTTGAACGCCTGCAGCGCCTTCACGGGGCGCTGCCGGGTCAAACCCGTGCATGTACTTGGCCCATTGCAAGGCAACGACCGCACCTTTGATCGGGGGCAGCATGGCCAACGACAGCACGATGGTGAGGGGAATCATCGTTGCCAGGTAAACCAGTGGTGCCACCCGATAGGCCATCTCGATATGGAGCATCAGCCCCACGATCAGGTGCCCCACGATGAAGATCACGAGATAGGGCGGCGCATCATCGGCCCGGTGGTGGTGCAATTCCTGTCCGCACGCCTCGCAGGAATCGGCGACCTTGAGATAAGCCCTGAACATACGGCCCTCGCCGCAATTGGGGCAGCGGCACAGCATGCCGCGCTTCATCGCCGGCCAGAGGCCGCGACGGGGCCGCTCGAATTCTCCGTGGTCAAGTACGGGCAAGGGTCATCTCCTTTTGCCTCGGGGGCGGGCAGCGGGTTTTCCGCGCCCGCGCGGCGACTGACCGGGTTTGCGCTGGCTGCGCTTGCCACGCCCCGGCGCTTCCCCGCGCATGCCTTCAGATAGGATCTCGAACCGCAAAGCGCCAGCCATGGGGGCTGCTTCAAGCAGTCGCACTTCCACCCGGTCGCCGATGCCGAACCGCTCTCCGGTGCGCTCGCCCACGAGGGCCTGCTGCTCCTCGATGAAGCGGAAATAGTCCGTCCCCAGCGATGAGACGGGCACGAAGCCGTCCGCTCCGGTTTCGTCGAGCCTTATGAAGAGGCCTGCGCCCACCACGCCAGCGACCTTGCCGGTGAACCGCGAACCGATTCGGTCGGCAAGATAATGGGCGAGCAGGCGATCGGAGGTTTCGCGTTCGGCGGCCATCGCCCGGCGCTCGGTCGCGGAAATGTGCTGGCCGATCTGGCCCAAACGCAGCTCCTCGGCTTCGCTCAGCCCGTCATCGCCCAGATCAAGGGCACGAATCAGCGCGCGGTGCACGATCAGGTCAGCGTAGCGCCGGATGGGCGAGGTGAAGTGCGCGTAGCGATCGAGGTTCAGGCCGAAATGACCGAAGTTCTCCGGCGCATATTCGGCTTGGGCCTGGCTGCGCAGGACCATTTCGTTGACCTGCTCGCTCTTTCCCTCCTGCTCGGCGCGCACCAGGATCTGGTTGAAATCGCGCGGCCGCATGCCTTCCCCGCGCGGGGTGGGCAGGTTCAGCGATTTAAGGAACTCGCCCAGAGTAATCAGCTTCTCGCGGCCCGGCTCGTCATGGACCCGATAAAGCAGCCCGACATTGCGCTTCTCAAGCGTTTCTGCTGCGCAGACGTTCGAGAGCACCATCATTTCTTCGATCAGCCGGTGCGCCACAAGCCTTTCGGGCACATAGACGTCGGCGACCAGCCCTTTGTCGTCCAGCCGAATCCGGCGCTCGGGGAGGTCGAGGGCCAGCGGTCCGCGCTTCTCCCGGGCCCTGGCCAATGCGGCGTAGGCGGCCCAAAGGGGTTTCAGCACAGGCTCGAGCAGCGGGCCCGTCTCGTCGTCGGGCGTGCCATCAATGGCGCCCTGGGCCCGTTCGTAGCTCAATCCTGCGGCGGAACGCATCATGACCCGATGGAAGGAATGGCTCTTCTTGTTACCCTCCGCGTCGATGACAATACGCAGCCCCATGGCCGGACGGTTCTCCATGGACCGGAGCGAGCATAGATCGTTGGAGATCCGCTCGGGCAGCATGGGGACGACACGGTCGGGGAAATAGACCGAGTTTCCGCGCACGAAGGCCTCGCGATCCATGGCCGAGCCAGGCTGGACGTACCGGGCCACGTCGGCGATCGCTACATGGACGATGTGGCCGCCGGGGTTGCGCGGATCGGTGTCGGGCTCGGCATGCACCGCGTCGTCGTGATCCTTGGCGTCCGCCGGATCGATGGTGATCAGCGGGATGTCTCGCCAGTCCTCTCGGCCTTCGAGCCCGGCGGGTTCGACTGCAGCGGCTTCCCTGAGCACGATGGCGGGGAAGCGGTAGGGGATGTCCAGAGCATGCAGGGCGATGAGGCTGACTGCGCCTTCGGACTGGGGATTGCCCACCACCGAAACCACCTTGGCGCGGGGAATGCGCAGCCGGCCCGATTCCACGATCTCGACCTCGACGAGGTCCCCGTCGCGTGCATTGCCCAGGTCCCCGCTCGAAATGCGCATTTCGCGCGCCTTGCGTTCGACCGGCACGAGCCGGGCCCCGTCTTCGTCCATGCGGACCACGCCGATATCGGCCTTGCGGGGTTTCGCCAGGATCTTCATGGCGCGACCGGTGTAGTTGGGCACCAGCTCTTCGCCGCGGTCGATGCGGGCAAGGATACGGTCGCCGGGCGCCGGCACGACCCGGGCATTGCCTGGCGTCCTGATCTCCACCCGAGGGCGCTCGCCGTCTTCCTCGTTCCATTTCGACGGGAAGGCGTGGAGCGCATCCGGATCCGCGTCACCGGGGATGTCGAGTACAGTGACGGCCGGCAGTTCGCGGGCGATCCTTATGGTCTTGCGCTCGCGCGCAAGTAGGCCGTCGGCCTCCATCTCGCGCAACACCGCCTTGAGCGCCTTCCGATCGTCTCCCTTGATCCCGAAATACCGGGCGATATCGCGCTTTGAAGCGATGTCGGGATAGGCAAGCACCGCTTCGAGGATTTCCTCGCGCGTCGGGATCACGCCGGGCGCATAAACCGCCGCCCGCTTCGTCTTGTTTGATCTGGGCGTGTCGGCTTTTGACATGGATTATCCTAAGCTTCGGCCTTCTTTTTGGCCGGCGCCTTCGTCTTGGCGGGGGCTTTGGCCGTTGTTGCCGATTTCGCTGCCGCGGACTTGCTTGGCGCCGCCTTCGCCGTGGACGTTTTGGCCTTCGACGTTTTGGCCTTGGGCTTGGCGGCGGCCTTGGTCTTGCCCTTCGAACCGGCCTTGGCGGCGATCAGTTCCAGCGCCTTTTCCACGTTCACGTCTTCGGGCGCCATGTCCTTGGGCAGGGTGGCGTTGATTTTGCCGTGGTTCACATAAGGCCCATAGCGGCCGTTGCGAACGGTCATGGCGCCGCCATCCGGATGATCGCCGAGCTCCTTGAGCACGCTGGCCGCCGCGCCCCTGCCGCGTCCGCCATTGGCTTTCTTCTCGGCGATCAGCGAGACCGCGCGATTAAGTCCGACGGTGAAAACCTCTTCAACGTCAGAGAGATTGGCATAGGTCTTCTCGTGCAGAACGAACGGGCCGTACCGTCCGATACCGGCCGTGATCATCTCTCCGGTCTCGGGATGAGTTCCGACCTCGCGGGGCAGCGAGATCAGCTTGAGGGCCTTCTCGAAATCGATCGAGGCGGGCTCCCAACCCTTGGGGATGCTGGCGCGCTTGGCGTCCTTGCCGTCTCCCATCTCGAGATAGGGGCCGAACCGGCCGGTCTTGAGATGGATCTCGAGGCCCGTATCGGGGTGCGTGCCGATCAGCCCGGTTCCAGCGGTCGCCTCGGCGGCTTGTCCGGTTGCGCTTTCGGCAAGCTGCTGGGTGTGTCGGCAATCGGGATAGTTCGAGCACCCTATGAATGCTCCGTACTTGCCCAGCTTGAGCGACAGTTGGCCTTGCCCGCAGGTGGGGCACAGGCGCGGATCGCTGCCGTCTTCCTTGGGCGGGAAGATGTGGTGGCCCAGAAGTTCGTTAAGGGCATCAAGGACCTCCGAGACGCGCAGGTCCTTGATCTCGGTGGTGTGCTCGGAGAAATCCTTCCAGAACTGGCGCAGCACGTCCTTGTAGTCGATATCGCCCGAGGAAATCTCGTCGAGTTGTTCCTCGAGCGCGGCGGTAAAGCCGTACTCGACATATTTGGTGAAAAAGCTCTGGAGGAACGCCGTGACCAGCCGGCCGCGGTCCTCGGGGATCAGCGCGCGCTTTTCCAGCCGGATATAGTCGCGATCCTTGAGTGTTCCGAGCGTCGCCGCATAGGTGGAGGGACGGCCGATCCCGAGTTCTTCCATGCGCTTGATCAGGCTCGCTTCAGTATAGCGGGCAGGGGGCTGGGTGAAATGCTGCTCCACATCGACCTTCTCGAGTGCCGGGGTATCGCCCACGGCGAGGGCGGGCAGCTCGCGGCTGTCCTCGTCGTCATCCTCGGTCTTTTCCACGCCATAGACGCCCAGGAAGCCGGGAAAGGTGATCACAGAGCCTGTGGCGCGCAGTGTGATGGCGCGGCCAGCGGCAGTGACGTCGATATCGGCAGTCGTGCGCTCGATTTCGGCGGACCGCATCTGGCTGGCCAGCGCCCGGCGCCAGACAAGCTGGTAGAGCTTGTGTTGTTCAGGCTCGAGGTTGCGCAGGGTATCGGGATTCTTGCCCAGATCGGTGGGGCGGATCGCCTCGTGGGCTTCCTGGGCGTTCTTGGCCTTGGAGGCGTAATGCCGGGGCTTTTCGGGCACGTACTCGCTGCCGAATTCCTTGGCGATGACCCGGCGGGAGGCCTCGATGGCCTCGGGTGCCATCTGCACGGCGTCGGTCCGCATATAGGTGATCAGCCCGCTCTCATAGAGCCGCTGGGCGACCTGCATGGTGCGTGACGGCGCAAAGCCAAGACGCGTGGAGGCGTCCTGCTGGAGCGTCGAGGTGGTGAAGGGGGCATAGGGATTGCGCTTGGTCGGCTTCTTGTCGACCGAGGCGATCCGGAAGCTGCCGGATACGATCGCCTTTTTGAGCGCGTCCGCGTCCTCGCCAGTCTTGACCGTGAGCTTGTCGGTCTTTGCCCCATCCACGCTGTAGAGCCGCGTGGCAAAGGACTTGCCGGCCTGGTTGAGCGTGGGGATAACACTCCAGTACTCGACCGGCTTGAACTTCTCGATCTCTTCCTCGCGCTCGCATACGAGGCGCAGGGCCACCGATTGCACGCGCCCCGCGGAGCGGGAACCGGGCAGCTTGCGCCAGAGAATGGGAGAGAGCGTGAAACCCACCAGATAATCGAGGGCCCGGCGGGCAAGATAGGCGTCGACCAGCGGCCCGTCGATATCGCGCGGGTTCTGCATGGCGCGGGTCACGGCATCGCGCGTGATGGCGTTAAAGACCACGCGCTTGACCGGCGTATCCTTCTTGAGCGCCTTTTTCTCGCGCAGCACATCCAGAAGATGCCAGGAAATCGCTTCGCCTTCGCGATCCGGGTCAGTCGCGAGAATCAGTTCGTCGGCGCCCTTGAGCGCCCTCGCGATGTCGGCGATGCGTTTTTTTGACGCCGTATCGACCGCCCAGCTCATGGCGAAATCTTCGTCGGGGCGCACCGAGCCATCCTTGGAGGGCAGGTCGCGGACATGCCCGAAGCTTGCCAGAACTTCGTAGTCCTTGCCGAGATAGCTGTTGATTGTCTTGGCCTTGGCCGGGCTCTCGACGATGACGACTTTCATGCCTTGGCGGCTCCGCAACTTTACGCAGTGTGACCCTGGGAAGGGGAAAACCTGCCGACTGGGGCGGCTCCCGAAGTGCGCGCAAAATGGTGAATGCACCGGGCTGTGTCAATCGGGCGCCTAGAAACGCAGTGCCACGAGCTGGCCGCCGGACCTTTCGATCCGGCCAGCGAGCTCCAGTTCGAGCATCAGGGTCTGGAGGCTCGCGACCCCGATCCCTGTGGCCTGAATCAGAGCATCGAGCGAAGTTGGAGTGTGGCTCAGGGCCGAAAGCAGCCGCGACCTTTCGTCCTCGGTGGGATCGGACCAGTCCGGGATGTGGTCGGAGATTTCGGGCGGCATCTCGAACAGGGACGCCGCCGCCGGGTCGGCACCTGAAAGATCCTCAAGGATATCGCGAGCACAGGTGATCAGCGTTGCGCCCTGCCTGATCAAGGCGTTGGCGCCTTCGGACCGAGGATCCAGGGGGAAACCGGGTACGGCAAAGACCTCCCTGTTCTGCTCGAGCGCCAGCCGCGCGGTGATCAGCGAGCCCGACCGCTTGGCGGCTTCGACGATCACGACGCCGAGCGACAGACCGGCGACGAGCCGGTTGCGTCGAGGGAAATCCCGGGCGCGCGGCTCCCAGCCCATGGGCATTTCGCTCACCAGAACGCCTCCAGCTTCAACGATGGCGGCGGCGAGAGGCTTGTGGTTGTCCGGGTAGATGCGATCGAGTCCTCCGGCCATGACTGCAATCGTGCCGGTGCCCAGCGAAGCTTCGTGAGCGGCCGCATCGATGCCGCGCGCAAGGCCCGAGACGATGACATATCCTTGTTCACCCAGGTCGCGCGCCAGCGTTCCAGCCATGCGTCGGCCTGCAGCAGACGCGTTTCGGGCTCCGACGATTCCGACCGTGCGTTCATGGTCGAGCAGGTCGCCGCCCATGACGGCCAGTATGGGCGGCGGTCCGGAGATGTGGAGCAGATGGGACGGATAGTTGGGCTCGGCACTGGCGAGGAATCGCACTCCGATCGCCTCGGCCCGCGCAATCTCGTCCTCGATTTCCGATGGCGTGGGCACGGACACGTGCCGGGCGCCGCCGCGGCGGGTCAGATCGGGCAGCGCATCCAGCGCGGCCTGAGCCGAGCCGAACCGGTTGAGAAGACTGCGGAAGGTGGCGGGCCCGACATTGTCGGCACGGATCAGGCGAAGCCATGCGACGCGCTGGGCGGGGGTGAGCCGTCCACGCGTCGCCATGCGATCAGCTTTCGCGGGCGGATTTCGATCCGCCGATTCTGGTTTCGGTTCCCGCTCGCAGGCGGGCGATGTTGGCGCGGTGCGTGAACATCAGCGTCAGGGTCAGCGCCAGGCATGCGATGGTGAGCGGCGGGCCCGAGAGGATCAATGCCGCGATCGGGGCGACACATGCCGCCACCAGCGCCGAGAGCGAGGAATAGCGTGTGGTCACCGCCACCAGCAGCCAGATCGCGCAGAAAATCAGCCCCACCGGCCAGCTCAGGGCGAGGAGGGTGCCGATATAGGTCGCCACGCCCTTGCCGCCCTTAAAACCGAGCCAGACCGGAAAGACATGCCCCACAAATGCCGCTACGCCGGCGACGAGGGCGGCTCGCGGCGAAATCAGCCACAGGGTCAGGAAGACCGCCAGTGCCCCCTTGCCCGCGTCGCCAATCAGCGTCAGCGCGGCGAGATCCTTGCGGCCGGTGCGCAGGACGTTGGTCGCCCCGATATTGCCCGAGCCGATCGAGCGGACGTCGCCGAGCCCGGCCAACCGGGTGGCCACGAGACCGAACGGGATCGAGCCGAGCCCATAGCCGATGATCGCGGCAAGCAGAAAGTCGATCACCACCGCCCCGTTTCCTTGAATACGATCTCTCCGCCTACGATCGTCATCATCACCTTGCCTGTCATGCGCGCATTCTCGAAAGCGGTGTTGGTCGAGCGTGACCGCAACTGAGCTTCTTCGACAATCCAGGGATAGTCCACATCGAAAAGACATATGTCCGCAGGTGCGCCTTTTTTCAGCGAGCCGGTTTCAAGTCCCAATATCTGCGCCGGACGCGTCGTCATGGTCTCGAGAAGGACCATGATGTCCAGATCATCGGAATGGAAGAGACGCAATGCACTTGCCAGAAGCGTCTCCAGCCCGATGGCGCCGGTTGCCGCGTCGGCGAATGGCTGGCGCTTGACCTCGCTGTCCTGCGGGTCGTGATCGGAGTGAATGGTGTCGATCAATCCGGACTTTATCCCGGCGATCAGGGCCCGGCGGTCGTCTTCGGTGCGCAAAGGCGGATTGAGCTTGTAGTAGGTCCGGTAGGCGCCGATGTCGGTTTGGTTGAGGCAGAGATTGTTGATCGATACGCCGGCCGAGGTAACACTGCCGTCCCTGCGGTAGCGCTCGAGGACGTCGATGCTGCGGGCGGTCGAGACCGGGGCGGCGTGGTAGCGCACGCCGGTTGCCAGCGCCAGTTGCATGTCCCGGTCCAGAGGGATCGTCTCGGCTTCGATGGGGATGCCTTTGAGCCCGAGAAAACTCGAGAACGAGCCGGCGTTCATCTGGCCGCCCGCGGCCAGCGACGCATCGCAGGGCAGGTGCACGATCGGCATGTCGAAGTTGTAGGCGTAGGTCATCGCTGCCTTGAGGACGCCCGAATCCTGGATCGAGCGGCGGCCATCGGTCAGGCAGACGGCGCCGGCCTCGCGCAGAAGGCCAAATTCGGTGATCTCGCGCCCCTCGACGCCGCGCGTGATCGCAGCCGCCGGGAGAACGCGCACCTTGGCGGTTGCAGCAGCGCGGCGCGCCACGAAATCCACGAGCGCGGGATCATCGATCACCGGGTTGGTGTCGGGCATCACGACAATGGTGGTGACGCCGCCGGCTGCGGCCGCGAGCGAGGCCGATTCGAGAGTTTCGCGGTAATCCAGCCCGGGCTCGCCAGTGAACACCCGCATGTCGATGAGGCCAGGGCTGGCGATCAACCCCTTGGCATCTATGCGCTCGGCCCCATCCGGAGCGCCGGGGGGGGCGCCCTTGACGATCTCGGACACGCGACCGTCCTCGACCAGGATCGCTCCGATGTGGTCGTGATAGGGCATCGAATTGATGATGTGGGCATTCTCGATCAGCAGGGGTTTACGCATCGGCGGCGTCCGTTTTCGAGAGCAGGGCATCAAGAACGGCCATGCGCACCGCCACGCCCATCTCCACCTGTTCGGTGATCACCGATTGCGGACCGTCGGCAATCGCCGGGTCGATCTCCACACCCCGGTTCATGGGGCCGGGATGCATGACGAGGGCATTGGGATTGGCATAGCGCAGCTTTTCGGCATCGAGGCCATAGAAGCGGAAATATTCACGCGGCGAGGCGATGAGCTTGCCTGCTGAACGCTCGTGCTGCAGGCGCAGCATCATGATGACGTCGACGCCCTCCAGCCCTTCACGCATGTCGGTATAGACCTCGTCGACCATATCGCCGATTCCGGGTGGCAACAGGGTGCGGGGAGCGATGACCCGCGTGCGCGCCAGCATCGTGCGCAGCAGCACGAGGTTGGAGCGGGCGACCCGGGAATTGGCGATGTCCCCGCATATGGCTACCGTCATTCCGTTCAGGCGCCCGAGATGGCGGCGAATGGTCAGCGCATCGAGCAATGCCTGGGTGGGGTGCTCATGGGTGCCGTCGCCCGCGTTGATCACCGCGCACTCGACCTTCTGGCTCAGGAGCGATACCGCACCCGAGGAGCCGTGGCGCACCACGATCACGTCGGGTTGCATGGCATTGAGCGTTGCGGCCGTATCGACGAGCGTTTCGCCCTTTGCGACCGAGGAGGTGCGCATCGCCATGTTCATCACCGTGGCGCCGAGGCGCTTGCCGGCGATCTCGAAGCTGGCCTGAGTGCGTGTCGAGTTCTCGAAGAAGAGATTGATCTGGGTCTTTCCGGCCAGGTTCGGCAGCGTCCGGCGCTGTCGTGATATGGGGATCATCGCCTCGGCCCGGTTGAGCAGGGCGTCGATCTCCACCGGATTTAGACCGGCGATACCAAGCATGTGACGGTGAGCAAAGGCGGGAAATGCGGTGGCCGTGCCCGCACCGGTTTCGGAAGCGTCTGGCGTGCGCTGTGCCATATCAAGCCCCAGTTGCAATCGGGGGTGACTACCGCGTGCCAGCAGGCGAGGCAACAAATTGTTGGCCGGTTATCCCCTCCTGAGCCGGTCGAGCGCGCCCTGGAGGATGTAGCTGGCCGCCAGCTTGTCGACCACTTCGGCTCGCTTGGCGCGCGAGAGGTCCGCCTCGAGCATGGTGCGGGTGACGGCCATCGTCGAGAGCCGTTCGTCCCAGAAGGCGATCGGCAGCTCGGTCTTCTGGGCAAAGCTGCGCGCAAAGGCCCGGGTAGACTGGACCCGGGGGCCCTCGGTTCCGTCCATGTTCAGCGGCAATCCCAGGATGATGCCCCGGATGGCGTGCTTGTCTATGAGAGCCAGAAGGTGCTGGGCATCGGGAGTGAATTTGGTGCGCTTGATCGTCTCGAGCGGGCTCGCCGTCATGCGCAGGCCGTCCGAGATCGCCACCCCGATCGTCCGGGTGCCGAGGTCGAGCCCCATGAGCTTGCCGGCTGGTCCGAGATTGGCGAGGGGATTGTCCATCTCGGTCATGGGATTGCTTTCTTGCTCGCCAGGTTCCAGGCGCTTATCAGCAAACCTGACGCGATTGGCAAGCGGAGGCCATGGCATGAAAATCGTATGGCTGGGCGGATCAACCTTCCGCATCCAGATCGAGGGGCGCATTCTGGTGATTGAACCCGATGGCGCGCCCAGAGACATCGAACCGGCCGAACTTCGCTCGGGGGCCGATACGCTGGTCGATCTCGACAGTGCCGACCTGCCTCACTTCGACGCTGAAAGCTGGCGCCCCAGGCGCCGCACGCGTCTGATCGACGAGCCGCAGGGCGATGAGGGGCTGGACCTGCGTCGCCTGTCCTCCCGAGCGATCGTCTGCGATACGCGGGACGAGGGCATGATGGTCCTCGCCGAAACGAGCGTGCCGCCCCAGTGGGGCCGATGGGCCGACGCTGCGGTTGTCGTGCTGGCCGGGGCAGGGCGCGCATGTGCTGCGGCTGGCACCGCGCTGCTCGACATTGCACGCCCAAAACTCATCGTTCTTGCCGTTCCCGCGGAAGAAGTCGATGCAGCGTTTGCGGCTCTTGCGCCGCAACTGGCCGGCAGCGGGCTGGTCGTCGCCGATGCGGGGCTGGCAGTGGAAGCCTGATTGGCAATTGCCATTTGCAGGCCACGATTGTTAAAAGCCGTCGACGCATGCACAACATCACGTGCGTGCCTTGAAACACTTGGCCTGGAGAAACCCATGTCGGTCGATGCCGATACCGTAAGGCGCATTGGGCGCCTCGCCCGCATCCGGATTTCCGAGGATGAGGTCTCTGCCTATGAGGGCGAGCTCAACGCCATTCTCGGGTTCGTCGAGCAACTCGGGGAAGTCGACGTGTCCGATGTCGAGCCCATGACCTCGGTCACCCCGATGGTTCTGCGCCGCCGGGAAGATGCGGTCACCGATGGCGGCCATGCCGACAGGATCGTCTCCAATGCACCGCTTACGGAAGACAATTTCTTCATGGTGCCCAAGGTGGTGGAGTAGGCCTTGAGCGTTGTCGTCGCCATCGAAAGTCCGCTTCAGGATGACGTGCGCGTGCTGATCGAAGCACTGAACGCCGTCCTGATGCCGCTTTCCCCGCCCGAGTACTGCTTTGCCATGACGGTGGAAGAGATGGCCCGACCAGATACTCAGGTGTTCGTTGGACGTGACGGCCCAGGCAATGCGGTGGCCTGCGGGGCGCTCCGGATCCACAATGGCGGCATAGGTGAGGTCAAACGCATGTTCACGGTACCCGAGGCCCGCGGCATGCGGGCTGGTGCCGCGGTTCTGGCCGCCATCGAGGTGCGCGCCAATGAACAGGGGCTTGGCGTTCTCATGCTGGAAACCGGCCCGCGCGCCGATCTGCCGTCCGCCCACAGGTTATATGAGCGCTCAGGGTTCACGCCTCGCGGCGCCTTCCTCGACTATCCCGATAGTCCCTATTCCGAATTTTACGAAAAGGCGCTCGCCCAGCGCTCCGAAAAGGAACTGCTTTCGTGACCGATCTCACCCGATTGTCCCTTGCCGCCCTGCGCGACGGCATTGCCAAGAAGGACTTTACCGCGCTTGAGGCCGCCGACGCCTATGTATCGGCCATCGAGGCGGCCAAGGAAAAGCTCAACGCCTATGTGGCCGTCACGGCAGACAAGGCGCGTGACATGGCCAGGGCCAGCGACGAGCGGATTGCAAAGGGCGAGGCCGGGCCGCTCGAGGGTGTGCCGCTGGGGGTCAAGGATCTGTTTGCGACCCAGGGCGTGCACACCCAGGCCGCGAGCCATATCCTTGATGGGTTCAAGCCCGAATACGAATCGGCCGTCACGTCCAATCTCTGGCGGGACGGAGCGGTGATGCTCGGCAAGCTCAACATGGACGAGTTCGCCATGGGCTCGTCCAACGAATCTTCCTATTACGGCCCGGTCATCAACCCCTGGCGTGGCAAGGACTCCAATACCGACCTCGTGCCCGGCGGGTCCTCGGGCGGATCGGCTGCCGCCGTGTCCGCATGGCTCTGCGCCGGCGCGACCGCGACCGACACGGGCGGCTCTATCCGTCAGCCTGCCGCCTTCACCGGCACGGTCGGAATCAAGCCGACCTATGGGCGCTGTTCGCGCTGGGGCGTCGTGGCTTTCGCATCATCGCTCGACCAGGCCGGGCCGATCGCCCGTACGGTAGAGGACAGCGCCATCATGCTCTCGTCCATGTGCGGGTTCGACCCCAGGGACAGCACCTCCGTGGACATGGCCGTTCCCGATTTCGCCGCAGCGGTAGAGCGGGGCGTCAAAGGGCTCACTATCGGCGTGCCGCGCGAATACCGCATGGAGGGCATGCCCGCCGAGATCGAAAAGCTCTGGCAGCAGGGGCTGGACTGGCTCAAGGCAGAAGGTGCGACGATCAAGGAAATTTCGCTGCCCAATACGCGCTATGCGCTGCCTGCCTATTATATCGTTGCTCCTGCCGAGGCCTCTTCCAATCTCGCCCGCTATGACGGCGTGAAGTACGGGCTGCGCGTTCCGGGCAAGGACATCACCGAGATGTACGAGTTCAGCCGCGCCGAAGGGTTCGGGCGCGAGGTCAAGCGCCGGGTGATGATCGGCACCTATGTGCTGTCCGCGGGCTATTACGACGCCTACTACGTCCGTGCCCAGAAGGTGCGCACGCTGATCAAGAAGGATTTTGAGGATGCCTTCGCGGCCGGGGTCGATGCGATCCTGACGCCGGCGACGCCTTCGGCGGCCTTCGGCATCGCGGATCAGGACATGAGCTCCGATCCGGTCAAGATGTACCTCAACGACGTCTTCACCGTCACTGTGAACATGGCCGGCCTGCCGGGCATAGCGGTGCCTGCAGGCAAGAACGGCGAAGGCTTGCCGCTCGGCCTGCAGCTCATCGGCAAGCCGTTCGACGAAGAGACGCTCTTTGCCGCCGCGCGCGTGATCGAAAAGAGCGCTGCTCTCGATCTGGCGCCGTCCAAATGGTGGTCGTGACTCAAGGACAGCTCGAAGAGCTGATTCTTGCCGGAAAGCCCGTCGATAACGCCGATCTTTCGGCCATCGACTGGACCGATCTTCCCGATGGCGCGCTTCATGCGCGCCATTGCGTTTTTCGCGACGCCCACCTGACCGACGCCGAACTTGCGGGCGGGAAATTTGAGAGCTGCACGTTCGAGCGGGCGTGGTTCGGTGGCGCAAATTTCACCGATGCACTGTTTTCCAAGTGCTCATTTTTCGACGCGGACTCTCGGAAGGGCTGTGATTTTTCCCGCGCCGATTTCGACGGCGCGACATTTGAAAACTGCAATCTGGCAACTGCGAAATTCGGACTGGCGAGCCTGTTCGATACCAGCTTCAGGCAGTGCAAGGCCGCAGGGGCCGATTTCGAAGATGCCCGATTTGCCAAGTCATCGGGCCGGGTCGCGGTGTCCCGCGTCCGGTTCATCGGAACCCAACTGGACATGTCGAGTTTCCGGCAGGCCCGGCTTGATGATTGCATTTTGTCAGAGTGCAGTTTGCGCCAGGCCGATTTGCGGCAGGTCACGCTATCGAGTGCCGACCTGCGCGGCTCGGACCTGTCCGAAGCCAATCTCAACGGTGCTATCCTCGACAACGCCGATCTGCGCGACGCGACGCTTCTTGGGCTCGACGTGACCAGGCTGACCAGCTTCGAAGGCGTAAAGGTTTCAGCCGATCAGTTGATCGATCTGGTGCGGCCTTTGGGCATACGGGTCTTTCCACGGGGGCGTTGAGCCACCGTGTTGCACTGGGCGCCCTTAGAGGCTAACTCAGATCAACAATTATTCTGATGTTGTACGGTATTTCAAAAGCTCATGTCCGACATTTTCACCACCCAGGATTGGTCCGCGCCGCCCAAGGACCTCAGCATGCCACTCCAGGCCATGTGGTGGATCCGCAAGGGCGAGTTCCGCATGGGCCCCGAATGGGAGGAAGCTCACCGCATCGTTCAGCAGATGGAGGGCGTCCAGTCGTTCGACTGGGTGCATGCGCTGCTGCACTGGATCGAGGCGGACATGGGCAATGCCGATTACTGGTATCGGCAGGCGGGCAAGCGGCGCACGGCGCCTTCGGTTGCCCGGGAATGGGAACACATTGCGCTCATGCTGAGCGAAACCACGAGGCAATAGGGGCGATCGATGAGCGCACGCAAGCTGCCGGCCGAATGCGAAACCAAGGACGACGTCCGCGCCGAGATCGACAGGATCGACAATGCCCTGATCGCCCTATTTGCGGAGCGGCACGGCTATGTGACCCGTATGGCAGAGATCAAGACCGACCCCCATGAGGCCAATGATCCGGCGCGGATCGCAGCCATCGTCGCCAGGCGGCGCCAGCAGGCTTTGGCGCTCGATCTGGACGAGGATCAGGTCGAGCTGATCTGGCGGACATTAATTGACTGGAATATCAACTACGAAAAAGGCATCATCATCGCCAGGAACCGCAAGTCCTGACCCGATGAGGCCGCCATGTCCGACGCCCTGACGATCCGACCGGCATCGATCGCGGAGGCCGATCGTCTCGGCCATCTCGCTTATTTTGCGTGGGAATCCAGCATGGACCACGTGCTGGCAGGCCAGAGTGACGCTGGCCCCGTCGCAGAGCGCGAGGCGCTGCTGCTCAGCTTCCAGCTCTTTTGCATCAATGCCTCGGCGGACATCGTGGTGGCCGACGAGGGCGGCATGCCGATCGGCTGGGCTGCGCGCGACGCCATGAGCGCCTATGTGTCGGACCTGTGGGTCGATCCGCTCCACCAGCGCCAGGGCGTCGGCCGCAGCCTGTTGCGCAGGATCGAGGACGACATCTTCCGCGAAGGGCTCGATGTGAGCGTGCTCGAGACGCACGCCGAAAATGGCGGAGCGATCCGGTTCTATGCCCGCGAGGGCTACGGCATCGTCTGGCGCGGCGTGAAGTTCTCGCGTCTGCTCGGTCGGCGTATCGAAAAGGTGCGCATGGAAAAGCAACTGGTCGTCGTCGCGCACTAAGTACGACTTCTCGTCGTGCCTTCCGGTTGATCTCGATTCCCATAGACATGCTCTGGCAGCACTTTTGCGCCTTGACGGATTGATAGCCATGCGGTTATGAATTAAACCATAGCCGGAGAGTGATCAGTTTCATGGCCAAGGCCCGAGATACCCTGTTTGCAGCTCTTTCCGACCCGACCCGTCGGGGCATCTTCGAGCGGCTGTGCCGGGACGGGGATTTGACGGTCCGGGCGCTGACCCTGCAGTCGGGGGTGTCCCAGCCTGCGGTGTCCAGGCATCTCAAGACGCTCAAGCAAGCCGGTCTGGTCATCGACCGGCCGGAGGGCAGGCAGACCCACTACAGCGCCCGGCGCGAGGGGCTTGGTCCGCTCGTGGACTGGACGCGGCAGATGGGCGGGTTCTGGGAGGAACGGCTCGACGCTCTTGAAGACGTTCTCAAGAGGATGGATCAATGAACGAGAGCAACCCCGATGTGCGAACAGTGGTGGTCGAACGGGACATGCCGCATCCCCCTGACAAGGTATGGCGAGCACTCACCCAGCCGCATCTGATCTCGGAATGGCTGATGAAGACCGATTTCCGGCCCGAAAGGGGCCATAGCTTCTCCATGCGCGGCGACTGGGGCGGTGTCGAATGCAAGGTGCTGGAGATCGAACCGCACAGCACGCTTTCCTATACCTGGGATCACGCCCATGACGATCGCGCATTTGCGCTCAAAAGCGTTGTCACGTTCACGCTCACGCCGACCGAGGCGGGAACGCGTGTGCGCATGGAGCAGACCGGCTTCCGGCCCGACCAGAGGCAGGCGCTGGGTGGCGCGCAATTCGGCTGGCAGCAGCATCTCGAAAATCTCGAAAAGGCCGTGTCCAGACTCGAATGACATCAAGCCGTTTGCAGGAGAACCCCATGCGTGCAAGCACTCTGATCCGCCAATCCCATCGCTGGCTCTCTATCGTCTTCGTCCTTGCGGTTCTCGCCGCAACGGCCGCCGCCGCCACCGGACAGGACACCGACAGCCTGCTGTACTATCTGCCGCTGCCGCCTTTGTTTGTGCTCATGGCATCGGGGCTCTATCTGTTCGTCCTGCCCTATGCGGCGCGCAGGCGCCGGGGCTAGGAGACGGCGATGAGCGACAACCGTAGACCGGGCGCGCCAGTGCTTCTGTCAGGGGGCAACCCCCAGGTCCCGAAAGGTTATGGTGAAGAGCCGGTGCGGGCCTATATCGCGGCGATGCCGGGATGGAAGCAGGCGGTTGGCCAAAGCATCGACGACATTGTGAGCCGGACGGTTCCGACTGTGCTCAAAGCGGTCAAATGGAACACCCCGCTCTACGGGATGGAAGAGAACCATTACTTCCTCGGCTATCACTGCTTTGATCGCTATGTGAAGGTCACCTTCATGCGCGGGGCAGAGATCGATCCAATCCCGCCCGTGGGCTCAAAGCAGCCCCATGTGCGCTACTTTCATGTCCATGAGGGTGACGAGATCGACGAGGCGCAATTCGCCGATTGGGTCCGCCAGGCCAGCCGCCTGCCCGGCGAGAAGATGTAAAGCGCGGCGCCGGGCGGTTTTTGTCCAAACGCTCTAGCCTCCCAAGGCCATTTCCGCTATCGAACGGACGCAATCTCAAGCGTTTTCAGGCCCGTTCATGACCCTCGTCGACACCCGCACACCCAACCCGAAATACTTCATTTCCGGCGCCACCGGCGACTGGGAGATGGTAATCGGCATGGAAGTGCACGCGCAAGTGACGTCGGAATCCAAGTTGTTTTCCGGCTCGTCAACCGAGTTCGGTCGACCGCCCAACTCAAATGTCAGCTTTGTCGATGCGGCAATGCCGGGGATGCTGCCGGTCATCAATGACGAGTGCGTCCGCCAGGCCGTGCGCACGGGGCTCGGGCTCAAGGCCCAGATCAACAAGCGCTCGGTGTTCGACCGCAAGAACTATTTCTATCCCGACCTTCCCCAGGGCTACCAGATCTCCCAGTTCAAGGATCCGATCGTGGGCGAGGGCAAGGTCCTGCTCGATCTGGGCGAGGACGGCGAGGTGGAGATCGGCATCGAGCGCCTGCACCTTGAGCAGGACGCCGGCAAGTCGATCCACGATCAGCACCCCAACATGAGCTTCGTCGACCTGAACCGCTCGGGCGTCGCGCTCATGGAGATCGTCTCCAAGCCCGATTTGCGCTCCTCGGACGAGGCTAAGGCCTATCTCTCCAAGCTCCGCACTATCCTGCGGTATCTGGGGACCTGTGACGGTAACATGGAGCAGGGCTCCATGCGCGCGGACATCAATGTTTCCGTACGTCGCCCCGGCGGCGACTTCGGCACACGCTGCGAGATCAAGAACGTCAACTCCGTGCGCTTCGCCGGCCAGGCGATCGAATACGAGGCGCGCCGCCAGATCGATATCCTCGAAGACGGCGGCGCTATCGACCAGGAGACCCGGCTGTTCGATCCCAAGTCCGGCCAGACGCGCTCCATGCGCTCCAAGGAGGAGGCGCACGACTACCGCTATTTCCCCGATCCGGATCTGTTGCCGCTCGAGTTCGACGATGCCTTCGTTGCCGAGCTCGCGAAGGGCCTGCCCGAGCTGCCCGACGAGAAGCGCCAGCGCTTCATCGAAACCTATGGCATCTCGCACTACGACGCTTCGGTGCTTGTGACGGACCGGGAGTCCGCCGATTTCTTCGAGGCGGTGGCCAAGGGGCGCGACGGCAAGCTCGCCGCCAACTGGGTGATTAATGAATATTTCGGGCGGCTGAACAAGGAGGGCCATTCGATTGCGGAAAGCCCGGTCAGCGCGGATCAGCTTGGCGGCATCATCGATTTGATCGCCAATGGCGAGATTTCGGGCAAGATCGCCAAGGATTTGTTCGAGATCGTTTGGACCGAAGGCGGCGATCCCGCCGAGGTCGTACAGGCCCGCGGCATGAAGCAGGTGTCGGACACCGGTGCCATCGAGAAGATCGTAGACGATATCATCGCCGGGAACCCCGGGCAGGTCGAGGCTGTTAAAAACAAGCCGGGGCTTTTAGGTTGGTTTGTGGGTCAGGTGATGAAGCAGACCGGCGGCAAGGCCAACCCCCAGGCTGTCAATGCAATCCTGAAGGACAAGCTTGGACTGGACTGATGACGCAGAAAACAAGCCGGATCGTCTTCAATATCCTCGCCAAGGACATAGAGGACACGGCCCGGTTCTACGAGGCGCTATGCGGCCTCGAGCGTCTTTACACCAGTGACTGGTACATTGTCCTCACCCCGGGCGGCGATCTGGCCTATGAGCTCGGCATCATCGACGAGGTCCACCACGTCGTCCCGCGCCCTGCTCGGGGCCTTTTTGGCGGTGGTTATCTTACGCTAGTCGTCGATGACGTTTATGCGGCCCATGAGAAGGCGAAAGCGATGGGGGCGGACATCGTCAGCCCGCCGCGTCCTCTGGATTATGGCCAGACCCAGATGGTCCTGCGCGACCCAAACAGTGTCATCGTGGATATTTCCAGTCCCACCAAGAGCACGGATTGAAAACCGGGTCGCGCCCGGCAGCGTCGCAACGCCTCCGGGCCTCTGGGCGTTAATGGGCAAAGGAGAGCCCGCCATGACCAATCCCCAGCCCAATGACCGCCCCGATACGATTCCGAATCCCGATCCGGTGTCCCCGATTCCGGGACCGAACGGCGATCCTGTCCCGCCGCAGCCCGATAGTCCGATCCCCAACCCGAACGATCCGCGTCCCGACGTGATCGATCCCGAAATTCCCCCGCGCCCGGATGTGGAGCCGGATCGGCGCTAGAGCGTTTCCAGGACAAGTGAAAACACTTTTTTGGCCCGGACACGCGACAAATCAAAGACTTAGAGCTCCTGTTCTGATTCAATCAGAACAGGATATGCTCTAGGCACCTGCCGGGCCTGAGCCCACATCGCCGCAACGTGAATTGTTATGGAGGGTCGGCGCAAGCCGGCCCTTCTCGCATATTTCGGTGGCTAGCGTGACCAGAGCCGGAAGCGGCGGGCAATCCGCCCGTCGATCAGCAGCAGACCGGCAAAGATCGCCGCCATGCCTAAAAGGTGAGTCGGCAGAATGATTTCGCCCAACAGGATAAACCCGAAGATGATGGCCGAGATCGGTGCGATGAAGGTCACTGTCGAGAAGTTGGTCGCGCCGATGCGCGGCAGGATCCGGTACATGATCATGAACGTGAAGGTCGTTGCGATCAGTCCGATCCCCAGCGCGGCTAGCCACGTCTGGGGCAGGGCGATGGTCGGAACGCCTTCGCCGATGAGGGCCACGACCAGCGATGTCAGCCCCGCGCCGGTCAGCGCGATCACGGCGAATGCGGTCGGTTCGATATGCTTGAAGCTGCGCGTGATGTTGAGCGAAACAGCATAACAGATCGTTGCGCCCAGGCACGCTCCTATGGCCCAGAGCTGAGAGGTGCCGCCAGCGGAGAGGGCCGGCGAGGCGAGAATGGCAACGCCGGCAAATCCGCAGACCACGCCCATGATTTTCTGGGGCGTCGCGCGCTCGCCGTCCCTGAACAACGGAGAGATCAGAACCGTCATGATCGGGGTCAGCGCGTTGATGATCGCGGCGACCCCGCTCGCGAGGCTGCCTTGGGCCATCGGATAGAGCGCAAACGGAATCGAATAGGCCAGAAGGCCTAGCGCGCCGAGCTTGATCCAGACCATGGGATCGCGCGGCAAGGGCTTGCGCAGCGCGAACAGAACCAGCCAGCATCCAAGTGCGCCGATACAGACGCGCAGCGCCGAGACCCAGAGCGGGCCAATCTCTTCGATCAGAACTGCATTGAAAATAAAGGAAAAGCCCCAGATTCCACCGAGCAGAGAAATCCAGAACCAGTCGCGCGCTGCCATGATGTCATTCCGGTTGGTCAGTCCGGACGCTATGCGTTGGCGTGCCGGATGTCGAAGCAGAGTTGGCGATCGATAGGATCAACGCCGGTGATCTGACCACCCGGTTTTTACCCGCAGCCTGAACTCGGCTAAGGCAGGCTGGCTTTGCCCGTCGCCACCATGCGCAACGCTTCGGGATAGAGCCGATGCTCCTCCACGAGCACTCGGGCAGCGAGCGTCTCGGCCGTATCGCCGGGTCGAACGGGCACCCGTGCCTGCGCAATCACCGGCCCTTCGTCGAGACCGGGGGTCACGAAGTGGACCGAACACCCATGCTCGGCCGCACCGGCCGCAAGCGCCCGCGCGTGGGTATCGAGCCCTTTGAACGCGGGCAGAAGTGAGGGGTGGATGTTGATGGCTCGTCCCTGCCAGCGCTCCACGAACGATGGCGTGAGCACGCGCATGAAGCCGGCCATGCAAACGATATCGGTGCTCCAGCTTTCCAGTATGCCCGTGAGAGTCGTGTCGAAGTCCTCTCGCGACGCAAATGAGGACTGGGCCAGAGTGGCTGTCTCGATGCCTTCCGCGCGGGCGACATCGAGTCCCGGGGCTGCCCTGCGGTTGGAGAAGACGCCAATAATTTCAGCGGGATAGTCTTCTTTCTTGGCAGCTTGAATCAGAGCGCCCATGTTCGAACCGCGCCCCGAGATCAGAATTGCGACCCGCTTTTTGCTCACAGGTTGAGTTGCCCGTCAAAGACCACTGCGGCATCGGTGCGCGCTTCGATCACCCCTACAAGCGTCGCACTTTCTCCTGCGCCCTCGAGCATGTCGACCAGCGCCAGGGCGTGCTCGGGCGCGACGGCTACCAGCATGCCCACACCGCAATTGAATGTGCGGAGCATCTCAAGCTCTTCCATGCCGCCCTGCGTGGCCAGCCAGCCGAACACCGGCGGAGGCGTAAGGGCACCGAGGTCGACGCGCGCAGCAAGGCCCTCGGGCAGCACGCGGGGGATGTTTTCCTGGAAGCCGCCGCCGGTGATGTGTGCGAGAGCCTTGATGGCGTAGCCAGCTCTCAGGGCGGCGAGCAGCGGCTCGACATAGATGCGCGTGGGCGTGAGCATGGCTTCGCCCAATGTCAAATCGTCGGCGAACGGGCAGGGGTCGGTCCAGGCAAGGCCTGATCGTTCGACGATCTTTCGCACCAGCGAAAACCCGTTCGAGTGCAGGCCCGAAGAGGCGATAGCCACCAGGCTGTCGCCCTCGGCGAGATCCGGACGCGGCAACAATGTTCCGCGCTCGGCTGCGCCGACGGCAAAGCCGGCTAGGTCGTAGTCGCCCGAAGCGTACATGCCCGGCATCTCGGCAGTTTCCCCGCCCAGAAGCGCGCAGCCAGCCTGCCGGCAACCCTCGGCGATCCCCTCAACGATCGCGGTGCCCTGGGCGACGTCCAAGTTGCCGGTGGCGAAGTAGTCCAGAAAGAACAGGGGCTCGGCACCCTGCACGATAATGTCATTGACGCACATGGCGACGAGGTCGATGCCCACCGTGCCGTGCATCCCCGCTTCGACGGCGATCTTGAGCTTTGTGCCCACGCCGTCATTGGCCGCCACGAGCACCGGGTCTTCAAAGCCGGCGGCCCTGAGATCGAAGAGGCCGCCAAACCCCCCGATCTGCCCGTCGGCGCCCGGTCGACGCGTGGAGCGCACCGCAGGCTTGATCGCGTCGACGAGGGCATTGCCCGCGTCGATGTCGACTCCCGCGTGCTTGTACGAGAGCCGGATAGATGGCAGGTTCTTCTCGTCAGTCATGCAGTCACCATCAGCGGTGTTGTCCACTCCGATACCCACAGGACCTGCGGTTCGGAAGATTGGCGTTGATCGGGCGCGCCGGGCGCTATAATCGACAGGCTGATAGCGGCTCATCTGATCGCGCGCAAGGACCGGCCCATGCTTCTCCAAAATCAGGTCAAGGCCTGGATCGTCCTTCTGGGCATGTCCCTTTTGGCGCTTTGGCTCTTCAGGGGCATCCTTTTGCCCTTCGTTCTCGGTATCACGCTTGCCTATCTGCTCAATCCTATCGTGGATTGGATGGAAAGGCTCAAGGTACGGCGCGGGTTTGCTACGCTGCTTGTTATGCTCCTCGTGCTGATTATCGTGCTCACTGGCTTTCTGCTCATCGTGCCGCTGATCCTGCAGCAGGCCTTCGGGCTGGCCCGCAACATCCCGGGCTATCTCGAGCAGCTCCAGCTCTTCATCGAGACGGCGGCGCCCAGGCTCGAACTCTGGCTGGGTCCGGACCGCATGCAGGAATTCGAGCGCGGCATCGAACAGATGTTCGCCGACAGCATCGGCGTTCTGACGAACGTGACCGGCACCATCATGCAGTCCGGCATCGGGATGATAAACACGCTGGCGATCATGATCGTGACGCCGGTGGTCGCGTTCTACCTGCTGCTCGATTGGGACAAGATGGTCGAGAGCGTGGACAATCTGTTCCCGCCCAAGCACAAGGCGGAAATCCGGGTCCTGTTTAGGGATATGGATGTCGCGCTCGCCGGGTTTGTGCGCGGGCAGGGTGCGGTCGTGCTGATCCTTGCGGTCTACTATGCCGCCACGCTTTCGCTGTCCGGGCTGAGTTTCGGGCTGGCGATCGGGATCATCGCCGGCCTGTTCAGCTTCATCCCCTATGTCGGGGCGCTGATCGGCTTTGTGCTGTCGATGGGCGTGGCCCTCGTCCAGTTCTGGCCGGACTGGATCGCGATTTCCGTGATTCTCGCGATCTATCTCGTCGGGCAGTTCCTGGAAGGCAACATTCTCTATCCCAAGCTCGTTGGCTCCTCGATCGGCGTGCATCCGGTGTGGATGATGTTCGCGCTTTTTGCGTTCGCCGTTCTGTTTGGTCCGGTCGGCGTCATCGTTGCCGTGCCGCTGGCTGCGATCAGCGGGGTTTTGATGCGTTGGGGCGTGATGAAATACAAAAAGAGCGCCCTATATGATCCCGACCATTCCGTGCTGTTGCCAGGGCGCGACACGGAGGAGCGCAATGTCCGCAAAGTCACCTGACCTGAGGCAGGGGGGCGAGAGCACTCCTGCAGGGCTTGATGCGGAGAGCTCGCGGCAGCTCGTTCTCGAATGGGAGCACTCGGTCTCGCACGCTCTCGACGACTTCATTACCTGCGCGGCCAACCGAACCGCGTTCGATCACGTCTGTGCCTTTCCGGCATGGTCGTCGCCTCTCACCCTGATCCAGGGGCCGGCGAAATCGGGAAAATCCCATTTGGCGAGGATCTTCGCCGCCCTTTCCGAAGCGCGGCAGGTCGCGCGTGAGGAGATTGAGACGCTGGCGGCCGAGGGCGGACGCTTCCCAATCGTGGTCGAGGATGTCGACCGCTCGGGGTATTTGGAAGTGGGACTTTTCCACCTGCTCAACCAGTCCATGCGCGACGAGCGGCCCGTGCTCATGACCGCCCGGCTGCCCATTGCCCTATGGCCTTACCGCACTGCGGACGTCAAATCCCGCGCCCGGCTGGCCTCGTGGTTCTCGATCGAGGCGCCTGACGACATTCTCTTGTCGCAGATGATGGTGAAGTTGTTCGCCGACAGGCAACTGGCGGTCGATCCGAAAGTGATTTCCTATATGGTGGCCCGGATGGAGCGATCATCCCAGGAGGTCGTGGCCCTTGTGGAGACGGTGGACAGGTTGTCTCTCTCGCGCGGACGCGCGATCACCCGACCGATAGCGGCCGAAGCGCTTGCCCTGCGCGATTCCGGCCGCGATCGGGATGCAGAAACGGACACCCGAGGCTGAACATGGACGATATCGCGCATCACGAGCACCTGGTCGAGACAGCTGCTCCCGACATCCAGGCTTTACGCACCAGCCCCGCCCGTTTCGTCAATCGCGAGGTGAGTTGGCTGCAGTTCAACACGCGGGTGTTGGAAGAAGCGGCCAACCCCAACCATCCGTTGCTGGAGAGACTGCGCTTCGTTTCGATCTCGGCCAACAATCTGGATGAGTTCTTCATGGTGCGTGTGGCGGGCCTCAAAGGCCAGATCAGGGCGGGCCTGCCGCGCGAGAGCGCCGACGGCATGACGCCGACCGAGCAGATCGAGGAGATCACGACGCTCGCCCAGCACCTGCACCTCGAGCAGCAGGACCAGTGGCAGGCGATCCGCGACGAGCTGGTCGAACAGAATGTGGTGCTTCATGAGGCACAGGACCTCACCTCCGAGCATATCGCCTATCTCGAGGGCATGTTCCGCGACGATGTGTTCCCGGTCCTCACGCCCATCGCCATCGACCCGGCGCACCCGTTTCCGTTTATCCCCAATCTCGGATTTTCTCTCGCCTTTCAGCTCGACCGCGAGATCGACAACGAACGGCTGACGGCGCTGGTGCGCATTCCGTCCAACCTCGACCGCTTCGTGAAACTGCCGACCAACGCGATCTCGGACCGTCAGGTCGAGATGGTGACCATCGAAACGGTGGTCAGGCTGTTCTTCCATAAGATGTTCCCGGGCTACAAAGTGATCGGCACCGGCGCCTTCCGAATCGTGCGCGACAGCGAAATCGAGATCGACGACGAGGCGGCCGATCTTGTGGTCGAATTCGAGTCGGCCCTTCGCCAGCGCCGCCGGGGCCAGGTCATCCGGCTCGAGATCGAGCGGTCCACCCCACGGTCACTCAAGCGCATGATCGCCGAGGAACTGGGGATCGCCGCCGAGGACACGTTCGAGGTCGACGGGTTTCTGGGCCTCGCCGATGCTGGCAAGATCTGCGACATTGATCGGCCGGAACTGAAATTTCCGCGCTATCACGCCCGGTTTCCCGAGCGTATCCGCGATCATCACGGCGATTGCTTTGCGGCGATCCGGGAAAAGGACATCGTCGTCCATCACCCCTATGAAAGCTTCGACGTCGTGGCCCAATTCGTCACCCAGGCGGCGCGCGACGCCGATGTGGTGGCGATCAAGCAGACGCTTTACCGCACGTCCAAGGACTCCCCGATCGTAAAGGCGCTGATCGCAGCAGCGGAATCGGGCAAGTCGGTGACGGCGCTGGTCGAACTCAAGGCCCGTTTCGACGAGGAAGCCAACATCCGCTGGGCCCGCGACCTCGAGCGGGCAGGGGTCCAGGTCGTGTTCGGGTTCATCGAGCTCAAGACGCACGCCAAGCTCAGCCAGGTGGTGCGACGCGAGAAGGGCAAGCTCGTCTCCTACTGCCACGTGGGGACCGGCAACTACCACCCGGTCACCGCCAAGATTTACACAGATCTGAGCTATTTCACCGCCAACCCGATCATTACCCGCGATGTGGCGCGGGTCTTCAACTTCGTCACCGGCTATGCCCGCCCCAGCGGTCTCGAGGCCATGGCGGTTTCCCCGCTCGACCTGCGCGCGCGGCTGATCGCCCACATCGAGCGCGAGACGGCTTTCGCCCGCCGGGGAGAGCCGGCAACCATCTGGTTCAAGTGCAACGCGCTGGTGGATCCCGACATTATCGATGCGCTTTACGAGGCCAGCCAGGCCGGTGTGAAGGTCGAACTCATCGTACGCGGCATCTGCTGCCTGCGGCCCGGAATACCGGGTTTCTCGGACAATATTCGCGTCAAGTCGATCGTGGGGCGCTTCCTCGAGCATTCGCGCATCTACTGCTTCGGCAACGGCCGCGAGATGCCATCGCGCGATGCAGCGGTCTACATCTCCTCGGCGGACCTTATGCCCCGCAATCTGGACTGGCGCGTGGAAACCCTCGTTCCCATGCTCAACAAGACGGTGCACAAGCAGATCCTCGACCGCATCATGGTCGCAAACCTGCGCGACAACGAGCAGAGCTGGGAAGTGCTGCCCGATGGCACCTCGCAGCGCGTTTCGGTCGGCGACGAGGTGGAGCATTTCAATGCCCACAATTATTTCATGACCAACCCATCCCTGTCCGGGCGTGGCAGCGCGCTGCACGGGGACCATGACGATGAAGGTGACGATTGATTCGTATCTGGAGCGTCGAGTCCGACCCCAAAATCGCGGGCGGCAATGAGGACGCAACCCCGGTTGCCGTGATCGACATCGGATCGAATTCGGTCCGGCTCGTGGTCTATGAGCGCCTGACGCGCGCCCTGACCGTGCTTTACAACGAAAAGTCGTCCAGCGGGCTGGGCAGAGGGGTCGCGGCCACGGGCAATCTCGCCGACGAAACCATTGCCCGGGCGCTGAAGGCGGTCCAGCGCTTCGCGCTCGTCTGCCGGTTGATGGAAGTGGGCCAGATCTACGCATTCGCCACCTCGGCAACGCGTGATGCCGGGAACGGGCCGGCATTCACAAAGGCCGTGGAAGCCATTATCGGCGTCAAGGTGCATGTCATGAGCGGACGCGAGGAAGCCCATTTCGGCGCACTCGGCGTTGTCGCGGGCATGCCCGGATTTGAGGGCGTGGTTGGAGACCTCGGCGGGGGCAGTCTCGAACTTGCCCGCGTTTCGGGCGAAGGGGACATGCCAGGCGAAACCTTCGGGCTCGGCGGCATCCGCCTTCAGGACGACAGCGGCAACGACCCGGTCGCTGCGGCCCAACTCGCGCGCGAGCGGCTCGAGGAGTCTGAAATTCTGAAGGACAACCCGTCCCACACCTTCTGCGCGATCGGAGGGACTTGGCGCTCGATCGCCAAACTGATCCAGACGCGGGAGAAATATCCCCTGCACATGGTCCAGGATTACGCGGTCTCGGCGCCCCGCATCCTCGAGATTTGCGATATGCTGGTCAACGATAACGGCAAGAAGCCGGTCGCAGGCATGGAATCGGTCTCGAGTTCGCGCCGGGATCTCTTGCCCTATGGCGCCGCGGTTCTGGCGGAAGTGGTCCGGAAAGGCGGGTTCGAGCGTGTTGTTTTTTCGGCGCTTGGCGTGCGCGAGGGCTATCTCTACGATCGGCTCGATGCGCAAAGCCGCACGATCGATCCCCTGATCGAGGCAACGCGCGAAATGTGCATGTTGCGCGCGCGGGCGCCCAAGTTCGCCGACGATCTGATCGAGGGCAGCACGGAACTGCTCGCAATCTCAGATATCGAGGAAAGCCGGGACGAAGAGCGCCTGCGCCGCGCCGTGTGCTACCTTTCGGACATCGGCTGGAGGGCACACCCCGATTATCGCGGGGAGCAGAGCGTGGACATGGTGGCGTTCTCGGATATCACCGGCATCGGCCATGCGGGCCGGGCCTTTCTCGCCCAGACGCTGGCTTACCGCTATATGGGCTTCAAGCAAAAGAGCGCATCGGCCAAGCTTCTGGCCCTTGCAGGGGAGGCGCTCAACCTGCGAGCCCGGCTGATCGGCGCCTATTTCCGCGTGGCCTATCCTCTAGCCGCCGCGATGCCGGGCATCGCACCGCGCACGCGGTTTGCGGCAGACGGCAAGACGCTTCAATTGCACTTGCCGGCAGACCTCGCCTTTCTCGATGGGGTGCGTCTGGCCAACCGGCTGCGCCAGCTTGCCACCGAGGCGGGGTTCAAGGACAGCCGTATCGTTGTCGAAGACACGATCTGAAGCCGCGGTATCTCCCGGACCCGCTGGGGTCCGGAGATATCATCGCTAGAGCTCCTTTTCTGATTGAATCAGAACATGAGCTCTAAGTCTTTGATTTGTCGCGTTTCCGAACCGGAAAAGTGTTTCCACTTGTCCTGGATACGCTCTAGCCAGCCTCGGCTGTGTCCTGCGGGATTTCGAACTCGACGACGCCCTTGCGGCTGGCAGCGAGGCCGATGCGGCCGTGCTTGATGTCGAGCGCCTTGGCCCCGAAGAGCTTGCGCCGCCACCCCTTGAGGGCGGGGACGTCAGCCTGATCGTCGAGCACGATGGCGTCTATATCGTCCGAGCTCGCGATGATGCGCGGAGCGACTCCGTTGCTGTCGGCGACGGCCTTGAGAAGCACGCGCAGGAGATCGCCCACGGCGCCCTTGGGCGAGGGTCCACGGGGTCTGTGGGGCACCGCCGGCAGCGAGGCCTTGTCCATGTCCTCGACCCTGGCGATGATCGCGAGGATTTCCCCACCCGATGCCGAGCGTCCGAACCCGCGCGGCACGGCGCGCAGCTTGTCGAAGGCTTCCGCACTGCGGGGACGCTGCTGGGCCAGTTCGTATATGGCATCGTCCTTGAGGACCCGGCTGCGCGGCTGATCGTTGGACTGCGCCTTTTTCTCCCGCCAGCGCGCCAGCGCCTGAAGTGCTGCAAGGTCACGTGGCTTGGTCACCTTGAGCTTGAGCCGTTTCCAGGCCTGTTCGGGATCGACGATATAAGTGTCCCGGGCCTCGAGCACCGCCATCTCGTCGGCTACCCAGCTCTCGCGCCGCGCCTTGGCGATTTCGTCGCGGAGCTGGACGTAGATGGGGCGCAGATGGGTCACGTCGGCCAGCGCATAGGTGAGCTGCTTTTCGCTTAGCGGTCTGGCCGACCAGTCGGTGAACCGCGAGCTCTTGTCGATCTGCTCACCGACGATCGAGCGCACGAGATTGTCATAGGAAATGCTCTCGCCATGCCCGCACACGCTGGCTGCGATCTGTGTGTCGAACATCGGGGTGGGCACGGTGTCGAACAGCTTGACGAAAATCTCCACGTCCTGCCGCGCAGCATGGAAGACCTTTGTGACATGTTCGTCGGCCAGAAGCTCGGCGAACGGCCCCAGGTCGATCCCCTCGGCGAGTGGGTCGATGATGACGGCGCGCTCGGGGGTTGCCGCCTGCACGAGGCAGAGACGGGGCCAATAGGTCGTTTCGCGCAAGAATTCGGTGTCGACCGTCACGTAGTGGAAGCGCGCGGCGTCCTTGCAGAACGCCTCGAGCGCCCCCGTCGATGTGATGACCTGCATGCAGCATTCCATTCGATAAGCTATCAAAGTCTGGTAGCAGGTTGCTCGGTTCCGCGCCAGAGCGCGGGAGGGGGCGGCCGGGAAGGGTGCGGCCGAGCCCGGCATGCTTGACATTTGGGCTTCGTCATGCGCTTTTCCGGCACGATTTCCCTACCCGATTTTCCGAAAGACTATCGATGACTCATCGCTATCGCTCGCATACCTGCGCCCAGCTCAAGAAGGCCGATGTCGGCCAGACGGCGAGACTTTCGGGCTGGGTTCATCGCATTCGCGATCACGGTGGATTGCTGTTCATCGACCTGCGCGACCATTTCGGGATGACCCAATGCGTGGTGGATCCCGACTCTTCGGCTTTCGGGCTGGCAGAGACCCTGCGCGCCGAATGGGTCATCCGGGTCGATGGCGAAGTCAAGGCGCGCACCCCCGAGACAGTCAACGCCAACCTGCCGACCGGCGACATCGAAGTCTTCATTCGCGAAATCGAGGTGTTGGGAAGCGCTGGCGAGTTGCCGATGCCGGTCTTCGGGGATCAGGAATATCCCGAGGAGACGCGGTTGCGCTATCGCTTCCTCGATCTGCGCCGCGAACGCATCCACCGCAATATCGTGACGCGCTCGAAGGTTATCACCTCGCTGCGTCGGCGTATGGTGGATCAGGGTTTCACCGAGTATCAGACGCCGATTCTCACTGCATCGAGCCCTGAAGGAGCGCGCGACTTCCTCGTGCCCTCCCGCCTGCATCCGGGCAAGTTCTACGCACTGCCCCAGGCGCCCCAGCAGTTCAAGCAGCTCATGATGATTGCCGGGTTCGACCGGTATTTCCAGATCGCCCAGTGCTTCCGCGACGAAGACGCACGTCACGACCGGGCGGGCGAATTCACCCAGCTCGATATCGAAATGAGCTTTGTCGAGCAGGAAGACGTGTTCCAGTCAGTCGAGCCGGTGCTGCGCGGGGTGTTCGAGGAATTCTCCAATGGCTGGCGCGTGACCGACAAGTTCCCGCGCATTCCTTATGCCGACGCCATTCGCAAGTATGGTTCTGACAAGCCCGATCTGCGCAATCCCATCGAAATGCAGGACGTGACCGAGCATTTCCGGGATTCCGGGTTCAAGGTCTTTGCCGGCCAGATCGCCAATGATCCCAAGGTCGAGGTCTGGGCCATTCCCGCGCCAACCGGTGGCAGCCGCGCGTTTTGCGACCGCATGAACGCCTGGGCGCAGGGCGAAGGCCAGCCGGGGCTGGGCTACATCTTCTTCAAGGACGGAGCCGGTTCGGGTCCGATCGCCAAGAACATCGGCGAGGAACGCACCAAGGCGATCCGCGAGCAGCTTGGACTCGCCGACGGCGATGCGGTGTTTTTCGTATGCGGTCTGCCGTCCAAGTTCTACAGCTTTGCCGGGCTGGCGCGCACGCGCGCCGGTCAGGAGCTCAACCTTCTCGATATCGAGCAGTTCGCCTTCTGCTGGATCGTCGACTTCCCCATGTTCGAGTGGAACGAGGAGGAAAAGAAGGTCGACTTCTCGCACAACCCCTTCTCAATGCCCCAGGGTGGGCTCGACGCGCTCGAGAACGACGATCCGCTGACTATCAAGGCCTATCAGTACGATGTGGTCTGCAATGGCTATGAGCTTTCCTCGGGGGCCATCCGTAACCACCGCCCCGACATCATGCGCAAGGCCTTCGCCATTGCGGGCTATGACGAGTCGATCCTTTCCGAGAAATTCGGCGGGCTGTATCGCGCGCTGCAGTTCGGCGCTCCGCCGCACGGTGGCATTGCGCCGGGTGTCGACCGCATCGTCATGCTCTTGTGCCATGAGAGCAATCTGCGCGAGGTCACGGCCTTCCCGATGAACCAGCAGGGGGAAGACCTTCTGCTGGGCGCGCCCAGCGAGGTTTCGCCGCGGCAATTGCGCGACCTGCATCTGCGGGTCAACCTGCCGGCGGAGAAGCGCGGGGAATAGCGGCCTCTGCCGCTACATCGTTAATGCGGAGTTAGGGGCTTGCCGCTTAGGATGACCTCCAGCGACATGCGGGGAGCCTATTGCGTTCGCGAGCCACATATATTCTGCTCGTTTTCACGGGGCTGGTAGCGTTTGCTCCGGTCCTTGCGGTGGACTATGTGCTGGACGGCTACGCCCAGAAGCAGGAAACCCGGCTTCTCGAAGACCGGGTGGCTGCGGTAACGGGCGCCAGTGAAGCGAGCGTCCTGTCTGGGCTGGCATCGCTTGCACGTATCCTCGACGCCAGTCCGTCGTTGTGCACTTCCACCTACCATGCCAACGTCAACAGGGAACTGTCCACCAACCCCAATCTGGTCCAGGTGGTGGTCGAGAACGGCGACGGCATCCAGTATTGCTCGGCCTATGACGACACGTTCCAGTACCGCCTGGCTTCGGACCCGGTGACGGTGCCGGGTCGCACGGAATCGATGAGCGCTGTGACCTCGGATGGCCACGCTCACCCGCTGCTGCAGATCACCCAATCGTTCGGATCCGACAGGACCGTCTCCGCCTTCGTGCTCGCCGCGCCTCTGCTCGCTGCGGGGGCAGGGCCCTTCCTCGAGGATGTCGCCTATCTCGAACTTGCGCTTACGAGCGGCGCGCCGATCCTGTTTTCGGGTGACGACGCCGACCTCGGGGACGAGGCCCTCGTCGTGGCGCGCTCGATCGCGACCGAAATCCCGATCAAGGCCACGGCCGGCGCGGTCTTCTCCCAGCTCAGGACCCGCTATGCGGATCTCGATTTCGGCCTCACCATCGTTGCGTGCATCGTGGGCGCGATCATCATGGGCGGGGCGCTGCAGCTTGCCCGCCGGCCCAATGTCGCTAATTTCGACCTCGAACGCGCCATCGTCGCCGGTGAGATGAAGCCCTATTACCAGCCGGTCATGGATATCAAGTCCGGGCGGCTGATCGGGTGCGAAGTGCTTGTGCGTTGGGTCAAACGCAACGGCGAGGTCGTGCCTCCGGGCGCCTTCATCGATTACGCCGAGATGTCCGGCCTCGCGGTCCCCATGACCCTGAGCCTGATGGAGCAGGTCCGGTTCGATCTGGAGGATCTCTGCCGCGAAGTCCGCGACTTCAAGGTCTCGATCAATCTCTTTGAGGGCCATTTCCGGGACGGTTCGATCGTCGAGGACATCGAATCCATCTTTGGGGACAGCGGTATCGCCTACCGGCAGCTTGTGTTCGAGATCACCGAGCGGCGGCCGTTCGATGATCGCGTCGCCGCCACGCGCGTGATGTCCGCTCTCCACAAACTCGGTGTGCGCATCGCGCTCGACGATGCGGGTACGGGCCATTCCAACCTTGCCTATCTCGAGAGCCTGGGGATCGATATCGTCAAGATCGACAAGATTTTCATCGACATGATCAAGGACGCCGAGGCCCCGGTGCCGGTCGTGGATGGGCTGATTTCCATGGCCATGGATATGGGCATCGACATCATCGCCGAGGGCGTCGAGACCCAGGAACAGGCGCTCTACCTCAGGAGCAAGAAGGTCTACCACGCGCAGGGCTATCTGTTCGCGCCGCCCCTGAAGCTATCGCGGTTCATGGCGCTCGCCGATGCCCTCAATCCGCGCCCTTCCCAGGGCGCTTCTGGCCGGGACATGGCCGCCTGAACTTCCGGTACGCGAAAAGTTGCGCGCGTCGGCCTTTCCTTTTCCGGGGTTTGGTGGCACCTACGGAGCGGTTACGTTCCGAGGAGACGGCATGACTGACGAGATGCGCGAGCAGCACAAGGCCCTCAGAGAGGCCGCGCTGCATTTTCACGAATATCCCAAGCCCGGAAAGCTCGAGATCACGCCGACAAAGCCGCTGGCCAACCAGCGAGATCTGGCGCTTGCCTATTCCCCGGGCGTCGCCGCACCGTGCGAGGAAATTGCCGCCGATCCGGAAATGGCCGCGAAGTATACCTCGCGCTCGAATCTCGTTGCCGTGATCTCGAACGGCACCGCCGTGCTCGGGCTCGGTAACATCGGAGCGCTGGCCTCCAAGCCTGTTATGGAAGGCAAGTCGGTTCTCTTCAAGAAGTTCGCCGGTATCGACTCGATCGACATCGAGGTCGACGAACAGGACCCGGCCAAGTTCATCGAAACGGTGGCGCCGCTCTGGCCGTCCTTCGGGGGCATCAACCTCGAAGACATCAAGGCGCCGGACTGCTTCGAGATCGAGGAAGCGCTGCGCGAGCGCATGCCCATCCCCGTCTTTCATGACGACCAGCACGGCACTGCGATCATCGTGGCCGCAGCGGTCCTTAACGGCCTCAAGATTGCCGGCAAGAAGATCGAGGACGTCAAGATCTGCACGTCCGGCGCCGGCGCCGCCGCGATTGCGTGCCTCAACATGCTCATGGCCGTGGGCGCCAGGAAGGAGAATATCTGGGTCGCCGACCGCGAAGGGCTCGTCACAAAAGGCCGCGACAATATGGTCGACCGCTGGCGCGCCGCCTTTGCCCAGGATTCCGACAAGACTTCGCTCGCCGAGGTGATGGATGGGGCCGATATCTATCTCGGCCTTTCAGCAGCCGGCGCGCTCAAGCCGGAAATGCTCAAGGACATGGCAAAGGATCCGCTGATCCTGGCGCTCTCGAACCCCGTGCCCGAGATCATGCCCGAGCTGGCTCGTGAGGCCCGACCCGATGCCATGATTTGCACGGGCCGGTCCGATTATGCCAACCAGGTCAACAACGTCCTGTGCTTCCCCTTCATTTTCCGCGGCGCGCTGGACGTCGGAGCGACCGAGATCAACGAGGACATGAAGGCTGCAGCGGCTCACGCAATCGCCAAGCTGGCCCATGAGCCCGTGCTCGAGGCGGTGCCGGGTTCGCCCTCGACCTTCGGCCGCGATTTGCTCATTCCCAGCCCCTTCGATCAGCGTCTGATCCTGCGGATCGCGCCTGCGGTCGCCAAGGCTGCCATGGACAGCGGCGTGGCGCGCAGGCCGATCGAGGATTTCGAGGCCTACAAGGACAGCCTGAACCGCTTCGTCTTCCGCTCGGGCATGGTCATGAAGCCCATGATCGACAAGGCGCGCGGGCAGGGCAAGCGCATTGCCTTCGCCGATGGCGAGGACGAGCGCGTGCTGCGTGCGACTCAGGTCATTCTCGAAGAGAACATGGCGTCCCCGATCCTGATTGGCCGTCCGTTCGTCATCGAGCAGCGCATCGAGCGCTTCGGGCTTTCGCTCAAGCCGGGCAGGGATTTCGAGGTGATCAACCCGGAAGACGATCCGCGCTATCGCGAATACGTCTCGCTGTTCCACTCGCTCGTCGGCCGCTCCGGGGTCACTCCCGATACGGCGCGCACCATCGTGCGCACCAACACCACGGTCATCGGCGCCCTGGCAGTCAAGCGCGGGGACGCAGACGGGCTGATCTGTGGCCTCGAGGGGCGCTACATCAAGCACGTCCGCGACATCAGGTCGGTGCTCGGGCTCGCTGACGGCGTCAACGACGTTTCGGCCCTGTCCATGCTGATCATGCCGCGCGGGGTCTTCTTCCTCGCCGACACCTATGTGAGCATGGACCCGAGCGTGGAAGAGATCGTCGGCATTGCGCTGCAGGCCCGCGATCACCTCAAGCGCTTCAATATCGACGCCAAAGCCGCGCTTCTGAGCTATTCGAACTTTGGTTCGCGTGACGGCGATACGTCATACAAGATGCGCGCGGCCTATACCAAGCTCAAGGAACTTGCGCCCGATCTGGTGGTCGAGGGCGAAATGCAAGGCGATCTGGCCCTCAACCAGATGCTGCGCGAACGCTACATCCCTGACAGCGTGCTCAAGGGCGAGGCGAATCTTTTGATCTTCCCGAACCTGGAAAGCGCGAATCTTTCCATGACGTTGCTCAAGGAAATGAACAACGCACTTCCGGTTGGCCCAATCCTGATGGGCCCCCGCCAGCCGGCGCATATCCTTGCGCCTTCTGTGACCAGTCGGGGCATCGTCAATATGACGGCGATTACCGTGAACGAGGCGCTGTCCTCGTCTCGATAGACGACAATGGGGCCGGTTCTGCCGGCCCCGTTTTCATTTGTTGCTTCGGTCTTTGGCGCTTGCGGCCGCCGAGAAACGTTCGAGCTTCTTCTCAAAAAGCCCTATTGAAACGCGGTTTCCGCGAAGCTGCGCAGTTTGCGGGAGTGGAGCCGCTCTGGCGGCTGCGCCCGCAGGATTTCCATGGCCTTGATGCCGATCAGCAGGTGGCGGTTGACCTGCGTGCGGTAGAAGTCCGACGCCATGCCGGGAAGTTTAAGTTCGCCGTGCAGCGGCTTGTCCGAAACGCACAACAGCGTGCCGTAGGGCACCCGGAACCGGAACCCGTTGGCGGCGATCGTCGCGCTCTCCATGTCCAGGGCGATCGCCCTGGACTGTGAGAGCCGCCGGGAAATCTCGGTCTGGTCGCGCAATTCCCAGTTGCGGTTGTCGATGGTGAACACCGTGCCTGTGCGCATGATGGCCTTGGCCTCGAGCCCTTCGAGGTGGGTGACCTCGGTCACTGCGTCCTGGAGCGCGAGCTGGATTTCGGCGAGGGCCGGGATGGGTACGGTCACGGGCAGATCGTCGTCCAGGACATGGTCCTCGCGCACGTAGGCGTGCGCCAACACGTAATCGCCCAGCGACTGGGAGTTCCGCAGCCCCGCGCAGTGACCCAGCATCAGCCATGCATGTGGCCTCAGCACGGCGACGTGGTCGGTAGCGGTCTTGGCGTTGGACGGGCCCACGCCGATATTGATCATCGTGATGCCGCGGCCGTTCTTGCCCTTGAGGTGGTAGGCCGGCATCTGGGAGGCCCGGGCCGGGTGCGTCCCTGTGGTGCCGCCGCCAAGCCTGCTGTTGAGCGTGATCACATTGCCAGGTTCAACGAAGGAATCGTAGTCCGGGTGTCCTTCCTCCATCCACTGATGTGCGAGCCGGCTGAATTCCTCGATATAGAACTGGTAGTTCGTGAAGATCACGAAGTTCTGGAAATGCTCGGGCGAGGTGGCCATGTAGTGGCTGAGCCGGTGCAGCGAATAGTCCACGCGTGGTCCTGTGAAGGCGGCGAGCGGGTAGGGGCCGCCATTTGCGGGGATGAACGTGCCATTGGCGATCTCGTCGTCCATGTGACCCAGATCGGGCACGTCGAAGAGGTCGCGCAGCGGCACGCCGATATCGACCAAGACTTCGCCTTCCACGCGCTCGCGCGGATCGACTGCAAAATGCAGCGGGATCGGCGTTTCGGATTCGCCGACTTCGATCTGCCCGCCATGGTTCTTTAAGATAAGGTCGAAATTCTCGACCAGATACTTCCTGAAGAGGTCCGGCTGGGTCACCGTGGTCTGATAAAGGCCGGGGCTATGGAGAAAGCCGTAGGCCAGGCGCGCGGACGCCTGATGCTGGTGGCTGACCGAACGCACCTGAACCACCGGATAGTGCGCCCGAACCTTTCCGGGAGGAACCTTGCCTTTGGTGAGGTTGCGCAGATGGGTCCTGATGAAGCCGGTGTTGCGGTCGTAGATTTCCTGAACATACGACCAGGCCTCTTCGGCATCGGAGAAGGCCTTGAGCTGGAGCGGTTCGGGACTGACAAGCTTCATATGCGAACGGTCCTTCTTCTTGTTGTTCTCGCCATGTCAGAATCGATGCCAGTTCGCGCCCGCGAACGCAATCGGTGATCGATATGCGCCCTGTTTATCACAGTTCGGTGATTGGTCCTTTTAACGCCGCAATGTACGACGATATCTTGGGGGTCTGCTGATACTGGCAAACGAGCCCATGCGACAGTAGACATGAACTTCCACTGCAGTCCCCCAAGCCCTCAACAGCGCGGTGGAAGTGTCAAAAGGAGGTCGCAGTCGTCCGCCCGGCGCTGCGGCCTCTCTTTTTTTCATTCGTAATCAACCAGCCGCTCCAGTTCGATCTCGCCGTCATAGGTGGCATCGACATCGTAGGTCTTGAGGCTGAACTCACCCCGGGTGAACCTCCATACGCCGAGCGATGACGCATCGCCCAGCCCGCGCCAATAACCGTTCGAGGTGATGGTGCCCGTTTCGGGATCGAACTCGGAATTGGTCAACGTGTTCTGGGTCCGGAATCCGGTGATCGTCATGCTCTCCACGGCCTTGTCGTAATCGTCGTCCTGATAGCGGATGTCGAGCTCTGGAACGGCGAAGGCGACCGGGGAAGCGCCGTTGTAGTCGTCCTCGATATAATAGACGAACTGAACGTTGTAGGCGCCGGCACTGCAAAAATAGCGATGCAGCGTCACCACCGAATCGGTGTCCGAGTACTCCTCCCGCCAGCTCAACTCCCAGCTCTCTGCGGGAAAATCCTCGCTTCCCACGAGGTCGGACCAGAAGCACGTCTGGGCGAAGGCGGTTCGGAAATGCTCCTCTGCGCTCACAAGGGGCGGAGTATCTTCTTCGATATCATCCTGGGCGATAGCCGCGGCCGGAATGAGCAGCAGGCTGGCAATCGCGAGAAATGAAACGCGGATCATGAGAGGCTTCCTTGGCATGGGTCTGGACCGGGCGCCAGAGTGCGCCCGGTCCAGACGATCCGCCATCCCCCGTTCAGGTCCATTCACCCTTGCGGAAAACCGGCACCCGCTCGCCCGACGCAGTGATCCCGTCGATGTCGATCTCTCCCGATCCGATCATCCAGTCGATGTGGATCAGGCTGGAATTGCCACCCTGCTGTTTTATGGCATCGGGCGTGAGCGACCCGCTGTTCTCGAAGCACTCCGAATAGCATTGGCCCAGCGCGATGTGGCAGGCCGCGTTCTCGTCAAAGAGGGTGTTGTAAAACAGAATTCCCGACTGCGAGATCGGGGACGAATGGGGCACCAGCGCCACTTCCCCCAGCCGGCGGGCGCCCTCGTCGGTGTCCAGCACCTTCTGGAGCACCGCTTCGCCCTTGCTGGCCTTGGCCGAGACGATACGACCCTCCTCAAAAGTCACCTCGATCTCATCGATCAGCGTCCCCTGGTGGGAGAGCGGCTTGGTCGAGCGCACATGACCGTTCACGCGCCGCGCGTGCGGGGTGGTGAAGACTTCCTCCGTCGGGATATTGGGATTGCAAGTGATCCCGTTCTTGGCAGGGCTCGCACCGCCCTTCCAGGCGTGCCCATCGGCCAGACCGACCGTGAGGTCGGTGCCGGGGCCGGTAAAGTGCAGGGCGTCGAAGCGCTGCGCGTTGAGCCAGTCGCGGCGGCGGTGAAGGGTCGCGTTATGGTCGGCCCATGCCGCTACGGGGTCGTCCGCATCCACCCGCGACGCCGCGAAGATCGCCTTGGCCAGCTTGGCGATCGCTATATCCAGAGGCTCGTTGGGAAACACCACCTTCGCCCAGGCCGGGTTGGGGAAGGAGACGATGTTCCAGTTGGTCTCGAAGGTGACGATCTTTTCCATCGCCGGCTTGTAGGCAATGGAATTGGCCTTGTTGGCGCGCGAGACCTTGTCGGGGTCCTCATTGGCCAGCATCAGCGGATTGTCGCCGGCGATGGCGAGCCGCGCGGTATTGGACCCGAACGCCTTGGCCATGCCCTCGTAGAGCCAGCCATTGGCCTTGTCGAAGCTCTCGTCGGGGGCGTTGCGGTAGCGCGCGAGGGTCGTGACCTCGTCGGAATAGAGCGTTGTCACGATGCCCGCCCCGGCCTTGTAGGCATGCTCGGTGATCAGCCTGACCAACGGCAACGCAGCGAGCGGCGCGGTCATCAGCAGGTCCTGGCCGGGCGCCAGTCCAAGGCCGGTATGGACCGCGACGCGCGCGAGCTTATCGAGCTTGTCCGCGTCGATGGGCAGTTCGGGCAGGGGCGGTTCGATGGTCATGGGCGCCTTCTTGGTCAGATGGAACAGGTCCATCGAACCTAGCGGCTTGCCCCGACGTGGGAAAGAGGCTGCGCGCGGCAGATGCGCGCAACCCGGGATTGCCAGAAGCCTTAAAGCTCGGCTTCGAGCCGCTCGACCGCTTCCTGGGCCTGGGCGTCACCCATTTCGGCGGCGCGGCGATAATGATCGAGCGCCTCCTTGATATCGGGCTCGCCGCCGATGCCCTGTTCGGCGAAATAGCCGAGCATGAAATAGCCTTCGGGGTTGTCCGCCTCCGCCGCCTCGCGGGCATGGGCAAGGGCTTCGTCAGCATCGATATCGAGTCCGAACTCCTCGAAGGATAGAGTTGCCAGGCCGATCGATCCGCTCGCCGACCCGGCGGCCCGGGCCTTTTCGAACCATTCGCGCGCGGCAGCCGGATCGGCGGGCACGCCCAGCCCGTCGGCATAGGTCCAGCCGATATCGGCGTAGGCTTCCGGGTAGCCTGCTTCCCCTGCAGCCTCGAGGAGAACGATTGCCTGTCCGGGGTCGGCCTCCACGCCCTCGCCATCTCGATAAAGAATGGCCAGTTCGCGCATCGCCGGCGCGAATCCCTGTTCCGCGGCGGCGCCGTAGAGCTCGACCGCGCGCGCGGGATTCTCTTCAACCCCTTCGCCCCAGACATAGCTCATCGCCAGCGCGTACTGGCCAAGCGCGTAGCCCTGGTCAGCCGACGCCGTCAGCAACTCGGCGGAGCGGTCCAGATCGACCTCCACCCCGGCGCCCACCACATGCATGTCGCCAAATATCTGCTGGGCCATCGCGTTTCCGGCTTTCGCCGCCATCTGCACATGCGGCACCACGGCCTCGTAGTCGCCTGCGGTGTAGTAGGCGCGCGCGAGCCATGCGCGCACATCCATGTCCTCCGGGTCGGCCTCAACGGCAGCAAGGCACGAAGCGATGGCCGCTTCCACGTCCATGTCGGACTGATCTCGTCCGATGTCTTCATAGCCCGGCTGGAAGGGGCTTGCCGCCGCAGCGGCGCAGCTGGACTTGTCTTGAACCGACGCTGGTGTGGCGGTGGCCGAAAGGATCACAAGCGCCAGGGCTGCGGCGCGGGCGGGAGACGGAGAGCGAGTCATGACGCGGTCGGTTCCTCGATTTGGCGGACGGGCCAGCGGTCCGCGCGCGCGATTCCCCATGAACCGCATCGAGTTTTATGGCGCCAGTCCGTGCCGTTGTGAACCTCCCCGGTCAGGGGGTGCTTGCATCGCCGCTGCGGCCGGTCCATGACGGCATTTCACGGCAGGATCGGGCGGGGACAATGACGCGGCGCATCGGCATCATCGGAGGCGGGCCTGCGGGGCTGATGGCGGCGGAGGTGCTGTCCGCTGCCGGATGCGCGGTGCGACTCTTTGAGGCCATGCCCACCGTCGGGCGCAAGCTGCTTATGGCGGGCAAGTCCGGGCTCAACATCGCCCATGCCGAGCCTGACGCCGCCCAGATGCCCCGCTACGGCGCCGCTGCCGAACGGCTCGCCAAGACGCTTGCAGCCTTCCCCGCGCCCGCCGTCCGTGCCTGGGCCGATGGGTTGGGGGCCGAGACCTTCGTGGGTTCGTCGGGGCGCATCTTCCCGCGCGCCATGAAGGCCTCGCCGCTCCTGCGCGCCTGGCTGGCCCGGCTGGAGGGGCAGGGCGTTTCGATTCTCACCCGCCACCGCTGGGTAGGGTTTGGCCAAGGCACTGACAGTACGCCAGCCCTGCACTTCGAGACGCCCGATGGCCCCCGCACCGAGCAGTTCGATGCCGTGATCCTCGCCCTTGGCGGCGCGAGCTGGCCGCGGCTGGGGTCAGATGCCGCGTGGGTGCCCTGGCTTGTTGGCCATGGCATTCCGGTGCGACCCTTTCGTCCCGCCAATTGCGGGTTCGATGTGGACTGGTCCCAGGCTATTGTCGACCGGTTTGCCGGGCAGCCGGTCAAGGCGGTTGCCGCGACATCGGCAATGGGCACGTCGCAGGGCGAATTCGTCATAACGCGCCGGGGCATCGAAGGCAGCCTCGTTTACGCTCACGCCGCCGCCTTGCGTGACGCGCTCGACGAGACCGGCGCGGCCACGCTGATGCTGGACCTGATGGCCGGCCGTCCCGAGGCCCGTATCGCGCGCGACATCGAGAAGGCCGGAGCGAAGGCCAGTTTCGCCAACAGGCTGCGCAAGGCCGGCCTCGACCCGGTGAAGGTGGCGCTGTTGCGCGAGTTCTCGACCGATGCCCAACGGGCGAACCCCGACGCTCTGGCCCGATGCATCAAGACCCTGCCATTGGCCGTCGCCGGTACGCGCCCGATCGCGGAAGCCATCTCGAGCGCAGGCGGCGTCGCCTGGGAGGCAGTCAACGACAGTCTCATGCTCGGAGCCCTGCCGGGCGTCTTCGTTGCCGGGGAGATGCTCGACTGGGAAGCGCCGACCGGCGGTTATCTCCTGACCGCCTGCCTTGCCACGGGGCGCCGGGCGGGCCTGGGCGTGGCCGACTGGCTGGCTTAATCTCTGCGTCCGCTGCTCTCACGGTCGCGTGTGTAATGGTGCTCGAGCGGGAAGGGCGGCAGCCAGGGTTCGCGGCGGATCGTCCAGTTCTCATAGGTGGGAACCAGTTGACCGGGGTTATCGAGCGACCCCAGATGCACCTCGATTTCGTCGCCCGAGCGCGCAAAGACCGATGATCCGCAGCTTGGGCAGAAATGCCGGCCCTTGTACTCGGCGGTGTCTCCGGTGATCGACACCGCGCTATCCGGGAAGATCGCTGCGGCATAGAACACCGCCCCATGATGCTTGCGGCAGTCCATGCAATGGCAGAGCCCAACCCGATAGGGCTCGCCCCTTGCCTCGATCCGCACCGCTCCGCACAGGCATCCGCCGGTGAGCGTGTTCATGGCTGTTTTCCTTTCTTCCGTCCGAGCCCGATAACGCCCCGGCCGCGATTGCGATCCTATCCCGCTTGAGCGCACCGGATCGATTGTGTAACCGGGGACGCTCGTTCCTTCATCCCGGTATGTGTCCATGAGCCTTTCGTCCGTCCGCTCCTTCCTTGCCGAACGCGCGCCCGAGATCGCAATCATCGAAACTTCGGCGAGCAGCGCAACCGTGCCGCTTGCAGCCCAAGCCCATGGTGTGGAGCCGGCGCAGATCGCCAAAACGCTCTCGCTGCGGGTCGGCGATGCGGTGGTGCTCGTGGTCACCAGCGGCACCGCGCGGCTCGACAACAAGAAGGCGCGCGCCGTGTTCGGAGGCAAGGTCAGGATGCTCGGGCTTGACGAGGTCGAGGCCGTGACCGGCCACCCGGTGGGTGGGGTGTGCCCTTTCGGGCTCGCAGCGCCCATCCCGGTTTATTGCGACATCAGCCTGAAGGCGTTCGACGTCGTGGTCCCCGCCGCAGGCAGTCCCAATTCTGCCCTGCGCATCGCGCCAGACCGGCTGGCCGAGATCACCGAGGCCCAATGGGTGGATGTGGGGCAGGCGCCCCCGGCCGACTGATCCATCCGCGATCGCGCCCATCCTCGTCCCGCAGAAGGCATGTTCTCCATGGCGGGCAGAGCGATCTGTGCTAATCGGGCTGCAAAACCGCATTGAAAAAGGAGACCGGCCCATGAGCGAGCCGACCGTAGCCCAGGCAACCGACACCATCTACGCATCGCTGCAGGCGGACAACGCCGACATCGACGCCCACATCGCCACCCTCAAGCAGGCCATGGCCCGCGAGGGCGTCACCGAGGCTGTCTTCGACCCCACCAAGCTGGCCCAGAACAACCGCTCGGGCCGCAAGACCATGCAGGCCTATTTCCGCCAGCGCGGGGTCAAGGTGCGGTTCGAGGAGGCTTGAAGCGGTTCGGGGAAAATGCCTGTGCCAGACCCTGATCCGGGATGGTCGCATTTTTCCGGTCCGGAAACGCGACACATCAAAGGCTTGGAGCGCCTCATCTGATTGCATCAGAACAGGATCTGCTCCAGGCGGCTTTGAAATTCGCCATCCTGTCTAATCGAAAGTGGCCCAGAGGCCTGCGAGAATATCGGGATCGTTCCAGACCATCCAGGCGCCGACAGCGAGGGCCAGGATAATGGCGATGCCGAACAGCTTTCGCATCATGGCAAAGACCAGCCACAGCACCACGACAGCCGCGAGGCCGTAAATCAGAATCGAGGGGTCGTCGGTCATCGCAGCGCGGCTCCAGAATCATAATTTGCGAACGCGCCCGGCTTGTCGCCCATCTGAGCGGGATCTGTCGATAGGTGAATGGGGCTCTCCAATGTCCCTCACGGCACGGCTAACTTCGACATACTGGGTTGAGAACTGGCGGTAGGCGTTCAGCCAAATTGTATAGGCTACGTTCTATTTGCAATTTTTTCGATGTTCTTCGAGATATCCCTTAGATGATCTTCGAGATTTTTTAGAGCAGCAACATCAGAATATGGGTTCGTATCTATTAGACAATGTTCTCTATATATGTGCGCGTTGAATGCTTATTCAGCGCTGATGGTGAAACTCGATGGCGTTCGATCAGAATCCATATTAAAGCCCTGGGAAAGGTAGAACGATATTTTTTCTCCTGGTGCGAAGTGAGAGATTGTTCTCGTGAAGGCGCTGGAATCCTTAATGTTCCTTCGATCACCAAATTCAAAAAAATCTTTGTCTATCCCGAGGCGCAGATTTTTTGCTGGCGATCGACCAATATTTTCTATTTCCGGCATGAAAATGACTCCCGCGTATGTGTTGAGCCTGGCGATAACGAAGGGCCTAACGGTTTGCGCATATTGATCGGTGGCAGCAGATATTTGTCGCGCTGCTGCTCTCAGCGCAACATTGCCAGCAATGATTGCTGCTATAAGTGTAAAAATGCCGGTTAGAAGGGTTTGCCATTCTTTCAAACCATCGAGGAGGCAATGCGTTTCGACTGCACTGCAGGCCTGATATGCATACGCAAACCAGAGTAACGCAATCACACCAAACATAATGATTATGAAAACGTAGTCTTCCCGGTCAGGCCGTTTTCTCATGGTCGCCCCACAATGAAATGGCCTCGGCGTGTGCCGAGGCCACTTATTAGGTCATCATCATAATCAAGTCGCCATTGCTCAACTACACCCGGTCGTCGACCCGCACGTGTCACACTTCAAACACGTGCCGTTGCGCACCAGGGTGAAGTTCTGGCACTCCGAGCACGCCTCTCCGACATAGCCCTTCATCTGGGCTTCCAGCCTCAGGGTGGTGGCGTCCTTGGCCGAGCTGGCTTCCGGTGTCGCGGCTTCGGCCTCGTAGTCCGCCTCCGGCTTGAGGGCCGTGCCGGACTTGAGCGCCGTCACCGTGGTGGCCTGCAGGGCCTGCACCGGGTTGGGCAGGTTCAGGTCATGGGACGAAACCAGCATCAGGTTCTTGTCCTTGACCCGGCCACGGGTCATCCCGCGTGAGACGAACCGGTCCGCCGAGACGGGCGAGGGGGCCGCGCGCTCCTTGACCTGACGGTCTTCGGAGACGCCCGCGCCGATCGAGGTCGCGCCCGCATCGGGGGTGACATGGGCCAGATCGGTACGGTCCAGATAGGAGATGGCCAGCTCGCGGAACACGTAGTCGAGGATGGAGGTCGCGTTCTTGATCTGGTCGTTGCCCATCACCAGCCCGGCCGGCTCGAAGCGCGTGAAGGTGAAGGCCTCCACGAACTCGTCCAGCGGCACGCCGTATTGCAGGCCCAGCGAGATGGCGATGGCGAAATTATTCATCATGGCCCGGAAGGCGGCGCCTTCCTTGTGCATGTCGATGAAGATTTCGCCCAGACGCCCGTCATCATATTCGCCGGTGCGCAGATAGACCTTGTGCCCGCCCACGATGGCCTTCTGGGTGTAGCCCTTGCGACGATGCGGCATCTTCTCGCGATCGCGCACGGCTTTTTCGATGATGCGCTCCACGATCCGCTCGGCAACCGCCGGAGCCCGCTCGGCGAGCGGCATGGCGGCGAGGTCCTCGGCGTCGTCCTCCTCGTCCTCATCGGCGAGGATGGAGGCATTGAGCGGCTGGCTGAGCTTGGAGCCGTCGCGATAGAGCGCGTTGGCCTTGAGCGCCAGCTTCCAGGAGAGCATGTAGCTTTCCTTGCAATCCTCGACCGTGGCCGCATTGGGCATGTTGATGGTCTTGGAAATGGCGCCGGAGATGAACGGCTGGGCCGCCGCCATCATGCGGATGTGGCTTTCCACCGACAGGTAGCGCTTGCCGATCTTGCCGCAGGGCGAGGCGCAGTCGAACACCGGCAGGTGCTCGGCCTTGATGAACGGCGCGCCCTCGAGCGTCATGGCGCCGCAAACGTGGATGTTGGCGGCCTCGATGTCCTTTTTGGCAAAGCCAAGGAAGGGCAGTAGCTCGAAGGTGGGATCGACGAGCTGCTCGTCGGAGACCCCGAGGTCTTTGAGGAAATCGGCGCCCAGCGTCCACTGGTTGAACACGAACTTGACGTCGAAGGCCGACTTCATCGCCGCGTTGAGCGTGGCGATCTTGTCCGCGGGGAAGCCCTTGGTGGCGAGTGTCGCGGGGTTGATGCCCGGTGCCTGGTTCATGTTGCCATGGCCCACCGCATAGGCCTCGATCTCGGCGATCTGGTCTTCGGAATAGCCCAGCGTGCGCAGGGCCTGGGGCACGGCGCGGTTGATGATCTTGAAGTAGCCGCCGCCGGCCAGCTTCTTGAACTTGACCAGAGCGAAGTCCGGCTCGATGCCCGTGGTGTCGCAATCCATCACCAGCCCGATGGTGCCCGTAGGCGCAATCACCGAGACCTGTGCGTTGCGATAACCGTGCTTTTCGCCCAGCTCCAGCGCCTTGTCCCAGGCCGCGACGGCGCGCTCGACGAGCGACTTGTCGGGGCAGGAGGCGTGGTCGAGCGGGACTGGCGCGATCGCCAGCTTCTCGTAGCCCTCGGCATTGCCATGGGCCGCGTTGCGGTGGTTGCGGATCACGCGAAGCATGGATTTGGCGTTGCGCTTGTAATCCTTGAAGGCGCCCAGCTCCGAGGCGATCTCGGCCGAGGTCGCATAGGACACGCCGGTGAGGATCGCGGTCAGCGCGCCGGCAATCGCCCGACCCTCGTCGCTGTCATAGGGGATGCCAGAGGTCATCAGCAGCCCGCCGATATTGGCATAGCCCAGGCCCAGCGTACGATAGAGGTAGGAGCGTTCTGCGATGGCCTTGGAGGGGAACTGGGCCATCATCACCGAGATTTCCAGCACCAGCGTCCACAGTCGGACCGTATGCTCGTAATCGCCCGCGTTGAACACCCCGTCCTTGCCGCGATAGGGCAGCAGGTTGATAGACGCCAGGTTGCACGCCGTGTCGTCGAGGAACATATATTCCGAGCACGGGTTGGACGCGTTGATCGGACCGGCCTCCGAGCAGGTGTGCCAGTCGTTGATGGTGGTGTGGTACTGGATGCCGGGATCGGCGCACGCCCAGGCGGCATAGCCCACGGTTTCCCAGAGGTCGCGGGCCTTGAGGGTCTTGGTGACCCGTCCGTCCTGACGGGCGGTCAGGTTCCAGTCGCCGTCGTTCTCGACCGCATCGAGGAAGGCGTCGGTCACGCGCACCGAATTGTTCGAGTTCTGGCCCGAAACCGTCAGATAGGCTTCGGAGTCCCAGTCGGTGTCATAGACTGGAAATTCGAGGTCGGTATAGCCTTGGCGCGCGAACTGGATCACCCGGAAAATGTAGTTCTCGGGCACCAGCGCCTTCTTGGCGGCCTTGACCTCGCGCTTGAGCGCGGGGTTCTTGTTGGGGTCGAAGCAGTCGTCGGCATGGCCGTCACAATTGACCGCGGCCTTCATGATCAGCTTGAGGTGCCGGGAGACGATTTTCGAGCCGGTGACCAGCGCGGCGACCTTCTGCTCTTCCTTGACCTTCCAGTTGATATATTCCTCGACATCGGGGTGATCGATGTCGATCACCACCATCTTGGCGGCGCGGCGGGTCGTGCCGCCGGACTTGATCGCGCCCGCAGCGCGGTCGCCGATCTTGAGAAAGCTCATCAGCCCCGAGGACTTGCCGCCCCCCGAAAGCTTTTCGCCCGAGCCGCGCAGCGCCGAGAAATTGGTGCCCGTGCCCGAGCCGTACTTGAACAGTCGCGCCTCGCGAACCCAAAGGTCCATGATGCCGTTCTCGTTGACCAGATCGTCTTCGACCGACTGGATGAAGCAGGCGTGGGGCTGGGGATGCTCGTAGGCCGATTTGGACTGCACCAGCTTGTGAGTGAAGGGGTCGACATAGAAATGGCCCTGGCCGGGGCCGTCGATGCCATAGGCCCAGTGCAGGCCGGTGTTGAACCACTGCGGGGAGTTGGGGGCGACCCGTTGTGTCGCCAGCATGTAGCGCAGCTCGTCATAGAATGTGCGCGCGTCGTCCTCGGACGAGAAATAGCCGCCCTTCCAGCCCCAATAGGTCCAGGCGCCGGCAAGCCGGTCAAAGACCTGGCGGCTGTCCATTTCCGAGCCGAAGCGTTCGTCCTGGGACAGTTTGTCGAGCGCCTTTTCGTCGGGCACCGAACGCCAGAGCCAGGAGGGAACGTCATTCTCCTCGACCTTCTTCAGGACCTTGGCGACGCCGGCTTTACGGAAATATTTCTGGGCGATGATGTCAGCCGCGACCTGGCTCCAGGGCGCAGGCACGGCGATGTCCTCGAGCTTGAACACCACCGATCCGTCAGGATTACGGATCTCGCTCGTTGCGCTCCGGAACTCGATGCCGGCATAGGCGCCTTCGCCTGCCGTGGTGAATCGCCGCTCAATATGCATTCCAATGGTTCCCCAAACTGAAGTTCGCCCGCTTGCCTGGCCTGGCATTGCGGGAGACGATGGACCGGCCTGAAAAGGTCGATGGTGACAGCGCTCGATTCCGGCGCTCTGAAAACAAGGTTTTGCGATTCCGGGGGCGCTCGTCAATCGCACCAATACGACTAACCCTAGTGGTCTGTCCGGGCTGTTTTCCCAAATATAGTGGTTTTCGCTGTGGATAGCGAGGAAAACGTCATCATCGTTTCACCTGCACGCGATCCGGCTGGGGGGCCCGTTGGCGCGGGGCAGACATGGAGTGCGGTCTTCAATGGCCAGCGTAAGTGCCGATGATTGCACGCTTCCTCAAAATGCGGATCCCGTGCATGCGAATCGGAAGGATGCGTCAAGCGGTTTTTTTGCGGGTCTGGCGAGATTATCCACCGGTTGTGGACGCATCCCGGAGCCGCTGCGGCACGATGTCGTGGGTGCGGACTAGGCCGGGACCGGTGGCTGTGATAAACGGCTCCCAACAGTCATCTCATTCAGGTGTTCCTCGTGGCTCAGAACGGCTTCAAGCAGATCTTTTTCGAGCTTTTCGGCTGGTGGCACGGCCAAACACTCTCAACCCGGATTTTCACGCGCCTGCGCGGGATCAGGGTCGGGGAAGACGAGCTTGGCAACGTCTACTACAAGGGCAAGAAGGACGACCGGCGCTGGGTCATCTATAATGGGCCTGCAGAAGCTTCGGCCATTCCCGCCGGCTGGCACGGCTGGATGCATCACCGCACCGACGTCGCCCCCAGCGAGGCTGTCTATCAGGCCCGCGAATGGGAAAAGCCGCACCTGCCCAACATGACAGGCACAGCCCAGGCCTATCGGCCCGAGGGTTCGATTCTCACGCCGGCATCGCGCCCGCGCGTCTCGGGTGATTACGACGCCTGGTCTCCGGAATAATCCTGCGCCGGCGCCGCTCGTGAGCGTTGGGAGACCCGTTCGACGGCTTGGCGCGGCGCTGCTCGGCTGCTTGCTGGTCGCGTGCGGCGTGGGTGCGGTTCAGGCTCAGGACATCCCAAATCCCGTTGCCGTCTTCAGCGGCCTGGACAAGATCACGGGCCGCATCACCACGTTCGACGTCTATGTCGACGAGACTGTGCAATTCGGCTCGCTCCAACTCACCCCACGCGCCTGCTACTCGCGCCCACAGACCCAAGCCCAGGACGCCTCGGTTTTCGTCGAAGTCGACCGTGTTTCGCTGCGGGCCACCATGGCGCGGATCTTTTCGGGCTGGATGTTCGCCGAGAGCCCGGCGCTCAGCGCCGTTGACGATGCGGTCTACGACATCTGGCTGGTTGGCTGCAAACAGACATCCGACATCATCCCGCCCGACCAGCGCTAGCCCAGGCTCTTGCCTATTGGCTAGAATCGACATGCAAATCCGCCACCGTAGGGTGTCGGGTCGAGGCTTCGCGCCGCGTCCTTGGTTGATGACCCACCGCTGGATCAAGGAGATCGAACCATGCTTACTCTGCCCGAAATCGTCACGCGGCCTGAACAGCCATACGCCTACATCCCGTTCACCGTCCGCATGGACCAGATGCAGACGCCGGCCGACCAAGGCTTTTCCAGTCTCTTTCCCTTTCTCGCCGGACAGGGAATTGCGCCTGCTGCCGCTCCCTTCTACAACTACCGACGCATCAATATGGCCGATACCCTCGACGTCGAGGCTGGCGTTCCGGTCGGTCTGGCCGGGCAGGAGGGCGAGGGCGTTCGCTTCGGCACCTTGCCAGCCGGGCGGTATGCCACGGTGGCGTGGCACGGGCATTTCGACGGGCTTGTGCAGGCAACCGCCATGTTGATCGGGTGGTGTCGCCTGGTCGGGCACGAGTTCGACATGCATGCGAGGCCTGACGGGGACTATTTTGCCTGCCGGCTCGAGATCTACGAGACCAATCCGGCCTCGACGCCCGATCCGAAGGATTGGGTCACCACGCTTGCGTTCAAGCTGGCCGATTGAGCCGGTCCCAGGCCGAGAAATCGGCGCGCAGGGGCAGGGCTGCGGCCAGCAGCGACTCGTAGCGTTTGCGCGGGATCTCGACAGCCCCGAGTGACATCAGATGGTCGGTGACGAACTGGGTGTCGAGCAGCGCAAAGCCACCGGTCTTGAGGCGCGACACAAGATGGGTGAGCGCCATCTTCGAGGTGTCGCGCTCGCGGTGAAACATGGATTCGCCAAAGAATGCCCCGCCGATCGCCAGGCCATAGAGCCCGCCGACCAGTCTCTCGCCATCATAGACCTCCACCGTATGACAGATGCCCTGGTCAAAGAGCGCACCGTAGAGCTCACGGATCGTGCGGTTGATCCAGGTTTCGTCCCGTCCGGGAGCCGGGGCGGCGCAGGCGGAGATCACGGCCTCGAAATCGGTGTCGACGACGATGGAATAGTTCTTTTTGCGCAGCGCCTTGGCGAGGCTTTTTGACGGCTTGAATCCATCGAGCGGGATGATCCCGCGCATCTGGGGGCAGACCCAGAAAATCTCGGGATCGTCCGCATCCTCGGCCATCGGGAATATGCCGGACTGATAGGCCCGCACGATAAGCTCGGGGGTCAGTTCCACATCGAACGGGTCGCTATTTCTGCGCGTCATCGTTCCGGCGTCGCTTTTCGATCTGCGCCTGGGCCCATTGCGAATGAGCCCTTTCCTGCTCGTCGATGCGTCCCATGCTCGTGCAAAAGGCTGCCGGTACGCACCAGACGCGCTCGATATCGTAAAAGAACACGGCGATCTCGTCATCGGGAGGGTCGCCCTTGCCGGCGACGTACCCTTCAAGCCCGTCGATGGCGGCGTACTCGAGAGCGGCGGCAGACGCGAAGCGCACGACCTCGAAAAAGGCAAAGGGATCGGAGGCCGGCGCTGCGATGCGGTCGGCCTCACTCATCGGATCAGCTCTTGTTGGCTTCGAGGAATTTCTCGAGCCAATGGATGTCGTAATTGCCCGACTGGATATCGGGCTCCTTGATGAGTCGCCGGAAGAGCGGCAACGTCGTCTTGATGCCGTCGACGATGAACTCATCCAGCGCGCGGTTGAGTCGCTGCAGGCACTCGGGCCGGTCCCTGCCATGGACGATCAGCTTGCCGATCAGGCTGTCGTAATAGGGCGGGATCGTATAGCCCTGATAGACCGCCGCATCCACGCGCACGCCAACGCCGCCTGCGGGATGGTAATAGGTGATGCGCCCGGGCGAGGGCGCAAAAGTCTGGGGATCTTCGGCATTGATCCGCACCTCGATGGCATGGCCCCAGAACGCCACGTCCTTCTGCTCGAGCGAAAGCGGCTCCCCGGCGGCGACGCGGATCTGTTCATAAACAATATCGAAATTGGTGATGCGCTCGGTCACCGGATGCTCGACCTGAAGCCGGGTGTTCATCTCGATGAAGTAGAACTCGCCGTTCTCGTAAAGAAATTCGACCGTGCCGGCGCCCGAATAGCTCATCTTTCGCATGGCGGCGGCGCAGATCTCGCCGATGCGGATCTGCTCTTCCATCGGCACGGTGGGAGCGGTGGCTTCTTCCCAGACCTTCTGGTGACGGCGTTGCAGCGAGCAGTCGCGGGTGCCGAGATGGACGGCGTTGCCCTGGCCGTCGCCAATGACCTGGACTTCGATGTGGCGCGGCTTTTCGAGGTATTTTTCCATGTAGACCGCATCGTCGCCGAAGGCGGCCTTTGCTTCGGTGCGGGCGGTGGAAAATGCGAAAGAGAGCTCCGCTTCGGATTTCGCGACCTTCATGCCGCGCCCGCCGCCGCCGGCGGCGGCCTTGATGAGCACCGGATAGCCGATCTCGACCGCCGTGGTGCGCGCTTCGGCCTCGGTGGTCACGGCGCCGGCCGAACCCGGCACGCAGGGAATGCCGAGTTCTAGCGCAGTCTTCTTGGCCTGAATCTTGTCGCCCATGATTTCGATGTGATGGGCCGAGGGGCCGATGAACGAGATCTTGTGCTCTTCGAGAATCCGCGCGAACCGCGCATTCTCGGACAGAAAGCCGTATCCGGGGTGGACCGCTTCGGCGCCGGTGATCTCGCAGGCAGCCAGGATCGATGGGATGTTGAGATAGCTGTCACGGGCCTGATTGGGGCCCACGCAGACGCTTTCGTCGGCCAGGCGCACATGCATGGCGTTGGCGTCGGCCTGCGAGTGGATGGCCACCGTCTGTATGCCCAGTTCCTTGCAGGCGCGCAGAATACGCAGCGCAATCTCGCCCCGGTTGGCGATGAGGACCTTGGAGAACATGTGGGAGCTTTCTTTGTTACTCGATGACCATGAGCGGCTCGCCGTACTCGACGGGCGTTGCGTCGGTCACGAGGATGCGCGTGATGGTGCCCGACTTGTGCGCGGGAATCTGGTTCATAGTCTTCATGGCCTCGATGATCAGCACCGTCTGGCCTTCGGCGACCTTGCTGCCCACTTCCACGAAGGGCCGTGCGCCGGGTTCGGGTGAGAGGTAGGCCGTGCCGACCATCGGAGAGGTCAGGGTTGCGGGGCTTGCGGCGATCTCGTCGCTGCTCGCCTCGGCTACCGAGGTTGCTGCCGCCGGAGCAGCGGCAGCGGGGGTGGGGGCGGGCGCTGCAGGTGCCGGGGCGCCATAGGCGGGGCCGGACACGTGCACCACTTCGCGCGCGGGCAGGGTGCGCGTCACGCGGATGCGGAAATCATCCTGCTCAAGTTCGATCTCGGCCAGGTCTGCATCCCTGACGAGTTCTGCAATGGTGCGGATGAGGTCCTGATCGACCTGCGAGATTTTAGCCATTTCGGTTCTGTCTCCACGCGATCCCGCTGGTTCGGGATCCCTGCTTTTCAATCAATGAACTCGGCCAGCGCATCGATGGCCAGTGTATAGCCAGATGGGCCGAGGCCGCAAACGACGCCGCGCGCGACCGCGGATACATAGGAATGATGCCGGAACGGCTCGCGCTGGTGAATGTTGGTCAGATGAACTTCGATGATCGGAACGTCCAGCATCCGTAGGGCGTCATGGATGGCCACCGAAGTATGGGAATAGGCCGCGGGGTTGATGACGACGCCCTCTGCGGTGCCCCGTGCCTGCTGGATCCAGTCCACGAGTTCGCCCTCGTGATTGGACTGCCTGAAATCACATTCCAGCCCATGGGCCTCGCAGCGATCGGTGCACAGCACCTCTACGTCAGCGAGAGTGGCGGCGCCATAAACGCCGGGCTCCCTCGTACCGAGCAGGTTGAGGTTCGGCCCGTTTAGGATGAGAACGCGTTTCGCCATGATTTCCCGGTTTTCCGACACGCAACTGTCAAGTGCAAGCTCGCGTTATACGAAATGCACCGAAAAGGCCAGAGCTACAGCGTCCCGCACGCGTCGAACCGGTCTGAAAGCCGCGCCGCGGCATCGGGTATGTCGGTGCGGGCCACTCGAGTGTAAATGGCGCCGTCCGGGGTGCGGCGCAAAAGATCGAGGTCGACAAGCTGGCGCCTCAGGGTCAGTGGGTCCCCCAGATCGTGCCATGTGCGCAGCGTCGCGGTGATCTCGGCCTCGGAGCGGTGTCCATTGGCCGGCAATTGCGCCCAGACGATCCACAGCACCACGATCTGGTCCGCACGACGGGCCGGCCAGCGCTGCAACCGACCATTGCTGGAAAAGCACCGCGCGACGCGCTCTTCTTGACGGTGTGTGGCCTCGCTCCCGTCGTCCATGCCCGTCAGGATTGGTCGCAAACCGTGCTGCCGCAGGCGCGCATGTTGGCGATCCGGCGGGCAAGCTCGGCCTTGGGCACGGCACCGGGCAGCACTTCGTTGCCGATGATGAAGGTGGGCGTGCCCGAAATGCCCAGGCCCTGGGCGATGGAGTAGGACCGCTCGATGGCAGAGGTCACGTCCGCTGCTTCCATGTCCAGTTCGGTGGTCACCCGGTTGAGCCCGACTGATTCTGCAGCCTCGAGCGCCGCTTCGCGGTCGACCGCGCCGCGGGCCGAAAACAGCGCGGTGTGAAACGCGGCGTAGTCCGCGTTCTCTTCGCGGTTGACAAGGATGCCCACGCGGGCCGCGTCCACCGATCCTTGCGAGAGAATGGGGAATTCCTTGAGGATCACGCGCAGGTTCGGGTCCTCCTCGACCAGCGAGAGAACGTCCGCAACCACCTGGCGGCAATAGCCGCAATTGTAATCGAACAATTCAACGAGGGTGACGTCACCCTCGGGGTTGCCGAGCACGATGTTGTCGGGATCCGAATAGATGTCATCGGCCATTTCGGTGAGCGCGACCCGGGCCATCTCGCTCTCTTCGGCCTGGAGTTGCTGTTCGAGCGCCGTGGACATCCGCTCCAGGAGCCGTGGATTTTCCAGCAGATAGGATTCGATCCGCTCATCGATGCCTGCGCTGTCGAACGCAGTGTCCGGGGCAGGGCCGGCTGCGGCCTGCGCGCCCACTTGTTCGGCGACCGCCCGGTCGATCATCGCCGCGATTTCGGCTTCGCTTGGGCCCGGTGCCGGGCGGGAGAGATGGCTCGCCACCAGCGCGCCAGCCAGCCCGAGCACAGCCGCACCCAGGACGATGTTGACCGTGGTTTGCATCGATCTCTCCGATTCCATGGCTCCGTCGGGGTTTCATGACTTCAATCGGCGTTTGGCGCAACACTCGCGGACGCTGAGGCCGATCATAAGCTGGTGCGCGGGACGGTGCTGGACCTCGCCAGCAGGGTCACCTAAGTGTGCGTCGACGCCCCGGACAGGATCGAAGATGACCCAGGAAATGCTGCGCCCCTTCTATGCCATGGAAATTCTTGCGCGTGCCAAGGCGCTCGAGGCCCAGGGCCGGACGGTCCGGCATCTCGAAATCGGCGAGCCGGGTGCCTCGCCCGCTCCCGGTGTTCTCGGTGCCGTACGGGCCGGGCTCGACATCCGTTCAGGATATACCGCAGCGAAGGGCGACCCGCTGCTGCGGGCACGTCTGTCGGCCCGTTACCGGGAACGGCACGGGGTGGATATCGACCCCGATCGAATCATCGTGACCATGGGGTCCTCAAGCGGGTTCATCCTCACCTTCCTTTCAGCCTTCCAGCCCGGCGCGCGGATCGCGGTGACGCGCCCGGGGTATCCCGCCTATCTCAACACGCTCGCCGCGCTGAATTTCTCCGCCGTCGAGCTGCCCTTGAGCGCAGCCAATGGCTGGGTTCTGACCCCTGAGGCCATTGAGGCGACCTGGCAAGAGTGCCCGTTCGAGGGGTTGCTGCTGGCCAGCCCCGCCAATCCGACCGGTGCGGCGCTCGATTCTGAGGCGCTCGCAGCAATCATGGCGTGCTGCAGCCGTCTGGGTGTCCGGTTCATTTCCGACGAGATCTACCATGGCCTCAACCATACCGGGCCCGACGCGTCCGCGCTCGAGGCTGGTGACGAGGCCATCGTCGTCAACAGCTTTTCCAAGTATTACTGCATGACAGGCTGGCGGATCGGCTGGCTGGTCATGCCTGAGGATATCGTGCGGCGGGCCGAGATCATGGCCCAGAGCCTCTTCATCTCCGCGTCCAGCATCTCCCAGCGTGCCGCCCTCGCAGCCCTTGACGAAAGTGCCTACTACGAGGCGCGCAAGGCCGAATACTCGGAGAATCGCGCGATCCTCGCCGCTGGCCTTGAGCGCCTGGGCTTCGGCGATACACGGCCCGCGGACGGGGCGTTCTATGCTTATGTGAATGCCTCGGCGTTCACCAACGACACCATGGATTTCTGCATCTCGATGCTTGAGCTCGCCGGGGTGGCCAGCACGCCGGGGGCCGATTTCGACCGCATAGACGGGCACAAGTTCGTGCGCTTTTCCTATGCGGGCACGCGCGCGGACATCGAGGACGCACTCGACCGGATGGACGCGTTCCTCGGCAGGGGCTGAACAGCAAAAGGCCCCGCCGAGGCGGGGCCCTTTCTTCGATGTTGCTTGGCTAGCGTGAGCCTCTCAGCCCAGGCCGAGCCGGCGCTGCCACCAGCCTGCCTTCTTGGGCTTGTCCTGTTCCGCGTCGCCACTCGAGGAGACGATGATATCGTCGGACGTTACCTTCTTTCTCCCGGAGGCAGCGTCGTCTTCCGCCTCGGGCTCAGCCTGCGGCTCGGATGTCGTCTCCGTTTCCACCACTTCGCTGGGCGCGGCGTCGGCGGGGGCGGGCTCGGGATGCTGCGGCGTTTCCTCTACGGCTTCCGCTGCACTGGCGTCTTGGCCGGCCTCGGCCTTCTCCTCGGCAGCCTTCTTGGTGGCGCGCTTGCGCGGCGTGCGCTTACGCGTCGGCTTTTCCTTTGGCGCTTCGGCTTCTGCGGAAGCCTCTTCATCACCGGTTGCCGGTTGTTCGCTTGCGGGTTCCCCGGTTTCGGCCGTGGCCACCTTGCGGCTGCGGCTGCGTCGCGGCTTGCGCGCCGGCTTTTCCGCCGGTTCGTCGGGCGCAGCCGGTGCGGGCGCATCGTCGGCTGCCACGGCCAGAGGTGCCGGGCTGGACCGGTCCTCGACCGCGTTCATGGCGTCGGCATCGCTGACCACCGCATCGGTTTCGACGGTGCTCTCAGCGTCCGCCTCGGCGGGAGAGGCCTCCCGAGGGGCATCATCACCCGACGATGCATCGAGGGGCTGGTTCTCGTCCTGGCCGCGCCGGTTGCGACGGCCACCCCGGCGCCCGCGACGCCGCCGCTTGCGCGGCTGATCATCATCTTCGCCGTCAGATGCCAGGGTTTCCTGTTCCTCGTCACCAGACTGGTCGTCCTCGGATGTGGCTTCGGCGTGCGGCGCGCTCTGCTGGGGGACGTCGTCCTTCTGGCCGCCGCGCCGGCGCCGGCGTCGGCGCTTGCTGTTCCGGCCGTTGCCCTGGTCGGACGTGTCTGGCTCGGCATCGGCCTGAGCCTCTTCCTCCGCGACTTCGGGAGCCTCTTCTTCCTCAACATCATCGTAATCGTCCATCGAGGCTGCATCAGCCCGGATGTGCGATGCCTCGACGGGCACCGGATTGCGCGTCTCGCCGCGTTCGATGTTGAACTGGTTGCCGACCAATCCATTGGATGCGGAAATGGTGATCGACAGCCCGTGCCGTTCCTCGAGCGCCGAAAGGATGTGGCGCTTGGAGTTGAGGATATAGAGCGCGACTTCCGTGGGCATGTTGACGTTGATCGAGATGCCGGGCTTGCGCAGCACATGGTCTTCGATCGCGCGCATGATCATCAGCGCCAGGCTGGACACCGAGCGCACGAGACCTGTTCCCGCGCATGTGGGGCACGAGTGGGTCGAACTCTCCAGCACGCCGAAGCGCATGCGCTGGCGGCTCATCTCCATCAGGCCGAAATGGCTGATATGGCCGACTTGGATGCGGGCCCGGTCGTTCTTGAGGCAATCCTTGAGCTTGCGTTCCACCGAGCGGTTGTTGCGCTTCTCCTCCATGTCGATGAAGTCGATCACGATCAGCCCGGCAAGGTCGCGCAACCGCAGCTGGCGGGAAATCTCTTCGGCCGCCTCGAGATTGGTCTGAAGCGCCGTGTCCTCGATATTGTGTTCCTTGGTCGCCCGACCCGAGTTCACGTCGATCGAGACCAGCGCTTCGGTCGGATTGATCACGATATATCCGCCCGAGGGCAGGGTGACCTGCGGGTGGAACATGGAATCGAGCTGACTCTCCACGTTGAAACGTGAGAAAATCGGCACATCATCCTTGTATGCCTGCACATTCTTGGAATGGCTCGGCATGATCATGCGCATGAAGTCCTTGGCTTCGCGATAGGCCGCGTCGCCGGCGACCAACACTTCGGCCAGATCCTTGTTGTAAAGATCACGGATCGTTCGCTTGATCAGGCTGCCTTCCTCGTAAACCAGGCATGGCGCCGAGGATTCGAGCGTGAGCGTGCGCACGTTCTCCCAGAGCCGCATCAGGTATTCGAAGTCGCGCTTGACCTCGGCCTTGGTGCGAGAGGCGCCGGCGGTGCGCAGAATGATCCCCATGCCCTTGGGCACTTCGAGCTCGGACGCGACTTCCTTGAGCCTCTTGCGATCGGCGGCGCTGGTGATCTTGCGCGAGATCCCGCCACCGCGCGCGGTGTTGGGCATGAGCACCGAATAGCGGCCGGCCAGCGAAAGATACGTCGTGAGAGCCGCGCCCTTGTTGCCGCGCTCTTCCTTGACCACCTGCACCAGCAGAACCTGCCGGCGTTTGATGACTTCCTGGATTTTGTATCTGCGCTGGTTGCGGCGCGGGCGCTCGTGCAGGTCTTCGAGGGCATCGCCTTCGCCGAGCTGCTCGACCTTCTTGTCGCCGTTCGAACCGTTTTCGCCGTTGTCGTCGCCATTAGCGGTCTCGGCGTCAGCGCTGTCTTCGGCCTCGTCGGCCGCCGCGTCTTCTTCGTGCGCCTCCTCTTCCTCGGCGCGCATGAGCGCCTCCCGGTCGGCGACCGGGATCTGGTAATAGTCCGGGTGGATTTCCGAGAAGGCGAGGAAACCATGGCGGTTGCCGCCATATTCCACGAAGGCCGCCTGGAGCGAGGGCTCCACGCGCGTGACCTTTGCCAGATAGATGTTGCCTCTCAGCTGTCGCCGTTCGGCCGATTCGAAGTCGAATTCCTCGAGCTTGTTACCGTGAGTGACAACGATCCGTGTTTCTTCCGGGTGGGTGGCATCCACCAGCATTCTTTTCGTAGCCATAAATAGAAACTCCACGCTCTCGCGCGCCCATCCTGACCCTTGTCGGTCGGATATGGGGGGCGCCATGCGAGGCGAATGTCATTGGGGGCGGAACGCGAGATGCGCTCGGTACTGTGCGGGCAGGGGTCGTTGATGAACCGGGCAGGGGGCTACGGCACGCAGTGTAATTGGTGTCGCGTATAAACAGCCTCAACCCGGTCGACCTCGTCCTGATGGCGGCGCCGAAGTGGCCTCCGGGTCGCCTGCCGGCTCCCCGTGGGGGGCCGAAACTTCATAATTGCCGCTTTTCCTGTTCGGTTGCGCGCCTTGGCCGGAATTGCGCCCCATTTCGATATCAGAGGCGGTATGGCCGGATTCGCAGCAGGCCGGATCACGCGGCATCTACGTCCTTACGAGTGTAGCGACGAATTGGCAATAGAAAATGCCCGTCAAGGCCCGTAAGGACGTGTCACGATCCCGGGGGTACGCGCCATCAGAATCGCATATGGTTGGCGCTAAACGGAGTTGTTCATGACCTTAGCGTATCGTCGGCAGGTGGCAGGGTTTCTGCTGGTCCTGGTCTCAATGTTCTTCGCATCAAGCGCGATGGGACAGGAGGCCGCGCCACAAGCCGAAGCCGATGGTGCCGAGATTCCGGCTGTCCTTGATTCGCGTGTCACTACGACCACCGAGCGCGGGCGCCTCGTGCTCGATCTGACGGGTCCCACAGAGTTCGCCTACTACACGCTGACCGATCCGGCGCGGCTTGTGGTCGAGCTTCGTGCGCAGGCCGGCGACCCCCGGGAGCACGAGAGCGCCGGCCCGGGCGTGCTGGTGCCCAGCCATACCCTTGAGGCTCTTGGGGCTGATCGCGTGCGGGTGGAACTGGCCCTCAATGGTCCCGCCCAGGTCCAGCAGTCCTATATTCTCGAGCCGTTCGAGGATCAGCCGGCCCGTCTGGTGCTCGACCTGATTCCCGACACGGCAGAAAATTTCGCGGCCAACGCCCGCCAGCAAGATCAGGCGGATGGGCCTTCGGTTGCCGGTGCGACCGTATTGGACGGGCAGGAAACGGCGCCCGGCCAGACTGCGGGCGGCGGCTCACCGAACGCGCGTCCCCTCATTGTTATCGATCCCGGGCATGGGGGAGTGGACGGCGGCGCGCGGTCTACGGGCGGGCTCGAGGAAAAGAATATTGTTCTGGCGTTCGCGCTGAAACTCGAGAGCATTCTGGCCGAAACGGGACGCTTTGACATCGCGCTGACGCGCGACACCGACGTCTTCCTCGGGCTAGAGGACAGGCTGGGCCTGGCTCGGCAGAATCAGGCCAACCTCTTTGTGTCGCTTCACGCCGATTCCTTTGATCAGGAAGACGTCCGGGGCGCATCGGTCTACACACGCGGCGATCTCGTTCTGGATGCCATGGATCGTGCGCTCGCCGAGAACGAGAATCGCGCCGATCTCGTCGGCGGGTTCGATCTGCCGCCCGACGAGCCGGCGGTCGTCGACGTTCTAGTGGACTTTCTGGGCCGCGAGACGCGCCGGCAGTCCTATATCGCGGCCCGTGCAATGGTGGATCAGCTCGAACCCTCGATCCAGTTGCGCCGCTTCCCGCTGCGGCAGGCCGACTTCGTCGTTCTGCGCGCGCCTGATATTCCCTCGGTTCTCGTAGAGCTGGGGTTCCTGTCCAATCGCGACGATTCCGAAAATCTCGCGACAGATGCCTGGCTGGATCGGGTGGCGACAGCGCTGGCACGCGGGATCGCGATCTATTTCGACGAAATCGAGCAGCCCACGCCTACGCTTGCGGCGCAGTAGCGCTCTTTTTACCCATCCGATGACACATTGAGTTCCGATTCTGATACCGTAGGAACGGGCCGCGTCGCTCGGGCGCGAAACATGCGGGGGCATTGGAAAGGCACGTATGGTTCGCTTGCTAGGCTGGCTTTTTGCGTTCGGCGCGTTCGTCGGATTGGGCATCTTCGCGGGCGGGGTTTATTATCTCTGGGCGATCAGCAACGATCTGCCCGAATATGCCTCGCTTGAGGATTATGCGCCGCCCGTAACGACGCGCGTCCACGCCGAGGACGGGATGCTTCTGGCTGAGTTCGCCCGGGAGAGACGGCTTTTCCAGCCGGTCGCTACCATGCCTGCTCACGTGATCCACGCCTTCCTCTCAGCCGAGGACAAGGATTTCTACAGCCATATCGGCATCGATCCCGCGGCGATCTTCCGGGCCGCGCGGGACAACATCATGCAGGTGGTCGAGGGCCGTAGCGGCAACCTCGTCGGGGCATCCACGATCACCCAGCAGGTGGCCAAGAACTTCCTTCTGACGTCCGACCAGACCTTCGACCGCAAGATCAGGGAAGCGCTTCTTGCCTTGAGGATCGAGCGCGCCTTTTCCAAGGACGAAATCCTCGAGCTGTATCTCAACGAGATATTCTTCGGGTTCAGTTCCTACGGCGTCGCCGCCGCGGCGCTGAACTATTTCGACAAGGCGCTCTACGAGCTCACCCATGCCGAAGCCGCCTATCTGGCCGCGCTCCCCAAGGGGCCGGCCAATTATCATCCCTTCCGGCGCCCGGCAGCCGCCATCGAGAGGCGCAACTGGGTGCTCGACCGCATGGCCGAGAACGGCTTCATCACCGGCGAGGTGGCCGAGAGTGCCAAGGCCGAGAACCTCAACGTGGTCCCGCGCACCAGCGGTTCGCAGCTCTATTCGGCTGAATACTTCACCGAGGAGGTACGCCGCCAACTCGGTTCGCTCTACGGGTCCGACCAGCTCTATGGCGGCGGCATGTCGGTTCGCACCTCGCTCACGCCCGAGCTCCAGGCCAAGGCCCGCAGCGCCCTGATGGATGGGCTCGTCCGCTTCGATCAGGGGCAGGGCTATCGCGGTCCGGTCGAGAGCATTGAGATCGGCGAGGACTGGGGCAGTCAGCTCGCCGAGATCGATCCGCTGAGCGACGTTCCCGAGTGGCAGCTCGCGGTCGTTCTCGAGGCCGAGGGCAATAGCGCCACCATCGGGCTTCGGCCCGGCGTGTCCGTGGATGGCCGGGTGTCCAGCCGTCGCGTCGAGGGATCGCTGCAGGGCAGCGACGTGCCCTGGATATCCCAGTCGATCTCCTCTGTGCTTTCGCGCGGCGACGTCATCTATGTGGAGCGGGTCGCCGATACCCAAGACCGCTACGGGCTCCGTCAGGTTCCCGAGATCGGCGGTGCTCTGGTGGCCATGGACCCCAGGACGGGCCGGGTTCTGGCCATGGTTGGAGGGTTCTCATTTGATGAAAGCGAGTTCAACCGCGCGACGCAGGCCATGCGCCAGCCCGGCTCGTCCTTCAAGCCCTTCGTTTATGCTGCCGCGCTCGACAATGGATATACTCCGGCGTCCGTGATCCTCGATGCCCCGCTGGAGGTCGTGAACGCGGACGGGTCTGTCTGGCGTCCCGAGAATTATTCGAGCCAGTTCTACGGCCCGCAAACCCTGCGGCGTGGGCTCGAGCGCTCGCGCAACGTGATGACGGTGCGCCTCTCGCGGGACATGGGCATGCCCATGATCGCCGAGTATGCGCGCCTTTTCGGCATCTACGATGCCATGCCGCCGCTCCTGTCGATGTCGCTGGGATCGGGCGAGACTACCGTGCTGCGGCTGACCGCCGCCTACGCAACCATCGCCAATGGCGGCCGCAAGATCACCCCGACGCTCATCGACCGGATCCAGGACCGCTATGGCAAGACAATCTACCGGCACGACCAGCGCCTCTGCGAAAGTTGCCGGCAGGCGGACTGGCAGGGTCAGGCGGCGCCCGCGATCGTGGACAACCGCGATCAGGTGCTCGATCCCATGACCGCCTATCAGATCACCTCCATGCTCGAAGGCGTCATCCAGCGCGGCACCGGAACTGCCGTGCAGCGGGTCAATCGCCCGGTCGCGGGTAAGACCGGCACGACCAACGACTACAAGGACGCCTGGTTTGTGGGTTTTACCCCCGAACTCGCCGTCGGGGTCTATCTCGGCTATGACACACCCCGGCGCATGGGCAATTCGGCGACCGGTGGCGAACTCGCCGCGCCGATCTTTGCCGATTTCGTCGCCGATGCGCTTGAGGGCGTTCCGCCCACCCAGTTCTCGGTACCCCAGGGCCTGCGGACCGATTGGGTCGACCCGGCCACGGGCGTTGAGATCGTGGCTGGCGGCTCGGGCATCCGGGAGTTCTTCAAGCCGGGCACCGGCCCCAATCCGCGCACCTCGGTCATCGGGGTGGATTCGGCCGCCTTTACCGATATCGACCGGCGCGACGCAACCAGCTTCCAGATGGGCGTAGGCGGGCTGTTCTGATCGCGGTGGTTGATCGCATGGCGCTTTCTGGGTAAGTCAGCGACCGGACACTCATCGCAAAAGGAGCGGGAATGCGCGCCGAAGTTCAGCGGACCGTCGACGAAATCAAGCAGGCCCTAAGCCTGCTGAGGAGGCATCTTTGACTGGGATACGGCGCAAAGACGACTGGATGCGCTGAACGCGCGATCTGAATCGGGCGATCTTTGGAACGATCCGGAGGAGGCCCAGAAGGTCATGCGCGAGCGCCAGGCGCTCGAATCGGCGATTTCCGACGTTCATTCCCTTGAGGCCGGCATTGCCGACAATGTAGAGCTGATCGAGCTCGGCGAGGCCGAGGGCGACGCAGAAGTGATCGCAGACGCGGAAGCCGCGCTCAAGGCGCTCTCGGTCACCGCTGCTCGAATGCGGGTGGAAACCCTGCTTTCGGGCGAGGCCGACAGCAACGACTGCTATCTCGAGGTCCATTCCGGTGCCGGGGGCACCGAAAGCCAGGACTGGGCGCAGATGCTGTTCCGCATGTACGCCCGCTGGGCCGAACGCCGGGGCTTCAAGGTCGAGACCATCGAATACAATGCGGGCGAAGAAGCCGGCATCAAGTCCGCGACCATCCAGATCAAGGGCACCAACGCCTATGGCTGGCTCAAGACCGAGAGCGGCGTGCATCGGCTTGTGCGCATTTCGCCCTATGACAGCCAGGCACGCCGGCACACAAGCTTCTCGAGCGTCTGGGTGTACCCGGTGATCGACGACACGATCGATATCGATGTCAACGAATCCGATTGCCGGATCGATACCTACCGGGCTTCGGGCGCTGGCGGGCAGCACGTGAACACCACCGATTCCGCTGTTCGGATCACCCACATTCCGACGGGAATCGTGGTCCAGTGCCAGAATGAGCGGTCCCAGCACAAGAACCGGGCCCAGGCCTGGGACATGCTGCGTGCGCGTCTCTATGAGCTCGAGCTGCAAAAGCGCGAGGATGCGGCCAATGCGGAAGCCGCGTCCAAGACTGAGATCGGCTGGGGGCACCAGATTCGCTCCTACGTGCTCCAGCCCTATCAGCTCGTGAAGGATCTTCGCACGCAGGTGGAAAGCACCGCGCCTCAGGACGTGCTCGATGGCGATCTCGATCCGTTCATGGAGGCATCGCTCGCCCAGCGGGTCGGTGCAGAAACCGACGACGAGGCTTAAGCCGGGGGCTGCATGAAAGGGAGCCGTGGTGAGCGAGCCATCATCCGATGCGATCATCGGCCTTTATGAACGCCACGCAGATGCATGGGAGCGCGTCCGCCAGCGCGCTACGCGTCCCCCAGGGGAAGAGGTCTGGGTTGGGAAGTTCGCGAGCCTCGCGGTGCCGGGCGCCCGCTTGCTCGATCTGGGCTGCGGGTCCGGCGAGCCCATTGCCGCCGACCTTCACGACGCCGGCTTCGCCGTTACCGGCGTCGACGCTTCACCATCGCTGATCTCGGCGTGTCGTCGCCGGTTGCCCGATCACGAGTGGATCGTCGCGGACATGCGCACGCTCGATCTGGGATGCCGCTTCGGCGGTATTATCGCCTGGCACAGCATTTTCCATCTCACGCCTGGCGCGCAGCGAGAGATGTTCTCCATCCTCGTCCGGCATCTGGCACCGGGTGCACCCTTGATGTTCACCAGCGGACCCCGGCATGGGGTGAGCATGGGCACTTGGCAGGGCGAGCCGCTCTACCACGCAAGCCTTGATGCACAGAGTTACACCGACCTGCTTGTGCAGAGCGGGATGAAGGTGGTCGATCATGTGGTGGAAGACCCCGAGTGCGGCGGCGCTACGGTCTGGCTGGCCGTGAGCCAGACCTGATCCGGGCGCGTCACGCGGCTACAGCGTTTTGATGAAGCGCTCGAGTCTGTTTCCAGCTTCCAGGAAGCGCGTGGGGTTTACCGGGCTGCCCCCGTGCCGCACTTCGAAGTGCAGGTGCGGGCCCGTGCTGCGCCCGGTCGAGCCCGAAGCCCCGATCCGCTGTCCGCCCGCCACGGTCTGGCCCTCGGACACCTCGATGCGGTTGAGGTGCGCATAGCGGGTGACCAAGCCGTTGCCATGGTCGATATCGACCATCTTGCCGTAGCCGCCCATCGTCCCGGCGCTGACCACCGTACCCGAGCCCGCCGCGAGAATGGCGGTGCCGCTGGGCGCACGGAAATCGACCCCGGCATGGAACGCCGTGCGGCCAACGAAAGGGTCGCGACGATTGCCGAAATTGGAACTTACGCTGACCGCTGATGCCACGGGCCGTTGAACAGGGGCTTTTTCGAGCGCCGCGATCGCCGAGCGATAGAGCCCGAGCGCTTCTGCGGCCATGTTGGCCTCATCGATGATCGAGGTGTCTGACAGCCCGTCCGCGGGGATGAATGGACCGCCCAAGCCCACTTCGGCGGCCTGGTCTGCAAGACCGACTTCGCCCAGCCCGTCGAGGATCGTGCGGGCGGTCAGCGTGGTGACGTCGGCCAGTGAGATCAGCGCGGTCCGCGTCTCCTCCTGCATGGCATAGAGCCGTTCGACGAGGTCGGAAACGCCGGCGGACGCCGTCGCGGCAGGGATTTCGGCAGCTATGGCCGCGGTCTCGTTTCCATGAATGCCCAGCCCGATATCCTGCGCCAGTTCGGCAAGCATGCGAACATATTGGTGCTGCTCGGAAAGTGCCTCCTGCTGCTCGACGAGATCGTGCATCTGCAGGTTGAGGTCGCCCATCTGGGCATACTGCCGCGAGTGCAGGCGATCGACGTCCAGCCTCAGATCGACGATTCGCTGCTCGTAGGCGGCGATCTGACCGGAATTGTCGTCGGTCAGGACGGACTGGATCTCGGGGGCGAAATAGAGCGCCAACCCAGTTGCGACATTGGTGGTGCACAGGGCGGTGAAGACCGACAGCACCGCAATGCGCCCGATCCGGCCCGCCCTGTGTTCGCTGTCGGCCAGACCTGACGTCCTGGCCCGTCTCGCCCGGAATATCCGCAACGTGCGCCCCCGATTGGCTGAATTCCGCTAGGGCTACACTATGGGCGATCGTGGTTAACAAAGCGCCAATGCGCTGTTTCAGCCCAATTCCTTAAGAACGCGATCGACGTGGCCCTTGGCCCGCGTGTTGAACCACACGCGCTCGATCTTTCCGCCGGGGCCGACAAGAAAGCTCGAGCGGATGAGGCCGACATAGGTCCGCCCGTAATTCTTCTTCTCGCCCCAAACTCCATAAGCCTCCATCGCCACGTGATCGGGATCGGCGACAAGGATGGGCGACAGATCGTGCTTTTGCCGGAACTTGGCGAGGGTTTCCGGTGTATCGGGCGAAATGCCGACCAGCACCACGCCATGCGCGGCGAACGCGTCGGCCTGCGCGGTGAAGCCCAGGTTCTGGTCCGTGCACGCGGGTGTGTCCGCCTGCGGATAGAAGTAGAGCAGGACGGAATGATCCGCATGGTCCGAGAGGCGGAAGACTTCGGAGGTGTCGGTAGGAAGTTCGATACCCGGCGCCACATCGCCCGGTTGCAGTTTGGACATGGAAAAGTCCCCATTGGTTCACAATTACGCCCCGCAAAGCAGCGATGGGGCCTTTTGGCGCCTTATTCCAGCCGATATGGTCAGGCACGAGACGATGGCGGCTTAGCCGATTCTCGATTACGCGACATCAGTTGAACCGGATCATCGGCGGACAGTGAACCAGCCCGTAAGCCCCGATAGAGAACGATTCCGGGCGCGCCGGGCCCATCGGGGCCTACGCGCACTCTATGTCGTCCTCGCGGTTCTCTTTGTTATCGTCGCCCTTGTCTATGGGCGCCTTCTGTTCGGCCCGATCTCGCTGGGCTTTTTGTCCGAGCGCGCCCAGACACTGGTCGCCAGCGTCCTCGACGAGAGCTATGAGGTGGAGTGGGAGGAGTTCGGTCTCTCGCTTTCCGGGCCGTTCTCGCCGGTGTTCCGGCTCGGCGAGGTCAATCTGCGCGAGCGCGGCTCCACCGCCGAAATCACCATGGATGCCCTCGAGATCGGCGTGTCCCCGCTCGGCGCACTCACTGGTCAGCCCCAGGCGCGGATCGCGCTGGTCGGAGCGCATTTCCAGACCGTCCAGGACCTCATGGGGCCCCGGCTCGGAAGCTTCTCGGTCAGTGTCGATGAGCAGACAGGTGAAACGCTGGTCGAAATCCAGGAAGCGGCGTCCGACCAACCTATGGTCCGCATCCGCCGCGAAGGCCTCTCGCTCGGTGGAGCGGCGGAGGCCGCAGGGGCCAGCGGCCTGCGATCGGACAACGAGCGGCTGATCGCCAATGTCGAGGCCATGAATCTCGCGCTGGCGGATATGCGCCGGCACGGCGACAGCGGGCAGGTTTCGCGCATATCGGTCCGCGATGCGTCGGTGGGCGTGCTCGATCCGGTGTTCGGGCTCTACAAGGAGTTCGACAATGTCGATGCGCGTATCCGCTTCGGCTCCGAGGATGGCGAGGTTTCCGGGACGTTCTCGGCCCGTATCGCCGGCCGCACTATGGAAGGCACGTTTGCGCGTCGATTGACCGGTGACGGTCCCCAGATTACCGGCAGCATCGAGAACCTGGACTTTGCCACGCTTGTTCCGTTCCTCGATGATGCCGATGGCCTTGCCGCCTTGCGCGGCGCCGGCACCATGACGGCGGAGATCGGCTTTTCCCCAGAAGACGGCAGCGTGCGCGAGGGCCGTTTCCAGGCGGACCTCACCGGCACGCGCCTGCGCATGAATACCGACTACTTTCCCGTCCAGACCGACCCGTTCGACGTGGTGTGGTCGCCGCAGGACGCGCGGTTCCATTTCGACGATGTGGCGGTCATCATCGGGAAAAGCCGGGGCATTGTCACCGGGGACGTGGTTCTGGGATTTGACCGCCAGTTCGGCCCCACGCTCGGCATGTCCGTGCGCGCCCGCGACGTCTATCTGCAGCCCGAGGACATGCACGCGCCCGACGAGCCATTTGATCTCTTCAGCTTCGAAGGCTGGGCCGCACCGCTGTACGGCGCGCTGGGCGTGGACCGGCTGGTCGCTGCTCGGGAAGGCGTAAGCCTCGTGGTTCAGGGCCGGCTCGATACGCTGCGCAGCGGCGTCGGGGTCGATCTGACGCTGGGTGGCAGGGGGGCTTCAGCGGACGACGTCAAGCGGCTCTGGCCCTACATATTTGCCCCCGAGGCCCGGGACTGGTTCGTCCAGTACGTTGCTGACGGCAAGGTCGAAACCGCTGACATGCGGTTCGATTTCCCCGTCGGCACCCTCGACATGGATGGCGAGCCGCGCCCGATACCCGATGGCGCCATGCGCATCGATCTGGTGGGGTCGGAGGTCCAGCTCCAGCCATTCGAGGGACTGCCCGAATTCGCGATCGAGGGGTTTTCTCGCGTCAGCCTCGTGGACAACCGGTTCACAATGGGGTTCGACCGAGCTGTGGTGGCCGGCGAGGCCGGAGATATCGTCGTCACCCACGCGGCCTATCTCAATCAGGATACGTCCGCCCCCGAGCAGGTCTTCGAGATTTCGGGCGACATCAGCGGCTCGGTGCCTGCCCTGATGGAGCTCGCCAACAGCGACGGCCTCGACCTGCTCAGCGACGTCGAGTTCGGCTTTGATTTCGATGATCTCGTCGCCGATGTGGACGGGGACACGGCAGTGACCGCCATCGCGACCATCGCGACCGATACCACCGGCCAGGTGATCGACGCGGACTACGCGCTCAACGGCACGGTCAGCGCGCTGCGTACCCTGCGGCCGATCGACGGGGTATCGCTCGACGACATGGGGCTGGCCTTCACCGCCTCCCAGGAAGGCTTCCGCGTCACCGGCGCGGGTGAGGTCTTCGACGTGCCGCTCGAACTTCTGGCGGTCAAATCCGGCACTGGCGATCCCGAGATCACGCTGGGCGCTACCCTTGAGGTGGCGCAGGCCGAATCCTTCGGCGTTGACCTCTCGGAGTTCATGACCGGCAATGTGCGTGTCGCGGCGCGACCAATGGCTGATGGCACCTTCCAGATCAGCGCCGATCTCACCGATGCGTCCCTGACACTGCGCGATATCGGCGTGAGCAAGGAGCGAGGCGCCGAAGGGCTCGTCAACGCGGTGATCGCGCCGGGTGAGGACACCATCGCGGTTACCCAGCTCGATCTTGGCTTCGGCAGTGTCCGGCTGCAGGGCGGACTCGCCTTCGGCTATGACGGCACTCTCGAGCTCGCCGAGTTCTCGTCCTTCCAGCTCGCCCCGGGCGACAGTGCATCCGTTGCCATGCGGCCGATCACGGGCGGCTTTGCGCTTTCGGTCACCGGAGAGCAGCTCGACATCAAGCCTGTCCTCAAGCGGTTCTTCAACCTCGAAGGAGACCAGTCCGTTGGCGCCAGCGCCGAACTGGAAGATCAGGTCTTCGACATCTCGGTCGAACTCGACCGCGCGCTGGGCTATTTCGGCACCGTGGCGCTCAATGTCGATCTCGATCTCTCGGTGCGGGGAGATGAGCTCCGGCGCGTCAACCTTGCGGCCCAGATGCCGGGCGGACGGTCGATCTCGGCGACGACCAATTCCAACCCCGAGGGGCAGACCATCACCTACGCGTCCAACGATATCGGTGGCGTGTTGCGGTTTGTGGGCGTCTATCCGCGCCTCGTGGGCGGGGACGGCACCCTCGTCATGCGGTACAACGCCCGCCAGCAGCGTGATCGCGGCGAATTCGTGCTCCGCAATTTCTCCATCGTCGACGAGGCTAATGTCGCGCAGGTGGTCGGCCAGCACCAGGACAGTCGCGCCCTGATCAGCCGGGGCAGTTCCATGAGCTTTGACTATGGCCGCGCCGAATTCACCCGCACCGCCGATCAGATCGAGGTCATAGAGGGCGCGCTGCATGGCGACGCGGTGGGCGGCACAATAAGGGGCAATATCTTCACCCAGTCAGGCCAGTACGACCTTGCGGGCACTTATGTGCCGCTCTTTGGGCTCAACAACGTCTTCCAGCAGATTCCGCTGCTTGGGCCGATTTTCGGCGGCCGCGACGGGGAGGGGCTGCTCGGGGTCACCTTCGCGGTCCGTGGGCCGCTCGACAACCCCGATCTTCTGGTCAACCCGGTGTCGATCCTTGCGCCGGGCATGTTCCGGTCCCTTTTCGAGTACCGGGCCTCCCGATCGGGCGATAGCTGATCAGGCCGATCAGACCGGCTTGAGCAGAATGTGGCGCTTTTTGCCCACCGAAAGCTTGATCACGCCCTCGGCAAGAATATCCCCGAGCCCCAGCGTATATTTGTCGTCCTCGACCGGGGTGTCGTTGACGCGCAATGCGCCGGCCTGGATGTGCCGCCGGGCCTCGCCATTGGAGCCGGCAAGGCCTGCTGTAACCGCCGCCGCCAAAATCCCCATGCCGCCGTCGAGGGCCGCACGGGCGACCTGGATCGAGGGCAGGGAGAGGTCGATCTGCCCGGCCTCGAACACCGTAGATGCGGTCCGTGCCGCCTCCTCGGCCTCGGCCCTGCCATGGACCATGGCCGTCACTTCGGTCGCCAGGATTTTCTTGGCCTCGTTGATGTCCGAGCCCACTCCGCCGGCGATCCGGCTGATTTCCTCGAGTGGCAGCGTAGTGAAGAGCTTGAGGAAGCGCTCCACGTCGGCGTCCTCGGTGTTGCGCCAGTACTGCCAGAAGTCGTAGACTGAAAGCATGTCGGCATTGAGCCAGACCGCGCCATTGGCCGTCTTGCCCATCTTGGCGCCAGAGGCCGTGGTCAGCAGCGGGGAGGTCAGGGCGTAGAACTGGGTGCCGAGCATGCGGTGCCCCAGGTCCAGCCCGTTGACGATATTGCCCCACTGGTCCGATCCGCCCATCTGCAGGGTGCATCCGTAGCGCTGGTTGAGTTCCACGAAATCATAGGCCTGCAGGATCATGTAGTTGAACTCGAGGAACGAGAGCGACTGCTCCCGGTCGAGCCTGAGCTTGACCGAATCGAAGCTGAGCATGCGGTTGACCGAAAAGTGCCGGCCAACCTCGCGCAGGAACTCCACATAGCCCAGCCCCATCAGCCAGTCCGCGTTGTTGGCCATCACCGCGTCCTGGGGGCCTTCGCCGAACGAGAGGAAGTTCGCGAACTTCTCCTTGATCCCGGCGATGTTGGCCGCAAGGTCCTCGGCGGTCAGCAGGCGCCGTGCCTCGTCCTTGAACGAGGGGTCCCCGATCATCCCGGTCCCCCCGCCCATGAGCGCGATGGGACGGTGACCGGTCTTTTGCATCCAGTGCAGCATCATGATCTGCATCAGGTGCCCCACATGCAGACTGGCTGCCGTGGGATCGTACCCGATATACCCGGTCACGATCTCGCTTGCGAACTTCTGGTCGAGGCCGGCCGCATCCGAGGTCTGGTGGATGAAGCCGCGTTCGTCGAGGGTTTGCAGGAATTCGGATTTGAAGCCGGTCATGATGGGCCTGGTGTCTTGTCGTGTCAGGGGAAGCGGAGGACGGTCAGCGGCCGCCGCCTGCAGCGATGTCGGCGCGGCGGCGATCGAGATAGTCGCCGCACGATCCGATCAGGTCGTCGATCTTGTTCTCGTAGAAGTGGTTGGCGCCTTCCACGATCTGCTGCTCGATGGTGATGCCCTTCTGGGTCTTGAGCTTGTCCACCAGCTTCTGGACGGATTCGGGCGGGGCCACGCGGTCCTTGTCGCCATGAATAATCAGGCCCGAGGACGGGCAGGGGGCGAGGAACGAGAAGTCGTAAAGGTTCTCGGGCGGGGAGACCGAAATGAAGCCTTCCACTTCCGGCCGACGCATAAGGAGCTGCATTCCGATCCAGGCGCCGAAGGAGAAGCCGGCGATCCAGCAGCCCTTGCTCTCGCGGTTGATGGCCTGAAGCCAGTCCAGCGCCGAAGCTGCGTCCGATAGCTCGCCCACGCCGTGGTCGAAAGCGCCCTGGGAGCGTCCCACACCGCGCGAGTTGAACCGCAGGACGGCAAAGCCGCGCTGCACGAACATGTAAAAGAGATTGTACACGATCTGGTTGTTCATCGTTCCACCGAACTGCGGATGGGGATGAAGAACGATCGCAACGGGCGCGTTCGGCTCCTTGCCCGGCTGGTACCGACCTTCGATACGGCCTTCGGGCCCGTTGAAAATCACTTCCGGCATTGGGGTACTACCTTGTCGAGTTATCCGCACTGCGCATGGGGGTCGTGCAAAAGCTGAGCCCGGCTTGACGAACTGCCTCGGGCTTCCTAAAACTGACTTGATTGTCAGTTTAGAATTATTCAAAACTGGATCGGGCGCGCAGAACCCGCGTTTCGCGAGGGCTCCTTTTATTTTAGGAGCGAGCCCAATTTCAAGGATTGTTTGCGGCGTGCACGTGATCAGGCGGCATACGACGCAAGTCGATGGATGCGATGGCAGTATATCTAGACCATAACGCGTCTGCCCCGTTGCTTCCCGAGGCTCGGCAGGCAGTTGTCGACGCGCTCGCGCTGTGCGGGAACCCCTCGTCCGTTCACGGCTATGGCCGGGCCTTGCGCGGGCTCATTGATGACGCGCGTGATCGCGTGGCTGCGCTTGCGGGAGCCGAGGCCAAACAGGTCGTCTTCACCGGGTCCGGCACTGAAGCGCTGACCCAGGCCATCGTGGGCGGGGTGCAGGCCTTCCGCGCCGCCCGTATCGTGACTTCTCCAGCCGAGCATTCGGCGGTGCTCAAAGCCGCCGAGGCCAGCGGCGTACCGGTTTCCCTGATCGGTGTGGACGCCGAGGGACGGCTCGACGTTGCCGCGATCGAAGCCGAGATGGATGTCGCCGACCGGAACGGTGATGAAACGCTGCTCTTTGCCCTCCATTGGGTCAATGGCGAAACCGGCGTCGTCCAGCTACGCGGCCGCCTCGAGGCGCTGATCGGGCCCACCCGTCACGTCCTCGTTCTCGATGCGGTGCAGGGTTTTGGCAAGCTGGCTCTGGATTTTGCTTCCAGCGCTGCCGATATGGTGGCAGTGAGCGCACACAAGATCGGCGGCCCGGCCGGCATCGGTGCGCTGCTCGTCAAGGGTCATGCCGACACGGTTCGGCTGGTGCCCGGTGGCGGACAGGAGCAGGGGCGCCGCGGCGGTACGGAATCCGCGCCGCTCATCGCCGGGTTCGGCGCTGCTGCCGACGCGTATGGGGAGCGGATGGATATCGGACACGTCCGGGGGCTCGCGCTACGGCTGGAAGCGGCCTTGAAGGCCATGGCTCCCGATGCGGTGATCTTTGCAGGGCAGGCGGAGCGTATCGGGACGACAACAAATTTCGCGGTGCCGGGGGTCAAGAACACCGTGGCGCTGATGGCGCTGGACCTCGCGGGCATTGCGGTCTCCTCGGGATCCGCCTGCTCGTCGGGCAAGGTCGCGCGCAGCCACGTTCTCGAGGCCATGGGCGTCGCACCCGGTCTCGCCGAATGCGGGCTGCGGGCCAGCATGGGATGGACCACGAGCGAGCGCGATATCGACGCCCTCGTGGAACAGTATTCAAAACTGCTCGAGAGGCAAAAGAGCCGATCGGGCGCAGCAGCTTAGGGCGCGCGGCGGTCGGATGCGAACGCATACGGCCCATGGTGCCAGCACACAGGAATGGCGGCCTGCTTCTCATAAGAGGGCAGGGCGCTTGGCCGGAACAGGAGACGTAAATGTCTGACTACGACATCCCGACCCTCAAGGAAAACATCGACCGGAAAACCGTCGACAAGGTCCTTGCGCTGGACGTCGACAAATACAAGTACGGGTTCGAGACCATCATCGAATCCGACAAGGCGCCCAAGGGCCTCGACGAGAGCACCATCCGGTTCATCTCGGCCAAGAAGGACGAGCCCGAGTGGATGCTCGAATGGCGGCTCGAGGCGTTCAAGCGCTGGCAGACCATGCAGGAGCCGACCTGGGCACGGGTGAACTATCCCAAGATCGACTTCCAGGACCTTTATTATTACGCGGCGCCCAAGGGCTCGAGCGGTCCCAAGAGTCTGGACGAGGTCGATCCCGAACTGCTGCGCACCTATGAAAAGCTCGGCATCCCGCTCTCCGAGCAGAAGATCCTGGCCGGCGTGCAGGATCCGGAAGGCGCCGAGGCCTTGCCCTACAGCGGCAATGTGGCGGTGGATGCGGTGTTCGACTCCGTATCGGTCATCACCACGTTCCGCGAGGAGTTGGCCAAGCACGGCATCATCTTCTGCTCGATTTCCGAGGCTGTGCGCGAGCACCCGGAACTGATCAAGAAGTATCTCGGTTCGGTCGTGCCGGTTTCCGACAATTTCTACGCCACGCTCAACTCCGCGGTCTTCACCGACGGCTCGTTTGTCTACATCCCCAAGGACGTGCGCTGCCCCATGGAGCTCTCGACCTATTTCCGCATCAACGAGCGGAACACGGGCCAGTTCGAGCGTACCCTGATCATCGCCGAGGAAGGCTCCTATGTGAGCTATCTCGAGGGCTGCACCGCGCCCATGCGTGACGAGAACCAGCTTCACGCGGCGGTCGTGGAACTGGTCGCGCTCGACGATGCCGAGATCAAGTACTCCACGGTCCAGAACTGGTATCCGGGCGACAAGGAAGGCACGGGCGGGGTCTACAATTTCGTGACCAAGCGCGGTGATTGCCGGGGCAAGAATTCCAAGATCTCCTGGACCCAGGTCGAGACCGGTTCGGCGATCACCTGGAAATACCCCAGCTGCATCCTGCGCGGCGATGGTTCGCGCGGCGAGTTCTACTCGATCGCCATTTCCAACGGTCACCAGCAGGTCGACAGCGGCACCAAGATGATCCATCTGGGCAAGAACACCTCGAGCCGGATCATCTCAAAGGGCATAGCGGCGGGCTTTTCCGACAACACCTATCGCGGCCAGGTTTCGTGCCACCGCAAGGCCACCGGCGCCCGCAACTTCACCCAGTGCGACAGCCTGCTGATCGGGGATACCTGTGGCGCCCATACCGTGCCCTATATCGAAAGCCGCAATTCCACGGCCGTCTTCGAGCATGAGGCGACCACATCCAAGATTTCCGACGACCAGATGTTTTATTGCCTGCAGCGGGGGTTGAGCCAGGAGCAGGCTGTGGCGCTGATCGTCAACGGCTTTGTCCGTGACGTCCTCCAGCACCTGCCCATGGAGTTCATGGTCGAGACCCAGAAGCTGATCGGGATCTCGCTCGAGGGAAGCGTGGGCTGATGAACGTCGAGCTCGACTGGCCCGTTCTCGGCATCTTTGCCGTGATCGTCTTCGCGGTCTGCGTGGGCCTCTCTTACTGGCGGCGCAAGGATCCCGAACTCAAGAGCGCGGTCATCACAACGCTGGTCGCGACGGCGGCCTACGCACTTTTGCTGAATTTCTGAGCGCGGCGGAAAACGCGCGCAAAACTGGAGATATGTCCGATGAGCACACCGATGCTTGAAATCAAGAACCTTCACGTCCGGGTCGAGGACCAGGAAATCCTGCGCGGCGTCGACCTGACGCTCAATCGCGGAGAGGTTCACGCCATCATGGGCCGTAACGGATCGGGCAAATCGACCCTGTCCTACGTTCTGGCCGGCAAGGAAGACTACGAGATCACCGAAGGCGAAATCCTTTTTGACGGGCAGAACCTGCTCGACATGGAGCCCGACGAGCGGGCTGCCGCGGGCGTCTTCCTCGCGTTCCAGTACCCCATCGAGATTCCGGGCGTCGCGACCATGACGTTCCTCAAGGCCGCCATGAACGCCCAGCGCAAGGCCCGCGGCGAAGCCGAACTCTCCACGCCCGACTTCATGAAGGCGGTCAAGGAAGCGGCCGGCCTTCTGGAAATCAAGCAGGACATGCTCAAGCGTCCGCTCAATGTCGGTTTCTCCGGCGGGGAAAAGAAGCGCGCCGAGATTCTGCAGATGGCGTTGCTGGCTCCCAAGCTCTGCATCCTCGACGAGACGGATTCGGGGCTCGATATCGACGCGCTCAAGATCGTTTCGGATGGCGTCAACAAGCTTCGCGGCCCGGATCGCACTATGCTGGTCATCACCCACTACCAGCGCCTGCTGAACTACATCGTACCCGATGTCGTGCACGTCTTTTCCGCCGGCCGGGTGGTCGAGACGGGCGACAAGTCTCTGGCCCTCGAGCTCGAGGCCAAGGGCTATGCCGATTTTGACGGCGAAAACGCAGCCTGAGGATGACCATGAACGATCAGACACCGATCAGGTTGAGCGGCGCGGAGGAAACCCTCCTGGCGCAACTCGAAAGCGTGGGGGCCCACGAGGCCGCCGGCGTTCTGCGCGCTTCGGGCCTGCCCACGCGGCGGGTCGAGGCTTACCACTACACCGATCTGCGGATGCTGCTTTCGGACGTGCCGCCCCTGGCCGGTCCGGCCCCGGCGTCGGGCGCTCCGGAATTTGACATTCCGGGCGCCTACCGCATCGTCGTCGCCAATGGCGAGATCCAGAACGCGGGCACTGCACCGGCCGGCGTGGCCGTGTCCACCCGGAAAGGCTCGCCGCTCGATGACCGGGACGACGTGCTCGTACGCCTCAACACCGCGCTGGTGGGCACCGCGCTCGATCTCGAGCTTACCGGCTCGGTCGATGCGGTGATCCATATCGACCGCCGGCTCGAGGGCGACGCCGCCCATGGCGCGAGCGCAGCGCGGATCTCGGTCGCTCCCGGAGCGACGGCCACGATTCTCGAGACCATCTCGGGGAGCGAGGCCGCCCACATGAGCAATGGCGGCACCACCGTCACGCTCGGGGAAGGCGCCAAGGTCACCCACATCGTCGTCGACCGGTTGCCCGAAAGTGCCACCCAGTTCGGCACCGTGGACTACCGGCTCGAGGCCGACTCCCGGCTCGTGTCGCTGGTCATCAACGCTGGCGCCGCGCTGGCCCGCACCCAGGTGTTCGCCGAGTTCGCCGGCGAGAGGTCGCACAGCGACTTCTTCGGCCTCAATCTCGTGGACACCGACGAGCATCGCGATATCACCCTCGATATCCGCCATGCGGTGCCCAACACCACGTCGACCGAGCTCTACAAGCAGATCGCGCGCGGACGGGGCAAGGGCGTCTTCCAGGGCAAGATCACAGTGGTCAAGGACGCCCAGAAGACCGACGCCCAGATGATGACCCAGGGCCTGATGCTCTCGGAAGAAGCCGAGATCCTCGCCAAGCCCGAACTGGTCATCTACGCCGACGACGTCGTCTGCGCCCACGGCGCCACCTGCGGCGATCTCGACGACACCTCGCTGTTTTACCTCATGAGCCGCGGCATCCCGCGCGCAGAGGCCGAAACCATGCTGATCCGCTCGTTTCTCGCCGAACTCGTGGACGGGATCGAGGCGGAGTACGTGGCCGAGGCCCTGACCGGCCTCATCGACAGCTGGCTTGCGAAAGTGCCCAAATGAGCTTTGATCTCGCGACGGTGAGGGGGCAGTTCCCGATCCTCGCCGAACAGATCCACGGGCGCAGGCTCGTCTATCTCGACAGCGCCGCCTCGGCCCAGAAGCCCGAGGCCGTGCTCGATCGGATGGACCATGCGTTCCGCCATGAATACGCCAATGTCCACCGGGGCCTGCACACGCTGGCCAACCGGGCGACCGAGGCCTATGAGGGCGCGCGCGAAAAGGTTCGCGGGTTCCTTGGCGCCGAACGGGCCGAGGAGATTGTCTTCACCCGCTCGGCCACCGAGGCGATCAACCTCGTGGCCCAGGCCTTCGCCGGCCCGCGGATCGGGAAGGGAGACGAGATCGTCCTCTCGATGATGGAGCACCACTCCAACATCGTGCCCTGGCATTTCCATCGTGAGCGCAAGGGCGCTGTGATCAAGTGGGTGGACGTAACCGACGAGGGCGCGTTCGATCTCGATGCCTTCGCCGCGGCCCTTTCGGACCGCACGCGCATGGTCGCGATCACCCACATGTCCAACGTGCTGGGCACCGTCACCCCGATCCGTGAGATCGTGGAGATGGCCCATGCGCGCGGTATTCCCGTGCTCGTGGATGGCAGCCAGGGCGCGGTCCATACCAAGGTGGACGTCCGGGAGATCGGCGCGGATTTCTACGTGATGACCGGCCACAAGCTCTACGGCCCCACCGGCATCGGCGTTCTTTACGGGCGCCATGAGCTGCTGGCCGGGATGGAGCCCTTCAACGGCGGTGGCGAGATGATCGATCAGGTGACCCTCGATGGCGTCACCTACAACGATCCGCCGCACAAGTTCGAAGCCGGCACACCCCCGATCGTGCAGGCCATCGGGCTGGGGGCGGCCATCGACTATGTGGACGGCCTTGGCCGGGACGCGATCGTCGCCCATGAGCAGGAGATCGCGGCCTATGCCACCGAGCGGCTCTCGGCGATCAACGCCCTGCGCATCATCGGCAACGCACCGGGCAAGGGCGCGATCTTCTCGTTCGTGGTCGAAGGCGCTCACGCCCATGACGTGTCGACGCTGCTCGACCGCTACGGCATTGCCGTGCGCGCCGGCACTCATTGCGCGATGCCTCTTCTCACACGATTTGGCGCAACCTCTACCTGCCGGGCCTCGTTCGCCCTATATAACGGGAAGGACGACGTTGATGCTCTCGTCGAGGGCATAGAAAAGGTCCAGAGCTTTTTTTGAGATGGAACAGATGAACGATACGCCAAGCAAGGACGATACCCCGGTCAATGCCGATGGCGAAAAGCTCGTCGCGGCAGGCAGCCAGCTTCCCGCCGAGGAAGTGGAACGGATCACCGCCGATCTCGTCGCCGCGTTCAAGACGGTCTACGACCCCGAAATTCCCGTGGACATCTACGAGCTGGGGCTGATCTACAAGGTCGATCTGGACGACGACCGCAAGGTTACAATCGACATGACCCTCACCGCGCCGGGCTGCCCGGTCGCAGGCGAGATGCCCGTCTGGGTGGAGAACGCGGCCCGCTCGGTCGAAGGCATTCAGGATGTGGACGTGAACATGGTGTTCGATCCTCCCTGGGGGCCGGACCGCATGAGCGAGGAAGCTCAGGTGGCGCTCAACTGGTGGTGATGGCCTGCGGGGTTTGACATTGGCTCCCTGGTTTACCACCTTGGGTGCAATGGCATCGCGCGCAATACAGTTCGAATGAATGGATGGTGACTGAAATGGCCCTTGCGATCATGTCGGTTTCCGAGACTGCGGCAAGCCGCATCCGGGAGATGATCGAGGACAGCGAAAAGCCGGTGATCGGTGTGCGCGTCGGCGTGCGCAATGCCGGCTGTGCAGGCATGGCCTACACCCTCGACTACGTCGCCGAAGCCGTGGCCGGTGACGACCACGTGCAGGACAAGGGCGTGGACATCTGGGTGGAGCCCAAGGCCACGCTGTTCCTGCTCGGGACGGTAATGGACTACGAGGAAACCAAGCTCAAATCCGGCTTCACCTTCAACAATCCCAATGAGGAGAGTGCCTGCGGCTGCGGCGAAAGCGTCCAGCTCAAGCCCGCAGACCTCGCTGAACTGGCGCGCGCGCGCTCTGGCGACAGCCACCCGGGGCTCTGAGTTTCGAACTCTGCTAAACGGAAAATGGGGCGGCGGGAGCCGGCCTTTTTCACTCCGGTGCCTTGAGAAGGGCGTGCGCTCATGAAGCGGAAGAATAGGTCCGCTTATTGTGCGGTCACTACGACGCGATGGGTGCGTCAGTGGCCGATGTCTCGCAGACCACCCTGTTCCGGCCACCGGATTTGGCGGCATAAAGGCACTTGTCGGCGCGCTCGATCAGCGCGGAGGCTGATTCCGGCGCGCCGCGCCACTGGGCGACTCCCAGCGAGAGTGTGATCCGCCCGAGCTTTTCGTTGGTGGAGCGCTTGAGCAGTTCCTTGGACTGGACAGCCTGCCGGATGTGCTCTGCCACGGTCAATGCACCGGACAGTTCGGTCTCGGGCAGAATGGCCACGAATTCCTCACCGCCGAATCGGGCGGCCATGTCACGTCCGCGGATATTGGCCTTGACCACCTGTGCCACCAGCCTGAGCACCTGATCGCCGGTCAGGTGCCCATAGGTGTCGTTGAAGGCCTTGAAGCGGTCTATGTCCATGACCAGCAGGCATAGGGGCGCGCGGGTCTCGCCTGCCTTTTCCATCTCCAGCGCAAGCTGTTCATCGAAACCCTTGCGGTTGGCGATCTTGGTCAGCGGATCGATCATCGCTTCGCGGCGCACCTTGGCCAGATCGCTCTGCAGGACGGCAAGATCACCCTTGGTGTTGGCAAGCTGGCTTTCGAGCTTGCGATTCATGTCCTGCATGCGCCGCGTCTCTTTGAGGAGCCGCGTGGAGAGGGCCTGGAGCGCCTGATCGTCGATACTGCCTTCAAGATCGCCCGAAGCCTGCAGCAGCGATCCCGAGTAGGAGTTCGCGGTCGCCATCGCAAGGTCGATGCTGGCATTCACGTTGGAAATGGTGCTGTTCATGACCTCGGAGAGGTCGCGAAGTTTTTCGTCGAGATTGGTGACTTCGAGAAAGCGTTCGCACAGCTCTGAAGCCTCATCGTCGCCGATCTGACCATTCGCGGTCAGCAACTCGTTGATCTGGGCGTTGAGCTCAGGCGTCGCGCCGGTCGCGTAGATGTAAAAGAGTTCGTAATAGACTGGATGGGCAGGAAGATTGGCGCGCTTGAGCATGCTGAGCGCAGCATTTGCAAATTCCGAAGCGCGATCAAAATCAAGTTTGGTCACGTTTGCCAACCGTCACTATACATATGGCTTTGGACGTCATCCGAACGTTAGGAACAGATGCAGTCAAATGATTCTGCTTTAACTATAGAGGAAGTGCTAGACTTGGCCCAAGCGAATGTCCAGCCCCCATGGTGGGGGCTGTTCATAAGTGGCGCTGGGAGCTAGCTTCACGAATTCAGGAGGCCTGCCGACCTGTGGAGCGAAGCAGGAAAGCGGGCACATGGGCGCCGGGGCCGAAGGACGACGGACCGTCGTCAGCCTGTTCCTGACGCTGGCGCTGCTTGCGCGTATTCTGGTTGGCGGGCGGGGTTTCCGCCTGCGGTGGTGCCTCGGCGACGGGAGCAGGGGCCGCAGCTGCAGCCTGCTGCTGCCGCGGGCTGGCTTCCGAGCGCCGCCCGCGTCCCCGGCTGCGGGTGCTCTTCTTGCGCTCTTCCGGAGCCGTCTCGCCCTCGCTGCGTTCTGCAGCAGGGGCATCCTGGAACGCCGGAGCCGCACCGGCCCAGTCGATGGGGCGCTGAATGAGCTTGACGATGGCGTCGACATACTTGCCCTCGGAGGGGACGACGAGCGTGATCGCGGAACCTGACCGGCCGGCGCGGCCCGTCCGACCGATCCGGTGGACGTAGTCCTCGGCATGGGTTGGCACGTCGAAATTGTAGACGTGGCTGACGGCGGGAATGTCCAGACCGCGTGCGGCGACGTCCGAGGCCACGAGGATCGCCAGCGATCCGGTCCGGAAACGATCGAGCGTATCCATACGGCTCTTCTGGTCCATGTCCCCGTGCAGCGCGCCCGCATTGAACCCGTGCCGCTCGAGCGAGCGGGCGACCGTCGCCACGTCGCGCTTGCGGTTGCAGAACACGATTGCGTTCTGCAATTCCTTGGCCGCGCGGATCTGGTCACGCAGGGCAGCCCGCTTTTCCTTGGGCGTGGCGCCAACCTTGAGCAGCTTCTGGTCGATGTTGTCGGCGGTCGAGTTCTGCCGCGCCACTTCGACCTGCACAGGATCGCGCAGGAAGCGTTCGGTCAGCTTGCGGATTTCCGGCGGCATGGTCGCCGAGAAGAACAGCGTCTGGCGGCGGGCGGGAAGAAGGCTGCAAATCCGCTCGATATCGGGGATGAAGCCCATGTCCAGCATGCGGTCGGCTTCGTCGATCACGAGGATGTCGACGCCGGTGAGCAGCAGCCTGCCGCGCTCGAAATGATCGAGCATGCGACCGGGCGTGGCGATAAGAACGTCCGCGCCGCGGTCGAGCTTCTTGTTCTGCTCTTCGAACGATACGCCGCCGATGAGCAAAGCGACCGTCAGCCGGTGGTTCTTGCCGTATTTCTCGAAATTCTCGTGCACCTGGGCCGCGAGTTCGCGTGTGGGCTCGAGGATCAGCGTGCGCGGCATACGAGCGCGCGCGCGGCCTTTCTCGAGCAGGGTGAGCATGGGCAGGACGAACGATGCCGTCTTTCCTGTCCCAGTCTGGGCGATGCCGATAAGGTCCTGCTTTTGCAGCACGTGCGGAATGGCCTGCGCCTGAATTTCGGTCGGCTGTGTATAGCCGGCCGCCGTTACTGCGTCCGTGACCTTGTCGCCGAGTCCGAGCTCAGAGAATTGAACTGTCAAATTGGATATCCACCATTAGTCTTTTGTCAGTACGGCAGCGAAACAGTCGGGAGCACTCTTGCCCGACACCGCCTGGAATGTTCTGCTCCGGAGGTATCGATCCTGGGGAGCTCTGCATGAGCAATAATCCCCGGAGCACCGATAACGTCACCGGAGTCAATGGCCTCTGACGCTGCGGACCATAGCGCAGCATGGCCGCGAGTCAACGAGATTTGCCCGGAATGGCTGCATGAGTAAACAAATCGGGTCGATTTGTTCGCTATATGCAACCTTTGTTGTATTTGATTGCCGTCACCGACCGCTAAACGTCCACGTCTGTGACGAATTCGGCATGTTCCTGAATGAAGGCGAACCGCGCTTCGGGCTTGTTGCCCATCAGCCTGTCGACTGTGCTGGTCGTGTCGCCCCGCTCGGTCACCACCCGCACCTGGAGCAGCGTACGGCTCTTGGTGCTCATGGTGGTTTCCTTGAGATGGGCGTGCGGCATTTCCCCCAGGCCTTTGAAGCGCGTCACCTCGACCTTGCCCCGGCCCGTGAACTCGGATTCCATCAGCGCGATCCGATGGCGCTCGTCCATGGCATAGACCGTCTTGTCGCCTTGCGTGATCCGGTAGAGCGGGGGCAGGGCGAGATAGAGGTGCCCGCCCTCGATCAGTTGCGGCAGCTCCTGGAAAAAGAACGTCATGAGCAGCGACGCGATGTGCGCGCCGTCCACGTCCGCGTCGGTCATGATGATGATCTTGTCGTAGCGCAGGTCCTCCTCGCGATACCGGTCGCGCGTCCCGCAGCCTAGTGCCTGCAGCAGATCGGCGATTTGCTGGTTGGCTGCCAGCTTGTCGCGGCTCGCTCCAGCCACGTTGAGGACCTTGCCCCGCAGCGGCAGCACGGCCTGGCTGGCCCGATCGCGGGCCTGCTTGGCGCTTCCGCCCGCGCTGTCGCCCTCCACGATGAAGATCTCGGCGCCCTGGGCGGCGGACTGGGTGCAGTCGGCCAGCTTGCCGGGCAGCCTGAGCTTGCGCGTGGCCGACTTGCGGTCGATTTCCTTTTCCTTGCGCCGACGAAGCCGCTCCTCTGCGCGGTCGACGGTCCAGTCCAGAAGGCGCGTCGCCTGTGCCGGCGCTGCCGTCAGCCAATGGTCGAAAGCATCCCTTATGGCGGTATCGACGATCCGACTGGCTTCCGAGGACGCCAGCTTGTCCTTGGTCTGGCCCACGAATTCGGGCTCGCGCACGAACACCGAGAGCATGGCGCCGCACTGGCCCAGCACATCCTCGGACGTGATGATCGAGGCGCGCTTGTTGCCGGTCATCTCCGCGTAGTTCTTGAGCCCGCGCAGGAGCGCTGTGCGCAGCCCGGATTCATGGGTGCCCCCGTCCGGGGTCGGAACCGTGTTGCAGTAGGACGAGGTGAAGCTGTCGCCCAGATACCAGGAGATCGCCCATTCCACCCCGCCATGGCCGCCCGGCTTGCCGGTCTTGCCCGAGAAGATGTCCTCGACGATGCGCGTCTTGCCCTCGATGCGACGGGTGAGGAAGTCACGCAGCCCGCCGGGGAAGTGGAATGTGGCTTTGGCCGGGACGCTGTCCCCGGCAAGGGCCTCGTCGCACGACCAGCGCAGCTCCACGCCGCCGAACAGATAGGCCTTGGCGCGCGTCATGCGGAAGAGCCGGTCGGGGCTGAACCTGAGCTGGTTGCCGAAGATCTGCGGGTCGGGATGGAACCGGATCGAGGTGCCCCGGCGATTGTTGACCCGCCCCTGGTTCTCGAGCACCGTTGTGGCCTTGCCGCGCGAATAGTTCTGACGATAGAGCGTCTGCTCTCGGGCCACTTCGACGATCAGATCGTCCGAGAGCGCGTTCACCACCGATATGCCCACCCCGTGCAGGCCGCCCGACGTTTCGTAGGCCTTGGAGTCGAATTTTCCGCCCGCATGGAGCGTGGTCATGATCACTTCGAGCGCAGAAAGCTGGGGCGCCTTGGGGTGGCTGTCTACCGGTATGCCGCGCCCGTTGTCGATAACGGTCACATAGCCGTCCGCCGACAGGTGCACCTCGATCCGCGAGGCGTGGCCGGCTATCGCCTCGTCCATCGAGTTGTCGATGACCTCCGCGAACAAATGGTGCAGGGCATTGATGTCGGTGCCCCCGATATACATGCCCGGGCGCCTGCGGACCGGCTCGAGCCCTTCGAGCACCTCGATGTCCGCCGCCGAATAGGAGTCGACCGAACCCGTACGTTCCCGGCTCACAGGAGCGTCGGGTTCGCGCTTGCGGGGAGCAGGGTCCGCCGGGGGAGGGGATGCACCGAAGAGATCGTTACTTGCTGCCATGAATTTTCGCCGGAGCTCCTCTCCGAATCACGTGCCGGGAATGGATATCATAGGGGAGGGCCAGATGAGCAAACACCACAGAAAGCAGGGCTCTTCAAGCCTTGCTGCGTAGACGTGGCGCAAGATGCGGTCTCGGGCAATCCCGTGTTGGGACACCTCGCCCCTCAAGATTGTGGCCAATGTTCAGCATTGGTTTGCATCTCATCAGCACTTTCTTAAGCACGTTCCACTACAACAGCATGCATACGGTCGAGTTGTCTGGAGTTGCCGTATGGGAGCCAAACCCCGCCGGAGTATTGCGTATTACCGGGCCGGGGTTCTGCTCGAAGCCTATTGGCGGGTGCGAGCCGGATTTTCAGGTATTGCGTACCGGCTCGCCCGCCTCTCGCTTCCCCGCGCCGCCGTCACCATGGGCGCCGTGCTTGCATTCTACCTCATTTGATCGCGCTGTTGCGCGCGGCTGACCGGACGGATAGACAAGGCAAAACCCGGTTCGAGGAGCCTTTTCGTGTCCGACGCGCAGCCCAAGCCCATCCGTCCCCTTTATTTCGTCGCCTCTTACCCGCGCTCGGGTTCCAACTGGGTGCGTTCGGTCATCTATCTGCTGGCGGTTCTCGCCCAGCCCGGTGCGCCCAAGAAGATCGATCTGCGCAATATCGACAACGTCATCCCTTGGGACATCCATCACACGCTCTACAACAAGGCGACCGGGCGTGATCCCGAAAAGATGGGCGAGGTCGAAATCGCCGCCGCGCGCGCCGAGGTCCATCATCTTCTCGCCACCGACTTCCCGGGTCTGCCTGTCGTGCGCACCCACGCCCTGCGCGGCACGTTCCACGGTCACCCCACGATCAACTCCAAAGTGACGCGCGGGGCGGTCTATATCGTGCGCAACCCGCTCGATGTCGCCGCCGAGCTGACCGTGGAGACCGGCGCCAAGCCGCTTCAGATCATCCAGGCCATGATGACCCGTAACCGGCGGATCAAGCCCGCAGAGCGCACCGTGATAGAGCCCCAGGGCTCATGGACCCAGAACGTCGCGAGCTGGACGCTGTCCAAGCAGAAGGAAATCCTCGTTCTCAAATACGAGGACATCGTCAAGAATCCCCGTCACCAGTTCCGCAAGCTGGCCGACCACATGCGCCTGCCGGCCACCGACGATGCGATCAAGACCGCCAGCGAGATGGTGCAGGCCCAGCGCAAGGGGGAGGGCCGGCCCGGCCGGGACCTCGACTACCGCAAGACCCTGCAGCCCATCCACGCCCGGGCGGTGATCGAGGGTCATGCCATCGAGATGGATCGCCATGGCTATCTCACCGATCGCGCGCTGGAATATGCGGGGCTTGATCGTGCCACGGCGCTCCGGATCGCAGAGCGCTACACGCCCCTGCGAGTCGGCGACGTCCCGGCGCAGAGCAACTAGGCACTGTCGCCAAAAGGAATTGAGCGACCCAGCCGACAAGTGCTGGCATGTTTATTGGCTTGGAAGGCTTCCCAATCTGAAGGTTCGGTTGCCGAAGCCAACCGGCGCCTGGCTGGCGATCCGGGTCCGCCACGGCATGGCGCGGGTCTAGATCTGGCCCAGGCTGAGCGGCAAGACGATTCTTGGGGCTTTCGTCTGCCGTCTGTAGTATCTGGAGGACGGCGTGGATGCCAATTACGGGATCCATGTAAGCACCAGTAGTTCCCCGCCTTGATAGACTGGGAAAGCGAAATGTGATGTGTGACCGTGGCATTGGAGGACGAAGTAATCGATATGCGAAAGAGAGTGTTTTCAGTTAGATCGGCAGTTGCCGTCTTTGCCATTCTGGGCCTGACATGCACGGCCGCGCCGGCCGACGAGTATGACGATGCCCTGCGATGTCTGCTCCTGATTGAGTTCGCCAAAAGGGATTACGCGCAGGGAAACGTCGATACGCTGCGTGATGCTGGCAATTTCTACATTGCCGAGACCGACCGGACGCGACCGCCCGAACTTACCGACCAACAAAAACTGGATCGGTTCAACTCCGTCCGAGAAGCCATCTTCGAAGAAGGCGGTTTGAGCGACGAGGCCAATCAGGTCACCGCCAAGGCATGTACGGAGCGCGTTGGCCTGGAACTTATCCTAGAATAGATCCTGCTGACGCCTAGCAAGAGCCGGGCGGCTCTCGCTTGATGTGCTGTAGCCTGGGCGAGACACGATGGCGGCGATTAGCCGCCATCGTGTCCGAAATCCTATGCCCGAGCCTTCTTCTCGTCCTGGCTGAGCACGGAGCCGCCAAGGCTCGCGATCTCGGTCTTGGTCAGCTTCTTGCCTCTCACCGCTCTGGACGCCAGCGTCGACATGCTCGTGGTCGAGCGCTTGCGCTCCGGCTGGGACTTGGCGCTTCTGGTCTTTGTCTTGGCGGTCTTGGTCACGCTCTCGGGTTTGATCTTGTTCCCTGATTTGGACATCGGAAATCCTTTCGCAGTTCATGGCAATTTCTGCGGCCTCGGCTGTGCTGCCCGGTCGCGTCTGCTGAAACGGCAATCCACAGACGCCGCTTTGGTTGCGCATCGGCCTCGGGCGCGCCGGCCTCAAGGCTGCGCGATCAGGATGTCGTCCTTCCCGCAAACCACTGCGACACAATAAAAAAGGGCCCCGGGAGGGGCCCTTTCGGTAGCAGATATCGCGTTCGGCTTACGCCGAGTAGTACATCTCGTACTCGACCGGGTGCGGGGTGTGCTCGAACTTGATGACTTCTTCCATCTTGAGCTCGATATAGGCGTCGATGAAATCGTCGTCCATCACGCCGCCGGCCTTGAGGAAGTCGCGGTCCTTGTCGAGGTTTTCCAGCGCTTCACGCAGCGAGGCTGAAACGGTCGGGATGTCCTTGAGCTCTTCTTTGGGCAGCTCGTAGAGATCCTTGTCCATGGCTTCGCCGGGGTGGATCTTGTTCTTGATGCCGTCGAGACCGGCCATCAGCAGAGCCGTGAAGGCGAGGTAAGGGTTCGCCATCGGATCGGGGAAGCGGACTTCCACACGCTTGGACTTGGGGCTCTGGCCGAACGGAATACGGCAGGAGGCCGAGCGGTTGCGTGCCGAATAGGCGAGCAGCACGGGGGCTTCGAAGCCCGGGACCAGACGCTTGTAGGAGTTGGTCGAGGGGTTCGTGAAGGCGTTGATCGCCCGGGCGTGCTTGATCACGCCTCCGATGTAGTAAAGGCACTCCATCGAAAGGCCGGCATATTCGTCACCGGCAAACAGCGGCTTGCCGTCCCGCCAGATCGACTGGTGGCAGTGCATGCCAGAGCCGTTGTCGCCATAGACGGGCTTGGGCATGAAGGTTGCGGTCTTGCCATAAGCCTGGGCAACCTGGTGCACGCCGTACTTGTAGAGCAGGACGTGGTCGGCGGCCGTGATCATGGGCGCGAACTTGATGCCCAGCTCGTGCTGTGCGGAAGCGACTTCGTGGTGGTGCTTTTCAACGACCACGCCCATCGAGGCGAGGGCTTCGAGCATCTCGCCGCGGATGTCCTGGGCGCTGTCGAGGGGAGGAACCGGGAAGTAGCCCTTCTTGATGCCGACGTGGTGGCCGGTGTTGCCGCCTTCGTAGTCCGCATCCGAATTGGTGCCCAGCTCGGTCGAATCGACCTGGAAGCCGACCTTGTAGGTCGTGCTGGAAAACTTGACGTCATCGAACAGGAAGAACTCGGGCTCCGGGCCGAAGACGACCGAATCGCCGACACCGGAGGTGCCCACGAAGGCTTCGGCCTTCTTGGCGATCGAACGGGGATCGCGGTTGTAGGGCTGGTAGGTGGCCGGCTCGAGAATGTCGCAGTTCACGCAGAGCGTGGGCGCGGCAAAGAACGGGTCGATATAGGCCGTGGAGTTGTCCGGCATCAGGACCATGTCGGACTCGTTGATGGCCTTCCAGCCGGCGATCGAGGAGCCGTCGAACATGACGCCCTCTTCGAACATGTCGGCATCCACGACAGAGGCGTCCATCGTGACGTGCTGCAGCTTGCCGCGGATGTCGGTGAAGCGCAGATCGACGTACTTGATGCCTTCGTCCTTGATCCGTGTGATCAGGTCTTGTGCTGAACTCATGGTTGTTTCCCCATTGTATGAGTTGAGGTTTGGTTCGGGCCGGTACCGGGAGGAGGGCCGCAGGAGAGGGGAGCAGCGCCGACTCTTTATAGAAGGGTCGGGCGCGCCGGTATCAGAGGGCTTCGTCTCCGCTTTCGCCAGTGCGGATGCGAATGGCCTGCTCAACGGGATAGACGAAGATTTTGCCGTCGCCAATACGGCCTGTTTGGGCCGCATTGCGAATGGCCTCGATCGCCTTGTCGGCGAACTCGTCGGCCACGACCACTTCCACTTTCACTTTCGGCAGGAAATCCACGACATATTCGGCCCCACGGTAGAGTTCCGTGTGCCCCTTCTGCCGCCCGAAGCCCTTGGCTTCCGTCACAGTGATCCCTTGCAGCCCGACCTCCTGAAGGGCTTCCTTCACTTCGTCCAGCTTGAACGGTTTGACGATCGCCTCGATCTTCTTCATGTCCACGTCTCCTTGGTGTGTTCGGGACCGGTTGCCTGGATTAATGCACATGGTATGCCAAGCGCGCCGATGGCAGAAAAATTCCGCTCAATCATGGGGTTGGGGCCCGTCGCCCTCAGATGGCCAAGGGTATCGCCAATTGCCAGCGATCGTCAAATAGGCAATGTGGCCACTTTTTAGGCAATGTTGTCAGGCGGTCGGTCCGCGTGCTGCGGCAATTGTCGGCAGTGCGGGGAGCAGGCGCGCGCCAAACAGGCTTTGACTGACCCTCTAAGTTGAGATAGACCGCTCGCCAACTCGGGCCGGACGGCGCGGGAGCGCGGGTGTGGCGGAACTGGCAGACGCACTGGATTTAGGTTCCAGCGCCGCAAGGCGTGGAGGTTCGACTCCTCTCACCCGCACCAAGTCCGGCACATCATCCGTATAGGTTCAATAAGATAAAGACGGGATCGACCTGAACATGAACGTGACAGAAACTGTGAATGAAGGGCTGCGTCGGCAGCTCGATGTGACTATCCCGTCGACGGTCCTGAGTTCACGGCTCGACGAAAAGCTGCAGGACGTCAAGGGCAAGGTCCAGATCAAGGGCTTCCGTCCTGGCAAGGTCCCCCTTTCGCACCTCAAGAAGGTCTATGGCCGCTCGGTCATGTCCGAGGTCATGCAGGAAGCGATCAACGACACCGTTGCAAAGACGCTCGAAGAGCGCTCCGAGAAGGCTGCCGCTCAGCCCGAGATCGATCTTTCCGACGATCAGGCCGTGATCAACCGCGTGCTCGACGGTGAGGAAGACCTCTCGTTCTCGGTGTCCTACGAGGTTCTGCCCCCGGTTTCGCTCATGGACTTCAAGTCCATCAAGATCGAAAAGCCGGTCGTTGCGATCAAGGACGAGGACGTCGACAAGGAACTCGACACCTTCTTCAAGAACAATCGCGGCTATGAGGACAAGGGCGATGGCGCCGTTGTCGCCGACGGCGATCGTGTCGGCATCTCGTTCGTGGGCAAGATCGACGGCGAGCCCTTCGAGGGCGGCAGCGCCGACCACACGCACCTGATCGTCGGTTCGGGCCAGTTTATCCCTGGCTTCGAAGAGCAGCTCGTCGGGATCAAGAAGGGCGAGGAAAAGACCATCAAGGTCACCTTCCCGACCGACTACCAGAACGAGGATCTCGCCGGCAAGGACGCCGAGTTCGAGATTAAGATGCTCCATGTCGATGGCCCCAAGGCCGATGTCGAGCTCAATGACGAGTTCGCCAAGTCCATCGGGCTCGAGGATCTTGCCGCCCTGCGCAAGGCGATCACCGACCAGATGGAAGCCCAGCTCGATTCGCTCTCCAAGCAGCGGACCAAGCGGCTCGTTCTCGACGCGCTCGACGACGGCCACAAGTTCGATGTGCCCGAAAAGCTCGTCGAGGCCGAGTTCAACGCGATCTGGAATCGCGTCAAGCACGAGGTCGAGCACCACGGCAAGACCTTCGAGAGCGAAGGGACGACCGAGGATAAGGCGCGTGAGGATTACCGCAAGATCGCCGAGCGCCGCGTGCGTCTCGGGCTGGTCGTCGCAGAGATCGGCAACACCAACGAGATCACGGTATCGGACGAGGAGCACCAGCAGGCGCTCGTCAACGAGGTGCGCCGCTTCCAGGGCCAGGAACAGCAGGTTTACGACTATTACCGCAAGAACCCGCAGGCTCTCGCCAGCCTGCGCGCGCCGATCTTCGAGAACAAGGTCATCGAATATGTGACCGAGCTCGCCACCGTCACCGAGAAGCCCGTCGAGCGTGAAGAGCTCGTCCGTCTCGTGCGCGAAGGCGAAGAAGGCTTCGATATCGACTCCGATCACGATCACTGATCGAAATCGCAACTGAAGTGACGAGGGCTCCGCAACGAATGCGGGGCCCTTTTCGTTTGAGGCGGGGGGATTTGAACTGGAGAAGACAGTGCAGGAACTCTTGACCCCCGCCCAGATGGCTCAGGCGGACCAACTTGCCGTTACATCCGGCGTGTCCTCGCTGACGCTCATGGAAAATGCCGGCCAGGCCGTCGCCTTCGAGATCGCCCGGCGATTTCCTCTCCAGCCCGTTCTGGTCCTGTGCGGGCCGGGCAACAATGGCGGTGATGGCTTTGTCGTGGCGCGCCTGCTCATCGAGCGCGGCTGGCCCGTGCGACTTGCCCTGTTCGGGGACCGCGAGGCGCTCTCGGGCGACGCCGCCGAGATGGAGAGCCTGTGGACCGGCCCGGTCGAGACTGCCGACGCCGGGATGTGCGCCGGCTTTGGCCTGATCGTCGATGCGCTTCTCGGCGCCGGGCTCTCCCGCAAGGTGGACGGCCGGCTCGCCGAGCTCATCGCCGCCGTCAACGCATCCGGGGCCAATATCGTGGCCGTGGACCTGCCCAGCGGCGTGGACGGTGCCTCGGGCCTCGTCATGGGCGCTGCGGTCAAGGCAGCGCTGTCGGTGACCTTCTTCCGGTCCAAGCCGGGCCATCTGCTCGAACCGGGCTCCAGCCTCTCAGGCGAGGTCGTGCTGACCGATATCGGCATCCCCGACCGCGTGCTGTGCGACATCGAGCCCGAGATCTTCGAGAACGATCCGCACCTCTGGACGCTGCCTCGTCGGGAGGCGTCGGACCACAAATACAGCTTCGGCCATTGCGTCGTGGTTTCGGGGGACGGCCTGCACACCGGGGCGGCCCGGCTTGCCGCGCTCGGCGCGGCGCGGGCAGGGGCGGGGCTGGTCACCATTGCCGGGCCCCGGGACGCTCTTGCCGTCCACGCAGCGCATCTGACCGAGATCATGCTGTCCCCTTGCGAGACGGCTCCCGATCTCGCTGCGCTGCTCGAGGATACCCGCAAGAACGCGATCGTGCTTGGCCCGGGTCTCGGGATCGGGGAGGCAACGCGTGCCCTGGTGCTCACCGCTCTCGAGCACGCACCCGCTGTCTTGCTCGACGCCGATGCCATAACCAGCTTTGCCGACTCGCCCCAAACCCTCTTTGGTGCCATTGCAGCGCGCCCCGGTCGGGGTGTGGTTCTCACGCCACATCACGGCGAATTCGGTCGGCTCTTTGCGCGGGCCGACGCCCCGTCCAAGCTCGACCGCGCCCGGGCGGCAGCGCGTCAATCGGGCGCTGTGATCGTCTACAAGGGCAGCGACACCGTTATCGCCGAGCCCGGCGGCAGAGCGATCATCAACGCCAGCGGCTCGACGCTGCTGGCCACCGCGGGCACCGGCGATGTGCTCGCGGGCATGATCGCGGGCCTTATGGCCCAGGGCATGGCCCCGGTAGACGCTGCATGCGCGGCAGTCTATGTTCACGGGCTGGCAGCGCGCGCTTTCGCCCGTCCCGGGATGATGGCGGGGGATATCCCCGCGCTGCTCCCCGAAGTGCTCGGTTCCCTCTCGGTTTGATAGAGGGAAATCGCAGGGCGGTTCGGGTGGCCGGTATCGCGTGGTTTTGGTGGGCGCTCGTGCACCATATTTGGGTGACGGGCGCGCTGGCTATTGAACCGCGTTCGTCCCGAGCCTATGTCACGGTTTACCGCACATTAATTCCTCTCCGCCTGCTATCGGCGTGGCTACATTTTTTGATTCGTTCCCCAAAGGGAGAGACTTCCGACATGCGAGATCCTGTCGATCTATACATGAACACGCTCGTGCCGATGGTGGTCGAGCAGTCCAACCGGGGCGAGCGCGCGTTCGACATCTATTCGCGCCTCCTGCGCGAGCGGATCATCTTCGTAACCGGTGTGGTCGAAGACAACATGGCGAGCGTCATCGTCGCCCAGTTGCTGTTTCTGGAATCGGAAAACCCGAAGAAGGAAATCGCCATGTACATCAACTCGCCGGGCGGCGTGGTGACCTCGGGGCTCTCGATCTACGATACAATGCAGTTCATCCGGCCCAAGGTGCAGACCCTGTGCCTGGGGCAGGCCGCTTCGATGGGGTCGCTGCTTTTGACCGCCGGTGAGGCCGGGATGCGCGGCTGCCTGCCCAATTCGAGAATCATGGTCCACCAGCCTTCTGGCGGCTATCAGGGCCAGGTCACTGACATCATGATCCACGCTCGGGAAGCCGAGAGCCTCAAGCGCCGGCTCAATGAAATCTATGTGAAGCATTCGGGCCGCTCCTATCAGGAGATCGAGGATCTGCTCGAGCGCGACCGCTTCATGAGCCCCGAAGAGGCAAAGGAACTGGGCCTGATCGACGACGTGCATATGAAGCGTGCCGTTCCTGAAACTCCGGCGTGAATATAGCGTCGAGGACGTGGTCGGGCGTCGCACTGGGTAGCGCACTCGTCGATTGCGCGTGTCGGTCTTGGCCTTTATGGTCGGGACCGGATTACATTTTGTTCACGTGTACCCCGTTAGCTTTGGGGAACACGCAAGGTTCAGGCGCATACGTGCGCACTGGGAGTAGCTAGATGTCGAAGGAAAATTCGAGCGGGGAATCCTCCAAGAACACGCTCTATTGCTCGTTCTGCGGGAAGTCCCAACACGAAGTCCGCAAGCTCATTGCAGGGCCGACCGTATTCATCTGCGATGAATGCGTGGAGCTTTGCATGGACATCATCCGAGAGGAATCCAAGACCTCCATGGTCAAGTCCTCGGATGGGGTGCCCACGCCAGCCGACATCTGCAAGGTTCTGGACGATTACGTGATCGGCCAGTGGAGCGCCAAGCGGGTCCTCTCGGTGGCCGTGCACAACCACTACAAGCGGCTCCATCACGCGACCAAGAACCAGGACGTCGAACTGGCGAAGTCCAACATCCTGTTGATCGGCCCGACCGGCTGCGGCAAGACGCTTCTGGCCCAGACGCTGGCGCGCATCCTTGATGTGCCCTTCACCATGGCCGATGCGACGACGCTGACCGAAGCGGGTTATGTGGGCGAGGATGTGGAGAACATCATCCTCAAGCTCCTGCAGTCAGCCGATTACAACGTCGACAAGGCGCAGCGTGGCATTGTGTATATCGACGAAGTCGATAAGATTTCGCGCAAGTCCGACAATCCTTCGATCACCCGGGACGTTTCGGGTGAGGGCGTGCAGCAGGCTCTGCTCAAGATCATGGAAGGCACGGTGGCGTCCGTGCCGCCCCAGGGTGGCCGCAAGCATCCCCAGCAGGAATTCCTGCAGGTCGACACCACCAACATCCTGTTCATCTGCGGCGGTGCGTTCGCAGGGCTCGAAAAGGTCATCGCCGCACGCGGCGAGGGCTCCTCGATCGGGTTCACCGCAGAGGTCAAGGATCCGCAGGACCGCAAGGTCGGCGACATCCTGAGCGAAGTGGCGCCCGAGGATCTGGTTCGGTTCGGGCTCATCCCCGAATTCATCGGCCGTCTGCCGGTGATCGCGACCCTCGAAGATCTGGACGTCGATGCGCTCGTGGAAATCCTCTCGGCCCCCAAGAACGCTCTGGTGCGCCAGTACCAGCGCCTGTTCGAAATGGAAAATGTCGAGCTGTCCTTCCACGAGGACGCGCTCAAGGCCATTGCCCGTCAGGCCATCAACCGCAAGACCGGTGCACGCGGCCTGCGCTCGATCCTTGAGGGCATCCTCCTCGATACCATGTACGACCTGCCTTCGCTCGAAGGCGTGGAAGAAGTCGTCATCAGCCAGGAAGTCATCGAGAACAAGGATGTCCGGCCGCTCTACATCTATTCCGAGCGTGCCAAAGAGGACATGAAGTCCGGCGCCTGAGGCTTGCTGTCGAGATATGCAAATTTGGAAAGCCCGGTGCGCAGCGCCGGGCTTTTTGAGTCAGAAGGGCACCGAGAGACCTTCCCGAGCCTCGGATTTCCCTTGATCCCGCCAGTTGCGGGCGCGCGGACAAGCACTGGTGGACTTCGGTCCCGCCTAAAACTGATCGCCCGTCCGCTTCAAGGGGTGGGCACAGAGGAAAATTCTGCGGGCGAACTTGTGAAAGCCCGCCTTTGCCCTATCTTTAGGGACGAAGCGTCGCGTGCCCCTGTGAGTCTGTGATCTCACCTTCACGCGGCCCGATACAGGCTGCCGGCTTCTCCCTCCTGCCGGCGCCGACGAAAGGATAGTGAATGTCGGACGACACCACCACCACACCCCAGTTCGACCGCGACAAGGTCTACCCCGTTCTGCCGCTGCGCGACATCGTCGTGTTTCCCTCGATGATCGTTCCGCTGTTCGTGGGCCGGGAGAAGTCCGTGCGTGCGCTCGAGGAAGTCATGCGCGAGGACAAGCACATCCTCGTGGTGACCCAGAAGAACGCTCAGGAAGACGATCCCGCGCCCGACGCCATCTACGAGGTCGGCACCATCGCGTCCGTCCTGCAGCTCCTCAAGCTGCCTGACGGCACGGTCAAGGTTCTCGTCGAGGGGCTGAACCGCGCCAGGATCGACCGCTACGTCCAGACCGAGGACTATTTCGAGGCTCAGGCCGAACCCATCGACGTGTCCGATCACGACAAGGTCGAGGCGGAGGCGCTTGCCCGCTCGGCGGTCAGCGAGTTCGAGAACTACGTCAAGCTCAACAAGAAGATCTCGTCCGAGGTCGTTGCCGCTGTCACCCAGATCGAGGACCATTCCAAGCTTGCCGACACCATCGCCAGCCATCTCGCGGTCAAGATCCAGGACAAGCAGGATATCCTAGGCACGCCCTCGATCACCGGGCGGCTCGAGCGCGTGCTCGGCCTGATGGAAGGGGAGATCGGCGTTCTGCAGGTGGAAAAGCGCATCCGCAGCCGCGTCAAGCGGCAGATGGAGAAGACCCAGCGCGAGTACTATCTCAACGAGCAGATGAAGGCGATCCAGAAAGAGCTGGGCGACAGCGAAGACGGCACCAACGAGCTCCAGGAACTCGAGGAGCGCATCGCCAAGGCCAAGCTTTCCAAGGAAGCGCGCGGCAAGGCGGACGCGGAGATGAAAAAGCTCAAGCAGATGAGCCCCATGTCCGCCGAAGCCACCGTGGTGCGCAACTATCTCGACTGGATGCTCAACCTGCCCTGGGGCAAGAAGTCTAAGGTCAAGAAGGATCTGCGCTTTGCCGAATCCGTTCTCGAGGGCGATCACTACGGGCTCGAGAAGGTCAAGGAACGCATCATCGAGTATCTCGCCGTACAGAGCCGCACGGGCAAGCTCAAGGGGCCGATTCTCTGCCTCGTGGGCCCTCCGGGCGTGGGCAAGACCTCGCTCGCGCGCTCGATCGCCAAGGCGACCGGCCGGGAGTATGTGCGCATGTCGCTCGGCGGTGTCCGTGACGAGGCCGAAATCCGCGGTCACCGGCGGACCTATATCGGGTCCATGCCGGGAAAGGTCATCCAGTCGCTCAAAAAGGCAGGCAAGGCCAATCCGCTGTTCCTGCTCGACGAGATCGACAAGATGGGCCAGGACTTCCGCGGGGATCCTTCCTCGGCGCTGCTCGAAGTGCTCGATCCCGAGCAGAATTCGACGTTCAACGACCATTACCTTGAAGTCGATTTCGACCTCTCGGACGTGATGTTCGTGACCACGGCGAACACGCTCAACATCCCCGGGCCGCTTCTGGACCGCATGGAGATCATCCGCCTGTCGGGTTACACCGACGAGGAGAAGTGGGAGATCGCGCGCCGGCACCTGATCCCTGAATCGCTCAAGGAGCACGGGCTCAAGGACGGCGAGTTCGACCTGCCCCAGGCAAGCCTTGAGCTTCTCACGCGGCGTTACACCCGTGAGGCGGGGGTGCGCAGCCTCAAGCGCGAGATCGCCAATCTGATGCGCAAGGTGGTCAAGGATATCCTCGTGACGGACAAGACCGCCATTTCGGTCACGCCCGAACTGGTCGAGGAATATCTCGGCCCGCCGCGGTTCCGCTATGGCGAGATCGATGCCGAACCCCAGGTCGGTGCGGTCACCGGACTTGCCTGGACGTCGGTCGGCGGCGAGTTGCTCACCATCGAAGGCATCATGAGCCCGGGCAAGGGCAAGATGACCGTGACGGGCAACCTCAAGGACGTGATGAAGGAATCGATCTCGGCGGCGGCGACCTACGTCAAGGCTCGCGCTGTGGAGTACGGGATTGAGCCTCCGCTGTTCGAGAAGCGCGATATCCACGTGCACGTGCCCGAGGGCGCAACGCCCAAGGACGGGCCGTCCGCGGGTATTGCCATGGCTACGGCGATCGTCTCGGTGATGACGGGCATTCCCGTGCGCCACGACGTTGCCATGACCGGCGAGATCACGCTGCGGGGCAGGGTGCTGCCCATCGGCGGGCTCAAGGAAAAGCTCCTGGCGGCCTTGCGGGGCGGGATCACCAAGGTCCTCATCCCCGAGGAGAATGTCCGCGACCTCAAGGACATTCCCGAGAACGTCAAGCAGGGGCTCGAGATCGTCCCGGTCTCGCGCATGGGCGAAGTGCTCAAGCACGCTCTGGTCGAGGAGCTCAAGCCGATCGATTGGGACTTCGAGACCAACGCGGCGCCCATCGCCGACAAGCCCGCCGCCGATGGCGAGGAAACCGGATCGGTTCTCGCCCACTGAGGTGTCCGGACACGCGATGACCCTTAACTGGCGGCGCCCCTCCGGGGGCGCCGTTTTGCGTTTTGCGGCGAGATCACCGCCGTCCGGGCATGCCATTCTGTCATATCGGTGTGTTGATCGCGGTGGAAAAACCGCCGATTCGGAGGGCAAACAGCCCGGAAACCCGCAGTTTTCCTTGCTTTTGCCCCGGAATCGTAATTGGGTGGTCCCGCTTCCGCTCACCCTCTCCCGGTGGGCAATTCATTGTGAGGAAACGCTATGAACAAGAACGATCTGAGCGCGGCCGTCGCCGAGAAAGCCGATCTCTCCAAGGCCCAGGCGGGGGCGGCAGTCGATGCTGTTTTCGAGGCCATTACGGCTGCTCTGAAGGGCGGCGACGAAGTGCGTCTCGTCGGCTTTGGCACCTTTGCCGCATCGCAGCGCAAGGCAACCAAGGGCCGTAACCCGGCCACGGGTGCGGAGATCGACATTCCCGCTTCCGTCCAGCCTAAGTTCAAGGCGGGCAAGGGCCTGAAGGACGCGCTGAACTAAGCGACCAGGATCAGTCCTGAAACGGGTTCGGCCCTGGACGCGTCCGGGGCCTTTCCTTTTCTGGGGGCTGGGGCAGGGCGCTATTGACGCCCTCGGCGCATGCGGCTAAGCAGTGCGCGAACTTGTGGATCGTGGCCCATTGAAGCCACGCCGCGGGGCGATTAGCTCAGTTGGTAGAGCGCCTCGTTTACACCGAGGATGTCGGCAGTTCGAGCCTGTCATCGCCCACCATTTTCCCCTTTTTTCTGAAATATTTAGCCCGGTTGCCGGGGGCTTTGCCGTGGCTTTTTTCGAGAGCGGATTTTTTCCTCGTCAAAGTGCGTTTGTGACGCTTGACTTGCCTCTGGGTCCCCGGTAAACGATCCCCACCTTGCCGGAGACGAACGGCTCCGGATCGCAAGGGGGTGTAGCTCAGTTGGTTAGAGCGCCGGCCTGTCACGCCGGAGGTCGCGGGTTCGAGCCCCGTCACTCCCGCCACTTTTTCATGACATTGATGTTCTGGATATTTGGCGGCGGGCCTGCCGTTTGGCGACGTTTGTCGTCACTTGGAAGGGCCCTTCCTTTCCATGACGAGGCTTCGCGCGAGATCCACCAGATCGCATCGCAGATCGTGGAAGATGCCTGAAAGCATGTCGCTTGAATCCCTGAAGGCCGCCGCCCAGTCGGCGTAGCGGCTCCTCGTGCCGATCATCACCGGGCTGAGGCCCGTATTCCGTCCTGTGCGGCTGTTGCGTGCCATCTCCCTGGCCTCCCCATCTTGATCTTGCTTGCCTTGTCCCCGGAAGCGCCTCTGCGCAGCCGGGAAGATGGTGCAATAATGCGCAAATTGCAGGCAGCGTTCCATAATCCCGTCCAGTGGCGGCCCTGCGATGGGTTGGTGCTTGCGTAATCGGGGGCGCGGCGGTATGCCCGGACATCTCGCGCTCAAGCTATCAAGGGGCTGAACTATGGTTGATTTCGCACGGGCTCGTCGGGCAATGGTCGACGGTCAGCTCCGGACGGGCGGCATCGTCGACTGGCGGATTCTCGACGTGATGAACACGGTGCCCCGGGAGGAATTCGTCCCCGAGGCCCGCAAGGGCCTGAGCTATATCGACGAGGTCATCGAACTGCCCAGTGGCCGGTGCCTGCCGACCCCCACCGCGTTCGCGCGCCTTGTTCAGCTTGCCGAACTGGGCCCCAACGACGTTGTCCTCGATGTCGGCTGCGGCAGCGGCTATTCCACCGCAGTTCTCGCTGGCCTGTGCGGCGCTGTCGTGGGGCTCGATACCGATGAGGCTACCGTGGGCCACGCCAATGACACGCTCTCGGGGCTCGATATCGGCAACGCGGCGGTCGTCACGGGCGCCCTGCAGGACGGGGTCCCCCGTGAGGCGCCGTTCGACGCCATCGTGATCGAGGGCGGGGTGGAGTTCGTCCCCCCCTCGCTTCTCGACCAGCTCAAGGACGGGGGGCGGCTGGTCGCCTCGATCGGTCGTGGCAATGCGGCCGTCGCTACGACGTATCACCGTTCGGGCAGCGAGATCAGCCATCACCGCGGATTCAACCTCAACGTGCCCGCGCTCGAGACCTTCTGGCGAGAGCCCGAATTCGTTCTTTGAACCGTCACATGTGTTGCCGTCCAGACACGCCCTGCGGCTGCAATCGTTAAAGTTTGTTCAGGTTGCCGGTGGGGTCGTTGATTGCGCCCGGGCGAAGCCGTACCTTGGCGCATCGCTGGAGGCGCTATCATGTCATTTTTTCGAGTATCCTGCGTTGGCGCGATGAGTCTCGCACTTCTGCTCCCCACTGCTTCTGTTCAGGCACAGTCGCTTACCGAGGCGCTCGCCAATGCCTATAACAACAGCACGGACATATCCTCGGCCTTCCTGACCGTCCGGTCCGCAGGGCAAGGCATCCGCGCTGCCGAAGGGCAGATCCTGCCCACGATCAGCGGCCAGGCCGGTGTGTCGGGGAACTGGACCGACAGTCCGCAGCCGGGCGGGGACGAGTTTTCCACAAGCCAGCAGTTCGGACTGAGCTACAACCAGACCCTGTTCGACAGTTTCGCCACCGGCGCCGCCATCCGCGCCGCGCAGGCGCAGTACGACGCGGCCATATACTCGGTGGCCAACACCGAGCAGAACGTTCTTTTGAGCACGGCCACGGCCTATTTCGAGGTCATCCAGGACCGTCGGATCGTCGAAATCCGCAGGGAGGACATCGGCTTCGTCCGCGCGCAACTCCAGTCCGCCCGCGACCGGCTCGAGCTGGGCGAGGGGACGCGTCTGGACGTTGCCCAGGCCGAAGCCACGCTCGCCCAGTCCGAGGCAAGCTATCAGGCCGCCATCAGCAACCTGCGGATATCTGAAGCCAATTATCAGCGCTGGGTCGGGGGTGAACCCCGCAGCCTTTCGGGCGGTCTGCGCGTGGGCCATCTGCTCCCCGGTTCGGTGGATGCGGCGCTCGCGGTCGCGGTGATCGAGCATCCCGGACTTCTCGCTTCCCAGGCCCAGATCCGGGCAGCGCAGTTCGAAGCCGAGGAAACCCGCGCCAGCTTCGGGCCGACCGTTTCCATCTCGGGCGGCGCCAATCTCAACCGCGGCGACTCGGGTTCGACCTCGGCGTCAGCCAATTTCGGGCTCAACCTTTCGATCCCCATCTACACGCCCACCAGAAGCCCGGCCATCGAGCAGGCCAATATCGGCCGCATGCAGTCCGAGCTCGACGCGTTCTCCACGCGCGACCAGATCATCGAGGCGGTACGCCAGGCATGGGCAGGGCTGCAATCGGCCTCCGCACAGATCGAGTCGGCCACCGCTGCGGTCGCGGCCAGCCGGCTCGCGCTTGAGGCGACGGTCGATCGCGCCGATCTGGGCGAGGGCACGACCCTCGACACTCTGGATGCGCGGGCCACCCTGCTTTCGGTGGAAGAGGGACTCGTGCAGGCTCAGGCCCAGCGCTCGATCGCCAGCTATTCGCTGCTTGCCGCCATGGGCCGGCTCACCGCGCTCGATCTTCAGCTTCCGGTGACCCCGCGGACGGCCGAGGGCGTCGCCATCGCCGAGAAAGTACCTGCGGCGGCCCCTGCAGCGCCCCGCGATGCGTGGGGCAACCTGCGTTAGGTCGCGCACAGCCTCGGCCCCGCTGGGCCAAGGCTGGTCTCTCGATTTCCGTGGAATACCCCAATTGGGCGCCGCACTGCCGTTTTCGGGCAGTTCGGTGCACGTTAGGGTAAACTATGCGAATCACGCCGATCGAGATCGGCAGCGCGGTCAGTCAAGAGTACGCCTCGCGTATTGAGGCGCAGCACCATCGGGGCAAGCATGAACCAGCCGGCGTCCAAAGAACCCACCATGGATGAAATCCTCTCCTCGATCAGGCAGATCATTGCCGATGACGACGAGGCGGCGACGTCGACCAAGCCAGTGCGCCGGTCGCTTGAAGAAGTGAAGCCCGTCGCCCCGGCCGAAGCGCGGAAGTCCGATCAGGTCATCGACCCGTTCGAGGACGATGAGGACGAGGCCGAACCCCTCGCTCTCTCCAACGACCAGATCGTGGAGGACCCGGAAACGGCTTCGGCACAGCCCATGGACGATGACTGGCCCACGCCGGCGTCAGCAGCCTCCGGCGCCAAGCTCGAGCCTGTCGCGCCCACCGCCGAGGCCAGGAAGCCAATGGCCGGTTCCGCATCGCAAGGCGATGATCAGGTGGGCCCGATGGCCCGCGCGGTGGCGGACAAGGCCCGGGCCGAGGCGCCTGCCGCAAAGGCTCCCGAGTCGCGGGAAGAGCCCGAGGCGGCGAAGCCTGCTTCGGCAGCTCCCGAGGCTGAAGACGAGCCGAGCCTTGTCGTGCCCGACGATATCGCTTTCGAGCAGGACGAGGATGTGGCCCGTCGTCCCGATCTATCGCGTCGCCCGTCGGTTGCCGATGCGGCCCCCTTGCCCGACTCGAGGTTGAGCTCGGATTTGGCCGAAGAGCTTCTCGGCCCGGCCACCGAGGCTGCCGTCCGCTCGGCGCTCTCGAAAGTGCAGTCCCCCAAGAGCCGGCCTGACATGGCGTTGGGCGCGTCCAACCTCACGATCGAGGCGATGATCCGCGAAATGCTGCGGCCCATGCTCAAGGAATGGCTGGAGGAAAATCTTCCCTCCATGGTCGAACGCATCGTGGTCCAGGAAATCGAACGGGTCTCGCGCGGCGGTCGCTGAGCGGCCCTGGCGCGGCGGAATGGTTGACTTCCGCCGCCAGCTTGGCTTTACACGATGACACAGTGATCTCCTCCCGCCCTTGCCAACAGGGGCGGGCTATTCTTGTGACAGGTATCAGCCGACATGATCGAAAAGCACTACGAACCGGGCGCGGTCGAAGGGCGCATCTACGAGATGTGGGAAACGTCGGGCGCATTTGCCGCCGGCGCGGGCAAGGCGGATGGGTCCGAGAGCTTCACGATCGTAATTCCGCCTCCCAACGTCACCGGGTCGCTCCATATCGGCCACGCGCTCAACAACACGCTCCAGGACATCCTTGTGCGTTTCGAGCGCCTGCGCGGCAAGGACGTGCTCTGGCAGCCGGGCATGGACCACGCGGGCATCGCGACCCAGATGATGGTCGAGCGGCAGCTTGCCGAACAGGGCGGCCCCGGCCGCCGCGATCTCGGGCGTGAGAAGTTCCTCGAGAAGGTCTGGGAGTGGAAGGGCCAGAGCGGGGGCAAGATTCTCAACCAGCTCAAGCGCCTGGGCGCATCGTGCGACTGGTCGCGCGAGCGCTTCACCATGGACGAAGGCCTTTCGCGCGCGGTGCTCAAGGTCTTTGTGCAATTGCATAAGGAAGGCCTGATCTATCGCGACAAACGGCTGGTCAACTGGGATCCCAAGCTCCAGACCGCAATTTCCGACCTGGAGGTCGAACAGCGCGAGATCGACGGCAATCTCTGGCATTTCCGCTATCGGCTGGAGGGCATCGCGTACAACGCCGAGGATCCCTCCACCTATATCGTGGTCGCCACGACCCGGCCCGAAACCATGCTTGGGGATACCGGTGTCGCGGTCAATCCCGAGGACGAGCGCTACGCCCATCTGGTTGGCACCAATGTGCTTATGCCGATCACCGGGCGCCTGATCCCGATCGTTGCAGACGACTACGCCGATCCCGACGCCGGGTCCGGTGCCGTCAAGATCACTCCGGCCCACGACTTCAACGATTTCGAGGTCGGCAAGCGGGCAGGGCTGCGCGCCATCAACGTCATGCACCCCGATGGTCGGATATCGATCGCGGACAATCCCGACTTCCTCGAGGGCCTGTCGCCCAACCCCATGCAGGAAGCGCTCTGGGGGCAGCTCGATGGTCTCGACAGGTTCGAGGCCCGGGCGCGGATCGTCCAGGTCATGGAAGAAGGCGGCATGCTCGACAAGATCGAGCCTCACCACCATTCGGTGCCCCATGGCGATCGTGGGGGCGTTCCTGTGGAGCCTTACCTCACCGACCAGTGGTTCGTGAACGCGGCGGAACTCGCCAAGCCGGCGCTCGCGTCGGTGCGCGAGGGCCGCACGACATTTGTGCCGCGCAACTGGGAGAACACCTATTTCTCCTGGCTCGAGAACATCCAGCCTTGGTGCGTGTCGCGCCAACTCTGGTGGGGTCATCAGATTCCAGCCTGGTATGGTCCGGACGGCACCATATTCGTCGAGGAAACCGAGGCCGAAGCGCACGTTGCGGCGGAGCGCCACTATGGCAAGCCCGTCGCTCTCGAGCGCGATCCGGACGTGCTCGATACCTGGTTCTCCTCGGCGCTCTGGCCGTTTTCGACCCTGGGCTGGCCCGATAAAACCCCGGAACTGGCAACCTACTACCCCACCAGCGTTCTGGTCACCGGGTTCGATATCATCTTCTTCTGGGTCGCCCGGATGATGATGTTTGGCCTCCATTTCATGGAGACCGAGCCGTTCTCGACCGTTTACGTCCACGCACTCGTGCGCGACGAGAACGGGCAAAAAATGAGCAAGACCAAAGGGAACGTCATCGATCCTCTTGATCTGGTCGAAGAATACGGGGCTGACGCCGCGCGCTTCACGCTGGCCGCTATGGCGGCTCAAGGGCGTGACCTCAAGCTCGCCATGAGCCGGGTCGAGGGCTACCGGAACTTCGTTACCAAGCTCTGGAATGCCGCGCGTTTCCTCGAGATGAATTCCTGTGCTCGTGTCGAAGGGTTCGATCCGCGCACGGTCTCGAACCCGCTCGACCGCTGGATCGTGAGCGCTACGGCCCGCGCCGTGGCCGATGTCGAGCGCGGTCTTGAGGACTACAAGTTCAACGAAGCTGCCAACAGCGCTTACGACTTCGTCTGGGGCACGTTCTGCGACTGGTTCGTGGAACTCGCCAAGCCTGTGTTCTCCGGCGAGGATGAAGCCGCGCGCGACGAGACCCGGGCCACAGCTGCGTGGTGCCTCGATCAGATTCTCGCTCTCCTGCATCCCTTTATGCCCTTCGTCACCGAGGAACTGTGGGCGGAGACGGGCCGGACCGGCCCAGCACGTTCCGGCATGCTGGCGCTCTCTCGCTGGCCCGACGTCGTCAGGCTGGGTGATGCGGAATCGGAGGCCGAACTCGGTTGGCTCATCGACCTGATCTCGGCAATCCGCTCTGTCCGCACCGAGATGAACGTGCCCGCCGGTGCAAAGGTGCCGCTGGTGGTCGTATCGGCCAGCGCCGGGACTATGGACCGGATCGACAGGCACCATGCCGCCATATCGCGGCTGGCGCGCACCAGCGCCATCGACGCTGCGGATGCGATTCCGCCTGATGCGGCCCAATTCGTACTGGGCGAGGCGACCTGGGCGATTCCCCTGGCCGATCTCATCGACATCGGTGCGGAGCGGGCCCGGCTGGGCAAGGAGATCAAGAAGCTGGACGGCGAGATTGCCGGACTCTCCAAGAAACTCTCCAATCCCCAGTTCCTCGAAAAGGCGCCCGACGAGGTCGTTGCCGAGCAGCGCACACGGCTCGAGGACACCGAGCAGCGTCGCGCCAGGATCGCAGCGGCTCTCGACCGCCTGGGCTGATCGCGGTGCCCGTCGGGCGCTTGTGACTAAATTGATACACTGGCGATGACACATCGCCAGTGTCGCCGCCGGTGACGTTTCGCTAACCGGCGATGCCACAATCTTACCCCAAACAAACCGGAGAAACTGCAGGCGGGCGGTGATGGCGCGATTGAGTGCCATTGCTACGCAGGAGCGGGGGCGCTTCTCTCTGCAGGTTTTCTGTCCGGCTCTGGGCAGGGGGGTGGATGCGTGAAGTGTGGTGCGACGTCGCCAGTGGTCTTATCCCATTTCGATGGTCGGTCGAGACGGTTTGTCCGCGAGGGTCGTGCTTTATTGCCGACACAAAGCGGGGGTAAAAATCCCCCAATGACCGAGCCTGGACGGCCATTCCGATTGGCAGATCCGGCAGGCAAACGACCGGCCGCCACAAGGCGCCGGCGAAAAGAAAAATTGAAGTACAGGTTGGCGGCAGATGCGTTTCTGTCGACCGGAAACACAGAGTTGGGTCCTGCCCCGCAGGCGCCGCGCGTATTCGCGTGGGCCTTGGCTGGCGGCTGGATACCTGAAGGTGAACGATGCCGTTAGTTAGAAGTATTGCGTTCTCTTGGGTGGTGGCATTCTCTGCGTCATCGGCCATTGGCTTTGCTCCGGCCGCCCAGGCCCAGAGCGCTCTTGATGCGGCCCATGATCTCGCGCGCATGCTCGATGCGCCTGTCGATGATCTCTCTGGGGACAGCCTGCTCTCGGCGCTCGAGGATGCGGCCGCTGCCGGCCAGCCCATGGCTCTCTGGCAGTTGGGCCTGATGTATGAATCCGGTATGGGCGTGGAGCAGAATCCCGGCAAGGCCTTCCAGTTCTTCGCGCAACTGGCCAGCGACAACGCCAACGCGCCTCCCCAATCGCTCGACGCCGACATCGTGGCCCAGTCCTTCCTCAAGGTCGGGGAGTATTACCGGCGCGGCGTGCCCGATGCCGGCGTGGCCGCCGACGAGGCCGAGGCCCACAAGCTCATCTATCACGCCGCCGTCTATTTCGGTGATGCCGACGCCCAGTATCAGCTGTTCCTCAGCGAGCAGGAAAACGGCTACCTCATCAACCAGAGCATCAGGTGGCTCGTGCTTGCCGCGCGCAAGGGCCACCCGGCCGCCCAGGCGCGGTTGGGGGACATCCTGTTTTCCGGTGCGGGTGTCGATCCCCAGCCCGTCGAGGGGCTGATGTGGCTTGGTCTGGGTTACCGCCGCGCTTTAGGCACCAGCGACGAAACCTGGATCCGCGAACTCAACGAGGGCGCCATGGCCCAGGCCAGCTCCGACCAGATCGCCGCGGCCCAGCGCGCCGCGGAAACGCTCGGTCCCCAGTTCGACGGCTATTGAGCCGACCAGTCAGGCTGCCGCGTCCCGGGCCGTGGGCTCGGCGAAGCCGAACTGCGCTTCGATGGGCACGTGGTCTGAGGGCTTGTCCCAGCCGCGCACATCCTTGTGCACCTTGACGGCGACCAGCCGGTCTGCGGCTTGGGGAGAGGCCATGATATGGTCGATCCTGATGCCCGCGTTGCGGCGCCAGGCGCCGGCCTGGAAATCCCAGAACGTGTATGCAGGGTCTGACGTCGTCGCCCGCAGCACGTCCGTCATGCCCATATTGCGCAGGATCCTGAATTTCTCGAGGCTTTCGGGCCTGTAGAGCGCGTCGCCCCACCAGGCCGCCGGGTCATGACAATCGATCGCCGAGGGAATCAGGTTGAAATCGCCCATCAGGATGAAGGGCTCCTCGGACCGCAGGCTCGAGGCCACATGGGCGTTGAGCCGGTCCATCCATGCGATCTTGTAGGGAAATTTCGGCGTATCGACCGGATTGCCGTTGGGCAGGTAGATGTTGCAGATTCTCACCGACCCGCCTTCCACCGAGACCGTCGCCTCGATCAGGCGCGACTGCTCGTCGCTCTCGTCACCGGCCAGCCCGCGCGAGACGTCCTCGAGCGGATAGCGTGAAAGCAGCGCGACCCCGTTGAACGATTTCTGGCCGAAGGTCTCGATGTTGTAGCCCCGGTCCTCGATCTCGGATCGGGGAAACTTCTCGTCCATGCACTTGATTTCCTGGAGCCCCACCACATCGGGCTTGGCTTCGTCCAGCCATGTCAGCACTGCATGAAGTCTGGCGTTTATGCCATTGATATTCCAGCTTGCAATTCGCATCGGCTGCCGTTCCGGATCCAGCGGTTCAGGGGGATGCCGCGCTCCGGGCGGCCGGTTCGATCAGACCGAGAAGCTCGTGCCGCAGCCGCAGGAGGCGACCGCGTTGGGATTCTTGATCTGGAAGGACTGCCCGATCAGATCGTCCACGAAATCGATCTCCGCGCCGCCCATGAACTCGAGGCTCATCTGGTCGATATAGACCGTGGCCTCGCCATTGCGCAGCACCAGATCGTCCGTGGCCGGCTCCTCGTTGACGAGGTTATACTCGTACTGGAAGCCCGAGCAACCGCCGCCCGATACGGCTATGCGAAGTGCGGAGCCCGGCTCCTCGCGCGAGAGAATCCGCTTGATGCGCTTGGCAGCGCGATCTGTCAGTACCACTTGTGGTTCCATTGTCTCGAGAGCCGTCATTGGGCAACCGTCCATCGCAGTGTGGGTGGGTGTCATGCTAACATAAGTACGCACTGCCAGTGTGAAAAGAGGTCAGCCGTGAATGCAGCGCTTTCGGGATCCGGGCCGGCGCCCTATGCCTCCTGGTCGCAATCGAGCCTCGGCCGCCGGACGACGCCCGATCCCAGCCCCACCCGGTCTGAATTCCAGCGCGACCGGGACCGGATCATCCATTCCACGGCCTTCCGGCGCTTGCAACACAAGACCCAGGTCTTCCTGCACCATGAGGGCCAGCATTTCCGCACCCGGCTGACCCACACCCTCGAGGTGAGCCAGATCGCCCGTTCGATCGCCCGCGCCCTTTCACTCAACGAGGATCTCGCTGAAGCCGTGGCGCTGGCGCACGATCTGGGACACACGCCTTTCGGCCATGCGGGCGAACGGGTTCTGGACAGGCTGATGGCCGAGTGGGGCGGGTTCGACCACAATGTTCAGGCTCTGCGCGTCGTGACCCTGCTCGAGAACCGCTATGCCGAGCATGACGGGCTCGACCTCACCTGGGAGACGCTCGAAGGCATCCTCAAGCACAACGGACCGCTGCTGGACGGCTTGGGTCGCCCCGCCGGCCGATACGCACAATCGGGCCTCCCGCCGGGCGTGGGGACCATTCCTGTGCCCAGGGACCTGCGGCTTGAAACCCATGCCGGCCTCGAGGCCCAGATTGCGGCCATTGCCGACGACATCGCGTACAATGCCCACGATATCGATGACGCCGTGCGCGCGGGCCTTTTGGAGATTCCGGACCTCCTTGATGTGCCGCTGGTGGGCCCTGTGGCCCGAACCGTTTGGGAGCGCTGGCCCGATATCGACAGGGGCCGCCAGATGCACGAGATCCAGCGCCGGCTGATCACCTTCACCATCGAGGACGTGATCACCCGCAGCGCCGCGATGATCGAAGATGTCGGCCCTCGATCGGCCGAAGACGTGCGGACGTGTGGACGAACGCTGATCGGCTTTTCCGCCGAGGTCGAGGCCGCAGAACGGGACCTCAAGGCCTTCCTCTTTGCCCGCGTCTATCGGCACAGCTCGGTCATGACACCGGTTCTCGCCAGCGAGCAGGTCGTCGCCCGGCTTTTTGAGGCCTATCTCGCCGATGGCCGCATGCCGGGCCCCTGGCAGCACCGCTACGGCCGAGCGACGGACGAGGCGGGCAGGGCGCAGGTTGTGTGCGATTTCGTGGCCGGCATGACTGATCCCTTCGCTCTTGACGAGCATGAGCGCCTGTTTGACGCCCGTCCCGATTTCCGCTAACCCGCAGCCCTTAGGATTTTCCTCTCAGGCTGGTTGTTCAATGGATATTTTTGCCCTGTTTCAGGGACGCGTGACCGATGCGCTGAAGGCTGCCTACCCGCAGCTTTCCGGGATGGACGACGTCTTGGGACGGGTGGTTGTGGAGCCCCCGCGTGACCCCGCGCACGGCGATATCTCCTCCAATGCCGCGATGGTGGTCGCCAAGCCGCTGGGCATCAATCCGCGCGAGGTCGCAGCGCGGCTCGCCGATCATTTCGGCGCAGATGCGGATGTGGAGACGGTCTCGGTCGCAGGGCCCGGTTTTCTCAACTTCCGGCTCCAAGACGCGCTCTGGCACGAGGTCATCGGACAGGTCTTCGTGCGGGGCGGGGATTTCGGCCGCACCGATTTCGGGCAGGGCGAGAAGGTCAACGTGGAATATGTGTCGGCCAATCCGACCGGCCCCATGCATGTGGGCCACACTCGGGGCGCGGTCTATGGCGATGCACTGGCTGCGCTTCTGGCCTATACGGGCCACGACGTGACGCGGGAATACTACATCAACGATGCCGGATCGCAGGTCGATACTCTCGCGCGCTCCGCTTTCCTGCGCTACCGCGAGGCGCTGGGGGAAGTCATCGAAATCCCCGCAGGGCTCTATCCTGGCGATTACCTCGTGCCGGTCGGCCAGGGGTTGGCCGAGCGGTTCGGCCCTGTGCTGCTGGACCAGCCCGAAGAGCAGTGGCTGGGCACGGTCAAGGACATCGTTCTCGAGCAGATGATGGATCTCGTGCGCGCCGATCTCAGAAAGCTCAATATCGAGCACGACGTCTTCTTTTCAGAGCGCACCCTGCACGGGCCGGGTGGAGATATCGAAGAAACCCTCGACTGGCTGCGCACGCGCGATCTGGTCTATGAGGGCCGGCTCGATCCGCCTAAAGGCAAGTTGCCCGACGACTGGGAAGATCGCGAGCAGACCCTGTTCCGCGCCACCGCTTTCGGCGATGACACCGATCGGGCGCTGGTCAAGTCGGACGGCAGCTACACCTATTTCGCCGCCGACATCGCTTACCACCGCAACAAGGTCAAGCGCGGCTTTTCCACAATCATCGACGTCCTGGGCGCCGATCACTCGGGCTATGCGGCGCGCATCAAGGCCGCCGTTTCAGCCGTTTCCGAGGGCAGGGTGCAGACCGACGTGCAGTTCTGCCAGCTCGTCAAGCTCATGCGGAACGGCGAGCCGGTCAAGATGAGCAAGCGCTCCGGTGAGCTCGTGACGCTCGCCGAAGTGGTCGAGGAGGTCGGGGTCGACGCCACGCGGTTCATGCTGCTGTTCCGCCGCAACGATGCACCGCTCGATTTCGACTTCGCGCTGGTGCGCGAGCAGACCAAGGACAATCCCGTCTTCTACGTGCAATATGCGCACGCGCGGACCTGCTCGGTCTTCAAGAACGCGGAGCGGGACATGCCCTCGCTGGACATCAGCACCGAGGCGCTTGCCGGCGCGGACCTGTCGCAGCTTTCGGGCCCCGAAGAACGCCAGCTCCTGCGCATGGTGGCCATCTGGCCCCGGCAGATCGATGCCGCGGCCCGGGCGCACGAGCCCCATCGCGTCGCATTTTATCTGCACGAGCTTGCTGCCCAGTTCCATTCCTTCTGGGCGCGCGGCAAGGACGATCCGGCCTTACGCTTTGTTAACCAGAACGACCCGACAGTGACATCAGCGCGACTCGCTATGGTTCTGAGCGTGCGGCAGGTCTTGGCAAATGGCTTGAGCTTGCTCGGCGTTACTGCGCCGACCGAGCTTTCATAATTCAGGCGCATTGCTATGAATACGTGCCTGTGATCTCCTCAAGAGGAGAGTAAGTCGTGGCCGGGCAAATCAGGGCGCCGATATATGGATACTCCCAAGCAACCGCCATCGCAGACCGATCAGGACTCTGACGATCTCATCGCGGAGTTGGCCAAACTTGTGGCCAAGGATGCCCGCGACATGGCGCACAATACGCCGTCCCAGCGTCGCGAGCCTCCGGTGAGCGGTCCCAGCCGGCCGGTCGCTCCGCCGATGGAGCCCACTGGTGCGAGCCAGCCCGCACGTCCCCCGATGGGATCTGTGCCGTCCCGGCCTTCCGCTGCCGTCCCTTCAGAGGCCCCGGAGCCGTCCGCGCCTTCGGGCGCGCGGCCCCAGCGCGTCGATTCCTCGTTTCTTCGCCCGTCCGATGCCGCGGCAAAGCCCGGGTCGGGCACGGCGGTGTCCAGACGGCCTGATTTCGGGCATGGTGGTGGAGAGGTTCGCGCGCCCGCATCATCCGGCAGCGTGCCGTCCACCCCTTCGGCCCCGGTAGCGGAAGGCCGGCCTTCGCGGGCCGAGCCATCCTTTGCCGAACCGCGCATTGCTTCCACGCCTTCGCGTCCCGCGGCGGCCGCCCAGCCTGCGGCGCCCCGGCAGGAAGCCGCGTGGACGCCCCGGCCCATCGCCCCGGCGCCAGCTCCCATCTGGGAACGCCCGGAGCGCCAGGAGCCATCGTTTGACCGCCCTGCACCCTCTTCGCCGTCCGTACCTGTGCCGGGCGTGACTTCAGAGCGGAGTGAACCCTCGGCGCCGACCTGGGATTGGCGCGAACCCGCGCAGGCGCCCCGCAACCATCAGGGCGCCGATGATCGATTCGCTCCGCAGGAGCCGTCAGATGCCTTCGGGGACGACGATTCTTTTGATGATGCGCCACGTCATGGCGGCAACGGACCCGACCCGATAGCGGCTCTGATAGAATCTGCCGAGCAGGACGCCTTCGCGCGCGATGGCGAGGAGCCCTATATCGAGCCGAGGGAAACGGCCCGCCCCGATACCTATCAGCCCCAGGGGCGTTTTTCCCGGGACGATGAGTGGGAAGCGGTGCATTCGGATCGATACGTTACCCAGGAGGTCTATCCGCAGGCTAACGATCACGCTCAGGATCCGCTTCGCGATATCGAAGCATTGATCGGCGAGGCCGCTCGGGTCAGCGACAATGCGTCTGGGTTTTCCGGCCGGCGGGTGCGCTCCAGCTTTCTCGACGAAAGCGATGAGCATCAGGACGAGGCCTATCGGGACGATGCCGGGCTCAGCGCTGCAGAGTCCGCGATCATTGCTGCCGCCGCGGCCAGTTCGGCCCGCCCCTCCGAAATCGAGCGTGATTTCGGCGCAGATTATTCCGAGCCTGTCACTCCATCCGATCGGGTAGCCAACGATCTGGGGCAGTCCGAGCTGCGCAGCTATGCAGCCGAGCAGCCCGTGGACCCCGATCTCGATGCACCTCAGGACGACATCTACGCCGATGCGCCCCCCAGGGCGCGCGCACGGCGCGGCCGGTCCATGGGCTTCATCGTGCCCGCGCTGTTGGGCACGCTGATCGTTGTCGGCCTCGGGGGCGTGTACCTCACATTCTTCACCGGCTCGGGCCCGGATGGCGATGCTCCGATTCTCGCCGCCGACAGCGAGCCCTTCAAGGTCGATGCAGAATCGCAGGAAGCCGAAACCGCGGCCAGCCAGTCGGTCGTCTTTGGTGAAATGGATGGCTCTGCCAATCCTGAGGGCAGCCAGAATCTCGTGTCCCGCGATGAGACCGGTGGTGCGACGGGAACCGAGGTCTCCTCGCTTCTGGCCCCCGTCGAGGAAGAAGGCGGGCTGGCCAATCGGCCCGTCCGCACGGTCACCGTTCGCCCAGACGGAACGATCGTGACAAGCGACGACGCCATGGCCGGCGCAAACGCGCTGCCCGTCGATCGTCCGAACGTGCCCGCGGTGCCCAACAGCACGCTAACCTCCGATCCGATCGGCGAGGCGATTGCCTCGGCGATGGCCGAGGGCGAAGAGGCGGCCCCGGGTGATATGCCGACTTCGGGCGCAACGCTCGATCCCACAACGCTCGATACCCCGGCCGAAACGGGTGAGGCTGTAGCGCCGACCGAGACCGCGGCAACGGACGCCGCATCCGTTCCCGCGCCACTCCCGCGACCGGCCGATCTGGGCGCGGGCTCCGGCGAAACGTCTGCTGTCACCACGCCGGCTCCTGTCGAGACTGCGAGCACGCCCGAGACGACAACTGCGGTCGCCGCTCCGGTCGATGCCGGGGGCGTGGGCGCATGGGTGCAGTTGTCCTCCCAGCGCAGCGAGGACGCCGCGCGCGCGGACATCCCCTCGCTGCTTTCGCGCTATGGCAGCCTCTTTGGGGGCGTTGAGCTCGACGTGAGCCGCGTCGATCTGCAGGATCGCGGCATCTACTACCGTGTCCGCCTGCCGCAGCCGACCCTTGCGGATGCCAATGCGGTGTGTGGTGCCATCCAGGGGCAGGGCGGCGACTGTTTCGTGCTGAACAACTAACGGCTCGGCCTGCGGTCAGCTTGACGCTTGATGGGTGAATGGCGATGGTTGAAAGACCATCGTCCATCAACGTCCGCAGCCCCTCATGGCCGAGCCATCCACCGACTTCTTCTCCCAGCCGCATCGGCCCCCGACCTCGGAGGCTGTCATGTATGTGGATGTGGGCGGCTATGAAGGCCCGCTCGATCTGCTGCTCGATCTTGCACGCAGGCAGAAGGTCGATCTCTCGCGGATATCGGTGCTGGCGCTGGCCGAGCAATATCTGGGCTTCATCGAGAAAGTCCGCCGCCAGCGCATCGACATCGCCGCCGATTATCTCGTGATGGCGGCGTGGCTGGCTTATCTCAAGAGCCGGCTCATGGTGCCCCAGAAGGCCGATGACGAGGAGCCCACCGGCGAGGAAATGGCCGCGATGCTCCAGTTTCGGCTCGCCCGGCTCGATGCCATGCGCGAGGCCTCGGGCCGGCTGATGCGGCGGGCCCGGCTGGGGCTCGACGTCTTCTCCCGGGGCATGCCCGAGCCGGTGACCGTCACCCGCCACAGCCTCTGGGAAGCCGATCTCTACCAATTGCTCAGGGCGTATGCCGCCCAGCGCGAGCGTGGCATCCCTGCAGAATACGCGCCCAGCCAGCGCACCGTCTGGGCGCTGCAGGAAGCCCGCGAGATCCTCGATCGCCTGATCGGCCAGAGTTTTGAATGGGTGGCGCTCGACAGCTATCTGGCCCAGTACCTCGCCAGGCCCGAGGAGCGCACCACAGCGCTGGCCTCGAGCTTTACCGCATCGCTCGAACTGGTGCGGCTGGGCACGGTGGAAATGCGCCAGAGCGAGCCCTTTGCCCCCCTTCTGATGCGCCGCCGGGCCAGCGAGTCCGATTCGTGAGCGCTGGAGAAGACCGCAGCGAATTGGCTGCCCGCAACCTGCGCGTGCTCGAAGCGCTGATCTTTGCCTCCCGCGACCCCGTCTCGCTCGAGGATCTGCGCCCCTATCTCTCTGACAATGCCGATATCGACGCGCTGATCGGGGACCTCCAGACGCTCTATGCGGGCAGGGGAGTCATCCTCGTCCAGCGCGGCTCTAAATGGGCCTTCCGTACCGCCGATGATCTGAGCTTCCTTCTGCGCCGCGACGAGACCGAGGCGCGGCCTCTCTCTCGCGCTGCGCTCGAAACCCTCTCGATCGTCGCCTATCACCAGCCGGTCACTCGCGCCGAGATCGAGGAGGTCCGGGGCGTGTCTATCTCGAAAGGCACGCTGGACGTCCTGATGGAAGCCGGCTGGGTGCGCATGCGCGGCCGCCGCCGCTCTCCAGGTCGTCCTGTGACATATGGCACCACGGAAGGCTTTCTCGATCATTTCGGCCTCGAATCGCTGGGCGATCTTCCCGGGCTCGATGAACTCAAGGGCGCCGGCCTGCTCTCGAGCCGGCTTCCTGCCGGCTTTCAGGTGCCGCTGCCGTTCGATGGGGCGCTGCGCGACGACGAAGAGCCGCTCGATGCGGGCGATTCAGGAGATACGCTTTTCGATGACGACGAAAATTCATAATCGCTGCAGCCCTGCAATTTCGCGCGATTGTGCATTCTCGACGCACAATGGGGGGAGCTCGTCCTTGTTTTCGACGCTGTTTCCCCATATCTGTCAACGCACGTGCCGACCGATCTGCGGTCGACAAAAGGAGGTGCATTCATGAATCCGGGTCCCTGGGGCATTTTGATCATTGCGGTGGCCGCGCTGCTCTTGTTCGGTCGCGGCAAGATTTCCAGCATGATGGGTGAGGTTGCCGGCGGCATCAAAGCGTTCCGCAAGGGCATGGCCGAAGACGACACCCCCGTCGCGGAAATCGAACGAAACTCCACGGCCGAGCCCACCACGGTGGACCAGGCCAAGGATATCGATCGCAGCAAGGACGCGTGACGCTCGGTAACGTGCGGTCTGGGGAACAACAGCCATGCTAGGTCTGGGCTGGAGCGAGATTATGGTGCTCGCTGTGGTGGCGCTGATCGTGGTGGGTCCGAAGGACCTGCCGATGCTTTTGCGCAACCTCGGGCGGATGATGGGCAGCGTCCGCCGCATGAGCAACGAATTCCGCCGGGAAATCGACAAGGCGATTGCCATGGACGAGGTCAAGGAGGCCAAGAAGGCCCTCTCTGACCCGCTCAAGCAGACCCATTCTGAGATCTCGCGCGAATTCAACACCATGCGCGGTGGCAAGACCGTGCCCTCCGGCAAGATCAAGCCGTCCGATCCCAACACCGAAAGCGTGGCCGAAACCCTGCGCGAGCGTGCCGGCATCGCGCCCAAAACGTCGCCGGAGGCCGCCGCCGGCACGACAGTCGTTGCAGGCGCCTCGGGCGCTGCTACGCCGTCCAAGGCCGAGGAGGGCAGCGAGGACGCCCGGTTCTCCCATGATCAGGGTGTGACCAAGGCCAAGCCGCGCGCGCCCGCGCCCCGTGCACCCACGACCGCCAAGCCGGCGCCCGCCAAGCCCTCAGCGAAGACGCCCGCCGCAAAAAAGTCCGTTGCCAAAAAGGCCACCGGGACGAAATCCACGGCGGGCAAGAAGACCACGTCGAAATCGTCCGAAGCCGGGGGCGCAGCAAAGCCGGCTGCGGCCCGGAAGCGCGCGGCTCCGAAAAAAACCGTCAGGTCGGCAGCTACAGACAACAACCCTGCCGCAGACAGTTCCACCGAGAGCAAGATTGCCGAAAACCAGGGCGGGGACCGCTGATCCATGACCGCCACCGACAAGACCTCGGCTGAAACCGCCGCAGAGCCCGAAGACGAGCTCAAGGGCTCGGAAGCCCCGCTGGTCGAGCATCTGGCCGAGCTGCGCACCCGGCTGATCTACACGGTCCTGGCCATAGCCGTGCTGTTCATCGGCTGCTTCATGGTCGCCGATCACATCTACAATTTCCTGCTCGGCCCGTTCATCGCCGCCGCCGGCACGCCCGAAGAGGTTCGGCTGATCTATACCGCACCGCAGGAATTCTTCTTTACCAAGCTCTCCGTGGCGCTATTCTCTGCCATATTTCTGGCCTTCCCGGTCATAGCGACCCAAGTCTACGGCTTTGTTGCCCCGGGGCTCTACAAGAACGAGAAGATCGCTTTCCTGCCCTATCTGTTCGCGACGCCCATCTGCTTTGTGATTGGTGCGGCGCTTGTCTATTATGGGGTCATGCCGCTGGCGCTCGGGTTCTTCCTTGGTATGCAGCAGGTCGATCCCGGTGGCGTCTCGATCGAGATGGTGACGCGGGTCTCCGAATATCTCTCGCTCATCATGACGCTGCTTCTGGCGTTCGGTGTGTGTTTCCAGCTTCCGGTCATCCTCACATTGCTCGCCCAGATCGGGCTGATCGGGGAGGAGGACCTCAAGAGGTGGCGTAAATACGCGGTTATCGTGGTTATCGTGGTTGCCGCGTTTCTCACGCCTCCCGATCCGATCTCCCAGATCGGGCTCGCCATTCCGCTTTTGGGGCTTTACGAGCTCTCGATCGTAGCCGTGCGGTTCGTGGAACGTCGCCGCAAGGCGCGCGAGGCCCGGATTCTCAAGGATCTCGAGGGGTCCTGATCGGCTTGGTTGTCTGCCCGGCCTGCGGCACGCGCAACCCAGCGAGATGGATCGCGACTTTCGCCCCAGGCACAGAGCAAACGCGCCTGCGCGGTGCCGGGCGCTTGTCAGCGTCGGCAGGCTCGGGTACCGAGAGGCCAACCGACGCAGCCTCAACGGAAAGCCTTCGATGTTCGATATCAAGTGGATCGCCGCCAATCCCGAAGCCTTTGATGCAGCGCTTGCCCGGCGCGGGGCACACCCGGCAGCGTCGTCGCTGGTCGCCATGGATGAGGAGCGCCGCTCCGTCGTCGCCGAACTCAATGCCGTTCAGGAAAAGCGCAACGGCGCGTCCAGGCTGATCGGCCAGGCCAAGGCGCAAAAGGACGAAGACCGGGCCCAGGCTCTCATGGCCGAGGTTTCCGGGCTCAAGGACCGGCTAGCCGAGCTCGAGGCGCGCGAGCGCACGCTCAACGAGCACCTGCGGACCGCGATCTCGCAATTGCCCAACATGCCGCTCGATGACGTGCCCGAAGGCGCAGACGAGGCCGACAATATTCCCTATTTCCGCGCCGGGGAATCCGAGGCCACGCGCCCAGCGATGCCGTCGCTCGGTTTTGCCCCCAAGGAGCATTACGAGCTCGGTGAAGCCTGGGGCGGCATGGATTTCGAGACCGCCTCGAAACTCTCGGGCAGCCGCTTTGTAGTGCTCAAGGGGCAGGTGGCGCGGCTCGAGCGCGCCATCGGCCAGTTCATGCTCGACCTGCACACCAATGAACACGGCTATACGGAAGTCCAGCCGCCGCTGCTCGTGCGCGACGAGCCCATGTTCGGCACCGGCCAGTTGCCCAAATTCGATGGTGATTTCTTTTTCGCCGGGCACGGCGATGGGCGGCTGGCGCTGATCCCGACCGCCGAAGTGCCGCTCACCAATCTCGTGCGCGAATCCATGCTGTCCGAGGACGAGCTGCCGCTCCGCTTTACCGCGCTCACACCCTGCTTCCGTTCCGAGGCAGGCTCGGCAGGGCGCGATACCCGCGGCATGCTGCGCCAGCATCAGTTCAACAAGGTCGAGATGGTGTCGATCACCACGCCCGAAGCCTCGCGCGACGAGCATGAGCGCATGCTGACCTGCGCTGAAGAAGTCCTCAAGCGTCTGGCCATCCACTACCGCGTCGTCACGCTCTGCACGGGCGATATGGGGTTCGGCGCCCAGAAAACCTATGACATAGAGGCATGGCTGCCCGGTCAGGACAGCTATCGCGAGATTTCCTCGGTATCGGTGTGTGGCGATTTCCAGGCCCGCCGCATGGATGCCCGTTATCGCGCCGCTGACAGCAAGCCGCGATTCGTTCATACGCTCAACGGGTCGGGCGTGGCGGTGGGCCGCGCGCTCATCGCGGTAATGGAAAACTATCAGAACGCGGACGGATCCGTCACAATCCCTGACGTCCTTCGACCGTATATGGGGGGAGTGGACCGAATTGGTAGTTAGGACCTGACAGTGCGCATTCTGCTGACAAATGACGACGGCGTCGATGCGCCGGGGCTCGAGGTTCTGCGCGCGATCGCGGCAGAGCTTTCGGACGATGTGTGGGTCGTGGCGCCCAGCGCCAACCAGAGCGGCACCGGGCACCGGTTCACGTTCGGCTATGAGATCGCGCTCGATCAGCGGGAAGAGCGGGTGTTTGCGCTCGATGGCACACCGGCCGATTGCGTGGTGGCCGGCGTCACTCATGTGCTCAAGGACAAGCGGCCCGATCTGGTTCTCTCCGGCGTCAACCGCGGCCAGAACCTTGGCGATATTCTCCACTGTTCGGGCACGGCTGCCGGCGCGCGCGAAGGGCGGTTGCACGGCGCCATAGGCATCGCGCTCAGCCAGGCCATGGATTTCGATCTTGGCCATGAGGGCATCGACTGGGCTCCGGCCATCGCCCATGGGGCCGAAACGGTACGCGCAATTCTGGCCATGGGCGACGTGGGTGATATCTATTTCAACGTCAATTTCCCCCTCTGCGCCGCCGAAGAGGTCTCGGGCATTCGCCTTGCTCCCCATCAGCGGTTCGCGCGCTCGCCGTTCGAGCTTTACCCTTCGGACAATGCCGGCAAGCATTTTGTGACCATCCTGCAGACGCCCAAGCCGCTGGACGTGGACGCCGATTTCCATATCCTGCACGAAACCAACGCAATCACGGTGAGTCCTTTGTTGCTGCAGCAGACGGACATGAACCTGATACGCCGCCATGACGGGCGGCTGCCCTTCTCGGGCGTGGCCAGCGGCTGACCATGGCGTTCGGGGGCGGCAGCGACGAGTATTTCGAAGCGCGCGCCGGCCTGATTCTGCTCCTGCGCCAGATGGGGGTCACGGACTCCGACATCCTCAATGCCTTCGAATCGGTGCCTCATGAGCGGTTCGTTCCCGATTCTCATGGCGAATACGCCTATCGCGACCGCTCCTTGCCCATCGGCTGCGGCCAGTCGATTACCGCGCCCACCATCCTGGCAGGCATGATCGTGGCGCTCGTCCCGCTGGCCGGCGCCAAGGTTCTCGAGGTGGGCTCGGGTTCGGGCTATTCGGCGGCACTCATGGGCCGGATGGCGCGGCGGGTGTTCAGCATGGAGCGGCACCCCGAACTGGCCGCTGCCGCCCAGGCGCGCTGGCGGGCCATCGGAAGCTCCAATATCGTGGGTATAAGCGATGATGGGCTTGGCGGGCTGGAGATGCAGGCACCCTTCGACCGCATCCTCGTCAACGGGTCGGTCACCGATGTGCCCGAGGCGATTGGCGAGCAGCTTGCCGATGGCGGTGTGGCGGTTCTGGCTGTCGGACCGGCCAATGAGCGCCAGGTTCTCCTGCGCATCGAGAGGGCCGACGACATCCTGATCGAGGCCGAACTGGGCACCGTTCGTTTGCCGCCTCTGGTGCGGGGAAGGGCGCGTCCGAGCACAATCTGAATATGCGAACTATTTTAAGCTCGTCTTTACCTTAACAAGTTTACTCTAATGCCATCGAGTAGACGAGTTCACGAGTAGCCCCGATGAGTTTTCGCGTAACTGCCCCTTTTCTCCGCAGCGCTACCTCCGGATTGGCGATGGCAGCCGCTTCGTTGGTTCTCGCAGGATGCGCCACTCTGGGTTCCCAGGGCAGCGATCCGATGATGACGGCGTCTGCTTCGTCCCAAGGCGTCGCCGCGTCGTCCCAACCGATGCCCGGCTTCGTGCCCCCGGCAAATATCGGTGGCGGCGCGCCCGGTGGCCCGATGATCATCGATCGCTCGACCGCGCAGCCCATGGGCCAGCAGTCCGGCGTCGTCTCCCAGGATCTTCCGCCTTTGCAATCATCGTCAGTAACGAGTACCCAGACAATGCCTGCTCAGACTGCTTCAGCGCCACAGGCGCAGCCGCTTCCTTCGTCTCCGCCGCCTGCTCAATCGTCCTCTCCGCAACTCGGAGTCGTTTCGGGCGATCAGTACCGGCACACCATTGCCTCCGGCGAATCCCTTTATACGATCGCGCGCCGTTACGATGTGTCGGCGACCGAGATCGTGTCGGCGAACAATCTGGACTCGCCCGATCGCATCCGGGTCGGCCAGCAGCTGGTCATACCCGGACGGCCCGATCTTCTGGCCCAGCGCGGGCAGGAGACACGTGTCGCTTCGGCCAGTCCAGCCAATGGCGTTCAGCAGCTGAGCGCGCCCAATGGCGATACCGCATCGGTTTCCGCCTCGAGCGCTCCGGCTCAGTCCGCGCCTTCGGGGCAGCCCGCAGAGGTGGCCTCGGTCCCTGCACAGAGCCAGCAGCCCGCTGCAGCACCTGCCGAAAGCTCGGCCACGGGTAATTTCCGGTGGCCGGTCTCGGGCCGCGTCATCACCGATTTCGCGGCGTCGCGCGGCACGGGCATCAATATCGAGGCCCCCGAGGGCACTTCGGTGCGCGCCGCGGAAACCGGCGAAGTCATCTATGTGGGCAATGCGGTCGAAGGCTATGGCAATCTGGTGCTGATCCGGCACAGCAACGGCTTCGTCTCGGCCTATGCGCACCTGCAGAACATCGGCGTGGTGCGTGGCGACAGCGTCACCCGCGGCGACGCGATCGGCACGGTGGGCACCACCGGTTCGGTCACCCGACCGCAGCTGCATTTCGAGATCCGTCGCGGCGCGACCCCGATCGATCCGATGCCGCACCTGGCCGGCTGATCGGTCACTGCCCCTTCACGGATTATCTCAAAGGCCGCGCCGGTTCACACCGCGCGGCCTTTTTCGCCTGCAAGGTGCCGCACGAACTGAATGGCGACGCGGCCCGACCGCGATCCGCGTGTGGCGGCCCATTCGATGGCCTTGGCCTTGAGCTCTGCCGCATCCACGGGGATGTCGTAGTACGCCACATAGCTCGAGACCATGTCGAGATAGGTATCCTGGTCGCATTTGTGGAAGCCCAGCCACAGCCCGAACCGGTCCGAGAGCGAAACCTTCTCCTCCACCGCCTCGCCCGGATTGATCGCGGTCGAGGATTCGTTCTCGATCATGTCGCGCGGCATCAAATGGCGCCGGTTCGAGGTCGCATAGAACAGCGTGTTGCGCGGCCGGCCCTCTAGCCCGCCATCGAGCACGGATTTGAGCGCCTTGTAGCTCGTCTCGTCGCGGTCAAAGCTCAAGTCGTCGCAATAGATCACGAACCGCTCGGGCCGGCTGGCGATGAAGCGCAGCAGGTGGGGCAGGGTGCCCAGATCCTCTCGGTTGATCTCGATGAGAATCAGCGTCTCGAGCTCTTCATCTTCCATCCCGTTGATGTGGGCGTGAACCGCCTTGACCATCGAGCTCTTGCCCATTCCCCGCGCGCCCCACAGCAGCGCGTTGTTGGCCCCGTGCCCGCGGGCGAAGGCCAGCGTGTTCTCGAGCAGGATGGCCTTGAGGTTCTCGACCCCGGCCAGCAGGTCGAGCGGCACCCGGTTGACCGACCGCACCGGCACGAGCTGTCTCGCCCCCGCATCCCAGAGATAGGCATCCGCCTCGGCGTCGAGCGCGATGGGCCGGTCGTCCCCGCCTGCGATCCGGGCGAGCGATCGCGCCATGCTTTCGAGATTGGCTGCGATGCCGGCGAGGTCGGGAAGGGTGGTCAACGGTGGTCCTCCTTGGCGCGGTCCGATAGGCTTTGCGTTTCGCAGGCCTCGCTTGTATAGTCCGCGCAAATTTTCAGGGGCATGTTCGGCCTCTGTTTAAACGCGCCCCTATATGGGGCAAGCCGTTGCGCTTTGACAAGCAGCCTCAAGGAGTCGTTGTTTATGTTCGTTTCTCCCGCTTTCGCCCAGGGAGCAGCCGCCCCTTCCGGTGGAGACTTTATCGCCAGCTTCGTTCCGATCATTCTGCTGATCGCCATTTTCTGGTTCCTGATCTTTCGTCCGCAGCAAAAGCGCATGAAGCAGCACCGGCAGATGCTCGAGGCCATCAAGCGGGGAGACACCGTGGTCACCAGCGGCGGCATCGTCGGCAAGGTGACCAAGGCGACCGATGGCGAAGACCTCGAAATCGAGATCGCAGCCGGCACCAAGGTCAAGGTCGTGCGCTCGATGATTTCCGACGTGCGCACACGGACCGAGCCGGTCAACGACAATGGCGGCCAGGCGCCCGCAGCCGAGCCCAAGCGTCAGGACAACAAGCGCCAGGAAAAGAAAAAGGGCGGTCGCAGGGCCGAAGCCGACAGGATCGAGCCCCAGGCCGAGCAGGTCGAGCCCGCCCCGGCCGTCGAGCCTGCGCCCGAAACCGAGACCACGAGCGAGCCTGCATCCGGGGATGACAAGAAGTCCACCTGAGCCGATCGCGCACGCTCTGGCCACAATTGAGGTTCAGGGCAGTCGACATTTCCAGCTTCTGGGCCGCGCGCATGCGGCCCAGCATGCTTTTCCGGGCCATTCAGGACACCACGCATGAAGTTCAACCCCATCCGGACCGCCGTCATCATACTGGTCGCACTCGCAAGTGTGCTGATGCTGGCGCCAAATTTTCTTGACGACGACACCGTCGCGGGCTGGCCGGATTTCATGCCCAAGCAGCAGATCGTGCTTGGCCTCGACCTGCAGGGGGGATCGCACCTTCTGCTTCAGGTCAATCGCGACGATATTGTCGAGGGCCGGATAGGCGACATCCGCCGCGAGGCGCGTTCGATCCTCATCGATGAAGGCATCGGCAGCGTCATCACCACTCAGGGCCAGACTCTCTCGGTCGAACTGACCGACAATGCCCAGGCCGCTGCCGCGCTCGCGGCGCTCGAGCCGCTGACCGAGGTCGGCGACGGCACCATGTTCGCTGGCACCGCCATCCAGGAAGTGACGCTTGAAACAGCTGGCGACGGCATCCTCAGCATCGCGCTGAGCGACGAGGCGGTCGCTGACCGCATGTCTACCCTCGTCGCCCAGTCGGTCGAAGTCATCCGCAACCGTATCGACGAGGTGGGCACCACCGAGCCGGTCATCCAGCGCCAGGGACAGGACCGCGTTCTGGTCCAGGTGCCGGGTTTCGATGATTCCGAGCGTCTCAAGGACCTCATTTCGCAAACCGCCCGCCTGACCTTCCACATGGTCTATCCGGGCATGACCGCCGAGCAGGCTCAGGCCCAGGGCGTGCCGCCGGGAACCATGATTCTGCCGAGCAACGACGGCACCAACGAACTGCTTTATGAGGACGTCAGCCTGGGCGGCGAGCAACTCGTCGACGCCCAGCCCGCGTTCGACGACCGCAACCAGTCGGTCGTGACGTTCCGGTTCAACACCCAGGGCGCCATCACCTTCGGGGAGATCACGACGCAGAATGTCGGGCGGCGCTTTGCGATCGTCCTTGACGACCAGGTGATCACCGCACCGGTGATCCAGCAGGCCATCACCGGCGGCACCGGTCAGATTTCGGGCAATTTCACGCCCGAGACAGCCAGCGATCTTGCCGTTCTGCTCCGCGCAGGCGCTCTGCCGGCCACGCTCGATGTGGTCGAAGAGCGCACGGTGGGCCCGAGCCTTGGTGCCGATTCGATCTCGGCCGGTTTGACGGCCGGTGCCGTGGGGCTCGTTGGCGTGGTCATCTTCATGGTCGCCGCCTATGGCCTGTTCGGCGTGTTCGCCACCGTCGCGCTTATCCTTAATGTGGGCATGATCCTGTCGGCGCTCTCGACATTGGGGGCGACACTGACCCTGCCTGGCATCGCGGGCATCGTCCTGACCGTCGGCATGGCAGTGGACTCCAACGTGCTCATCTTCGAGCGCATACGTGAGGAAGCGGCAGCCGGACGATCTCCTTATCAGGCGCTCGAAACGGGCTTCAAACGCGCGATGACCACCATTGTGGACGCCAACGTCACCACGCTGATCGCGGCCGTCGTCTTGTTCTTTTTGGGTTCGGGTCCTGTTCAGGGCTTTGCCGTCACGCTCGCCATCGGCGTCGTGACCACCGTCTTCACCGCCTACCTCGTGACCCAGCTCCTCGTCGGCTACTGGTTCCAGTTCAAGCGGCCCAAGACGCTCAGGGTCAACATGCTCGAAAAGGTCATCCCGCTCGAGCCCAAGATTCCGTTCATGAACTGGCGGATGATCGGCTTTGCGGTGACAGGGCTTTTGTTCGCCGGCACGCTTGCGCTCGAAACCACGCGCGGGCTGAATTTCGGCATCGATTTTACCGGCGGCAGTGCCATCGAGTTGCAGGCAAGCGAGGGGGCGGCCGATATCGCCGATCTGCGCGAGCGGCTCGGCGGGTTGGGGCTTGGTGAAATCCAGGTTCAGGAGTTCGGCACGCCCGAAGACGTTCTGGTCCGTATCGGCACGCAGGAGGGCGACGACGCCCAGCAGGCCGCCGTGGCCCAGATCACCGAGGAAGTGGCCGAGGATTATGAGGTCCGGCGCGTCGAGGCGGTCAGCGGGACCGTGTCCAGCGAACTGGCGTTCAACGGCGTGGTCGGCATCCTCGTGGCCATGCTGGGGATCGTGGTCTATGTCTGGTTGCGATTCGAGTGGCAGTTCGGCGTGGGCGCGATCGTTGCGCTGATCCACGACGTCATATTGACCGTCGGCCTGTTTGCCTTGCTGCAACTGGAGTTCAACCTCTCGAGTATCGCGGCGGTGCTGACGGTCATCGGCTATTCGCTCAACGATACCGTGGTCATCTACGACCGAATTCGAGAGAATCTGATCAAGTACAAACGCATGTCGTTGATGGAGATCATCAACCTCTCGCTCAACCAGACTCTGGCCCGCACCATCCTAACGGGCGGCACAACGGCTCTGGCGCTCATCGCGCTGGTGGTCTTTGGCGGCGAGGTCATCCGCAGCTTTACCCTCGCCATGGCCTGGGGCGTGTTCGTGGGCACGTATTCGTCGATCTTCGTCTCGGCGCCAATTCTCATGTATCTGGGAGTCAAGACCCGCAGCCAGGCCGAGGTCGAGGCACCCAAGCCCGAGCGCCGTGCTGATGGAGCATCGGTCTGAGTGCGATGAACTGGGAGAAGGGGCAGGGCCACTATCCCCATCAGGCAACAATCGATGCCTATGGGAACGAGGGCTTCCGCTTCGCGGACATGTCCCATCGCGGCTCTGTCCTCTGCCTGCCCTCGGGCATGTATGCCTGGCCCGTCACCTCGAGCGCGGAGATCACGCTCGAGGCGCTGGCAAGGGTGTTCGAGGAACCGGCACTCGATGTGTTGCTGGTCGGCATGGGCCCCGATATCGCCCGGCTCGATCCAGCCATCCGCTCAGCTTTGCGCGAACGCGGCATCATCGCAGAGGCCGTTTCGACGGGCAGTGCCGTGAGAACCTACAATGTGCTGCTCAACGAGCACCGGGCTGTCGGTGCGGCGTTGGTCGCGGTCGATAACCCCCGGTAGAGCCGTTTGACAGATGAGCGCACCTTGACCGACGTGGAGCATGCGGCGCGCATGCTGCGCGATCTCGATTTCGGCCATTACGCCGCCAGCCTTGCCATCCCCAAAGCGCACAGGGGTGCTGTTCAGTCCCTCTGGGCGTTCGCCGCCGACGTGGCCGCCATCCGCGAGCGCGTCAGCGAGCCCGCCCCCGGCGAGATCAGGCTGCAGTGGTGGGTCGATGCCCTCGAAGGCGAGGGCCACGGCACGGTGCGCGCCAACCCGGTCGCCGCAGCGCTGCTCGACACCGTCGATCATCACGGCCTGCCCGCCGGCCCGCTGCTTCGGCTCCTGGCCGCGCGGCGGTTCGATCTTTTCGACGATCCAATGCCCGACATGGACCAGTTCGAGGGCTATGCCGGTGAGACGATCTCTGTGCTCTATCAATATGCCGCCATGATGCTGAGCGGTGATACAGCCGAAGCCGCAGCTGATGCCTCGGGTCATCTGGGCGTCGCCCATGCGCTCGCCGGCCATGTCCGGGCTTTCGGGTTCAATGCCTCACGCGGACAGATCTACCTGCCCCTGTCGGTGTTCTCCGCCCATGGGGTGCGCGAAGTCGATATCCTTTCGGGCACTCCGGGTCCGGAGATCGACGCCGCGCTCGCGCAATTGAGGGAAATCGCCGGCGACCACCTCGCAAAGGCGAAGGCGCAGATTGGGGCCTTGTCTGCAAACGTCCGCCCGGCCTTCGCTTCCACCGCGCTCGTCGAGCAATTGCTGCGTGCCGAATCGCGCCGCACTGGCCCGGACGTCTTCGCGATCCCGGCGGAGATTCCCGCTTTCAAACGCCTCGTTGCCGTGTTCTGTTGGATGGTGCGGCAATAGCATCGCGTCGGTGCCAGACCCGAACGCGCTTGGCTTGATCGAGACCACAGTCCAACTTAGCCACCTGCAGGACGGCAGTCATCGCAACATTGGGGGAGTCTGATGGCCAAAGGCGCCGACACGATTGAGATCGAAAGCATCACGACCCCGGGCCGCAGTGCGCGCGTCGATCGCGCGAAATACGAGGCAATGCGCACCGCGCTGCTCGCTGTCCTGCCCAAAACGGCCCCGGGCATGACAGTGGCTGAGGCAAAAATGGCACTCATGCCACATTTGCCTCAGGACCTTTATCCGGACGGGGAGAAGGCCGGCTGGTGGCTCAAGGCCGTGCAACTCGATCTCGAAGCCAAGCACATCATCGCCCGCGAAGAGACCAAGCCGCTCAGGCTGCATCAGGTCGCTTAAGCCGGACCTACAGCCACCCCGCCAGATCGGCGAGCGCGCGGGTCGTTGTTGCCTTTTTCTTGGCCTTGGCCTTTTCCGGGCCACGCCAGCGGCCGGTCAGGCCTTCGGGCTTTTTGATCTCGACGGTCGGGAGCAGCCCGAAATTGACGTTCATCGGCTGGAAGCTCCGCGCGCCCGAATACGCCTCGGCTTCGAGGTGGCCACCGGTAATGTGTGCCAGCAGCCCGCCGAACGCGGTTGTGGCCGGAGGAGGCGTAATCGATTCGCCTCTGGCCTTGGCCGCCGCGAATCGACCAGCCAGCAGGCCCATCGCGGCGCTCTCCACATAGCCCTCGACGCCCGTCACCTGGCCGGCAAAGCGCAGCCGCGGGTCGGCCCGCAGGGTCAGATCGGCCGACAGCACCTTGGGGGAATTGATGAATGTATTCCGGTGCAGGCCGCCCAGCCGTGCGAACTGAGCGTTCTGGAGCCCGGGGATCTTCCGGAATATTTCGGTCTGGACGCCGTAGCGCATTTTGGTCTGAAAGCCGACCATGTTCCAGAGCGTGCCCAGTGCATTGTCCTGCCGCAGTTGCACGATGGCATAGGGCTTGGTTTCCGGATCGCGCGGATTGGTCAGGCCCACCGGCTTCATGGGGCCATGGCGCAGCGTCTCGCGCCCACGTTCCGCCATCACTTCGATCGGCAGGCAGCCGTCGAAATAGGGGACCTTCTCCCAGTCCTTGAACTCGTGCAGCGGCGCTGAGAGCAGCGCGTCGATGAAGGCGTTGTACTCGTCCTCGGTCATCGGACAATTGAGATAATCCGCGCCTGTGCCGGCCGGGCCGGGCTTGTCGTAGCGCGATTGGGCCCAGACGATATCCATGTCGATGCTGTCGGCATGCACGATCGGCGCGATCGCATCGAAGAACGCCAGCGAATCCTCGCCCGTGAGCTTCTGGATCGCATCCGCCAGCGCGGGAGATGTCAGCGGGCCGGTGGCTATGATGACATTTTCCCAATCCGCAGGCGGAAGTCCCGCCACTTCCTCGCGGGCGATGGTGATTCGCTCATGGCTTTCGATGGCCTGGGTCACAGCCTGGGAAAACGCGTCCCGGTCGACCGCCAGAGCTCCGCCAGCAGGAAGGGCATGGGCATCGGCGCATTTCATGATGAGCGAGCCGGCGCGCCGCATTTCCTCATGGAGCAGTCCGACGGCGTTGTGCTCGTGGTCGTCGGACCGGAAACTGTTGGAGCACACCAGTTCGGCCAGCCCATCGGTGTGGTGGGCGTCGGTGGGGCGCACGGGGCGCATCTCGTGGAGCACCACGTCGACGCCGCGTCCGGCGACCTGCCAGGCCGCTTCGGACCCCGCGAGCCCACCACCGACGATATGCACGACTGTCATGGCCTGTTATGCCTCTCTTGCACGTAGATCATGCCCTGATATACGCGCGCCGGCCGTGCAAACCAACCTCAGTCTGGCGCGCTCACGCGACGCGCTTTTCGTGTTTTCCTTCAGCGATTTCTTCCGCGATCTTGGCACAGAAAGCGTCCAGATCGCCCGGATTCCGGCTGGTCACCAACCCCTGATCGGTCACCACCGCGCTGTCTTCCCACTTCCCACCGGCATTGATCACATCGGTCTTGACCGATGGGTAGGAGGTCACCTTCCGGTCCCGCACAATGCCAGTCTCGACCAGCAGCCACGGCGCGTGGCAGATGGCGGCCACGACCTTTTTCTATGTCCAGAAGTCCTTGATAAAACTCAGAACTTTGTCTTCGACCCGCAGCAGGTCCGGATTGATCTGACCGCCCGGGAGCACGATGGCGTCGTAGTCGTCGGCGCTGACCGAATCGATTGTCTTGTCGACCGGGACGGCCCGTCCCCAGTCGTCAGTGTCCCAGCCCTTGATATCGCCGGCTTCCAACGCAATCACCTCAACGGTGGCGCCAGCCTGCTTCAACCGGTCCCGCGGCACCTCGAGTTCGGACTGCTCAAACCCGTGAGTCGCCACGATCGCGATCCGCTTGCCTGAAATGTCATGCATGTCGTTTCTCACACTCTCAATTATTGGGTGTGGTGAAACGATCATATCCCGCCCGCGTTCCGAACAACCTGAGAAGGAAAAAATAAAGGCACCCGGTACGCCCGGATGCCCTTCAAGCTTGGCAATTATGTGAGGTTATCAGCTCAGAGCGATCCGGCATGATCGCGTGCAATGCGCTGAATGTCTGCCCGGTTGATGCCGAGATCACTCAGCTCGCGATTGCCCAGAGCATTCAGCTCACGAACGGTTTGCTGATACATCGACCATCTCCTGAACGACTTGCGAATATCCATGTTCCTACTCCTTTGCGTCTTGCATGGTCTAGATAGACCAGGAGGGCGGTGATGAGCAGATGGGGTTTGCTCAACTCGGGCTTGCAATCTATGCATGACTTCCCGCTGGCGGCGGTAACGCAGTGTTAACAGGAGAGGAGGCGCGCGTGAGCAATCCGGAATTGGTGGTCTGGGGCAGGGAGAGTTCGGTCAATGTGCAGAAGGTCCTCTGGGTGCTCGAGGAGATGGGCATCGCCTATGAGCGCAGGGATGCCGGCGGAAAATACGGCAAGGTCGATACAGACCACTTCGCGGCAATGAACCCCAACCGGCTCGTGCCTGTCATCGAACATGAGGGGCTGGTGCTCTGGGAGAGCCATGCCATCGTTCGCTACGTCTGCGCGCGCTTCGGGCAGGCAGGCCTTTGGCCCGAAGACCCGGTGGATCGAGCGCTGGTCGATCAGTGGACGGACTGGACCGGATCCACGTTCCAGCCGGCATGGCTCAAGCTGTTCATCTTGCTGGTGCGCACCCCGTCATCCAAGCGAGACCCGCAGGCGGTGATCGAAGCGCAGGCGGCGGCGACCCGGTGTGTTGTGAAACTCGAAGACCGGCTGACCCAAACGCCATATCTGGCCGGGGAGACGCTGAGCTATGCCGATATCGTGGCCGGATCGTCACTATACAGGTGGTTCACCATGGATATGGAGCGCCCGCCCATGCCGGCCCTCGAGACTTGGTACGCGCGACTTCGCGAGAGGCCCGCGTTCGAAAAGACGGTGTGCGTCTCGTATGAGGAGCTGCGGGCGGTCGAATAGGCCTCGGTAAGAAGCCCGGCAGACCCCGGGAATCAAAAAAGGCATCCTTGATCGGGATGCCTTTTTTCTGTCCGCACGTTGGAGGTCGTATCGAACTTAAAGCTGGCTTGCATGGTCGCGAGCGATGCGTTCGATGTCGCCGCGGATGATGCCGAGGTCGTTCAGTTCACGGTTGTCCAGAGCCTGAAGCTCGCGCACCGTGCGCTGGTAGGCCGACCACTTCTTGAAGGTCTTGCGAATGCTCATGTTTGTCTCCTTGCTTTCGATGAGAGCTATATAACCTGACTTACACTACCTTTGTAGTCGTGTTTAAGCAGCGCCGACATGCATTTTTTGCAAGGCTCATAGCTGGAGGGCGTCGGTTCGAACGAAATCAACGCCGAGGGCTGCTGCGGATCGAGCCTGCAGACCGAGTTCGGGCGGCTTAGAGCATATCCTCTGATCACATCAGAACTGGAGCTCTAAGACTTTGATTTGTCGGGTTTACGAACCGGAGAACTGTTTCAGTTCCACCCGGAGCCGTTCTAGTCGTGCGGATCGAAGAGGGAGCGGGTCATCCGGCCGAAGTCGGTCGGGGGTACTCCCAGGTCGCTCGCAGCCCTGCGGCCGGGCAGGGAGGGGCGCCGCAACTCGGGTTGTGCGGCGGGGCCGGGTCGGTCTTTCCAGATCAGGCGGACAAACATGGATCCCTCCATGTGGATGACCAGTGGCCTCAGTCTACCGGCGAATCATGACCGTGCGATATTGGGCGGAGCGCATGCTGCCCATGCATCCCGCGCAATGATCGAGACCGGTTCTGAAAGACTCGTCGCCCTATTCGGCGGCGCTGGTCATGCCGTCGTGCCTTCGGGCCATGACTTCCCGAAGGAACCGGCCGGTGTGGGAGCGCTCGTTCGTGGCAACCTCTTCCGGTGTTCCTGCCGCAACGATTTCACCGCCGCCATCGCCGCCTTCCGGCCCCAGATCGATAATCCAGTCGGCGGTCTTGATAACCTCCAGATTGTGCTCGATCACCAGCACGGTGTTACCCGTTTCCACGAGTTGCTGCAGAACCTCGAGCAGCTTGGCGACATCGTGGAAATGCAGGCCCGTCGTCGGTTCGTCCAGAACATAGAGCGTGCGGCCGGTGGCCCGCTTGGAGAGCTCCTTGGCCAGCTTCACACGCTGGGCCTCGCCACCCGACAGGGTCGTTGCCTGCTGGCCGATTTTGACGTAGCCCAAACCGACGCGCTGGAGCGTGACAAGCTTGTCCCGGATCACGGGCACGGCAGAGAAAAAGTCTACGCCTTCATCCACGGTCAGCTCGAGCACGTCGGAAATCGACTTGCCCTTGAACTGCACCTCCAGCGTCTCGCGGTTATAGCGCTGGCCCTTGCAGACGTCGCAGGTGACGTAAACGTCGGGGAGAAAGTGCATTTCGATCTTGAGCACGCCGTCGCCCTGGCAGGCCTCGCAGCGGCCGCCCTTGACGTTGAACGAGAAGCGGCCCGGCGCATAGCCGCGCGCCTTGGCCTCCGGCATGTTGGAGAACCACTCGCGAATGTGCGTGAAGGCGCCGGTATAGGTCGCGGGATTGGACCTCGGGGTACGCCCGATCGGGCTTTGATCGATGTCGATAACCTTGTCGAGGAACTCCAGACCCGTGAGGCTCTCATGGGGGGCCGGATTGACGCGCGCGCCGTTCAGACGCCGGGCAACTGCCTGGTAGAGCGTATCCACGATCAGCGTCGACTTGCCACCGCCCGAAACACCGGTGACGGCCACGAACATACCGAGCGGTATGTCGACCGAGACGTTCTTGAGGTTGTTGCCCGTTGCCCCCGATACGGAAAGCGCGCGGCCTTTCTTGGCCTTGCGGCGCTCTGCGGGCAGAGGGATGGCCTTGCGGCCGGAAAGGTACTGGCCTGTGAGGCTGTCGGGGTGAGCGAGAATGTCGCTTGGTGTGCCCTGAGCCACGATCTCGCCCCCATGCACGCCCGCTCCGGGCCCGATGTCGAGCACATGGTCAGCCGTGAGGATCGCATCCTCGTCGTGTTCGACCACGATCACTGTGTTTCCCAGATCGCGAAGCCGCCTGAGCGTATCGAGAAGTCGTGCATTGTCGCGCTGATGCAGGCCGATCGACGGCTCGTCGAGAACATAGAGCACGCCCGTGAGTCCTGAGCCGATCTGGCTGGCCAGCCGGATGCGCTGGCTTTCCCCACCCGACAGCGAGCCGGAATTGCGCGACAGCGTAAGATATTCGAGGCCAACATCGTTGAGAAAGTCTAGGCGTTCACGGATTTCCTTGAGAACCCGCTCGCCGATCGCGTACTGGGTTTCATTGAGGTCCGCCGGCAGCTCCGTGAACCAGGTCGCGGCGGCCTTTATGGAAAGGTCGGAGACCTCGCCGATATGCCGGCCGGCGATCTTGACGGCCAGGGCCTCGGGCTTGAGGCGATAGCCATCGCACGAAGGGCAGGGCGCAGCCGACATGTAGCGTTCGATCTCTTCGCGAGCAGCCGAGGATTCCGTTTCGCGGTACCGGCGCTGAAGGTTGCCCACCACGCCTTCGAACGGCTTTCGGGTGGTGTATTTGCGCATGCCGTCGTCATAGACAAATTCGATCGCGGTCTTGTCCGTCCCGAACAGAATCGCGTGCTGCACTTCGAGCGGGAGGTCCTGCCAAGGAGTGCCGGTGGACGCCTTGTAGTGCCGCGTTACGGCCTTGAGCGTCTGCAGGTAATAGGGCGAGGAGGTCTTGGACCAAGGCAGGATTGCGCCGTCCCGAAGCGACAGGTTGGAATCGGGGACCACCAGGTTGGGATCGATCTTGGCTTCAGTGCCAAGGCCTGCGCAAACCGGGCAAGCACCGAATGGATTGTTGAACGAGAACAGGCGCGGCTCGATCTCCGCAATGGTGAAGCCGGACACTGGACAGGCGAACTTTTCCGAGAACGTCATGCGCCGCGGCGCGCCGTTGTCGTCGGTCTCGTCGGCAAACTCTGCGATTGCAATGCCGTCGGTCAGTCGCAAGGCAGCCTCGAAGCTCTCGGCCAGCCGTGATCCGATCTCGGCATTGACCACGATGCGGTCCACGACGACTTCGATGTCGTGCTTGAGCTTCTTGTCCAGCGCCGGGGCCTCTTCTATCTCGTGGAATTCCCCGTCGATCTTGACGCGCTGGAACCCCTTCTTGAGCAGTTCGGCCAATTCCTTGCGGTACTCGCCCTTTCTGCCCCGGACGATCGGCGCGAGCAGGTAGAGACGGGTGCCTTCATCGAGCGCCAGCACCTTGTCGACCATCTGCGAGACGGTCTGGCTTTCGATGGGCAGTCCGGTCGCCGGGGAATAGGGGATGCCTACACGGGCGAAAAGAAGGCGCAGATAGTCGTAGATTTCCGTGACCGTGCCCACGGTCGAGCGTGGATTGCGCGACGTGGTCTTCTGCTCGATGGAAATGGCCGGGGACAGCCCGTCGATCTGCTCGACGTTTGGCTTCTGCATCATCTCCAGAAACTGGCGGGCATAGGCCGACAGGCTCTCGACATAGCGTCTCTGTCCCTCGGCATAGATGGTGTCGAAGGCGAGAGAGGATTTGCCCGAGCCTGAAAGCCCGGTCATAACGATCAGCTTGTCGCGAGGTAAACGGACGTCGATGCCCTTGAGATTGTGCTCTCTGGCCCCCCGGATGACGATATCGCGATTGTGGTGGGGTATGTCGGTCATCGGCCAAATCCGTGTTGGGCTGCTCGGGAGAGACCCGGACAGTGAATCATCAAGTGCTGGAACGGGCATATCGGGCGTCGGGTTCACATAAGCACCCGATGTCCGGTCCGCAAGCGCGGGACGCTCAGCAACAATCGCGAACATAAGCGGAACAATCCGGTGCGGGTCAAGGGTGTATTCGCGCCGACGGCGTAGCTGCGCATCGAATACTTGACGGTATAGCAGATTGGAACATAAAGTGAACATAGCCGTATGGCCGGCGTTGGAATGCAGTCGAGTGCAGATTGGGTTGTGCAAAAAATCGACGCGGGTCCCAAAGCGGCAGTCGACCCGCGTATAGTGAGTGCATGTGACTGGCCGGACCCCTACCGGCGGACAAGAGACAGGAAAGAAACATGTCGGGAAGCGTCAACAAGGTAATTCTGGTTGGAAATCTGGGAGCAGATCCCGAAGTGCGGACGCTCCCAAACGGGGGGGCCGTGGCCAATCTTCGTATCGCCACCTCCGAACGTTGGCGTGATCGCAACAGCGGCGAGCAGCGCGAGCGTACCGAATGGCACCGCGTGGTGATCTTCAGCGAGGGCCTCGTGAAGGTCGCGCAGAATTATCTGCGCAAGGGCTCCAAGGTTTATATCGAAGGCCAAATCCAGACACGTAAGTGGGAGCGGGATGGCCAGGACCAGTATACGACCGAAATCGTGCTCCAGGGCTTCAACTCGACGCTGACCATGCTCGACGGGCGCGGCGGCGATTCCGAGATGGGGAGTAGTGGTGGAGGCGGCGGATATGGTGCGCCTTCGCGCCAGACCGAAAGCCGCCGCCCTTCGAGCGCGCCGGCGTTCGAGCCGGGTGGGGACGACGACATCCCGTTCTGAGGCTCTTTCGGTTCGTCAAGTTCGCTGTCGCCAGCTGCCGACCCTGCGTCGTGTCAAACTATCAGTCGGGGCGCTCGTCCGCCACGACTGCGCCGCGTGCTCCTCGTGGCCTGGGCTGGCCCATAGTGGAATCTTTCGCGGTCTGAAATTCGATCTCCGCATTGAGCGATGCGCCGAGAATGAAAATGAGCGCCGAGAGATAAAGCCAGAGCAGCAGCACTACGGCGGCGGTCAGCGAGCCGAACGTCGCCTCGAAGTCTCCGATTTTCTCGACATAGAGCGAGAACACGAAGCACGAGGCTAGCCACAGAACGGACGCGAGAAGTGCACCCGGCCATATCCACTTAAGTTTAGGCGGGCGGCGGTTGGCGGTGTAGTAGAGTGCCGTGATGCCCACCATCGCCAGGGCGAGAAGCAGCGGCCAGCGGAGGATCATGGTGATCCGCTCCTGTGTGCCCGGGATCGGCGACAGCCCGGCAATCGCGGGGAGAGCGGCAATGATCGAGAGCGCCAGCAGCAGGAAGATCGTCCCGATCAGGGTCACTACGATCGAAAGCAGCACAGAGACGAGGAACGATCGCTGGTTGTCCTCGTGGTTGGCCGCAGAGGTCGCATAGATCAGAGCATCCATACCCCGTGATCCGCTCCACAGCGCGATGACGAGCGAAACCGCCAGCCCTATTCCGAGCCCGGCCTGCGGCTGATCCAGCAATAGATCCAGCCGTTCGCGGAGTACCCCAAGCGCGATCTCGGGCAGGAACATCGACACACGATCAAGCTGCTCGGCCACGAACTGACGGCTGGCGAACAAGCCGAAGAGAAAGACGCCTATACCGATCGCCGGGAAAAGAGAGAGAAAAATGAAATAGGCGACCCCAGCGCATCGGAGTGTGGTTTCCATCCGTCCCATGTTGCGGGCGGTCCGGACAGCAATGGCCTGCCAACCCTTAGGCGGGATCTGAAAGGGATTGCGCGCGGCGCTTCCCGGCAAGGTTTTTGGCGGCACGCTGGTTCCCTCTAGCTGCTCAAGATTCGCTCGATCTGGTCGACGGGGTGGTTGGTGAGCGTTTTTGGCACTTCTCCAATCACACGGGTGCGCACTTCCGAATGCAGCTCCTTGCGCAACTCCCCAAGGACCCGCGGCGCGGCGCACAGGACGATCTGCTTGAAGCGCTGCTTGTGGGCATAGCGGTAAAGCAGGTCTGCCGCATCCTTTGCAAACCGCTCTTCGGCCAGCCTGTGCCAGTCTGTCTCGTCCATCGCGCTGCGTTGGTTGACCCCGGAATCGCTCATGCGCCCGGGCGTGTCGGTGCCCTGCTCGCGGCTCGGCGGATTATCTTGCTCCATTTCCCTGATCACCTTGAAAACCGGAGTTTGCCGGGTGCCGGTGTTCTCGAAAAACAGGGCTTTCTCACCGTCGGCGACCAGTACCCAGACGCCACTGTCGACGTCGAAATCCATCTGCTGCATCGTCCTGCTCCGTTCGTTGGGGCGTGAACCGGTAGAACTAGCGGGGCGCGGCACAGTTCCTTTATCGATCGGACGCGAATTCTGCATATCGCGCAAGCGGCGAGAGAACGAAAGGCACCACCAGCAGCGCGGCAACGCCGAGAAAGACCGGGCGGAACCCGGTCCATTCGCCGACAAAGCCTATGATTCCGGGCGCCAGCAGCAGGCCGCAATAGCCAGTGACCGTGGCGATCGACAGGCCTATGCCGGAAGGAATTCCCGGGAGATTGCCGGCCGCGGAAAAGGCGATCGGCACAAGATTGGCAATCCCGACACCCGCGAGTGCGAAGCCGGCAATGGCCATTGCCGGTGTTTGCGCCAAGCCCCCGACGAGAAGGCCGGCTAGGGCAATGCCCGTGGAGATGCGCAGCGTGCGGACCGCGCCGAGCCGTTGCCGGACGGCATCGCCGACAAAGCGCATGGTCGCCATTGTCGCAGAGAAAGCTGCGAACCCCAGTGCAGCCACCGATATATCGGTGCCTAGGCTGGTGCGGAGGTAATGGGCCGACCAGTCGAGAATCGTGCCTTCCGGCACCATTGAGAACAGTGCCATGATGCCGATCAGATAAGGCAGGGGGACCCGGGGCAGGGCCAGCGGCGCGCGCTTTGCCATGCTCTGGGGCTCGGAATCGTCCAAAACGCCCGGGAGCGCCAGTACGATCACGAGGCCCGTCACTGCCGTCAGCGCCACCGCGTGAACCGTCTCGCCCCATTGTCCGAGCAGCGCACCGGCCAGTGCCGCTCCCATTAACCCGCCGATGCTCCAGAAGCCATGGCACGATGACATGATCGCCTTGCCCAGTTTTCGCTCGACGGCAACCGCATTGGCATTCATCGCCACGTCCATGCCGCCGATGATTCCCCCGAACAGGAACACCGTGAACGCCGCGATTGACAGGGACGGGGCCAGCGTGACGGCGAGCAGGGTCGGAATCACGGCGATGGATGCAAACCGCACGACCATCCTCGATCCATGGCGGGCCGTGATGCCGCCAAAGACCGGCATCATGACGACCGATCCAACGCCAAAGGCGACGATGAGCATGCCCATGACGGATTCCGTGATGGCAAGCCGATCCATCATCACGGGAATCTTCGGAGCCCAGCTGCCGATCAGGAAGCCGTTCGCCAGAAAGAGAGCCGAGATCGAGTATCGGGCCGGGGTCATCGAGGAATCCTTGCTTGCAACGTTTGATCTTGAATCGATTCAATAGTGGCCGAATACGACCATCGGTCACCGGCCTCTGTCAACGCCGTATTGAATCGATTCAAGCGGTCCTCTAAACTCGGGACATGGGTGCTGTCCGACTGATCGATGTTGCCAAGGCTGCCGGGGTTTCCCAGGGCACGGTTTCCAACGTTTTCAACCGTCCCGAGCTCGTGCGCGAGACCGTGCGCGAGAAGGTGCTGGCGTGCGCAGAAGCGTTGGGATACCGGGGGCCCGATCCGGCAGGGCGCCTGCTGCGGGCCGGGCGGGTAGGGGCAATAGGTGTCGTCACCTCCAACCCCGTCGAGTATTTTTTCGAGGACCCGTTCGCCCGCGTGTTCATGTCCGGCGTCGCTTCCGCGGCGAGCCGCGCGGGGAGCGGCCTGATGCTGATATCCAGCAGGGATACCGCGTCGGCCGAACGGGTTATCGCGAACGCGCTGGTCGACAGTTTCATCGTGCTTTGCGCCGAGGAGGGAGACCCCTTGGCCATTGCAGCCGGGCGCAGGGGGCTGCCGCTGGTGCGCGTGGACGCACCTGCCAGCGAGTCGGCCAGCGGGCTGGTGGTGGACGACCGGGAGGGGGCGCGGCTTGCCGCGAGCCACCTTCTGGGCCTGGGGCATCGCAGCCTGGCAGCAGTAGTGGCGCCGATGGACAGGTCCACCGATCATTATTGCGGCGCTGCGCCGACGCGGCTCGATGGCTACAGAGATGCTCTCGCGGCGGTGGGATTGCCACGCGAAAGCCTTACGGTTCTAGAATCGGGGGCGGATCGAAACCTCATCCGGCGCTTCATGATCGACTCCTGGCAGGGGAGTGAACCCGTCACCGCCATACTGGCGATGTCGGACCGTATCGCGTTCGAGGTTCTCGACGTGGCCTCCTCACTGGGGCTCGATGTTCCGGACGACGTTTCGGTGGTGGGATTTGACGATGTGCCCGAAGCCAAAACATCCCGGCCACCGCTGACCACGGTGCGACAGCCCGTGGAGGAAAAGGGGCGGCTGGCAGTGGAGTTGCTTTCGGCCCAGAGGACGCGCACGGTGACGCTGCCCGTGGAACTCGTCGTAAGGGCTTCAAGTGCAGCGCCGCCCGCCCGTAGATGACGCCATATGCACTTTCCGGTGGACGCAGGCCGCTTGCTGCATCACAACCGGTGCCAGACATGGTGCGCGGCAGCGGAATCGCCTAAACAAGTCCCAAGGTCCAACAACGCAGAACGGCCATCGTGACAGATACGCCAGAGGATACGCCGGGAGGCCCGGTGCCTTCCGATATCAATCCGATCTCGATTACCGACGAAATGCGCAAGTCCTATCTCGACTACGCTATGAGCGTGATCGTGAGCCGGGCTCTGCCTGATGTGCGAGACGGGCTAAAGCCGGTGCACCGGCGTATTCTCTACTCGATGCACGAGCAGGGATACGAGCACAACAAGCCTTACCGCAAATCGGCCCGCGTGGTTGGTGACGTAATCGGTAAGTATCACCCGCACGGCGACTCGGCCGTATATCATTCACTCGTGCGCATGGCTCAGGACTTCTCCATGCGCCTGCCGCTGATCGACGGTCAGGGCAATTTCGGCTCGGTCGATGGCGATATGCCGGCTGCCATGCGGTACACCGAAGTGCGCATGGAGCGCGTGACCGGCACGCTGCTCTCGGATCTCGACAAGGATACCGTCGATTTCCGCGACAACTACGATAATTCGGAACGTGAGCCGACGGTTCTGCCGGCGCGGTTCCCCAATCTTCTGGTCAACGGCGGTGGCGGTATCGCCGTGGGCATGGCCACCAACATCCCCAGCCACAATCTGGGGGAAGTCGTCGATGCCCTTCTGGCGGTGATGGAAAATTCCGAAATCACGGTCGATGAACTCATGGAGATCATGCCGGGCCCCGATTTTCCGACGGCGGGCATCATCCTTGGCAAGGCCGGCATCCGTTCAGCCTATGAGACCGGCCGCGGTTCGGTTCTCATGCGTGGCCAGGTCGCGATCGAGGAGGTTCGCAAGGAACGCGAAGCGCTGATCATCACCGAGATTCCCTATCAGGTGAACAAGGCCTCGATGATCGAAAAGATCGCCGAAATGGTACGCGACAAGCGCATCGAGGGCATTGCCGATATCCGCGACGAGTCCGATCGCCAGGGCATGCGCGTGGTGATCGAACTCAAGCGGGACGCGGTGGCCGACGTCGTCCTGAACCAGCTCTATCGTTTCTCGCTCCTTCAGACGACGTTTGGCTGCAATTTCGTCGCGCTGAATGGCGGCAAGCCCGAAGTCATGTCCTTGCGGGCCATCCTGCTGGCGTTCCTCGAATTCCGCGAAGAAGTCGTTACGCGGCGCGCGCGGTTCCAGCTCAACAAGGCTCGCGACCGGGCCCACGTGCTGGTCGGGCTGCTCGTTGCGGTCAACAATGTTGACGAGGTGATCCGTCTCATCCGCTCGTCGCCCGACCCTGCGACGGCCCGGGAAAAACTGCTCGAGCGCGACTGGCCGGCAGGCGATATTCTGGATCTGATCCATCTGATCGATGATCCGCGCCACACCACCAATGACGACGGCACGTTCCGGCTCTCCGATGAGCAGGCCCGCGCGATCCTCGCTTTGACGCTGTCGCGACTGACAGCCTTGGGACGCAACGAAATTGGCGACGAGCTGAACGGTCTCGGCGAGCAGATCGCGGACTATCTGGACATCCTTCGCTCTCGTGAGCGGGTCCTGGGTATCGTGCGAGACGAGCTGATTGAGGTTCGGGATCAGTATTCCACGCCGCGACGCACCCAGATCGATGAATTCGCCGGCGACATGGACGATGAGGATCTCATCGCCCGAGAGGACATGGTGGTCACCGTCACGCACGCGGGTTACATCAAGCGCGTGCCGCTCTCGACCTATCGGGCGCAGCGGCGCGGCGGCAAGGGCCGCTCAGGCATGAGCACGCGCGACGAGGATTTCGTATCGCGGCTGTTTGTAGCCAACACGCACACGCCGGTGCTGTTCTTTTCGTCACGCGGCATCGTCTACAAGATGAAGGTCTGGCGGTTGCCCGTTGCCGCGCCCAATGCGCGCGGCAAGGCCCTTATCAATATGCTGCCGCTCGAGAATGGGGAGTATATCACCTCGATCATGCCGTTGCCCGAGGACGAGGAATCCTGGGACGCGCTCGACGTCATGTTCGTGACGACGCGGGGCAATGTGCGCCGCAACAAGCTTTCTGACTTCGTGGAAGTGCGCCAGAACGGCAAGATCGCCATGAAGCTCGACGAAGGCGATGGCATCGTTGGTGTCGAGACGGCCAGTGAAATGGACGACATCCTGCTCACGACTGCCAACGGCCAGTGCATCCGCTTCGCGATCACAGACGTGCGCGTCTTCAAGGGCCGCGATTCGACGGGTGTGCGAGGCATCAACCTCGCCGATGACGATACGGTTATCTCGATGTCGATCCTGCGGCACTTCGATGCCAGCGCCGACGAGCGTGCGGCATACATCAAGATGAGCCGCGCCGTACGCGGTGAGTCCGATGACAGCGTTCAGGACTCCGATGAAGACGGGGCCAGCGATGCGCACCTGACCCAGGAGCGCTACATCGAGATGAGTGCGTCTGAGCAGTTCGTGCTGACGATCTCCGAGAACGGCTTTGGCAAACGCACGTCCTCTTTCGAATACCGGGTCACTGGGCGCGGCGGCAAGGGGATCGTGGCCATGGCCGTCAATGCCCGCAATGGCCAGCTTATCGGTTCGTTCCCGGTCGAGAACCATGATCAGCTCATGCTGGTGACCAATGCCGGCCAGGTGATCCGTGTGCCTGTGGAAGGCATCCGGATCGTTGGGCGCTCGAGCCAGGGCGTGACGATCTTCAAGACCGCCGCAGATGAAAAGGTGGTCTCTGTCGAGCGGATTTCCGAGCCGGAGAACGCGGACGGCGAGGGCGACGTGCCAGAGGCCGAGAACCCGACCGAATAAGAGAAGGCCGCCCTGATGGGCGGCCTTTTTCGTCAACGGTCGATAGAGCTTGCCAAGGGACCGAGGTAGTGTCTAGCTCCGGATAAATGGAGCGCAGCCGATGGCCGATGCAGCCTCGCTTTTTGCCTTTGTCACAGCAGCCTTGTTCATCGCCGTGGTGCCGGGGCCAACGGTTACTATCATCATCGCGAGTGCCCTCTCATCCGGCACCCTGGCGGGGCTTGCCATCATTGTCGGCACGCAGATCGGGTTGGCCAGCATGATATTCGTGGTTGCACTGGGGCTCGAGGCGGTGATGAGCTTCATGGGCTGGGCCTTCGACATCATCAAGCTGCTGGGCGCCGCGTATCTCGTCTGGATCGGCATCGGCATGATGCGCTCGCGCGGCGAGCTCGGCGGGGTTCGTGCCGGCAAACCGCGGTCCTTGCGTGGCCATGTTGTGCAGGGGTTTTTGGTGATCTGGGCCAATCCCAAGGCGCTGCTGTTCTTTGGGGCGTTCCTGCCTCAGTTCGTGGTCGGCGCTGGACCCGCGCTCACCCAGATCATCATGTTGGGCGGGCTGTTCATGCTCGTGACCACACTCAGCGATTCCGTTTATGCGGTGCTGGCCGGTCAGGCGCGGCACTGGATCACCGCTGCCCGCATTCGGCTGGTCAATCGGGTGTCGGGTGCCGTTCTGATCGGCGGGGGCATCTGGCTTGCGCTGCAAAAGCGAGCGTGACACAACACCGCCCATGAAAATGCGCATCGGCTTTTACCCGGGGTCGTTCGATCCCCTGACCAACGGACATGTGGACATCATCGATCGGGCCTGCGGGCTCGTCGATCGGTTGGTGATTGGCGTTGGCGTGCATGCCCAGAAAAGCCCGATGCTCGCAGCCGCCGAGCGCGTCCGGATGATCGACGAGATCACCGGTCCGATCGCTGCCGGGCACGAGACCGAAGTCGCGATCATGGAATTCGACGGGCTGATGGTCGACGCTGCTCTGGCGTCGGGCGCAGGCATCGTCATCCGGGGTCTTCGTGACACTACGGACTACAATTACGAGATGCAGATGGTGGGGATGAACGCCAGGCTCGCGCCCGACCTGCAGACCGTGTTTCTTCCTTCAAGCCCGGCGGTGCGCCATATTTCCGCGACGCTGGTCCGCCAGATTGCAGGCATGGGCGGTGACATATCGCACTTTGTCCCGGCCCGCGTTCTCGAACTCATGGAGATGTAATGGCAGCACATGCCCCCCAACCGTTGAACCGCCGGATCGTGTTTCTGGTCGTTGCCTTCGTCGGCCTTTTTGCGGCCACCGCCGCATGGTCGCTGCTCTCGCTCGGGCACAGCCAGCCGGCTGTGGCCCAGACGAGCGACGCGGAAGGACCTTTTGCCACGCTCACGCTGGAGGAGGGCGAGGTGCTGATCAGGCTGCGGCCCGATCTGGCCCCCAATCACGTCGAGCGCATCACGACCCTCGCCAATGACGGCTTTTACGATGGCCACCTCTTTCACCGCGTGATCGAGAACTTCATGGCGCAGACTGGCGACCCCACGGGCACCGGCGCCGGCGGATCGGATCTGCCGGATCTTGAAGCCGAGTTCTCGTCCGAGCCGTTCGTGCGGGGCACGCTTGGTATGGCGCGGTCCACGGACCCTAACTCCGCCAACTCCCAGTTCTTCATCGTGACGGGCGATTCCTCGCATCTGAACGAGCAGTACACCCTGTTCGGCGAGGTGATAGAAGGCATGGACCTCGTGGACGCCCTTGCGAGTGGTCCGCAGCAGGCCAATGGCATGGTGCCCGACCCCGACACGATGGTGTCGCTTCGCGTTTCCGACAGTCTCTGATTTGCATCAACAGGATCACCCAGACCAATGACCAGCTATTCCGATCCCGAAAACATCCTTCTCATGGAAACGACCAAGGGCGATGTCGTTATCGAGCTCCGCCCCGACCTCGCGCCCGGGCACGTTGAGCGCATCAAGGAACTCGCCCGTGAAAAGTTCTACGACGGGATCGTCTTTCATCGCGTGATTGACGGCTTCATGGCGCAGGCCGGCTGTCCCAAGGGCAACGGCACCAGCGGATCGAGCAAGCCCGATCTCAAGGCAGAGTTCTCCAGCGAAAAGCATGTGCGTGGCACTGTTTCGGCTGCCCGCACGGCCAATCCGGATTCGGCCAATTCCCAGTTCTTCATCTGCTTTGGCGAGGCTCCCTGGCTGAACCGGCAGTACTCGGTCTGGGGCCAGGTCATCGAAGGCATGGACCATATCGACCAGCTCGAGCGCGGCGAGCCCGTGCGCAATCCCGACCGGATCGTCAGCCTGCGCGTTGCAGCCGACGTCGCCTGAGAATGCTCAGGCTTTTCGGACTTGCGATGGTGGCGGGGGCGGCTTTGGCCGCTCCCGCGCACGCGACCGGAACCATATCCTGCGTCTCTGAAGATGGCGCGACCATCGACATGGCGATCGGCAGCCTGCCAATCCTCGCGGTGATCAGCGCCTACATTCAGGTGGGCGGCCAGGAATGGACGACCGCCGAAGGCGCCATCGGATCGGTTCAGGCGTTCGGCGACGCGGAAACGGTCCGTGTCGATTTCACCGATGCCAACATCAACGAGATCGTGGCGCGCCTGCGTCTGTTCAGGGTCCTCGAAGAGAGCGATTTTGCCATGGGGGGTACACTCCAGATCGTGGGCACTGGTGCCTATGCAGTTACCTGCATCGGGCCCTGAATGCGCGTCGACCTTTTCGATTTCGACCTGCCTGAAGACCGGATAGCGCTTCACCCCGTCAGTCCGCGCGACAGCGCGCGCATGCTTGTTGTCGATGCAATCGGTACACTGGAAGATCGCGTGGTCAGGGACCTTTCGACCGTGCTCGATCCGGGCGACGTGCTGGTGCTCAACAACACGAGGGTGATCCCGGCGGACCTTCGAGGTGTGCGGCACCGGGGCGAGCTGACGGCCAATGTCTCTTTCAACCTGCACAAGCGGATCGACCCGTCCCGGTGGCTGGCCTTTGCCCGTCCTGCCAAGCGGCTCAAGCCGGGGGACCGCATCATCTTCGGTGAGAGCACCGGCAACATCTGCGCGCTCGATGCGCTGGAAGCGACTGTGGCTTCGGTGCACGAAGGCGAGGTTACGTTGGCCTTCGACTTCTCGGGGGCCGTGCTCGACGAGGCGATCAAGGCGCGCGGGGCCATGCCGCTGCCGCCCTATATCGGCGCCAAGCGCGCCATCGAAGAGCGGGACGGAGAGGACTATCAGACGGTCTATGCCGAACGCGACGGCGCAGTAGCGGCCCCAACTGCTGGCCTGCACTTTACCCGCGAACTGCTTCGGACGCTCGAAGCGCGCGGCGTCGCGATCGAGGAGGTCACCCTGCATGTGGGCGCGGGGACGTTCCTTCCCATGAAAGCCGACGATACCGACGATCATCGCATGCATGCGGAATGGGGCGTCGTAACGCTGCCCACGGTGGAGCGCATTCGCGCGGCGAAGGCGGCGGGCCGGCGGATTGTGGCTGTCGGCACGACAAGCCTGCGGCTGCTTGAAAGTGCGGCGCGCGAGACCGGAGAGCTGGTCCCGTTCGAGGGGGACACCGATATCTTCATCACGCCCGGCTTCGATTTTCGCGTGGTCGATGCGCTGATGACCAATTTCCACCTGCCGCGCTCGACGCTGTTCATGCTGGTGTCCGCGTTCTCGGGCCTCAAGACCATGCGCAACGCTTATGCGCACGCTATCGAGACAGGCTACCGCTTCTATTCCTACGGCGATGCCTCGCTGCTTTTCCGGGCCAACCATGACTGAGCATTTCCAGTTCGCTCTCCTTTCGACCGGTGGCAGCGCACGGCGCGGGCGGATCGACACGCCGCGCGGAGAGATCCGGACCCCTGCCTTCATGCCGGTGGGCACGGCGGGCACCGTCAAGGCGCTTTATCCCGAGCAGGTGCGCGACACCGGCGCGGATATCGTCCTGGGAAACACCTATCACCTGATGCTGCGGCCCGGTGCGGAGCGTGTGGCCCGCCTCGGCGGGCTGCACCAATTCATGGAATGGCCCCGGCCGATTCTCACCGATTCGGGCGGGTTCCAAGTCATGAGCCTCTCCAAATTGCGCAAGCTCGAAGAGAACGGTGTCACGTTCAAATCCCATATCGACGGGTCGAGCCACAGTCTAACGCCAGAGCGTTCGATCGAAATCCAGAAGCTTCTGGATTCCGATATCATCATGCAACTCGACGAATGCGTGGGACTGCCTGCCGAGCGGGACGAACTGGATCGGGCCATGCAGTTGTCACTGCGCTGGGCGGAGCGCTCCAAGCGCGCGTTTGACGATGCAAAGGGCAGAGCGCTTTTCGGGATTGTGCAGGGCGGGGATGATGCCGGGCTGAGGGCCATCTCGGCTGCCGCGCTGGCCGACATCGGCTTTCACGGCTATGCGGTAGGCGGGCTGGCGGTGGGTGAGCCTCAGGAGGTCATGTTCCGCGTACTCGATGAGGTTGTGCCTCATCTGCCGCAAGACCGTCCGCACTATCTGATGGGCGTCGGCAAGCCCGATGACCTGCTGGGCGCCGTGGCGCGTGGCATCGACATGTTCGATTGCGTCCACCCCACACGGGCCGGGCGACACGGACACGCCTATACCCGCTTTGGCGTGGTCAATTTCAAGAATGCCCGGCACAGGGATGATCCGCGTCCTCTGGACGAAGCCTCGTCCAACCCCATCGCCCGGCGGTTCTCGCGCGCCTATCTGCATCATCTCGTCAAGTGCGAGGAAATTCTCGGTGCAATGATACTCTCGCAGGTCAACCTGGCCTATTATCAGGAGTTGATGAGCGGGATGCGAAGTGCAATTGAAGCCGGCCGGTTCGACGATTTCGTCGCCGAAACCCGGGATGGGTGGGCGCGCGGCGACCTGCCGGCAGTCGAGTAAGGGAAACAAGATGTCCAACAAGGCCCGCAAGCAGGCATTCGCCGACCTCGAAAAGCACCGCTCGCGCCTCCAAGGCACGAACATGCGCGAGCTGTTCGCGCACGACCCGGAGCGCTTCGCGACGTATTCGGCGCGGTTCGGGGACATATTGCTCGACTATTCCAAGAACCGGATCGACAGCCAGTCGCTCAAAGCGCTGTTCGCGCTGGCCAAGGCTGCCGATGTCGAAGGGCGGCGCGACGCCATGTGGGCGGGCGAGCCCATCAACAGGACCGAGGGCCGGGCTGTGCTGCACATGGCATTGCGCCATTTCGGCGACGAACCCGTCACGGTCGACGGCGAGAATGTGATGCCCGGTGTGCGGGATGTGCTCGCGCGCATGAAGGGCTTCTCGGAGGCTGTAAGAAGCGGCGAGGTCCGAGGTGCTACCGGCGAGGCCTTCACCGATGTGGTCAATATCGGGATTGGCGGCTCCGATCTCGGCCCGGCGATGGTCACTCTGGCGCTGGCGCCCTACACGCGCCAGGATTTGCGGGCTCACTATGTATCCAACGTCGACGGCGCACACATTGCCGATACCCTGAAGGGCCTCGACCCGGCCAGAACGCTGTTCATCGTGGCGTCCAAGACCTTTACCACCGACGAAACCATGACCAATGCGGGCTCGGGGCGGGCCTGGCTGGCCGAGGCGCTCGGCGAAGACGCGGTGAACGCCCACTTTGCCGCCGTTTCAACCAATATCGAAGGCTGCAAGGCGTTCGGCATCTCCGAGGACCGGATTTTCGGGTTCTGGGATTGGGTCGGCGGCCGCTATTCGGTCTGGTCCGCGATCGGCCTGCCTGTGGTGATCGCCGTGGGTTTTGATAGTTTCGAGGCATTTCTGCGCGGCGCAGGGGAGATGGATCACCATTTCCGCTCCACCCCGCTCGAAAAGAACCTGCCGGTCATCATGGGCTTGTTGGGTATCTGGTATCGCAACACCTGGGGCTTTGCGACCCATGCGGTGCTGCCCTACGACCAGCGCCTGTCACGATTTGCCGCCTATCTCCAGCAGCAGGATATGGAATCAAATGGCAAGTCGGTGACGCTCAAGGGCAAGGATGTGCCTTGGGACACCGGGCCGATCATCTGGGGCGAGCCCGGGACGAACGGGCAGCACGCGTTTTATCAACTGATCCACCAGGGCACGAGCGTGATTCCCTGCGATTTCCTCGTGGCGGCGACACCGCACGAGAATCTCCCGCCTCACCACGCCAAGCTGGTTGCCAACTGCCTCGCGCAGTCCGAAGCGCTGATGCTCGGGAAATCACAGAGCGAAGTGGAGGCCGAACTGAAGGCCCAGGGGCTGGCCGACGAAGAGATCGCGGCGCTGGTGCCGCACAAGGTGTTCCCGGGTAATCGGCCGTCTAACACCATCATGTACGAGAAGCTGGACCCCGCAACGCTGGGCAGGCTGGTTGCGCTCTACGAGCACAAGGTATTCGTTCAGGGCACGATCTGGAACATCAACTCCTATGATCAGTGGGGCGTTGAACTGGGTAAGCAATTGGCCAAGGCGCTGCTTCCCAAGGTTGAGGAGCAGCAGCCTGGCGACGATCACGACAGCTCGACCACGGGCCTGCTGGCTCATTTCCATGCTTTGAAGGGCAGCTCGACGTGACGATCACCTCCGAAGAGGAACTGAACCGCCTCAAGGCCATCGGGCGCATCTGCGCGGTGGCGCGCGATGCCATGGCGGCGGCGCTGGAGCCCGGGATCACGACCCGTGAGCTCGACGATATCGGGCGGAAGATCCTCGACGAGAACGGTGCCCGCTCGGCGCCGGAGGTCACCTATGGCTTCCCCGGTGCGACGTGCATCTCGGTCAACGAGGAGATTGCGCATGGTATTCCGGGTGATCGGGTTATAGAGGCCGGTGATCTGGTCAATATCGACGTGTCCGCGGTCAAGGATGCGGTCTATGCCGATACCGGGGCTTCCTATCTGGTACCGCCGGTTTCGCGGCGCACCCAAAAGCTGTGCCGGGACGGCAAGCGTGCCATGTGGGCGGGGATTCGGGCCGTGAAGACCGGGGCAGGCCTCGCCGATATCGGGAAGGCAATCGGCAAGTTCGCCGGGATGAACGGCTACACCCTGATCCGCAACCTTGCCAGCCATGGGGTCGGCGACAGCCTTCATGACGAGCCGTCCACCATTGCCACATGGCCGGACCGGGCCGAGCGGCGTAAGATGACCGAGGGGCTGGTGTTCACGATCGAGCCGTTCCTCTCGCTCGGGGGGCGCTATGCCGAGGAAAAGGACCCCGACGACCCCTGGACGCTAGTCAGCGAGCCTGCCGCGCTCTGCGTGCAGTTCGAGCACACCATCGTGGCTACCCGGCATGGAGCCCTCGTGGTCACCAACTGAGGTTCGCAGCTCCCAAACTCACCAGGTGTTATCGAGGCCTGCCTGCTCACGCTCGTCCCTGATCAGGTCGACATTCTCGAGCAGATAACCGCGGAGATCCTGAAGTCCCGAGACGACCTCCATATGGGCCTCGGGGCACTTTTCGCGCGGATTGATCGGGTTCTCCGTCGCCTCGTCCCATTCGACGACCGCTTCAAGCGTTCCTGCAAGGGCCTCGACGTCGCCGAAGGCGTAGCGGTTGATCTCGTTGCCGATCACCTCCGAGAGTGCGCCGAAGAGGGCTGGATCGCCGTCCGGCGCGAGGTCGGGATTGCACTGCAGATGGATGCGGTAGCGCAACTGGCCAGCATAATACCAGAAAACGGCATCGGACCTCGCACCGGTATCGAACAGCCGTGAGGCCAGCACGTAGAGGGCCGAGGGGTGCTCGGATGCTGCAGTCTCCTGCAGTTTGGCAAGCGGCACGTCCGCATAGTCCTGAGCTTTGACCGGTACCGAGGTTGCCATCGCCAGAAAGATCGCGACGGGGGCAAGTGCTCGGGCGAGGGATGTCATGACGCTGCTCCTGTTGTCGGGGAGCACACAATCGTTCCATTGCGTCGCCAGTGGGGCAACTCCCCGCCACCTGACAGGCCAGGGCGCGGGTGCTTGCTACAAGTTGCATAAGAGCAACATGGTACCAGCGGTCAGATCCGCGTCAGCTCCATGGTCCGGCAGAATATGCCCTGGCAGCCCTGCAGGCTAATGGTATCGGGCGCGTCGAGCGTCAGGCGCCCCGAGTAGCTCGAGCCCTCATAAAGCACCGTGCCGCGCCATGTTCCGGCCCCCGCAGGGGCGGCGCCGTCAAGCACTCTGGTGCCGAGATAGGCGGCTGTTTCGCTGTCGCGGAGGTCTTCTGCAAGCCAGGTCATGGTCGCGCAGAGTTCATCTCCGCCCTGACACGCGAATATTTCGAATCTGGATTCCCCGCTAGCCAGTTCCCACTGGCCGACGGGCGTTGGGGACTGGGCATGACTTGCTGGCGCGAGGGCAAGCGCCGTGGCAACGGAGAGGATGGCGGTTCCGGCGGTGAACACGGACTTGAGCATGATGAAGCCTCTTGGCGATTTCGACATGCGCGCCACCCTAGCGAATGGGCATTGAACGCCGCTCGTATCGCCTGTTCAGATCGCGTTCAGGCTCAGGGGTTCCAGAGCAGCACGATCGGTGCGGCGAAGACCAGGGCCAGAACGGTCAGGATGCGCAGCGGCAGGGGCCAACGGAGCCGCTCCATCGGGATCGTGCTGAGGAGGAAGATGACGGCCGGGCAGATGAGGTATGAGAGCCCGTATTCCACGGTCAGGAAGTTCTGGTACCCCGCCAGTCGCAGCAGCACCCAATAGCCGATCACGAACCCGGCCATCGCCGCAAACATCATCAGGAGCACATCGGCCAAGATGGCCAGCATCCTGTCGCAATACTGGGTGTTGATCAGAACCACGAGGGCCGTGGCAACGAGATAGGCGGCGGTCAGAACGAAGGATGCCCTGAGGTCCGATACCGCCGCGATCGAATCATGGGGGCTGTAGGACCCGATCGCCGCCAGCCCGGGAACGGTGAAGGGCAGGGCATCAATGCCCCACACGATACCTAGAAGGACGAACGCGCTGATCGCAAAGAACAGCAAGGTGACCGCGATCGCCTTGATACGATTGCCTGTTGCGTTCATCCTGCTGTCCGTATTCCGGGGCCCGTGATGGTCTGGCCCGCCAGCCGACGGCAGGCGTACCGTGATGGCGACCCCGGCAGGACTTGAACCTGCGACCAATAGCTTAGAAGGCTACTGCTCTATCCAGCTGAGCTACGGGGCCACAAAGTTCCTCTAGCGCATAATCGCGTCAATGTCAGTCATTGGCTTGGGTGTTGCGGGAGGACTGAACCAATTTCCAAGGCTGGTGACGAAACCGGCTTTATGCCGTCGATGTAATCGATTACAAGCCTGTGTTCCGGCGGCCGTGCCGTCGGGGATGCCAACCGATGAAAGCCAGTCTGATGAGCAATTTATCGTTTCAGCTGTACAGCGCCCGCAACTTCAACCCGATCGGAGAGGTGTTCGCGCTGTTGTCCCGCGTGGGCCTCGGCCATGTCGAGGGATATGGCGGACTTTATGAAGACCCCAAGGCAATGCGCGGCCTGCTTGATGCTCACGGACTTGCCATGTCCAGCGGCCATTTCGGACTGGACCAGCTGCGCGAGAGGAAGGCGACGGTCGAAGCCGCCCGCACGATCGGGATAACGGACATTTTCTGCCCGGCGATTCCCAACGATCAGTGGAAGCAGGATGAGAATGCGTTCAACGCCCTGGCCGACGAACTGGCCGACCTCGGACGCTTCTACAAGCAGGAGGGGTTCGGGTTCGGTTGGCACAATCACCATTTCGAGTTCTGGCCGGCTGAAAGCGGGCGGCTGCCTATGGACATCATCCTCGAGCGCGCACCAGAAATCGACTGGGAGATGGACGTTGCATGGGTCGTGCGCGGCGGCAACGATCCGCTGGAATGGATCGAGCGGTACGGCAATCGCATCACCGCGGCGCACGTCAAGGATCTGGCGCCTGAAGGCGAGAATGCAGATGAGGACGGCTGGGCCGATGTCGGTCACGGCACCATGGACTGGAAGGCGATCATGGCGGCGCTCGACCAGCATTCGCGCGTCAAGCATCTGGTGCTCGAGCATGACAACCCCGCCGATCTCGAACGATTTGCGCGCCGGTCCGTGGACGGCGTACGCGCAGCAATGGAAGGCTGAACCATGACCGCTCCTTATGGCGTCGGAATTCTCGGCGCGGGCAACATTTCCACTGCCTATCTGAAGCTGTTGCCGCTTTTTCGCGGGCTCGAGGTTCGTGCAGTCGCCGATATCATGCCGGCGGCTGCTGAAGCGCGGGCCACCGAGTTCGGCGTGGATGCACGCACGCCCGAGGCGCTGCTGGCGAGCGATGACATCGATGTCGTGGTGAACCTCACGATCCCGGAGGCGCATTTCCGCGTCACCCGGCAGATCGTGGAGGCCGGCAAGCACGCCTATTCGGAGAAGCCGCTCGTGCTTTCGGTCGAGGAGGGGCAGGCGCTCAAGGCCGCAGCCGAAGCTGCCGGGGTTGTCGTCGGATGTGCGCCGGATACATTCCTGGGTGGCGCGCATCAGCATGCGCGTGCTCTGATCGATGAGGGAAGGGTGGGCCGCATCGTCTCGGGCACCTGCCATGTGATGAGCTTCGGGATGGAGCATTGGCACCCCAATCCCGATTTCTTCTTCAAGCCGGGGGCAGGGCCCATTCTTGACGTCGGTCCCTACTATGTCGCCAATCTAATCAATCTGCTCGGGCCCGTCAGCCGGGTAACGGCACTCGCCTCAACTCCCCGGATACAGCGCGAAATCGGCAACGGTGCGCGTAAGGGCGAGTTCGTCTCGGTCGAGACGCCGACCACGATCCATGCGGTCCTCGAGTTCGAGGCTGGTGCCGTGGTCAGCTTGGGGGCATCCTGGGACGTGGAAGCTCATCGCCACGGCCACATGGAGCTCTATGGTGAAACCGGTTCGCTCTATTTGCCGGACCCCAATTTCTTCGGTGGGGAGCTGGCCGTCGCCAGCCGGGGCGGTGCGGAGCAGCGCGTGGAGCCCTGGGCTCACCCGCTCGAAGTGGCCAATTGGGAGAGAGACGACGGGCCTCCGTTCGCCAACTACCGCGCAGCCGGCCTTGCCGACATGATGCAGGCTATCGAGCAGGGCCGTAAGCCGCGGTGCTCGCTCGATATGGCGCTGCACGGTGTCGATATCATGCTGTCGGTTCTCAAATCGGCCGAAACGGGGGCGGCAGTGACCCTCTCCACTCGCTGCGAGCGGCCGGACGCTCTGTCGCCTGAGATGGCGCAGGCCCTTCTCAAGTAAGGGCCCGTCGGGCGCTTGCGCTTGACAGCCAAACGGGTGGAGATATCGTGTTCATCGAAATGATGAACGTACATCATTGACGGTGGGGCGCTCGACAGAGCGGCCCGATCGTTCAAGCACTGGAGGAGAAACCATGCGTACCATCAAGGGCCCGGCCATTTTTCTGGCCCAGTTCGCCAGCGATCAGCCCCCGTTCAACTCGCTCGATACCGTTTGCGAGTGGGCTGCAGGTCTGGGCTACAAGGGTATCCAGCTGCCGAGCTGGGTCGGTGACTACATCGACCTCGAAAAGGCAGCAACGTCCAAGGACTACTGCGACGAGCTCAAGGGCATTGCCGGGGCGCACGGGATCACCATCACCGAACTCTCCACACATCTGCAGGGCCAACTCGTCGCCGTGCACCCCGCCTATGACACGGCGTTTGACGGCTTTGCCGCGCCGGAAGTTCGCGGCAATCCCAAGGCCCGGCAGGAATGGGCGGTTCAGCAGCTCAAATGGGCTGCCGCGGCCTCCCGGAACATGGGCATGACGGGACACGCCACTTTCTCGGGCGCGCTAGCATGGCCCTATGTCTATCCCTGGCCACAGCGTCCTGCCGGTCTGGTTGAAGAAGCCTTCGACGAGCTTGCCCGCCGCTGGACGCCGATCCTGGGTGCCTTCGACGATGCGGGCGTGGACGTGTGCTACGAAATCCATCCGGGCGAGGACCTGCATGACGGGGTCACCTACGAAATGTTCCTTGAGCGGGTGAACAACCACGCGCGGGCCAACATCCTCTATGATCCCAGCCATTTCGTCCTGCAGGCGCTGGACTACATTGATTTCCTCGACATCTACGAGGACCGGATCCGGATGTTCCACGTCAAGGATGCCGAGTTCAACCCGACGGGCCGTCAGGGCGTCTATGGCGGCTACCAGAGCTGGGTCGATCGGGCAGGGCGGTTCCGTTCGCTCGGGGACGGGCAGGTCGATTTCGGCGCGATCTTTTCCAAGCTCGCGGCCATGGACTTCGATGGCTGGGCCGTGCTCGAGTGGGAATGCGCTCTCAAGCACCCCGAGGACGGGGCCCGCGAAGGCGCGGAATTCATCGCCAATCACATCATTCGGGTCACCGATCACGCATTCGACGATTTCGCGAGTGGCGGCACCGACAAGGCAGCCAACCGCAAGATGCTCGGCCTGGATTAGGAGGAAGTCATGGCAGAAAACGGAAAACGCCCCATCAGGCTTGGCATGGTCGGCGGCGGCACTGGCGCCTTTATCGGCTATGTGCACCGCGTCGCATCGCGGATCGATGGCGACTATCAACTGGTGGCCGGCGCGCTGTCGTCCCGTCCCGAGGTCGCGCGCGAGAGTGGCCGGAATCTGGGTCTGGCCGATGACCGCATATACACCGATTACGAGGAAATGGCGCGGGCTGAGGCCGCCCGCGAGGACGGCATCGAGGCGGTTGCGATCGTCACGCCCAATCACATGCATTTCGGGCCGGCCAAGGCGTTTCTCGAGGCCGGTATCCATGTGATCTGCGACAAGCCGCTTACGGCGAAGATCGACGACGCCCATGCGCTGTCCAAGGTGGAGCCCAGGAATGGCGCGCGGTTTCTGCTGACCCACAACTATACCGGCTATCCGCTCATCCGGCAGGCCCGCGAGCTGATCGAATCCGGTGCGCTGGGCAAGATCCGCGTGGTTCAGGCAGAGTATCCTCAGGACTGGCTGGCCGAGCCGACCGATGATGACAACAAGCAGGCTGCGTGGCGGACCGATCCGGAGCGTTCGGGCGCCGGTGGCTGTATCGGCGACATCGGCACGCACGCCTACAATCTGCTGCGGTATGTGACGGGGCTCAAGACGTCGGCCGTTTCAGCGGATCTGGATGCCTTCGTTCCCGGCCGCAAGCTCGACGATAACGTCCACATCATGCTGCGCTTCGAGGGCGGAGCAAAGGGCATGCTCTGGGCGTCCCAGGTTGCGGTGGGCAACGAGAACGGGCTTCAGTTGCGGGTCTACGGCGAAAAGGCCGGGCTGGAATGGCGGCAGGACAATCCCAACTACATGTGGTTCACCGAGTTCGGGAAACCCAAGCAGCTTCTGACTCGCGGCGGTGCGATCCAGGGCAATGCGGCCAATGCGATGAATGTGCGTATCCCTGCAGGTCATCCCGAAGGCTATCTGGAAGCCTTTGCCACGCTATACAGCCAGTTCGCGGCTGTCATTCGTGGGGAGGGGGCCGATTACGAGGGGTTGCTGCCGACCTTGGACGACGGCATTGAGGGCATGGAGTTCATCATGGCTTCGGTCAAATCGAGCCAGGACGATAGTCGGTGGACTGCGCTGGGCGCATAACGCCCAACGCAAGACCTTGGAGGTGAGCGAAGCCAGGGCGGGGGCCCGGCTTCGCTCTGGCCGATCACATCTCGGCCGGGAGGACCGTCATGTCACGAAGGGGGGCATCGAGACCCTCGATGGGCCCCCATTCGGTGGCCATGCCGGATTCCAGATCGACAGTATAGAGCACCGTGCCCACTGCGAGGTAAGCCGTGTTCATGTCTACGTCCTCAGCGTAGATGTCCCAGGCGATCGACTCGGCGGAGTCGATGCCGAGTTCGCCGATCACTGCCAGGGTGCCGTCATTCGGCGCGGTCTGCTGGAGCAGGGCGAGCATGTCCATGTCGATGTCGTACATGGCAGTGGCTTCGGGCGAGCCGACCGAATTGGTGTAGGCGGTGGCGACTACGTTGTGTGCGTCGCCAGCGTTGTCGCCGGCTTCGTCGAACTGCAGGCTGCCGTCGACGATGGTTTCACCGGTCTCGACGTTGATCCGCAGGTTGGTGCCATCGCTGCCCATGAAGCGCAGACGATCGGCGACCGGGTTGAAATCGACGGAAGGCATTGCGCCATCGCCGATCGACTCGGTGATGGTCGAGGAAACGGTCGCTTCGCCGGAGTCCAGATCGATGGTCACGATGTTGTTTTCGGAGTCAACGCCATAGACCCAGCCGTCGGCGGGCCGGACGTCGATGCCGTGAAGCCGATCAACGCCGGTCACATCCATCATACCGTCGACCATAAGGGTCTCGGTGTTGAACATGACCAGTGTGCGGTCGCCGATCAGGCCGACAGCGGAATTGGCGTGGGCGGCGCCGGCGAGGGCGATGGTTCCGACCCCGGCAAGTGCGATGCGCGTAAGAATGGCAAAAGACATGATGTTCTCCCTGGTTCAGTTGCGGCAGGATGTTGCTTTCGAGCGGCTCGATCCTGCATGCTCACATATGCCCTACCCGCGGGGGGACGCGATTGGATGCACGGACGCGATATTTTTTTCTGATGGTTGCGTCGAATGCGATTTTTCGCGTTTAATATCAAAGCATAAGAAAACGAGCAGACAGTCGTGACCATCCAGGACATAAGCGAAGACGCGACGGATCACCTTCTCGCGCAAATCTCGAACGGAGACCGCGACGCACTCGAGGCCCTGTTCCGGGCCGAAGCGGGAAGGATGGTCGCGATCGCTCGCAGAATCGTGAGGCGAAGCGATCTGGCCGAGGAAGTGGTGCAGGAGGCCTTCGTGCTGATCTGGCAGCGCGCCTCCCAGTTCGATTCCGGCCGTGGGCGCGCGCGCGCCTGGATGACGCGGATCGTGCGGAACCGCGCGCTCAATCTGATCCGGGACGGATCGCGCATGGATTTTCATGACGGCGCCACGCTCGAGGCGATTGGAGATCGGGAGCAGGATGCCTCCCATGCCTATGCCGCGCTTCCCGAGCGGCACGCGCTCAAGGTCTGTCTCGACCAACTCGAGACCGGCAAACGTCGCTCCATCCTGCTCTGCTATGTGACGGGTATGAGCCATGGAGAGGTCGCCGAGAAACTCGGCGCGCCGCTCGGGACAATCAAGGCCTGGATCAGGCGGGGCATGGCGAGCCTGAGGGAGTGCCTTGGATGAACAGTGAAGCCCTGCGCGCCCAGCGAATAGCCGATTATATCGTCGGCGCCATGGAAGAGCATGATGTGGCGCAGTTTGAGGCCGAACTGGCCACTGATCGCCATCTTGCGGATGATGTGCGTGAACTCGAACGGAAATTCTCGGCGCTCGACGATACGGCCAAGGCGGAAGCCGTGCCGGATCGGCTGTGGCAGTCGATCAGCGAGCGGGTGCAGACCACCGAACAGCCGAAGGCCGCCAACAGCAATACGCCCCCGCGCACCAAGGCTGGCTGGACCACGACGCTGCGCCCCGCCGCAATGGCTGCCAGCCTCGTAATTGCCGTTGGTCTCGGTTTCGCTGGTGGAATGCTGACCCAGCCTGACGAGGAACCTCCCGTGGTCATCGCAGTGCTTTCAGGCGACGACATGCGCCCGGGTGCCATCGTCGAGGCCTTCGCCAACGACAGCGTCCGTATCGTGCCGCTCGAAGCGCTCAGCGCCCCGCAAGGGCAGGTTCTTGAGGTCTGGACGTTGCCGGATGAGGAAACCGGGCCGGTGTCCCTTGGCACGTTCGCGGAGGCCCGCGAGCTGGTGCTGACCGGGCCCAGTCTGCCCGCGCCGCAGCCCGATCAGCTTTACGAGATCACGCTAGAGCCCGAGGGTGGCTCGCCGACCGGGCGCCCGACCGGACCTGTGCTGCTGCTGGGCAATGCGAGAGTGCCGCAGGTCTGACCGGCCTGCGACTGCGCGCTCATGACGTGAGCGTGAATTGTGCGACTTGCGGTCAGTGGGTCCAGGGGGCCTTGCGGTCGTGCCGGAAATTGTCCGGATAGCTTACCTTCTTGACCGTCGATTCCTGGACGGGCTGCACGATATAGGGAATTCCTTCCCTCTGTGCGTAGCTTTCCGCATCTTCGAGCGTGTCGAAGCGCAGCTTGATCTGCTGCTTCATGTCAGAGCTCGAGGTGTATCCCATGAGCGGATCTATCCCGCGCGGGGTTTCGGGCTCGAAGACGAGCATCCATTCGCGGCTTCCGGCTTTGCCGGACTGCATTGCATTGCGTGCAGGACGATAGATGCGTGCGACCATGGACAATTTCTCTCCGGCACTTATGCGAATGGTCGGGGCAGCAAGATTCGAACTTGCGACCCCCGGTTCCCAAAACCGGTGCTCTACCAGGCTGAGCTATACCCCGACATCGTGAGCATGCGATACACATTCTTTAAACACAGGGCAAGACATGATACCGCTCGCCGCTCGCAGGTAAGGACCGTCTGGCGGGGCACACGATTTGTTTGCAGACAACACGTTCACCGCACGGCTTGCGCGCAGTTTTCTCGACAGCAACCGACGGCACGGCACGTTGCTGACCTGGCCGCTTCTCGCCATTGTGGCGTTCATCGTCTGTGCGGTGTTCTTCGACGGGCCGCTGATCGAGGGGCTGGGGCGCTGGCCGGACCATGAGCGCGACTTCTTCCGCTGGCTCACCGATTTCGGAAAGTCCGACTGGATACTGATCCCGGCCCTCCTGGGCGTCTGTGTGGCCTGGGCAGCGCGACGGGTGAACTTAACCTACAGCTGGCGCTGGGCCGCCATTTCGCTCCAGCAGATATCGGCTTTCGTCTTCCTCGCCGTGGGGCTTTCAGGTCTGGCGACAGTGGTGCTCAAGCGCATCATCGGACGCGGGCGTCCTCTGTATCTGGAGGAGAAGAACGCGCTCCATTTCGAGCCGTTCAACATCGTGGACTGGACGATGCACAGCTTGCCTTCCGGGCACTCCACCACGGCGCTTGCCTTCTCGATCGTGCTGCTGACGCTGACGGGACGCCGCTGGCAGCGCCTGATCATATCATTTGGCCTGGCGATCGGCTTCAGCCGCATCGTGGTCGGCGATCATTTCCTTTCCGATGTGGTAGCGGGCATAGTGGTCGGCGTGATTGGTGCGCTGATGGTGAGGGACTATTTCGTTACCCAAAACTGGGGTTTGCGGCAGCAAGGCAGACGGGTGCACAGCCGAATGCTCCATGGCTTCCTGCCTCTGTTGCGCTGGCTCCGGCGCGGTCACATCCCAAGGATCATGAAGTAGCGGTCAAGCCCGGCGGCCAGATCGGCCTTCAACGCGTCGAGGCCCTCAAAGCCGACATGCACGCGGAAAAGGTTTCCGGCTTCGGTCCATGGTGTCGCTGTTCGAATTCGAGCCGGATCGGCCGGAAGGATCAGGCTCTCGAAGCCTCCCCAGGAATACCCCATCCCCCACACGTCGAGATGGTCCACCATGGCCGCAACCGCTGCTCGCGGCGCCTGGGGCAATACAAACGAGAAGAGGCACCCCGAACCCTGGAAATCACGTTTGAACAAGGCGTGGTCCGGGTGAGATGGCAGGGCGGGGTGCAATACCTCCTGGACGCGCTCATCCTCTTCGAGCCAGCGCGCCAGGTCGAGTGCCCTTTCTTCGTGCGCCTGCATGCGAACCGCAAGGGTTCGCATGCCCCGCGTTGCCAGAAACGCGTCGTCCGGCGAGGCGATCAGGCCCAGCCGATAGTGCGCCTTGCGCAGTTTCTGCAGCGCTTCACCCGATGCGGATGCCGTCCCGATCATTGCGTCAGAATGGCCGACGAACATTTTCGTGCCTGAATGCACGACGATGTCCGCGCCCAGATCAAGCGGTCGGCAATAGAGCGGAGACGCCCAGGAATTGTCGGCGACGACCAGAGCCCCGGCCTCGTGCGCCGCGGCGGAGAGGGCGGGGATGTCCTGAATCTCAAAGGTCAACGAGCCGGGGCTTTCGACGAAGACCACACGCGTCTTATCGGACAAGACGTCATGAATCTCGTCGCCGGCACGCGGGTTGAAATATCGGGTCGAGATTCCGAACCGTTCAAGCAGCGAATCGGCGAGGGCGCGTGTGGGCTCGTAGACGCTGTCGGTAACCAGCAACTCGTCGCCAGTGGACAGGCAGGCCATAAGCGCCAGCGAGATGGCAGAGACGCCCGATGGTGTCAGCACCGTGCCCTCGGCGCCTTCGAGCGAGCTGATAACGTCTTCAAGCCCGGAGGTAAGGGGCGTTCCCTGACGGCCGTAGCGATAGCGGATCGTCTGGTCTTCAAGGGCGTCGAGCGATGGAAAAACCACCGTGCTGCCCCTGTACACGGGCGTATTGACGAAGCCGTGCTGGGCTGCGGGATCGCGGCCAGCATGAGCCAGCAAGGTCTCGAGGTCCGGATATGATTTGAGATTGCCTGAGGACATCTGTTTTTTCGTTCCGTGCCGATAGGTCAGCACTGCTGCATTCAGATTAGGCGTTCTGCCGGAATGATTAAATTCTTACCGTGACCTGGACAGTTGGGTATTGACGGCATGGGCAAAGCGCGGTTCGATGCTGGACGGCATTGGTTCCGATGGCAATAGGAAGCAATGCCCGGTGCCCGGATAAACAATGCGGCTTCAGCCGCGCAGTGGCATCATCCAAGGGTTAGGAAACAAAGGCAAAGCAATGAAAAAAGCAATGGTGACTATGGCCGTCGCATCGGCGATGGCAGTGACCGGAACGGCCGCGCATGCGCAGCTTCTGGGCGAGATCATGGATCGGGGCTATCTGCAGTGCGGTGTTACCGAGGGCGTCCCGGGCTTCTCGTTCCCCGACGACAACAACGTCTGGACTGGCATCGAGGTTGACTACTGCCGTGCCTTGGCCGCTGCGATGTTCGATGATCCTGATGCGGTACGCTACACGCCTCTGACCTCGCAGGTTCGCTTCGAAAGCCTTGCGAACGCCAATATTGACGTGCTGTCGCGCCAGACGACCTGGACCATGACCCGCGATACAGATCTGGGCATCTCCTTCGTGGGCACCATGGTCTATGACGGCCAGGGCTTCATGGTCCGCGAAGACGCCGGCGTGACTTCGGCGCTGGAGCTTTCGGGCGCCGCAGTCTGCATTGAGGCCGGCACCACCACCGAGCTGAACGCTGCCGATTATTTCGCCAGCAATGGTATGGACCTGTCCAATGCCGTGGTCTTTGTTGGTCAGGACGAAGTTGAACAGGCCTATATCGATGGTCGCTGCGACGTCTACACTACGGACTCTTCTGTGCTCGCAGCTTCGCGGTCGACATTCCCAGATCCCGACGCGCACATCATCCTTCCCGAGATCATCTCCAAAGAGCCGCTTGGCCCCTCGATTCGTTCGGGTGACACGGAATGGCTGAACGTAACGCGCTGGACGTACTTCGCACTTCTCAATGCTGAAGAGCTTGGCGTGACGTCCGAGAACGTTGACGAAATGCTGGGCTCGGATAACCCCGCGATCCGTCGTCTGCTCGGGGTCGAAGGTGACTTCGGTGGGCCGATAGGCCTGCCCACCGACTGGGGCTACCGGATCATCAAGCATGTCGGAAACTACGGTGAGCTTTATGAGGCTCACCTCGGTGAGAACACGCCCATCAACATCCCGCGCGGCATCAACGCGCTGTGGACCGATGGCGGTATCCAGTACGCTCCGCCGATCCGCTAAGATCGTTACCTGTTTGACCCGGGCAATTGCGCCCGGGTCACTCTTCCCAAAAGCCCAGGGCGACGCGTACCTCCTAGGGAGCTGCGCGCACATTGCCGGCATGGCAGAGGTATCGATATGGCCGCCCCGACGGACAACCGCCCGACTAGCAGTGCCGGGTCCAATATAGATTCTTCCCTTTTCTACAATCCCACCGCACGCGGGATTTTCTACCAGGGATTGCTCGTAGCGCTGGTCGCGCTCGCTGCCTGGTGGTTGCAGTCCAACGTTTCAACCAACCTCGCGGCGCAGAACAAGACGCTTGGGCTGGACTTCCTGTCCCAGACGGCGGGCTTCAACATCAGCTTCGGGCTGCTCGAGTTCGCGCGGACATCCACATATCTCGATGTCTACCTCATCGGAATCCTGAACACTCTTCTGGTGGCCGTCGTGGGCATCGTCCTCGCAACGCTTCTGGGATTCATCGTCGGCATCGCGCGCCTTTCGAGCAATTTCCTCATTCGCAAGCTGGCCATGGTGTACGTCGAGATCATCCGTAACGTGCCGCTGCTGCTACAGCTCTTGTTCTGGTACTTTCTCGCGCTGAACGCCGTCCCGGGCATCCGCGAGAGCATCGAAGGGCCGTTCGGAATCGTGCTCAACCAGCGTGGGCTGTATCTGCCAGCGCTTGAGACCGATCAGCGAATCCTGTTCGCTATCGCTGCGCTGGTCGTCGCGATCTTTCTGGCGGTGATCTGGCGTCGTTGGCGGATAAAATCCATGGAAGAGGCAGGGCGCCGAAAGCCGGTGCTGTTGCCGATGCTCGCGATCATGATCGTGCCCGTGGTGGCCGTTGCGTTGATCGTGCAGCTTCCTGTGGCTTTCAGCGTGCCCGAGCTCACCGGCTTCAATTACACCGGCGGCGTCGTGGTCCCGCCCGAGCTTACGGCGCTTGTGGTCGGGTTGGTGGTCTACACCTCCTCGTTCATCGCCGAGATCGTTCGCGCCGGTATCCAGGCCGTGAACTACGGCCAGGTGGAAGCGGCGGCCGCGCTAGGCCTGCGAGACAACGACCGGTTGCGCCTCGTCGTAATTCCCCAGGCGCTGCGCATTATCGTACCTCCGCTGACCAGCCAGTACCTTAACCTGACAAAGAACTCCTCGCTCGGCGCAGCCATCGGCTTCCCTGAGCTGGTGAATGTGTTCATGGGCACCGCACTGAACCAGAGTGGCAGGGCCGTCGAGATCGTGATCCTGACGATGGCGGTCTATCTGACGTTCTCGATGGTCACCTCGCTGTTCATGAACTGGTACAACAGCCGTGTTGCCATGGTGGAGCGTTGAACGATGAGTTCTAGTCAAAGCGGGTACGTTCGCAGCACCATGGCCGAGGCTTTGCCGCCTCCCCGGAGCACCACCGGTGTCGGGGCGTGGATGCGGGCGAACCTGTTCTCGACACCGGTGAATTCGGTGTTGACCATTGCCGGTGCTGCGCTGGTGATCTGGTTGGCCGTTCCGCTCTGGAATTTCCTCGTCGCAGACGCGGTCTGGAGCGATCCGGAAGGGATACGGGGCGAAGCCTGCCGTTTCGACGGCGTCGGTGCGTGCTGGATCTTTATCCAGGCGCGGATCAAGTTCTTCATTTACGGGTTCTACCCCAATGCCGAGCTCTGGCGCGTCAACCTGATGTTTGCTATCGGCGTCGTCCTGCTGATTCCGCTGCTTACGCCCAAAGCGCCGTTCGTGCGGACCGCGGCGGTGCTGTTCTTCATCGTCTATCCGTTCGTTGCTTATTTCCTGATGGCGGGCGGTGATCTCCTGGGTCTCGGGGTCGTGGAGCTGCGCCGGGTTCCCACTGCGGAGTGGGGCGGGCTGACACTGACGCTGATCATTTCGCTGATCGGCATCATCGTTTCGATGCCGGTCGGCATACTCCTTGCGCTCGGACGGCGCTCCGAGTTGCCGATCGTGAAGACGTTCTGCATCGCCTTCATCGAGCTCTGGCGCGCCGTGCCGCTGATCACCGTGCTGTTCATGGCCTCGGTGATGTTTCCGCTCTTTACCCCGCAAGGCGCAGATCCCGACGTGCTGCTGCGCGCGATCATCGGCATCTGCCTGTTCGAGAGCGCCTACATGGCCGAGGTGGTCCGCGGCGGATTGCAGGCCATGCCGCGGGGACAGTACGAGGCCTCCCAGGCCCTGGGCTTGAGCAAGGTCAAAACGCTCGGGCTCGTGATCCTGCCCCAGGCGCTAAAGCACGTCATTCCCGGCATCGTGAACACGTTCATTGCCCTTTTCAAAGACACCTCGCTTGTTTCTATCATCGGCATCTTCGACCTCCTCAATACGGTCAGAGCCGCCGGTTCGGACATGGCATGGAGATCACCGACCCATGCTGTGACGGGCTACATATTCGCGGGGTTCGTCTTCTGGATCTTCTGCTTTGCCATGTCGCGATATTCGATATTCATGGAGAATCGCCTCCATACCGGACATAAGAGGTAGCTTCGATGTCAGTGGACACCGACAACGGTCTTGAGACCGACCGCCCCAAGATGACCGTCTCCTCGACCGAGGTAGCCGTCGAGATCGTGGGCATGAACAAATGGTATGGAGATTTTCACGTCCTGCGTGACATCGACCTCAAGGTCATGAGCGGGGAGCGCATCGTCATTGCCGGGCCCTCGGGCTCGGGGAAATCGACTCTGATCCGCTGCATCAATCGTCTCGAGGAGCATCAGGACGGGCAAATCGTCGTGGATGGCATCGAACTGACCTCGGACCTGAAGCGGATCGACGAAGTGCGCCGAGAGGTCGGCATGGTCTTCCAGCATTTCAATCTGTTCCCGCACCTCACCATCCTCCAGAATCTTACGCTGGCGCCAATCTGGGTGCGGGGTACGCCTAAGGCCGAGGCCGAGGCCGAGGCCATGAAGTACCTCGAGCGAGTGAAGATTCCCGAGCAGGCGAACAAATTCCCAGGACAGCTTTCGGGCGGCCAGCAGCAGCGCGTAGCCATCGCGCGCTCATTGTGCATGAACCCGAAGATCATGCTGTTCGACGAGCCGACGTCGGCTCTCGATCCGGAAATGATCAAGGAAGTTCTCGACGTGATGGTCGGCCTGGCCGAGGAAGGCATGACGATGCTGTGCGTGACCCACGAAATGGGCTTTGCGCGTCAGGTGGCCAACCGGGTGATCTTCATGGATCAGGGGCAGATTATAGAGCAGAACGAGCCCGAGGAGTTCTTCTCCAATCCCCAGCACGAGCGCACCAAGCTGTTCCTCAGTCAGATCTTGCACTGACGGATCATCTGGCTGAGAGCGTCGACGCCACGAATGCGCCGGCGCTGTCGCAGGCCATTTGCCGCCTTGACCCACCATGGTCACATGACAATATGCGCGCCGGATTAGAGGAGCGGCCCTGGGCCGTCTGGATAGTGCCGCTGACATATCGGCTTGGACACGCTATGGCCGCCTTGGCCATCGGACTCGTGGCGTACTTGGTGCCCGTGGCCGCATCGGCGCAATCGAATGGCGAGTCCGAGACACCGTTCGTGATTTCCACGCTCGATCAGGTCCGGACCCGGGGCTATGTGATCTGTGGCGCATCGCGTCCGATTCCCGGCTTCGCGCAGGTCAGTCCTGAGGGGTTGTGGTCGGGCTTTGATGTCGACGTATGCCGTGCCGTCTCGGCCGCGGTGTTCGGCGATCCGTCGCGGGTAGAGTTCCGTCCGCTGGCTGGAGATGGTCGGTTCGCGCAACTTGCTATGGGCGATCTCGATATGATGGCGCGCAACGCTCCGTGGACGATGACCCGTGACACCGCCTATGGCGGCGTCTATACCGGGGCCACGTTCTTTGACGGTCAGGCGTTCATGGTGCGCTCGGATCTGGGCGTGGTCTCCGCCTATGAGCTCGAGGATGTCACGGTCTGCGTTGCGTCTGACAGCGAATCGCAAGGCCGTGTCCGGGACTTTTTCTTTGAGATCCAGACGAGCTATGAGGAGGTGCTTTACGAGGATCGCGAGGATCTCGCCGTGGTCTATCGCAATGGCGCCTGCGATGCATTGTCCGCGCCTGCAAGTTGGCTGCACGGGGTGCGCCGCAGCCTGGCCGAGCCCTTGGGGCACCGGATTCTGCCCGAGCGGCTTAGCAAAGACCCCTATGGGCCAGTCGTGCGCGCTGGCGACGATCAGTGGGCTGATATCGTCCGCTGGACCGTTCATGCGATGATCAACGCTGAGGAACTCGGGGTCAATTCGGTGAACATCGAGTCCATGCTCTCGGCCCGGACACCCGCGATCCGGCGTTTGCTGGGCGCGGAGGGCGATTACGGTTCGTCCCTGCAGTTGAGCCGAACCTGGATGCGGGACGTTATCGCCAATGTCGGCAACTACGGAGAAGTCTACGAGCGACACTTCGGCGCCGCCAATGGCGTTCCGCTTGCTCGCGGCCAAAATGCGCTGTGGGGCAATGGGGGCCTGATGTTCGCCCCACCAATGAACTGACCCATATCCGGCAGCCAGCCGCCGGGAGAAGGCCTCGCTGGTTGCCCGCGTGCGGTCTACAAGATCGGTGAGAGCAATTTTGCGCCCTGGCAGGCGAGCCTGAAGGCGAACGGGCGGCGCTTGAGATGCGCTGTAGTGGTCAGGCTCGATTCGGCGAAATCGGCCTGCAGCATATCGGCGACCCGTTCGGTCATGGCCGTGCCTGTCATCCACACAGTGACTTCGAAATTGATGTTGAACGAGCGGTAGTCGAAGTTGACGGTACCCACGCCCGCGATCTCGTCATCGCAGAGAATGACCTTCTGGTGGAGGAACCCGCCGCGGTACCGGTAGACCTTGATTTCGTGGGAAACCATCTGGTCGGCATGGGCGTAACTCGCGAGCCAGACGAGGAGATGGTCGGCCTTGGCAGGCAGCAATATGCGCACATCAACCCCGCGGAAGGCTGCGGCGTAAAGCGCGGTCTGGACCTCGATGCCCGGCACGAAATAGGGGCTGACGATCCACAGCCTCTTGCGCGCGCGTGAGATGACTTCGGTGAATGCAATGGCGCAGTCCTCCAGCTTGTCGGCAGGGCCGGTCGGCATGACGAGCACCGGCTGGTCACCGGGGGTGGGAACGTCCGAAGGGAACCGCAACGGAACCTCCGTGCCGGTGGACCACAGCCAATCCTCCCGGAACATCAGCGCGCAGGCAAGCGCCGCAGGTCCTGACATATGGACATGGGTATCGCGCCAGCGCCCGAATGCCGGATCCTTGCCCATGTACTCGTCGCCGACATTGTGTCCGCCGATCCAGGCCTCGCGGCCATCGATCACGACGTTCTTTCTATGGTTGCGGTAGTTCATCCGGGTCGGGCCGTAGAGCCGGAGAAATTTATGCCGATGGTTGAAGGTGTAGCAATGCACGCCATTGTCGCGAAGTCGCTGCTTGTAGGCGTGCGAGAGCTTGTGGCTCCCCACATCATCCAACAGCACATAGACATCGACGCCGGCGCTCGCGCGCTCGATCAGTGCGTCGGCGAATTTGCGCCCCAGATCGTCGTGCCGGACGATGTAGAACTGGACGAGGATGTATTCCTTGGCGCGGGAAATGCCATCGAGAATGGAGGCGAACGTTTCATCGCCATCGACAAGCAGCGATGTAGCGTTGCCGTAGAGAAATGGAAGCTCAGCGACCCGGCAGAGGACAGGCCATTGCTCGCCGGTCGCATTGTCAACGATCCTGAGATCGTCTGAACGGGCCAGACGCCAGCTCCTGCCCGAGTGAGTCTGGGATTCCGCATAGTCGTCGAAGAGTTTCCATCCGAAGACCAGATAGATAAACGTGGTCGGAAACGGAAGAACCGCCAGGGCAATCAGCCAGGCGATCGACCCCTGTGATGTACGGGAGTTCATGATCTCACGCGCTGCGCAGACCGCGGCGAGGAAATAATTGGCCAAGTATAGAGACGCGATGAAGCTGAAATTGTCGATGAACGCGCGCGCGAGATCCAAGCCCAGCCTCTATTCTGTCTCCATGACCGCCCCGATATCCACGGTCGGTTCGGCAGTCAGCCACTCCGGCACCGGCAGGTTCTTGGCGCGCAGAAACTCGGGATTAAACAGCTTGGACTGGTACCGGTTCCCGTAATCGCACAATATCGTGACGATCGTTTTCCCCGGTCCGAGGTCCCGGGCCATGCGCACTGCCCCCGCGATATTTATCGCCGAGGAGCCACCCAGGCACAAGCCTTCCTCCCCGATGAGATCGAAGATATAGGGAAGCGCCTCCGAGTCGGGGATCTGATAGGCGTGGTCGACGTCGAGATCCGCCAGATTGGCGGTGATCCGGCCCTGACCAATGCCTTCGGTGATCGAGCCGCCCGAAGACTTGAGCTCTCCATGGGCATAATAGTTGTAAAGCGCTGCGCCCTCGGGATCTGCGATCCCGATCTGGATATCCTTGTTGCGCTTCTTTAGCGCCAGCGCCACGCCGCCCAGTGTGCCGCCCGAACCGACCGCGCAGATAAATCCGTCCACCTTGCCCTCGGTCTGGTCGAAAATTTCGGGGCCCGTAGTTTCGACATGGGCCTGGCGATTGGCGACGTTGTCGAACTGGTTGGCCCAGATCGCACCGCCGGGCAGCTCGGCCGCCAGCTTTTCGGCCAGGCGCCCGGACACACGCACATAATTGTTGGGGTTCTTGTAGGGACGGGCGGGGACCTCGAGAAGCTGCGCGCCGGCAAGCCTGATCGCGTCCTTTTTCTCCTGGCTCTGGGTTTCAGGGATGACGATGACCGTTTTGAAGCCCAGAGCATTGCCGACGAGGGCAAGCCCGATGCCGGTATTTCCAGCAGTGCCTTCCACGATGGTGCCGCCGGGTGCCAGCTCTCCACGGGCGATCGCATCGCGGATGATGTAGAGCGCGGCGCGGTCCTTGACCGATTGACCCGGATTGAGGAACTCGGCTTTGCCCCAGATTTCGCAGCCGGTCATCTCGGAGACCTTGTTGAGTCGGATCAGCGGAGTGTTGCCGATGGCGGATGTAATGTCTTTGTGGCGGGTCATTTCAGCCTGCAATCAGTCAATGTTGGACTAGATGGTAGTGAGGCCCCGCACTCGGGACAAGGACGAAGCCGCCCATTGGGCAGCTCATTTCCGGTTCGTGTTGCTGGGCGCAAACCCGTCGCGCGTCGCAGCGGCAATGCGCAAACGGGTACCTCTCAGCGTGCCAGGGCCTCAAGCGCGCGCTCCCGCGTGCCTTTGAGGTCGAGGATGGCCTCGGGATACGTCTCACCAAGGGTGATATCGGCCGCTTCCAGCGCTGCACGCGGGGCTGCAGACGGATCGTGGACGTGCTTGTCGTCGAGTCTGGCGACCTCGGGCACCCAGCGGCGCACGTAGTCTCCCTTGGGATCGAAGCGATGGCCCTGTGTGACCGGGTTGAAAATCCGGAAATAGGGGGCCGCATCGGCGCCGCAGCCAGCGACCCACTGCCAGCTTGCCGGGTTGTTGGCGACATCGGCATCGACCAGCGTGTCCCAGAACCAGGTCTCGCCCTGGCGCCAGTCGATAAGGAGATTCTTGGCGAGCAGTGAAGCGACGAGCATGCGCACGCGGTTGTGCATCCAGCCGGTTTCCCAGAGCTGCCGCATCCCGGCGTCGACCATGGGGATGCCCGTACGGCCTTGGCTCCAGGCCTCGAAACGTCCGGGATCCTCGCGCCATGCGACTTTCTCGAACCGCTCCTGCATCGGCGTGCGGGAGATATCCTTGCGATGATAGAGCAGGTGATAGGAGAATTCGCGCCAGGCGATTTCCGAGAGGAATTTTTCTGCGGGGCTGGCGAGGCTGGGGTTCTGGTCGGCGGCATGGCGGACGGCGTGCCAGATCTGGCGGGGGCTGATCTCGCCGAAGGCCAGGTACGGGGAGAGGGTGGAGGTGGTGTCGCGGCCTGGGACATCGCGGCCGTCCGGGTAGCCGGCCATGCGCTCCGCGATGAAGGTTTCGAGCTGTTCTGCAGCGCTTTTTTCACCGATTTCCCAGTGCGATAGGACCTTTTTTGCCCAAGCCGGATGGGCGGGCAGGTCCAGGGTGGGGGCTTCGATCCGGGGGGAGCCTGTGGCCACGCGGGCCGGGCGGGGGATCTCTTTTTCCCTAAGGGCTTTCCAGAAGGGGGTGAATACGGAGAAAGGCCCGCCCGCCTTGGTGGTTATGTCCCAGGGTTCCACGAGGAGGCTCGCGTTGAAAGACCGCACAGTCACGCCAAGAGACGTCTGATCGGCCTTGATCTGGGTGTCGATCGACCGGCCCGCATGGTCATATCGGCGGTTCCAGAACACAAAGTCGACACTATTGGTCCGGACGTAATCGGCAAGTGTGTCCTTAGCCGGTCCGTGAGCCAGGTCGAGGGTGACGCCGCGGCGCGCGAGGGACACGGCGAGCGCGCGCAGGCTCTCGGTCAGCCAGGCCTTCGATGCGGCGCCCCGCTCGCGACCGTCGCCACCGGTCTCCACTATATAGAGCGCGCGGGTAGCCTCGCCATGCTCGAGGGCGGCGTTGAGGGCGGGGTTGTCCTCGATTCGAAGGTCGTTCCGGAACCAGACGAGGGCTGTTTTGGCCATGAAACAGTTTTCTCCATATCGGCTGTCGCCGCGCCTGGGCTCGCCCGGCAGTCGCGCGGTTTAGGTGCGTATTTTGACATTCCCTGCTTTTACGAAACCCGGGCCGCAGAGATCACCGGCACGGCATTTTCGCGCCTTGCAACGGCCCTATGCCGGGCGTATCCCAACGGTCGTGTCCAACCGGGTCCGGGGCGGAATGCCATGACTTCCAAGCGCCAGGCGCTCACTCATCTCGAGCGCCTCGAGAGCCAGAGTATCGAGATTTTCCGAGAAGTGGCGGCGAGTTTCGAGCGGCCGGTGATGATGTATTCGATCGGCAAGGATTCGAGCGTCCTTCTGCATCTGGCCCGCAAGGCGTTCTTTCCCTCCAAGATCCCGTTCCCCTTGCTCCATATCGACACCACCTGGAAATTTCGCGAGATGATCGCGTTCCGCGACCGCATGGCGGAGGAATACGGGTTCGAGCTGCGCGTCCATACCAATCAGGAGGGCGTTGCCAACAACATCAACCCCTTCGACCATGGCTCCTCGCGCTATACCGACATCATGAAGACCGCGGCGCTGCGGCAAGCGCTGTCGGCGGGCCAGTACGACGCGGCGATCGGCGGCGCGCGGCGGGACGAGGAGAAGAGCCGCGCCAAGGAGCGCATCTTCTCCCATCGCAATGCCGCTCATGCCTGGGACCCCAAGAACCAGCGCCCCGAGCTCTGGCGCGTGTTCAACACACGGATCAACCCGGGCGAAAGCATGCGGGTGTTTCCGCTCTCGAACTGGACCGAGCTCGATATCTGGACCTATATCCACGCCGAGCAGATTCCGATCGTGCCGCTCTACTTCGCCGCCAAACGGCCCGTGGTCGAGCGCTCGGGCACGCTGATCATGATCGACGACGACCGCTATCGCCTCGAGGACGGGGAGCGCCCGCGCGAGGAGATGGTGCGGTTCCGGACGCTGGGCTGCTATCCGCTGACCGGCGCCATCCGCTCCAATGCCGCCTCGCTCGCCGAGATCATCATGGAAATGCAGGCCTCGACCACCTCCGAGCGCGAGGGCAGGCTGATCGATTCCGATCAGGCCGGGTCGATGGAAAAAAAGAAGCAGGAAGGGTATTTCTGACCATGACCGCGCAGATCGCCCCCGCCGCCGAGACCGACATTGCCCAATGGCTCGAGGAGCAGACCGACAAGTCGTTGCTGCGTTTTTTGACCTGCGGCAGCGTGGATGACGGGAAATCGACCCTTATCGGGCGGCTTCTCTATGACAGCCAGCTTATCCTCGACGATCAGCTCGCCAGCCTCCAGAGCGACAGCCGCAATCGCAATGTGGGCGAGGAAGGAATCGACTTCTCGCTTCTGGTGGATGGTCTGGTGGCCGAGCGCGAGCAGGGCATCACCATCGATGTGGCCTACAGGTTCTTTTCGACCGACAAGCGCAAGTTCATCGTGGCGGATACCCCGGGCCATGAGCAATATACGCGAAACATGGCGACGGGCGCATCCAATGCCGACGTGGCCCTGCTGTTGATCGACGCGCGCAAGGGGATCCTCACCCAGACCCGGCGCCACAGCTTCATTCTTTCGCTGCTTGGCGTGAAGCACGTCGTCCTCGTGGTCAACAAGATCGACCTGGTGGATTACGATCGGGAGACTTTTGCGGCGATCGACCAGGGCTTTCGCGCCTTTTCCGCCGATCTGGGCTTTGAGAGCATCGTTTCGATCCCGGTTTCGGCCCTGCGCGGCGACAACATCGTGACGCGCAGCGAGCGCACGCCCTGGTTCGAGGGCCAGCCGCTTCTTGGATATCTCGAGACGCTCGAGGTCGGACAGCAGGCGCAGGATCGGCCGTTCCGATTCCCCGTGCAGTGGGTGAACCGCCCCAACCTCGACTTCCGCGGCTTTTCGGGCACCGTGGCGTCGGGCACGGTCAAGTTGGGCGACGATGTGCTGGTGGCCTCATCGCGCAAGCCGGCGCGGGTCGATCGCATCGTCACTATGGATGGGGACAGGGCCGAAGCGCTCGCCGGGGAGGCCGTGACGCTGGTGCTCGACCGGGAGGTCGATATTTCGCGCGGGGACGTGCTGGCCCAGCCCGGCCGCGTGCCGGATTATTCCAACCAGTTCCAGGCCCAATTGGTCTGGATGGCCGACGAACCAGCTTATCCGGGGCGGTCCTATCTCCTGAAGCTGGGCAGCCAGTTGGTGCCCGCGACGCTGACCGATCTCAAGCACCGCACCAACGTCAACACGCTCGAGCGCAGCGCCGCCAAGAACCTTGCCCTCAACGAGGTGGGGACCGTGACGCTGGCGACCGACAAGCCCATCGCCTTTGACGCCTATGGCGAGAACGAGACCATGGGCGGGTTCATCCTGATCGACAGGATCAACAACCTCACGCTCGGGGCCGGCACGATCAGCTTCGGGCTGCGCAGGGCCCAGAACCTGAGCTACCAGCAGTTCGACGTGAACCGTGAGGTCCGCGCGCGGCTCAAGGGGCAGACGCCACAGATCGTCTGGTTTACCGGGCTCTCCGGATCGGGCAAGTCCACGGTCGCCAACCTCGTGGAGAAGCGCCTGACCGCGGAAGGGCGCCACGCCTATATTCTGGACGGCGACAATGTTCGGCACGGCTTGAACAAGGATCTCGGCTTTACCGACGCTGCGCGTGTAGAGAACATCCGGCGTGTGGCCGAGGTGGCACGGCTGATGGCCGATGCGGGGCTGATCGTGCTGGTGTCCTTCATTTCCCCGTTCATGAACGAGCGGCGCATTGCCCGCGAGATTGCCGGGGATATCGACTTCATCGAAGCCTATGTGAACACGCCGCTCGATGTGTGCGAAGCCCGCGACCCCAAGGGCTTTTATGCAAGAGCGCGCGCGGGAGACATCAAGAACTTCACGGGCATATCCAGCCCGTTCGAAGCTCCGGAACAGGCCGACATCATCCTCGAAGGCGCGACCGAAAGCCCCGAGGCGATGGCCGAGGTGCTTTATCGGAAGATGGTCGAGCGGTAGGGCAGTTCCGGGCTCGCAACAGAGTGGTCAGGAGGCGGAAGGCTATTCGAGCAGTTCCGCCAGGTCCTCGATGGCGGCGCTCCACGCCTCGATCGAAAAGATCCGCGATTGCGGGTCCTCGTGCGTCGCCGATCGTTCGTTGAGCACGATCTCGGTGCGGTCCGGCGAAAGCGCGTTGAAGGTGACCATGAGGATGGAGCTGTCGAGGTCCGAGCCGTCCCCGGCGTAACGCCAGCGCTCCACGAGCTTCTTGTCCTGCTCGAATTCGAGGACCGTGCCGGTGACAGTATGCACGATGGCGGGGTCTTCCTCGTCATGGCTCTCGAACCGGAACTCGCCGCCTTCGAACGCCTCGAAGCTGACGATGTCGGCCTGCCATTGCTCAAGGAGTGCCGGGTCGGTCCACGCGGCGAAGACTTCTTCGGCGGGGGCATCGATCGTGCGCTTGATCGTGATGGTGATCTCGTCTTCTGACATGGGAGATGCCTATCTGATTTTGCGTGGCAGGAGAATGGTGAGAAAGCCCAGCAAGGGCAGAAACGCGATCAGCCTGAAGACAAATTCCATGCCGTGCCAGTCCGCAACGAGACCAAGAAGGGCCGCGCCGAGTGCGCCCATGCCGAACGCCACTCCGAACATCATGCCCGACACCAGCCCCACCTTGCCCGGCAGCAATTCCTGGGCGTAGACGACCAGCGCCGAGAATGCCGAGGCCATCACAAGCCCGATGATTATGGTCAGCGCGATGGTGGCGGGCAGGGGCACGTAGGGCATTGCCAGTGCGAAGGGCAAGGGCCCGACCATCGACACCCAGATCACCGCGCGGCGGCCGAACCGGTCGGTGGCCGGGCCGCCAAAGAAGGTGCCGACGGCGACCGCCCCCAGAAACAGGAACAGATTGATCTGCGCGGTGCCCGCGTCCAGCGCGAACCGTTCCATGAGAAAGAAGCCGTAATAGCTCATCATCGCCGCCACGTAGACGTTCTTGGCGGTGACCAGCAGACCGATGGCGATGAGCGCCACAACGAGGTCCCGTCGTCCGATCGAGGGATCGCGGGCGGCGACGGGCGCGCGCGGGCGCCGATTCTGGCCCGAATACCAGCGGCCGACCGTGGCGAGAAGGATAATGGCGGTCAATGCCACCAGCGCGAACCATGAAATGGTGCCCTGTCCGCGCGGCAGTATGATGAAGGCGGCCATGAGCGGGCCGATGGCCGTGCCCAGGCTTCCGCCCACCTGGAAGAAGGCCTGCGCGAAGCCCAGCCGGCCGCCGGACGCCATGCGCGAAACGCGCGAGGCTTCAGGATGGAAAATGGCGGAGCCGATGCCGATCAATGCGGCGGCGAGGAGCAACTGGGCGAAGCCGTCGGCGCGGGCGAGCACGAGCAGGCCGGCCAGTGTCGAGCACATGGCGATGGGCAGGGAATAGGGCTGGGGGCGCTTGTCGGTGTAGAGCCCGACGAGCGGCTGGAGCAGAGAGGCCGTGAACTGGTTGACCAGGGTGATCATCCCGATCTGCGCGAAATCGAGCGCATAGGCATCGCGCAGCAGGGGATAAATCGCAGGCAGGAGGGCCTGCATCAGGTCGTTGAGAAAATGGGACGAACTGACCGCGCACAGAATCCAGAATGACGTCTTCGGCGCTGAGGGCAGCGCCGCCCCGGTTGCGGATGTCGTGCTCATGGAGGTTCGGTCTCATATAGGCGGCATGACCGTCACAGTATCGGTGCTGCCCGAGAGCGGCAAGACCGTGAAAGCAGCCGCGCCCGTGGGTGCGGATGCGAAGTGGAGCCCGATTGGAGCTCCTGTACTGATTGAATCAGACAGGAGCTCCACGTCTTTGATTTGTCGCGTTTCGAACCGGAAAAGTGTTTCCACTTTTCCTGGCTGCGCTCTAACGGGGCGTGTTGTCCTCGGAGAACGGCTCGTGCGGGTTCTCTGCGTCTACCTGTGCATCAAGCGGCGGGTCGTTGCGCGTCTTCCAGAGCGAGTAGCCCACGCCGCTGGCGAGGATCGAGATGGTGACGATCAGCGAGAACAGCGTGTCGATGTGGATGTGGAGCGGCACGAGGAAGATCTTGATGCCGATCAGCACGAGCACCACCGCCAGCGCCGTCTGGAGATAGCGGAACCGGGCCATGGCCGCCGAGAGGGCAAAGAACAGGGCGCGCAGGCCGAGCACGGCGAACACATTCGAGGTGTAGACGATGAACGGGTCCTGGGTGATCGCGAAGATGGCGGGCACGCTGTCGACCGCAAACACCACGTCCACGATCTCGACCATGATCAACGCGACGGCGAGCGGGGTGAGGAACAACACCATCTTGCCGGTCGTGGGGTGGGGCTGCTCGACCAGGAATTTGTTGCCGTGGAACTGCGGCGTGATCCGGAAGCGCTTGCGCAGGAATTTCAGGATCTTGTTGTGCTCGATATCGAGGTCGTCGCCCTCCTCGACTTTCTTGAACATCTTGACGCCAGTGAAGACGAGGAAGGCGCCAAAGAGAAACAGAATCGGCTCGAACCGGGTGACGAGCGCCACGCCGGCGCCGATCAGGATGGCCCGGAACAGCAGAACGCCCACGATGCCCCAGAACAGCACGCGGTGTTGATAGATCCGGGGGATGCCAAAGTAAGCGAATATGGTCGCGATGACGAAGATATTGTCCATCGCGAGGCTCTGCTCGATGATGTAGCCGGTGAAGAATTCAAGGCCGGACTCGGCCCCGCGCTGCACCCACACCCAGATGCCGAACGCCACCGCAATGGCGACGTACAGCCCGTAGAGCATGAAGCTTTCCTTGGCACTGATCTCTTTTTCCTCCTTGTGAAGGACGCCGAGATCGAAGGCCAGGACGGTGACCACGATGGTGATGAATGCCAGCCAGAACCAGGTTGGCGTGCCGAGAAACTCGGAAAATATGAATGCGTTGAGGACTTCCATGTCCGGACCTTCTCCATGAGATGCTGGAGCAGTTCCGACATCACGATCGGCTCAAGGGCCGACCGCCAGAGGGGCCCGGCGCTGCACTGCGACCTATAGTCCTGATGGGTCCTGTTGGAAAGGGGTGTCGCGAGCGTGGGCCGCAAGGATTTCGCTCGCCGGATAGCGCGTCGCACCCGGAGCCCATCTTTACTTTAGCAATTAACCAAGTTCCGAAGCGGCGCTTGCGTTAATAGTTTGTTCACCATTAACTCATTTCCAGGAGTTTTCCACAGAAAACTTCTAAGCCTTTGTTATTCTGACGCTTTCGAGCGTGGGAGCAGGCTTCGTTTGGCCAAAATTCCAACTTTGGGAGAGTAAAATGAAAACAATCATCGCAGCAGTCATCGCCCTAGGCATGACGGGTCCCGCCGTGTCCTGGGAGCTCACAGGGAGCGGGTACAACTCGATCGGGATCGATCCGGTCACGCTCGAGTGCATCGTGGATGGAAAGGTCACGTCCCGCTACACGGACCGGAACGGGAATACCTTCATCTCCTGCACCGGCGGGCCCTCGACCGGCCGGATGATCGAGTCCTCGCTGGGGCGCAGCAGCGGCTCGAGCACGCCGATCGTGGTCGTGGAAGACGACAAGGATTGGAAAGGCAAGGGGCCGAAATGGGGCAAGAAGAAGCACCATGGCCACCATTTCGGTCCCGGCAAGGGGAAAGGCAAAGGCAAGGGAAAAGGGCCACATGGTGGGCCGCCGTCCCACACCCCGCCGGCCCAGACGCCCCCAGGCAATGGCGGCGCTTGTCCTCCGCAATCGAATGCTCCGCATTGCCGCTAAATGGCCATTTGAGTCGGCCGGTCGGGCTTTGGTGACCGGCGTCTGAATATCGAACACTTATAGACAGAGCCATGGACTATCCTGAACTCGAGCCGTGCACCCTCTACAGTGGCGTGCACGGCTTTTCCGTTGTGTGTTCGAAAGAGCGCTTTTCGCGGATCTCGGCGCCATGACGGACGCACGAATAATAACGACAGGGTGCGGGATGTCCTGGGCGAGTGGTGGGCTCGTCGGGATTCGAACCCGAGACCATTCGATTAAAAGTCGAGTGCTCTACCAGCTGAGCTACGAGCCCCACGCCGGCCGCCGATGACGACCGTCTCGGAATGGCGCGGAACATAGATGCTCGTTCCGTAGTGTCAACCCAATTCACTCACAATCCGGCGGGCGCTTCGAGCTCTCCGGCGGGTGTTTCGGGCGCCGGCGCCGAGCCAGCGGTTTGCACGGCCGCTGGCATGGGCTGGGGGGCGATGGCCGGGTCCTCGGCCGGCACGGCATCCTCTGAGTCAAAGAGCGCGCGCAGCCTGACCGCGACGGTGCGCCCGGCCGGGGCCGGGGCTGCGGTTTCCCCGGTGGATGCCGTGATTGCGCCGTGGTCGATGTCGGCGTCCGGCGGCAGGGCTTCGAGGAGGATTGGGACGCTGCGCTCGACCGCGGAGACGCGGCGCACGAGATCGCGGCGGCCATCGTCCATGAAGTCGAACCGGGTGGCGAGAGCGCGGTAGTCGCGGGCGAGGCGGGCGTTTTCGGCCTGGAGGTCGGCGAGTCGGTTGCGCATCTGGCTCAGGCTCATGCCCGAATGGCTGGTGGCGTGCAGGCCGGACACCACGCCCTCGGGAATGAGGCGCGAGACATTGGTGCTCAGCAGCGCCAGGGCGCCGCAGACAAGCGCGATGATGCCCCAGAGGACAATCTGGTGGCGCTCTGCCGAAAGGCTCATGGTTCGTCCCCCGATATTTCCGACCCAGCCGAATCGCTTCATCGAGTATAGGGCCTTCGGGCGAAGTCCTGCGAGGGGCAGTATGCGGAAGCTGGCCGGTGCGTGTGTCCCCGCGTTATCGCTTCCAAAACACCTTGGTGCCATAAAGCTGGGCCAGAGGCTGGTAACTGATCGGACGGAGGTCGAACGATGGCGAAGGTGCTGACCGTCATCCTGGCAGCGGGTGAAGGCACCCGCATGAAGTCATCGCTGCCCAAGGTGCTCCATCCCGTCGGCGGGATGCCGATTGCAGGGCATGTGCTTCGCGCCGCGCGGGCGGGGGGATCCGAGCGGATCGCCATGGTGACGGGGCCCGGGCATCAGCGCGTGCGCGATGCGATGGCCGCGATCGATCCCGACGTGAAGTTTTTCGAGCAGACCGAGCGCCGGGGCACCGGTCACGCCGCGCAGATGGCGCGGGAGGCGTTCGAGAGCTGGGACGGATATGTGGCCGTGGTCTATGCGGACCATCCGCTGCTCGAGGGGCGGCATTTCTCTTCGGTGATCGCGCGGCTCGATGCCGGTTTCGATGCCGCGGTTCTCGGCTTTGAGGCTGCCGACCCCACGGGATACGGGCGGCTGGTCGTCGAGGGCGAACGGCTGCTGGCGATCCGCGAGCATAAGGATGCGAGCGATGCCGAGCGTGCGATCCGGCTCTGCAATGCCTGCATCCTCGTGATGCGGGCCGGGCTGTTCAGAAGCCTCGTCGACCGGATCGAGGATTCCAACGCGCAGTCCGAATACTATCTGACCGACCTGGTGGGCCTTGCCCATGGGGACGGGCATAAGGTCGGGTATGCGCTGGCTGACGAAAACGAGGTGATGGGGGTCAATGACCGGGTCCAGCTTTCGCGGGCCGAGCACCTCTTCCAGCAGCGCATGCGCGAGGCGGCGATGCGTGGGGGCGTTACGCTGCACGATCCTTCGACCACCTATTTCTCTTACGACACCAAAATCGCCCCGGACGTGACGATCGAGCCGGGGGTGGTCTTTGGCGTGGGCGTTACCGTCCAGACGGGTGCGGTGATCCATGCCTATTGCCACATCGAGGGCGCGAGCGTGGGCGAGGGGGCCAGTGTCGGCCCGTTCGCGCGGCTGCGGCCCGAGGCCGTACTCGATGCGGGGGCCAAGGTGGGCAATTTCGTCGAGATCAAGAAGGCCCATGTCGGGGCCGATGCCAAGGTCAGTCATCTGAGCTATATCGGGGACGCGGACATCGGCGATAACGTCAATGTCGGCGCCGGCACGATCACCTGCAATTACGATGGCTTCAACAAGGCGCGAACCGTGGTGGGCAAGGGCGCGTTCATCGGGTCCAACAGTTCGCTCGTGGCGCCGGTCGAGATTGGCGAGGGCGCCTATATCGCGTCAGGATCGGTGATCACCGACGCGGTCGAGGCGGACGCGCTCGGGATCGGTCGGGCGCGGCAGACAAACAAGCCGGGCTATGGCGCCAGCCTCCGCTCACGCTTTTCGGCCATCAAAGCGGCCAAATCGAAATAGAAGGACAGCGACCTCATGTGCGGAATCGTAGGCATCATCGGCACCGAGCCCGTATCCGAGCGGCTCGTGGACGCGCTTCGGCGGCTCGAATACCGGGGATATGACAGCGCGGGCATTGCGGCTCTGGCGGGCGGAACGCTAGATCGTCGCAGGGCCGAGGGCAAGCTGCACAACCTCGCGCAGCGGCTCACCGAACAGCCGCTGGCAGGCAATATCGGGATCGGTCACACCCGTTGGGCGACCCATGGCGGGGCGACCGAGATCAATGCCCATCCGCACCTGACCGAGAAGGTGGCGGTGGTCCATAACGGGATCATCGAGAACTTCCGCGAAATGCTCGAGGAGCTGGAGCGAGACGGCTACGTCCCCCAGAGCCAGACCGATACCGAGGCGGTGGTGCTCTGGGTTTCGCGCGAGCTCGACCGCGGCGCCAGCCCACGCGATGCGGTGGCGGCGACGCTGCCCCGGCTGCGCGGCACGTTCGGCCTCGCGTTCCTGTTCCGCGACGACGAGAAGCTGCTGATCGTGGCGCGGCAGGGCTCGCCACTGGCGATCGGGCACGGACAGTCCGAAATGTACGTGGGGTCGGACGCCTATGCCCTGGCTCCGTTCACCAACCGGATCACCTATCTCGAGGAGGGCGACTGGGCCGTCATCGAGCCCGGGTCGGTGCGGATCATGGATTTCGCCGGCAACCCGGTAGAGCGGCGCCAGCAGATTTCGGCTGCGTCAGCGGTGATGGCCGACAAGGGCAATCACCGGCATTTCATGGCCAAGGAAATCTATGAGCAGCCTGAAACCGTCTCGCACACGCTGGCCCATTACATCGACATCGCCAACGAGAAGGTGGCGCTGCGCGAGGAGCTGCCATTCGAATTCGCCAAGCTTTCGCGGCTGACGATTACGGCGTGCGGCACCGCATCGTATGCGGGGCTGGTGGCGAAATACTGGTTCGAGCGCTATGCGCGGCTGCCCGTGGACGTGGATGTGGCGTCCGAGTTCCGCTACCGCGAGCCCCCGCTGTCCGAGGATGGGCTGACACTTGTGATCTCCCAGTCGGGCGAGACCGCCGACACGCTGGCGGCCCTGCGCTACGCTGCGGGGCAGGGCCAGCACATCGCCGCGCTGGTCAACGTCAAGGAATCCACGATCGCCCGGGAGGCCCATGTGGTTTTCCCGACGCTCTGCGGCCCGGAGATCGGCGTCGCCTCGACCAAGGCGTTCACGGCGCAACTGACGGCGCTTGCCGGGCTCGTGGTGGCGGCTGCCGTCGCGCGCGAGACCATCTCGGCCTCTGAGGCCCATGCGCTGGTCCGGGCGCTTATCGAATTGCCGAGCGCGATTTCCGAGGCGCTGCGCCACGAGGCGACGATGAGCGAGATCGCGCGCGATCTCTCGCGTGCGCAGGACGTGCTTTACCTGGGGCGCGGGCAGATGTTCCCCATGGCTCTGGAAGGCGCGCTCAAGCTCAAGGAAATCTCCTATATTCATGCCGAAGGCTATGCAGCGGGCGAGCTCAAGCACGGTCCGATCGCGCTGGTGAACGAGGAGATGCCGGTGGTGGTGGTGGCGCCTTCGGACGATCTGATGGAAAAGACCATTTCCAACATGCACGAAGTGGCGGCGCGCGGCGGTAAGATCATCCTGATTACCGACAGCGCAGGGATCGAGGCCGCCGGAGAGGGCATGCACGGTGTCATCGAGATGCCCCGGGTGCATCCGTTCGTTGCCCCCATCCTCTCGGCAATCCCGATCCAGCTTCTGGCCTATCATACGGCCGTGTTCATGGGCACGGATGTGGACCAGCCGCGCAATCTTGCTAAATCCGTCACGGTGGAATGATACAGTTCTGACGCAATGGTCCTTGATTGGTCGCGTTTGCTGCAAACGCCCAGAGTCGTTGAGCTCCAGAGACGTCGTTAGCGGAGGTGCACTTGAAGGACGAGAACTCATCCGAAAGCCCGATGGACGTCCTGATGCCAGGCGGCAAGCCGTCCATCTGGCGGCGGTTGGTCAATTATTTCCTCGCCGGTCTGGTCCTCGCCGGTCCGATCGCGATCACGCTGTATCTGGCGTGGGCGGTGATCGGATGGGTCGACGGCGTCGTGGTGCCCTTGCTGCCCCGCCAGCTCCACCCCGCCGAATATTTGCCATTCCCGCTACCGGGTCTGGGGCTGGTGGTCGCCATCGTCGCGATCACCGTGATGGGCTTCTTTGCCGCCAATTTCGTGGGCAGGCGGCTGTTCCACTTCGGCGAGCGCGTGGTCGCGCGGGTTCCGGTGATCTCGACGGTCTACAATGCGCTCAAGCAGATCTTCGACACGCTGATCACCCAGCGCGGCACGAGCTTCAAGAAGGTCGGGCTGATCGAATATCCGCGCAAGGGCGTCTGGGCCGTGGTTCTGATCGCCTCGGAAGCGCGCGGGGAAATCGCGCACCGCATGCCGGGCCCGGACTATATGGGGGTTTTCATGCCGACCACCCCCAACCCCACGACGGGGTTCCTGATGTTCCTGCCCCGGGACGAGGTGACGATCCTCGACATGACGATCGAGGACGGCTTCAAGCTGATCATTTCGGCGGGGCTCGTTGCGCCGGCCTATTACCCCTCAGCGCCGACGCAGGACCCCGATAGCCATGTGCAAGGGCCGGACGAGACGACCGTCACCCGGCCTTGAGCAGCGGGATCGCGAGATCCTTGCGGAACAGGTAGAGCAGGGCGCGCACAGCCTCGCCCTGCGGGCCTTCTAGCCCGGGATTGCGATCGAGGATCGCACGGGCGTCTTCATGGGCGAATTCGAGCAGGTGCCGATGCACGTCCGGCACCGCGATGCGATAGCCCGGCATGCCCGATTGCCGTGTGCCGAGCACGTCGCCATGGCCACGCAATTCCATGTCCTTTTCGGCGATCTCGAAGCCGTCATCGGTCGTCCTGATGGCCTCGAGGCGCGCTTTGGCGGTTTCTCCCAGCGGCTCGGTGTGCAGCAGCAGGCAGGCGGAGCGGGCGCTTCCGCGCCCCACACGGCCGCGAAGCTGATGGAGTTGAGCCAGACCGAACCGCTCGGCGTGCTCGATGATGATGATTGTGGCGTTGGGCACGTCGACCCCGACCTCGATGACAGTGGTGGCCACCAGGATCTGGGCCTCCCCGGACTGGAAGCGGGCCATGGCGCGCTGCTTTTCGGCCTGGCTCATCCGCCCATGGACGAGTTCGACCACGCCGGGGAACACCTTTTGCAACTCGGCGAACCGGTCCTGTGCAGCGACGACGTCGATGGTCTCGCTTTCCTCCACCAGAGGGCAGACCCAATAGGCCTGGGCGCCTTCGGCAAGTCGGGAGCGCAGGCGCTCGACCACACGGTCATAGTGCGAGATGGGCAGTACCGCGGTGTCGATAGGTTGGCGGCCGGCGGGCTTTTCCCTCAGGACCGAGACGTCCATGTCGCCGAAATGGGTGAGCACGAGGGTGCGTGGAATGGGGGTCGCAGTCATCACAAGCAGGTCTGTGCCCCGGCCCTTGTCCGAGAGCGCGAGGCGCTGGTGGACGCCGAAGCGATGCTGTTCGTCCACGACGGTGAGGCCGAGCTGGTGAAACCGCACATCGCCCTGAAAGAGGGCATGGGTGCCCACCGCGATCTGCACCGAACCGCTCTCGAGGCCATCGAGCGCGGCGCGGCGCTCGGAGGCGCGCATCTTGCCGGTCAGCAGCACGATCGAGAGGCCGGCCTTTTCGCACAGGGGCTCGAGCGTGCGGAAGTGCTGGGCGGCAAGCAGCTCGGTGGGGGCCATGAGCGCCGATTGCGCGCCGGTCTCGGCCATGGCGGCCATGGCCATCAACGCAACCATGGTCTTGCCCGAGCCCACGTCCCCCTGCAGGAGGCGCGCCATGCGGTCGGGGCTTTCGAGATCGGCCATGACCTCGGCGATCGCCTCGATCTGGCCGGCGGTAAGCGCGAAGGGCAGGGCCTCCTTGACGCGTTCGGTCAGCTGGCCGTTGAAGCGGCGGGCTATTCCCCTCGTGCGCTTCATGGTCGAGCGCACGATGCCGAGGGCAAGCTGGCCGGCCAGATACTCATCATAGGCCAGCCGCATGCGGGCCGGGGAGACGATGTCGCCCTGGCTGGGCCTTTCTGGGGCATGGACGGCGCGCAGCGCTTCGGCGAAGCCGGGCCAGCCCAGCATGTCCTTGCGGAACGAGGCGATCCATTCGGGCATGATGGGGATGGCATCGAGCGCCTGGGCGATCACCTTGCGCAGCACCTTGGAGGAGAGGCCATGGGTCAAGGGATAGACGGGTTCGACAAACGGCAGGGTGTCGAGCTTGTCTTCGGCCACGATGTAGTCGGGGTGCGTCATCTGCCGGGATTTGCCGAAGAACCCGATCTCGCCGGAGACGAACCGGACTTCGCCGACGGGCAGGGAGCGCTCCACCCAGCCGCCGCGCGCGCCGAAGAACGTCAGGCTGATCTCTCCGGTCTCGTCATGGGCGAGGACGCGCAGGGGCGCCCGCGCATTGCCCCGCGGGGGGACGATGTGCTCGTCGATGTGGAGCCGTAGCGTGGCGATGGAGCCCACGGGCGCGTAGGCGACGCCGTGCTGCTGGCGCCGGTCGATGACGCCCGAGGGCATGTGCATGAGCACATCGAGCATGATCGCCTGCTGGCCCTCGGGCGCGCCGAAGAACCGGGCGAGCAGCGCGCCGAGCTGGTCTCCCACGCCCTTGATCGCGCTGACAGACCGAAAGAGCGGAGTTAACGACTCTGGACGCGGCACGGTACTCTCGGACGATGGTGATTCTGGGTGATGCTGGAGGCCATTATTCCTCATTCGGGCCAGCGTGTCACAAAGGCTGACAAATGCCCGGGCACCGCTTATGTAGTGCGCCGACACGAGAGACGATGACCATGGCCGAACACGACGACCTCGAGACCAGACGCCGCAGGATGCTGTATCGCTCCACGCACCGGGGAACCCAGGAGCTCGACATTCTTGTCGGGGAGTATGTCAGGGACCGTCTCGCGGACCTCGACCATGCGGCGCTCGACCGGATCGAGGGGCTGCTGGACGAAGAGGAAACCGAGCTTCAGGCCTGGCTTATGGGGCAGGACGTGCCGCCGGCCGGCGTGGATGCGGAATTGATCGCCGAGATCCGGGCGGCCCGGATCGGGAAGGTGACGCCGTGACGGAGACGGCGCACGAGACCAGGCCGGGACCCGATCGCATCCTCGCCAATCTGCCTGACGGGCTGCAGCCGGCCATGCTCGCGCGCATGGTCGAGCGCCGGCTGGCCGAAGCGCCCGATGCGGCGGCGTCGATCGTCTTTGTCGCGCGCGACGGGCGGCGGCTTTTGCGCATGGCCGACATCCTCGAGGCGATGATGCCGGGCCATCCGGTGCTCTCGATCCCGGCGTGGGATTGCCTGCCCTATGACCGGGTGTCGCCGAACGCGATCACGCTGGCCTCGCGCATGAGTGCGCTCAGCCGGCTGGCGCACGGCACGGCGCCGGGCGCGATCGTGCTCACGGCGGTCAATGCGCTGGTCCAGAAGGTCCCGCCCCGCGCGGCAGTGGCGTCAATGACCTTCAGTGCGTCGGCGGGGGGCATGGTCGACAGCGACAAGCTGATCGGCTGGGCGTCCCACAACGGATATCTGCGCGTGCCCACGGTGCGTGAGACTGGCGAATTCGCCGTGCGTGGCGGGCTGATCGACCTTTATCCGGCGGGTCGGGAAGCGCCGCTGCGGTTTGACTTCTTCGGGCGCCAGCTCGAGACGATCCGGAGCTTTGATTCCGAGACCCAGCGGACCAAGGGCAACCTCGATCGCATAACGCTCGTGCCGATGAGCGAGGCGATGCTGACCGAGGAGACGATCCGCCGGTTCCGCCGCAACTACACGACAACGTTCGGCGGAGATACAGCCGACGATCCGCTCTACGGCGCCATCAGCTCGGGGCAGCGGTTCGCGGGCATGGAGCACTGGCTGCCGTTCTTTTACGAGCACATGGAAACGCTCGAGGATTTTACCGGCGACGCGCCGTTCTTCGTTGACGAGCAAGCCGAGGTGGCCTTCGGCGAGCGGCAGGTGCAGATTTCGGACTATTTCGACGCGCGCAAGCAGGCGCGCGGCAATCCGGCAATGTCGGCGGGGGCACCCTACAAGCCAATTGCGCCCGAACTGCTCTATCGCGTGGAGGGCGGGCTGCACGAATCGCTGGCCGGACAAGAGACGGTCGCGCTGTCGCCGTTCATGCCCGCCGAGGCGGGCGTGCCGGTCGTCGATTGCGGGGGGCGGATGGCGCCCACATTCGCAGCCGAGCGCAACGCCGCCGATACCAATCTGTTCGAGGCCGTCATTGATCGGATCAAGGTCGAGGCCAAGGGCGGACGCAAGACGGTCATCACCTGCTGGAGCGAGGGCACCCGGGACCGCATGGAGCAGGTGCTCCGTGACCATGGTCTGAAAGCCGTGCGCAAGCTGGAGTCCTGGCAGGCCGTGTCCAGCCTGAAGGTCGGGCAGCTCGGGCTGGTCGTGCTGCCGCTGGAATCGGGGTATTTCACCGATTCCGAGGCGGTCTTTTCCGAGCAGGACATTCTGGGCGAGCGCATCATCCGCTCGACGCGCCGCCGGAAGGCCTCCGATGCGCTGACCGAGGCCACCAGCCTTTCGGCAGGGGATCTGGTGGTGCATGTGGACCACGGGATCGGCCGTTTCGTCGGGCTCAAGGCCATCGATGTGGCCGGTGCGCCCCATGACTGCGTCGAGATCGAATACGCGCGGGGGGACAAGCTCTACCTGCCCGTCGAGAACATCGAGCTGCTTTCCCGCTATGGCGCGGAGGGATCGGGGGAGCTCGATCGGCTGGGTGGCGTGGCATGGCAGGCCAAGAAGTCCAAACTCAAGCAGCGCATCCGCGAGATGGCCGATCAGCTGATCAAGATCGCGGCGGCGCGGCAGATGGCGACTTCCGAGCCCGTCGTCGTGCAGACCGGGCTGTACGACGAATTCTGCGCGCGCTTTCCCTATGAGGAAACCGAGGACCAGCTCACCACGATCGACGCCGTGTTCGACGATCTCAGCTCCGGCCGGGTCATGGACAGGCTGGTCTGCGGCGATGTGGGGTTCGGCAAGACCGAAGTGGCCCTGCGCGCCGCATTCGTGATGGCCATGAGCGGGCGGCAGGTCGCGGTCGTCGTGCCCACAACGCTGCTCTCTCGCCAGCATTTCAAGACGTTCTCCGAGCGCTTTGCGGGCCTGCCGGTCAATGTGCGGCAGGCGTCGCGCCTCGTGCCGTCCGGCGAGATGAAGGCCATGCGCGAGGGACTCAAGGACGGCAATGTGGACATCGTCGTAGGCACCCACGCGCTTCTGGCCAAGTCGATCGGGTTCCGGGACCTGGGCCTGCTGATCGTGGACGAGGAGCAGCATTTCGGCGTGGTGCACAAGGAGCGCCTCAAGGAGCTGCGCAACAACGTGCACGTGCTGACCCTTTCGGCCACACCCATACCGCGCACGCTCCAGCTTGCCCTGACCGGGGTGCGCGATCTCTCGCTTCTGGCCACCCCACCCGTCGACCGGCTGGCGATTCGCACCTTCGTGTCGCCCTTCGATCCGCTGGCGGTTCGCGAAGCGCTGCTGCGGGAGAAATACCGGGGCGGGCAGGCGTTTTATGTGTGCCCGCGGATTTCCGATCAGGCCGACATCGCCCGGTTCCTGCGCGAACAGGTCCCCGAGGTCAGCTTCGTCGTGGCCAACGGACAGATGGCGCCGGCCCAGCTCGACGACACCATGAATGCCTTCTACGATGGCAAGTTCGACGTGCTGGTGGCCACGACCATCGTCGAAAGCGGGCTGGACGTGCCAACCGCCAACACGTTGATCGTGCATCGGGCCGACAAGTTCGGACTGGCCCAGCTCTACCAGATCCGGGGCCGGATCGGCCGGGCCAAGACCCGGGCTTACGCGATCTTCACCGTTCCGGCAGACCGCAAGCTCAACGATCAGGCGCAGCGCCGTCTTCAGGTGCTCCAGTCGCTCGAGTCGCTGGGGGCGGGCTTCGAGCTGGCCAGCCACGACCTCGACATCCGCGGGGCTGGAAATCTTCTCGGCGACGAACAGTCGGGCCATATCCGTGAAGTCGGGTTCGAGCTCTACCAGTCCATGCTCGAGGAGGCCGTGGCCTCGTTGCGGAGCGGGGAGACCGAGGATCAGCAGGACGGCCAGTGGTCGCCCCAGATCTCGCTTGGCATGGCCGTGATGATCCCGGAAGGCTATGTGCCCGACCTGCAGGTGCGAATGCAGCTTTACCGCCGGCTGGGCGATCTCAGCAATGCCCGGGAGATCGATGCGTTCGGCGCTGAGTTGATCGACCGGTTCGGGCCGCTGCCCGATGAGGTGGAAGGCCTGCTCAAGGTGGTGCTGGTCAAGGCGATGTGCCGTACGGCCAATGTCGAGAAGGTCGAGGCCGGGCCAAAGGGTGCGCTCATTACGCTGCGCAAGGGCGAGTTCCCCAATCCTGCCGGATTGGTCCGGCATATCGGTGACCCGGCGCAGGCCGCAAAGCTGCGCCCGGATCAGAAGATCATGTTTGCACGCCACTGGTCGACACCCGAGCACAGGCTCAAAGGGAGCGCGGCCATCCTGTCCCGCCTTGCCGGACTGGCTGAGGCGGCTCAGGGGTGAAGCAGATAAGCAACAGCGGGTCGCGGAAGCGGTTTGATTGACGAGGGTGTCATGTTATTGCCCGAATTCGCGGCTCTTGAAAGCGATCAGACACTGTTTACGGTGGACCCGATTCCGCCGAGCCACATATAGGGACATTCATGACATTCAACAGAGCACTCCTTGCCGCCACGGCTGTCCTGGGCATCGCAATGACCCCCGGCGCACTCGTTGCACAGCAGGCTGTCGGCACAGTGGAACGGCAGGCAAGCGCTGAAGTCCAGAGCGCCCGCGCTGCGGAAGACAACTGGCTCAAGGTTTGTGACGAACTCGATGACGGCCGCCAGGCCTGCATCATGCGCCAGGTGATCACCACCGGCGGCGTGTTCAACGGCTCGTTCATGCTGCGCGACGATCCCAGCCAGGAAAGTCGCCTGCTCGCCGTCGCCGCGGTTCCGCTCGGCATGCTGTTGCCCTTCGGGCTGACCTGGCAGATCGACGGCGGCAAGCCGGTTCGCGTGCCTTACATGGTCTGCGACCCCCAGTCCTGCGCTGCCCAGCTCGTGGTCAACGAGGCCTACATCCAGTCACTCAAGCGCGGCGGTCAGCTGACCCTGACGGCCAAGAACCGGCGCAACGAGGACGTCACCATCGACGTCACGCTGCAGGGGTTCACCTCCGTTTATGATAACGAAGACGCCATGACGGTTCAGGAGCTCAACGCCGCCCAGGCCCCCGCTTCTGCTATCGACGCGGCTGTTGAGGACTACGCCAATACGCTGCGCCAGCGGATGGGCTCGGAAGGTGGCGAGGCCGCGGAAGGTGAGGCACCTGCCGCACCGGCTGAAGCCGAAGCGCAGCCGGCCGAGTAATCGCACCGGCGCGATATTTGACTTTCCAAACGGGCCCCTCGGGGCCCGTTTTTTCGTTCAGCCGCGCCCCAGGCCAAAGGCGATGGCCTGGCGGCGAAGGGCGGGCAGGGCGTTGAGCGCCCACAACCCTGCCGAGCGCAGGCCCTGACCGGCGGGCCCGCCCGCGACCAGTGACCCGAAGAGCGAATCCACAAACTGGCCTGTCCGCGCCAAATCTCCGGCGCGCATGCGGGCATAAGACCGGGCGACCGGTTCCCCCCAGGCGTAGGCGCCGGTATTGGCGAGCCGCAGCGCCGCGACCAGATCGCCGACATCGCGCAGGCCGAGGTTGAGGCCCTGGGCGCCTATGGGAGGAAATCCGTGGGCTGCCTCGCCGACCAGAACGCCTGAATTGCGCCCGGCAGTACGGACCCTGATCGAGGAAAGCGGGTAGACGAACGAGCCCGATTTCACCGTGACCGTGCCGAAAAGGTTCTGGCTGCGCTCCGCGATGGCGGCGACCAGATCCTCGGGCGTGCGCCGTGAAGCGTCCAGAATTTCCGGCCTGTCGATCCAGACGAGATTGGCGCGGTTGTCCCCGGCCGGAACGAGGGTGAAGGGCCCCTCGGGGTAATGGAATTCGACGGAGGTCGCGCCCAGGGGCCGCGCCAGTTCGAGATCGCAGACCAGTGCGGACTGGCGGTGCGCCCGTTCGGAATGGGCGATCCCCAGGCTATCGCGGACCCTGGAGCCCCGCCCATCGGCGCCGACCAGCAGCCCCGCCGTCTGGCGTTCGCCGTCGGCGGTTTCGAGGTGCCAGACCCCATCCCCACGGCGCGCGGACTGCAGCAGGGTGCGCGACGAGGCGAGGGTATCGATGCCCGCCGCCACCGAATCGAAGGTCTCGGCCAGCCGCGCATTGGCGAAATTCCAGCCGAAGCGCTCCAGCCCGGCTTCCGATGCCTCAAAGAGCGTTTCGGGTGCGCGGGGGAACCGGCCTGTGGCATCTATTATGCGTATGGCCTTGAGCGGCACGCCCAAATCCTCCGGGCGATCGACCAGCCCGTGGGTGACAAGAAGGTCGATGCTCGGCCCCATGAGGGCCGATGTGCGCCAATCCTCCGGCCCGTCCGGAGCGATATGGAGGGTTCCAAGGCCCAGCCGGGCGATGGCGATCGCCGCGACGCGTCCCACCAGTCCTCCGCCGACGACCGCGACCTGGGTGTGCCTGTCCATTTCGATCTCCTTGATGTGGCCGCTTGGTCGATGATGCGCCATGGGTCGCCCCAAGAGCAATGGCCGCCTTGTCGCATGGGGTCCGGCCATTCCAATGGCCGGGTTGTTGAAGCCCATCAAGCCGTGCAACAGTCCGCCTGATTTGAGCCGACGGCGTCCGGGTGTGTCCGGCGCGGCGGTACCTGACGGACTAATTGCAGGGAAATGCGTTCCATATGAAGGCGATAGCAGTTGAAGATTTCGGCGGCCCGGAGGTGCTTGTTGAGGTGGAGCGGGAGATCGGCGAGCCGGGCTCTGGCGAGTTGCTGATCCGGCACGGGGCGATCGGGGTCAACTTCATCGACGTGTACCACCGCACCGGGCTCTATCCCAACCCTCTTCCGCTGATTCCGGGTTCGGAAGGGGCGGGGGAAGTGATCGCCGTAGGCCCGGGCGTGGCCGGCTTCAAGGCCGGGGACCGCGTCGCCTATCAGGGGGCGATGGGCGCCTATGCCGAGGAGCGCATTCTGCCCGCATCGCGCGCGGTGCAGATACCGGACAGCATGGATTACGAGACCGCCGCGGGCATGATGCTCAAGGGTCTGACGGCATACTACCTGTTGTTCCTGACCTGGCCGGTGGCTTCGGGCCAGACGATTCTCTTTCACGCGGCGGCGGGGGGAATGGGCCTGATCGCCTGCCAGTGGGCGCGCAGCCTCGGCGCGCGGGTGATCGGCACGGCGGGGTCGCCCGAAAAGGTGGACCTGGCACTCGCCAATGGCTGCCACGAGGTCATCAACTACAGCGAGACCGATTTTGCCCCCGTGGTGCGGGAGTTGACCGGGGGCAAGGGCGTCGACGTGGTCTATGATGGGGTGGGGCGGGCGACCTTCGAGGGATCGCTGGACTGCCTGCGGCCCATGGGGATGATGGTCTCTTATGGCAATGCCACCGGCCCGGTGTCGATCCCGGACCTCGGGGTGCTCTCGCGCAAGGGATCGCTGTTTCTCACCCGGCCGACGGGCGCCCATTATTTCGCGGAACGCCCCGCGCTGCTGGCGGGCTCCAGGGCCCTGTTCGCCGCGATCGAATCGGGCGCGATCAAGCCCCATATCGGGCAGCGGTTCGCGCTCTCGGAGGCCGCTGAGGCACATCGGGCGCTCGAGGGGCGCCAGACCACAGGCTCGACGATCCTCATCCCTTGATTGCACGGGATATGCGGCAAGACCCCCGAGAGGCCTGCGGGCGCATTTCAAGGACGGGGAGCGCTTATGCTCCAAACCGACCAGCTCAGGCGCCGCTGACCCCGTGATCGCCGTTCTGCTTGGGAAAGACCGCATGAAATGTGGTGCCGCGTTCGGCGGTCGATTCCACGGAAAGCGTTCCCCCGTGTGCAACGGTTATCTTGCGCGCGATGAAGAGGCCCAAACCCAGATGGGTGGTGCCGGCGCGATCCGATCCGGCGTGCCTGCCGCGCGTCAGCGAATCGAAGATCGTCTTCTGCTTGTCGAGGGGGATCGGGTCTCCCTGATTGTGTACCGATACCACGACCTGATCGCCCTGATCCGCGATCGTCACGGTGACCACGCCGTCGCGCGGGCTGTAATCGAGTGCATTGCCGATCAGGTTTGAGAACACCTGCCCGACCTTGGGTCCATCCCAGGTGCCCCGGGTGTCGCCCGTGACGGTGATTTCGATTCGCGACCCGCCAGAGATCGTGCGCATCTCCTCAACCAACTGGCTGCCGAGCGCGCCCATGTCCCCACTCGCCGGCACCAGCGGCAATTCGGAGTTGAAAGCGGAACGCGTGACTTCGAGCAGATCGTCGAGAATGGACGTCGCGCGTCCCATCGCCATGGCGATATGCTCGGAGATCATCTTTCCCTGATCGTTGGCCATGGCTCCGGAGATGATCATGCGGGCGCCCATCTGAGCGGCCATGATCGGGTTTCGCAGATCGTGCCCCAGAACGCCCAGGAACAGGTCGCGCGACTGTTCGACCTTGCTGGTGTATTCGGCAACCGATTCCGCCAAGGCCTGATCGACAGCTTCGTTGAAACGCGTGATGTCCTCAAGGTCGGTGGGGTGGCGTTCCTGCTCGGCATGGGTCCACAGCTTGACAACGCTGGCCCGCAGCGCCCTGTACTCGGAGACCACCTGATCGATATCGAACCCATCAGCCAGCCGGAGCGCCGCATGGATTTCCGCCGCGCTGCGCATGAATTCGCTGCTGTCATCGTCTAGTCCGCGAGACTTGCGAACCTGCTCGGTTTTCGACTGTGGCGTTTCCAGATCGTCGGCAATGAACGCGAGAAGCTCGACGACATGGTCCTTGAGGGCGAGCTTCGACATGTCATCGGCGGCCGGAGTGCGGGTCTGGGCGAAGGTCACCCAGTCCGCAACGATCGGCTCGCTGTTCTCGCGGATGAAATCGGCCAGCCTTCCCCGTCTTTTCGGGGATGTCGCAGCGCTTGAATCGGTCATTTTCGATCGCTCTTGAAAGGAGGTGCGCTGTGGAACAACAATGAAATTCGGTTGTGTGTTGGTGCGTCTCGCCGCTCTGGTGCTGCCCGAACCATAGTAAGAAAAGTGGCGCCCGACCAGTGCCGCTGCGCCCAACCCGGCCAGTTTGGATGGCGATATGGTTGTCGGCGGTTGGCAGAGATAAGCTCAAGACCCGAGACCGGCCGCCACGCAGCACGATTCGGGGACGGCATGCCCGCCCGAATTCTCATTGCGGCCTTCACCAGCACTTCGAGGAAACGCCTGACATGGAAATCCGTCCCGCCCAGCCATCCGACACCGACGCGATATGGTCGATCCTTGCGCCCGTGGTCGCGGCCGGGGAGAGCTATGCGCTCGACCCGACGATGGGACGGGACGAGGCGCTTGCCTACTGGATGGCGGCGGACAAGGAGACGTTCGTTGCCGAGGACGAGGGCGCCGTCGTCGGGACGTACTACATGCGGCCCAACCAGGCCGGCGGCGGGCGGCATGTGTGCAATTGCGGGTACATGACCGCAGCCGCCGCGACGGGCAGGGGCATCGCGCGCGCCATGTGCGCGCACTCGCTGGACCACGCCCGGGCGCGGGGCTATCGCGCCATGCAGTTCAACTTCGTGGTGAGCACCAACACCCGGGCTGTCGCCCTCTGGGAGCGGATGGGCTTTGCAACCGTCGGCCGCTTGCCCCTCGCCTTTCACCATCCGACGCAGGGCTATGTGGACGCGCTGGTGATGTTTCGGGCGCTGTGAGGCGACGAGGGTGGGGGCGTGGCGAACGGCTGATGTGGGGTGGAGAGGGGACGGGCGGCAATCCGATTGAAAGTATTCGATTGCTGCCATTCCGCCGCGCCCTCAGGCGCCGCGATGGCCCTGCCTTGAATGTGAATAACTTGCTGACCGTACTGGTCCACGGGACTTGCCAAGCAACCTCGAAATGGTAGCTTCAGGAGGGAGGACATAATGGTTATCAGGAATATTTTGCTTTGTTCGCTCGTAGTCAATCGAGCCAACGACCGTCACGGCGAGCTTGAGAACGAAACAGCTGCTATTGCGTGGCTCTTCAAAGAGCGCGAACAGCATATGCGCAATCTTGCAAAGGATATTGTAGATCGACGAGAGATTTACGAGCTTCCCTTGGTGAGTCCAGAGAACGATAATTTCTTAGTCTTCGATGGCAACAGGCGCATCACATGCCTAAAGCTCATCGAAGATCCTCGTCGTGCACCTACGGTTGAGCTTCAGGAGTTCTTTCGCGAGCAACGTGGCCGATGGGGTAAAGGCTTTCCCGAAAGCGTTCAGTGCCAGGTCGAAGCTGATCGGGACAGAATAGACGAGATACTCTTCCGTCGGCATACAGGGTCCCAAAACGGGGTAGGCCAAAGCACCTGGGACGACCGGATGAAGGCCACGTTCGTGGCCCGCACCGGAAAGGGAAGCGGCCCCAGCGTCGCGGACGAAATCGAGCAGCGGCTGGCAAGCGCAAACCTTTTGCCGTCCCATAGGAAGCTGCCGCGATCGACGCTCAATCGCCTTTTGTCAGCTGAGCCGTTCAGAAATCGGGTTGGCATCAGCATGAAGGCTGGGCGGTTCGAGTTCACCCATGACGAAACAACGACCCTTGGGGCCCTAGCCAGGATTGCAAGTGATCTCGCGAGCCGCGAGGTCGTTCTTGGTCATCTTTGGGACGTCGATGGCAAGGAAGCCTATCTCAACAGGCTCGATAGCGAAGGTGTCCTTCCAGGTCCCAGCCACGCCCTTGCAACTGGTGGCAATCAGAAAGATACGCCGAAGCAGCCCAAGACCAAACCCACTGCCAAGGCCGTTCCCACCATACGATCGACCCTCATTCCCCCTAAGGATTTCGGTTTGAGTTGGCCGGGCCGTCTCCAGCGACACCATCAGATCTGGGAAGAGCTGCAGTTTCATCTGAACCTCAAGAAGCACCCGAACGCAGTTTCGGTTCTCCTACGTGTCCTGCTTGAACTTGCCTTGGATAATTACATCAAGGCGGCAACCGTGCCGGTCCATGAGAACGACAAGCTTGCCATGAGACTCGAAAAGGTCGGCCAACATTTGCTGGCTGCGGGCCAGATCAACAGCAAGCAGATGGATGTGATCCGAAAATTCAAGCAGGGCGACAAGCTCGTTTCGGCAGACACTCTAAACCGCTACGTGCACTCACCCAATTTCGCTCCGTCTCCGGAACATCTCTCATCTATGTGGGACAGCTTGGCGGACGTAATCGTGCTCTGTCTGAAAACCTAGCGCCGCCGCTTTTGATTACCGGATACATGTCTTTGAAACTTTGGAAGCGAAAGCTTTTGTCTAGACTGCTCTACGAGGAATTCGGCCATTCCCTCGCCATTGAACCAATAAATGAAATCCACGGAGTTTCTGTCCGGGCTGTCATCGCTAAACGCCGTGAAACCCTCCAACAGCAAATCAAGGGCGTCGTCGTCGCCGGTAAAATCGAACCATTCTCCTGAGTACCAGTATCGCGCAAAACCGGTATGTAGACACCTTTCATGGTGCGACATTCCCCAGAACGGCTTTTGACCGATAAGTGACATGTCTGGTAGCCAGGTCTTCGCCGCATTGAGCCGGTTGTGACCCCGCTTCGACTTTCCAATTTTGTACTTGCCGTGGTTCTCGACGATGTAGATGTAGCCGGGATCCACCCGCTTGATCTGCCACACGGGCATTACGGTACCGGCATGTTTAAATATCATAAGGCCGCTCCCCTACGGGCGAATGGCCCGGCCCTGAATTTTGGCGAGAAGCGACCGTTAAACTCTGGATGAAGGGCGTCATAAAGTCCGTTCATCTGACGCACGACCTTTCTCATGACTGTGTTGAACTCGCGTTGAAGTTCAACTAGGCCCTCCCGGAAAAGTCGTTCGACGGGCAGCGGCCGGCCGTTGGGCCCCACCGCTCCATTAAAGCGGTGCTCGAAGAGACTGGCAACACGAAACACTTGGTCATCCGAGCTGAAACCGCGTTCAAGGCCATGATGAAAACGACGGTTTCGCTCGCGACGCAAGTCGCCCTGATCGTCGATCATGGCCGCCAGACGAGCCAGGATTTCCGGCGGAACCGACTTCTTTTTCAGATTTTGTGCAGTGCAGTTCTCATATGCGAGTCCGCATTCGAAAACTTCGCTGACCAGGATCATGGCGCAATCAACCAGCGAAATGTAGCGCGCGAGGAATACGTCCGCACATACCGTTAGCCATTCGTAACGTGAAACCGGAAACTGCTTGAAATCGTCAGGCATGCTTGATGGCCACAGCATTCCGCCGACCATGTTCAGGGACTCTACGCGCTTAGTCAGCATCGATAGAGCATGATTCACGTCGTGGGCATATTTGCAGTCGTCGTGCTTCGACAGCTCGTCGTAGGAGTCGAAATAGAGCCCGACTATGGAAAGCTCATAGATGCGGCCAACAAAATCGTGGTCGTCGGAGGGAAGTATGTACTGTTTGAGGAATCTGGTCGTCATCTAGCAATTGTAGCTCATACATCCGCTCTTGGCAGGGCATACTGCATCCACCTGATGAATGGCGCCTCGTCTCATCGAGGCGGGAGCATTCGGCAGCGCAGAGGGCGAAATATCGCCATTGACATGACGCCATTCGCGCCCTCCGCAGCTCAAAGGCAGCTGCTGGAAAATCGCAAAGCCTATTGAATGGCCGCAATGGGGTCGCAAGCTGCCTTATCAGTGTCGCAGGATCTTGCGGGCTGTGCACGGCGCGCCGCATGGCGGGTGGGGGGGGATTCGAACCCCCGAGACGCTCTCGCGCCCGCCGGTTTTCAAGACCGGTGCAATCAACCGCTCTGCCACCCACCCGTGTGTCTGCCATTTACCGGCTCGGAGAAGCGCTGTCCAGACGGTGGGGCGACTCGGGGTTCAGCCGCGCGAGAATTCTTCGAGCTTGGCTTCGAGCGCGCGCTTGAAGCGGTCTTTGTCGGGCTCGGCGGCATCGAGCAGTTCCTTGACCCGCCAGAATTCGAGGAGGCCGAAGGCGTTGATCGAGGGCTGGACGTAGATGTCGGGCGGGTAGCGCTCCATCATGTTGCGCACGATGGTGTCGATCATGATCTGGGTGGCGACGAAGCCGGTGTCGACCATGCCGGGGATCTGGTCGTCCTGGGGAGTCATTGCGGTGCCGTTGACGTCTATGCCGATCAGGATGTCCGATGTGGCGGCCACGAGATCGAGCGGGACGGGATTGACCACCCCGCCGTCGATATAGGTGGCGCCCTCGATCCGGACCGGCTTGAACGCGGCGGGAATGGCCATGGAGGCGGCGATGGCGAGCCTGAGCGAGCCCTCGCGGAATACCACCTGCTCCCAGGTGTAGAAGTCGGTTGCCACCGTCGAGAACGGAATGCGCAGGGCCGAAAAGGCGTCCGGGAAGCCATCGGGCAGGAACGCGCCGGTGATCGACTCGGCATCGACCTGAAAGCTCAGCCCGTTCTGGACCATGCCGATCAGGCTCGGGCGGTGCGCCGACAGGACGGTGCCCGCAATCAGTTGGAAGCTGCCCAGAACGGTGGTTGCGTGCTCGCGCAGCTCCTTGCCGGTCATCCCGCGTGCCCATCCCGCGCCGATCAGCGCGCCGATGGAGGTGCCCGCGATGGCCGCGGGGTAAAGGCCCATCTCATCCATCGCTTCGATATAGGGGATGTGGGACAAACCGCGCGCAGCGCCGCCGCCAAGGGCAACCCCGATGCGCGGGGAAGAGATTTCGGCGAGAGCGAAGTTCATTGAGTCTTGTGCCCGGCGTAAGTGCGCGGGTCCACATTAGTTGGGGCTGGCCCTGCGCACAACCGAGCGTTCAGCCGCGACGGGCGCGCAGATGGGCAAGCTCGACGATGATGGGGCTCGCGGGCACGACGTGCTTGCGGAAGGCGATTTCCCAGGCGCCCTCGAGCAACTCCTCGATCGAGAGGTGCAACGGGGTGGGCAGGCTATCGGCCCGCAGGAGGATCTGCGAGATTTCTTCCGCCTGCCCGCATACGGACTGATTGGTTGTAGGCAGTCTGGGGTGTCTGAGCATAGCCAATCCATACCTGCCCAACGCAAAGTCTGCACAAACGCCGGACCTGTGATTTGAATCAAAATCCGGACCGAACCGATCAGTATCGCCGTGTGGGACTGCGTCAGAGCTTCGGCGGTGTGCGGTTGGCCCGTTCCCGCTCGACCACGGCCCGGCTGCGCCTTCGTGAAATCAGGTACATCGAAACCGCGACCGCAAGGGCGGCGCCAAGCATCACGAGGCCGACCTGGGCGGCATCGAGCCCGGACGTGAGCAGCAGGATCAAGGCGAGCGTGAGGCCCGCGGCGATGAGCAACAAGCGCGTGTTCGGCATTCCGACCTCCCTCAGAAGGGGGGAGGATAGCTGCGAGTGCGGGGAAAAGTAAACGCAAAGCCCTCCCGGAGCAGGCTCCGGGAGGGCTTTTGTCCTGCCGATGGCGTGTGGCGCTCAAGCGCGCCGCTTACATAGGATGATGGACGCAGACGTTCTTGATCTGCTGGTAGGCCGAGATGGCCTCGAGCCCCTTTTCGCGGCCGAAGCCCGAGAGCTTGTAGCCGCCGAAGGGGAACTCCACGTCGAGCCCCACGCCGAAGGCGTTGACCCAGACCTGGCCCACGCGCAGGCGCTCGCTCAGGCTCATGGCCTTGTTGATGTTGGTGGTGTGCACACCCGCAACGAGCCCGAAGGGGGAATCATTGGCGATGCGGATGGCTTCCTCGGGGGTATCGAAGGGGATGACCGTAAGGACGGGCCCGAAGATTTCCTCGCGGGCGATGCGTGTATCGTTGCCCGCGCCCACGACCAGCCCAGGCCGCACGAAGGCGCCGTCCGCGAGCGCGGCGTCTGAAGGAATTTCACCGCCGAGCAGCAGTTCGCCGTCCTGGCGGGCGATGTCGTAATAGGCTTCCACGTCCTTGCGATGCGCCTGGCTGACGAGCGGGCCCATGTCGGGATCGTCGATGCCGGCGCCGAGCTGGACATCCTTGATGCGCTCGTGAAGCAGTTCGACCACCCGATCATGGGCGGAGCGTTCCACCAGCAGGCGGGTGCCCGCGTTGCAGACCTGGCCGCAATGGGTGAGAAAGCCACCCGCCACGATCGGGATCGCCCGCTCCATATCGGCATCGGCGAACAGGATCTGGGGGGACTTGCCGCCCAGTTCCATATTGGACGGGATGGCGTGGGAGGCTGCGGCCTCGAGCACGCGGCGACCGGTGGGCACCGAGCCGGTGAAGGTGATCTGGTCGACACCGGGATGGCGGGCCAGCATGTCGCCCACCAGCGAGCCGCGCCCGTTGATGAGGTTCACCTGACCTTCGGGCAGGCCCGCTTCCAGACAGATCTTGAGGAACTCGTAAGCGGTGACGGGCGTTTCGCTGGCCGGCTTGATGACCACCGAGCAGCCTGCCGCAAGGGCAGGGGCAACGCCACGTGCGATGAGCTGGAAGGGATAGTTCCACGGGATGATGTGCAGGCTCACACCGATGCCTTCACGCACTGTCCAGTCCGTATAGTTGGGGCCAAGCGGGATCGAGTTGCCGTGCAGCTTGTCGGCGGCGCCGCCGTAAAACTCGAAGAAGCGCGCCGCGCAGTCGACTTCCCAATAGGCGTCGCGCATCGGCTTGCCGCTGTCTTCGCTCTCCTTGCGCGCGATCTCGTCGCGCCGCATCAGAATCAGCTCGCCGATCCGGTGCAGAACGCGTCCGCGCTCGAAGGGACGCATCTGGGACCACGGACCGTCGTCGAAGGCCTTGCGCGCCGAGCGGACGGCCAGATTGACCTCGATTTCCCCGGCCCGGGCATAGGTGGCGATCACTTTGCCGGTGGACGGGTCGCGGGTCTCGCCAACACCGTCCGATGCGTCGGCGTATTCCTTGTTGCCGATGACGAGCGGGATAACGGGCGTGCTCATGGTGTACTCCTCAAGTGACCTTTTCTGGCGCCAAGTTGTATACACCAAAATTTAGATTGTCGACATAGTTTGACAAAATGTGCGCACCTTGCTAGCAAAACTGCTGTCTGAATTGGAGGATCGAATGGAGCTGGGTCTCAAAGGCAAGCGCGCCTTGATCACGGCCGCCTCGCGCGGGTTGGGGCGTGCATCCGCTCTGGCCCTGGCAGGCGAGGGCGCACGAATCGCGGTTGCCGCGCGCAATCCCGAGGCCGCCCGCGGCTTCCTCGATGAGCTGCGCGATGCGGGTGCGGAGCAGGCGGACGTGGTGCACATCGACCTGGCCGACCGCGATACGCTGGCGTCGGGCGTCGATCAGGCTGCAGAAAAGCTTGGCGGGCTGGATATCTTCGTGGGCAATACCGGCGGGCCGGAAGCCGCGCCGTTCCTCGGCGTCAAGCGCGAGGGCTGGGAAGCAGCGCTGGGCGAAAGCCTTTTGCCGCTGGTCGACCTGACGCACGCGGTGCTGCCCTATATGCGCGAGAGCCAGTGGGGCCGGATCGTCTACATCACGACCGTGGGCGTGAAGATCGTCCAGCCCAATATGGTGCTCTCGGATTCCATCCGGCTTGCCGTCGTTGGCATGGCCAAGTCGCTGTCGATCGAGTTCGCCCATGAAGGGATCATGGTCAACTGCCTTTGCCCAGGCCCGTTTGCGACGGACCGCATGGAATATCTCGTCAATTCCAGCGTGGAGCAGCAGGGGCTGAGCCGCGCGGATGCAGAGAAACTGTGGCTGAACGAAGTGCCGGTGGGCAAGTTCGGCGACCCCGCGGACTTCGGCGCCTTCGTGGCTCTGCTTTCCTCCGAACGTGCGGGCTTTGTGACCGGAACGGCCATCGCGCTCGATGGTGGCAAGTCGCGGGCCTATTGACCGCCTAACCTATGGAAAAGACCATGACAAATCAGTTCGACGGTGGCGCTGCGATCGTCAAGTGGCTCAAGAACGCCGGCATCAAGAACGTCTATTCGGTTTCGGGCGGGCCCATCAACGCGATCTATCGCGCCTGCGCGCATCAGGGACTGCAACTGGTCCATACCCGCCATGAATCCGCTGCCGGTTACATGGCCGAGGCTGCGGGCCGGGTGTCAGGCAAGCCCGCCGCTCTCGTGGTGACGCTCGGGCCGGGGGTCGGCAATGCGGTGACCCCGGCGCTGGTCGCCAATCTCGGGGGCACACCGCTGCTCATCATCGGCGCGCAATCGGCGACCGCCTCGTCCGACAAGGGCGCAGGCATGTCGTTCGAGGTGCTGCCGACCATGCGCAGCGTGACCAAATGGGCCGCGCGCTGCACCGATCCCGCACGCCTGCCGGAATATCTCGACATGGCCTGGCGCAAGATGTGGGCCGGACGGCCGGGGCCGGTTTTCCTCGAAGTGCCCACCGATGTGCTGCATGCGCCTATCGACGCTGAGCCCGATACTATCGCGGCACAGGCGCCGGTGATGCCGGGCAAGCCGGGCCTTGGTGCAGAGGAGCGGGCCGCGTTCCTCGCACGGTTTGCGGCAGCCAAGCGCCCCATCCTGCTTCTGGGCGACGATACGTTCTACGATCCGAGCGAGAAGCTGCAGGGCGCCGTCGAAAAGCATGGGCTGCCGTTCTTCACCCTGCGACTGGCGCGCGGCATCATCGACGAGCGCCACGCGCTCTGCGCCGGGCCGGGCTATACCCCTTGCAACGGTGCCCTGCGCCGGGCCCTCAAGGAATCCGATCTGGTCATTCTGCTCGGGCATCACTTCGAGTTCGATCTGGAATTCGGTTCGACGATTCCCGATGGCACCGAGATCGTGCAGATCGCGCCCGATCAGGAGGTGCTGCACCGGAACCGCCGGGCGAGCCTCGCCATCGCGTCGACGGCCTCGGCTTTCGTCGAGGCGCTGGCCGGGGCCGATACCGGTGAACTCGACAAGGACTGGATCGAGGGCGTGATCGCCGAATGGCACGTCGAATTCGATGGCCAGAAGGGCGAGGACGACGAGAGCGGGCTGCATCCGGTCAATGCCGTGGACGCCGTGCGCGCTGCAATGCCCGATGACGCGATCTTCGTCACGTCCCACGGCAATATCGATTTCTGGGCCGATGCGCGGCTCAAGGTGCCGGGCCGTGGCCGCTATCTGCGCGCGGGGCAGTCGGGCACGCTGGGCGCGGAGGTGCCCTATGGCGCCGGCGCCAATTTCGAAGATCCCGAATCACCGGTGGTGGTTTTCGTCGGCGACGGGGGCGTGGGATACCACGTGACCGAACTCGACACCGCCGAGCGCTATGGGCGTGCGTTCACCATCGTGGTCCTCGACGACCAGATGTGGGCAGCCATCGCCCTGCCGCAGGAGATGAAGTACGGCGAGACCTACGAGATGAAACTGCCGCGCCGCGACTGGGCGAAGGTGGCCGAGGGGCTCGGGGGCAAGGGCTATGTCGCGACCACGGCACAAGAGATCGATGCGGCCATGAAGGACGCGGTCGCTTCGGGCAAGCCGGCCATCGTGCAGGTGCCCGTTCGCTCGGTGCTCAGCCCCTACATGGCGTACATCTCCTAAGTGAGCAATTTCTGACAAGAAACGGATTGTGCTATGAAAATCTTCAAGGACGGTAATAAGACCGGCATCACCCCGCCCAACCATTTCGGCGGTCTGAACGTGCTCGATATCGTGCCGTTCGCCGGCAGCAATTTTGCCGTGCAGGTCTCCAAGGCACCCAAGGGTGGCGGGGGCGAGATGCACCACCATGACGACATGACCCAGGTCTTTTACGTCGTGGAGGGTGCGCTGACCTTCGACACCGGCAAGGAACGCTTCACCCTGAGCGCGGGGCAGGCCGTGGTTTTCGAGCCCCTTGATCCCCATTACACGATCAATGAGCAGGAAGAGGAGTGTGTAAGTCTGGTCATTTCAGTAAAGCAGTGAGGCTAAATTGACGCGACGGTGACGCGGCAATAGATAAAGTCATCCGCGTATTTCCGGAGAGCACTTATGGCCTCAGACGTTGCAACTGAACCCCAGGCACATGGCGCCTCGTCGTCGAACCTCATTCGGGTTCTCGAGGACGATATCCTGAGCGGCGCGTTGCGGCCCGGTGACCGGTTGGACGAACAGGCCCTTGCCCGACGGTTCAGTGTGTCACGCACCCCGGTCCGGGAAGCCCTGAGGCATCTGGCGTCCAGCGGGCTCGTGGAAATCCGGCGCAATCAGGGAGCGATGGTTCGCTCGCTGACCACCGGGGAGCTCGTGGAAATGTTTCAGGTTCTGGCCGAGATGCAGGGTCTTGCGGCGCGTCTTTGTGCGCGGCGGATGTCCCGCAGCAAGGTCAAGGAACTGCGGCAGCTCAACGAGGCCTGCGAGCGCTATGCGGACCGCGACGAGCATGTGCAGTTCTTTGCGGCCAACACCGAGTTCCACGATGCTATCGAACGCGGTGCGCAGAACAGCTTTCTGATGGAAGAGAATGCCAAGCTGGCCAAACGGCTTCGCGCCTATCGCTGGCACATGACCTTCCAGCCCCGCCGGATGTCCAATTCGGTCGAGGAGCATTTCCGGATCGTCGAGGCGATCGAGCGGGGTGACGAGGAAGCGGCGCACAAGCTCATGCGGGCCCATGTGGACCTGCTCGCGGGCTCGGCCACCGACGTGCTGATCGCTCTGGAAGCCAAAATCAACGGTTAGGCAAACGCTCCGGGTCGACCGGAGTTGAGCTGATGTGAACAACGCGGCGCCGCTGCGCCAGCACGCGCGCGCCTGGGCTTTCGAGCTTTGCCTGTTCCGAGGGATCGGAACGCTGGCTCCAAGCCTCTGATTTATCGCGCTCCCGGCCCGGAAAAGTGTGTGCACTTTTTCCTCGGAGCGCACTTGCCCGGAGGACTAGATTGATGACCGCCCTGAAGTTGACCGCCAACAGATCGGGTCACCTCGACGAGACGCTCGATGCCACCCAGAAAAAGGTCGTGGGTGTGCAGGCGCCAGAGGAGGTCCGGCGCTATCTCGGGGCGTTTCCCGCCTATGCGCCGACCCCGCTCGTGGAGTTGCCCGACCTGGCCGCATCGCTCGGGGTCGGGCAGATCGCCATCAAGGATGAAAGCCCGCGCTACGGCCTGTGCAGTTTCAAGGCGCTGGGCGGCGCCTATGCCGTGGCGCGGCTGGTGCACCGGTTTTTGGAGGATCGGCTGGGCCGCGCGGTCGATCCGGCGGAAATGCTCGGGGACGAGTGCAAGGCGCTGGCCTCCGAGATGACCGTCAGTTGCGCGACGGACGGCAATCACGGACGTTCGGTGGCTGCGGGGGCCCAGATGTTCGGCTGCCGCTGCGTGATCTTTCTCCATGCGGGGGTGAGCGCGGGCCGCGAGCGCGCCATTGCCGGCTTTGGCGCGGAAATCCGGCGCACGGACGGCAATTACGACCAGTCGGTCGCCGAAGCAACCGAAACGGCCGAGCGCGAGGGATGGACGACGGTCTCGGACTTTTCCTGGCCGGGCTATGAGGAAATTCCCGGTCTGGTCATGCAGGGCTATACGCTCATGCTCGACGAAATCTTCGCCCAGTCCGAAGCGCCTTTCACCCACATCTTCGTCCAGGGCGGCGTGGGTGGCCTTGCGGCCGTGGTGGCGGGCTATTTCCTCGATCGGATGGGCAAGGACCGCCCGAAGGTGGTCGTGGTCGAACCGGATCTTGCCAACTGCCTGCAGCTGAGCGCACAGGCCAATGAGCGGGTGTCCATGGAGCCGGGGCGCTCCACGGTGATGGCGATGCTCGAGTGCTATGAGCCGTCGCTTGTCGCCTGGGGCATTCTCGAAAAATCTGCCGACTACTACGTTGCGATCCCGGACGACCACGCGATCGAGGCCATGCGGCTTCTGGCGAAACCGATCGGGTCCGACAGGCCCCTCGAAATCGGGGAGTCGGGCGGCTCGGGACTCGGCGGATTGATGGCGGTCATGGCAGACTCAAAGGCAAGAGAGACGCTGGGGCTCGGGCCATCTGCGCGCATCCTGTTGCTTGGAACCGAAGGGGCTACGGACCCCGAACTTTACAAATCGCTGATCGAGGGTCAGCCGTTTTCGCAGCCGGAGGCGCACGCATGACCGATATTTTCCAGAGCACAGTCGTCAACGAGGCCGCCTACGACAGCGCGCGCAAGGCGCTCCACGACAATGGCGTGCGTCTGCCCCGGATATCCGAGTTGGCAAACCCCGAGACGATCGAAGCCGGGGTGACCGAGAGGCTGAGCGATGTCGATCCGGATTCCGCCGATCCGCTCAACCTCTTCCGTATCCACTGGCACAATGACGAGGGCAGGGCCGGGCAGGGCGGCGTGCCGGCCCATGTGGTGCTGCCTCCCGAGCTGACGGGCACCAAGGCCAAGATCATCGTTCTGATTGGCGACAGGTTCCCGATGATCGGCGCACACAAGGTGCTGGCCGCCTATGGTTGCCTGATCCCGCGGCTGCTGACCGGCCAATTCGATCCCGCGACCCAGCGCGCCGTGTGGCCCTCGACGGGCAATTACTGCCGCGGCGGGGTGGCGATCTCGACCATCCTGGGCTGCCGCAGCGTCGCCGTGCTGCCCGAGGGCATGAGCGCCGAGCGATTCGGCTGGCTGGAATCCTGGGTGCGCGACCCTTCCGATATCGTGCGCACGCCGGGTAGCGAGAGCAATCTCAAGGAAATCTACGACGCGTGCGCGGAACTGGAAAAGGACAGCCAGAACGTCATCCTCAACCAGTTCAGCGAATTCGGAAACTACGTCATCCACCGCGCCGTGACCGGGCCTGCCTTCGAGGCCGCTTTCAACGCGGTCAAGGGCGAGAGCGCTCTGCGCGCCCGCGCGTTCGTCTGTGCTTCGGGGTCCGCGGGGACACTTGCGGCGGGCGACCATCTCAAGCAGGCGCTGGGTAGCCAGATCGCCGCTGTGGAGTCGCTGGAGTGTCCGACCATGCTGCGCAACGGCTATGGTGAGCACAACATCCAGGGCATCGGCGACAAGCACATGCCGCTGATCCACAACGCGCTCAACACCGATTACGTGATCGGGGTTTCCGACCAGGCGTCCGACACGCTCAACGTGCTGTTCAACTCCGAAAGTGGGAAACAATATCTTCGCGATAACAAGGGTTTTTCGGAAGAGCTTCTTTCAGAACTTCATCATTTCGGGCTTTCGGGCCTCGCCAACATCGTGGCTGCGATCAAGCTGGCGAAATATCTCGACCTCGGCGAGGACGACGCGCTGTTGACCGTGGCCACGGACTCGGCGGCGATGTACGGCTCGCAATATGACAAGACGCTGTCGAGCGCGTATCCGGGTGGATTTGCGGCGCTCGATGCCGCGGAGGCCTTCGGCAGACATATCGGCGGGATCGCGACCGACAATGTCGAGGAGCTGGACCGGATCGGGCGGGAACGGATTTTCAATCTCGGCTATTATACCTGGGTGGAACAGCAGGGCACGCCGCTCGAGCTCTTCGACCGTCGGCGCCATCAGTCGTTCTGGGATGGTCTGATGGCGTATGTTCCGGTTTGGGACGAAATGATCGATGCTTTCAACAGGGCGGGCTGAGCTGCCCGATTCGCGACCGATTTCATGCGCTCCGCAAGGCGTGGGCCAGCAACCCGGCGGGCCCGTTTTTGCGGACTACGTCTTGCCTGCGCTGCTCGAGTTCATGAGGGCAGGCAAAAGCACGGCTCTGGTCACGCTCGTCGCTATTGACGGCTCCTCGCCCCGGCCGCTCGGCAGCCAGATGGCCGTGTGCGAGGATGGCACGGCCGTGGGCAACATCACCGGCGGCTGCGCTGAGGCGGCCATTGTCGCAGAGGCGGTCCAAGCGATGGACGAGGGGCGGGATCGCCGGGTCCGCTACGGAGAAGGCTCTCCCTATTTCGACGTCCGCCTCCCATGCGGCTCGGGGATAGAAATCTACATCAACGTGTCGGTGAGCCGGGCAACGATCGAAGCGCTGGACACGGCGGTCGTCCAGCGCGCGCCCACGACGCTGATCCAGAACGTTTCGACCGGCGAGACAGAGCTGAAGCCCGGCAGCGCAGACTGCGGGTTCGACCCGGAAGGGAGCCTCTTCGCGCGTCCCTTCCTGCCCGTTCCGCGCCTTGTCGTCATTGGCCGGGGGCCCGTGGTGACCAGTCTCGTGCATCTTGCGTCGGGGCTGGACTGGGACGTTCGGGTGCAATCCTCGGACGAGGCGCTGCTCGATGCGCTCGCGTCAACGGCCAGCCAACGCGTGCACCTGTCCATGCCCGACAGCTTTTCCGCCGAGGACCTCGATTTCCGGACCGCAGGGGTGCTGCTGTTCCACGACCACGACTGGGAGCCCCCGATTCTCAAGCGCCTGCTGGCGTCCGAGTGCTTCTATGTCGGCGCACTGGGCAGCCGCAGGACCCATGCACGCCGGGTCGAGATCATGAGCCAGATCGGGGTGAGCGCGGAGGACATCGCGCGGGTGCGTGGGCCCGTGGGGCTCGATATCGGCGCCAAGTCCCCGCCCGAGATCGCGATCTCGATCCTCGCCGAGATCATCGCGGCCCATCATGGCAAGCTGGCCGACAATGGCTGACGCGGAGGGCAGCTCGGCGGTTCTTCTGGCGTCGGGGCTCTCGTCCCGGTTCAGTGCCGGCCACAAGCTGGCCGCCGCTCTGCAGGACCGTCCGGTGGGCGTGTGGGCGCTCGATGCGCTCGCCGCTTCCCGGCTGGACCTCGTGCGGGTGGTGTGCTCTCCGCCAACGCCTTTCGAGGTTCTGGCGGCGGCGCAGGATTTCGGGTTCGAGATCGTCCACAACCCCGATCCTGAAGCCGGGCTGGGCGCTGCCATCGCCATGGCGTTCAGCCGTCCGGGTCTGGGGGCCCGGGCGTTCATCGCCCTCGCGGACATGCCGTTCGTGCGGGCGGAGGATTATGTCCGGTTGCAGGGCGCGCTGAGTGCCGCGCCCGACAGAACCATCGCCGTGCCGACCCATGAGCGCCGGCGGGGGCATCCGGTGCTCTTTGACAGAAAACATTTCGCGGCTCTCGGCAGGCTGACCGGTGACCGGGGCGCAGCGGGCATTCTTCGTGAAGAGGGCGACGCGGTGCTCGACGTGCACGTGGATAACCCCGGTGTGCTCATCGACATCGACACGCAGGAGGCGCTGCAGGCCGCGCAGGCGTTCACCCTCGAGGGTTCAGAATAGTCCGCCCGGGGCGAAGGCGCCGGGAAGGAATTCGGCGAATGCTTTGACCGCGGGCCGCATGATCTGGTTGCGGAGCCGGAGGCTGGTGACCCGCACCGAGGGGAGCTTTTCCACGATCGGACGCGCGGCGACGAGGCTCCCGTCATAGGTGATCGAGGTGCCGGGCAGGGCGTTATGGATCGTGTACCCGCGTCCATGGCCGACCAGCCCGCGGATCAGTTCGTAGGATTTGGAGCGGTAGAACACCACCGGCTCGACCCCGCAGATGCTGAACAGGTTCATGAAGTATTCCCGCGAGTGGGGCAGGTCGAGCAGGATGAAGGGCTCGTTGGCCACCTGCTTAAGGCTTATACGCCTTTGACCGGCGAGCGAGTGCCCGGCGCCGACCAGAAGATAAGGCGGCAGCTCCACGAGCGTGTCGCCAGTGATCTCGGGCGGCAGTGCATAAGCATAGGCGATGGCGATTTCCATGCGGCCCGAGAGCAGTCCTTCGACGATCTCCTGCTGGTTGCCCTCCTCGAGGCGGACGGTGATTGTGGGGTGGTGGTGCGCGAAGGCCGACAGCAGGGATGGCATATACCGGGTCGCGAGGGTGCCGAAGCAGCCCACAGTGATTTCGCCTGCGATGCTGGTGCCCATCGTCGCTGCCGATTTCTCGAAGTCCGCGGCGTGCTTGAGAAGCTGGCGCGCCTCGTGCACGAAACGCGCGCCGGCGGCGGTCAGCGTGATGCCGCGGGCGTGGTGGCGGATGAATATCTGGGTGCCCAGTTGCGCCTCCATTTCCGAGATGGCGCCAGAGATGGCGGGCTGGGAAATGCCGAGTTTCCGGGCCGCGGCGGTCACGGTACCCAGGTCGGCGGCAGACACGATATAGCGCAGCGAACGGAGGGAAATCGGCATCAGTTTTTCCAAAGCAAAAGCACAGATAATACTATTTTACTAATGCTGGCTATTGCGACAACCTCGTCATTGTGATGATCGCCTCGGGGGGAGGTTTCCCGCCAGGACGGAACGGCAGACAGCGTCTGCACACCGGAATCTTCAAGGCCTGTGGGGGGCCGCAATGGAGGTTCGCAGGTGGTACTTTCCTGGCATCACGTATCCCGCCGATGTGGTCTTCATCGAACTTTATCGAGGAAGGGAACATCTCATGGGTTTAATCAACGCACTCAAACTCTCATGCGCGACAGCAGTTGTCGTCGGCTCTCTGGCCGGTGGCGCCTTTGCGCAGACTTCGCTTCGGCTCGCCGTGGAAACGACCTCGGGCGATCCGACCAACGTGATGCTCGCCACATTCCGTGACGAGCTCGAGGCCGCGGCGGGCGACGACGTCTCGCTCGAGTTCTTCGATGGCGGCAGCCTGGGCGACGAAATCGCGCTCATGGAAATGATCCGGGCCAATCAGGCCCAGGTCGTGCCGATCGGGTCCGATATCGTCGACCTCGACACGCACTTCTCGATCTTTGACGCCCCGTTCCTGTTCGGCACCAAGCAACAGGCCCGCGACGCGCTGGATGGCGAACTGGGCGATCTGCTCAAGACGTCGCTGCGCGAAGAGGCAGGGCTCGAGGTTCTGGCCTTCGGCGAACTGGGCTTCCGCGTGATCTCCAACAATGTGCGCCCGATCAACACGCCCGAGGATCTGGCCAACCTCAAGCTGCGGACCCCGGGCAGCCCGACGCGCATCATGGCGTTCACGACGCTCGGTGCCGCGCCAACCCCGATGTCTCTGGGCGACGTCTATGTCGCGCTGCGTCAGGGTGCGCTCGATGGACAGGAGAACCCGATGTCGGTCATCGAGGAATTCTCGTTCCACGAGGTTCAGGACTACATCACCCTGACCAACCACGTTTATACGCCGATCACGCTCGCCATGAACGGGGGCGCCTACGACGCGCTGTCCGACGAACTCAAGCAGGCTGTGGCCGAAGCCGCCGAGACCGCAGCAATTGCCACGCGTGAGCTTTCCGACGAACAGGATGCCCGGCTGGTGGCCTTCTTTGAAGAAGCCGGTGTCGAGGTGAACACTCCGGATCTCGCGTCCTTCCAGGCAGCGTCCGAGCCGATCTACGATGAGATCGCGGCGGTCGTCTCCCAGGAGTTCATGGATAGCGTGCTCGAGATCATCAATGAATAACCGGGCAATCCAGCGGCAGGACGAAAGTCCTGCCGCCCCTCATTTCCGCTACGACGGCAACGGCACCAAGGCACGCATCGGCCTGATCTTCATGGCATCGAGCATCGTCATGGAGTCCGAGATGTGGGCCATGGCCGCCGAGGGGGTCGCCACCCACACAGCCCGCATCAAGCTTCCCAAGGTGACCGTCGAGGGCATCGAGGAGATGATGACGGCGCCAGAGCTCGAGCAGGCTGCGCGGCATCTGGCCTCGGCACCGATCGATGTCTTGTGTTTCGGCGGCACCAGCGCCTCGTTCCTACATGGCACGGCCTACGACAAGGCCCTGATCAAGAAGTTGCAGGGCTGGGCTCCCGGGCCCAAGGTCACCACCGCCTCGACGGCAACGCTTGCGGCGCTCGCCGAAGTCAAAGCCGGGAAGGTGGCGCTCGCCACCCCTTATGTTGACGGGGTCCACCAGCGCGCGATCCGTTTCCTCGAGGAGAACGGCCATGAGGTGGTCTCCTCGGACAATCTCGGGATCGATACCGACCAGGCGCTGGCCGAAGTGCCGCCGCAGAAGGTTTATGATCTGGTCTGTTCGGTCGACCATTCCGACGCCAGTGCCATCTTCATCTCCTGCACCAATTTCTGGTCGGCAGGGGTGATCGATGCGCTCGAACAGAAGCTCGGCAAACCTGTCGTTTCGGCAGTCCAGGCCTCGTTCTGGCACTGCCTCGAGATCCTCGACGTCAACGGCGCCAAGCCGGGCTATGGGCGGCTGTTCGCCCGGCGCCTGGCCGAGCAAGCCACAGGATAATCGCTATGACCTCACTCGGCATGTCCGTGCCGCCCGGCAGTTCGCCGCCACCCACGCTGGTCAGTCGGCTCTCGCGGGCAGTTCAGTGGATCCTCGAAACGGCGGCGATGATCCTGATGGGAGCGATGGCAATCCTCGTCTTTGCCAACGCCTTTAGCCGATACACCTTTTCGCGTCCGCTTCCCTGGACCGAAGAGGTGGTGTCCAACATTCTCGTCTGGCTGGTCGCCGTGGGCGTGGTGCTGGCCGGGATCAGACAGATCCTGATCTGCTGCGACATCCTTTCGGTCCGCCTCAAGGCGCCGACCCTGCGCCTCGTGACGATCTTCTGCACGGTTGTCGGCGCGGTCGTCCTTGCCTATTGCGCGTGGCTGACCTGGCAGTATCTGGACCTGTTCGGAGGTGACCGCTCGTCTATCCTGCGGCTACCAAAAAGCATCATGATCAGCGCCATTTTCTTCGCGCTGGCAGGGCTTTCGGCGACGTTGCTCATTTCCCTCTTCAGGCGCGGGTGAGATCATGCTGTGGATCGCTCTCTTCATGATCGTCCTGCTCTGCACGCTCGCTGTGCTGGGCATGCCCATCATTATCGCCCTCGCCACTTCGATCGTGGCCTTCATGCTGATCAGCGGGGGCTGGTCGCTCGCTCTACCCCAGCAGGTGCTCAACGGGGTCAACGACTACATCCTGATCACCCTGCCGCTATTCATCCTGGCCGGTGGCATCATGAACACGAGCGGCATCGCGGACCGGCTGTTCCAGTTCGCGGGCGCCATGGTGGGCTGGATGCGGGGCGGGCTGGCGCATGTGAACGTCGCTGTCAGCGTGATGTTCGGCGGGATGATCGGCACCTCGGTGGCCGATCTGGCCGGGACCGGGTCGGTGATCATCCCCAAGATGAAGGAGGCCGGATATCCCGGGCCCACTTCGGCGGCGCTGACGGCGACATCCTCCGGTATCGGTGTTCTGGTGCCGCCCAGCTCCCCGATGATCCTTTATTCGGCGGTGACTGGCACCTCGCTCGGAGCGCTGTTTCTGGCGGGCATCCTGCCCGGGCTGCTGATGGCCGCGGTTCTGATGGGCGTGGTCGGCATCCTTGCGCGCCGTCACGGATGGAAGCCCATGCAGAGCTTTGCCTGGAGCGAGCTTGTGCGCACCGGTCGGCGGGCAATCCTGCCGATGGGCCTGCCGGTCCTCGTTCTCGGGGGCCTGGTCATAGGCCTGTTTACCCCCACGGAAGCGGGAGCGTTCGCGGTTGCCTATGCGCTCTTTCTCTCCATGGTGGTCTATCGGAGCCTGAGTTTCGAGCGGTTGCGCGAGGTGCTGGTCAATGCGGCGATCCTCACCGGCGAGGTGATGCTGGTGGTGGGCTTTTCGGTCGCGCTCGGCTGGGCGCTCTCGGAGGCGCGGGTGCCGGTTATGCTCGCGGAGTCTCTGCAGACGCTGTTCCCGTTCGACACGGTGGTGCCGCAGATCCTGATCCTGCTGCTGATCGCGCTGATCGCCGGGATGATTCTTGATCCATTGATCCCGATGATCATGCCCGTGCTGTTGCCGACGCTGCTGGCGCTCGACGTCGATCTGCTCCACTTCGGGGTCCTGATCATCGTCACCGTCGTGATCGGGCAGGTGACGCCGCCCGTGGCGCTGGCGCTGATCGTCGCGGCGCGAATAGGCAAGGTGGACGTCATGGACACGCTCAGGGCCAACACCCCATTCCTGATCAGTCTTGTCCTGTTCCTGATCGTTCTGGTGCTGTTTCCCGGGCTGTCGACATGGCTGCCCAGCGTTCTGATGTAGCCCGACCTCCAATCGTCACCATTGCCGGCCGGATTTTCTGGCCGGCAGCCAAAACCGAAACCCGGTCCGGCGGCGGGAGGCGCGCCTTGGGCGCACCCCTGCGTCGGACCGAATCAACCCAATACATGCTCAGGTGTATCCCATGTCCTCATTAGCCCAGACATCCGATATCGGCCTCGGCCAGCAGACCAAGTCGCTGGTGTTCTACTCGGAATTCGACGACCCCACGGAGTGGCGCGAGGCCCTTCTGGCAGAGCTGCCCGATCTCGACTTCCGCGTCTATCCCGACGTGGGTGACCCTGACAGCGTGGCCTATGCGCTGGCCTGGCGTCCGCCCTCGGGCTTTTTTGAGCCGTTCCGCAATATCGAGCTGGTGGTCAATCTCGGGGCAGGGGTGGACTCGCTGACCGGCCGGGACGATTTGCCGGATGTGCCGATCTGCCGGCTGTCCGATCCCGGCATGGTCGCGCTGATGCGGAGCTACGTGCTGTTCTCGGTCATCCGATATGCGCGCGACATGGACGATTTCGAGGCGGCGCAGCGCCGTCGCGAGTGGCATTACATCCACCCCACGCCGCTCGACAAGGTCCGGGTCGGGGTCCTGGGCCTGGGCGCGCTGGGCTCGGCTGCGGCGCAGGGGCTTGCCGATACCGGGTTCGATGTCCGGGGGTGGGACATGAGCCCCAAGGAGCTGCCTGGCGTCACGGTCGAAACCGATCCGGCCAAGTGGGGAGCGTTTCTGGGCGACCTCGACATTCTGGTCAACATGATGCCGCTCACCGCCGGCACGCGCGGGATGATCGATGCGAGCGTCTTTGATGCGCTCTCGCCCGGGACCAAGTTCGTCAATGCTTCGCGCGGCGAAGTTGTCGACGAGGACGCGCTGCTGGCGGCGCTGCAATCGGGGCAGGTCGGGGCGGCGACGCTCGACGTGTTCTGCACTGAGCCCCTGCCGTCCGAACATCCGTTCTGGGCGATGGAGAATGTCTACATCACCCCGCACCTGGCCAGCATCACCGTGCCGGAATCGGCGGCGCGGGACGTCGCCGAGAGCATCCGCCGGATCAGCGCCGGGCAGTCCCCGCTCCATCAGGTCAATCCCAAGGCCGGGTTCTAAGCTGAATCGACCGCGGCAACCGGGGGCTGCCCTTGCGGCAAGCCCCCTTCTTTGCGCGCTCAGGCGATCGTTAGGCTTCGCCCCGCAGATGCGCCGAGAGGTGCCAGATGGCACTGGCCTTGAGCGGGGTTTCGCTCACCTCCACATCGAGAGCGTTGGAGACGGCATTGGCGATGGCCGCCGCCGGCCCGATGGCACCGCCTTCGCCCAGGCCCTTGGCGCCGAGCGGCGTGAGGGGGGTCGGGGTCTCGATGTGGTGCACCTCGATATCGGGGATTTCGGGCGCCTGCGGCATGAGGTAATCGGCAAAGCTCGTGGTCAGCGGCTGGCATTCGGCGTCGTAGACGAAGTGTTCGAAGAGCGCCGAGCCGATACCCTGTACCACGCCCCCGCGCACCTGTCCGTCAACGACAAGCGGGTTGAGGATGGTGCCGCAGTCTTCGACCACCACGAAGCGCTTGAGCTTCATCTTGCCGGTCGGCACGTCGATCTCGACCACCGCCGCGTGGACGGCGTTGGCATAGGTGCCGTCCCTGGGACCATCGAGGCTGAATTCGGCTTCAAGGCCGGGGATCATGCCTTCGGGCAGGTTCTCGACATTACGCAGCGCATGGCGCGCCAGCGTCCTGATCTCGACGAACCGGTCAGGATTGTCCGTCACATAGGCGCGACCGCCATAGAGCGTGATCGCGTCCTTGTCCGCCTGCATTTCGTGGGCGGCGAGGACCTTGAGCTTTTCGGCGATCTGCATCGACGCCATGTGGACGGCACCGCCGCCCAGAGGGCCGCCGCGGCTGCCCCACGTGCCCATGGAATAGGGTGAGGTGAGGGTGTCGCCGTGGCGCACGAAGATGGTCTCGGGCAGGACGCCCAGCGCATCGGCGGCGACCTGGGCCATCGTGGTCTCCAGCCCCTGGCCGTGGCTTTGCAGGCCCAGCCCGATCACCACCGTTCCATCGGGTTGCATCTCCACCCGGGCTGAAATGTAGCCGGTCTCGATGGGCACGCGACGGCGGGTGAAGTCAGGGGTTCCGTGGGCGGTCTGCTCAACGAAGCAGGCGATGCCGACGCCGGTTCTGGTCGTTGCCGAGCTTTTGGACGCTTCTGCCGCCGCGATATCGTCGGCCAGAACGTCCCGGATCTTTTCGAGCGATTCCGCGTACGAGCCCGGGTCGTAGGTGAAGCCGAGGACGTTCTTGTAGGGGAACTCGCGAATGACGTTCCTGAGCCGGAAGGCGATGGGGTCCATGCCTATTTCCCGGGCGATGTCGTCCATCAGCCGCTCCTGGGAAAAGACCGCCGATGGCCGCGCAACGCCGCGATAGGTGCCAATCGGACATTTGTTGGTTGCAAAGCCCCGGAACGTGGCTTCATAGGCCTGGAAGTCGTAAGGGCCGGGCATCACCTTGGCCGCCATGCCGGGATCGCCGGCAGCCGTGAAGGGGAAGGTCGAATAGGCGCCGACATCGACGCTGATATCGGCCCAGAGGCCGAGCAGCCTGCCGTCGTCCGAGACGTACGCCTCCAGCGTATGTTCGTGATCGCGGGCGTGAAGGCTGGCGACGAGATGCTCGCGCCGGTCCTCGATCCACTTGACCGGGCGACCGGTCTTGATCGCCAGCCACGCGACGAGAACCTCTTCACCGAACACCTGGCCCTTGATGCCGAAGCCGCCGCCGACATCGGGTGCGATGACGCGGATGCGCGCCTCGGGAAGGTCGAGCTCCTCGGCGATATAGGTGCGGACCAGATGCGGCATCTGGGTGGAGGACCAGACGGTCAGCATGCGATCGCCGGGGGTATAGTGCGCGACCACCCCGCGGCACTCCATCGGCACCCCGGCCTGACGCTGGTTGCGGTATGTGCGCCGGATGACGTGCGCGGCCTGGGCCCGCGCGGCCTCGAGATCGCCGCCCTTCATCTGGCGCTCGACGAACATGCTGTTCTTCCAGCCTTCGAAGATGGGCGGGATGGACGCGTCGCGCGCCTGATCCATGGTGCCAACGACGGGCAGGGGATCGTAATCAACGAACACCAGCTCGGCAGCGTCTTCGGCCCGATAAGGATCCTCGGCGAGAACGGCTGCGACCGGTTCGCCGACGAAGCGGACCACGTCGCGGGCAAGCAGGGGCTGCTCCGAGTACTGCATTTCCGGGTAGTCCTGATGCGCCTTCATCGAGAGATTCCCGATGTCCTCGCCGGTAAAGACCCAGGTGGGATAGCCGATGTCCTCGAGCCCGAAGGTGTCGATCTCGAGTATGCGCCCATGGGCGACCTGCGCGCGCACGAAGCTCAAGTGAAGCGTGTTGGGCAGGCGGATATCGTCGATGTAGCGCGCCGCTCCCGAGAGGAGGCGGGTGTCCTCGAAGCGCTGGACGCGGGCGCCGATCTGGCGGGGGTTCTCAGCCTTCATCTCACTGTCCTCCGCCGATCTGGTCACCGATGGCCTTGCGGACCGCCGCGACGATGCCGTGATAGCCCGTGCAGCGGCAGATATTGCCGCTCATGGCTTCGCGGATATCTTCGTCGCTGGGCAGGGTGCCCCGGGCGACGTTCTCCTCGACATAAGGGACGAGAGTCATCAGAAAGCCCGGCGTGCAGTAGCCGCACTGCAGACCGTGTTCGCTCTTGAACGCCAGCTGGAGAACATGGGTGGCATCGAACCCGCCCAGGCTCTCGACGGTCTTTATGTCCCTGCCGTCGCACTGGACCGCGAAGGTCAGGCATGAAAGGCGCGGTGTCCCATCGATATGGACGGTGCAGCATCCGCAGGCGCCGTGGGCGCAGCCGATGTGCACGCCGGCGATATCGAACTCCTGGCGGATCACGTCGGCCAGCAGCCGCCGCGGCTCGACGTCGAGGGTACGGGTCTGCCCGTTCACTGTGAGGGTGGTTTCAGTCATGGTCATGCACTGGCTTTTCCTGCGGCGTGCGCGATGCAGCGCCGGGTCAACTCCTTGATCAGGCCTTTGCGATATGCCGCCGAGGCGGCGTGATCGCCCACCGGATCGATGGCGGCCGAAAAAATACGTCCCGCTTCCTGGGCGCCCGGATCGGCGAGCGTCCGGCCGACAAGGAAGGCCTCGACGTCTGCCGAGCGGACCGGGACAAGCCTTGCGCCCGAACACACTATCCGGGCGCTGGTGATGGTGTTTCCGTCATGGCCCAGAACCACACCGATGCCGGCGATCGCGAAATCCCCAACGCGTTCTCCGAGCTCCATGAAGGCGCCGCTCGTGGGGCCCGAAGGCAGCGGGAACTCGACGGCTGTGACCATCTCGCCCGGCTCGAGCGCGGTGACATAGGCATTGAGGAAGAATTCGGTGGCGGGGATGCGGCGTTCGCCCGATGCCGATGCGGCGACGATCAGCGCATCGTGCAGCACGCAGACGGACGGCAGTTCGGCCGTCGGGTCGGCATGGGAGACGCTTCCGCCCATTGTCCCATGTCGGCGAATGGTCGGATGGCCGATCCAGTGCACCGCTTCGAGGAAGGCCGGAAAGTGCTCGGCAATCAGAGGGTCGGTGAAATAGCGCTCATGGCGCACCAGCGCCCCGATATGAAGAGCATCGCCGCGGATCTCGATGGCATCGAGCGGGAGCGCGTTGATGTCGACGAGATGGCGGGGGCGTGCAAGCCGCAGGTTCATCATGGGCACGAGGCTCTGGCCGCCGGCCAGCGGGCGCCCGTCATCCCCGAACTCAGCGAGCAGCGCCAGCGCTTGGTCGAGCGTGGACGCCTTGTGATAATCGAAAGCGGAAGGCCGCATCCGGTTCTCCCTCAAGATACTGCGCTTAAGGCGCGCCCGCAGACGCGCGTCTGATCCTCACGCAGCGCCTTGCGCGCATGCGTTCCCTTGGGCTGAACCGTAAGTCAGGCCCTCATTGTATGCAATAGAAAAAACTTTGTAGACAAATTCTGGAAACGCGTATTATCGTTCGACTGCTTCCTGATGCGAACTACGGGCGCAAGGAAGGCCACGCCTGTCGGTACGGGCGCGATCGGAACCACGTAGGAGGGAATTCATGACATTCATATCCACAAAGGGCGTACTGGTAGGCGTTCTCGCCGCAGGGATCAGCGCGACCGCATTCTCTGCAGCTTCCGCTCAGGAAACTCTGCGCATGGTCGGCGCATGGGCGCTCGGCTTCTCGCCCACCGGCGAAATCGGCCAGAACTTCATGGACAATGTGAACCGTCTCGGCGAGGGCGTCGTGCAGATCGAATATCTGGGTGCGGACGATGTCCTGCCTCCGTTCGATCAGCCCGAAGCTCTGGTCAACGGCGTATTTGACGTCTGGTATGGCGCCCCCAACTATTGGGCCGGCGTGGTCCCTGGCGGCGACATCACCGAGCTTTCCCCGCACCCCGTGCCCGATGGCGGACCCGGCAGCGAGCTCTATGACTTCATCGTGGGCCTTTATGAAGCACGCGGCGTGCGTCACATCGGTCACGCAGCGGGCGACATCGGGGTCGGGGTGCACTATTTCAGCACCAACTTCCCCGTGACCTCGATCGACGATCTCGAAGGCCGCCAGATGCGCGTGACCCCGCTTACGCGTCATATCGTTCAGGCTGCGGGCGGCGAGTCCGTCACCCTGCCGCCGTCCGAAGTCTACCTTGCGATGGACCGCGGCACCGTGGACGGCTTTTCCTGGCCGGTCGCGGACGGGTTCACCCGTTATGGCTGGCAGGACGTCACCGACTACATGATCGACCAGCCGATGTACCGCAGCGGCGGCAGCATCGCCATGAACCTCGACAGGTGGAACGGGCTCTCCGAGGAAGCTCAGGACATCCTGCTTCAGGCCATGGCCGAGACTCAGGAATGGACCCCAGGCTGGTTCGCCCAGAACCTGGAAGAGCAGACCACCCTCATGCAGGAAGCCGGGATGGAAATCCTGACCCTCTCGGAAGAGGAAGCCGAGCGCTGGAACACCGTGGCGGTCGATTCCCTGTGGGCCTACTATGAGACCATCTTCGACGCCGAGCAGATCGCTGAAGTCAGGGCGCTGTTCGACGCCGCCGAGTAACGGCAGATCATGATATGTGCCGGGCGCTGGCTTCAAGGTCCGCGCTCGGCACGTCTTTTTCCCGGAGGAGAAGCGGAATGAAGGCGCTGGGCCGTGCTTTCGATACCATACTCAACGTTCTGGCCGTCATCGCCGGCGTGATCCTCGTGTCCATGATGCTGATGACCGTGACCAAGGTCGGCATGCGCGTGGTGATGAACCACGGCATTCGCGGCGTCGACCAGATCAGCGGCACGATGATGGTCTACATGACGTTCCTGGGCGCGGCATGGGTCCTGCGCAAGGAAGCGCATGTGACCGTCGATCTGATTGTTGCGGTCGTGCCCGACAAGGTGCGGCGTATCATGCACGTCACGTCGTCCCTGATCGGAGCCGCCGCGTGTTTTGCAGTGACCTGGTTCGGCACCAACGCCGTTCTGCTGTCGCTGAGCCGTCAGGTCGTTGTCGCCGCCGAACTCGAGATTCCGCGCGCGATCAATCTCGTGGTCATTCCGCTGGGCTGTCTGCTTTTGGGCATCGAGTTCCTGCGCCGGGCCATCCGTTTCTATCGCGGTGACGTTCCCGCGACCAAGCCTTCGGAGATCTGACATGGCCTGGTGGCAATTCCTTATCTTCTTTTTTGCCGGTCTCACATTCCTGATGTTCATGGGCGTGCCGGTAGCCATCGCGTTCCTCGTGGTCAACATGGTCGGCGTGTTCATGCTGTGGGGCGGCTTCAATGGCTTCAACCAGCTGATCCTGAGCATCGACAGCTCGATCTCGACCTTCTACCTCGTGCCGATCCCCATGTTCATCCTCATGGGCACGCTGATGTTTTATTCGGGCATAGCGCCGCGGATGATCAAGGTGATCGACCAGTGGCTCGGCTTCATTTCCGGCCGTCTCGCCGTCCTGACCGTGGGCGCCGGCGCTGCGCTCGCGACCCTTACCGGTGTCGCCATGGGCAGTGTGGCCATGCTCGGTTCGACCCTGACCCCGGAGATGGAAAAGCACGGCTATTCGCGCTCGCTCTCGATCGGACCGGTGCTCGGCAGTGGTGCGCTCGCCATCCTCATCCCGCCCAGCACGCTGGCAATCGTTCTGGCCAGCGTCGGCGGGTTCTCGGTGGCCAAGACCCTCGTTGCCATTGTCGCGCCGGGCATCCTGCTGGCGATCATGTATGTGCTCTACATCCTGATCCGCGTTAAGCTGCGGCCACACGAGGCGCCGGCCTATCACGTGCCCCATGTTCCGCTGGGCGCCAAGGTCAAGGACACGGTGCTCTATCTGCTGCCGCCACTTTCGATCGTGGTGCTGGTCATCGCGTTCATCTTTTTCGGCTGGGCGACGCCCACCGAATCCGCGGCGATCGGAACGTTCCTGACGTTCCTGCTCATGGTGGCCTACGGCAAGGCCAACCTAGCCAATCTCAAGACTGCGGTCGGGCAGGCCACGCAGCTTTCGGTGATGATCCTGATGATCCTGACCGGGTCCGCCGCCTTCAGCCAGCTTTTGAGCTTTTCGGGCGCCACCTCCGCGATCACCACTCTGGCGACGACGCTTCCCGTCGAGCCGGTGATCCTGATGCTGCTCATGATGCTCATCGTGATCGTGATCGGCATGTTCATCGAGCAGACCTCGATCGTTCTGGTGACGATCCCGATCTTCCTGCCGATCATCAATGCCATGGGGTGGGACCCGATCTGGTTCGCCGTCATCATGATGGTGAACCTGGAACTGGCGACGATCACGCCCCCGGCAGGGCTGTCGCTCTTTGTGATGAAGGGCGTGGCGCCGGCCGGCACCACCATGACCGACATATACTGGGCCGCGCTGCCGTTCATCATGATCAACATCCTCCTGATGGTGATCCTGATCCTGTTCCCGCCCATCGCGCTGTGGCTGCCCAGCTTCATGTAATCCAGAGCGGGCGGCCCGGCCGCCCTGCTCAATGCCCGAAGAAACCTCCGGAGTTATTCCCATGAGCCAAGATACCCGCAAAGCCATTCTTGACACCATCGATGCCAACCGCGATGCGGCCGTAGCCTTCCTCCAGAAAATGATCACCATCCCTTCGGTCACCGGCGACGAGGCGGCGATCCAGGATTTCGTGGGCGGATACATGTCCGATATCGGGCTTGAGGTGGATTCCTGGGAAACCGATTGGGAAGAACTCAAGGAGCACCCGGGCTACCGGCCGGTGGCGCGGGGTTATGAGGGCCGCCCTAACATCGTGGCGACGCACAAGGGCACGGGTGGCGGCCGCTCGCTGCTCCTGAACGGGCACACGGACGTCATCCCGGTGGGCAATGGCGAGGGCTGGTCGGACAACCCATGGTCCGCGAGCATCAAGGACGGCCGGATCTACGGGCGCGGCTCGGCGGACATGAAGAGCGGCGTGGCCAGCCATATCCTGGCCGTGGAATATCTCAAGGCGGCAGGGGTCAAGCTCAAGGGCGATGTGCTGATCAACGTGGTGATCGACGAGGAAGTCAGCGGGCACGGCACACTCGACACCGTCATCCGCGGCTATAAGGCCGATGCCGGAATTTCAGGCGAGACCAGCGATCTCGCCGTACAGCCGGCCTGCATCGGGCGGATCTGGTTCGAAATCTCCGTTGCCGGCAAGGCCGCTGGCATCCAGAAGCGCTATGAGGGCATCAGCGCGATCGAGTTGGGCAACAAGGTCGTTGCCGCGGTCAAGGAGCTCGAGGACGAGCGCGTGGCCACGGTCACCCATCCGCTCTATCCCAATGCGCTGGATTCGCTACCCTGCATGATCGGCAGCTTCCAGGCCGGCAACTATCCCAGCGCCTTCCCGGACACTGCCGTGCTCAAGGGCAGCATCGGGACGGTCCCGGGTGAAGACCATGAGGGCGTCAAGCAGAGTCTGGTGGACAAGATCGCCGCCATGGCCGCGCAGGATCCCTGGATGAAGGATCATCCTCCGGTGGTGCGGTTCGTGGGCTACGACGCCGAGGCGTCGGAGATTCCGGTCGAGCACCCGGTCGTGGACCTCGTCTCCAAGGCCTATACCGAGATCACGGGCAAGGCGCCCGTCATCAGCGGGCGTCAGGGCGCTGCGGACACCCGCTTCCTCAACAGCTACGGCGAAACCCCGACCGTCATCTTCGGTCCCGGTTCCACTGCGGTCATGCATTCGAACGACGAGTACGTCTCCCTCGAGGACTACATCACCGCGATCAAGGTGATGGCGCTGTGCATTTATGACTGGTGCGGCGCCGAGGAGGCCAACTAAAGGAATATGCCATGCCTGCCATCAAACAGGTCTTTACCGTCAATCACCCCCGCGATGTCGTCTGGGACAAGTTCCAGGACATCGACGCCGTGGTGGAGTGCCTGCCCGGCGCATCGCTGACCGGACCCGTCGTCGACGGCAAGGCTAAGGGCCGGGTGACCGTCAAGCTCGGCCCGGTCAAGGCCGATTTCGGCGGCGAAGCCGAAATCACGACCGACGAGGCCACCCATACCGGCAAGATCGCCGGGGTGGGCATCGACAAGAACCACAGCTCCCGCGCCAAGGGCACCGCGACTTATACGCTCGAGGATGCCCCCAACGGCGGCACGGTCGTGACCGTGGACGTGGAATATTCGCTGTCCGGTTCGCTCGCCCAGTTCGCACGCGGCGGCATCGTCGATGCGGTTGCCGAGCAGATCTGCCAGGACTTTGCGGCCAATCTCGAGGCCGAGCTGTCCGCCGATACGTCCGAGCCCGCGCGTGCTGCACCGGGTTCCGCACCCGTGGAGGGCGAAGGGGTTTCCCCGATCGCTCACGAGGCGACGACCCAGCCGGCTCCGGCCGTGGCGCCAAAGCGCAAGCAGACCGAACTGAACGCATTCGGACTGTTGTGGACGGTGTTCAAGAAGCGGATCGCCCGGCTGTTCGGGCGGGGCTGACGCCCGCGGCGACCCGTCTGGCATTGGACAGGCCCTCAAACTAGGATAGGCACCGTCCTGAACAAGGGGGTGCCTGTCTTGCGTGATATTGAGGCGCGATATCGACCCGCGACCTTGCTTGCCGTGGGCGACAATGGGCTGCTGGTGCGGTTCGCGAGGGAGCTGGAGGAAGAGGCGACGCAGCGCGCGATCGCCTTTTTCCGCGTTGCCGAGCAGGCGGGGCTGCCGGGCGTCGTGGAGATCGTGCCCAACCTCGTATCCGTACTGCTGCGATACGACCCACGGGCAGTGAGCTTTGACGCTCTTGCCGGCGAGGTGCGTCTGCTGTTCGCGCGCGAGGCGGTGCCGGGTTCAGAGGCGGGGGCCTATCGGATCGGAATCCGGTTTTCAGGGCCGGATCTGGCCGAAGTTGCCGAAAGGCTGGGCCTTTCGCGCGATGAATTCATCGAGAAGCACAATCTGGACCCCATGCGGGTGCTCGGGGGCGCGTTTGCGCCGGGGTTCATCTATTGCGGATTGCACCCCGAGGACATGCGCCTGCCGCGCAAATCGGATGTGAGGCCGACTGTGCCGCCGGGCAGCGTGCTGTTCGCAGCGGGGCAGACCGCCATAACCTCGACGACCATACCCACCGGCTGGCATGTGATCGGCGAGACCGATTTCCGCAATCTCGACCTTTCGGCCATGCCTCCGACCCGATTGCGAGCAGGCGATGTCGTCCAGTTCGAGGCCTTGTCTTGAACCGGCTCGAGATCACGCGCGCCGGACCGCTCACCTCGGTTCAGGATGCCGGGCGTCCCGGAATGCTGGGATACGGCGTGGCTGCATCGGGTCCGATGGACCCGTCCGGCTTTGCGCGGGCGCAAGCTGCAGCCGGCGTGAGTTGCGGCGCGGCGGTCGAGTTCAGCATGGCCGGGATGGCGTTCACCTACCGGGGCGGCGGCGCCACGCTGGGGCTTGCCGGAGGGGCGTTTACAGCGAGCCGCAATGGCGAGCGGCTGACCTGGCCGGGCGGCGCCAAGCTCCAGGATGGGGATATGATCGATATCCGGCCCGGACCGTGGGGCAATTACGGCTATGCCCGGTTCGACCATGAGATCGACGTGCCGGTGCTCATGGGAAGCCGGTCCACCAATGTCACGGTGGGGCTGGGGGGCTTTGGCGGCAGGGCACTTCGCGCGGGCGACGCGCTGGCTCTGATGGCGCTGGCGAGCGCCCCCGCATCGCTTCGGGCTGCTGGGGACGCGCCCGATCCCGACCAGCCGATCCGGTTCATCTGGGGCATTCATGCCGACATGTTCTCGCACGATGACCGGGCGGCGTTCTGCGACACGCCCTTCGTGGTCTCCCCGCGCATCGACCGCATGGGCGTCCGGCTCGTGGACAATGGCATATTCGCAGGCCAGCGCATTCTCTCTCTGGTTTCGGACTGCGTGGTGCCGGGCGACGTGCAGGTGCTGGGCGACGGGACCCCGATCATCCTGATGGCCGATCACCAGCCGACGGGCGGCTATCCGCGTATCGCCACGATCGTCGGGAAGGATCGCCCGCGGGTTGCTCAGGCGCGGCCCGGTGCATCGCTGCGCTTTGCGCCCATTTCCCTCGACACTGCACGGAGGCTTGCCCTGTGACCCGCTCGACCCCGCTCGATCTGAACGCCGATATCGGGGAGGGCATGGCAGACGATGCCAGGCTGCTCGAGATCATCACAAGCGCATCGATCGCGTGCGGCGGGCATGCCGGGGATGTCCCGACGATGCGCGCGGCGCTGCGGGGGGCAAGAGCCAATGGCGTTCGGGCAGGGGCCCATCCCGGATTTGCCGATCCCGAGCATTTCGGCCGGAGGCGGCTCGCGCTTGGGCCAGAGGAAATCTGTCGCCAGGTCGTAACCCAGACCGCCGCCCTTATGGCCGTCGCCGCCGAGGAGGATGTGCCGGTGGCCTACGTCAAGCTTCACGGGGCGCTGGCCAACATGGCTGCCGAAGATGTGTCCCTCGCGCGCCGGGTCTATGCCGAACTTGCCGACCGATGGCCCGATCTGGCGATCATGGCGCTCGCGGGGTCCGCTCAGCAGCACGCTGCCGAGGCCCTGGGCCTCGGGGTGATCGTCGAGGCCTATGCCGATCGCGGCTATGCCCCCGACGGCCTTCTGGCCTCGCGGAGCCTGCCCGGTGCGGTTCTGACAGACGCTGACGAGATCGCCGCACGTTGCCTGAGGCTGGCCCGTGACGGTGAGATTGTCGCGACCGATGGCACGACAATCGCCATCGCCGCGCAATCGCTCTGTGTGCACGGTGACACGCCCGGAGCCATTGCGATCGCGGCCAAGGTACGTGATAGGCTCGAGGACGCCGGACTTCTTCAGGGCAAGTGGAGAAATTGACGATCCATTAACAGCTTGTATACAAAGCTATGGTTGTTGGAAGGTGCGCATGCGCCCGTTTCGGGGCGCGGCGTGAATGCGGGACACGAACCTCACGGATTGACCTGACCATGACTGATACGCCAGCCGCGACGCGCAAGCGCCATTCACGACTGACGGTAATCGCGCTGGGCCTCGCGGCCATCACCCTGGCCGGGTGCGAAGGCGGTCCTGCCGATCTTTTTGCAGGCAATGAATTCTTCTCGGAATCGTCAATGGGCGTTTCCGCCTCGCCTCGTGTGACCACTTCCAAGAACGTGCCGAAGGGGGGAGGGCGCTATCAGGTCGGTCAGCCCTACACCGTGGCGGGCCAGACGTTCACGCCGCGCGAACAGCCCGGGCTCGACCAGACCGGGCAGGCCTCCTGGTATGGGCCGGCCTTCCACGGCAGGCTGACCGCCAATGGCGAAGTGTTCGACCAGTACCATCTGTCTGGCGCGCATCCGACGCTGCCGCTGCCTTCGTATGTGCGGGTCACCAATCTCGACAACGGAACGTCCGCCATCGTGCGGATCAATGACCGTGGTCCCTTCTCCAAAAGCCGCGTGATCGATCTCTCCCGCCGCACCGCAGAGGTTCTGGGCTACAAGCAGCAGGGCATGGCGCGGGTCCGCGTCCAGTATGTGGGACCGGCGCCGCTCGAGGGCGACGACACGCGGTTCCTGACCGCAAGCATCAACCAGCCGATGCCCGCTTCTGCCGGGGCCACCCGCATGGCCTATGCCGACGAGCCTGCGGCAGCGCCCGCTTCCTCGGCGGTTGCCCAGGCGTCCGCTCAGGCCATGGTTCCGCCCGCCGATCTGCCGTTCCAGCTCCTCTCGTATGGGCAGTCCGGCCAGTCGATGGGTGTTGAGCTCGAGGTCGAACCCAATGGCGAGCCCGTGTGGATCGCGCTGGGCGAATACGGCGATCCGCTGGTCGCGACCGAGCTCGAGCAGTCCTTCGCGCTGCTCGGAGCGGTCGAGCGGCGCGAGCTTGTCAACGAGGGGCGCGTGGACTCGGTGCACCTTGCCCTTACCCATCTTCGCGCAGGTGTGACCGGCGAGGATGTGACGAATCTGGCCGCCGAGCTTGGCTTACCTGCCCCGATTTTGTATTAGACTGACTGCGATCACCGCATAACTCTCACCGGCATTTCTGCCGTGGAGGCTGCGCGCGGCGGTATAGAGGTCGGATATGGTAGCTGTGCGTCCGTTGTTCTCGAGCCTCGTGCTCGCATTCGCCCTCTGGCTCGGCGCCATTGCGGCGGCCTTTTCGCAGGCGGAGTTCGAGACCAGCGCGCCCTATGCGCTGCTGATGGACCATGCGTCGGGCACGGTGCTCTACCAGCGCGACGCCGACGCGTTGTTCCATCCTGCGTCCATGGCCAAGCTGATGACAGTGGCCGTGGTTCTGGACATGGTCCAGTCCGGTGAGCTCAGTCTCGATGATGAATTCATCATCAGTGAGCATGCCTGGCGCACGGGCGGTGCGCCGTCCACCGGCTCGACCATGTTTGCCGAACTGGGCTCCATGGTGCGGGTCGAGGATCTGCTGAAATCGGTCGTCATCCAGTCGGGCAATGACGCGTCGATCGCGCTGGCCGAGGGTATAGCGGGAAATGAAGCGGTTTTTGCTTCGATGATGAACGAGTTTGCCGACCGGATCGGGATGGAAAATTCCAATTTCACAAATCCCAGCGGCCTGCCCAATGAGGACATGGTCTCGACAGCGCGGGACATCGTGACGCTTGCGCGCTACATCATCAACGAATTTCCCGAGTATTATCCGTGGTTTGGCGAGACAAGTTTCACCTGGAACAACATCACCCAATCGAACCGCAACGCGCTGATCGGCCAGCTCGGGATCGATGGTCTCAAGACCGGGCACCTGGGCGAGGCGGGATATGGCATCGTGGTCTCGGGCCAGCAGGGCGACCGGCGGCTGATCGGCCTCGTGCACGGGTTGGAGACGGAATCGAGCCGCACCGAAGCGGCGCGACAACTCATGACCTGGGGCACGCGGGCGTTCGAGCGGGTCGCCGCTTTTGCGGATGGTGATGTGGTGGGCGAGGTGCGCGTCTATGGGGGCGAGCGGTCACACGTCGCGGTGAGCGGTGAGGGTCCGATCGATCTCTACCTGCCGCGCGGCAGCCGGCGGTGCATTTCGGCCAATATCGTCTATCAGGCTCCGATCAGTCCGCCGGTCGAACAGGGGCAGCTGCTTGCCGAGTTGAACATCCTCTGCGATGATCGCCTGATCCAGACGGCGCCGCTCTATGCGGCCGAGTTCGTGGGGCAGGGCGATCTGACGCGCCGGGCAGCCGACGCTTTGGTCGAGCTGACGCTGGGCTGGCTTTAACGAAGAACCGCATGCAATCATCCGACAATGGCAGCCGAGAACGCGGGCGTTTCATCACCTTTGAAGGGGGTGAAGGGGTCGGCAAGTCGACCCAGGTCCGGCACCTGGCGGCGCGGCTTGGCGCGTTCCACATTTCGGCGGTCCAGACGCGTGAGCCGGGCGGCACGCCCAAGGCCGAGGCGCTGCGCTCCTTCATCCTGCGGGGCAGCCCGGAAAGCTGGGGCGTGGGTGCCGAGGCGGTGCTGTTCGCCGCAGCGCGGCTCGATCATGTCAACGAGTTGATCGCGCCCTCGATCGCCGCCGGAAAATGGGTGATCTGCGACCGGTTCGCGGATTCCACCCGTGCCTATCAGGGGCTCACCGGCGGTGTGGACGAGCGGCTGATCGATGCGCTCGAGGTGCTGGCGCTCAATGGCCAGCGTCCGGACCTCACGATCATTCTGGACATGGAGCCCGAAACGTCGTTTGCGCGCATCCGCAAGCGGGCGCAGGCCAAGGGCGAAGCGGCGGATCGCTACGAGCGCGAGGATTTCGAATTCCATCGCCGGCTGCGCGACAATTTCCTCTCGGTAGCAGAGAACGAGCCCGAGCGTTGCGTGGTGCTGGCCGCCGACACCGACGAGGAGGGGCTGGCCGAGGTGATATGGACCATCGTCAAGGCCCGCTTCCCCGAGCTAGCCGAGGCGGAGCAGGCGGTTTGAGCGCAGAGGTCCGAGAAGCCGATCAACTGCCCGATGTGCCGGCGCCCGAGTTCGTCACCCGCCTTGAGGGCCACGAGGGCGTTCGCAACACGCTCGAGACGGCCTTTCGCACGTCTCGCGTGCCGGGCGCGGTCATGCTGCACGGGCCACGGGGCATCGGCAAGGCGACGCTGGCGTTCTCGCTGGCGCGTGCTCTCTTCACACTGACCGGCGACGAGCCTGCCGATCGCACAGACGCGCAGGTCTCGGCTCTCTCGCACCCCAATCTGGCAGTGCTGCGCCGCAGGCGCGACCCGAGCTCGGACAAGTTCGCCTCCGCAATCCGGGTCGATGACGTCAGATCAGCGCGAGACAGCCTGCACCGCACGAGAGGGCGCGCGGGCTATCGCGTGGCGATCATCGATGCGGTCGACGATTGCAATGCCAACTCGGCCAATGCGCTGCTCAAGATTCTCGAAGAGCCGCCCGCTGAAACGCTGTTCATCGTGATTTCCCATAAGCCCGGCGGCCTGCTGCCCACGATCCGGTCGCGCTGCCAGAGCTTTGCCATGCGCGGGCTGGCCGATGACGACGTCGCGCGCGTGCTTCAAGCGCGGCGGCCCGATATCGCCGAGGCCGAGCTGGGGCGAGCCGTCTCGCTGGCGGGAGGGCGGCCAAGGCGAGCCCTGGAGCTGCTGGGGCTGGCCGAGGGCGAGGTTCTCGACGCGCTCGGAGTCTGGCTTGAGGCGCCATCGCGGCACCCGGCGCGCGGCCATCTGACCATCGCGGATGCGCTCGCCGCGGCAAAGGACGGTGCGGAAATGGGGTTCGCCCGCGAGATGATTCTCGAGTGGATCGCAAGCCAGGCGAGGGCCATGGCGGGGCAGGGCGGCGCGGCGCGTTTCCGGCTTGCCTCGCTCAATGCCTTGTGGGACAAGGCAAACGCTCAGTTTGCGGATGCCGACATCTACAATCTCGACCAGCGTCAGGCGCTGATCGCGATTTTCGACGCCATCCGCCACCATGAACGGCGGTTCACCACAGCGGATCAAGAAGTTCGATGACCAAGCCCACCTTCTATATCACCACGCCGATCTTCTATCCCAATGGGGTGCCTCATATCGGCCATGCCTACACGGCCATGGCCACCGACACGATTGCGCGCTTTCACCGGCTGGACGGCAAGGACGTGTTCTTTCTGACCGGTACCGACGAGCACGGCCAGAAGATGCAGCAGACTGCGCAGAAGGAAGCCATCACTCCGCTCGAACTGGCCACGCGCAACTCAGACGTCTTCCGCAAGCTCTGGGCCAGCCTCGACATCTCGTTCGACGACTATATCCGCACCACCGAGCCCCGGCATCATCGTGCGTCCGAGGCCATCTGGCAGCGGATGGCCGACAATGGCGATATCTATCTCGACAGCTATGCCGGCTGGTATTCGGTGCGCCAGGAGGCTTTTTTCGACGAGGGCGAAACCACGCTCGGGGACGACGGCGTGCGGCGCGAGCCGCTCGGATCGCCCGTCGAGTGGGTCGAGGAAAAGAGCTATTTCTTCCGGCTTTCCGCCTACGGTGACAAGCTGCTTGCCCATTATGATGCCCATCCCGAATTCATCGCCCCCAATGAGCGGCGCAATGAGGTCCGGAGCTTCGTGAAATCCGGGCTGCGCGATCTTTCGATCTCGCGCACGACGTTCGACTGGGGCGTTAAGGTGCCCAGCGATCCCGACCATGTGATGTATGTGTGGGTCGACGCGCTCACCAATTACCTTACCGCGACCGGCTACCCAGACGAGGGCGCCGAGCGCAGCCGCTTCTGGCCCGCCGATGTGCATATGATCGGAAAGGACATCGTGCGCTTCCACGCGGTCTACTGGCCGGCGTTCCTGATGAGCGCGGGCATCGACTTGCCCCGCCGCGTCTTCGCCCACGGGTTCCTGTTCAACCGGGGTGAGAAGATGTCCAAATCGGTGGGCAATGTGGTCGATCCGTTCGAGCTGGCCGAGCGCTATGGCGTGGATGCCATGCGGTACTATTTCCTGCGCGAGGTGTCGTTCGGCCAGGACGGGTCCTACAGCCACGAAGCCATCGTCAACCGCATCAATGCCGACCTCGCCAACGATCTGGGCAATCTGGCCCAGCGCTCGCTCTCGATGGTTGCCAAGCATTGTGACGCGAGCGTGCCGGTGTGCGGCGCGCTTTCTGCCGAGGACGAGGCCATTCTGGGCGCTGCCGATGCGCTGCGGGCAAAGACGGCTGCGGCGATGGACGAGCAGGCCATCCACACAGCGCTGGCCGCGGTTTGGCAGGTGGTTGCCGATGCCAACCGGTATTTCGCGGCCCAGGAGCCCTGGGCGCTGCGCAAAACCGATCCCGAGCGCATGGCGACGGTGCTGTATGTCACCCTCGAGGTCATCCGGCAGATCTCCATTCTGGTGCAGGCCGTGATGCCGGAATCGGGGCGCAAGCTGCTCGACCTGCTGGCGATCGCCGAGCCTGACCGCATGTTCGCCGCTCTGGGAGAATCGGGCCGGCTGGTGCCTGGCACGCCGCTGCCGGCGCCCCAAGGCGTGTTTCCGCGCTATGTCGAGCCGGAGACCGGGGACGCCGCGTGATCCTGATCGACAGCCACTGCCATCTCGATTTCGATGTCCTGCAGGACGATCTGGAGGGCGTCGTCGCGCGTGCCCGCGAGAACGGGGTGACCGGAATGGTCACCATATCGACCCGGATCGCGAAGTTCTCCGCGCTCGTCGGGATTGCCGAGCGGATGGGAAATGTCTGGTGCACGGTGGGAACGCATCCGCACAATGCACATGAAGAACTCGATATAAGTGCACAGAAAATAATAGAATTGTCGCGACATCCTCTCTGCGTCGGTATTGGCGAGGCCGGGCTGGACTATCACTATGACTCGTCGCCGCGCAACGCCCAGGCCCAAGGGTTCCGCGCCCATATCACCGCGGCGCGCGAGACGGGCCTGCCGCTGGTCATCCACGCCCGGGCGGCCGACGAGGACATGATTTCGATCCTCGAAGAGGAAACCGGGCAGGGGGCCTTCCCCTTTGTCCTGCACTGCTTTTCTTCGGGCCGTGCGCTGGCGGAACGCGGTCTCGAGCTGGGCGGCTATGTCTCGTTCTCGGGCATCGTGACGTTCAAGAATGCCGCGGAAATCCAGGACGTGGCGCGCATGGTGCCGGCCGACAGGTTCCTCGTCGAAACCGATGCCCCGTATCTTGCGCCGGTGCCGTTCCGAGGCAAGCCGAACCAGCCGGCCTATGTGCGTCATACTGCCGGGAAAGTGGCCGAACTGCGCGGTGAAACGCTCGAGACGATCGCGGAACAATCCACGGCGAATTTCTTCCGGCTGTTTTCCAAGGCAAGGCTCGCGCAATGACCGGTGAGCCGGCCGAGCGTATCGTTGCGACGATTCTGGGCTGCGGTTCGTCCGGTGGCGTGCCCAGGATCGGCAATGTCTGGGGCGCGTGCGATCCGGCCAATCCCAGGAACCGCCGGCGGCGCTGCTCGGTGCTGCTCACCGGCACGCGGGCCGACAGCACGGGCGCGACGCGCGTCGTGATCGATACCGGGTGCGACCTGCGCGAGCAGATGATCGACGCCCGGGTCAGTGAAATCGACGCGGTGCTCTATACCCATGACCATGCGGACCACACCCATGGTATCGACGACCTTCGGGTGCTGGCGCTCAATGCGCGCAGCCGCGTGGACTGCTACATGACCGAACCGACCGCGCGGCGTCTCCACGAGGCCTTCGGATATTGTTTCGCATCGCCGGCCGACAGCGCGTATCCGCCGATCCTGAACGCCCATATCATTGCCGATGGCGAGCGCATGACCATCGATGGTGCCGGGGGCCAGATCGAGATCGCAGCATTCGAGCAGACCCACGGCACGATCACCTCGCTGGGTTTCCGGATCGATGCCTTCGCGTATTCCTGCGACCTGTCGGCATTGCCCGAGAGTTCGGAATGGGCCGTCACGGGCCTGGAGACATGGGTGCTCGACGCATTGCGCTACTCGCCGCATCCGAGCCATCTGAGCCTCGAGGAGTCGCTGGCGCTGATCGCGCGACACGCGCCGCGCCAGTCCGTGCTGACCAATCTGCATATCGATCTCGATCATGACATCCTGGATGGTGAGACGCCGGAACATGTCAGGCCTGCCTATGACGGCATGGAGATCGTCATTCGGGGCTGATTTGGCCGATGGATCCCGGATTTCGGGCGTTTGCAGACACGCATAAGTTCCATAATATATATTATGCGAATTTCTGATGGCGGGTTTGGCGCCGGGATGGGCTGGCAGCGTGCGATACCCTGCCTTGCGTGGGACGCCCTTTCGTTGGCCGCGCAGGCTCGTATGATGACGGCGCCAACCGACTCAGCATTTCCGTCTCACTCAGCCACCGGAGCTTCCCATGCAGCCATCGCGAGACCTGTCCACGCTTCTTGAGATCATGGCGCGGCTGCGCGATCCCGAGACGGGTTGCCCGTGGGACATCGAGCAGGATTTCGCGTCCATCCGGCATTACACGATCGAGGAAGCCTATGAAGTCGCCGACGCCATCGAGCGCGAGGACTATGAGGATCTGCGCGACGAACTCGGCGATCTGCTGCTCCAGCCGGTGTACCACGCCCAGATGGCGTCCGAGCGCGGCGTGTTCGACATCGGCGACATCATCCTAGCTGTCACCGAAAAGCTGATCCGGCGCCATCCGCATGTGTTTGGCGACGACGAGGCCGGGACCGCAACAACCAGCGAAACGCGCTGGGAGACGATCAAGGCGGCAGAGCGGGCGCGCAAGGCGGAACGCCGGGGCGGGGATACGCCGCCTTCCCTGCTCGATGACGTGCCCGTCGGCCTGCCTGCCCTGCTTCGGGCTTCCAAGCTGGCCAAACGCGCGGCCCGTGTAGGCTTTGATTGGCCCGATACGGCATCGGTGATCGGGAAATGCAGCGAGGAGCTCGAGGAGGTCCGCGAAGCGATGGAGAGCGGCAACGAGCGCGCCCAGGTCGAGGAGATCGGCGATCTGCTGTTCTCGGTCGCAAATCTTGCGCGCCATGCCGGCATCGATCCCGAAGCAGCGCTGCGCGAGGCCAATGCCAAATTCGTCAGGCGCTTCCAGTATGTCGAGGACAGGTGCCGGACCGACGGCATCGCGGCCGAAGATGCGGGCCTCGAGCGGCTGGACGGCTATTGGAACGAGATTCGCCGGCGCCACAAATCAACCCTCGATGGCGTTGATCCGTCCGGCGAACCGATCGAGAAACTCTGAGCGGTTCCGGGGCAGCACGCGCACCACGAAGCTGGTGCCCTTCTCGTCGGGTTCCCTGCGCTCGAGCACTTCGGTGTGCTCGTAGAGCCAGCCTGTGTCCGAACTGGCGCTGTGCGGGACCAGCACGTAAAAGCGCCGGGAATCCCTGGCGAGGCACTTCTCGATCGCATCGAAGAGCTGTGGAAGCCCTTCGCTGGTCAGGGCCGAAACGGCAACCGTGGTCTCTACGCGTCCGACAGCGCGAACCGAGCTCAGCCCCCTGCCCGATTCCTCTGCATCGGGCGGCAGCCGGTCGATCTTGTTCCAGACCTCAATGATCGGCGTAGTCTCACCACTGACGCCCAGATCGTTGAGCACCGAGAGAACATCGCTCGCCTGGGCGGAGTGATCGGGATTGGAGATATCCCGCACGTGCAGAATGACGGACGCGTCGATCACCTCCTCTAGCGTGCCCCGGAAGGCTGCAACGAGGTCGGTGGGCAGGTCCGAGATGAACCCGACGGTATCGGACATCACAACGTCGCGCCCATGGGGTAGCCTGGTCTTGCGCACTGTGGTGTCGAGCGTGGCAAACAGCAGGTCCTGCGCCATGACGCCGGATCCGGTCATCGCATTGAAAATGCTGGATTTTCCGGCGTTGGTGTAACCCACCAGCGCCACGACCGGGAACGGAACGGATTCGCGCGGGCCGCGCTGCAACCGTCGGGTGCGGCGGACTTTCTCCAGCCGCTTTTCGAGCAGCACGATGCGGTCCTGGATCTGGCGACGGTCGGACTCGATCTGCGTCTCGCCCGGCCCACCGAGAAAACCACCGCCGCCGCGCTGGCGCTCGAGGTGGGTCCATGAGCGCACAAGGCGCCCCTTCTGGTAGTTGAGATGGGCAAGGTCGACCTGCAGCACACCCTCACGGGTAGCCGCGCGTTCGCCAAAAATTTCAAGAATGAGGCCGGTCCGGTCGAGCACTTTCACGCCCACAGCGCGCTCGAGGTTGCGCTGCTGGATCGGCGACAGGCTCGCATCGACGAGCAGAAGTTCGATGTCTTCTGTCTTGGCCTGCTCGACGAGTTGCTCAACCTGCCCGCCGCCGAGATAGGTCGCCGGCTTGACCTCCCGGACTCGCATCACCTGATCGAATCGCAGATCGAGATCGATCGCTGCTGCGAGCGAGACGAATTCGGCGTGCCGTGCTTCGGCGGTGCGTTTGGTGTCCCCGCCACGGACGTCGGGCGTAACGACGCCCGCGCGCGTACGGTGAATAACGCGGTCGATCAGCTCGCGCCCGCGTCCATGGGATTCAGCGTTCCCGTCTTCAGAATTCAATCGGTGTTGCTCTCAGGGTCAAACAGCTGGATCGGTGCACCGGGCATGATGGTGGAGATCGCGTGCTTGTAGACAAGCTGGGACTGTGCGTCGCGACGCAACAGAAGGCAGAAATTGTCGAACCACGTAATCACGCCCTGCAGCTTGACGCCGTTCACCAGGAAGATGGTGACGGGGACCTTTTGCTTGCGGACATGATTGAGAAAGGAATCCTGCAGGTTCTGCACCTTTTCATTGGGCATTTTTCGGCCTCTTGTTTACCTCGGCGCCGCACGCAGCCGGTGTTCCGGGCCTGCGTGAGCATGGGATGCTATGCTCGATAGCCGCGCCTTACAACGCAACTATGGCACAACAAGTTGCACCTGCCTACCGGCGATTTCCGGTAAGCGCCGCGAGCACCACGAGTATCTCGATCCGCGCGACCAGCGCCACCGCCGAGATCGAAAGCAGCATGGAGTCCGGCACCGGTGCCGTTCCCGGTGCGGGAAGCGCGGAGGCCACGACGTTGCCGACCTGCGCGAACGACCCGCTGGCAAGCGCCGCCGCCTGGGGCAGTTCCAGACCCTGAGCGGCAAACAGCAGCACCGATACGGTCAGTGTCAGGATGGCGAGAAAGAACGTGCTCCAGACAGCCTTGGCGATCTCGCGGGGCCGCTCGTCGTACTGGACGTCGTCGCGCAGCAAGGCGCTGGGATAGACGAGCCGGTTGAGTTCGTTGGCGAGGTGCTGAAGCATCGTCGCGATTCGGAAGAACTTGATCCCGCCCGCGGTCGAATACGAGCAGCCGCCCATGAAGATGATGAGCAGGATGACCTCGAGCGGCAGCACCACGCCCACGCGGCTGTCATGGGTGATCCCCGTGGTGGTGAGGATCGAGACCGTATCGAACGCGAAGCTGAACGATTTGCGCCAGCCCTCGAAGGTCGGATGCGGGATGAACAGCGAAACGAGCAGGACGATCGCCAGAAGCGCGGCAAAGCTCGTGAGAAACAGAGTGCCCTCGGTTTGCTCCCGGGCCATGGACCAGCGCCGCGCAACGATCATCCGGTGCCAGACGATCGAGGTGGCGCCAATGACCATGAACACCATCATCACCAGTTCGGCGCCTGTGTTGGTGAGCACGCTTGCCCCGCTTTCATGCGGAACAAAGCCGCTCGTGGAGAGCAGCCCCAGCGAAAGCGGCACGGCGATGTCGGGCGGGACCCGAAGTATGACGAGTATCAACGCGCAGAGCGCGGTCAGCGCGGCATAGGGCCAGAGCACGGCGGTGAAGGTGCGCCAGATGCGCGGGTCTGTCTCGGTGCGCGCGTGCTGGACAAGGCGCAACTGCGCGTTGGGCGTGCCGCCCACCTGATAGGGACCCATCACATACACGGCCAGAAGCAGGGTCAGGAGGCCACCAAGCCAGGCCACGGTTGCGCGGTAGACGCCCATTGCCACGGAAATGTCCTGCGGCGGCTTGAGCGCTACCCCCAGCGTTACGGCGGCGGAGCTGGCCTCAAAGAGCGCGGGCACCAACCCCTGCCCTTCGAGCAGCACGAACACCGGCGTGGCAGCCGCGACGAGCGATAGCCACACCACGACGGCCGCGGCGAATATGCCCGCGCGGTTGAGCGTGCGCGCTCGCGAGCGCAATGCCATGATCGTGATGCTGGAGACGAAGGCATAGAGCGCTGCGACCAGCACGATCGCCTCGAAGACACGCCAATTGCCCTCGATGACCGCCGCGGCGGCCGGCAGGGTCATGCCGGCCGCAAAGACCGCAAAGACGATGGCTGACAGGATGGCTGTGGTCGGCAATACGAATTCCTCAGAAGAAGTCGATGCTAACCCTGAACATCTTTTCGACCTGGCGCAGGTTCGCTGCAAGCGCAAACACGATCACGAAATCCCCGGCGCGGACCACGGTGTCCCCGGTCGGCATGATGGCCTTGTTCCCACGCACGATCGCGCCGATGCGCACGCCATCGGGCACCGCGAAATCGCGCAGCGGCACGCCGACCAGCGTCGAGGTCTCGAGCGCTTCGGCCTCCAGCAGCTCGGCAGCGCCGTTGGCGAGGGTATAGACCCCGCGGATGCGGCCGCGCCGGACGTGGCGCAGAACCTTGGACACGGTCACCGAACGGGGATTGATGAAGGCGTCGACCCCGAGCCGGCGGGCTATGCGAGGATAGTGGCCCTGGTTGACCAGCGCGATATTGGCCCGGCATCCCATTTCGCTGGCGAGGACCGAGGAAAGGATGTTGGTGCGGTCGTCATTGGTGAGCCCAAGGAACATGTGGGCGTCCCGCACGTCGACTTCGCGCAGGATTTCGGCCTGCAGCGTGTCGCCGAACACGACGATCGAGCGGTTGAGCGCCTCAGCTGCGGCCTGGGCATTGTCGCGGTTGCTCTCGATGATGCGCACCGAGGCCGCATTGCCCTGCTCTTCGATCTGTTGTGCGACGTAGCGGCCGACATTGCCCGCGCCGGCGATCACGATCCGCGAGGGAGGATCCTCGTCGCGCCCGAACAGGCCGAGGACGCGGCTGACCTGGTCGCGCGACACGGCCACCACGGCCTGGTCCCCGGCCAGGAGGTGCTCATGGGAGTGGAGAACGCGCATCTCCCCGTCGCGGCGCACACCCATGACGGTGGCCTGCAGGTTGGGGAAAAGGTCGGTGAGGTGCCGCAGCGGCGTGTCGACCACCGCGCAGTCCTCGCGTACGTCCACTTCGATCACGATCACCTGCTCGTCCTCGAAGGTGATGATCTCATTGGCCCCAGGATAGGCCATGCGCTGCAAGATGAGGTCGCCAACCTCCACTTCAGGGGAGATGATGACGTCGATGGGCAGGTGCTCGCGCGAAAAGAGGTTCCGCCATTCGGGGTTGAGGTAGGACTGGGAGCGAATGCGGGCGATCCGGGTGGGCACTTCGAAGATCGAATGGGCGACCTGGCAGGCGGTCATGTTCACTTCATCGACCTGGGTCACCGCAATGAGCATGTCGGCGTCACGGGCGCCTGCCTGGGCCAGGACGTCCGGGTGCGAGCCGTGGCCGGAGATACCCCTGGCATCGAGCGTATCACGCACACGCTGAACCAGCGCGGGGTTGCTGTCGATGACGGTAATCTCGTTGCCTTCGGCCGACAGGCGCTCGGCGATGCCGTACCCGACCTGCCCGGCCCCGCAAATGATTACGCGCATTGGGAATCTCCTGCGCCGGTCGTCGTGACCAGCGATAACATGCCGGAAGGGCCGGCTAAAGTCCGAGGGATTTTATCTTCCGATGAAGGGCACTGCGCTCCATGCCGACGAATTCCGCCGTCTTGGAGATGTTGCCCCCGAACCGTTCGATCTGGGCGATTAGGTACTGGCGCTCGAACACTTCGCGGGCGTCACGAAGCGGCAGGCTCATCAGGTGCGATGAGGTATCGGCGTCGCCGATGGTGGGCAGCACCTCTGAAATGTCGGGGGGCAGCATCGATGCGGTGATGACCCCGTCCATGGGCTTGAGATCGCGCACCAGGATCAGCAGCCGCTCGATGGCGTTGCGGAGCTGGCGCGCATTGCCGGGCCAGTCCTGGCCCTGAAGCACCGCGATCGAGTCCTCGCCGAGCACGAAGCGCGGCAGATTGTGCATGCGCGAAAGCTGAAAGACAAAGAGGTTTACCAGCGAGGGGATGTCCTCGCGCCGCTCGCGCAGGGCGGTGAGCACAATGGGCACCACCGACAGTCTGTGGAAAAGGTCGGACCGGAAGCGCCCCTCCTCCACCAGCCCGGAAATGTTCTGGGAACTCGAGGAGATGATGCGCACGTCCACGGGAACCGGCCCTGCCCCGCCGATCCGCGTGAAGCGGTTCTCGACAAGGGCTCGCAGCAGGCTGACCTGCGCCTCGAGCGGCAGTGCTGTTACCTCGGAAAGGTGCAGCGTGCCGCCATGGGCCCGCTCGAGGGCGCCGACTTCCGTGCGCAAGCCGGACTTGTCCCGGTTCTCCCGGCCGAACAGCACTGCGGTGATCTCGTCGGGGGCGTAAAGGGCGGCGTTGATCTCGATGAACGGGCCGTTGGCGCGCGGGCTCTTGAGGTGAAGCAGCCGGGCGCACAGGCCCTTGCCGGTTCCCGCCGGGCCCGAGATGAAGACCCGCGAGCGCGTGCCTGCGGACTTCTCGATCAGGGAGCGGACCTGTCCGATGGCCGGCGATACGCCCGCCAGTTCGGACTCCACGCCTCCGGAACGCTCCTTGAGGTCCGCGACCTCGGTGCGCAGTTTGGAGGCTTCGATCGCCCGCTGGGTGATCAGGAGCAGCCGGTCGATCTTGAAGGGCTTCTCGATATAGTCGTACGCGCCCCGCTGGATTGCGGAGACGGCGGTTTCGACATTGCCGTGCCCGGAGATCATCACCACGGGAAGATCGGGGTGATCGGCCTGGAGCATGTCGAGGAGTTGCAGGCCGTCGAGCCGCGACCCCTGCATCCATATGTCCAGGTACACGAGATTGGGTCGGCGCCGCGCGATCTCCTGGAGCGCGGAATCCGCGTCGGAGGCCTGTCGGGGTTCGTAGCCTTCGTCCTCGAGAATGCCTGCGATGAGTTCGCGGATATCCTCTTCGTCGTCGACAATCAGGATGTCACGAGCCATTACTTGATTGCCATCGCGGCTACGCGCGATGCCTCCCTTTGATCGGATTGTTCGTTTCCGTCCGCCGACCGCTCTGCCCGGGACTCCGGATTCTGTATGGCGCTGGCCTGCAACGGAAGTGTGAACGCAAAGCATGCCCCGACCCTGCCATTGGCATCGGGTTCGGAGTCGCGAAGGTCAATTTTGCCACCGTGCTGCTCGACGATCTTTGCGACAATTGCAAGGCCGAGGCCGGTGCCCTTCTCGCGGGTCGTCATGTAGGGCTCGAGAAGCTGGTGCCGGTTTTCCGCGGGCCAGCCCTTGCCGTTATCGCTTACTGCCACGACCACTTCGTCACCATGCAGTTCGGTGGAGACAATGACCCGAGGGCTCTCCATCGTATCGAGTCCTTCTGATTCAATGGCTTCCACGGAATTCTTGATCAGGTTTGTCAGTGCCTGTGAAATCAGGCGCGTGTCGAAATGGGCCCATATGACGTCGTCAGGCAAGCGGGCTTCGATCTCGATCGCGGGCTGGCGAACGCTTTCGAGGAACACCGCCTGGCGGATCGTGTCGGTCAGGTCGGCGCGGACCATGGCCGCGGACGGCATGCGGGCGAACGAGGAGAACTCGTCGACCATTCGGCCGATGTCTCCGACTTGTCTGACGATCGTCGAGATGCACTTGTCGAACACTTCGGCGTCGTCGGTCAGCTTGCTGCCGTAGCGGCGGCGGAGGCGTTCAGCGGAGAGCTGGATGGGTGTCAGCGGGTTCTTGATCTCATGGGCGATCCGGCGCGCCACGTCTGCCCATGCGCTGTTGCGCTGGGCGGCCACCAGTTCGGTGATATCGTCGAGGGTGATCACGAACCCCTTGGATTCGGTCATTGTGCCTTCGCGGGTCAGCCGGACCTGATAGGTCCTGCGATCGAAGCCCGATGAAAGCTGGATCTGATCCTGTATGCGGCCCCGGCGCACCGATTGCGCGCGCTCCATGATGCCGGCGAGTTCGGGAGCGGTGCCGATCAGTTCCTGGTTCATCAACTCGATCTCGTCCCGGCCCAGCGCCTCGCACGCACGGGAGTTCACAAGCGTGATCCGCCCGAAGGCGTCAAGCCCTATGATCCCGGCGGAGACCCCTTCCACGACGGCCTCGGTGAACTGGCGCCTCTGTTCGTTGGTTCGGCTGGCGGCGATGAGCGCGTCGCGCTGGGAGCGCAATTGCTGGGTCATCTTGTTGAACCGCACCGCGAGGTCGTGCAGGTCCCCGCCCCTCTCGGGCACCGGCAACCGCACATCGAGATCGCCGTCCGATACCCTGTTGGACGCGATCATCAGGTTGCGGATCGGGTCCACGAGACCGTTGGCCAGCGCGATACCGATCCAGAGGGCAGCGAGCAGGAAGACGAAGGCCACGCCCACATACATCAGCGTGAAGGTGATCTGGAACACCAGCCGGTTGGAATCGTAAAGCCGGTACTCGGTGATGTTCTCGTCGGTCAGTCGCACATACTCGAGCACTTCGGGATCGACCGGCCGCGCGACGAAAAGGAACAGGTCTTCGTATCCGCGCAGCCCGACGACGGCGCCGACGAGGTTTCCCGCGCCTGGAGCGATCAGCGTCGGCACACCGACCTCGGTGGCGGCGATGACGTCATCGGGGACGCTCGGGGCCGCGCCCTGCACATTGATCTGGGCCCGCATGACCATGTTGCCTTCGCCATCGACGAGGCTGGTGAACGGGAGCGATCGTGTCGTGGCGAGCGCGGTCAGGATCCGCTGGAAACGGACCTGATCGAGTTCGTAGGAATCGCGCGAAGCCTCGAGCTCTTCAGCAACCCAGACGATGTCCCCGCGAAGCACATGAGCGTGTTCGAGCATGTAGGATCGGGCGACCAGCCGCGAGCTTTCGACCATCGAGCGCGTGCGCTCGGAGAACCACTGGTCCAGCCCCTGGTTGAGCGCGATGGTGGCAACGACGGCGACGATGAAGGCCGGGCCCGCCGCGATGATCGCGAACATCGCGACGATTCGGACCTGCAGGCGTGCGCCGGCCTGCTTCTTGATCCTCGCCTGAACGAGCATGACGATTTCGGTGAGCACCAGCGCAATGACCAGCGCGATCAGCACCGCATTGGCGATCCAGATCAGCGTCCAGACTTCCGGCGCCGGCTCAATGTCGGTCGCCCCGCTCATCACGAGGAACGAGGACGATGCGACCACGACGGCCAGCAACACGATCACGAAGCCGATCTGCCGGATCAGCCGATTGTTCTGGAACAGTGAACTGCCGGGCGGCCCGGCACCGGCGGCCGGACCCATCGCACTGGGGACTGCTTTTGTCATTTCACCTGCCTTGCGGCGGCCCCCTTCGAATGCGGCCTCCCCCCGTCTTGAGGCCGAGTCTGGCTGAACTGTGCCCTTGGTTCAAGATAATTGTTGCCCAAATGTGACAGTGCGCCCCTGCCCCGGGACAAGGCCATCAACTTTCGCCCTGCCACACGCGCGTTATCCGAGGTGCCGGGAATGCTTTACGATCTCGATGCCGTGTCCGCGCACCTTCTTTCGGAGGGTATTGCGGTTCAGGCCCAGGAGCTCGGCTGCCTTGATCTGGTTGCCCCCGCACAGATTGAGCACAGTGGAGAGAAGCGGCACCTCCACCTTGTCGATGACGCGCTGATAGACTCCGGGAGGCGGCAGGTTGGGCTCGTATTCACGGAACAGCTCGGCCAGTTCGCTCTCGATCACTGTGCTGATATCGACGGCACCGGACTGCGCCGGAAAGGAGCCGCGATCCGCAAGGTTGAGCTCGTTCTGCACGATCTCGATGGAGATTGTCTCGTCCGCATAAAGGGCCGACAGTCGCCTCACCAGATTCTCGAGCTCGCGCACATTGCCGGGCCAGTGATATTGCTGCATCACCCGCATGGCCTCGGGCGAGATGACCTTTGGCGGTTCGCCGTCGCGCTGGGCCGTCTTGAGGAAGCTTGCCGCCAGATCCGGCACGTCGTCGATGCGCTCGCGGAGCGGCGGCAGACGGATCGGGACCACGTTGAGGCGGTAGTAAAGGTCTTCCCGAAACAGGCCCTGTCTAATCAGTTGGCTGAGGTCGCGGTGCGTCGCCGCGACGATGCGGACGTCGGTGCGGATCGCGGTACGACCTCCGACCATGGTGTACTCGCCCTCCTGAAGGACGCGGAGCAGCCGCGTTTGGGCGTCCATGGGCATGTCGCCGATTTCGTCGAGAAACAGCGTTCCGCCCTCGGCCTGCTCGAACCGGCCCGATGACCGGGTCGTGGCGCCGGTGAAAGCGCCCTTCTCGTGTCCGAACAGCTCCGCCTCGATCAGATCGCGTGGAATTGCGGCCATGTTGATCGCCACGAACGGCCCGTTCTTGCGCTTGCCGAAATTGTGCAGCGCCTTGGCGACCAGTTCCTTGCCGGTTCCGCTCTCACCGGTGATCATGACCGAAAGGTCGGTCTGCATAAGGCGGGCCAGCGCGCGGTAGATGTCCTGCATGGCCGCGGAGCGCCCGACCAGCGGCATGTTGTCGTTTGGATCTTCCCCACGCCCCTCCGGACGTGGTGGCCGGCGCGCATCGGCCAGCGCTCGACCCACCACGGCCAGCACCTCGGTGATGTCGAAAGGCTTGGGCAGATATTCATACGCGCCGAGCTCCGACGCCCTGATCGCGGTCATGAACGTGTTCTGCGCGCTCATGACGACGATCGGGAGTTCGGGGCGCATCTTCTTGATCTTCGGCATCACATCGAACGCGTTGCCGTCCGGCATGGACACGTCGGTGATCAACAGATCGCCCTCCCCGCGGGAAATCCAGTTCCACATGGTCGATATGTTGCCGGTGGGCCGGACCTCGTATCCGGCGCGGGAAAGCGCCTGATTGAGGACCATCCGGATTGCGGCGTCATCGTCGGCGAGCAGAATGGTTTGCGTGGACATGTTTACTCTTGGGGATCGGTGGCGTGGGTGTGCTCGGCCCGGGCGACGGGCAAGAGGATTCTGAAGCGGGTCCGGCCCGGTCTGGATTCGCAGTCGATCACTCCCCCATGATCGCCCACGATCTTGGCCACGAGCGCGAGCCCGAGCCCCGAGCCGGACAGTTTGGTCGTCACGAACGGATCGAACAGGAACGGCAGGATGTCCGATGGCACGCCCGGTCCGTTGTCCTCGATAACGATTTCCAGCGGCAAGGAGATGCGCTGGCTGACGCCCGAGACGCTGATCCTGATGCCGGGCCGGAACGCCGTCATGATCTTGATCTCGGGTTTCGATATTCGTTCAAGGGCTTCTGAGGCGTTCTTGATGAGATTCAGGAACACCTGGATGAGTTGGTCCCTATCTCCGAGCACCGGCGGGAGGCTGGGGTCGTAGTCCTCCGAAAAGGTCACCCCACGCGCCACGCCGTTGGCGGCGAGCAGTTTCACCCGCTCGAGGATCACATGGATATTGATCGGCTTGCGGTCCACTGGCCTGTCGTCGCCGAACACTTCCATGGAATCCACGAGCTCGACGATCCGGTCGGTCTCGTCGCGGATCAAGCGGGCCAGCACCCGGTCGTCGCCGATTGCCGCCTGCTCGAGAAGCTGGGCGGCGCCGCGAATGCCCGAGAGCGGATTCTTGATTTCATGGGCGAGCATGGCCGCAAGGCCCGTCACCGAGCGCGCCGCACCCCGGGAGACGAGCTGGCGGTCGATCTTGTCGGCCATGGTGCGCTCCTGGAAGATGAGCGCGACATATCCCTCAAGTTCGGGAATGGGGCTGGCATACACGTCGGCGATGCGGTCCTCATGGGTCCGCGAGGTGCCGATATGCACGCGATATTCGATCATCGGCGCGTGTCGCGTTGCGACGGATTCGATCAGCGCCAGGATCGGGGAGCCGAATGCGATGAAGTCCGAGAGCTTCTGGCGGGCAAGAATGCTGGCCGACGCCTGGAAAAAGGATTCGGCGGCATAATTGGTGAAGATGATCGACATGTCTTCCCCGCAGACGATCACCGGCTGGGGCAGCGACTGCAGGATGGCGGTGTGCAGGGTGATGGACGTATCCAGGGCGGCGCTCATGCAGCAGATCTCCAGGATTCCGACAGAACTTGAGGCAGCATGGCGAGCACGTCTGCCGGCGCGTCGGCCGTCATGATGGAGCGCCGCAGCGTCGAGGCGGGCACGTCGAGTGCATCGAGATACCAGCCGATATGCTTGCGCGCGACGCGCACGCCCAGTTCCGTTCCGTATTCGATGAGCATGGCTTGGTAGTGCTCGGCCACGAGCGCTTGCAGGTCGTCGCCGCCCGGGGCGGGCAGTGGCGCCCTGCCCTCTAGCACGGCGCCGATCTGGCCGACGGCCCAGGGGCGGCCCTGCGCGCCGCGCCCGATCATCACAGCGTCCGCTCCGGACTGGTCGAGAGCCTCTCGCGCGGTCTCGGCCGAGACGATGTCGCCATTGACCACGACGGGAATGGAAACCGCATCGACGACCGGCCGCACCCGCTCCCAGCGCGCCTCGCCCTTGTAAAATTGCTGGCGCGTCCGTGCGTGCACGGTCACCATCTGTGCCCCGGCGTCCTGAGCGCTGCGTGCTATCGCAGGCGCGTTGAGGCTTTCGTCATCCCAGCCGAGCCGCATCTTGACCGTCACGGGCAGATCGGTGGCCGCCACCGTCGCTTCGATCAGCGCAAGGGCCTGGTCGGGCACCCGCATCAGCGCCGAGCCGGCATACCCATTGGTCACGCGCTTGGACGGGCAGCCCATGTTGAGGTCGATGACCTGCGCCCCGGCATCGCGCGCAATGCGCGCGCCGATGGCCAGCCACTCGGCCTCACAGCCGGCGAGCTGGACGATATGGGGCAGGCCCGTGGAGCGATGGGTCTTGCGCAGCATGTCGGCATGGCCGGTGACCAGGGCTGCGCTCGCGATCATTTCGGATACGACGAGCCCGGCGCCGAAGCGGGCTGCGAGGTCCCGCATCGGACGATCGGTGATGCCCGCCATCGGCGCAAGAAATGCGCGATTGGACACGCGGACATTGCCTATGCTTATTGCGCAGGCAGTCTCGGACAATCACTTGCCTCAAATCTGTTCAGAGGACCTACGATGGCGCTACATTAATCAAAACTGCAGCAAGTTCAATGCCTGAAAAGGGATCGGCTTGCGAAAGTCAGTATTGCTGACCTTGTCTCGATGCGCAATCGGCATTAGAGGTCGCGTTGGTTGATCCATGGTGCCAGATGTCCATATCCAATCCAGTTTACAAGACGGTAGCGCTTGTTGTCGCAGGCGGTCGCGGTGCGCGCGCAGGCGATGCTCATGACACGCCCAAGCAGTACCGCGCGCTGGCCGCAAAGCCTTTGCTGGCCCGGACGCTCGAAGCCTTTTTGAACATGGAAAGGGTGGATGCCGTCCTGCCGGTGATCGGCGGGGATCATCACGAGATGTTCTCGGCCATGGGGCTCTCGCATCCCAAACTGCTGGAGCCGGTCTCTGGCGGCACGACGCGGCAGTTGTCCTGCCTTGCGGGGCTTGAGGCGCTGGAGCCCTATGCGCCCGACTTCGTTCTGATCCACGACGGCGCGCGCCCCATCGTGGAGGAAAGCGTTGTGGGGGCCGTCCTCGACGCGCTCGAGACCGCGGACGGCGCAATTCCCGCCACCCTGGTGACGGATACGATCAAGCGCTCGCTCGACGGCAAGACGATCGGGGGCACCGAGGACCGGACGCAGCTCTTTGCGGCACAGACCCCGCAGGGCTTCCGCTTCTCCCGGATCCTGGGCGCTCACCGCAAGGCCGTGACCATGACGGACGGCTTTACCGACGATGCGGCGGTGGCCGAATGGGCCAACCTCAAGATCGTGCTGGCGCAGGGCTCGACCCGGAACATCAAGGTCACGCTCGCTGAAGACTTCCCGCGCGCAGAGCGCATTCTGGCCGGAGACCGGACCATGGAAACCCGTATCGGGACCGGATATGACGTCCATGCCTTCGCGGAGGGCAAAGAGGTCATTCTCGGCAATGTCGCCATTCCCCATGACGCAGCGCTCAAGGGGCATTCGGACGCCGATGTGGTGCTCCATGCCCTCTCGGACGCGCTCTATGGCGCCCTGGCCGAGGGCGATATCGGCCATCATTTCCCGCCATCGGACCCCCAGTGGAAAGGCGCGGATTCGCGCCTCTTTCTCGCCCACGCCGCCGAGCGGGTGCGGGCGCGCGGCGGGCGCATCGTCAATCTCGACTGCACGGTGATCTGCGAAGCGCCCAGGATCAACCCGCACGTCATGGCCATGCGCGAGCGGATCGCCGAGATCGCGGGGATTGCTGTGTCGCGCGTGGCGGTCAAGGCCACAACCAGCGAGCAATTGGGCTTTACCGGGCGGCGCGAGGGCATCGCGGCCCAGGCCATGGCAAGCATTGAACTTCCCGGAGACGACACATGAACGCGCCAAGAGATATCGCTGAAATCGCCCGTAATCTCGTGCTTCTGGCCACCGAGCGGGGCGTTACCCTGGCCAGCGCGGAGAGCTGCACGGGTGGGTTGATCTCGGGTGCGATAACGGCGGTGCCGGGCTCATCGGTGCCGTTTTTTGGCGCCTATGTCACCTATGACAACCGCGCCAAGATCGCGATGATTGGCGTAGAAGAGAGCCTGATCGAGGTGCATGGCGCCGTGAGTGCGCCTGTCGCCCGCATGATGGCCGAGGGCGCGCGGGCGACCGCGCAGGTGGATTACGCCGTGGCAGTCACGGGCATCGCCGGGCCGAGTGGCGGGTCCGAGGACAAGCCCATCGGCCTCGTTCATTTCGCCGTCGCGGGACCAGTGGGTACCGAGCATGCCGAGCAGCGCTTCGGGGATATCGGGCGGGACGCGGTGCGCGAGGAGACGGTGCGGTTTGCGCTCGAGATGCTGATCGGCGCGATTCAGCCGTAGCGGCGGGCCGCTTCGGCGACGAAGGCGTCCACGATCTCATCCTGCTTGGCCGCGAACGCCGGCTCTGCGACAGAGCGGATCAGCGGATTGGCGATCCTGAAATCGATATCGAACCGGATGTGGCTCCCCTGCCCTTCGGGCTCGAAGCGCCACAGGCTGTCGAGATGGCTGAACGGGCCGTCGGTGGCCCGTGCCGCGAGCGTCATCGCCTCCGGGGCGACCGCGATCGCGCTGGTATAGGCCTGGGAGATCGGACCGAACCGGATGTGCATGCGCGCGTCAAAGCGCGTGTCGGGCGCCGATGGGGAGCGGGTCACGTCCATGCGATGACAATGGGGAATGAAACGCGGATAGCTCTCCACATCGGCCACCAGATCGAGCATCTGCTGGGGCGAATGGGGAACGTGGCGCTCGAAACTGCGCTTCATCATGAACCGAGCTTGGCCTGCCTTGCTGCCCGCAGATTGGCGAAGTCCTCGCCGGCGTGGTGGGAAGACCGCGTCAGCGGGCTGGACGACACCAGAAGGAAGCCCTTTGTCCGTGCGATGGTCGCGTAGGACTTGAACTCTTCGGGGGTGACGAACCGATCTACCTTGTGGTGCCTGCGCGTGGGCTGGAGATACTGACCGATGGTCAGGAAATCCACATCCGCGACCCGCAGATCGTCCATGAGCTGGAGCACTTCGTTGCGGGTTTCACCCAGCCCGACCATGATCCCGGACTTGGTGAACATCTGGGGATCGAGTTCCTTGACCCGCTCGAGCAGCCGGATCGAGTGATAGTACCGCGCGCCGGGCCGCACCGTGAGGTAGTTCGACGGGACGGTCTCGAGGTTGTGGTTGAAGACGTCGGGCCTGGCCGCCACGACGATCTCGAGCGCCCCTTCCTTGCGCAGGAAGTCGGGGGTGAGAATCTCGATGGTGGTGCCGGGGGTGCGGGCCCTGATCGCGCGGATCACGTCGGCGAAGTGCTGGGCACCGCCATCGGGCAGGTCGTCCCGGTCCACCGAGGTGATCACCACGTGGTTGAGCTCCAGCTTTTCGACAGCCTTGGCGACATTCTCGGGCTCATCGGGATCGAGCGCGGTCGGCATCCCGGTGCGCACGTTGCAAAAGGCGCAGGCGCGGGTGCAGATTTCGCCCATGATCATCATGGTGGCGTGCTTTTTGGACCAGCACTCCCCGATATTGGGACAGCCCGCTTCCTCGCAGACCGTCACGAGATTGTGCTTGCGCACGATCTCCTTTGTCTCGCGATAGACGGCCGAGCCGGGGGCCTTGACCCTGATCCAGTCTGGCTTGCGCAGCATTTCCGTTTCGGGCCTATTGGCCTTTTCGGGATGGCGCGGTTGCGCCCTGCCGGCGGTGTCGAGCAATGTGACCATGGGATATGTCCTGGAACGGCGATCGGTATGACCCTGATCGCCGGACTCCTTGTCAGGTGATGAGACGGGCGATGACGATGACGATCACCGCACCGACCGTGGACGTGATGATCTGGGTGACGATCGGACTGCCCAGCTTGAGATTGATGTTGAGGGCAGAGAACAGATAGCCGCCCACGAACGAGCCGAGAATACCGGCCAGCAGATAGCCGATCAGCCCGCCCGCGCCGCCGGCGATCAGGCTGCCCAGAAAGCCTGCCACCAGACCCACGAGCAGGAAAACGATAATTGTCTTGCCGTCCATGTCATGCCCTTTTTCAGTTGCCCTGGAGCGTTTCCAGAAAAAGTGGAATTACTTTTCCGGTTCGGAAACGCGACAAATCAAAAATTCAGAGCCCCTGTTCTGATTCAATCAGAACAAAATATGCTCTAGATATCGAGCCCCGAACCCTCCGCGTCAAGGCGTGCCGGCCGCCCGCGCCGCGGCGACGAGATCTGCGATCTCGATCCACTCGCCGCCGCGCGATGCGGACAGCACCGTGGCTTCGACGAGCGCCAGGCTCATGAGGTTGTCTGCGCCCGAGCTGAAATAATCGGGCCCCTGCCCTTCCGCGATCGCTCGGGCGACGGCGTCGAGCGTGCCCATCCGGTCGGACAGGTCCAGCTCGGGAAGCGGCACAGATTGCTTTTCCTTGCCGAGAAGGGTCACCTCGAGCCGGTCCGGGTGGTCGCCGTCAGGCCTCTGGTCGCGGGACGACCACCAGATCTCGCCGTCCGAACAGTCCATGGACCACTCCCCCGACCACGGGGTGTCGGGCGCGCCGCTCATCCAGGAGCCGCGGTAGCTGACCACCGTGCCCTTGTCGAACTCGATCGTGGCCACTCCGACCGGATGATGGACGAACTTGCTGTCGGTGGTGTTCCAGGTGCGACACGAAACCCGCCGGGGGTTGTCCCCCAGCACCATGCGCAGAAGGTCGAAATGGTGGATGGCCATGTCCGCCAGCAGCGGGTCGGGCATTTCCCAGTAGCGATAGCCGATCGAGGGCGCGTGCTTGCGGAAGTCGAGCGAGACCATGTTGACCTCGCCTAGAGCGCTTTCGGCGACCATTTTCGCGACCGCGCGCGGCGCCGGCTGGAAGCGGTAATTCTGGCTGACCATCAGAATGCGATCCCGCTCATTGGCCTTGGCGACCATCTGCGCGGCTTCCGCAAGGCTCGAGGCGAAGGGCTTTTCCACGATGACGTGGTAGCCCCGCTTGAGCGCGTCCATGACAACGGGGTAATGCGCCTCGGTCCTCAGCGTCGCGATCACCAGTTCCGCATCGACGGCCTTGGCCGCCTCCTCGAGACTTGTAAAGCAGGCCGATTCCGGCACGCCCAGTTCACTGCGCAAGCGCGAAAGCGCCTCGGGGTTGGAATCCACATAGGCCACCGTCTCGACGCGATCCACATGCGGAATCACCTCCAGCGACCACGAGAGTCCCCAATGGCCGAGCCCGACCTGTATTGCCTTGACCATGCTGCGTCCCTTGCGTTCGAAAACCGGCGGCTCAGATGTTGAGCGCCTGACCGTAGGCGTCCAGAACGCTTTCCTTCATCGTTTCCGACAGGGTGGGGTGCGGGAAGATGGTGTGCATCAGCTCTTCCTCGGTGGTCTCGAGATTCATCGCGACAACGAAGCCCTGGATCAGCTCGGTGACTTCAGCGCCTACCATGTGTGCGCCCAGCAACTCCCCGGTCTTCTTGTCGAAGATCGTCTTCACCAGCCCGTCGGGCTCCCCGAGCGCGATGGCCTTGCCATTGCCCACGAACGGGAATCGGCCCACGCGGATGTCGCGGCCCTGCTCCTTGGCCTTGGCTTCGGTCAGGCCGACGCTGGCCACCTGCGGCTCGCAATAGGTGCATCCCGGAATCTTGCTCTTGTCGAGCCCGTGCACCGTCTTGCCCGCGATGGTCTCGACCGCCACCACTGCCTCGTGCTCGGCCTTGTGGGCCAGCATGGGCGGTCCGGCGACGTCACCGATGGCCCAGATGCCCTCGACATTGGTGCGCCCGTGCCCGTCGACGACGATGATGCCCTTCTCGACCCTGACCCCGGCCTTTTCGAGCCCGAGATCCTCGGAATTGGCCTGCACGCCCACGGCCGAGATCAGGACTTCGGCCTTGATCTCTTTGGACTTGCCATCCTTGAGCTCGACATGGGCGGTAACGCCTGTCTTGGACTTGTCGACCTTGGACACCTTGGCCTCGGTGAGGATCTCGATGCCGCGTTTTTCCAGCCGCTTGCGGGCGAGCCCTGCGATTTCCGCGTCCTCGACCGGCATGATCTGCGGCAGCAGCTCGATGACCGTCACGTCCGCGCCCATGGAGCGGTAGAACGAGGCGAACTCGATGCCGATGGCGCCCGAGCCCATGACGGCGACCGACTTTGGCATCTTTTCGGGCTTGAGTGCCTCGAAATAGGTCCAGATCCGATCTCCGTCCGGCTCGATGCCCGGCAGAACGCGCGGACGAGCGCCGGTGGCGACGATGATGTGCTTGGCCTTGTAGGTGCCTTCGCCCAGAGTGTTCTTGGGCTTGGGGTGCTGGGGCTCGACCGGCTTTTTCTTGGTCGCGGAAACCTTGATCTCGCCGGGCCTGGTGATCGCGGCTTCGCCCCAGATGATGTCCACCTTGTTCTTCTTCATCAGGAACTGGCAGCCATCGTTCATCCGGCCGGCAATTCCGCGCGAACGCTTGACGATATCGGCGATATCGAAATCAAACGAGTCGGCCTTGAGTCCGTAATCCTTGGCGTGCGCCATGTGGCCATAGACTTCGGCCGAGCGCAGCATCGCCTTGGTGGGAATGCAGCCCCAGTTCGAGCAGATGCCCGCCATGTGCTCGCGTTCGACCACGGCGGCCTTGAGCCCGAGCTGGGACGCGCGGATGGCTGCGATGTAGCCACCCGGCCCCGCGCCGATCACGATGATATCGTACTGATCCGCCATTGGCTTACCTCTTGCGTTTCATTGTGGCGCCCGGTGCGCCGGCAGATCGCTCCGCCAGCCTGCCCATGCGCTCTAAAGCCCGAGAATTCTGCTTACAAGCGGCGCGAGCGCGTCGCCGATTGCGCGTGTGTTGGCCGCATCCAGATGCACGCCATCGAGCGGCGTGGCCGTGGCGATGGTGGCGGCATCAAAGAACGCCGCGCCCGTCTGCTCGGCCACCCGCGCGTAATGCTCTGCGAACCGATGAGATTCGGCGATCCGCTCGCCGAACATGGCCGTGAAATCCGGCTCGTCGGTTTGGACCGCATGGGGCGGTGCCACGATCATCACCTGCGGCACGGGCATGTCCTCGCCATAGGGATGGGTGCGGACGATCTCGACCAGGCGTTTCATCCCCTGAGAGGCGCCGTGCGCCGTGCCACACAGATGGGTCTTGAGATCGTTGGTGCCCAGCATGATTACCACGAGATCGAGCGGCTTGTGGCTGTTGAGCAGGGTCGGCAACAGCCGAACCCCATTGCGGTCACCCGCTGCGCTCCAGTCATCGAACGCCGTGGTGCGCCCGCCCAGCCCTTCCGCGATCACACGCGCCGAGCCTGCCAGCCCGGCTTCGAGCCGGGTCGGCCAGCGGTCCTCGAACCGGTGCCGGCCTCCGGACTCCGCGTCCGACCCGAACGTCAGGCTGTCGCCAAAGGCGAGGATGGTCTTCATGGCGACCGTCCTAGGCCAGCATCATGACGGGGGTTTCGATGAGCTGCTTGAAGGCCGAGAGCAGTTCGGCCCCCAGCGCCCCGTCCACCGAGCGGTGGTCGCACGAGAGCGTGACGGTCATGAACGTGCCCGTCTTGATCTCCCCGTTCTCGGGATAGACCCGCTCCTCACCCGCGCCGACAGCCAGGATCGTGCCGTGTGGCGGATTGATGACCGCGCTGAAGTGCTTGATGCCGTACATGCCCAGATTGGACACCGACGACGCCCCGCCCTGATATTCGTGCGGCGCCAGCTTCTTGTTGCGCGCACGTGTGGCCAGATCCTTGACCGCTTCTGAGATCTCGCGCAGCGATTTGGTGTCGCAGGATTTGACCACGGGCGTGAAAAGCCCACCGGGCACCGCGACCGCCACGGCCACGTCCGAGCGGTGATGATAAAGGATAGAGTCCCCCGCCCAGGTGGCATTGGCCTGCGGCACGCGCTGAAGCGCCAGGGCCCAGGCCTTCATGATGAAGTCGTTGACTGAGAGCTTATAGGCCGGCTTGCCGTCCTTGTCCTTGGGGGCCGAAGCGTTGATCTCGGCGCGCGCGGCCATCAGGTTGTCGATCCGGCAGTCGAGCGTGAGATAGAAATGCGGCACGGTCTGCTTGGATTCGGTCAGCCGTGCGGCGACCGTCTTGCGCATGCCGTCAGCGGGCACGAGGTCGTAGGTGCCCTCCTCGTACATGGCCAGAACCTGATCCCGACCGAGCCCCGAAGGCATGGCCTTGGCCGACGGTGCAGCCGAAGGCTTCGCGGCCGCGCCGCCATCCTTTTGTGCCTTCTCGATGTCGGCCTTGACGATCCGGCCTTTGGGGCCCGTGCCCTTTACCGCTGCAAGGTCGATCCCCGCGTCCTTGGCGAGGCGCCGTGCGAGCGGCGAGGAGAATATGCGTTCCCCGTCCCTGGTCGGTGCCGGGCCTGCGCCCTTGGAGGGCTCGCGGCCCTGCGCGATCTCGGGCGTGGCGTTGGATCTGGGCGCCTGGGGTGCCGGCTCGTCCGAGGCCTTTGCATCGGCCGCTGGCTTTTCGGACTTGTCCGCGTCCTTGGCATCCGCCTTGGATTCGGGCTTGTCGTCGTCGGCAGGCTTTTCAGCCTTTTTCCCGGCCTTGGGCTCGGGAGCCGCGGCGTCGATGTCGTCGGCGCTCTCGCCCTCCTCGAGCAGGATGGCGATCACGGCGTTGACCTTGACGTTCTCGGCGCCCTCGTCGACGAGAATCCTGCCGATGGTGCCCTCGTCGACCGCCTCGACCTCCATGGTCGCCTTGTCGGTCTCGATTTCGGCGATGACGTCACCGGACGAAACGGTGTCGCCCTCCTTGACGTGCCATTTGGCGAGCGTGCCCTCCTCCATGGTGGGGGAAAGGGCGGGCATGGTGATGTTGACGGGCATTCTCGACCCTCCCCTAGCTGCGGTAGGTGACGGCGTTCACCGCCGCGATGACTTCGTCCACGTTGGGCAGCGCGAGCTTCTCGAGGTTGGCCGCATAGGGCATGGGCACGTCCTTGCCTGTCACCCGGGTCACCGGCGCATCGAGATAGTCGAATGCTTTTTCCATCAGCCGCGCCGAGATTTCCGATCCGATGCTGCCCTGGGGCCAGCCTTCCTCCACGGTCACGCAGCGCCCGGTCTTCTTGACGCTCTCGACCACGGTGTCGATGTCCATGGGGCGAAGGGTCCGCAGGTCGATCAGTTCCACGTCGACGCCGGCGGCCACGAGCTTTTCGGTGGCCTGGGTCGCGTAGCGCATGCCGATCGAGTACGAGACGATGGTCACGTCCTTGCCCTTGCGGGCCACACGGGCCTTGCCGATGGGCAGAACGAAATCGTCCATCTTGGGCACATCGCCGCTCGATCCGTACAGAATCTCGTTTTCAAGGAAGATGACGGGGTTGGGATTGCGGATCGCGGCCTTGAGCAGGCCCTTTGCGTCGGCGGCGGTATAGGGCGCGATGACGATCAGGCCGGGCACATGGCTGTACCAGGCCGAATAGTCCTGACTGTGCTGGGCGCCCACGCGCGCTGCCGCGCCGTTGGGGCCCCGGAAGACGATGGGTGCCTTGACCTGCCCGCCGGACATATAGAGCTGCTTGGCGGCCGAGTTGATGATCTGGTCGATGGCCTGCATGCCGAAGTTCCAGGTCATGAACTCCACGATCGGCTTGAGCCCGGCGAACGCCGCTCCCACGCCCAGACCGGCGAAGCCGTGCTCGGTGATCGGGGTATCGATGACGCGTTCGGCGCCAAATTCCTGGAGCAGCCCCTGGGTGACCTTATAGGCCCCCTGATACTCGGCCACTTCCTCACCCATCACGAAAACGTCGCCGTCCGCGCGCATTTCCTCGGCCATGGCGTCGCGCAAGGCTTCGCGCACGGTCGTGGTGACCATCTCGACATCGTCGGGGATATCGGGATCGTCGGCGGGCTTGAACTGGGGGGCCGCAGGGGCATCGACGGACTTGGTGGTCGGCTGGGACTTGGCCGCAACCTCCTCGTCGGCGCCGGGCTTTTCGGATTCCTTGGGCTCGTCGGGCCCGATCTCCGGCTCGGGCACCTCCGCGGGATCCTCGTCTTCCCCGATCAGCGCAGCGATGGGTGTGTTGACCTTCACCCCTTCGGTGCCTTCGGCCACGAAGATCTTGCCGATGGTCCCTTCATCGACCGCTTCGACTTCCATTGTCGCCTTGTCGGTCTCGATCTCGGCCAGAACGTCGCCGGGGCCGACCTTGTCGCCCTCCTTGACCAGCCACTTGGACAGCGTGCCCTCTTCCATCGTGGGCGAGAGCGCTGGCATCAGAATATCGGTTGGCATCGCAATCTATCTCCCTGCCGGCGCTTTACTGCAGAATGTCGGTGTAGAGCTCGGAGGCTTCCGGCTCGGGATCATTGGTGGCGAAGTCGGCGGCCTCGGTAACGATGGCCCGGACTTCCTTCTCGATCTCCTTGAGATCGTCCTCGCTCGCGTAGTCGTTCTCGAGGATGCGCTTGCGCACCTGCTCGATGGGATCACGCTCGGACCGCATGGACGTCACTTCGTCCTTGGAGCGGTACTTGGCAGGGTCCGACATGGAGTGCCCGCGGTAGCGATAGGTCAGCATCTCGAGAATATAGGGCCCCTTGCCCGAACGGGCGTGCTCGATGGCGCGTTCGGCGGCGTCCCGCACCTGGCGAACGTCCATGCCGTCCACCTGCTCGCCAGGGATGTCAAAGGATCGCCCGCGCTGGGAGAGGTCGGTTGTGGCGGCGGAGCGCGCGACGGACGTGCCCATGGCGTACTGGTTGTTCTCGATCACGTAGACGACCGGCAGGCTCCAGAGCTTGGCCATGTTAAAGCTCTCGTAGACCTGGCCCTGGTTGGCGGCGCCGTCACCGAAATAGGTCAGCGAAACCGTGTCCTCACCGCGGTACTTGGCTGCGAAGGCGAGCCCGGTCCCCAGGCTGACCTGCGCGCCAACGATGCCGTTGCCGCCGTAAAAGCGGTGCTCGTTGGAGAACATGTGCATCGATCCGCCCTTGCCCTTGGACAGGCCGCCCTGGCGCCCGGTCAGCTCGGCCATAACACCCTTGGGGTCGAGCCCCATGACGAGCATGTGTCCGTGGTCGCGGTAGCCCGTGATCTGGGCGTCCTCGCCCTTGCGGCTGGCCATGGTGATTCCAGTCACAACGGCTTCCTGTCCGATATAGAGGTGGCAGAAGCCCCCGATCAGACCCATGCCATACAACTGCCCGGCCTTTTCCTCGAACCGCCGGACGAGAAGCATCTCGCGGAAGGCCTCGAGCTCTTCGTCCTTGCTGAACTCGGGAGCGTTCGAGCCGGACTTGCTCGTGGTTTCTTTTTTCGCCGGGCTTTTTGCGGCGGCAGCTTTTCGCGCCATGCGGGATCTCCAGACAAAGCTCACGGGGTCCGCTGCCCCTGGCGGCGGACACGATCAGGATGGCGGCATCATAGACGTGTTGTCCCCACGTGCAAATGACACTGCGCGTGCGGCGAATGCGGGCCAACCCCCCGCATTTCCGCCACTGCGGTTGCTTAACTAATCTGGAGTTAAGACGTCACAATAACCGGTCTTCGGTTAATCCGCGTCGGGTGTGATGAGAATGTCGCGGGCGTGGACGAGCCCCAGCATTTCGCGGGCGCGCTCGGTCAGGATGTCCGGGTCCAGCCGGGCCGGATCGAACAGCGCGATGCGGTGCTCATAGGATTGGGTCTCCGCCGCGAGCGAGGCCTGGCGGGCTTCGAGAATCTCGAGCTCGGCGATCATCTCGGCCTGGCTTTCGATGCCGTAAGCGCCATGAAGCAGGTGATAGGCGAGATAGACCTGAAACCCGACGAGCACTGCCGTGGTGGCCAGCTTCAGAACGAGTGACGGGCGTTTGACGCGGGTGGGCATGGGGCATGGGCTCGGCGTGTCGGCAGACAGACCTCTTATGCACCGGTCATGCTTAAGGAGTGGTTGCCGACCGCGCGGTGCGGTCGGCTCCCTTTTGCGAGAGGACGGCCACTATCCCTTGAGGATGGTGCGTCCGGCGTAGGTTGCGGCCGAACCGAGCATTTCCTCGATGCGGATCAGCTGGTTGTACTTGGCCAGCCGATCCGAACGGGCCAGCGACCCGGTCTTGATCTGACCGCAGTTGAGCGCAACCGCGAGGTCGGCGATGGTCGAATCCTCGGTCTCGCCCGAGCGGTGCGACATGACCGAGGTGTAGGAGGCCTTGTGCGCCGTCTCGACGGCTTCGAGCGTCTGGGACAGCGAGCCGATCTGGTTGACCTTGACGAGGATCGAGTTGGCCACGCCCATCTTGATGCCCGAGACCAGCCGCTCGGTGTTGGTGACGAACAGATCGTCGCCCACCAGTTGCACGCGTGAGCCGATGGCGTCCGTCAGGGCCTTCCAGCCATCCCAGTCGTCCTCGGCCATGCCGTCCTCGATCGAGATGATCGGGAAGCGGTTGGCCAGGTCCTCGAGGTAACGCACCATTTCATCCGAGTCGAGCACCCTGCCCTCGCCCTTGAGGTCGTACTGGTCGTTCTTGAAGAACTCGGTCGAGGCGCAGTCGAGCGCGAGGAAAACGTCCTCGCCCGGGGCGTATCCGGCCTTCTCGATCGACTTCATGATGAAGCCCAGGGCGTCCTCGGTGGAATTGAGGTTTGGCGCAAAGCCGCCCTCATCGCCGACATTGGTGTTGTGGCCTTCGGCGGCCAGGTTCTTCTTGAGCGTGTGGAAGATTTCCGAACCCATGCGCACCGCATCGGCAATCGAATCCGCCCCCACGGGCATGATCATGAATTCCTGGATGTCGATGGGGTTATCGGCATGCTCGCCGCCATTGATGATGTTCATCATGGGCACGGGCAGCACGCGGGCGTTCGGGCCACCGATATAGCGGAAGAGCGGCAGCGCACTCGACTCCGCAGCCGCCTTGGCGACGGCGAGCGACACGCCGAGAATCGCGTTGGCGCCCAACCGGCTCTTGTTGGGGGTGCCGTCCAGCTCGATCATGGCGCGATCGATATCGATCTGGTCCAGGGCATCGAGCCCTTCGATTTCACTGGCGATTTCGGTGTTCACATAGGCCACGGCGTTCAGAACGCCCTTGCCCATGTAGCGCTCGCCGCCGTCGCGCAGCTCGACCGCTTCATGTGCGCCCGTGGAGGCGCCCGATGGCACTGCCGCGCGGCCGAAGCTGCCGTCGTCCAGCACGACGTCGACTTCGACCGTTGGATTTCCGCGGCTATCGAAGATCTGCCGGCCAATGACGTCGATGATTGCTGACATGCGCAAGCCCTCTTGTTTCTCTGATGGAGACAGTCCAGTCGTTCTAGACAAGGTCCGATGCGGACAAAAGAGGCTGGCACAAAAATAATACGGGCGGATCACAAGGATCCGCCCGCACAAAATCAGTCAGGGTTAAGCCTCTCAGTGCCAGTAGGGGTCGACCTTGTAGTAGCTGTAGGCTTCCTGGCGTGCCGCGCGACCGTCATCCTTGGTCAGCTCGCTGATCGTGTCGGCAGGTGCGGCTTCGAGCTCTTCCTTGGAATAGGGCACCACATAGCCGCCCGTGTCCTCGGCGTAGTCGAGCGCCGACCACGGAAGCGGGTGGTATTTCTCGCCCATTCCGAGGAAGCCGCCAAAGCCGACCACGGCGAACATGATGGCGTTGTCGAGCTTGTCGAGAACGATATCCTCGACCTTGCCGATCTTTTCGCCGTTCATGTTGTAGACGTCGGTCCCGATGGCGCGGGTGGCGCGAATGGAGGTGGTGTGTCCAGAAGTGGTGGGCATGAGCATCTGCCTTTCTATGTGGCGTTGATGCGTGTCCAACGAGCGGCCCCGTGTGTTGTTCCCTTGCCCGGGCCAATGGTCGCATTGGGGTTCGGTGTCGCTGGCCCGGCTAGCTCTCGTCGCGCCGGTGACCTTCGATGTGATCGAGGGCGCGCTTGCGCGCCGCGTCCTCCCGTTCGCGCTCCGCACGCGTCCGCCCGAACCGCGTGCGGTTGGCGGACGCTTCGGTTTCCCGTTCCTCCCGCGCCTTGCGTTTACGCACCTGACGAAGGTTGACGAGATCACCCATGTTAAACCAGCCGGCTCTGCTCGACCGCTGCGGCCACGAATGACTTGAACAGCGGATGGGGCTCGAACGGACGCGATTTCAGTTCGGGGTGATACTGTACGCCGATGAACCAGGGATGGTCGGTGCGCTCGACGATCTCCGGCAAGAGGCCGTCGGGCGACAGGCCCGAGAACAGCAGCCCGTTGGCCTCGAGCACCTTGCGGTACTTCATGTTCACTTCGTAGCGATGCCGGTGGCGCTCAGCGATCCGGTTGGTGCCGTAGATGTCGGCCACCCGGCTGCCGCGCACGAGCTGCGCCGGATAAGCTCCCAGACGCATGGTGCCGCCCAGATCGGTGTCCTCGCCGCGCTGTTCCTTGTTGTTGTCCTTGACCCATTCGGTCATCAGGCCCACCACAGCTTCACGGGTCGGGCCGAACTCGGTGGAGCTGGCCTTGGGCAGACCCGCGGTGTTCCGCGCCGCCTCGATGCAGGCCATCTGCATGCCAAAGCAGATGCCGAAATAGGGCACGTCGCGCATGCGGGCGAAGCGCGCCGCGTTGATCTTGCCCTCGGCCCCGCGCTCGCCGAACCCGCCGGGCACGAGAATGCCGTGGATACCCTCGAGATAGGGCGCCGGATCGTCGCGCTCGAACACCTCGGAATCGATCCAGTGGAGCTTCACCCGCACGCGGTTGGCGATCCCGCCATGGGTCAGCGCCTCGGTCAGCGATTTGTACGCATCCTTGAGGCCCGTGTACTTGCCCACGATGGCGATGTTGACCTCGCCCTCGGGCTGATGGATGCGTTCGGAAATCTCGCGCCAGCCATCGAGCTGGGGCGTCGGCGCACCGGTGATCCCGAAGGCGGCGAGCACTTCGGCGTCCAGCCCCTCTTCGTGATAGGCGATGGGCACGTCGTAGATCGAAGCCACGTCCAGCGCCTGGATGACAGCCGACTGGCGTACATTGCAGAACAGCGAGAGCTTGCGCTTTTCCCCTTCGGGAATCGGGCGGTCGCAGCGGATCAGCAGAACGTCGGGCTGGATGCCGATCGAGCGCAGCTCCTTGACCGAATGCTGGGTTGGCTTGGTCTTGAGTTCGCCGGCGCTCGGAATGAACGGCATCAGCGTCAGGTGAACAAAGACCGCCTGACCGCGCGGAAGTTCGTTGGACAATTGCCGGATCGCCTCGAGGAAGGGCATCGCCTCGATGTCGCCCACCGTGCCGCCGATTTCGCAGAGCACGAAATCATAGTCCTCGTTGCCCGAGAGGACGAAATTCTTGATCTCGTCGGTGACGTGGGGAATGACCTGAACGGTGGCGCCCAGATAGTCGCCGCGACGCTCCTTGGTCAGAATGTCCGAATAGATGCGGCCGGTCGTCACGTTGTCGCGCTGGTCGGCCGAACGGCCGGTGAAGCGCTCATAGTGGCCGAGGTCGAGATCGGTCTCCGCCCCGTCGTCGGTGACGAACACTTCGCCGTGCTGATAGGGCGACATCGTGCCGGGGTCGACGTTGAGATAGGGGTCGAGCTTGCGCAGACGCACCCTGTAGCCGCGTGCCTGAAGCACCGCGCCCAAGGCGGCAGCCGCCAGTCCCTTCCCGAGAGAGGATACCACGCCACCGGTGATGAAGACGTACCGTGTCATGGGCTTTCACCTTACAGTTCCGCTCGATGATTCGAAGCGTGATTCTTCAATCGCAAACAAAAAAAGAAGGGGATGTTTCCATCCCCAACTTTCAGGTCTCTAAGGGCCCTTCGATCAGGAGCCCGGTGTGGACTGCGGTTCGGGTACCGCGAGGTCTGCCGGGGCGCCGGAGGCGGGAGCCTCCACATCGGCAGCGGGGGCCTCGATGTCCTGGGCGTCAGCCGCCGGAGCGTCGACGTCCTGAGCCGGCGCCGCCTCTGCAGGGGCTTCGACTTCGGTGGCAGGAGCCTGGACGTCATCGGCCGGCGCTTCGATGCCCTCGGCGGGGGGCACGACGAGGTCGTCATTGGACGTGCCCATCGAATCCAGCGCGTCGAGCACCGAGCCCGGCGTACCGTCACCCTCGACGGCGGAGTCGAGAATCGAGGTGCTGGTCCGCTCGAGCTGGCTCACGACAGTGAGCGCGATGGCCGTGAGCATGAACAGAGTGCCCAGAATTGCGGTCGTGCGCGTGAGCAGATTGGCCGAACCGCGCGCCGACATGAAATTGCCGCCGCCTCCGCCGCCCATGCCCAGGCCACCACCTTCGGAGCGTTGCAGCAGAATAACCACGATCATGGCGACCACGATCAGCAGATAGGCGACAATAAGGACTGTAGCCATGGAAACAGAATATCCTTGGGGTCTGGAATTGGGCGCGTTCTACACGCATTGACACGCAATTGCCAGTCTGGCCCCGGCGTTTTTTCCCTGCCCCGTCAGCAGGCCAGAATTATCGAAAAAAAGTCGTCGGCGTGAAGGCTTGCGCCGCCCACCAGCGCGCCATTGACGTTGGGCGTGCGCAGCACCTCGCCAGCATTGTCGGGCTTCACCGATCCGCCATAGAGAATGCGGACCCCTGCCCCCGACTCGCCCAGCATATCCTCGAGCACTCTGCGGATATGGGCATGCATTTCTGCAATATCTTCGGTCCTGGCCGATTTGCCGGTCCCGATTGCCCAGACCGGCTCGTAGGCGATGACCAGCGACTGGCCCCCTGCCTCACCGGGAATGCTCTCGCGGACCTGCCGCTCGACTACATCGGGCGCGATGCCCTGATCGCGCTGGGCTTCGGTTTCCCCGACACACACGATAGGCACCAGGCCCGCGGCCATGGCTGCCTCGGCCTTTGCCTTGACCAGCGCGCTCTCCTCGCCGTGACCGGCGCGGCGTTCCGAATGACCCAGGATCACAAAGCTGGCACCGGCATCGGCGAGCATGGTGGCGCTCGTGTCGCCGGTATAGGCCCCAGACGCTTCCGCATGGCAGTCCTGACCGCCGAATCGCACCGGCGTCGCCTCGGCCATGCGGACAGCGCGCTCGATCAGCGTGGCCGGCGGGCAGACGAGGATATCGGCGCGCACTTCGCCCGCTTCACCGAGCAGCATCTGCAGCCGCCCGATCTGTTGAAGCGACACGGAGGTGCCATTCATCTTCCAGTTGCCGGCAATCAGCGGGCGCACACCATTATCCATTTTGTCTCCCCGGAACTACAGCTTGCCTCTGCAATACGAATGGCCTAGGACCGTTCTTTCATCACATTGCTCACCGAATGTGTCTATAGCGGGGATCGCGTAAACGCCACACGGTTTGCAGACATTTAAGTGACTGAACGGCTGGCACGAATGGATCACCATGCTCGATAATCTGCGCAATTTCGGTCGTACATGGACCGCCAAGATCCTGCTCGGCGTCCTCATTCTTTCGGTGGCCGGATTCGGTTTGCCCAGCATCTTTCTCGACCTGGGCACCAATACGGTGGCCCGTGTCGGAGAGCAGACGATCTCCGCCCGCGAGTTCGATCGCCTCTATCGCAGCCAGCTCAATCAGTTCTCGGCGCAGACCGGGCAGTCGCCGACCGCCCAGCAGGCCATGTCGTTCGGGCTGCCGGGAGCCGTGCTCGGGCGACTGGCAAACGACGCAGCCATCGATTCCCTCGCCGAGCGGCTCAATGTCGGCGCCGCGGATGCGCGTGTGGCACAGCTCGTGCGGAGCGATCCGTCCTTTGCCGGCGGGCTCGGCGGCTTTGATCGCCAGCAGTTCGAGCTCGTTCTCCAGCAGGCCGGTTATACCGAGAGTGAATTTATCGCGCTTCAGCGCGAAGCCGCCCGCCGTGAGCAGATCGGGGCTGCATTCTCCTGGCTTTCGCTTCCCCAGGCCGCGCGGGAAATCGCGCTTTCTTATGAGAACGACCGCCGGACCATCGAGTTCGTGGAGCTCAACCCCGTGCTTTTCGCCGTATCCGATGAGCCGACCGAGGAACAACTCCAGCAGTTCTACGAAGAAAACAGCAACCGGTTCGTGACTGAGGAAACCCGGGGCGTGAGCCTGATCGTTCTGACCGCCGAGACCCTGGCGGGCAATATCGAGATCAGCGACGCGCAGATCGAGGCCGAATACGAGCGCCTCTCCGCGCAGTTCACCCAGGTCGAGCGGCGCACCGTCCATCAGGTCGCCCTGCCCGATGAGGCCGCCGCCGAACAAATGGCCCAAGCCGCGGGCCAGGGCGAGAATTTCGAGGATGTAGTTGCCGAACTCGGTCTTGATGGCGACGTCGATACCCTCGGCACCGTGGCTCAGGCCGAGTTGAGCGATGCCGGGTTGGCCGATGCGGCGTTCGGGCTCGGAGAAGGTGAGTTCACGGTGATCGACAGCGCTGTCGGTCAGCGCGCGGTCTGGGTGTCCCAGATCGAGCCTGGCGGGTTGCAGCCGCTTGAGGAAGTGCGGGACCAGATCGAGCAGAGCCTGCAGATCGCTCAGGCGGGCGACCTCTATCTCGACGCCTACGACGACATTGAGGAAGCCCGCGCGGCCTTCCAGCCGTTCGACGAGGTGGCAAGCCAGTATGGGCTCGAGGTCTACGAACTTGACCTGACGCGCAATGGCGACGCCCTTGCCGATGTCGCCGGATTGCCCGAAGGCACCGCGGGGACCGTCGTCGAGCAGGTCTTTGGCGCATCCGAGACGGCTAATGTAACCCCTGCGATCAATCTGGGGTCGAACCGGACCGCATTCTTCACCCTCGATGAGGTCGTGCCCGTTCGCGAGCAGGCGCTCGAGGAAGTGCGCGACCAGGTGGTCGCCGCATGGCAGGAACTGGAAACAGACATGGCCATGACGCGCACGGCCGAAGACATGGTTGCAGCCGTAGATTCCGGTGAGAGCCTGCTGACTGTGGCGAGCCAGCAGGGGCTGGTGCCTCAAGCCTCGGCGCCGTTCGACCGGAGCGGCAATGGCGCTGCCAACGTGCCGGCGGGTGTCGCAAGCTCTGCGTTCATGGGGCCGGAAGGCTATGCCAGTTACACGCGCACAGAGGCGGGAGATTTCGTGATCTTCGAAGTCACCGACGTCGTGCCGGCAGAAGCGGCCGGCAACACCGAGATCGAGACGGCCATCTCCCAGAACTTCAGCGAGGCGGTCTATACCGGGCTCGTGGAAGGGCTGCGCCAGGATATCGGGATGCGCATAAACGAGCAGACGCTCAATCGTCTGATCGGTCTCGAATAAGCCGGTGACCTCATGAGTGCTGTCAGTTTCGAGACCTTCGCTTCTGCCTATGACGCAGGTGAGGGTCAAATCGTCTATCGCCGGGTCGTTGCCGATCTGGAGACACCGGTCGGCACCTATCTCAAGCTCGCCGAGGGCCGCACCCACACTTTCCTGCTCGAATCGGTCGAGGGCGGCGCGACGCGCGGCCGCTATTCGATGATCGGTCTCGAGCCCGATCTGCTCTGGCGCGTGGTCGAGGGGCGGGCCGAGATCAACCGCAGGGCATCGACCCATCCCGATGCCTTCGAGGCCCAGGACGGCCAGCCACTCGATTGCCTGCGTGCCCTGATCGCCGAATCCCGGATCGACATGCCTGCCGAGCTTCCTGCCAATTCTGCGGGCGTCTTCGGGTATCTGGGCTATGATATGGTCCGGTTCATGGAACGGCTGCCCGACGATAACCCCGATACGCTCGGGGTGCCTGACGCCTTGATGATGCGGCCCTCCATGCTGGCGGTGTTCGATACTCTCAAGGACGAATTGATCCTCTCCGCCCCTGTCTATCCGCGCGCCGGTGTTTCGGCCCGACACGCCTGGGACGGGGCCCATGAGCGGATCGAAGCGGCCATCGCCCGGCTGGAGAGGCCCCTGCCCCGCACCGAGCCCGTGCAAGCCATGGACAGCATCGCGGTGACGAGCAACACCAGCCGTGAAGCCTATTTCGAGATGGTCGCCGCCGCACAGGATTATATCGCGGCAGGAGACATCTTCCAGGTCGTCCTCAGCCAGCGGTTCACTGCCGATTTCACGCTGCCGCCCACGGCGCTCTATCGCGCGCTGCGGCGCACCAATCCCTCGCCCTATATGTATTTCCTCGATCTCGGCGATTTCGCGGTCGCGGGCTCCAGCCCGGAAATCCTCGTGCGGGTCGACGAAGGGGAAATCACGATCCGCCCGATCGCCGGGACCCGCAAGCGCGGCTCCACGCCGGAGCGCGATCGCGAGCTGGCCGAAGAGCTGCTTTCGGACCCCAAGGAGCTCTCCGAGCACCTGATGCTGCTCGATCTGGGCCGGAACGATGTCGGCCGCGTCTCCAAGATCGGCTCCGTAAAGGTCACCGACAAGTTTTTCCTCGAATACTATTCCCACGTCATGCACATCGTCTCCAACGTCGTGGGCCAGCTCGATCCGGCCTATGACCATATCGATGCGCTCAGCGCGGGCTTTCCGGCCGGCACGGTCTCGGGTGCGCCCAAGGTCCGCGCCATGGAGATCATCGACGAACTGGAAGTCGCGCGCCGCGGCGTCTATGCCGGCTGCGTGGGCTATTTCGGCGCCGACGGACGGATGGACACCTGTATCGTGCTGCGCACGGCGATCCTCAAGGACGGCAAGCTGCACGTCCAGGCGGGTGCCGGAATCGTCGCGGACAGCAAGCCCGAACTCGAGCAGCTCGAATGCGAGAACAAGGCCCGGGCCCTGTTCAGCGCTGCGGAAGAAGCGCTACGCTATGCCGGGCAGGCCAGGGTGGGGCAGTAGCCGATGCGCGTCCTCGTGATCGATAATTACGACAGCTTCACCTACAACCTCGTCCACTATATCGGCGAACTCGGAGCCGAGCCGGTGGTGCGGCGCAACGACGCCATCTCGCTCGACGAGATCGAGGCGATGGACCCCGATGCCATCGTGATCTCCCCGGGCCCCTGCACGCCCAACGACGCGGGAATATGCCTTTCGCTGATCGAACGGTTCGGCGCGGACCGGCCGATATTCGGCGTCTGCCTCGGCGCCCAGTCGATCGGGCAGGTCTATGGTGGCAACGTGGTGCGTGCGCCCAAGCCCATGCACGGCAAGGTCAGCACCATCACCCATGATGGACAAGGTGTATTCCGGGGGCTCAACAGCCATTTCGAGGCGACGCGCTATCATTCGCTGGTGGTCGAGAGCGAGGGGCTTCCCCAGGATCTGACCGTCACCGCCCGGTCCGAGGACGGGCAGATCATGGGCCTGCAGCATCGCGACCTGCCAGTGCATGGCGTCCAGTTCCACCCCGAGAGCATCTCCTCGGAGAACGGGCACGCCATTATCAGGAATTTCCTCACCATCGCCAAGGACTTCAACAGGGGACGCGCCGACTAGCGCGGGAGGAACGCCGTGGACATCAAAGCCGCACTCGACCGGATCGCCCAGGGGCGCGATCTCACCGGCACCGAAATGCGCGATGTGATGAACGTCATCATGTCCGGTGAGGCGACACAGGCCCAAATCGGCGCGTTCCTGATGGGCCTGCGGGTCAAGGGCGAGACGGTGGGAGAGATCGCGGCCGCGGTTTCGATCATGCGCGAGAAGATGGTGCCGGTGCGGGCCCCTGCGGACGCCATCGACATCGTTGGCACGGGCGGGGACGGTGCGGGTACCCTCAACATTTCGACCGGCGCTGCGCTGGTTGTCGCGGGCGCCGGCATTCCTGTGGCCAAGCACGGCAACCGGGCGCTCTCGTCCAAATCCGGGTCCGCCGAGGCGCTTCAGGCGCTGGGGATCAGCCTCGAGCTGAAGCCGGACGGCATCGCGCGCTGCATAGCGGACGCCGGCATCGGCTTCATGTTCGCGCCCAACCACCACCCGGCCATGAAGCATGTGGGCCCGGCGCGCGCGGAAATGGGCGTGCGCACCATGTTCAACCTGCTCGGTCCCCAGTCCAATCCCGCAGGGGTTCGGCGCTATGTGCTGGGCGTCTATGATCGGGACTGGGTCGAGCCGGTCGCCGCCGCGCTGCTGGCCAACCGCGCGCAATCGGCCTGGGTCGTTCATGGCCATGACGGTCTGGACGAGCTTTCGACCACCGGCCCCTCCTTCGTCTGTCAGATCTGGGGCGGCAACCTCACCAGCTTCGAGATCACCCCCGAGGAAGCCGGACTGCCGCGGGCCCAGCTTTCGGACCTCGTGGGCGGTGACCCCGCGCACAATGCCGCCGCTCTCACCCGGCTTCTCGATGGCGAGAAGGGCCCCTACAGGGACATCGTACTGCTCAATGCCGCTGCGGCGCTCATGGTCTCGGGAAAGGCGCGCGAGATCGCGGAGGGCGTACGTTTCGCCGCCGAGGTGATCGACAGCGGCAAGGCCCGCGAAACGCTCGCCAGGCTGGTGGCCGTCTCCGGTGCCGCGCAATGACCGACATCCTGCGCCGCATCGAAGCCTATAAGCGCGAGGAGATCGCGGCCGCCAAAACCCGCCGGCCCTGGGCCGATGTGGTCGCGGCCGCGCACGACCAGCCGCCGCCGCGCGGATTCCTCAAGGCGCTCAAGGCTCGTCGCACGGCCGGCGCCTTCGCCCTGATTGCCGAGATCAAGAAGGCCAGCCCTTCCAAGGGCCTGATCCGGCCCGATTTCGATCCTCCGGCGCTCGCGAGGGCCTATGCCGAGGGCGGCGCCGCCTGCCTCTCGGTTCTGACCGACACCCCGTCCTTTCAGGGCCAGCCCGACTATCTCGGCGCGGCGCGCGATGCCTGCGATCTGCCGGCCCTGCGCAAGGATTTTATGTTCGAGACCTATCAGGTCGCCGAATCGCGGGCCTGGGGCGCGGACTGCATCCTGATCATCATGGCGTCGGTGACCGACGACGCGGCCCGCTATCTGCTCGATTCGGCAGCCGAATGGGGCATGGATGCGCTGGTCGAAGTCCATGACGCAGCCGAAATGGAGCGCGCATTGGCGCTCGGCGCCGGCTTTATCGGCATCAACAATCGCAATCTGCGCACTTTCGAGGTCAGTCTGGAGACCACCGTGGAGCTGGCACGCATGGTGCCGAAAGACCGGTTCCTTGTGAGCGAGAGCGGCTTGTTCACCCGCGATGACGTGCTGTTTCTCGAGCGCGAGGCCGGCGTGGGGGCGTTCCTCGTCGGCGAAAGCCTGATGCGCCAGGACGATGTGGCTGCCGCCACGCGCGATCTGCTGTTCGGCAGGGGATGAGCGCCATGTCCCGGCTTCCCCATATCGATGAAAAGGGCCGCGCAAACATCGTCGATATCGGCGGCAAGGACGAGACAATCCGGCGCGCCGTCGCGCGGGCCGATCTGATCTGCTCTGCCGAGGTGGCCAGCGCCATTCTCGCGGGCGGACTCCAGAAGGGTGACGCGGTGGCCGTTGCCAGGGTCGCGGGCATCATGGCCGCCAAGAAGACCTCCGAATTGATCCCGCTTTGCCATCCGATCGCGCTCACCAAGGTGACGCTCGATATCGGTCCGGGCGATGCTGACGGGATGGTAAGCGTCGAGGCCATTGCCCAGACCACCGGACGCACAGGGGTGGAAATGGAAGCGATGACAGCGGCTTGCGTTGCCTGTCTCACGCTCTACGACATGGCCAAGGGGCTCGACAAGGCGATGACCATCACCGATGTCCGGCTGATCGAGAAAACCGGCGGCAAGTCCGGCGACTTCCGCCGCGCCGATCCATGATCTCGCTGGAAGAGGCCCTGGCGCGTATCGCCGCCCTCGTCTCGCCGCTCGGCACGGAGACGCTGCCCGTTGGGCAAGCCGCAGGCCGCACGCTCGCCGAAACCATCACCGCTGTCACCGACAATCCCCCTTTTCGCTCCAGCGCCATGGACGGCTACGCCGTTCGGTCTGAGGACGTTGCCGATGGCGCGCGCCTCGTCCGGGTCGGCCAATCCCAGGCTGGCGCACGCTATCGAGGCGCGATCGCTGCGGGCCAGTGCGTCCGCATCTTCACCGGGGCGCCTGTTCCGGACGACGCCGATGCCGTGGTGATGCAGGAAAAGACCACCCAGGACGGCGGCGCGGTGATTTTCTCCCAGCCTGTGGCGCCGGGCAACAACATAAGGCCCCGCGCCAATGATTTCGCGTCCGGCGACGGTCTGGCCTCGGCGGGCGATATCCTCACCCCTGCCCGCCTGGCGCTCGTCGCCGCCGGCAACCGGGCCGAGGTCTCGGTGGGCCGTTTGCCGTCGCTGTGTCTCATGGCCACCGGCGATGAGCTCGCCGCGCCGGGCAGTGCTCTCGGGCCCGATCAGATCGTGGGGTCCAATTCCATTGGGCTTGCCGCGCTTCTGGCGGCGCACTGCCGGGACGTGACCGATCACGGCGTGGCTCCCGACGACCGGGCCGTGCTCTCGGCCCGGATCGGGGCGATCCTCGAGACAGCACCCGATGTCGTGGTCACCACCGGCGGGGCCAGCGTGGGCGAGCACGATTTCGTGCAGGACGTTCTCGCCGAGAACGGCGTCGAACTCGATTTCTGGCGCATCGCCATGCGTCCGGGAAAGCCCGTGATGGTGGGGCGCAAGGGAACAACGCTCGTCTTCGGGCTTCCGGGCAATCCGGTTTCCGCGCTGGTGACTGCGCAGGTGCTCGTCATCCCGGCGCTGGTTGCCATGGCCGGCGGTCGACCGTCCGTTCCCATGCGCCTGCCGCTGGCGCAGGCTCTGGCCCCCAATGGGCCGCGCCGGCATTTCATCCGGGCCCGGATCGTGCATGACGGCCCGGGGTGCTCCCGCGTGGCCCCGACCGGGGAGACCGACAGCGGGCATCTCTCATCGCTCGCGCTCTCGGACGCGTTGATCGTCCAGCCCGAGAATTGCCCGGGCCGTCAGCAAGACGATGTCGTCGATGTCATGTTGCTTTATCCGGCCCGATAGACAGACCGATCCTGAACAGTCCGAGCAAGCCAGGTGGAACAGACCGCAAACCTTCCCGCAGGGTGTGCGATTCACTTGCGGAACATTTGCGGAACATGTACAAAGGTTCAATATTTGTTCCGATTCGACTGGCTGGGAGAGGTATCCCGCAATGCTGACGCGCAAGCAGCACGAACTCTTGATGTTTATTCACGAGCGGATGAAGGAGGCGGGTATTCCGCCTTCCTTTGACGAGATGAAGGAAGCACTGGACCTGAAGTCCAAGTCAGGGATCCACCGGCTGATCACGGCGCTCGAGGAGCGCGGTTTCATTCGCCGGTTGCCCAACCGGGCGCGGGCGCTCGAAGTGCTCAAACTGCCCGATTCCATGAACCCCTCGCTCGGGGGGCGCAAGGCCAGGTTCGAGCCCAGCGTCATCGAGGGCAATCTCGGCAAGGTTCCGCCCAAGCCCATCCATGCTGCCAACGATGCAAACCAGTCGGTTGCCGTGCCCGTCATGGGCCGTATCGCTGCGGGCACGCCCATCGAGGCAATCCAGACCCATTCTCATTCGATATCGGTGCCGCCCGAAATGCTTGGCAGCGGCGAGCACTACGCGCTCGAGGTGCGCGGGGATTCGATGATCGACGCGGGCATTTTCGACGGAGACACCGTGCTGATCCGCAAGCAGGATGCAGCGGGCAATGGCGAGATCGTGGTCGCGCTCGTCGATGACGAGGAAGCAACGCTCAAGCGCCTGCGCAAGCGCGGCAACGCCGTGGCGCTCGAGGCCGCCAACCCGGCCTATGAGACCCGGATCTTCGGGCCTGACCGCGTCAAGGTTCAGGGGCGTCTGGTCGGCCTGATGCGCCGCTACTGATCGCGGCCGGTACTGGCAGGCGCGCTAGAGAATATCCTGTTCTGATTGAATCAGATCAGGAACTCTAAGTCTTTGATTTGTCGCGTTTCCGAACCGGAAAAGTGTTTCCACTTTTTGTGGCAACGCTCTAGCGCGGCGCTATCCGCCACGGTCGGCTCTCGTCCTCTATAGCCCTCGCGATGGTGAAGGTGCCGCGCTCGGGCTCCCATCTGAGGACATGCACGCCGCCGACCGACAGATCGGTCTGGTCAACCACCTGGGTGGTTTCGCGGCACTGGCTTGGCGCTGGTATGCGCGTGACGACGATATCGGCGACCGCGCAGTCCTCGTGGAAGGCCATGACGTTTTCAACGAGTGCCAGCGTGAAGCCCTGTCCCGAGACGAAGATGCAGCCGATCGCGTCGCACCGCATCTCTTCTGGTCTCGCCCCGATCGGCTCCATATAGCGCTCCGACCATATGGTGGGGGCGAATGTGTTCGCCCTGCCCGCGATGAGAGCCAGCCCCGGGGCATGGCGTGCCGCGAGAGCCTGTGTCCCGTCCGCGATGATGATGTCGGGCCGCGACGCCGTGCCGAATAGCACGATCACCGGCAGCGCCACGATGGTCCCCCAAAGGCGTATCCGGCTTCGGAAGAACGCGAGCCATCCGAGCGCGAAAAGCCCGGCAACCAGTGCGACCGGCGTCAGGATCGGGGCCGGATCGAACCCGCCGCTCATGGATCGCACGGCGTGCGCGCACCAGAGCACGGCCTCGATGGCCTTGCCCATGATCGCGAGCGGCACCGCCTCCAGTCCGAGCGGCATGAGCAGCATGGCGATCAGCGCCATGGGCATCATCACGAAGGTCACGAGCGGCATCGCCATCAGGTTGCCCAGCAGCCCGAAGGGCGCGGTCTGCTGGAAGTGATAGGCGGTGAACAGCATGGTCGCTGCACCCGAAATCAGGCTGGTCATAGCTATATCGAAGAACAGACGGATGACGCCATTCCGTGGCGAAAGGCGTTTCTCGCGCGTCCGGCGCGCCAGCTCAAACGCCGCGATCAGCGCGATGACCGCAGCAAAGGAGAGCTGGAAGCTGGCGCGGAAAATGCTGGCCGGATCCACGGCGATCAGAATCAGCGCCGCTATGGCAACGTTGCGCATGGTCAGGGCCTGCCGTCCGAGCACGACGGCGGCAAAGACCAGACACAGCATGATTGTGGCCCGGATCGCCGAGACGCCCATGCCGGAAATCACCAGATACCCCAGCGCCACACCGATCGCACCTGCAGCGGCGATGCGCTTGGCGGGAATGCGCTGTGCCAGCCTGTGGGACACAACCAGCCCGTATCGCAGCGCGGCAAAGGCCGTGCCGGCGACAAGGCTCAGGTGCAGCCCCGAAATCGCCAGCACGTGTGCGAGGCCGGCACTGGCCATGACGGCCCGGTCTTGTTCATCGAGTCGCGACTGGTCCCCGGTGATCAGGGCCGCAGCGATACCCCCGATCCGGTTGCCCAGCACTTCGACGATGCGTTCGGTGATCGTCGTGCGCAGGCGGGCGACCATCGTCTCCCAGCCGCCGGGCGCCCTGGAAAGGAATTGTATCTCGGGGGTGGCAAACAGGGTGCCATAGGCGCCGATGCCGTCGAAGTATCCGGCGAACTGGGAATCGAACCCGCCGGGCACGACCGGTCCGGGTATCGGATAGAACCGCATGCGGCCGGTGAACCTGTCGCCCGGCGCCACATCGAAGCTGCCGCTCACCGCCAGCCGCGCGCGCCGGATGGCCGGGTCGGACCAATCCTCGTGGGCCACGATCTCCGATACGATCCAGCGCTGGCTGGCGCCGTCATCGAAAATGACCTGGTCGATACGGGCATCGAAGGTGCCGTATCGCGACGACTCCAGCATTCGGGTTCCGCCCAGCGTGCCGTGCAGCGGCAGGATGGCAAAGCCGATCCAGCCCGCCAGCGCCAAAACGATGATCCTGTGGACGAAGGGCCTCGACAGCGTTGTCAGAAACGCGAGCCCGAGGGCAACGAACCCTGCGACATATAGAACCGCATCGGGCTCTGCCGGTGCGATCCGGTAGGCGATGGCGCCCGCGATCGCGGCAAACGGGGTGAGCGCGATCAGGCGGCGCTGCTCGACCGCATGCACCGTCTCCCGGTGCAAAGCCGCCAATCCGCCGCCTATCGCGGTCCTGATCGTGCCCCTTAGGGGCGCAGACCGGCGCCGCCAGTCGCTCCCGCTCGCCGCCCCCTCGGTCACATCCACGGCCACCCTTGCGCTTGAGGATTGCTATGATACACACGGCGCGCACGAATTCCCAAGGTTTCAGCCGATGTCCCAGCCCGTAGTCACCCGTTTTGCGCCCTCTCCGACAGGCTTCCTCCACATCGGAGGCGCCAGGACCGCTCTGTTTAACTGGGCGTATGCGCGCAAGACCGGCGGCAAGATGCTGCTGCGCATCGAGGATACCGACCGCGAACGCTCCACCCAGCCCGCAGTGGCCGCCATTCTTGACGGTCTGAGCTGGCTCGGGCTCGACTGGGACGGCGAGCCGATCTCCCAGTTCTCGCGCGCCGATCGCCATGCCGAGGTGGCCCGCCAGCTTCTGGACCAGGGCAAGGCCTACAATTGCTACTGCAGTTCCGAAGAACTCACGCGGATGCGCGAGGAAGCGCGCGCCGAGGGGCGACCGCCCCGCTATGATGGCCGCTGGCGCGACCGCCCTGCGTCGGACGCCCCCGCAGGCGTCAGCCCGGTCGTGCGCATCAAGGCGCCGCGCGAGGGTGATATCGTCGTGCACGATCACGTGCAGGGCGAAGTGGTGTTCAAGGCCGAGAACCTCGACGATTTCATCATCCTGCGCTCGGATGGCACGCCCACATACATGCACGCCGTCGTCGTCGATGATCACGACATGGGCGTGACCCACATCATCCGTGGCGATGATCATCTCACCAACGCCGCCCGGCAGATCGTGATCTACCAGGCCATGGGCTGGACGGTGCCGGAGATGACCCACATCCCGCTGATCCATGGCCCGGACGGCGCAAAGCTCTCAAAGCGCCACGGCGCGATGGGCGTGGAATCCTATAGGCAGATGGGCTACCTCCCCGAAGCGCTGCGCAATTATCTCGCGCGGCTGGGCTGGGCGCACGGGGACGACGAGATATTTTCCACTGAACAGATGGTCGAGTGGTTCTCGCTCGAGGCGCTCAACAAGGGCGCTTCGCGGTTCGATTTCGTCAAGCTGGGCAATCTCAACGGCAACTACATCCGCGCCGCAGAGCCTGCCCGCCTCTATGATGTCATGGTCGATACCGCGTCGGAAGTCGGCCGGAACTCGGACTATCTGGGGCTGGTCAACTCCAGGGACACGGTCCTTGCGGCCCTCCCCGACCTGCAGCCGCGCGCCAAGACGGTGCTCGAGCTCATCGACCTGGCGCAGTTTATCTATGACCAGCGCCCGCTGGCCATGGACGAAAAGGCGGCCGCCCTGCTCACTCCCGAAACCCGCGAGCATCTTGCCGCCCTGCGCACGATCTTCGGGGCGATGGAGGACTGGAGCGTTGAGGCGCTGGACGGCGCGGCGCGGTCCTATGCGGCCGAGAACGATCTGAAACTGGGCAAGATCGCGCAGCCCCTTCGCGCCGCGCTCACCGGGCGCACCGTGTCGCCGGGGGTGTTCGAGGTCATGGTGCTGATCGGGCGCGAAGAAGCTATGGCCCGCCTCGATGACCAGGTGGCCCTCGCCCGGCAATAGTTCTTTGGTCTTGCCCTATACGTCAACTTCTATGACTTTGTTGCATGCCGGTGTTAAATCGGATACCGAAAGGCAGCATTTCTAGAAGGCAATGATACGGGCCGGGGCAGCCGCTTTTCGCGGGTGAGCATGCCGGTCCCGGTGTCCGGGAGGCAGCCATGAGCGACAAGACAGCCAAACTCACGATCGGTGATGACAGCTACGAATTTCCGGTGCTTTCGGGCACTGTCGGTCCCGACGTGATCGACATCCGGTCCCTTTACGGACAGACGGGCCTGTTCACCTACGATCCCGGCTTCACCTCCACGGCGGCCTGCGATAGCGCCATCACCTATATCGACGGCGACAAGGGCGAGTTGCTCTATCGCGGATACCCGATCGACCAGCTTGCCGGCCAGAGTTCCTATCTCGAAGTCTGCTACCTGCTGCTTTATGGGGAGCTTCCGACGGCGTCCGAGCTTGCCGACTTTTCCACGCGCGTGACCCGTCACACCATGGTGCACGAGCAGATGCACTATTTCTTCCGGGGCTTCAGGCGCGACGCGCACCCCATGGCGATCATGACCGGCGTAATGGGGGCCATGGCTGCCTTCTACCACGACTCCACCGATATCTCAGATCCGGTGCAGCGCGAGATCGCATCGATCAGGATGATCGCCAAGACCCCGACCATCGCCGCAATGGCCTACAAATACTCGGTCGGCCAGCCTTTCGTTTATCCGCGCAATGATCTCGATTACGCGGCCAACTTCCTGCACATGTGCTTTGCGGTGCCGGCAGAGGATTACAAGGTCGATCCCGTGGTGGCCAAGGCCATGGATCGCATTTTCACCCTGCACGCCGATCACGAGCAGAACGCCTCGACCTCCACGGTGCGCCTGTCCGGGTCCTCCGACGCAAATCCTTTCGCCTGCATCGCAGCCGGCGTGGCGTGCCTTTGGGGCCCTGCACACGGTGGCGCGAACGAAGCGGCGCTGAACATGCTGCGCCAGATCGGCTCGGTCGACCGGATCCCCGAGTTCATCGCGCGCGCCAAGGACAAGAACGACCCCTTCCGCCTCATGGGCTTCGGCCATCGGGTGTACAAGAACTACGATCCGCGCGCTGCGGTCATGCAGGAATCGGCCCGCGAGGTGCTTGATCTGCTTGGCGTGGAGAACAACCCCACCCTGCAGGTCGCTCAGGAACTCGAGAAGATCGCGCTGAGCGACGAATATTTCGTGGAGCGCAAGCTCTACCCGAATGTGGATTTCTATTCGGGCATCATTCTGGACGCGGTCGGTTTCCCCACCTCCATGTTCACCGCCATCTTCGCGCTGTCGCGCACGGTCGGCTGGATCGCGCAGTGGAAGGAAATGATCGGCGATCCGCAAAAGAAGATCGGTCGCCCGCGTCAGCTCTATAACGGCGCGCAGGCACGCGACTACGTCGGCATCGACCAGCGCTAGCGCATATCCTGTTCTGATTGAATCAGAACAAGAACTCTAAGTCTTTGATTTGTCGCGTTTCCGAACCGAAAAAGTCTTTCCACTTTTTCTGGAATCGCCCTAATCGCCAGCGCGCGCCAACACGCGATCGGCGGCACGATGCAGGGGCGCCTCGGGCGCCCCTTTTTCCATCTGCTCGCGGATTTCGGCAAACCCCTGCACCTGAGCCCGCAGCGCTTCGGGGTCTTCGACCAGCGCCGTGAGTGCATCGCCCAGAACGTCTGCATCGCCCTCGCCCACAAACAGGTGTTCGGGAACCAGATTCCGCTGGGCTATGATATTGGGCAGTCCCACATAGCGGGTGGTCGCGGTCTCGAAGTGCTTCGCCTGGGCGGGTTCGGCCACGTAGGTGATGAGGTGTGGAACGCCGGCGACCGCCAGTTCGAGGGTCGCCGTCCCACTCACGCAGACCGCCGCGAGCGCCTCAGCCATGGCGGACCGTCGGGCCAGTTCCCCGGAAATGGCACGCACGGAAACAGGCCAGCCAGCAAGTTCTTCTTCGATCCGCTTCAGGTTCTGCCGGGTTGTGGGCACGATGAACTCGGACACCTGAGCGTGGTCCGCCAGCCGGATCGCCAGAGTGCGCATCATGGGCAGGTGGCGTCGCAACTCGCCGCTGCGGCTGCCGGGCAGGAGCAACAAGGGCCCGCGTTCGGCCGTACCGGTCCGCATGGGAAAGCGCGCAAGCGCGGGATGGCCGACATAAGTCGTGGGCGGGCCGTCGAGCTGGAGCATGGCTGCGGGCTCGAAGGGCAGAACGCTGAGCACTTCATCGTAAAGCGGGTTGATCGCCTTGGCCCGCTCGGGCTTCCAGGCCCAAACCGATGGCGCGACATAGAGCAGAATCGGCCTGTCATAGCCGAGCGCCCGCAGGCCCTTGGCCACCACCTGGGAGAAGACCTGGGAATCGATCAGCACCGTGACGTCCGGTCGCGTGCGGCGCACGGTGCGGATGATATCGAGCGCGCGCCAGAGAAGCCGCGGCAGGCGGACGATCACGTCCGCATAGCCCATGACCGAAAGCTGGTGCATGGGGAAAATCGGATCGAGCCCATGCTCGATCATCGCCTCCCCGCCAACTCCCACGATCGAAACGCCGTCATGGGCCTGCAGATCGGCCATAAGACTCGCGCCGATCCGGTCGCCCGAAGCCTCGCCGGCGAGGATGAAAATGCGGGTCACGAGGATCAGGACCCAGCCGCAGGGCTGTCCGCGAGCCCCACCAAAGCGATTCCCGCCTTATCGGCGGCGGCAATGGTCGCATCGCGGTCGATCAGCAGCGTGCGGCCGGCTTCGATCACGATTCCCGATATCCCGGCTTCGATCGCTCCGGAAATCGTGTGGGGACCGATGGCCGGCAAGTCCACATGCAGGGGCTGTCCGGGCTTGGACGTCTTGGCGAGCACGAGGGATGCCTTGCCGTCTGCGACAAGTCCCCGGATCCGGAACTGCGCGCAGCGCTCGAGCAGCGCATCGGTGCCTGCGATGTCCTCGGTGGCGATCACTCTGCCCCCGGAAACCACCAATGCCTGCCCCAGATCGAGATCGCCGGCCCGGCGTGCCGTGACGAATGCGAACGCCATGGTGCGCTCAAGATCGGCTGTCGGGTTCGCTGCTCCGATCGTTCCATGCGGCGCGAGCAGTCCGGCCACGATCTCATGGACCCCGATAAAGGGAATGCCCAACATCTTTAGGAGGTTGGCCCCCAGCTGGGAAAGCCTGGAGTCGCCCTTGTTCCCGGAATCCTTGCCGTCGGCCGCGAAATCCGAGAGGGTCTCGCGCTGGTGGTCGGACATGTGCATGCCGCCAACGGCGCAGACATGGGTCGCCCCGAAACCCTTGATGGCGCGCAGCACCTGGTCGGGCCGCGAAATCCTGATCGGAAACGGCGTGTAGCGTTCGAGATCGTCCCTGGGGTGCAGGCAAAGCACCTTCACCGCCCAGCCCGCCTCCAATGCGGCCTCGATGGCCAGCGGCGGCAGAGCGCCAGATCCTACGACCAGCGCCAGCCGGCCCGGGGCGGTCATTGCTCCGCCCCGGCTCCGTTGCGGGGCATGCACAACGAGCGTTCGGAGGGCTTGCGGATGAAGTTGATGACCTCTTCGACCAGCGTCTGGCCGGTGAAGATCTCGGCGGCATCCTCGATCCGTTCGCGCAGCGTGCCTTCATTTGAAAAGATCATGCGATAGGCGGCCCGCAGCGCGTGGATCGACTCACGGTCGAACCTGGCACGCTTGAGGCCAACGAGGTTCAGCCCGCCGAGATAGGCCCTGTTGCCGAGGACGGACCCGTAAGGGATCACGTCGTTGTCAACGAAGGTCATAGCGCCAATAAAGGCGTGGGCGCCGATGCGAACGAACTGATGGACGCCACAGAGGCCGCCGAAGCGGACGTAATCGTCCACCACGCAATGGCCGGCGAGGCTCGCCTGGTTGGCCATCACCACATTGTTGCCGACCAGGCAGTCATGGGCGATGTGTACGCCCACCATCAACAGGCAGCGGTTTCCGACCACGGTCTGCATGCCGCCGCCTGCGGTGCCCGGATTGATCGTCACGTACTCGCGCAGCACGCAATCGTCCCCGACCGTGACCGTGCTCGGCTCGCCTTCGTATTTCAGGTCCTGGGGCGGATGCCCGATCGAGGAAAACGGGTAGATCTTGGTACGCGCACCAATTCGGGTGCGGCCATCGATCGATACATGCGAGATGAGCGTGACCCCTTCCCCCAATTCGACCGAGTCGCCGACCATGGAATACGGGCCAATGGTGACGTTGTCGCCGAGCTTGGCGTCGGGCGAAACGATCGCCGTGGGATGAATCGTCGTGGTCACGAGGCTTCCTTGACGATCATTGCACCGATTTCCGCTTCCGCAACCACCACCCCATCAACGATCGCACGCGCCTGATAGCGCCCCACGGTCTTGCGGCGGTGAATTTTCTTGATGTGGTACTCGAGCCGATCCCCAGGCTTGGCGGGCTTGCGGAACTTCACATTGTCGATGGTGAGCAGGTAGACGATATGCTTTTCGCCGGACTTGTTTTCCAGGTTGATCACGATCGCGCCGGCCGTCTGGGCCATGCCTTCGATGATGAGCACGCCCGGGAAAATCGGTTCGCCAGGAAAGTGGCCGAGAAACTGGGGCTCGTTATAGGTCACATTCTTGATGCCGATGGCCGAATCGTCCCCGTCGATCTCGATGATCTTGTCGATCATCAGAAACGGATACCGATGCGGCAGCGCGGCGAGAACCCGGTCGATCTCCATGGTGGATAGCTGCTTGGCGTCAGGCGCCGGTTGGTGATCGACGGTCGTCACTTCCTGTCCCCTTTTGTCATTCGGCGGATCATTGCTATCTCCCGCTTCCACATCCTTACATCCTGGGCCGGCGCACCGGCAATATTGGAGCCGGCCGGAAAGCTGTGGGAAACGCCGCTGCGCGCCAGAACCAGCGAACCGGCGCCGATGGTCAGATGGCCGGCCGTGCCAGCCCCTCCGCCCATCACTACGCCGTCCTGGAGGGTCGTCGAGCCGGAGAGACCGCACATGCCCGAGATCACGCAGTTGCGGCCGATCCTGCAATTGTGGCCAATCTGGACGAGGTTGTCGATCTTGGTGCCCTGCCCGATCACAGTATCATCGAGGGTGCCGCGATCGATCGTGGTGTTTGCGCCGATCTCCACATCGTCCTGGATGATGACGCGCCCGAGTTGCGGAATCTTCTTGTGGCGGTCGGGCCCGAGCCGAAATCCGAAGCCTTCGGCCCCGAGCACCACGCCCGGCTGCAGCACCACACCATCACCGAGATAGCTGCATTCGATGGTCACTCCCGGCCCGATCACGCAGTTGCGTCCGATACAGACGCCCGACCCAATCACCGTATTGGCGCCAATCACCGTATTGGCGCCGATCTCGACATTGCTGCCGATAACGACGCCTGGGTTGAGGACGACGCCCTCCTCGAGCCGTGGCGCCTGCGCGTCCACCAGACCCGCGACGACCCGCCTCGTGTCATCGGGATAGAGCACCGCAAGGAAATCGATGAAAACCCCGTAGGCATCCTCGCTCACGATCGCGCGCGTATGGCGGGGAACCGCTTCCAGCAGTGCTTCGGGGACGATCACCACACCGGCAGCCGTTGAGGCCAACTCGTCGGCATAATCCTTGCTCGCCGCGAACGACAGCGAGCCCGGGCCTGCCGCCTCAAGGCCGCTGGCGCCTTCAATGGGCATCCGGCCCGCCTCTTCGGAAGGCACGATTTTTCCATGCCCGGCCGCACGCGCCAGTTCGGCAAGCGATATGGGGCCGGTGCAGTGATGGAACCGGGAATCAACCATCACGCGCGGCCCTGCACGTCAATCGCATCGCGATGGAAGGGGATATACCCGAGAGGCTGTGTGGCTGGAAAATACGTCATGTCATGGAGGAGCGGAACCGAATCAAACATCACCTAGCCTCCCCCAGAGGGCCAAAACAAACAAGCCGCGGAGCCTTTAGCACCGCGGCTTGTCGAATGTCTATGCAGATGACCGGCTTTAGAACAGGGTCGAAAGCGTCAGCTGGAACACCTGGGTTTCGTCCTGCTCTTCCTGATTGAGCACATGCGCGAAGTCACCCCGCAGCGGGCCGAGCGGCGATTCCCAGATCACCGATGCGCCGACCGAAGACTTCAGAGCATCTTGGATATCATCGACACCTTCGCCAGCGGCGTCGGGTGCGCCGTCGATCCAGCCGACATCACCCCAGACCGCGCCACGGATGCCCCAGCTATCGGGAATCAGAGGGATCGGGAAATCGACTTCAGCCGAAACGCCAGCATAGGCCATAACGCCAAGCGGATCGTCGGTGTCGCTCACCCGCGGGCCCATGCCGCCCTGGCGGAAGCCGCGGACGAGGTTGGGGCCGAGCAGGAAGGCTTCTGAAGGATGGATACCCTCACCACCGAGATCGTTGATGATGCCGCCGGTTGCCCGGACCGAACCGATGATGCCCGCTTCTTCCCAGATCGGATGATAGTAGCGCGCACGGGCTTCGGTCTTGATGAAGTTATGGCTCAGGCCCGCATATTCCTGCGAGAAATTAGCCACAAGACCTTCGGTCGGACGCGTCTGGCTGTCCACGGTGCTGTAGTCGAGTGAGTAGCCGACAGTGAGCTTTGTGAGCGTGTCGTCCTCGATATCGGAGATGTAGTCCGGCGCAAACGGCGAGTCTTCGTCATAGAACCGGCGCTGCTCGAGCCCGACATGGGTGCTGAACCGTGTGTCGTTCGCGACCGGAACGCCGAACCGCAGACGACCGCCGATCGTATCGGTTCCGTAGGAGAACCGCTCGCCTTCCTGGACCACGCGACGATAGGCATCGACGCCGGCGGAAACGCGCAGGCCCATGAAGCGGGGCTCGGTGAAGCTGAAGTCGAAGGTCTGACCCACTTCCGACCGCCCCAGTGCCGCGCGCAGGAACTGGCCGCGACCAAGGAAGTTGCGCTCGGTCAGCGAGATCTCACCGAAGAAGCCGTCATTGGTGGAGTAACCGCCACCGATACCGTATTCGCCGGTGCTGCCCTCGACCACGGCCACGTTCAGAACGACCTGATCGGGCGCGCTGCCGGCCGCCGAGGTCACCTGAACCGATTCGAAGAAGCCGAGGCTCTCGATGCGGCTGCGGCCACGGGTGACGAGCGTGCGGTTGAACGGATCGCCCTCGGCGAAGTCGAACTCGCGACGGATCACGAAGTCACGCGTCTTGCTGTTGCCGGTGATGTTGATGCGCTCGACATAAACGCGCGCACCCTCGTCGACCAGATAGGTCACATTGAAGCGGCGGTTTGCGATGTCGCGGTCGATACGCGGGCGCACTTCGGCGAACGAATAGCCCTGTTCGGTTGCCCGGACCGCGAGTTCGGTCTGGGACGCCTCGAGATCGGAGATCGAGTATCGGCTGTTGGCCTGGGTCTCGATGCCGCCGCGCAGGGCGTTGGTGTCCAGACCAGGGATGCTGGTCTCGATCGCCACGTCGCCGAACGTGTACTGCTCGCCCTCTTCGATCGTGAAGTTGATAAAGTAGGCATTCCGCTCTGCGTCGAACTCGGCGACCGAGGACAGCACGCGTGCGTCGGGATAGCCCCGGTTGGCGTAATAGAGACGGATGCGCTCGCGGTCGACCGCAAGGCGATCCTCGTCATAGAGGTCATCGCGGAACAGCCAGCTGAGCAGGTGCGACTCCTTGGTGACCAGAACTGACTTGAGCTGCATCGAGCTGATGGCGTTGTTGCCGGTGAAGTTGATCGCAGCGATGCCCGCGCGTTCACCTTCATTGACAACGAACACAACCCGGAGATTTCCATCCGTGGCCGTCTCGAGGCGGGTGGTGACGGAAACGTCGTTATAGCCGGCCTGATCGTAAGCGATCTGGATGGCCTGAACGTCGCCCTGGATGCCGGCCTCAGAATAGACACGACGGTTGGCGACATCGACCATGGAGGTCAGTTCGGCATCGGAGAATCGACTGTTACCCTCGAATCGCACCCCCGAAACCTGGGAGGTACCGGCCTGCTGGGCGAGCGCCTCGGCGGAACCGAACAGCCAGGCTGGCGTTCCCGCTACGGGCGCAGCTGCGGCCATGAGAAGGGCGAGTGATGCGCTTTGCAAAAGCTTGGCGTTTTTCAACATGTTGTTCGTGCTTGCCTTGTGAGACTTGCCTGCAATCAGAGAGTTGCGCCGGGAATCGCACAGGTGCACGGATTCCCCCAAAGCTCCGTTATCCCGTTGTAACGCTTTTTCATTCGAGGGCAAGGCGCATCCCCTTCTCGCTTCCCAAAAGTTCGGCCGGTCATGTATTCGTGCAACACACATGCCTCAGATGAGGTCGTTGACGATGGTGAACACCATGAGCGTGCACACCAGTGCGAACCCGATCCTGAACCCGATCTCCTGTACCCTCCGGCTCAAAGGCCGTCCTCGGACGGCTTCGGCCAGATAGTACATGAGGTGTCCACCATCGAGCATCGGCACTGGCAGCAGGTTAATTATGCCGATGTTTAGCGATAATAGTGCGGTTAGGTTAACCAACGCCAAAAAGCCGAGGGTGGCCACTTCACCCGAAACCTGGGCCATCCCCACAGGGCCGGCAATCTGATTGAGGTCGCCCCGTCCTACGAACAGATCCGCAAAGAACGCGACGGTGCGATCCACGATGAACCAGATTTCTTCAAACGTCATGGAGACCGCTTCGAGCGGCCCCGGGTGATAGAGCACCACGTCGCCTTCAGCCACATTCCGCGCGACCCCGATAGTGCCGATCACCAGTTCACGTCCGAATCGGGTCTGAGTGGTATCGCCCTGCGGCACCACGCCGATCTCAACACGCTCCCCTGCCCGTTCGACCGACACGGTGACGGGACGGTCGGGCGAGGTGGCGATGAGGCGCTGGAAGTCGGAAAACCCGATGACGCGGAACCCGTCAACGGACAGAACGCGATCTTGGGGCGCAAAGCCTGCCGCTTCGGCGACCGAGCCGGGAACCACCTCCCCGATCACGGGATCGAGGGTCGGCCGGCCATAGCCGAGGAGCATGGCGTAAAGGACGAGGAAGGTGAAAATCAGATTGGCTGCGGGCCCTGCAACCACCACGGCCATGCGCTGCCAGACCGATTTGTTTGCAAAAAGCGTGCGCGCCTCTTGCTCATCCATTCCGTCGGCGGCATGGGGATCGGGCATGCTCGCCGCGTTCATGTCCCCGGTGAACTTGACGTATCCGCCCAGGGGAATCGCAGCCAGTCTCCAGCGTGTGCCGCGCCTGTCGGTCCAGCCGAGTAATTCGGGACCGAACCCGATCGAGAAGGCGTCGATGGCAACCCCGTTCCACCGGGCCACGAGGTAGTGGCCAATCTCGTGGATGAACACGATGACGGTGATGACGGCGAGAAACGGAATGATGTAGTTCAAAAAGAACGGAAGGGTATCGATGGGTGGGCCTCACGGCTGGACGGGGATTCGACGTGCACAATGCCACGGGCGCGAGCCATCCGCTACCAGAACAATATGCCCTGCGGCACCGCGCCCAGCCCCCGGTGCGCCAGCCCTATGGTCCAGAGAACCAGGGCCGCCATGGTGAGGCTGTCGATTCGATCCATGATGCCGCCATGACCGGGAATCGCCGCGCCGCTGTCCTTGATTGCGAACCTGCGCTTGACCGCGCTTTCCGCGAGATCGCCGCCCTGCGCCGAAATGGACACCAGGACCGCGATGAGCAATCCGATCACGAACGGAGACGGGGTGCCCAGGAACCACCCGGCTGCATTCCAGACCAGCAGGCCAGCAGCCGTGCCGAACACCAGCCCGCCGGCGGCGCCAGACCAGGTCTTGGACGGCGAGACTTCCGGGGAAAGCTTGGTGCCGCCAAAGATCCTGCCCACGAAATAGGCCCCGATATCGGTCATCCAGGTGATCGAGAGCAGGAACACGCCCGCCCATATGCCCACGGCCGAGCTGCCCCTGATGGCGAGGAACGCGATGGTCGCCAGGCCGAAATAGATCATGCCCACCAGCCGCCAGCCCCGGTTCCGTCCCGGCAGAGCGATCCCGATGACCACGGCTATGCACAGCAGTGCTGCGCTCGCCCATGCCCCGTTCATCGGATAGGCGATTGCGGCGATGGCCAGAAGGCCCATGACCAGCACCGCGGGAAAGGCCTGCTCCCGGCCCACGATCATGGTCTCCCATTCGCGGTAAGCGCCGGCGATCACGAGGGCGACCATCAGCGCGAACGGTACCCAGCCGGCGACGAGCGCGATGGCCGTCAATGGGATCAGTACGATCGCCGAGAGCAGTCGCGGAAGAAGATCGGGTCCGAACGGCCAGACGATCGAACGCTTTTTGCCTGCAGTAGGCTCCTTCGGGCCCATACTCACGAAGCGATCCCGCCAAAGCGCCTGTCGCGTTCCGAATAGGTCCGCAGGACCTTGAGGAACACGGCTTCGTCGAAATCGGGCCATGCCTCTTCAACGAACACCAGTTCGGCATAGGCTGATTGCCACAAAAGAAAGTTCGACAGCCTCATCTCGCCGCTGGTGCGGACAATAAGGTCGGGGTCGGGAAGACCGTGGGTGTAGATGTGGCCGTCGAGCAAGGCCTCGTCGATTTCGTCGGGCGAAATCTCGCCGGTCGCGACCTTGCCTGCGATCTGCCTGACGGCGGAGACGATCTCGGCCTTGGCCCCGTAATTGAACGCCACCACGAGGTCGAGCCCCGTATTGGCCGCCGACTTGGCTTCGACCTCTTCGATGATGGCGCGCAGCCCCGACTCAAGACCGGCCCGTTCGCCGATGATACGGATGCGGACATTGGCCGCCACGAGACGATTGAGGTCGGAGGAAACGAACCGGCGCAGCAGACCAAAGATGAAGTTGATCTCATCGGGAGGACGACGCCAGTTCTCGGAGCTGAAGCTGAACAGGGTCAGGCAGCGGACCTTGTAGGAGATGCACAACTCCACGATCCGGCGCACGGCTTGTACGCCGGCCCTGTGGCCTTCGGATCGCCTCAGGCCCCGGGCATTCGCCCACCGACCGTTGCCGTCCATGATCACACCGATGTGGTCGGGGATCTTCAGGGCCTGACGCTCCGGCTGGAGGGAAGCGATCGCCGGGTTGGTGGACATGGTGCCTCTCGGACCGGTCGAGACGAGCTAGACCTGCATGATTTCCTGTTCTTTGGTCGCAACCAGTGTATCGACGTCGGCGATGAAATCGTCCGTTGCCTTCTGCACCCTGTCGGTGTTGGTGCGGGCGTCGTCCTGGCTCATGTCGCCGTCTTTCTCGAGCTTGCGCAACAGCTCGATCCCGTCACGCCGGATATGCCGGATAGCGACGCGCGCCTGCTCGGCATACTGATGGGCGACCTTGGAGAGTTCGCGCCGGCGCTCTTCGTTCAATTCAGGCAGCGGCACGCGGATCAGCGCACCCTCGGCGATCGGGTTCAGTCCGAGACCGGATTCGCGGATGGCGCGGTCGACGGCAGCCGCCATGGACCGGTCCCATACCTGTACGCTGAGCATGCGGGATTCGGGCACCGACACGGTCGCCACCTGGTTGAGCGGGGTCGGGCTGCCATAGGCATCCACGGTGATCGGATCGAGTAGGCTCGCGCTGGCACGGCCCGTGCGCAGGCCCGCCAGATCGCTCTTGAGCGAGTCGACACTCTTGCTCATGCGCGCCCGCAGTTTTTCGAGCGAGAACTCTTCGGTCATGTGGGGCTCCCCATTCTGTTTTGAGAACTCCGGCCTGTATGGTTTCAGAACGGAAACTCTAAGTCTTTGTTTTGGCGCGCTTCCGAACCGGAAAACTGGTTCCAGCAGAAGCGCTCCGGCCGTCAACCGACGCGCGTGCTCGGCGTGCGCCCGTCGAGCACGCCGACAAGACCATCCCTGGTTGTCAGCGCATAGACAATTATCGGCAAGCGATTGTCACGGGCAAGGGCAAACGCTGCCGTATCCATGACCCGCAGGTCGCGCGCGATCACCTCTTCGTGGCTGATCGTTTCAAAGCGCGTGGCTTGGGGATCCTTTTCGGGGTCGGCGCTGTAGACGCCGTCGACCTTGGTTCCCTTGAGCAGCACGTCGCAGCGCAGCTCGATGGCCTTGAGCGCCGCGGCGGTATCGGTGGTAAAGAACGGATTTCCGGTGCCGCCCGCGCATATCACGGTGGCGCCCGCTTCCAGTGCCGCAATGGCGGCGCGCTGGGTAAAGGTGTCGGCAATCGAGGGCATGGTCACCGACGAAAAGACGTGCGGCCTTCCTCCGGCCTTGCGGATCGCATCGCCCAGTGCCAGCGAGTTGATCACCGTGCCGAGCATGCCCATGTGGTCGCCGATGACCCGGTCGCCGCCCTTGGCGGCCACGGCCATGCCCCGGAAGATGTTGCCACCTCCGATCACGACCGCCACCTGGATGCCCCGGCGGGTCACATCCACGATCTGCCGGGCTATCGCATTGAGAAAATCGGGCTCGATGCCATATGACTGGTCTCCGGTGAGGGCTTCACCGGAGACCTTGAGCAATACGCGTGAATATGCGTCTTCGGACATCAATCCGTCCCAGCCTGCCAGAAATCTGCGGACCAGTGCCGCAAGAGGGGCACGTTATGCGGTGCCGGCGGCTGCGGCAACCTCGGCTGCGAAGTCCGAGGTCTCGCGCTCGATGCCTTCACCCAGCGCGTAACGGACAAAGCCGGTGATCTTGATGGGCGCGCCCGCGTCTTTCTCGGCGTTCTTTATTGCCTGCTCGACGGTGTTCTCGCCGTCGATCACGAAGGTCTGCGCCAGAAGCGTGACTTCCTCGTAGAACTTGCGGATTCGACCCTCGACCATCTTCTCGACGATGTTGTCGGGCTTGCCCGATGCCTTGGCCTGCTCGATGAACACGGAGCGCTCACGCTCAACGGCCTCGGGGTCCACATCGTCGGACGACAGGGCCAGCGGGTTGGTCGCTGCGACGTGCATTGCGATCTGCTTGCCCAGGGCTTCGAGAACCGCCTTGTCACCGGTCGACTGCAGGCCCACGAGAATGCCGATGCGGCCGAGGCCTTCGGAGACCGCGGAGTGCACGTAGTGGCCGACCACGCCGTCCTCGACCTCGAGCACCGCGGCGCGACGCAGGGTCATGTTCTCGCCGATCTTGGCAATCGCTTCGGTCAACTCGCCGCTCAGCGACCGGCCGGTGCCGGGGAAGTCGGCATTTGCCAGCGCCTGGGCGTCGCCATTGACGTCGAGCGCCAGCTGCGCTGCGGTCTTGACGATGGTCTGGAACTGCTCGTTGCGGGCCACGAAGTCGGTCTCGGAGTTGATCTCGACCACGGCGGCGCGCTTGCCTTCGCTCGCCACGGCGACCAGGCCTTCTGCGGCCACGCGGTCAGCCTTCTTGGCGGCCTTGGCAAGGCCCTTGGAGCGCAGCCAGTCGACTGCCGCTTCGATATCGCCGTCGGTCTCGGTCAGAGCCTTCTTGCAATCCATCATGCCAACCCCGGTCATCTCCCGGAGCTGCTTCACGTCCGCTGCACTAATCGCCATCTCGTCACCTCTTTAAGCCGATGCAGGCCCGGACGCTCTGCCTGTCGTCCGCCGCCTGCATGATTGATTTCTGCGTCGTTGCGGGCGCGGGCCGCGCTCCGCCACCGGAGCGCGATCCACCCGGTCCGGGATCAGGACTGCTGCGCTTCGGTCTGTGCGGGCGCGATGTCCTCGGCGGCCGCAAGCGCAGGCTCCTCGGGAACGTCCTGGGCGGCGCCCAGGTCGATACCCATGCCTGCCGACGAGCGCGAAATGCCGTCGATCGCTGCCTTGGAGATCAGCGAGCAGTAAAGCTCGAGGGCGCGGGCCGCATCGTCATTGCCGGGGATGGCGTAGTCGACAACGTCGGGGTCACTGTTGGTGTCGACGATCGCGACGACCGGGATGCCGAGGCGACGCGCTTCCTTGATCGCATTGGCTTCCTTGTTGGTGTCGATCACGAACAGGAGGCTGGGGACGTTGCCCATGTCCTTGATGCCACCCAGATCGCGCTCGAGCCGATCCTGCTCGCGCTGGCGCTGAAGGCGCTCGCGCTTGGTCAGGCCGACGGCGCCCTCTTCCTGGAGCGCTTCGAGCTCGCGAAGGCGCGCGATCGAATGCGAAATCGTCTGCCAATTGGTCAGCATGCCGCCAAGCCAGCGCGAGTTCACGAAGTACTGGGCGCTCTGGCGCGCGGCCTCGGCCACGAGCGGAGCCGCCTGGCGCTTGGTGCCCACGAACAGCACGCGACCGCCGTCTGCAACGGTGTCGCTGACGAGCTGGAGGGCGCGGTAGAGCGAGGGAACGGTCTGGCTCAGGTCGATGATGTGCACATCATTGCGAACGCCGAAGATGTAGCGTTCCATCTTGGGATTCCAGCGGTGCTTCTGGTGACCGAAGTGGACACCTGCTTCGAGAAGCTGGCGCATGGAAAAATCTGGCAGTGCCATTGTAATCGTCTCCTTGACCGGTTGTGCCTCTGCAGGGGGAAGCGAAACGGGCTTTCCCGTCACCGGATCGGCGTCGCGCAATCGCGAAACCGGCCCCTGCATGTGGATTTGACGCTGTGCGCTATAGCCCAGGGAAGCAGGCTTGGCAAGCTGCATCGGCCTGCCTGGAGACGGTCAGTGGAGCCGCACATCCTCAATGCCCGTTACGGTCTTGAGCATGCCTGCAAGCTGGGGCGTGATCTTGAACTGGCCCTTGAGCTCCATCTCGTACTCGCGCTCACCGCCGTGCCCGGTCAATACCAGGCTCACCACGCCATCGCCGCCGCGCTTGAGCTGGTCCCTGATCGAGGGCAGACAGCGCGGATCGGCGGCAAAGATGGTCAGCCTCTGGCCGAGCCGGTCCACCGATTTCTCCAGAGGCTCAGCCTTGAGCAGCCGGAGCCGCACCCCGTCGGGGCGTGAATCCGCGCCAACCTCGAGAATGACGGAATTGCCCTTCTCGAGCAGATGCCCGTAGCTCTCGATTTCCTCGGAAAACGCGATGCACTCATATGATCCGCTGGGGTCCGAAAACATCATGATGGCCATGGTCGAGCCCTTGCGGGTCTTGCGGTCCTGCCGGGAGACCAGCGTTCCTGCCAGCCGGCCGGCCACGGCGCCATTGCGCGCCGCCTTCTCGAACATGGCCCACTGCTGAACGCGCAGCCGGTCAAAAAGCGTCACGTAGTCATCGAGCGGATGGGCGGAGAGATAGAACCCGATCGCGGAATGCTCGCGGGCCAGCCGCTCGGTGAGATCCCAGAACGCAACGTTCTCGGGCAGCACGATCGTGCTGGCCTGGTCGCCAGCGAACATATCCACGATCCCGTCGGCACGTCCCGAGGTCTCGCGCTGGGCGGTGCTGATGATTGCGTCCGCGACCGCCGAGACCTGTTCCCTGCGTCGTACCATCTCGTCGAAGGCGCCGGCATTGATCAGCGTATCGAGGGTGCGCTTGTTGATGATCCTGGGATCGATCCGACGCGCGAAATCGGCGAGGTCGGCAAACGGGCGCTCTCCCCTCACCTCAACGATGTGTTCGGCGACTTGGCGCCCCACGCCCTTGACGGCACACAGCGAATAGAGAATGCGGCCCTCGTGCACCGAGAAGTCGGCCTGGGAGCGATTGATGCAGGGGGGCACGATCTCGATCCCCATCCGCTCCGCCTCGCTCTTGAAGTCGTTGAGCTTGTCGGTATTGCCCATGTCCAGCGTCATGGACGCGGCAAGGAACTCGGTCGGGTGATGGGTCTTGAGATAGCCGGTCTGGTAGGATACCCAGGCATAGGCGGCCGAGTGGCTCTTGTTGAACCCGTAATTGGCGAACTTGGCCAGGAGGTCGAAGATCGTATCGGCCAGGGCCGGCTTGATCCCGTTGCGCTCGGCTCCTTCCTGGAAGCGGACGCGCTGGGTATCCATCTCCGCCTTGATCTTCTTGCCCATGGCCCGGCGGAGCATGTCGGCCTCACCCAGCGAGTAGCCCGAGAGAAGCTGGGCGATCTGCATCACCTGCTCCTGATAGACGATGATCCCATACGTCTCGTCGAGCACGGTGCGGAGCGCTTCGTGGGGATAGGTGACCTTCTCGCGCCCGTGCTTTCTGTCGATGAAGCTCGGGATGTTGTCCATCGGCCCGGGCCGATAGAGCGCGTTCATGGCGATCAAATCCTCGATCCGGTCGGGCTTGAGCTCGACCAGGGCGCGCCGCATCCCCGGACTTTCAAACTGGAAGATGCCGAAGGTGTCGCCCCGGGCGTAGAGCTTGTAGGTCTCGGCGTCCTCGAGCGGAATGGCATCGATGTCGATCTCGATGCCCTTCTTGGCGACCATCTCGACCGCATAGCGGATCGTGGTCAGCGTCTTGAGCCCCAGAAAGTCGAATTTGACGAGGCCGGCCGGCTCCACCCATTTCAGATTGTACTGGGTGACCGGCATGTCCGAACGCGGGTCGCGATAGAGCGGCAGCAGCTCATGGAGCGGCCTGTCGCCAATCACGATGCCGGCAGCGTGGGTCGATGCGTGCCGGTAAAGCCCCTCGAGCTTGCCCGCGATCCTGAGCAGCTCGGCTACCGTCTCGTCCTCGTCGCGCATCATCTGAAGGCGCGGCTCGCCGTCTATGGCCTGGGCGAGCGTTACCGGGCTGGCGGGATTGTTGGGCACGAGCTTGCAGATGCGATCAACCTGCCCATAGGGCATCTGCAGCACCCGGCCGACATCGCGCAGCGCCGCGCGCGGCTGCAGCGTTCCGAAGGTGATGATCTGGGCGACCTGATCCTCGCCATACTTGTTCTGAACGTAGCGAATGACCTCTTCGCGCCGCTCCTGGCAGAAGTCGATGTCGAAGTCGGGCATCGACACGCGCTCGGGATTGAGAAAGCGCTCGAACAGAAGATTGTAGCGCAGCGGATCGAGATCGGTAATCGTCAGCGCGTAGGCCACCAGTGACCCCGCACCCGAACCGCGGCCTGGCCCTACGGGAATTCCCTTGGCCTTGGACCACTTGATAAAGTCCGCGACGATAAGAAAGTAGCCGGGAAACTTCATGTCCCGGATGATCTTGATCTCGTGCTCGAGCCGGTCGGCATATTCCTCGGGCGTGCGGCCCGGTGCAAGCCCGTAGGCATTGATGCGCTCGGCCAGTCCCTCACGCGCCTGCCGGGCCAGTTCCTCGCCTTCGGCGAAGACGGCCTCTTCTTCTGTCTGATCGGCTGCGGCAGCGAATTTGGGCAGGATCGGATCGAGTTCTCGGGGCCGGAACGCCACCCGTTGGGCAATCTCGACAGTGTTCTCGATGGCTTCGGGCAAATCCTCGAACAACGCCATCATCTCGGCGCGGGACTTGAAATAGTGCTGGTCGGACAGTCGCCGACGCTCGGTCTGGGCGACCACGGATCCCGAGGCGATGGCGAGCAACGCATCGTGGGAATCGTAGTCATCCCCGGCCGGGAAATAGGGCTCGTTGGTCGCAACGAGCGGGATGCCGAGACGATAGGCAAGATCGACGAGGCGGGGCTCGACACTCTGCTCGATCGGCCGGCCATGCCGCTGCAACTCGATATAGAGCCGATCGCCGAACACCGCGTGCAGCGCATCGAGGCGCGCCTGAGCCTGGACATTGAGTCCGGCTGCCAGATAGGGGTCGATCGCGCCCTCCGGCCCCCCTGTCAGGCAGATGATACCTTCCGCCGCGCCCTCAGTGAGCCACCGGAACAGCGCCTGGGGCCGCCCTGCCCCGGATTCGAGATAAGCGCGACTCACCAGCGTGGAGAGATTGGAAAATCCCTTCTCGTCCGCCGCGATCAAGACGAGCGTGCCCTTGCCCAGATTGATCCGGTCGCTGGGCTTGTCCTCTTCGAGCTCGAAATCGATCACCAGTTCGCAACCGATGATCGGCTGGATGCCCTTGCCGGAGGCCTTCGAAGAGAACTCTAGCGCGCCGAACAGGTTCGAGGTGTCGGCTATGCCGATGGCGGGCTGCCCGTCCTTAGCGGCGAGATCGAGGATCTTGGCGAGCGGAAGCGCGCCCTCGAGCAGCGAATAGGACGAGTGGATATGAAGATGGATGAAACCCGGACCAGACATGTCCCTACCTTATCGGAACGTTTGTGCCATCTGCGGCACGACCGCACCACCCCGAACGGGCCTTGTTCACAGAATGCGAGTCACGCGAGATAGGCAAGCATGTCCACATAAGCCAGCGTTGCGGCGCCAAAGGCGGTGAGCGAGATCAGAGCCAGAACGTCCTTCACGAACATGAGCATGGAAGCCTCCTCGGGATCAATGTTGCTATTTCGTTCTTATACGATCCTGTTTTGTTCCTGTCCACACTTTCCACAGCGTCAGCCGGCGCTGGGTTAACAAATGGTTCTGAGCGTTTGGACCGTTTACGGGATGCGTGCCAGCGCCCCGCGATCATTGATCGCGGAGATCCCGCGGCCCGGAAATCAGGCCATCGGATTGGTGCATCAAAGCGTGGCGGGGACGATCCTGCCGTCTTCGATGGTCACGATCCGGTCGGTCTTGCGGGCCAGTTCGTGATTGTGCGTGGCGATCAGGCACCCCGCATCGTTTGCGGCGATCAGGCTTGAGAGGGCCAGGAACACCTTTTCGCTGGTCGTGGGATCGAGATTGCCCGTCGGCTCGTCTGCCAGGATGATGTCGGGCGAATTGGCCGCCGCCCGGGCGATGGCTACGCGCTGCTGCTCGCCACCCGAGAGTTCGGCGGGACGGTGATTGGCCCTTGGGGCGAGCCCCATGGTCTCGAGCAAATCCATGGCCTTGGCGTGTGCGGCCTTTTCGGTCTGGCCCGCGATCAGTTGCGGCATCACCACGTTCTCGAGCGCACTGAACTCTGGCAGCAGGTGATGGAACTGGTAGACATAGCCGATCCGGTGCCGGCGCATCATGGTGCGCTGGCGCTCGGACAGCGTGGATGTTGTCTCGCCGCAGATCATGACTTCGCCTCCGCTCGGGCGCTCGAGCAATCCGCAGATGTGAAGGAGAGTCGATTTTCCGGCGCCGGACGGGGCGACGAGCGCCACCCTTTCGCCGCGCCCGATGGTCAACCCCGCCCCGCGCAGCACGGAGATGGCCATCTCCCCTTCGCCATAGGTCTTGTCGACGCCCGAAAGCGTCAGCAGCGGTTCGCTACTCATAGCGCAGGGCCTCCACGGGATCGTATTGGGCAGCCCGCCAGGCCGGGTAGAGCGTGGCGAGGAACGAGAGCCCCAGCGCCATCGCCAGCACCACGGTCACCTCCACCGGATCCACCCGCGAGGGCAGCGAGGAGAGCAGGAAGACTTCGGGCGGGAAGAGCGCGAAGCCCAGGATCTCCGACACCCATGAGCGGATCGATTCCGCGTTGAGCGCAAGGATGACCCCCAGCGCAAACCCGACAAGGGTCCCCACCGTGCCGATGGCAGTCCCGGTCATGCAGAATATGCGCATGATCGAGCCGCGTGTGGCCCCCATGGTTCGGAGCACCGCGATATCGGCACCCTTGTCCTTGACCAGCATCACGAGGCTGGAAATGATGTTGAATGCGGCCACCAGCACGATCATCGAGAGGATGGTGAACATCACCACCCGTTCCACCTGCAGGGCCGAGAAGAACGTTTCGTTGCGCCGCTGCCAGTCGGTGAAGATCAACGGCCGGCCGGCCGCCTGCTCGAGTCGGGTGCGGATCTGGCTGGTGGAATCGGGATCGGCGAGGAACACCTCCACTGCGGTTGCCTGATAGCGCCGCTCATAGGCCTCGTCGATTTCCTCGTCAGTGGCATCGAGCGGGAGGTCGTCATACCCCTCGCGCAATTCGTCGGTGTAGAGCCGGAAATAATCCTGCGCCTGGTCGATGGGCATGAAGACGAACAGGCTGTCGAATTCGACCATGCCGACATTGAAGATGACGTTGACCGGATAGGACCGGATCTGTGGCGTCGAGCCGAAGGGCGTGCGCGAGCCTTCCGGCGATACGATGGTGATCGCATCGCCCACCACCAGCCCGAGCTGCTGGGCCATGCGCTCGCCGATCGCCACCCCCTCGACGTCGTCCCAATCGTCCCAGCCGCCCTGCACCGTGCTGTTGTAGAGCAGCGGCAGCTTCTGGATATCGTCGAGGGTCATGCCGCGCACCGCGGCGCCGGCCGAATTGTATGGCCCCGATGCCAGGGCCTGGCCCTCCACAAAGGCCACGGCGCTGATCACCCCGTCGACTTCCTCGAGCCGGACGACGACATCCTCGTAGTCGGTGAAGGTCTGGTCCACGGGTAGTGCGGTGAAATGGCCGTTCAGCCCAAGGATCTTGGTCAGCAGCTCGTCCCGAAATCCGTTCATCACGCTCATCACCACGATCAGCGTGGCAACGCCGATAGCAATGCCGATCATGGTCAGCATCGCAATCACGGAGATGAACGTATCGCGGCGCCGGGCGCGCAGGTAGCGCCCAGCGACCATGAACTCGAGTCGCGAAAATGGTCCTGCGCCGCGCTCCTTGCGCAAAGGGGCTGAGCCGCTCACGCCGTCAGCCTGCGCTCGGGTTCGATCAGACCCTTGAGGCGCGATACGGCATCCTCAATGCCGATGGTCTCGCGCTCGCCGCTCTTGCGGTGCTTGATCTCGACCTCGCCCGCCGACAGGCCGCGCGGCCCTACGATGAGCTGGAAGGGGATACCGATGAGGTCGGCGGTCGCGAACTTGCCGCCGGCCCCGGTTTGCCGGTCGTCGTAGATCACCTCGATGCCGGCGGCCTCAAGCTGGCCGTAGAGCTTCTCATTGGCCGCGTCGCACTGGGCGTCGCCGGATTTCAGGTTGATCAGCGCCACCTCGAAAGGTGCCACGCTGACGGGCCAGATGATCCCGCTCTCGTCGTGGCTGGCTTCGATGATCGCGGGCACGATCCGGGTGGGGCCGATCCCGTACGATCCCATGTGCACGGGCACGTCCTTGCCGTCGGGCCCGGTCACGGTTGCGCCCATGGGCTCGGAATATTTGGTGCCGAAGTAGAACACCTGCCCCACCTCTATACCGCGGGCGGCAATCTGCTTGTCCTGGGGCACCTTGGAGGCGAATTCGGTCTCCTCGTGCATGTCCTCGGTCGCCGAATAGAGCGAAGTCCAGTCCGCCACAATGGGCGAGAGATCGCCGTCGAAATCGGTATCGGGCCCGGGGATCGGCTTGTCGAGCAGGTCGGCATGGCAAAATACGCCGCTCTCGCCGGTCTCGGCCAGCACGATGAATTCGTGGCTCAGGTCACCGCCGATCGGTCCGGTTTCGGCGCGCATGGGGATCGCGACGAGGCCCATGCGGTGATAGGTGCGCAGATAGGCCACGAACATCCGGTTGTAAGCCCGGACTGCCGCGTCCTTGTCCACGTCGAACGAATAGGCGTCCTTCATGAGGAACTCGCGGCTGCGCATGGTGCCGAAGCGCGGCCGGATCTCGTCGCGGAATTTCCACTGGATATGGTAGAGGTTGAGCGGCAGATCCTTGTAGGAGCGCACGAAGGTCCGGAAGATGTGGGTGATCATCTCCTCATTGGTCGGACCATAGAGCATGTCGCGCTCGTTGCGGTCCTGCATGCGCAGCATTTCCTTGCCATAGTCGTCGTACCGACCGCTCTCGCGCCAGAGATCGGCCGATTGCAGCGTCGGCATCAGCAGCTCGATGGCCCCTGCCCGGTTCTGTTCCTGCTCGATGATCGTCTGGATCTTGCGCAGCACCCGGTAGCCAAGCGGCAGCCAGGCATAAAGGCCGGCGCCCTGCTGGCTGATCATGCCCGCACGCAGCATCAGCCGGTGCGAGATCACTTCAGCTTCCTTGGGCGTTTCCTTGAGGACGGGCAGGAAGTATCTCGAAAGACGCATGACGACTCCGTTCAGGCAACGACTCGGCCATGAAATGGCCTGTCCAACAAGCGCAAACCACGATCAGCCTGCCAGCGCAAGGTGGCGTTGGCGTGAAGTTTCATCGCACTGACACAAGTGTGACAAAACAGCGCAAAATTCACTTGGCAGACACGGACCGAGTTGGTAGGGTCCGGCCACATAAAGAAGGCGGGCAATCGAACCGCCAGACGCCGACAACGTCAAGGGAGGAGCACTGGCCGCCCATCTGCGCGCCGTAAGACCAGTGGATTGTCGCGAAACTCATACGAATGCAGGGCCTTGGCCCTGCTTTTTTTTGTTCTGGATCAGGACCAGTAGGCCTGCAGCCAGGGCGACGACATCCCCCACAGCAGCAGGGCCATGGCCACTGCCGCAATGAGGGTCGTCGCCAGCAGCTTCTGCCATATCAGGGTGCTCACGGGGGCTCCGGGCTCGGTGCCATCGGTCACCAGCCCGTCCTCGTGCTGCCCTCTCACACCGAATGGCAGGGTGACGAACAGGCACACCCACCAGACGATGAAATATATGGCGATATAGGTGAAAAGCTGCATCTCAGACCTTGTGAACGGTGACTTTCACGATGGGCTTGCGGCCCCAGACGGCATTGACCTCGGACCGAACGGCGCGCCTGATGGCCTCGGCCAGCCGGCCCGTATCGCCGCGCCGCTTGCCGGGCATGCTCTTGAACGCCCCATTCGCCGCATCCTTGACCACGTCGAGCAAGGGATCTTCATCATCTTCCAGCTCGGGCAACCCGTCCAGATCGAACATGGGGCCTGAGACGATCTGACCCGCTCCGTTCACCGCGAGCGAGATGACCACCAGTCCGCCCAACGCGAGGCGCCGCCGGTCGCGCACGCGGCTTTCCTCGGGCGTGCAGAGCAGGTTGCCGTCAAGGTACAGCACGCCGACCGGCACCTCGCCGGGGAAATGCGCTGGCTCGGGGTAGAGCCTGAGCATGTCGCCATTGCGGATCGAGAACACCTTGCCAATGCCTTGCTCGCGCGCAAACTTGGCGTGTGCTTCGAGATGCATGGGCTCTCCATGCACCGGTACCAACAGATGCGGCTTGACCCAGTCGTAGAGCTGAGCCAGCTCGCTGCGGCGCGGGTGACCTGAGACGTGCACCACCTCGTCGGCGTTGGTGATGATCTTGACGCCCTTGTCCACGAGCGCGTTCTGGATATCGAGAACGCCCTTTTCGTTGCCCGGGATCGCCCAGGACGAGAAGACAGCCCAGTCCCCGGGCGACAGATCGATCACCGGGTGCGTGCCAGCCGCGATCCTTGCCATTGCCGCCCGCGACTCGCCCTGAGACCCGGTGCACAGCAGCACCACCTTCTCGCGCGGCAGATAGCCGTATTCGTTCTGGTCGAGGAATGGCGGTATGCCCTCCATCATCCCCAGCTCGCGGGCAATGCCGGCCACCCGGTGGATGGCGCGTCCTGCGGCCACCACCTGCCGGTCGGCCTTGGCCGCGGCCCGGGCGATCGAAATCATGCGCCCCAGATTGGATGCAAAGATCGTGACGGCCACCCGGTGGGGGGCGCGCGCGATCAGGGCCGCGAGATTGTCGGCGATGTCGGATTCCGACGGGCTGACGCCCTCCTTCATGGCATTGGTGCTGTCGCCGATCACTGCCAGCGGCTTGCCCTCTGCACCCAGCGCCTTGAGGCGCTCGATATCGGTCATGGGCGTGCCCACGGGGCCGTGGTCGATCTTCCAGTCCGCGGTGTGCAGCACCCTGCCCGCCGGCGTATCGATCAGCAGCGCACCTGTCTCGGGCGCCGAGTGCGACATGGGAATCACCTCGACCGTGAAGTCGCCGAGACTGAAAGGAACGCCTGGCGTGAAGACGGTGACGTCCACGTCGTCGACGATCCCGTTCGAAGCCCGCTTGGCCTTGAGCATCGCCTCGCAGAACCGCGATGCATAGACGGGTTTGTCAAATGTCGGCCACAGATCGAGCACCGCGCCGTAATGGTCCTCATGGGCGTGGGTGATTACCAGCCCGACGATACGGTCGGCTTCCTCCTCGAGAAACCGCGTGTCGGGCATGATCAGCTCGATCCCCGGCAGGTCGGGACCGCCGAAGGTCACGCCGCAATCCACCACCAGCCATTGCCGATCGTGCGCGGGACCGAAGCCGTACAGCCCCATATTCATCCCGATCTCGCCTACGCCCCCGAGCGGCACGAACACCAGTTCAGCGTCCTTGTTGTCAGTTCCAGCCATGAATCCTCTTCTCGGCGCGGGATCCATATCCCGCCGCCGCTTTTCGTGTGTCTAAAGCTGAGCCAGGCTACGCACGCAGCGTGGCCGTCGCTCCAAAATGGACATCGCCCGCCGAAATCGCGGTGCGGTGCCCGTGCATATCGCGGACGACCAGACGGCCCGCATCGTCAATAGCTTCGAATGTCCCGCGAACGACGTCCCCGCCGCTCTGAATGGCCACTTGCGACCCAAGCCCGGCAGCGTGGCTGCGCCATTGGTCGAGAATTCGGGAAACACCTGCCCCGTCGTTCCAGTCTGCGAGGCAATCTATCCAGTTGTCGGCAAGGTGCGCGAAAACCGTCGGCGCGTCGAGCCCCAGTTCGAGATCGGCGAGACTTATCGCCGGATAGGGTGTGTCCTGGGGCGCGGCGACGACATTGACACCGAACCCGATCGCAACGGCGAGCCCCTTGCGCGCCGAAATCTGCGTCTCGAGAAGAATGCCAGCGACCTTGCCGCCATCGACCAGAACATCGTTGGGCCATTTCAGCGCGATCCGCGCTTTACCGGCCTCGCTCGTGCCGTCGGCGCCGTCCAGTCCGGACCGGAACGTCCCCTTTGGAACGAGGGCGTTCAGCGTCCGGTTCAGCGCGACCCCGGCAACAAAGCCAAGCGTGGCCACCTGGCCCGCATCACCCCCGGGCCGGATCATCACCGTCGCGGCGAGATTGCCTTTCGCGCTCTCCCATACGCGTCCGCGTCGTCCGCGTCCAGCGCTCTGGGAGAGCGCCGCGATCCACAGCCTGCCCGGGTCTCCCGCTCCGGCCGCAGCGAGAGCCTCGGCGTTGGTCGAGCCGACCGTTTCGTGGCCGATGACGCGATAGCCTGCGTCCAGAGCACGGGATGTGAGAGCGAACATTGCGCGCCTGCCCTAGAACAGGCTCCCCGCTGCCTCATGCGCGAGCCGGGCGAGCGGACCACCGACCGTGAAGTAGTACGAGAGCACGAGGAACCCGACCAGCCCCATCACCACCCGCAGTTCGACCGCGGGAACCGGATAGGTTGCAGTGGGCTCGTCAAAATACATGACCTTGACCACGCGCAGGTAGTAAAAAGCGCTTACGGCGCTGGCCAGCATGCCGATCACCGCGAGGATGAACAACTGGGCCTCCATTGCTGCAAGGAACACGTACCATTTGGCGAAAAACCCCGCGAGGGGCGGCAGGCCGACCAGTGAGAACATGAACATCGCCAGCATCGCCGCGACGAACGGCCTGCCCTGTGCCAGCCCTGCCAGATCGTCGATGGTCCGCACATAGCCGTTCTCGTTGCGCAGCGCGAGAATGCACGCGAAGGTGCCGATCGTCATGGCCATGTAGATCGCCATGTAGATCGCGACGCCTTCAACGCCCACAAGGCTCCCGGCGGACAGTCCGACCAGCGCGAAACCGATATGGCCGATCGAGGAATAGGCCATCAGGCGCTTCAGGTTGTTCTGCCCGATCGCCGCAAAGGAGGCGAGCACCATCGAAGCGATGGACAGGAAGATGACCACCTGCTGCCAGTCCCGGGCGATCGGCTCGAAGGCCTCGAACGCCACGCGGATCAGCAGGGCCATGGCCGCCACCTTGGGCGCGGATGCGAAGAACGCTGTGACCGGTGTCGGCGCGCCTTCGTAGACGTCGGGCGTCCACATGTGGAACGGCACGGCCGAAATCTTGAAGGCTATGCCGGCCAGCAGGAACACGAGGCCGAAAATGAGGCCGATGTTGCGGTCGCCCAGCGCGGCGGCAGCGGCGATCTGATCGAGCTGGGTATGACCCGTGAACCCGTAGACCAGCGAAGCGCCATAAAGCAGCATGCCTGAGGAGAGAGCGCCAAGGACGAAGTATTTCAGGCCCGCCTCAGTCGCCCGTGTGCTGTCGCGCTTGATCGACGCAACCACGTAGAGCGCAAGCGACTGCAACTCGAGGCCGACATAAAGGCTCATCAGATCGTTGGCCGAAACCATCATCATCATGCCGAGCGTGGCAAGCACGACCAGCACGGGATACTCGAACTTGTTGAGCCCGTGATCCTGGGCATTGGAAACCGAGAGAACCAGCGCGAACACCGACCCTGCGATCACCAGCGTCTTCATGAAGCGGGCGAACTCATCATTGATGAACCCGCCTGCGAACAACACGCCCTGGCTCGGCTGGAAGGCCACGAACAGCGCAACGGCGGCGAGCAGGCCAATGGCCATGCCCGTGACAAGAGTCGATGCCTCGCGCTTGGCGAAAACACCCAGCATCAGCAGTGCAAGCGCACCCACGGCGACCAACATCTCCGGATAGGCCGGTGCGAGCGAAGCGAATCCCCCGAATTCGGAAATCATAGTCAGCTCCTATTGCCCGGCTGCCGCAAGGCCTGTGGCCGCGGCATACTGGTCGACCAGCGCCTGGACGGACGCGGCGGTCGTGTCCAGCAGCGGGGCGGGATAAAATCCAAAGAAGATGGTAAGCACGATCAGCGGCACGATGGTGAGCATCTCGCGTGGGCTCAGATCGAGGATGCCGCGCAGGCTTTCCTTTTCCAGCGCCCCGAAGATCACCTTGCGGTAGAGCCATAGCCCGTAGCACGCAGAGAAGATCACGCCGAGGGTCGCCACGATGGCAAACCAGGTGTTGACCTGGAAGATCGCAAGCAGCGTGAGGAATTCACCCACAAAGCCGGACGTGCCGGGCAGTCCCACATTGGCCATGGTGAAGATCATGAACGCGAAGGCGTATTTCGGCATGCGTTCGACCAGACCGCCATAAGCGGAGATGTCGCGGGTATGCATACGGTCGTAGATGACGCCGACCGAAAGGAACAGCGCGCCCGAAACGATGCCGTGCGAGACCATCTGGAAGATCGCGCCCTGCACGCCGTAGATGTTGCCGGCGAAGATGCCCATGGTCACAAAGCCCATATGGGCCACCGATGAGTAGGCGATCAGCTTCTTGACGTCGGTCTGCACCAGCGCCACGACGGACGTGATGACGATCGCTGCCACAGACAGCACGAACACGAAGTTCGAGAACATCAGCGAGGCGTCGGGGAACATGGGCAGCGAGAAGCGCAGGAAGCCATAGCCGCCCAGCTTGAGCAGGATCGCAGCCAGAATCACCGAACCGGCGGTCGGGGCCTCGACGTGCGCCTCGGGCAGCCAGCGGTGCAACGGCCACATGGGCATCTTGACGGCGAGCGAGGCAAAGAACGCCAGCCACAGCCAGATCTGCATGGACTCGGGGAAATCGACTGCGAGGAGCCGCGAGATGTCGAGCGTACCAGCGTACCAGTACATCGCCATGATCGCGAGCAGCATCAGCACCGAGCCTACGAAGGTGTAAAAGAAGAACTTGTAGCTCGCCTGGATCCTGCGCTTGCCGCCCCAGATGCCGATGATCAGGAACATCGGGATGAGGCTGCCTTCGAAGAAGACGTAGAACATCGCCAGATCGAGCGTCGCAAAGACGCCCATCATCAGCATTTCGAGGACCAGGAAGAGCACCATGTATTCGCGCACGCGGTGCTTCACCGAGTCCCAGCTTGCAAGGATGCACATGGGCATCAAAAGGCCCGTGAGCACGATGAACAGCACCGAAATGCCGTCCACGCCCATGCGGTAGCCGATGACCTCGCCCATCCAGGGCGAATTCTGGACAAACTGGAAGTCGGCGGTATCGGGGTCGAACAGGCCCCACATCAGCAGCGCGAACACGAAGGTCACGAAGGTCGTGGCCAGCGCGATGCGCTTGATGTTGAGAACCGCGACCTCGTCCTGACCCGGCGTCAAAAGGATGAAGAACGCCCCGACCAGCGGCAGGAATGTTATTATCGTGAGTATGTTGTCGGTCAGGATCATCCCAGAAGTCCCCCGGCGGCGATCGCCCACGTAATGAGCGCTGCTACGCCGATCAGCATTGCGAATGCATAGTGGTAGAGGTAGCCGGACTGCAGCCGGACCACCTGTGTGGTCACCTGCTTGACCCTGCGCCCCAGGCCTTCGACAAGCATCTGGTCGACGAACCAGTCATCGAACCCCTTCCAGAGCGCCTGCCCCACCCAGCGGGTCGGACGGACGAACAGGAAGTCGTAGATTTCGTCGAAATACCACTTGTTGAGCAGGAACTTGTAGAGCCCCGGATGCTCCGCGGCCAGCTCCCGCGGCGCCTCGGGCCGGCGGATGTAGAAGTACCAGGCCAGTACGAACCCGGCCAGCATGGCCATGGCCGCCGAGGCCTTGACCCAGAAGGGCACGTAGTGTGCCGCATCGATGATCTCGGCATCGACCACGACAGCGCCATGGAAGAAGTGTTCCACGTGCTCGGCGTGCCCGAAGAACACGTCGTAGAACACCACGCCGGCGAGCACCGCGCCCGCAGCCAGAATATAGAGAGGCACCAGCATGATGCGAGGGCTCTCATGGGCGTGGTCGAACGTGTGCTGGTCCGCGCGCGTCTTGCCGTGGAACGTCAGGTGGATCAGGCGCCAGGAGTAGAAGCTCGTGAACAGTGCCGCGATGACCAGCATCCAGAAAGCGAGCTGCCCGGCGGGTCCGCCAAAGGCATAGGCGGCCTCGATGATTGCGTCCTTCGAGAAGAACCCGGCGAACCCGAACATGGTGCCCGGAATGCCCACTCCGGTCAGTGCCAGCGTGCCTATGATCATCATCGCATAGGTGATCGGGATCTTGCGGGCGATGCCGCCCATGTTGCGCATATCCTGCTCGTGGTGCATCGCATGGATGACCGACCCGGCCCCGAGGAACAGCAGCGCCTTGAAGAAGGCGTGGGTGAACAGGTGATAGACGCCGGCCGAATAGGCCCCTACCCCGAGCGCCACGAACATGTAGCCGAGCTGGGAGCAGGTCGAGTAGGCAATGACGCGCTTGATGTCGTTCTGCACGAGCCCGACGGTCGCGGCAAAGAACGCCGTGATCGCGCCGACATAGATGATCACAAGCGTCGCGGTTTCGCTCATCTCGAACATGGGCGAGAGACGCGCGACGAGAAAGACCCCGGCGGTCACCATGGTGGCCGCGTGAATGAGCGCGGACACAGGCGTCGGGCCCTCCATGGCGTCCGGCAGCCAGGTGTGCAGCAGGAACTGCGCCGACTTGCCCATCGCCCCCATGAACAGCAGCAGGCAAACAACGGTCAGCGCGTGGTATTCACCACCAAGGATCGGGATCGTGGCATCCGCAAGCCCGGGAAGCGCCGCGAAGGTATCCTCGAACCCGAGCGAACCGACGAGATAGAACGTCCCGAAAATGCCAAGCGCGAACCCGAAATCACCGACACGGTTGACCACGAAGGCCTTCATGGCTGCGGCGTTGGCCGAGGGCTTCTTGTACCAGAACCCGATCAGCAGGTAGGAGGCCAGCCCCACGCCTTCCCAGCCAAAGAACATCTGGAGGAAGTTGTCGGCCGTCACCAGCATCAGCATCGCGAAGGTGAACAGCGAGAGGTAGGCAAAGAAGCGCGCGCGGTGCGGATCGTCGTGCATGTAGCCGATCGAATAGACATGCACGAGGCAGGACACGGTGTTGACCACGACCAGCATGATCGCCGTCAGTGTATCGACGCGCAGGATCCAACGCAGGTCGAGGTCGCCGGTGACGATCCAGCGCATGATCTCGACCTTGTAGGCCTCGGCATTGCCCAGAAAGAACGGGATGAACACGATCCAGGAGAGGATCGCCGCGATGACCAGAAGCGACGTGGTCAGCACCTCGGCGGCCTTGTGCCCGATCGTCCGGCCGAAAAGGCCGGCAACCAGCGCGCCGATCAGCGGCAGGAACACGATTGCCTGAATCATCGCCGTCAGCCCCTCATCGTGTTGACGTCGTCGACGGCGATCGAGCCGCGATTCCGGAAGAAGATCACAAGGATGGCCAGGCCGATCGCAGCCTCGGCGGCGGCCACGGTCAGGATCAGCAGCGCGAAGACCTGACCGACCAGATCGTTGAGATGGAGCGAGAACGCCACCAGGTTGATGTTGACCGCCAGAAGGATCAACTCCACCGACATCAGGATGATGATGATGTTCTTCCGGTTGAGGAAGATGCCGAACACCCCGATGGTGAACAGGATTGCGGCTACGGTCAGAAAGTGACCGAGCCCGATAACCGATGTCATCATAGCCCCCTTACAAACCCTTGCCGCTCTGTACCTTGACGATCTCGAGGCCCGACTGCTTGTCGCGCGCGACCTGCTTGCCGATGTCCTGCCGCTTGACGCCAGGCTTGTGGCGCAGCGTCAGAACGATGGCGCCGATCATGGCAACCAGGAGGATCAGCCCGCTCGCCTGGAAGAGATAGATGTAGCGCGTGTAGAGCACGAGCCCGAGGGCCCGCGTGTTGTCCACGGTCTGGTCGATCGGCAAGGCGCCCGTCCCCGCCGCTTCGGGCACGAGATAGGACGCACCGGCAACCATGAGCAGCTCGAGCAGAAGCACGATGCCGACCAGCGCCCCGACCGGCATGAACTGAAGCATCCCCCGGCGCAGCTGGCCGAAATCGACGTCCAGCATCATGACAACGAACAGGAACAGCACCGCCACGGCGCCGACGTAAACGACGATCAGGATCAGGGCGAGGAATTCGGCGCCCGCCAGCATGAAGATGCCGGCCGCGTTGACGAAGGCCAGGATCAGGAACAGCACCGAATGGACCGCATTGCGCGAGGCAATGACCATCAGTGCCGACGCGATCACGACGGCCGAGAACAGGTAGAAAAAGAACAGCGGCAGGGTCACCAGTCGCTCCTAGCGGTAGGGCGCGTCGAGCGCGATGTTGGCGGCCAGCTCACGCTCCCAGCGGTCGCCATTGGCCAGCAGGCGCTCCTTGGAGAAGTACAGCTCCTCACGGGTCTCGGTGGCGAACTCGAAATTGGGACCCTCGACGATGGCATCGACCGGGCAAGCCTCCTGGCAGAAGCCGCAATAAATGCACTTCACCATGTCGATGTCGTATCGCACCGTGCGCCGCGTGCCGTCGTTCTGGCGCGGGCCGGCCTCGATGGTGATGGCCTGGGCCGGGCAGATCGCCTCGCACAGCTTGCAGGCGATGCAGCGTTCTTCGCCATTGGGGTAGCGGCGCAGCGCATGCTCGCCGCGGAACCGCGGGCTGATCCGCCCCTTCTCGAAGGGATAGTTGATGGTGGGCTTGGGCGCGAAGAAATAGCGCATCGCGAGAAAGAACGTCGAGACGAACTCGCGAAGCAGCAACGCGTCGAAAAATCTCAGTGCCTGTTGCATCGTCTTTCTCCTAGGCTCCCATGCCGCCGTGCCAGCCCCAGCCGGTGAACTGGAGCACCGCTGCGACGATCACGACCATTGCGAGGGAAACGGGCAGGAACACTTTCCAGCCAAGCCGCATGAGCTGGTCGTACCGGTAGCGCGGAACGAACGCCTTGACCATGGCGAACATGAAGAACACCAGGGAAAGCTTGAGCACGAACCACACGGGATCGGGGATCCAGGTGAACGGCGGCAAATTGATCGGTGCACTCCAGCCCCCCAGGAACAGGAGCGTGGTGAGCGCGCACATCAGGATGATCGAGACGTACTCGCCGAGCATGAACATCATGTACGGGGTCGAGCCGTACTCCACCATGAAGCCGGCGACCAGCTCGGATTCGGCTTCGGGAAGGTCGAACGGCGGACGGTTGGTCTCGGCCAGAGCCGAGATGAAGAAGATCACGAACATCGGGAACAGCGGCAGCCAGAACCAGTTCAGGAAAGCCAGCCAGGGCACCCCGAGGGCATGGGCCAGCCCCATCTCCTGCTGGGCGATCACGATGTGGGTGAGGTTGAGCGAACCCACGCACAAGAGCACCGTGATGATCACGAAACCGATGGACACCTCGTAGGACACCATCTGCGCCGCCGAGCGCAGCGCGCCGAGGAACGGATATTTCGAGTTCGACGCCCAGCCGCCCATGATCACGCCATAGACCGCCAGCGAGGAAATCGCGAAGATGTAGAGAATGCCCACATTGATGTCGGCCAGTGCCCACCCTTCGGCGACCGGAACGACCGCCCAGGCCGAAAGCGCCAGGAGCACGGTGACCAGCGGTGCGAGAAGGAAAACGGCCTTGTCCGCACCGGCCGGGATCACCGGTTCCTTGAGCACGAACTTGAGAAGATCGGCAAAGCTCTGCAGCAGGCCGAAGGCGCCCACGACGTTGGGGCCGCGCCGGATCTGCACGGCGGCCCAGATCTTGCGATCGGCCAGCAGCACATATGCCGTGAAGACCAGGAGGGTCACCAGCAGCAGCAGGGCCTTCCAGACGAACCCGACCTCGGTGCCCAGCCCGAGAACCGGCACGCCGAGAAGATAATCGAGGGCGTTCACGAACCAATCCATAACGCTGTTCTACTCCGCCGCCTGCTTGATGCCCGACATCATCTGCGAGCACTCGGCCATGACGGCCGAGGCCCGAGCGATCGGGTTGGTCAGATAGAAGTCGGACACGGGCGAGATGAAGGCCTGGTCCCCCTTGGCTTCGGGCTTGCCCGCGAGCCTGTCTACATCAGTCGCCTTGCCCGGCGCAATCTGGTCGAGCCGTGCGAGGTGGGGATACTCCCCATAAAGCGCCGAACGCAATGCCTGAAGCGAGTCGAAAGGCAGAGTCTTGCCGAGCACACCCGAGAGAGCCCGCAGAATTGCCCAGTCTTCCTTGGCGTCGCCCGGCGAGAAGATCGCCCGGGTGGTCATCTGCACGCGGCCCTCGGTGTTCACATAGGTGCCGCTCTTTTCCGTGTAGGTCGATGCGGGCAGAATCACGTCGGCCCGATGGGCACCCGCATCGCCATGGGTGCCGATATAGACCACCAGCGTCTCTGCGCCGATCGCCGGGACATCGATCTCGTCCGCGCCCAAGAGGAACAGCACGTCCAGCTTGCCCTTGGCCGAAGCCTTGAGCATGGCGTCGGTGGCCATTCCGCCCTTGCCCGGCACGAAGCCGATGTCAAGCGCACCCACGCGCGCGGCGGCGTTGTGCAGCACGGCATAGCCGTTCCACCCCTCGTCCGTCGCGCCGCTGGTCCTGGCAATCTGTGCGGCCATGGCGGCAACCTGCGCGCCAGGGCCCCCCGCAAGCGCCCCCTCGCCCACGATCACCATCGGCCGCTTGGCGGTCTTGAACACTTCGGCGAAATCGCCCTTGCCTCCGGCAAGATCGGTCAGCGACTGAATGCCCGCTCCCAGATAGGTGTAATCATAGGTGAGGTCGGCCTGTTCGCCGATCACCGCGACCGGCACGTTGCCGGCGCGCCATGCCTTGCGGATACGTGCGTTGAGCACCGCCGCTTCCCTCCGCGGGTTGGTGCCCACCAAAAGGATGGCATCGGCCTGTTCGATTCCCGCGATCGTCGGGTTGAAGATGTAGCTGGCCCGGCCCTTGGCGGGATCGAGCGCCACGCCCGCCGGGCGCGAATCGATGTTGGTCGAGCCCAGCGACGCCATCAGCGCCTTGAGCGCGTACATTTCCTCGACCGCAGCGAGATCTCCGGCGATCGCGCCGATGGCCTTGCCATCCGTTTTGCCGATTGCCTCGGCGATGGCGCCGAAGGCCTCGCGCCAGGTGCCGGCGCGCAGCTTGCCGTCCTTGCGGACATAGGGGCGATCGAGCCGCTGCGTCCGCAGCCCGTCCCACACGAAGCGCGTCTTGTCGGAAATCCATTCCTCGTTCACGCCTTCATGGATGCGCGGCAGAATGCGCATGACTTCGCGTCCGCGCGCGTCCACCCGGATGCTCGAGCCGACCGCGTCCATAACGTCCACGCTCTCGGTCTTGGAGAGCTCCCAGGGGCGGGCCTGGAAGGCATAGGGCTTGGACGTCAGCGCGCCCACGGGGCAAAGATCGATCACGTTGCCCTGCAGCTCGCTGGTCAGCGAGCGTTCAAGATAGGAAGTGATCTCGGCGTCCTCGCCACGGCCCACAAGGCCCAGCTCGGAGATGCCGGCCACTTCCGTCGTGAAGCGGACGCAGCGCGTGCAGTGGATGCATCGGTTCATGATCGTCTTGACCAGCGGGCCGATATGCTTGTTCTCGACGGCGCGCTTGTTCTCCCAATAGCGCGATGTGTCCACGCCATAGGCCATCGCCTGGTCCTGCAGATCGCATTCTCCGCCCTGATCGCAGATCGGGCAGTCGAGCGGATGGTTGATGAGCAGGAACTCCATCACGCCTTCGCGGGCCTTCTTGACCATCGGCGTGTTGGTGAACATTTCCGGCGCTTCGCCGTTCGGGCCCGGGCGCAAATCACGCACGCTCATGGCGCAGCTTGCCTGCGGCTTGGGGGGGCCGCCCTTCACTTCCACGAGGCACATGCGGCAGTTGCCCGCCACCGAGAGCCGCTCGTGGTAGCAAAAGCGCGGGATTTCCGCGCCCGCGGCCTCTGCCGCCTGCATGAGCGTAAAGTGATCGGGAACCTCGATCAGTTCACCATCGACTTTGATCTGAGCCATTTGACTTTACTCCGCCGCAACCGAGGGCACGGCGCCGTCGGACGTGGACTTGTAGGTGTATGCATCGATCCGTTCTTCGATCACATGGCGGAAATTGCGGATCAGCCCCTGAATCGGCCATGCGGCAGCGTCGCCGAGCGCACAGATGGTGTGACCCTCCACCTGCTTGGTGACGGCAAACAGCATGTCGATTTCCCGCTTCTGGGCTTCACCACGCACCATGCGCTCCATAACCCGCATCATCCAGCCCGTGCCTTCGCGGCAGGGCGTGCACTGGCCGCAGCTCTCGTGCTTGTAAAATGCCGAAAGCCGCCAGATAGCGCGGATGATGTCGGTGGAATTGTCCATCACGATAACGGCCGCGGTGCCGAGCGAGGAACCGACTTCCTTGAGCCCGTCGAAGTCCATCTGGGCCGACCTGATCTTTTCGCCGGGCACGCAGGGCACCGATGAGCCGCCGGGGATCACGGCCAGCAGATTGTCCCAGCCGCCGCGGACGCCGCCGCAATGCTTTTCGATCAGCACGTCGAAGGGCGTGCCCATTTCTTCCTCGAACGTCGCGGGATTGTTCACGTGTCCTGATACGCAGAACAGCTTGGACCCGGTGTTGTTCTCGCGGCCCAGCCCGGCGAACCAACTCGCCCCGCGGCGCAGGATTTCCGGCACCACGGCGATCGATTCGACGTTGTTGACGGTCGTGGGGTTTCCATAGAGCCCGACGCCCGCGGGGAATGGCGGCTTGAGCCTTGGCTGGCCCTTTTTGCCCTCGAGGCTCTCCATCAGCGCGGTTTCCTCACCGCAGATATAAGCCCCTGCCCCATGGTGGACGACGATATCGAAATCCCAGCCGTGGATGTTGTCCTTGCCGATCAGCCGCGCGTCATAGGCCTGTTGCACTGCGGCCTCAAGGCGCTGGCGCTCGCGCATGAATTCGCCGCGCACATAGATGAACGCCGTGTGGGCATCCATGGCGCGGCCCGCGATCAGGCACCCTTCGATCAGATGATGGGGATCATGGCGCAGGATCTCGCGATCCTTGCACGTGCCCGGCTCGGATTCGTCGGCATTGACCACCAGATAGTGCGGCCGGCCATCCGACTGCTTGGGCATGAACGACCATTTCAGGCCCGTGGGAAAGCCGGCGCCGCCGCGTCCGCGCAAGCCGGAAGCCTTGACCTCACCGGTCAGCCATTCCCGCCCCCTGTCGAGCAGGTCCTTGGTCCCGCTCCACGCGCCACGCCGCCGGGCGCCATCCAGGCCCCAGTCGCCGAGCCCGTAGAGATTGGTGAATATGCGATCCTTGTCGTCAAGCATCTTCGATTCACTCCTTGGACTTGCGGGTAGCGGGCTTGCGGGCGGCGGGCTTGCTCCGCGCTTTCGTCGGCTCTTCAGCCGGAGATTCGCCACCGGTCGCGCCTTCGCGCATCGTCTGGTCGGGCTTGGCGCGTGCCGGGCCGCCGGCTTCATTTTCCTCGGCTTCAGCACGTTCACTCGAGACCTTGCCCTCAGGCGACGGGCCCTTGATGCCGGGTGCCGCCTCATCATCGACTTCGCGCTTGCGTCCGGGCCGGGTGGCCTTCTTGGGCGGGTCGACCGGACCGTTATCAACATGCTCGTGCTCGATGTGCTCGACGTCTGCAAGCAGCGTGGTCCGTCCGGACTGGGCCGCCGAGAACTGGCGATCGATCTGGGGGCCCGGCTTGATCGTATCACCCTTGCCGTCGCGGAATGCGAGCAGGATTTCCTCGAAGCGCTCGGTGGTCAGGTCCTCATAGGTGTCGAACCCGATGGTCACCATGGGCGCATTCACACACGCGCCCGCGCATTCCACTTCTTCCCAGCTCATCGTTCCGTCCGCGTTGAGGTGGTGCGGTTCGGCATGGATGTGCTTCTGGCAGACGGCCCGGATGTCCTCGGCGCCGCGCAGCATGCATGGCGTGGTGCCGCACACCTGGATGTGGGCGCGCGTGCCAACCGGCTGAAGCTGGAATTGGGTGTAGAAGGTCGCGACCTCGAGAACGCGGATATAGGGCATGTCGAGCATGCCTGCCACGGTTTCGATGGTGGCCCGGGTGACCCAGCCGTCCTGTTCCTGAGCGCGCATCAGCAGCGGGATCACTGCCGATTGCTGGCGCCCCTCGGGATAAAGGGCAATCCGCTTTTTCGCCCAGGCCGCATTTTCCTCGCTGAAGGCGAAGGATGTGGGCTGAACACTGTCTTCTGCTAGGCGGCGCACGCTCATCAGCGGTCAACCTCTCCGAACACGATATCGAGCGAACCCAGAATGGCCGAAACGTCGGCCAGAAGGTGTCCGCGGGAAACAAAATCCATGGCCTGAAGGTGCGCGAACCCGGGCGCGCGGATCTTGCAGCGGTAGGGTTTGTTGGACCCGTCCGAGACCAGATACACGCCGAATTCACCCTTGGGCGCCTCGACGGCGGCGTAGACCTCGCCTGCCGGCACCCGGTACCCTTCGGTATAGAGCTTGAAGTGATGTATGAGCGCTTCCATCGAGCGCTTCATCTGGCCGCGCTTGGGCGGCACGATCTTGCCGTCGACCGAGGAGACCGGGCCCTTGCCTTCCTCGGAATTGAGCAGCGCGATGCACTGCTTCATGATCGAGTTCGACTGGCGCATCTCTTCCATGCGGACGAGATAGCGGTCGTAGCAATCGCCGTTCTTGCCGACCGGGATGTCGAAATCGAGCCGGTCGTAGCATTCATAGGGCTGGCTCTTGCGCAGATCCCAGGCGGCCCCCGAACCGCGCACCATCACGCCCGAGAAGCCCCAGGCCCATGCGTCCTCGAGCGAAACCGTCGCGATGTCGACATTGCGCTGCTTGAAGATGCGGTTGCCGGTGATCAGGTTGTCGATGTCATCGAGCGCCTTGGGGAAGGTCTCGGTGAATTTCTCGATATCGTCGATCAGCGCCTGGGGCAGATCCTGGTGGACGCCACCGGGACGGAAATAGGCCGCGTGCATGCGCGACCCGCTCGCACGTTCGTAAAACACCATGAGCTGCTCGCGCTGCTCGAATCCCCAGAGCGGAGGCGTGAGCGCGCCGACGTCCAGAGCCTGGGTGGTGACGTTGAGCAGATGCGAGAGCAGCCGGCCGATTTCGGAATACAGCACCCGGATCAACTGACCGCGGAACGGCACTTCGATCCCCAGCAAGCGCTCGACAGCCAAAGCGAAGGCGTGTTCCTGGTTCATGGGCGCGACGTAGTCGAGCCGGTCGAAATAGGGAACGGCCTGAAGGTAGGTCTTGTGCTCGATCAGCTTTTCTGTGCCGCGATGGAGCAGGCCCACATGCGGGTCCACGCGCTCGACAACCTCACCGTCCAGCTCGAGCACCAGCCGCAGAACGCCGTGTGCCGCAGGGTGCTGGGGGCCGAAATTGATATTGAAGGTTCTGACGTCGTGCTCGCTCATGACTTTTGCTCGCTCATGACTTGGCCTTTTCGTCGCCGGGCAGCACGTAATCGGTCCCTTCCCAGGGCGAGCTGTAGTCGAAGTTGCGGAACTCCTGGGCCAGGGTCACCGGCTCGTAGACCACACGCTTGCGCTCCTCGTCGTACCGGACTTCCACGAACCCGGTAAGCGGGAAGTCCTTGCGCAGCGGATGTCCGTCGAACCCGTAGTCGGTGAGGATGCGGCGCAGGTCCGGGTGTCCGGAGAACAGGATGCCGTAAAGGTCATAGGCCTCGCGCTCGAACCAGTCGGCGCCGGGAAACACTTCGCAGATCGAGGGCACCGGGGTGTCTTCGTCGGTCAGCACCCGAACGCGAATGCGCTGGTTCTGGCTGGGGCTCAGGAAGTGGTAGACAACGTCGAACCGGCGGTCACGCTGGGGATAGTCCACCCCGCAGACGTCGATGATCGAGACGAACCGGCAGCGGGCATCGTCGCGCAGGAACCGCACGAGGGAAACGATCTCCCCCATGCGGGCTTCCAGCGTCAACTCGCCATGGTTGACCGAGAACGATTCGACCGCGGCATCCAGCTTGAGCGCGATGTATTCGCCAAGTTCGTTGAGGGCTTCGTCCATTTTCCGGCCTAACGCTCGATGGTTCCGGTACGGCGGATCTTCTTTTGAAGCAGAAGCACGCCGTATAGCAGCGCCTCGGCAGTCGGGGGGCAGCCCGGTACGTAGATGTCCACGGGCACCACGCGGTCGCACCCGCGCACCACAGAGTAAGAGTAGTGATAGTAGCCGCCGCCATTGGCGCAGCTTCCCATCGAAATGACGTAACGGGGCTCGGGCATCTGGTCGTAGACCTTGCGCAGCGCCGGCGCCATCTTGTTGGTCAGCGTGCCCGCCACGATCATCACGTCCGACTGGCGCGGGGAGGCGCGCGGCGCGAAGCCGAAGCGCTCGACGTCATAGCGCGGCATGGACACCTGCATCATCTCGACCGCACAGCAGGCGAGGCCGAACGTCATCCACATGAGCGAGCCGGTGCGCGCCCAGTTGATCAATTCGTCCGTCGAGGTAACCAGAAATCCCTTGTCGGCGAGCTCGTTGTTGACCTCGACGAAATAGGAATCGGTGGCGCCGACCGGCTGGCCGGTCGCCGGGTCCATCACACCGCGCGGCTGGGGTGCAACCAGAGTGCCTTGAGTGCTCAATCCCATTCCAGAGCCCCTTTGCGCCATTCATAGATGAAGCCGATGGTCAGTACGCCCAGGAAAACCATCATCGACCAGAACCCGTACCAGCCCACATCCCCGAACGCCACGGCCCAGGGGAAAAGGAAGGCGACTTCGAGATCGAAGATGATGAACAGGATGGCGACCAGATAAAATCGCACGTCAAACTTCATGCGCGCGTCGTCGAAAGCCTCGAAGCCGCATTCATAGGCGGACACCTTCTCGGGATCGGGACGCTTGATGGCGATGAGGAACGGAGCCACCAGAAGGGCCAGTCCGATCACACCGGCCAGCCCGACAAAGATGACAATCGCCAGGTATTCACTGAGCAGTTCGTTCATGAGACAGCCTTGCCTGAAAGCCCGGCGGAATAGTCGGGCGTGAGCGCCCCATGTCACTGCGATGGCCGGGCGCTTGCGTGTCGAGACAGGGCTTAGCCCACCCCCCCGAAGGTTTCAAGAGGGCATAAACTTGAGTATTATAGTCCAGTATTAAAGAGCCGAAAAGCCGGCCCTTGGACCGGCTGAACGTTTGCGGCAGACTGTCCCGCCCCTGCGGGACGGAGGGCTCAGAGGTGGAAGGCCAGACCTGCGCCGAGTCGCACGGTATCAGGGCCATTGCCCCATTCCCCGGTGCCCAGCGCTTCACCGCGCACGCTCAGATAGTCGGTCACCCCATATTCCGCGCCGCCGCCGAACGCGTAGCCGAAATCGCCCTTCACAAGTCCGGTACCGACGGTGCCATAGACCAGAAGATCGGGGTTCAGGATCGCGCCGCCGCGGCCCATGACCATTGCATCGAGGGAGAAATCGTCGCCGAAATCACCGCCAAGCTGCGCTTCCACGCCCAGCAGGGCCGAGTCGACCTGGGCATTCACGCCGGCGAATACGCCCGCGATATAGGAGCGATCATCGCCCATCGGCACCCCGCCGCCATAGACGCCCGAGTAAAAGCCCTCCCAGTCAAAGCCCACGCCGACGCTGCCGCCACCGGCACCATAGCCATACGGCCCGTAGTCCTGCCCGAGCGCCGGACCGGTTCCCAGCGCCCACAGGCACGCGATGATCACGGCGAACTTTCTGGTGAGGTTCATTGCCCTGACTCCATTAAGGTTAACTGGAGCCATTATTGCGCGTGAGGGCGCAGCGACAAGCGAAGCCTCTTAACGTGGCTAAGATTTTGCTAAAATTGCGCCGATCGGGATATGCTCTAGAAGCTGAAATTCATGCCCGCGCGCACGGAGTGATAGTCCAGCCCGCCCTCGGTCGGCTCGGTCAGGTCGTACGTCCGCTCGCCCAGATCGGTATAGAGATACTCGACCCGCAGGCTGGTGTTCTGGTCGAACGCAAACTCGGTGCCCAGGCCGGCGCTCCAGCCTACATGGGTTTCGGTGTCCGAGACGCCGAGCGAGTCGGTCATGCTCGCCTGCCCGACAGCCAGGCCGGCGGTGAGATAGGGCAGCACATCGTCGAGGGCCAACCCCACCCGTCCGCGCACACCGGCAACGTAGTCGAGATCTGCACCCTCGCTCGCATCCCCGTCGTCCCCGATCAGGCCGAACTGCAAATCTGCCTCGGCGCCGACGACCACCGTCTCGGACTGGGTGTTCAGCCCGAACTGAATTCCCGCCGTCGGGCCCGAGAACTCCACTTCCCCGCCTGCCCCGTCGAGGCTGGCCGAGCCGCCAGCATAGCCGGCGCTGACCCCGGCATAAAATCCGGACCAGTCATAGGCCCCGCTGTGGGTGACGACAGCCGTGGGATAAAGCGGATCGGCCACGGCGAGATCGGCCGCATGCGCCGCCCCGCCCGAAAGAGCGAGTGCTACACCTGCCGTCAAAATCGTCCGTGTGGGACCCATGGCCGTTACCGCCTGCTCAAACCTTGATGAAACCTTAACAGCATATGGTGGGCCGGGGTTCCGGGAAAAAGAGGGCGCGTTTCACGGTGTGGTGAATAAGCCACTATCCCCGGCACCACGCCCAGAGCGCCTCCAGGAAAAGTGGAGACGCTTGTCCGGTTCGGAAACGCGGCAAATCAACGACTTGGAACTCCTGTTCTGATTCAGAACAGGATATGCTCTAGAAGCGGAAATTCACCCCGGCGCGGATTGAATGGAAGGTGACATCGAACCCGCCGTCAGGATCGGAGACATAATCGGCCGGCCCGAGGTCGGTATAGAGATACTCGCCCTTGAGGCTGATCTGATCGGTTGCCATCACCTCGACCCCAGCGCCGGCGGTCCACCCCAGATGGCTGCCGCTGTAGCTCTCGTCTATGTCGCCACCTTCCCCTGTCAGGTCCTCATCGAACGTCCCGCCGCCGAAGGCCAGGCCGCCGGTCAGATATGGCAGCACGCCATCAAAGGCGTAGCCGACGCGGCCACGCAGCGAGCCGTGGTAATCGAGCCCGTAGGTGATTTCGCCCTCGGTGTCCCCGGTGATCTCCTCGGTCTGCGAGGGCCCGCCAATCAGGATATCCCCCTCGAGGCCGAAGACGAGTGCGCCTGTCTGGAACGCATAGCCGGCAGTCACCCCGCCCGAAAAACCCGACAGATCATCAAAGAGCGATTGATCGCCGACGGCGTCCCCATCCCCGTCCACGAACGTTGCTTCGCCCGCGCCGAAGCCGGCCACGCCCCCCAGATAGGCTCCGGACCAGTCATGGACCGGCGTCGGCGCCAGCATCTGCGGCGCCGGAGCAGGGATGGGCAGAATCGGGTCCGCCGCCTGCACCGCACCGGTCGCCGCGAGCACTATGACCATGGGTGTCAGGTGAAAGGGTGAATACCGCATATTGCCGCCTCTTTTGCACGTGCCGGAACTGTTGATCAATTTTGAAGCCAACGGCGGAGGGGTGCAACCCCGTGGGGACGGGTCCATGCGGGTGTGTTGCGTTCGGGCCACCTTTGCGCATGGCCCCTGCCCTTGGGGCGACCGGCCAGCAGAGCCAGGCACCCGATCTTCACCCCGGCGGCCGGTGAACCGGAAACGCCACACCGCACGAAATCCCCGTCGTCGCCCCCGCCAGCAGTCGGGATGGAAACGCCACACCGCACGCCTCGCCGCACCGGCGACCATGCGCCGATAGGGCCGCCGCGTTGCGCCAATCCCCCTATCGCCGCCCCGGCGAAAGCCGGGGTCCATCGGCCCTGACTGCCCACCGGCGCAAATGTCCTCGCTGCTGGACCCCGGTTTGCACCGGGCAAGCGGCAGCGGATGCCGCCTGCGGTCGGGGCACCCTCGCCATGGGCCCTCTCCGCCATCCAAGCCTGTTCGCCCCATCGCGTGCGCCGCGACCCGGTCGGCCAGGTCCATGCTGCATCACGGACATGCGTCGGGCCTCCCGTGCACACGGCAACGATGGGGACGCCTTGACGCGCACGCCTCGCCGCACCGGCGACCATGCGCCGATAGGGCCGCCGCGTTGCGCCACCCCAATCGCCGCCCTTGCGAAAGCCGGGGTCCATCAGCCCATCACCGCCCACCCGCGCAAGTGGCCATGCTGCTGGCCCCCGGCTTTCGCCGGGCGAGCGGCTGGGGTTGCGCCTGCAACTGGGGACAATCCCCAGACCCGGCAGGCCGCACTGCACCCGCGGCCTGCTCTCGCCGCCCTCCCGAATGGAAAAAGCCCCGCGGCAGGCCGCGGGGCTCGAATGCTGGATCAAACGCGTGCCGAAGCCGGCACGGCTCAATCCTAGAAGTGGAAATTCACACCGGCGCGGATGGTGTGGAACTGGAGGCCGGCGTCAAACGGGGAAGAGCTCGGGCCGCCCTCGTCGGGCTGGAACTCTTCTTCACCAAGATCGGTGTAAAGATACTCAGCCTTGAAGCTAACATTCTGGTCCATGGCAACCTCGACACCGCCACCGATTGTCCAACCCCAGTGAGTGTTGCTGTCAACGTAGTCAGGATCCAGATCCGAAGTGTCAACAGTCACGCCGCCGTAAGCGAGACCGCCTGTCAGGTACGGCATTACATTGTCAATCGCCACGCCCGCACGTGCGCGCACAGTGCCAAAATAGTCGAGGGAAGCGATGTAGTCGTCGCCGCCAAGTTCAACTGTTTGAGACATGGTCGAAAGCTGGATGTCACCTTCCACGCCAAGCACGAACATGTCTGCCTGGAAGTTAGCACCAACCTGGACACCACCGATGAAACCCGAGATGTCGTCAATGTCTTCGCCGCCGAAGTCGAGGAGATCTCCATCGTCGTAAGCTCCGCCCGAGCCGAAGCCGGCGTTGATACCAGCGTAGAAGCCGGACCAATCATGGGTCATGGCGGGTGCGGGCGCGACCGGCGTGGGTGCGGGGAGGATCGGGTCTGCCGCCTGGGCGGCGGTGCCGAGCGCGAAGACGGCTGCGGATGCGAGAAGCGCGGTCCGGATCATAGTCACTGACTCCATAGTCAAGTTTATAGCTAGGCTTTCGTAGCCCGACCGCTGACTCGCTGCAAGCGGCCTGCCCCAACTTTTGCCAGGTTCTGCTGCATTCCAGTCGGAAATGCGGCGGTGTGGCCACTCGGCCACAGATAAGACAGCACTCCTGCCCTTCCCGTGCGAGCGCCGGCAAGCGAGGGTGCCCTCTGCCAAGGCCCAATCCACCGGAACCTGACCGCCCGCCACGCGCGCATGGTCATGCTGCCGGCTCCTTATGCCCCACCGCAAACGACAGAGGATGACGCCCGCGATTCGGCCCGACCGCCACGCAGCAGCCCTCGTCAGCACGCAGCATCTCCAGGGACGAAAAAAAGCCCCGCAGGTTCTGCGGGGCTTTTCGATAGTCGACACGGCCGTGGGCCAGTGAAAATCCTAGAAGTGGAAGTTCACGCCAGCGCGGACAGTGTGGAAGCGGAAGCCGACGTCGATCGCCTCAGGCGCAGGATTGTCGTCATAGTCGTAAGATGCTTCGCCCAGGTCGGTATACAGGTACTCGGCCTTGAAGCTGATGCTCTCGTCCATCGCAACTTCAACACCGCCACCGATGGTCCAGCCCCAATGGGTGTTGCTATCGAACGCGTCGTCGCCGCTGGCGTCGGTGTCGTCATAATACCCGCCGCCATAGGCCAAACCACCGGTCAGGTAGGGCATCACGTTATCAAGAGCGACACCGGCGCGGGCGCGGACGGTCCCGAAGTAATCGAGGTTCACGATGTTGTCGGTGTCTGGCGTGGTGCTCGTATCGACAAGCGTCTGGGTCATCGTGGTCAGCTGGATGTCTCCTTCGACGCCGAGCACGAACATGCCGGTCTGGAAATTGGCACCGGCCTGAACGCCACCAAGGAAGCCGGAAACGTCGTCAAACGTCTCGCCGTCCCAGAAGAAGTCGGAAGCCTCGTCGAGGTCTTCGCCGTAAGCCTCGCCCGAGCCGAAGCCGGCGTTGATACCGGCATAGAAGCCGGACCAGTCATGGGTCATGGCAGGGGCCGGCTCGACCGGCATCGGTGCCGGCATGATGGCGTCAGCAGCCTGCGCGGCAGAAGCAATAGCGAAGACGGCAACCGAAGCCATCAGCGTCGAACGAATCATGAGGTGTCCCCTTTGTGGGTTTGGTGCTCTCGATGGTGATGTAACCTCACGCCCCCGGGTTCTGGCAAGCGCCCCGACGCATTCCTGCCTCTTTACGACCTCCATTGCCTCATGTTTGGCCAAACGGTGTGTTCAATCGTACACACTCAATCTTTACTGAGAGCACCGCTCCACCCATCCAAGTATTTGGAGCCATATCCTGTTCTGATGGAATCAGAACAGGAGCTCCAGAACGCGAAAAGCCCCGCGGCGTCCGCGAGGCCTTTGATTGCGCTGCACAGCCGAATTCGGCAGGCGAAAATCCTAGAAGTGGAAGTTCACGCCAGCGCGGATGGTGTGGAACTTGAAGCCGATATTGGAGTCGTTGGACGACCCGACGTCATAATCGGACTTGCCGAGATCGGTATATAGATACTCTGCCTTGAAGCTCACCGACTCATCCATGGCGACTTCCACGCCGCCACCGACCGTCCAGCCCACATGGGTCTGGGAGTCGCTTGCGTTCAGCCCGGTGTCTTCGGCATCGAGCGTGCCCCCACCATAGGCGATACCGCCAGTCAGATAAGGCATCACGTTGTCGAGCGCCACACCGGCCCGTGCGCGAACCGTGCCGAAGTAATCGAGGCTCATCGTGGCTTCGTTGGGCGTATTGGTCGTGACCGTCTGGGACATGGTCGAGAGCTGGATGTCACCCTCGATGCCGAGGACGAACATGTCCGCCTGGAAGTTGGCACCGGCCTGAACGCCGCCCAGGAAGCCAGAAATATCGTCGAACGCGTTCTGCGAAATCCCGCCGAAATCATAGGCATCGTCGTCTTCGGCATAGGTCGTGCCCGAGCCGAAGCCGGCATTGATGCCCAGATAGATGCCCGACCAGTCATGGGCCAGCGCGGGCGCGGGCGCGATCGGTGTGGGCGCGGGAAGGATGGGGTCTGCCGCGTGGGCGGCGGTGCCCAGTGCAAAGACTGCGGCGGTTGCCAGCAGGGTGGTCTTGAATACGGTCATGGTGCTTTCCCCCATGTTTCGGATGTCAAGAACGTATTCCCGTTTTTTTGCCTTCACAATCGATTCCGCCCTTGCCAGCCCCATTTTGGGCAATTCTTACGCAATTCGTCCGATTCTGTGGCAACCGTACCACAATGGGACATCGCCCCTGCCCTTTCCGTCAGATCCGCCATCACGGCAAAAGAAAAGCCCCGCGCTGCTGCACGGGGCTCTCCAGAATTTGCTCTGCGCGGCTGGAACCAGCCGGTGAACATCCTAGAAGTGGAAGTTCACACCAGCGCGGATCGTGTGGAACTGCAGGCCGGCTTCGATGTCGTCGAAATCGTCGGTCTCATAAGTGGCTTCGCCCAGATCGGTATAGAGATACTCGGCCTTGAAGCTGACGCTTTCATCCATAGCGACTTCAACGCCACCACCGACGGTCCAGCCCGTGTGATGGGCGCTGGTAGAGCCATCGACCGACGCGGGAACAAGCAGTCCGTCATCGCCATCGTACGAGAAGGTGCCGCCACCGTAAGCAAGACCTGCGGTCAGGTAGGGCATTACGTTGTCAAGCGCCAGACCGGCGCGCGCACGGACCGTGCCGAAATAGTCAAGGTTGAAGTCGGCATCACCCTCAAAAGCAACGGGAGTCGTAATATCAATGCCCTCGATCGACTGGCTCATCGTGGTCAGCTGGATATCGCCTTCCACGCCGAGCACGAACATGCCGGTCTGGAAGTTGGCACCGCCCTGCACGCCGCCGAGGAAGCCGGAAACATCGTTGAATTCGTCGCCGATAGCGGTTTCAAAGTCGTCAACGTCATCGCCGTAGAGCTCGCCCGAACCGAAGCCGGCATTGATACCAGCGTAGAAGCCCGACCAGTCATGGGACATGACGGGAGCGGGGGCAATCGGAGCCGGAGCCGGCATGATGGCATCGGCGGCCTGGGCGGCGGTGCCCAGGGCGAAAACTGCTGCAGTGGCCAGCAGGGTCGTCTTAAGTGCGGTCATAAGATTTTCCTCAACGAACGCGGTGGGTAGTGATTCACTTTATGGCTCAATAACGCGCCCCATCCAACCTTCGTGCCACTCAAACTTCACGTTCGCTGCACATTTCGGGCCCATTGCCGCCCTGCTGTGGCCTCGAGGCCACAGGTTTGCCCGGCGCACACCGCGCCGAGTCCGGCGCGCATTGCCTTTCCCTAACAAAGCATTACCGGATTTCTCGAAATAAGGCGGAGCTTACGCCTCGTGCCCTCGCGCTGACATGCACTCCGCGCACGGAAAAGCCCCGCGGGGATCCCGCGGGGCTTCTCATGTTCATCCCTGTTCCGGTCGGTCTGACCGGATGGCGCGATCCTAGAAGTGGAAGCTGGCGCCGACGGTGAACTTGTGCATGTCTTCCGAGCCGGCATCCTCGGTCTGTTCCCACCCATGCAGGTACTGGCCGCGGACCGAAACGTCGTCGGTGACGGCGAATTCGAGGCCACCACCAGCAAGGATGTGCTCGCCGATGCCGTTATCGGCACCGAAGTCCGAACCGTAACCGGCGGCGCCATAGGCCATCAGGTTATCGGTGAGGACGACACCCGCACGGCCCAGAACGGTGCCGTAAGCGTACATCTCGTCTTCCTCGAACACTGCGTCGAGGCCGAGCTCGGCGCCGACCACGAAGAAGTCGAAGGCCGCATTCATGCCGACGTGACCGCCAGCCGTGATGTCTGTTTCGCCATCATCGGAATAGTCCGTGACGCCGCCAACGCTGACACCAGCGTAAAAGCCGCTCCAGTCGAAGCCGGCCTGGTCATCATAGACCGGCACTGCAGCCGGCGTGGCTGCGGGTGCGGGGGGCAGACCGATGGCGTCGGCCGCAAAGGCACCGCCAAACGCGGTGGTGGACAGAAGGGCTGCTACGGCCACTGTCTTGATCGAATGCATTACTGGATCTCCTTTTTCCGGCGTGTGCAAATAGAAGGATTGCCGGTTCTCATTGTTCCCCCGCTTCGGGCGCCGACGATAAGGACACCGGGAGGGTGTTGCCCTTTGGCCACATGACGCTTCGGCGGGAACTGCCAATGCGATGGGGCCGAACATCGTGCCCGACTGCGGACGAAGTGGGGCCCGGCAGTGGCAACAATGCGGCAGACCCGTCTTGTTGCTCAAATGCCACGTATTTACCGTTAACCATTGGTAAACACGTGGTTTTTCCTGCCGGCCGCATGCGTGCACGCCCTTGCGTGGCACGCCGCCGAGCGGTTGCCAGATGTGACACACCGGATATTGTCGCATGTCACACGAGAAATCGGGGGAGAAGCCATGAACCTGCTCGAATCGGGCAATGCCGGAGGCGCCGGCGTCCGGGTGGGGCCGCTTATCCGGGCGCGGCGCCATGCGCGGGCCATGACGCTCAAGGCGCTTGGCGAATCCGCGGGCGTGTCAGTTGGCTATCTCAGTCAGGTCGAGCGCGACCAGGCGTCCCCTTCCCTGTCCACTCTCACGGCGATTGCCGGAGCGCTCGAGGTGGGCGTTGATTATTTCATCGCCGCGCCGCGCGCGCAGGATGCGCTGACGCGCAAGGGTGCCCGCATGCGGTTTTCGGTCGATCGCTCCCTGATTTCCTATGAGCAACTGCACGCCGAATTCCCCGGCGGCGTGCTGTCCTCGTTCCTGATCGAGATCGCGCCCGGCTACCGCTCGGAGACCGCCACCCATGAGGGCGAGGAACTCGTCTATGTGCTCGAGGGAACTCTGACGCTGTTTACAGATGGCCAGGCCGTGGATGTGGGGCCCGGAGACAGCCTGCACTTTCGCGGCAATCGCGCCCATTGCTGGGCCAACAGGGGCGATCAGCCGGTGCGCCTGCATTGGTCGGGCACGCTCACCTTGTTCCGGGCCCGTCCAGACGCGCCGCCGGCCCCGGGCTGAACGCCGATCAGCCCTGCCCCGGTTCCGGACCATTCTTTGCCGCGGGCAGCGCCGGGCGGCGGAGTAAAAGGGCCGGAATTGCTCGCCCGATCCGGACCAGACCGGCACAGGCGTTCACCACCAGATAGGCAAGGCCAAGCACGAAGACGAGCAGCACCATCATCAGGGCGTAGGCCAAACCGCCGGTGCGCGACAGATATCCGGCCCGCTGGCCCGAGACCGCGTTTTGAAGGGGACGGACGAACAGCGTTTTCATCGTGGCGCGCGCCTGAGGCTCGCGGCGGCCCGTCCGGTACCGTGGAAATGGCTGAAGCTGGCGCAGATGCCCAAAAGCAGCAGACCAAGCAGCCATAGCCCAATGATGAAGCCCAGCCCCAGATTTCCGCCCAGCGGCAACCCGGCCACTGCCAATTCAGGCTCGTGGACACTCGGCGCACGCAGGGTCACACGCCCAGTCACAGAATAGAATGCAGTCCAACCGGCCATAAAGACGTTGAACGCGAGGAAACACCAGAGCAGAACTGCGCGCGATGCGTCTACAGGGCGCTGTCGCAAAGGCCCCCTGCACCCCGGGCATTCCACGGTCCGCGTCGTCACCACGGCATCGCAATTGGGGCAGTTGGTCAGCATGGGGATCACCGCTCTGGTTGGTGATCGCATAAACGCGATCACGCAAATGTGGTTCCCGGGCCGGGTATGGCGGAGAAACGGAAAGCCCCGAGGCAAACCCCGGGGCACATCCTGTTAGCAATCGACCTTAGAGGCCGTTTCGAAAGGGGTTGAGCGGTCGAGGTTGGCATGATTCCAAGCGGTTTGCTGACCTGCATGGAGAATGTCATGTGGACCCCGACCACCCGTGAACAGCATAACCGTCGTGCCACGCGATACCAGACCGATCTGACGGACGTGGAGTGGCGCCTGATCCAGCCGCACCTGCCTGCGGCCTGTAGAACGGGGCGGCCCCGGGCCTGGCCGATGCGCGAGATCATCAACGCAATTTTCTACGTCCTGCGCGGCGGCATCACTTGGCGTCTCCTACCCTCGGACTTTCCGCCTTGGCCGACCGTCTATCGGTGGTTCGCCGCATTGCGCGACGGCTCGGTCTTTGAGAAGATCAACCATGCCCTGGTCATGATGGACCGTGAGCGCGCCGGCCGCGAGGCCAGTCCGTCCGCAGCCATAATCGACAGCCAATCCGTCAAAACCACCGAAGCCGGCGGCCCGCGTGGCTACGATGCAGGAAAGAAGATCAAAGGGCGCAAGCGCCATGCACTGGTCGATACCGATGGGCGGCCGCTACTGGTCGAGCCGCATCCGGCCGACATCCAGGACAGAGACAGCGGCGGACCACTGCTACAGATCTCGCGCCCTCTGCTCCCCTTCATCAAACATGTATGGGCCGATGGCGGCTACAATCATGAGCGCGTGACCACCGCCACCAACATCATCGTCGAAATCGTCAAGAAGCCCCCGGATCAGGTCGGCTTTGCCGTCTTGCCACGCAGATGGGTGGTCGAGCGCTTCTTTGCGTGGATCTGCCGCAACCGGCGCCTGGCAAAGGACTTCGAGGCCACCATCAATTCAGCAGCCACCTTCCTTTACGCCGCCTCGGTCATGCTCCTCGTGAGGCGACTGGCCCGCCAGTCATGAGTTTCGAAACCGACTCT